>NZ_JBDLYJ010000002.1:32191-712223 GCF_051337345.1 Amycolatopsis sp. MEPSY49 | reverse complement strand
GGGGCGGGGCCCCCCCCACGCCACCCGCACCCGCTAGCCCTTCAGCGCGCCCCGCCAGCGCACCGTCGGGCGCAGCTTCTCCGGGTTCACCCGGTGCTTGTTGGCGCCGACGATGTCGAACATCGACTCGATCAGCGTGTCCGAAAGCAGGTGCGGCTCCAGCCCCAGCCCGACGAGCCCGGTGTGCTTCACGTTGTAGTAGTGCTCCGGTGCCTCGGTGCGCGGGTTCTCCAGCTGCTCGATCTGCACCGGCCCGGGGAACCGGTCGGCGACGAGGTCGGCGATCGCGGCCACCGACATGCTCTCCGTCATCTGGTTGAACACGCGGAACTCCCCCGCCTCGGCCGGGTTCTCCACGGCGAGCCGGATGCACTCGACGGTGTCGCGGATGTCGATCAGGCCGCGCGTCTGGGCGCCCTTGCCGTACACCGTCAGCGGCTGCCCCAGCACCGCCTGGATGACGAACCGGTTCAGCACCGTGCCGAACACCGCGTCGTAGTCGAAGCGGGTCGCCAGGCGCGGGTCGGCCGCCGTCTGCGGCGTCTGCTGGCCGTACACGACGCCCTGGTTGAGGTCCGTCGCGCGCAGCCCCCACGCGCGGCACGTGAATTCGATGTTGTGCGAATCGTGCACCTTTGTCAGGTGGTAGAACGACCCCGGCCGCTTCGGGAACAGCACCCGGTCCTTGCGCCCGTTGTGCTCGAGGTCCAGCCAGCCTTCTTCGATGTCGACGTTCGGCGTGCCGTATTCGCCCATCGTGCCCAGTTTGACCAGGTGGATCGCCGGATCGATCTCCGCGATCGCGTACAGCAGGTTCAGGTTGCCGATCACGTTGTTGTGCTGGGTGTACACCGCGTGCTCGCGGTCGATCATCGAGTACGGCGCCGACCGCTGCTCGGCGTAGTGCACCACCGCGTCCGGCCGGAACTCCCGCACGGCCCCGAACAGGAACTCCGCGTCCAGCAGGTCGCCCTCGTAGCTGGTGATCGTCCGCCCGGAGACCTCCTCCCACGCGGCGATCCGGCCGGCGAGGGATTCGATCGGAACGAGGCTTTCGACACCGAGTTCGGCGTCGTAACCGCGGCGGGCGAAATTGTCGAGAACGGCTACCTCGTGGCCTTTGTCCGATAAGTGCAGCGCGGTCGGCCAGCCCAGATATCCGTCACCGCCGAGAACCAGCACTCGCATTGTGCCGCCTTTCCTGCTCGTTTACGCCACCCGACGCTATCGATCAAGTGCTGATGAAGACCTGGCAATAGCCTGTGAATCTCCTATGCGTAGGGGGGTCGGACGGCGGCGCGACCGGCCCGCGGGGAGGATGGGGGCATGACGACCGTAACCAACGGCGTGCGGCCCCGCACAACGGAGAAGACCCGCCGCCGCGGCTGGGCCCGCCTCGCGCGCGCCGCCGCGACGTCCGTCGCCGCCACGGTCCTCAGCCAGGTCGTACTGCTCGCCGTGCTCGCCACCGGCGGCGCCGCGGCCCTGGCGAGCACGCTGGCCTGGGCGGCCGGCGCGGTGCTGAACTTCGTCGTCACCCGGCGCTGGGTGTGGGGCCGGACCGGACGCCCGCGCGTGCGCCGCGAACTGCTGCCCTACCTGGCCGTCATCGGCCTCGGCGGGCTCGCCTCGATCGGCCTGACGACGCTGGCCGGCTCGCTGCTCACACCGCTGGACCTGCCGCACTTCTGGTGGGTCGTGCTGGTCGACGGCGCGTACGTGGCCAGTTACGCACTGGTGTTCGTCGTCAAGTTCACGCTGCTCGACCGGCTCGTGTTCGCCCGCGGCGCAGCACGTACCCCCGCCACCACGTCCCCGTCATGACCCGGGCGTAGTTCGCGCCGTAGACGAGGCTGCCGCCCTTCTTGCTCTTCCCCGCCTTGCGCAGCCGCATGCTCATCGGCAGCTCGACGACCCGGGCGCCGCGCGCGGTGACGCCCAGCAACAGCTCCGAGGACTGGTACTGCGGCTCGTTGAGCGGGACCGAGCACGCCAGGTCCGCCCGCATCGCGCGGAAGCCGAACGACGTGTCGGTGATCCGCCGGGCGGTCAGCACCGACGCCAGCGCCGCGAACACGCGCACCCCCAGCCACCGCACGCGACTGTCGGCTTCCTCATGGCCGAGCCGCCGGGACCCGGTGACGAAGTCCGCGGTGCCTTCGACGACCGGGCGGACCAGCGCTTCCAGCTCGCTGTTGTCGTACTGGCCGTCGGCGTCGGTCGTCACGACGTACTCGGCGCCCGCCTCCGCGGCGAGGTGGTAGCCCAGCCGCAGCGCCGCGCCCTGGCCTCGGTTGCGGGGCGCGACGCAGACGTACGCGCCGTGCTCTTCGGCGATGCCGGCCGTGTCGTCGGTGCCGCCGTCGACCACGACGAGCACGTCCACGCGCATGCCGAGGCACTCGTCGGGCATCTTCTCCAGGACTTCGCCGATGCCGCCGGCTTCGTTGTACGCGGCGATGACGACGGTCAGCGGCGCCAGCGCAAGCTCCGGGTGGCGGCCGCGGAAGTCGTCGAGGGCGCCCGTGTCGACGTCGTCGGGGAACGCGGCGAGGCGCTTCCGGCTGGCCGAGGTCAGGGTGGTGAAGCCGAGCGCGCCGGCCACGGGCAGCAGCACGAGGGCCGGGATCTGGTAGCGCCACGAGAACTGGAACACCGCCGAAGCGAAGAGCAGGACGAGCCCGCTCGACGCCGCCAGCAGCGCGCCCGCCCGGGCCCGGTCCACGGGCTTCTTGCGGCGGAACACCGTCAACAGGCCCAGAATCGCGCCGATGCCCAGCACCGCGCCCGGGACGTACCCGCCGCCCAGCTGGTAGTCGCGGAGGATCTTGGCCAGTGGCTGGTCGACACTGGCGTTGACGCCGTCGTTCTGCTGCGTGACCAGGTCGATCAGCGACTGGTCGGCCCACTGCGGATAGGCGAGCTGGAACTGCCACCGGTCCAGCGGGACGTCGGTCGGGTCCTGCTCGCGGCTCCAGGCGAAGCTCTTGGCGAAGTCCGTCAGGATCGCGTCCGCGACATCGCCGGGCTGTTCCTTCAGCACGTCGACGGCGAACTCGTGCGCCAGCGCCGCCTTGTCCGCGCCCGGGGGTAGCGGGCCCGGCCAGTTCGGGTCGAGGTCGGCGTGCGTGTAGTTGTCCA
Organism: Amycolatopsis sp. MEPSY49; assembly: GCF_051337345.1. Taxonomy (NCBI): domain Bacteria; kingdom Bacillati; phylum Actinomycetota; class Actinomycetes; order Pseudonocardiales; family Pseudonocardiaceae; genus Amycolatopsis; species Amycolatopsis sp. MEPSY49. The sequence goes on along the minus strand of NZ_JBDLYJ010000002.1, from coordinate 709,082 downwards.
CCAGCCGCGTCTCGCGCGGCTCGGCCGGGCAGAAGACCTGCAGTGTCGGGTCGAGGTGCAGGTTCGCGCAGTCCGCGACGGCGGCGGTGCGGCCGTAGAGCATGTTCCCGGACGGCCCGGTCAGGCCCCACTTGCCGGTCTCCGAGTGCACCCGCGCCGAGTACGGCACGAGCACGACCAGCAGGCCCAGCAGCCCGACGCCGGCCCGGCGCCAGCCCGCCCAGTGCCGCCACGCTCCCCCGGCGACGACCAGGAACACCAGCAGTGGCAAGGCGAGGGAGATGCCGATCAGCCGCGTCAGCACACCGAAGCCGAGCAGCAGACCCGCGGCGCCGGCGCGTTTCCAGCCCGGGGTGCCCCAGCCGGGCAGCAGCCACAGGAGCCCGAGGAGCACCGCCTCGAACGTCACCTCGGACATGATGTTCTGCTCGATCTGCAGCTGGTAGGCGTCGAGCAGCACCGGCACGGCGGCGAGCGCGCCCACCCACGGGCGGCCGCCGAGGCGCAGGACCAGCGCGTACACGCCGATCGCGATGAGGATTCCGCCGACGTGCTGGACGGCCGCGACCCACGCCAGCCCGCCGACGGCGAGCAGCGGGCGCAGGACGAGGTCGTAGCCGATCGGGTCGAGCTGGTCGGCGCGCAGGGCGTGCAGGTTGTCGATGTAGCGGAACGAATCGATGAACAGCAGCGCGGGTTTGTACGCCAGCCAGGTCAGCACCCGCAGGACGATCGCCGGGACGAGGAGCAGGAGCAGCAGCCAGTGCCGCTTCAGGAAATCCTTCACGGTGTCGCGTTTGGACGGTCGAGGCCGGAGAAGTACTTCCAGGCCGTGGCCAGGCCGTCGGTGAGCGAGACCGCCGGGCGGTACCCGATGGTCTCGGCGCTGGCGGAGACGTCGACGACCACCGCGGGCATCTCCCCCGCCGGCGCGTCGACGTGCTCGACCGGCAGCTCGGCCCCGGTCACCTCGCGCACGGCCTCGACCATCTCCAGCACGGACACCGAGCGCCCGGCGCCGACGATCGCCCGGCCGGAGTGGCCACTGTCGAGGGCCAGCAGGATCGCGCGGACGACGTCGTCGACGTGCACGAGGTCGCGGCGCTGGCGGCCGTCGCCGTAGACCTTGACGCCGCCGCCGGAGAGCGCGGCGCGCATCATGCGCGGCACAAAACTGTCCTTGTGGGACATTCCCGGGCCGTAGACGTTGGTGAACCGCAACGCGCACGTCGTCATGCCGTACGCGCCGGCGTAGCCCGAGAGCAGCATTTCGCACGCCGCCTTGGTGGCGCCGTACGGCGTCAGCGGGCGCAGCGGCAGGTCCGGGGTGATCGTCGCCGTGCCGACGTTGCCGATCACCGCGTTGGTCGAGGCGAGCAGGAACTTCGGCACCCCGCGGCGGCGGGCGAGCTCGAGGAGTTCCTGGGTGACCAGGACGTTGTCGGCGAAGGTGTCCTCGGGCAGCTCGACCGACTTCAGCACCGACGTCAGCGCCGCCAGGTGCACGATGCCCGCGGTCTCCGCCGTCACGGCCTCCTCGCGGACCGCGGCCTCGCGCAGGTCGCCGGTCACGACGCGGACGCCGCCGAGGTCCTCGGGGAACGCGACGCGGTCGACGACGGTGACTCCGACGCCCCGGTCGCGGAGGGCGCGCACGACGGCCCGGCCGATGAAGCCACTGCCGCCGGTCACGACCACGGACGTCCGATCAGGACCGTGCGCATTCGCCATGGCGTCAACCTACCTCCCGTTCCTGTGCAGACCACGCGAAGCCGTCAGGCGAACGCTTCCGGAGGCGGGCACGAGCAGACCAGGTTGCGGTCGCCGGCCGCGCCGTCGATGCGGCGGACCGGGGGCCAGACCTTCGTCTCCGCCGGACCCGCCGGGAACACCGCGATCTCACGGCTGTACGGCCGGTCCCATTCACCCGCGACGCAGCGCGCCGTGTGCGGGGCCTGCCGCAGCGGGGACTCGGCCAGGTCCCACTCCCCCGCCGCGACCCGGTCGATCTCCGCGCGGATCGCGATCATCGCGTCGCAGAAGCGATCCAGCTCGGCGAGGTCCTCGCTCTCGGTCGGCTCCACCATCAGCGTGCCCGCCACCGGGAACGACATCGTCGGGGCGTGGAGGCCGTAGTCGGCCAGGCGCTTGGCCACGTCGTCGACCGTGACGCCGGTCGCCTTCGTCACCGGCCGCAGGTCGAGGACGCATTCGTGCGCGACGAGCCCGCCGTGGCCCGCGTACAGCACCGGGAAGTGCTCCCCGAGGCGGCGGGCGACGTAGTTGGCGTTGGCCACCGCCACCAGCGTCGCCCGGCGCAGGCCTTCCGCGCCCATCATCCGGACGTACGCCCACGAGATCGGCAGGATCGACGCGCTCCCCCACGGCGCCGCGCTGACCGGCCCGACCCCGGTCGCCGGACCGGCCGCCGGCTGCAGCGGGTGGTTCGGCAGGAACGGCGCCAGGTGCGCGCGGACGCCGATCGGCCCGACGCCGGGTCCGCCACCGCCGTGCGGGACGCAGAACGTCTTGTGCAGGTTGAGGTGCGAGACGTCCGCGCCGAACCGGCCGTACTGCGCCACGCCGATCAGCGCGTTCAGGTTGGCGCCGTCGACGTACACCTGGCCGCCCGCGTCGTGCACCAGCGCGCACACCTCGCCGACGGTGTCCTCGTAGACCCCGTGCGTCGACGGGTAGGTGATCATGATCGCGGCCAGGTCGGCGCGGTGGTCGTCCACAGTGGACCGCAGGTGGCCGAGGTCGATGTTGCCGTCGTCGTCGCAGCGGACGACGACCACCCGCAGGCCGGCCATGACGGCGCTCGCCGCGTTCGTGCCGTGCGCGCTGGCCGGGATGAGACAGACGTCCCGCTCGCCTTCGCCGCGCGACCGGTGGTACGCGCGGATGGCCAGCAGCCCGGCGAACTCGCCCTGGCTGCCCGCGTTGGGCTGCAGGGAAACCGTGTCGTAGCCGGTGATCCGCGCGAGCCACGCGCTCAGGTCGGCGACCACTTCCAGGAGGCCGGCGGCGTCCTCGGCGGGCGCGAACGGGTGCAGGCCGGCGAACTCCGGCCAGGTGACCGGCTCCATCTCCGCGGTGGCGTTGAGCTTCATGGTGCACGAGCCGAGCGGGATCATGCTGCGGTCGAGGGCGACGTCGGAGTCGGCCAGCCGCCGCAGGTAGCGCAGCAGCGCGGTTTCCGAGCGGTGGGCGTGGAACACCGGGTGCGTGAGGAAGGCGCTGGTGCGCCGCAACGGGGCCGGAAGCGCGTCCGCGGTGTCGGCGTCGAGACCATCCACATCGGACACCGAAACGCCGAACGCCTTCCACACGCGGGAAAGCCGTTCGCGGGTCGTCGTCTCGTCGCAGGCGACGCCGACGTGGTCGTCGTCGACGCGCCGGAGGTTGACCCCGAGGTCACGGGCCGCCGCGACGACCGCGTCGGCCCGGCCCGGGACCGCGGCGGTGATCGTGTCGAAGAACTCGCCGTGCACGACGTCGACGCCGCCCTCGCAGAGGCCGGCCGCCAGCACGGTGGCCATCCGGTGGGCACGCAGCGCGATGCCGCGCAGCCCGTCCGGCCCGTGGTACACCGCGTACATCGACGCCATCACCGCGAGCAGCACCTGCGCGGTGCAGATGTTCGACGTCGCCTTCTCCCGGCGGATGTGCTGTTCCCGCGTCTGCAGGGCGAGCCGGTACGCGGGCGCGCCGTCGGCGTCCTTCGAAACACCCACGAGCCGGCCCGGCAGCTGCCGCTCGAGGCCCTGGCGGACGGCGAGGTAGGCGGCGTGCGGGCCGCCGAAGCCGAGCGGGACGCCGAACCGCTGCGTCGACCCGACGGCGACGTCGGCGCCGAGCTCGCCGGGCGGCCGCAGCAGGGTCAGGGCCAGCGGGTCGGCGGCGACGATCACCGCGGCGCCGTGCTTCTTGGCGTCGGCGATCGTCAGGTCCAGCTCGCGCACGGCGCCGGACGCGCCGGGGTAGGCGAGCAGGATCCCGAAGAAGTCGCCGCCGAGCCCGAGGCCGGTCAATCCCTGGGAGAGGTCCTCGACGACCAGTTCGATGCCGAGGGGCTCGGCGCGGGTCCGGAGCACGGCGAGAGTTTGCGGGAGCGTGTCCTCGTCGACGACGAACCGGTTCGACGACGACTTGCCCGCGCGGCGCACCAGCGTCATGGCTTCGGCGGCCGCGGTGGCTTCGTCGAGCATCGAGGCGTTGGCGACCGGCAGGCCGGTCAGGTCGGCGACCACGGTCTGGAAGTTGAGCAGCGCTTCGAGCCGGCCTTGGGAGATTTCCGGCTGGTAGGGCGTGTAGGCGGTGTACCAGGCGGGGTTCTCGAGCACGTTCCGCCGGATCACGGGCGGCGTGACGGTGTCGTGGTAGCCGAGCCCGATCATCTGCGCCATGGGCCGGTTCCGGCCGGCGAGCTCGCGGAGTTCGGCGAGCGCCTGGGCTTCGGTGGCGGCGGGCGGGAGTTCGAGCGGCTGGGCGGACTCCCGCAACGACGACGGAACGGCACGCTCGGAGAGCTCGTCGAGAGAAGCGACGCCGATGACGTCGAGGATGCGGTGGAGGTCTTCCGGGCCGGGCCCGATGTGCCGGTCGGCGAAGGGAAGTCCCTGTTCCAGGGAGGCGAGTGACGGTTCCACAACAGCCTCCTGGGGACGCGAAGCCGGACCGAGACAACGATGTCTCGGCCTCCCCACTCTGTCCGTACCCGCGAAGCAGGCGCCTGAGAGTTTCGCCCGTAGTTCCCGGGCTTGCACCGTCGGCGGGGCCATCAGGTTGTGTCCTGACGACCCGCTTTCCAGAGGCGTCTCGTCCGCGCGGTCCAGGGTGCCTGAGAGGTTCCGGGGAGGACTTGCTCCTTCGGCGCCGAGCTCAATATGAGGCTCGGACTCTCCCGCGCGGATTCGTCGACCGCACGGATGACTTTACTCCGTCCGCCGCAGCGGTGATCACCCGGTCCGGCGGGCGTTGCGGCGCTGGGTCAGCTCGTCCGGCTGGTGGGTCTCGACGACGCCGCCGTCGGCGCGTTCGGCCGGGAACTCGTGGATGGTGCCGCTGATTTCCTGCATGGCGCCGCTGACCGCGATGCCGAAGACGCCTTGGCCGCCCTGGAGCAGGTCGACGATCTCCTCCGGCGAGGTGCACTCGTAGACGGTGGTGCCGTCGGAGAACAGCGTCACGCGCGCGAGGTCGCGGACCCCGCGGACGCGCAGGTGGTCGACGGCGACGCGGATGTTCTGCAGCGAGACCCCGGTGTCCAGCAGCCGCTTGACGACCTTGAGGACAAGGATGTCCTTGAACGAGTACAGCCGCTGCGAGCCGGAGCCGTGGGCGGTGCGGATGCTGGGTGCGACCAGCTTCGTCCGGGCCCAGTAGTCGAGCTGGCGGTAGGTGATCCCGGCGATCTGGCACGCGGCCGGGCCGCGGTAGCCCACCAGCTCGTCCGGCAGCGAGTTGTCGGGGAACAGCTCACCCTGCTCGCCACTCGCGACCTCAACAGGCTGCTTCTCGGAACCAGCCTCGACCACGCAAGCCTCCCCTCGCCCGACCTGGCGGCCGGCGAATGACAGCCGGACGGTCCCAGGAGCGGGACCCGCCGGAGATCAACCGCCGCGGTCCGGCCCCAGACCGTTGATGACACCGTGGCGATTTACCTCCTTCGACGGTAAGCGCCCGGACAGTGCCGGTCAACGCGACGCGCGGCAAGCCTCAACGGTCGGCTGAGCCTTTGCACCGTTCGCCGTACCCCCGGACCGGTGGTTCAAACCTCTTGCGCCGTTTTACTCAGCCGAGTAACTTTTTACTCATGCAAGTAAACACCGACCTCATGGCGGAACTGGGGCTCAGCGTCACCGAGGCGGCCCGCCGCGCGCAGATCATCGGGGCGACCATCGGCGTCCTCGCCGACCTCGGGTACCGCAGGACGACGTTCGCCAAGATCAAGGAGCGGGCCGGGCTCAGCAGCACCCGGCTGATCTCGTACCACTTCACGAACAAGGCCGGCCTGATGCAGGCCGTGCTGAGCACGGTGGTCGAGACGAAGAACGAGTTCCTGAAGGAGCGCACCGGCGGCGGGCTCGACCCCGCCGACCGGGCCGGCTACCTGCGGGCCCACATCGAGACGTCGATCGCGTTCCTGCGCGCGTACCCCGAGTGCGTCCGCGTGCTGACCGAGCTGTCGGCCAACGCCGACGACGAGGACGGCTGGGTGATGACGAAGGTGCTGGTCGACGACATGCGCGTGCACGGCCTCGCCCGCCAGCTCAAGCAGGGGCAGGCCGAAGGGGTGTTCGGCGAGTTCACGCCGGAGGTGATGGCGATGTCGATCGCGCAGGCGATCGACGGGGTGGCCGCGGCGTACGCGGCCGACCCGTCGCTCGACCTGGAGAACTACGGGCGCGAGGTGGCGGACACCTTCGTCAAAGCGACGGCACCGTGAGGGCGCGGTCGAGGCGCTCTTCGATGCGGGCCTTCGGGAACGCGCCGACGATCGTCTCGACCGGCTCGCCACCGCGGAACAGGATCATCGTCGGCAGGGACATGACCTGGTAGGAGCGGGTGGTCTCCGGGTTCTCATCGGCGTTGATCTTGCGGACGGCCAGCTTCCCGGCCCGCTCGGCGGCCAGCTGCTCCAGCACCGGGCCGACCATCCGGCACGGGCCGCACCAGGTGGCCCAGAACTCGACCAGCACCGGGACGTCGCTGCCGACGACCTCCGCGAACGTGGCATCGGTGACTTCTCTGACTTCGGACATGACGGGTTCCTTCACGGGCGCGGGGCGTCGGGGACGACACAGGGATCGGGTGCCTGCCGGGCCAGTGCGCCGGCGAGCTTCACGGCCAGTTCCTCGCGGATGCCGCCGAGGCGCGCCAACAGCGCGTCCGCTTCTTCGAGCTTGCGCCGGTAGACCTCGATCGAACTCGCGCAGGAGTCGCCGGTTTCGTGGCCGCTGCGCAGGCATTCGACGAAGGGGCGGGTCTCCTCGAGGGTCAGGCCGACCGTCTGCAGGGTCTGGATCTCCTTGACCAGCTGCAGGTCGTCCTCGTCGTACTCGCGGTAGCCGTTCGCCGCCCGACGGGCCGCCAGGAGACCCTGGGACTCGTAAAAGCGCAGCGCACGGGTGGTGACACCCGTGCGCTGCGCAAGCTCTCCGATCCGCATGCCCCCGACGCTAGACGTTGACGTCCGCGTCAAGGCAAGGGAAATACTTCATCGCGGGAGCCAATCGGGGTCCGGGGGCGTGCCCCGGGCGGGGTCTGGGGGTTGCACCCCCAGAGAACACATACCTGGCCGATCAGGCGAGCGCTCTCCGCGAGCACACCTGCCCGCGGATCAGGTGTCGGCCCCGCGGAAGTCCTCGGGCGACACGGAGTCGAGGAACTCGCGGAACTTCTCGACCTCGTCCTCCTGCTCGTCCGGGATGATCAGGCCCGCCTCCTCCAGCACCGCGTCCACGGCGTGGATGGGGACACCGATCCGCAGGGCCAGCGCGACCGAGTCGCTCGGCCGGGCGGACACCCGGATGTCGCCGTCGAAGACCAGTTCCGCGAAGAACGTGCCTTCCTTGAGGTCGGTGATGACGACCTGCTCGAGCTCCCGGCCGAGCGCTCCGATGACCTCTTTCAGCAGGTCATGGGTGAGCGGACGGGCGGGCCGGACTCCCTGTTGCTCCAAGGCGATGGCGGTGGCTTCGACCGAGCCGATCCAGATCGGCAGGTACCGTTCACCCTCGGTCTCCCGCAGCAGCAAGATCGGCTGATTCGCGGGCAGCTCGACCCGCACACCGACGACGCGCATCTCGCTCATCGGGCTTCGCCTCCCTCTCGTGCACGCGGGCGCAGGTACTGGAACGTTTCGGCGCCGCCACTGCCGACGCTACCCGTCATTCCCACGCTGTGCTCGCTGTCGAGACTATCTCGGTTCGCCTGCCGCAAACCCCTGCCTTCACGGTACGGCATGCGGCACCGAACATTCAGTCATTGACATGGGACCGCAAAGAGGATCTCACTGCCCCGTTGCTGATCAACACCCCGTGACGCCGCGGATTCCCGCCTTGACGAGAAGCGTGTGGAGCGTCACGGACAGTGCCGCGACCTCCCGGACGACTTCGTCCGCCCTCGACTTCGCTTCCGGGTCACGGTGCCGATACACCGGGGTCACGATCTGCTCCAGCAGCCCGACCTCCCGGTCGGCCGCGGCGCGGAAGGCACGCAGGTGTCTCGGCTCGATACCGAATTCGGTCATCGCCTTCACCGTCCGCGCGACCAGCACCGCGTCCGGGTCGAAGAACCCCGCGGGACCGGAGCGGACCAGGCCGTACTGCTGCAGCTCGGCCAGGGCGGCGGCGTCGATGCCGGCCTGCTCCAGGAGCTCCTCCTGGGTCAGGCGCTGCTCCTTGCCCACGGCGAAGTCCTCCGCCACGGGCAGGCCGACGTTCTCCGCCGTCACGTCGATCGGCACCAGCCGCCGCGGCGGGCGGGGCAGGGCCGCGGCGGGCTCGGCACCCGAGTCCGCCGCGTCCAGCTGCTCCTTGATGACCTTCAACGGGAGGTAGTGGTCCCGCTGGGCGGCCAGGACGAACCGCAGGCGCTCCACGTCCGCCGCGGCGAACTGCCGGTAGCCCGAAGGCGTCCGGCCCGGCGTGACCAGGCCTTCCGCTTCGAGGAACCGGATCTTGGAGATGGTGACATCGGGAAAGTCCCCGCGCAGCTGCGCGAGTACCGCCCCGATGCTCAGTCCGTGGTTCTGTGGCCGCCCGGCCGCCGTCACTGCGCCCCCTGGCCCCCGTGACCCGGGCCGGTCAGGAAGACCAGGCGGAACTTGCCGATCTGCACCTCGTCGCCGCCCGCGAGGACGGCCTGGTCGACCGGCTCGCGGTTGACGTAGGTGCCGTTGAGGCTGCCGACGTCGATGACGACGAACTCGCCGCCCTCGCGCCGGAACTCCGCGTGCCGCCGCGAGACCGTGACGTCGTCCAGGAAGATGTCGCTGTCCGGGTGCCGCCCGGCGCTGGTGGTGTCGCGGTCGAGCAGGAACCGCGAACCCGCGTTGGGCCCGCGCTTCACGACCAGCAGGGCCGAACCCGGCGGCAGGGCGTCGACACCCTGGACCGGCGCCTCCGCGGCCGGGGCGGGCTCGTGGCCTTCGGCTTCGGCCAGGAAGTCGGCCCGGAAGACAGAGGTCCGCTCCGGAGACTGCTCCGGGGGAACGCCGCCGGGCCCGTCGTTCGTGCTCACCTGAGCTCTCCTCCACACATGCTGTGATGCCTAGTACTCAAGAACGTGTAGCTGCCAACGTACCGTGCCTGATCGATTCTCCGAGCCCCGGCTCCCCGAACCGGCGGAGCGGGCTTCAGCCCTTGGTCAGGGCGTCGTACGCCTCGGCTTCGAGCAGGGCTTCCAGGCCCGCCGGGTCGTCGAGCCGGATCTCGATCAGCCAGCCCTCGCCGTACGGGTCGCTGTTGATCAGCTCGGGCGAGTCGGCGACGGCGTCGTTGACCGCCACGACCTCGCCGTCGACGGGCGCGAACAGCTCGGAAACGCTCTTGGTCGACTCGACCTCGCCGAACACGTCGCCCGCGCTGACCTGGCGGCCGACCTCGGGCAGGTCGACGAAGACGACGTCGCCGAGCTGGTCCTGGGCGTACTCGGTGATGCCGATGCGGACGAGGGTGTCCTCGCCGCGGGTGGCGACCCACTCGTGTTCCTCGGTGTAGCGAAGCTCTTCAGGAGCGGACACCGCCGGTCCCCTTTCATGCCCTCACTGGCGAAACGTGCTGGGCGAAGTCTTACACCCACACGGCGCAGCCGCCCGGCACGGGCCGGGAAAAGGTCGCCCTCAGTCGCCGGTGGGGCGTGCGCTGCCGTGGCCCGAACGTCACCTGCCGGCGCGGGTGGCTCAGTCCCGCGGGAAAGCGGCGCCGCGCAGGGCGTTGCGCGCCTGGACCACGTACAGCACCCCCGACCACACGTACAGGACCGCGCCCCAGATCGTGAACGCGTAGCCGATCGGCCGGGCCACCGCCGCCACGTCGGAGCCGCCCTGGGCGAGCAGCAGGAACGGGAACGCGTACATCAGCACGAACGTCGCGCCCTTGCCGATGTACGTCACCTCCGGCGGGGCGAAACCGCGGCGGCGCAGCACGGCCACGCACACCCCCAGCACCGCTTCGCGCAGCACCAGCGGCACCACGACCCACCACGGGATGATGTCGCGGACCAGGAACGCGATCAGCGTCGCGAGGATGTAGAGCCGGTCGGCCGCCGGGTCGAGCAGCTGGCCGAGCCGGGACATCTGGTTGAGCCAGCGGGCCAGCTTGCCGTCGAGCCAGTCGGTCAGCGCGCTGAACACCAGCAGCGCGAGCGCCCAGCCGTCCTCCTTCGGCCCCAGCAGCAGCCACAGGAACACCGGGACGCCGGCGAGCCGCAGCAGCGACAGCATGTTGGGGACGTTGAAGGCCTGCTTGAGCAGGGACGGCTCGGCGGCGCTCGCCTGCGCGGCGGGTTCGGGTGCGGCTGTGCTCACCCGCCCAGCGTAGTCAGCAGGCGCGGCGGCGGCTCCAGCCGCGCCGCTGCAGTTCGGCGCTGCTCAGCGCCTCGGGACGGCCCCGGTAGTCGGTGCCCATCCAGCGGACGCGGCCGGGGCGCGCCTCCAGGACGTACGGCCGCCCGCAGCACCAGACGACGCTGCTGGGGACGGTCGGCGGGCCGGACGGGCCGGTGTTCTCGTCGGTGCTGGGTTCGGGGCTGGTCGCAGCGTCGGCGTTCATCGCTCTCACGGGCTCGGGACGGGTGTCGGGGACGGGAAGCTCGTCGGCCTCCACCAAGATCTTCGGCACGCGGAGCCGCTTTGTTAACCGGCTCGGCCGGAATTAGACCGATCGATTCTTGATGGCAGCGTGAGGTTTCGGAGCGTGAACGGAATGTTAATTGTCCATTGTGGACAGCGCAGGAGCGCCCACCGTGACCGGCCGCCACCCGGCTGGAGTAATCTGCCGCACACCTGTGGGCGAGCCGCTCCACGGGGCCCCCACCCGGACGGGCCAGAATGACCGGGCCAGGCCCGACCCGGGGAGGAACGATCGCGGTGCCCCACCCGACCACCACGAGGACGTGGCGGCCGCTGCTCGCCGCCTGCCTCGCCGTACCCGCGCTGGCGGCCTGCTCCGGCGAGCCGGGCGCGCAGGCCCCGGCCTCGTCGGCCCCGCCTTCGACGTCCGCCGCGGCGTCGGCGTCGACCACCGCTCCCCCGCCGCCACCCGCCGACGGCAGCTCGTCCGCGCCCGCGCCGGTGACGAAGCCGTCCGGCGCGCCGCCGTCGGTGCCCGGCTCCTGCGGCACGGTGACCGCCGCCAGCGGGCTGACGCTCTACGTGTTCGACAGCGGCTCGGCCGGCGTCAGCTGCGTCGCGGCGACGAAGCTCGTCGGCGACTTCCACCGCAAGATCGCCGGGCGCCAGGGCGCCGGCTCGAACGACGCGGTGAACGAGACCGTCGACGGCTGGCTGTGCACCTCCGGGCCGCCGGCCGCGCAGGGCGGCACCACCTGCACGAAGGGCGAGCAGACGGTGTTCGCCGCCGTCGTGCCCTCCGAGTGACCCCTCCCGATCCGTTTCCGCTCTTGAAGGGCCCATGAAGACACTCGCGTACCCCCTGCTGCTCGTCGCCGCGGCCGCCGTCCTGGCCGGCTGCGGCGGCGGTGACCCGGCGCCCGCCGCGCCGTCCTCCGCCGAGCCCGCTGCCGTGCCCGCCGCGGCCGCGGCCGCCGGGTCGACGGCCCCCGGCGTCCCCTGCGGCGACGTCACCGGCACGGGCGGCGCGAAGACGGCGGTCGTCGCGCACGGCCAGGTCGACTGCGCCGCGGCGACCAAGCTGCTGAAGGACTACTTCGCGAAGCTGACGCCGGCCGACGCGAACGACGCCGACGGCCCGGGCCCGATCGTCCTCGGTGAGTGGACGTGCGGCAGCGGCGCCGGCGACCCGGTGACGGCGTGCTCGACCGAGGACGGCCGCCAGGTCGAGGGCACCCGCGGCTGACCGGGCGCTCGCCGATGACGTGAATGACTCATTCACGTCATCCGGAACGGGCCCGGTCAGCCCTTGAGGTCCGGGAAGTCCTCTTCGCGGTACTCGGTCCCCTCGGCGCGCTTCGGGTCGCTCTCGCGGCCCCGCAGCTCGACGCGGCGGATCTTGCCCGAGATCGTCTTCGGCAGCTCCGCGAACTCGAGCCGCCGGATGCGCTTGTACGGCGCCAGGTGCTCGCGGCAGTACGCCAGGATCGACCGCGCGGTCGCGGCGTCCGGGGAGAAGCCCGAAGCCAGCACGACGTACGCCTTGGGCACCGCGAGCCGGATCGGGTCCGGGGCCGGCACGACCGCCGCCTCCGCCACGGCCTCGTGCTCGATCAGCACGCTCTCCAGCTCGAACGGCGAGATCCGGTAGTCGGACGCCTTGAACACGTCGTCCGTGCGCCCGACGTACGTGATGTAGCCGCGTTCGTCGATCGAACCGACGTCGCCGGTGTGGTAGAAGCCGTTCGCGAACGCCGCCGACGTCCGCTCGTCGTCATCCGCGTAACCGGTCATCAGGCCGACGGGACGGTGCTGCAGGTCGAGGCAGATTTCACCTTCCGACGCGCGCTCGCCGCTGACCGGGTCGACCAGCGCCACCACGAACCCGGGCAGCGGGCGGCCCATCGATCCGGGCACGACGTCCTGGCCCGGTGTGTTGGCGATCTGGACGCTGCTCTCGGTCTGGCCGAAGCCGTCGCGGATGGTGACGCCCCACGACTTCTGCACCTGCTCGATCACCTCGGGGTTGAGCGGCTCCCCCGCCCCGACGACCTTCTTCGGCGGCGTCTTCAGCGCCGTCAGGTCGGCCTGGATCAGCATCCGCCACACCGTCGGCGGCGCGCAGAAGCTCGTGACGCCGCAGCGGTCCATCTGGGCCATCAGCGCGCCCGCGTCGAAGCGGTTGTAGTTGTAGAGGAAGACCGTCGCCTCGGCGTTGAACGGCGCGAAGAAGTTGCTCCACGCGTGCTTCGCCCAGCCGGGCGAGGAGATGTTCAGGTGGACGTCGCCCGGTTCGAGCCCGATCCAGTACATCGTGGACAGGTGACCGACCGGGTACGAGACGTGCGTGTGCTGCACCAGCTTCGGCTTCGCCGTCGTACCGGAGGTGAAGTAGAGCAGCAGCGGGTCGCCGGCCTTCGTCGGGGCGTCCGGGGCGAACTCCGGGGACTGCGCGAACGCGGCCGAGTACTGCTGCCAGCCCTCGACCGGCTCCCCCACCGCGATCCGCGTGTAGTCGCCGGAGACGTCCGCGAACTTCGGCGCGTCCACCGAGCGGACCACGACGTGCTTCGCCGCGCCGCGCTCCACGCGGTCGGTCAGGTCGGCCGGGCCGAGCAGCGTGGACGCCGGGATGATCACGGCGCCGAGCTTGATCGCGGCGAGGATGGTCTCCCACAACTCGCCCTGGTTGCCCAGCATGAGGATCAGCCGGTCGCCGCGGCGGACGCCGAGACTCCGCAGCCAGTTCGCGACCTGGTTGGACCGGCCGGACAGCTCCGGGTAGGTCCAGCGGTTCTCGGTGCCGTCCTCCTCGACGATCCACAGCGCGTACCGCTCGGCGTTGTCCGGGTCGTGCGCGACGACGTCGAACCAGTCGATCGCCCAGTTGAACTCGTCGAGTGACGGCCAGGCGAAGTCCCGGTAGGCCGTCTCGTAGTCCTCGCGGTGGGCCTGCAGGTAGTCCCGCGCGACGCGGAACGCGTGGTGGACCTCCGAAGCGGTCACGGCTGCCTCCTAGTTACTCGCCCTTGAACTCCGGCGGGCGCCGCTCCAGGAACGCCTGGACCGCTTCGCCGAGGTCCTTGCTGGGCAGGAACGCCGAGTTCCATGCCGCGACGTACCGGAGGCCGTCGGCGACCTGGCGCTCGGTGTTCGTCGCCAGTACCTGCTTCGTACCTTGCACCACGAGCGGCGGGTTCGCAGCGATCTCCCCGGCGAGTTCCCGCGCGGCCTTCAGCAGCGCGTCCTGGTCGGCGTGGACGTCGTTGACGAGACCGATCTTCTCGGCGCGCGCGGCGTCGATGTCCTTGCCGGTCAGCGCGAGCTCCCGCAGGTGCCCTTCGCCGATGATCGAGGCGAGCCGCTGGAGGCTGCCCAGGTCGGCCACGATGGCGACGCGCACCTCGCGGACGCTGAACTTCGCGTCGGCGCTGGCCAGGCGGATGTCCGCGGCCGCGACGACGTCGACCCCGCCGCCGATGCACCAGCCCGAAACGGCCGCTACGACCGGTTTGCGGCATTCCGCGATCGAGCTGACCGCCGCCTGCAGCGACCGGACCTGGTCGAGGAAGGCCGTCCGCGGGCCGGCCAGGTTCTCGCCGCCGAGCATCGGCGCCCAGTCGCCCATCATCGCGGGCAGATCGAGGCCGTAGGAGAAGTGCTTTCCGCTGCCGGTCAGCACGACCGCCCTGACCTGCGGGTCGGCGTCCAGCGCGCGGAAGACCAGCGGCAGCTCGCGCCAGAAGTCCGGCCCCATCGCGTTGCCCTTCGACGGGCCGAGAAGCGTCACTTCGGCCACGGGGCCGGCGACGTCGACCTTCAGGGAGACGAGATCGGGCAAGCTGTCAGCGGTAGCGGTCATGGGGGTCATCTTCACCCATGACCGCGCCGGGCCGCCATTGGCACCTTGTCAACTGATGGGGACGTCACTGTGCCGAAGCGGGCCGGGGATGCTTTCCTGAACAGAGGTCACCACGACACGGGGAGGACGGTGGGACATGAGCCCGGCCAGCGCGACCGCGATCGAGCCCGATCCCCCCGCCGCCCCGGCGCGGCGCGCGTCCCGCCCGATCGAGCTGACCGGCTCGTTCGAGCACGAGGGACACCGGCTCTGGTACACCGAGTTCGGCAGCGGCGACCGCGTCGTCGTGCTCACCCACGGCATCATGCTGACCCGCCGCATGCACGCGCCCCTCGCGCGCCGGCTGGCCCGCGCCGGGTTCCGGGTGGTCACGCTCGACCTGCTCGGCCACGGCGACTCCGACCGGCCGACCGAGTCGTGGCTCTACTCGATGCCGTCGTTCGCCGAGCAGACCCTGGCGCTGCTGGACCACCTGGAGGTGTCCGCCGCGGTGATCGGCGGGACGTCGCTCGGCGCGAACGTCTCGCTGGAAGTCGCGGTCCTGGCCCCCGACCGGGCCCGCGGGCTGATCGTCGAGATGCCGGTGCTGGACAACGCGATCGTGGCGGGGCTGATCACGTTCGCGCCGCTGCTGATGGCGGCCCGGTTCCTGCCGGTGACGGTCCAGGCGGTGGCGCTGGCGGCGTCCCTCGTCCCGCACGGCAACCAGTGGGTCGACGTCGTGACGGACACGCTCTCGCAGCGTCCCGCGCCGATGGCGGCGTTGCTGCACGGGGTGCTGTTCGGCCGGATCGCGCCCCCGAAGTCGGTGCGCCGCAAGATCACCACGCGGGCGCTGGTGATCGGCCACCAGGGCGACCCGATCCACCCGTTCGGCGACGCGGACACGCTCGCCGTGGACATGCCGGACGCGGAGTTCGTCCAGGCGCGCAGCCCGGTGGAGCTGAGGTTCGACCCGACCCGGCTGTCCGACGCGATCCGGGATTTCGCCGCGAGCTGCTACGAGGACTGAGATGCTGCGCCCATGCCTTTGGTGTGGGTGACCGGCAACTCCGGGGCCGGCAAGTCGGCGGTCTGCGCGCTCTTGAAAGACCGGGGCGAGCTCGCGGTCGACGCGGACATGGAGGGCTACAACCACTGGGTGGACCGGACGAGCGGGCAGGTCGTCGCCGATCCCCCGGATCCGGTCCCGGCGGGCTGGCTCGACCGCTTCGGGTGGAAGACCAGCCGCGCGCGGGTCGAGGCCCTCGCGGCGGAGGCGCGCGAAGAGGTCGCGTTCTTCTGCGGCTCCACCGAGAACGACGAAGAGGTGCGGGATCTCTTCGACCTCGTGGTCTGCCTGGTGGTCGACGACGACACGCTCCGGGACCGGCTCCTGAGCCGCACTTCGAACAGCTTCGGCAAGCACCCGGAAGAGATGAAGGCGGCCCTCGACGCCAACAAGGGCGCCGAGGCCGCCTACCGGAGGCTCGGCGCGACGATCGTCGTCGACGGCTGCCGGCCGCCGGCCGAGGTCGCCGACGCGATCCTCGCCGCCGCCTACGAGGATTGAACCGGCGCCAAGCCCGCCACCGGGCCGATGACGATGATCGCCGGCGGCCGGACCCCCGACGCCGCCGCGTCCGTGACCACCGTGTCCAATGTGGACCGCAACGTTCGCTGGGTCCGCATCGTGCCGTCCTCGATGATCGCCACCGGGGTGTCCGCCGGGCGGCCGCCGTCCAGCAACGCCTTCGCGAACTGCGGCAGCCGCTCCACGCCCATCATCAGCACGATCGTGCCGCGCATCCGGGCCAGCAGCTCCCAGTCCACCAGCGACCGGTCGTCGCCCGGGGCGACGTGGCCGGAGACCACCACCACCTCGTGCGCGACGCCGCGGTGGGTGACCGGGACGTCCGCCACCGCCGGGACCGCGAACGCGCTCGTGATGCCCGGGACCATCGTCACCGGGACGCCCGCCTCGGCGCAGGCCAGCACCTCTTCGAAGCCGCGGCCGAACAGGTACGGGTCGCCGCCCTTGAGGCGGACCACGAACTTGCCCTCCTTGGCCTTCTCGATCAGCGTCCGGTTGATGACGTCCTGGCTGGCCGCGCGGCCGTAGGGGATCTTCGCCGCGTCCACGACCTCGACCTCGGGCGCGAGCTCGTCGAGCAGCTCGCGCGGCCCCAGCCGGTCGACCACGACGACGTCGGCGCGCGAGAGCAGCCGGCGGCCGCGGACGGTGATCAGCTCCGGGTCGCCCGGGCCGCCGCCGACCAGGGCCACGCCGGGGAGAGTGCCCTCGGGGTGCGGGCGGCGGCCGTCTTCGATCGTGCCGTTGTGCAGGCCGTCGAGCATCGAGTCGCGGACCGCCGCCGAGCGCAGCGGCTCGCCGCCGGACAGGACACCGAACAGCAGGCCGCCGTGCCGCCCGGACGCCGGCGTCACCGCGGAGCCGGACTCGCCCTCGTCGGCGCGGACGCAGAAGACCCGCTCGCGCTCGGCCTCGGCGCAGATCGCCGCGTTGACGTCCGGGTCGTTCGTGCAGGCCAGGGCGTACCAAGCATCGCGAAGGTCGCCCTCGGCGTAGCCGCGCTCGTGCCAGACCAGCTCGCCCGCGTCCGCCATCCCCTGCACCGACGGCGTGGTGTGTGGCGACACCAGTTCGATGCGCGCGCCCGCGCTGATCAGCCGCGGTAGCCGCCGCTGGGCCACCGAGCCGCCGCCGAACATCACAACGCGGCGGCCGGTGAGCTGGAGGCCGGAGAGGTAGTGCGGGTCGTCCATGGGCGGGAGTTTATTGACGGTTCACCCGCGCGCCAGCCCAGCGTGGGTCACGCCACCCGGAGAACCTTCCGGGTGGCGTGACCACGTCAGCTCGTGCGGCCGGCCGCCGGGTACGGCAGCAGCGCCATCTCCCGGGCGTTCTTGATCGCCGTGGCGACCTGCTTCTGTTGCTGCGGTGTCAATCCCGTCACGCGGCGGGCGCGGATCTTGCCCCGGTCCGAGATGAACTTCCGCAGCAGCTCGACGTCCTTCCAGACGACCTCGGTGACCTTCGCGGCGCGCAGCAGGTTCACCTTGCGCTTGACCGGGCGATCCCGGTTCGGCCTGGGCATCCGGCTCACCAGCTCGACTTCGTGACGCCGGGCAGCTCGCCGCGGTGCGCGGCCTGCCGCATTTTCACCCGCGACAACCCGAACTTCCGCAGGTAGCCGCGCGGGCGCCCGTCGGCGGCGTCGCGGTTGCGGATGCGCGTCGGACTCGCGTCGCGCGGCAGCTTCTGCAGCGCGACCACGGCCGCCCCCTTCTCCTCCGGAGACGACGACGGCGATGCGATGACGGCCTTGAGCTCGCGGCGCCGGGCGACGTACCGCGCCGCGACCGCCTTCCGCTGCTCGTTCTTCGCGATCTTCGACTTCTTGGCCATCAGCGCTCTTCCTTGAACTCGACGTGCTTGCGCGCGACCGGGTCGTACTTCCGCAGGACCATCCGGTCGGGGTCGTTCCGCCGGTTCTTCTTCGTGACGTACGTGTAGCCCGTGCCCGCGGTGGACCGCAGCTTGATGATCGGGCGGACGTCGGTGCTCTTCGCCATTACAGCTTCACTCCCCTTGCCTTCAGCTCGGCCACGACGGCCTCGATGCCGCGCTTGTCGATCGTCTTCATGCCCTTGGCGGAGACGCGCAGCCGCACCCAGCGGCCCTCGCTCGGCACGAAGTACCGGCGGTTCTGCAGGTTCGGCTCCCAGCGCCGGGATGTGCGGCGGTGCGAGTGCGAGACCTGCTTGCCGAAGCCCGGCTTGCGGCCGGTGACCTGGCACACGGCGGACACGAGACCTCCCAAGTTGGTATCGGTTTTCGTTTTCATCTACTCTACGCACCGTACCCCGCCCGTATTCCTGGAGCCCTCGTGACCCCTGATTCCCGCACCCCGCTCGTCTTGGTGAGCGGCCTCGCGCCGGGACCGAACGCCACGCTCGCCGAACTGCTGCGCGTGGCCGGGCCCGGCACCGCCGTCGTCCACCACGACCTGCGCGAGATCCACTCCGGCGTCGTCCGCCGCCGGCTCCGGCTCGAGCAGCGCGACCAGCTGACCGTGCTCGAGCTGGCCCACGGCTGCGTGTCCTGCACGCTGCGCGAAGACCTCCTCCCGCTGCTGCGGCACCTGGCGCGGATGCCGCAGGTCCGCCGGATCGTCGTGCGGCTCGACGAAGCCATGGAGCCGGAACCGGTGAGCTGGGCGATCCGGAACGTCCTGGTCGGCGACCACCCGGTGAGCGACGACGTCGACCTGCGCGCGGTGCTCACCGTCGTGGACTGCGCGACCTTCCTCGCCGACGCGACCGGCGACGACGTCCTGGCCGAACGGAACCTGCAGGCCAGCCCGGAGGACGAGCGCACGGTCGCGCAGGTCGCGCTGTCGCAGGCCGAGTTCGCCGACGTCCTCGTGCTGGCCGGCGCCGCGACCGACGCGTGGACCGCCGCGAAGGCGTCCGCGGTCCTCGACCGGGTCGCGCCGTCGGTGCCCCGCGTCGAGCTGAGCCGGATCGACGGGCACAGCGTGCTCGACGCCGTTCCCGCGGACGCCCGGCGCGGCGAGGTCACCGACATGCACGGCGCCCTGCTGCGCGGCCAGCCGCCGGTGCACGTCGACTGCGGCATCGGGCTGGTCACCTTCACCGCGCAACGGCCGTTCCACCCCGGGCGCCTGCACGACGCCCTGGACGTTCTGCTCGACGGCGTCGTGCGGACCCGGGGGCGCGCCTGGGTGGCGAGCCAGCCCGATGTCGCGTTCTGGATCGAATCGGCCGGCGGCGGCCTCGGCATCGGCCACGCCGGGCCGTGGCTCGCCGCGCCGGACGGTCCGGAGTGGACGGACGTCTCCCCCGAGCGCCGGACGCTCGCGTCCCTGCGGTGGCACCCGGTGCACGGCGACCGCGCGCAGGAGCTCGTCGTCGTGACGGACCAGACAACGCCCGACGAGATCGACGCGGCCCTGCGCGGCGCTCTACTGACCGAAGAGGAACTCGCGGCAGGACCCGAGGCGTGGGCGCGCTACCCCGACCCGTTCGGCGACTGGCACGAAGAACCGTGCGAGGACACCGAACCCGACCCGGCGCGGCACGACGCGACCGCGGCGAACCGAAAGGAAGACCAGTGAAGACCGGAATCCACCCCGACTACCACCCCGTGGTGTTCAAGGACTCGTCCACCGGCGACGCGTTCCTGACCCGCTCCACCATCACCTCCGACAAGACGATCGAGTGGTCCGACGGCCGCACCTACCCGCTGGTCATGGTCGACATCAGCTCGTGGTCGCACCCGTTCTGGACCGGCACCCAGCGGATCATGGACAGCGCCGGCCAGGTCGAGAAGTTCCACCGCCGCTACGGGAAGCGGGGTACGCGCTGATGGCCGTCCCGAAGCGGAAGAAGTCCCGCAGCAACACACGTTCCCGGCGGTCTCAGTGGAAGGCGGCGGTGCCGGACCTGGTGCCGATCAAGGTCGACGGCGAGGTTCGGCTGGTTCCGCGGCGGCTGATGCGGCACTTCCACTCGTGAGCGTCCCGGTCACGGTGTTGTCGGGCTTCCTCGGCGCGGGCAAGACGACGCTGCTCAACCACATCCTCGCCAACCGGGCGGGCCTGCGGGTCGCGGTGATCGTCAACGACATGAGCGAGGTCAACATCGACGCCGGCCTCGTGCGCTCGCGGGAGCGCCTCGTCGAGCTGACCAACGGGTGCATCTGCTGCACCCTGCGGGAGGACCTCTTCGAGGAAGTGGCCGCGCTCTGCGCGGAGGACCGCTTCGACCACGTGCTGATCGAGTCGAGCGGGATCTCCGAGCCGATGCCGGTGGCGGCGACGTTCACGTTCCTGGACGGCGTCGCCCACCTCGACACCATGGTGACGGTGGTGGACGCGGCGAACTTCGCCCGCGAGCTGGCGGCCGGCGACTCCCTCGTGGAGCGCCGGCTCGACCAGTACGCCGGCGACGAGCGGACGGTCAGCGACCTGCTGATCGACCAGGTCGAGTTCGCCGACGTCCTGCTGCTGAACAAGACGGACCTCGTCCCGGACGCCGAGCGCCTGGTGGCGACGCTGCGGCGGCTCAACCCCGTCGCGGACGTCGTCACCGGCAGCTTCGGGAAGGTGCCGCTCGACCGGGTCTTCGGGACGGGCCGGTACGACGCCGAGCGGGCGCAGGAGGCGCCGGGCTGGGTGGCCGAGCTGAACGGCGACCACGTGCCGGAGACCGAGGAGTACGGGATTTCGAGCGTGGTCTTCCGCGCCGGGCAGGCGTTCGACCCGGCGGCCCTGTGGGACTTCGTCGCGCGACGGCTGGACTCGGGCGAGTTCGGGACTGTCTTGCGGTCCAAGGGGTTCTTCGCGCTGGCGTCCCGGCCCGGGGTGACCGGGCTGTGGTCGCAGGCGGGCTCGGTCGCGAGGTTCGAGCCGCAGGGGGTGGCCGCGGAACCGCGGCAGGAACTGGTGTTCATCGGCGTCGATCTGGCGGGCGAGGCACTCCTCGCGGCCTTGCGCGCTTGCCTCGGGGAGACGACCGGGCCGGACCCGTTCCCCGAGTGGGAGCCGATCCACGTTCATTGACCGCGGCGGAAGAATGGCGGCATGGACGGGCGGGGATATCTGGAGAAGCTGATTTCCGACAGTCTGGGCGCGGGCCGGGGGCAGCCGATCGGCGGCCGGCGAAATTCGCTCGACCGCCGGATGATCCGCGGGGTGGCGATCGGCCTGGTGGCCGCTGGGACGCTGCCGCAGGAGGAAGCCGACCGGATCCTCGCCGACCTGGACGAGACCCTGCGACGGGCCGGCTGGCTTCAGGTCGTGCACGGGGAAGCGTCGACATCGGCCCGCTTCGAGCCGACGGCCAGGCCGGTGGGCGCCGAACGCCCCGAGTGGCGCCAGGCGATCGAAGCGCCTCCCACCCCGGTGGTGCGGCAAGTGGTTTCGCTGGCCGGCCGCACCCTCGATGTCGGCGAGCTGACCGCGGACCTGGTGAGCCTGGAGGTGTGGTCGGCCTTCGCCGTCCTGACCCTCGCGCACGGTGACGTCGAGCCGAGCCGGATACGGGAGCACCTGGCCCTGCGTACGCGCTGGCGCGGGTGGGACGACGCCGGAACCCAGTACCGCGGCGGCAGCCGAGGCGGGTCCGGCTCACACGGCTTGCTCGTGGAGCGGCTCACGTTCGAACCCGGGCCACCGGACGAGGCCCGGGAGCTCACCCTGGCCGTCGAGTCCTCCGGCAGCCAAGCCGCCGTCGTGATCCCGTTGACCGGCGAAAGCTCCCGGCACACCCGATAACGGCCGGTCCGTCCGAGTTGATCAACCCAGGTTTATCAGTCTAGGTTGACGATCGTGACGGACGAGGACCTCCTCCAGGCGAGCGCGGACCTGCGCGTCGCGCTGGGCCGGGTGATCCGACGGTTGCGGCAGGGGTACGTCGTCGGGGAGCTGACGCTGCCCGAGCGGTCGGTGCTCTCCCGGCTCGACCGGGAGGGCCCGGCCACCCCGGGCTGCCTCGCCGATCTCGAACGCGTCAAGCCGCAGGCCATGGGCGTGACCCTGGCCGGGCTGGTCGAGCGCGGGCTCGTCGAGCGGCGCAAGGACGACTCCGACGGCCGCAAGGTGCTGATGTCGGTCACCGAAACCGGCGTCAAGCTGCTCACCGACCGCCGTTCCCGTACGACCGAGAAGATGGCGACCGCGCTGGCCGAGAAGTTCACCGCGGCCGAGCAGCGCGAGCTCATCGCGGCCATCCCGCTCATCGAACGGCTGGCGGACGAACTGTGAGCTACAAGTGGGTCGCGCTGTCGAACACCACGCTCGGCGTGCTGATGTCCGCGCTCGACGGCTCGATCGTGATCATCTCGCTGCCGGCGATCTTCCGCGGCATCGGCCTCGACCCCCTCGCCCCGGGCAACATCGGCTACCTGCTCTGGATGATCCTCGGGTACCTGCTGGTGCAGGCCGTGCTGGTGGTGACGCTCGGGCGGCTCGGCGACATGTTCGGCCGGGTCAAGATGTACAACCTCGGGTTCGTCGTCTTCAGCGCCGCCTCGGTGGCGCTGTCGTTCGACCCGTTCCACGCGGGCGGCGGCGCGCTGTGGCTGATCGGCTGGCGGATCGTGCAGGCCGTCGGCGGGTCGATGCTGACGGCGAACTCGGCCGCCATCCTCACCGACGCCTTCCCCGCCGAGCAGCGCGGGATGGCGCTGGGGGTCAACCAGATCACCGCGCTGGCCGGGCAGTTCCTCGGCCTGGTCGTCGGCGGGCTGCTCGCCGAGATCGACTGGCGGGCGGTGTTCTGGGTGAGCGTCCCGTTCGGGCTGCTCGGCACGATCTGGTCGATCCGCAGCCTCCGCGAGGTCGGGACGCCGAAGCGCGCGAAAGTCGACTGGGGCGGCAACGTCACCTTCGCCGCCGGGACCGCGTTGCTGCTCGCCGCGATCACCTACGGCATCCAGCCCTACGGCGGCGCCGCGACCGGCTGGGGCAGCCCGTGGGTGCTCGGCGGGATCGGCGCCGGCGTGCTGCTGCTCCTGCTGTTCGGCGTCATCGAGACCCGGGTCGCCGCGCCGATGTTCCAGCTTTCGCTGTTCAAGATCCGCGCGTTCGCCGCCGGCAACGTCGCCGCGTTGCTGACTTCGGTGGCTCGTGGTGGCATGCAGTTCATGCTCATCATCTGGCTGCAGGGGATCTGGCTCCCCCTGCACGGCTACGACTACGAGCGCACCCCGCTGTGGGCGGGGATCTACCTGCTGCCGTTGACCGTGGGCTTCCTGATCGCCGGGCCGGTGTCGGGCTACCTGTCCGACCGGTTCGGGGCGCGGCTGTTCTCCACCGGCGGGCTGCTGCTGGTCGCGGCGGCGTTCCTCGGCCTGCTGGCCCTCCCGGTGGACTTCCCCTACCCGGCGTTCGCCGCGCTGCTCGTCGTCAGCGGGATCGGCCAGGGCATGTTCTCCGCGCCGAACACGTCGGCGATCATGAGCAGCGTGCCGACCGAGCAGCGCGGGGTCGCCTCCGGCATGCGGGCGACGTTCCAGAACTCCGGGACGTCGCTGTCGATCGGCGTGTTCTTCTCGCTGATGATCGCCGGCCTGGCTTCGTCGCTCCCCCAGACACTGACCAGCGGGCTGCAGGCCCACGGCGTCCCGGCCGGGGTCGCCGACGGCGTCGCGCAGCTGCCGCCCGTCAGCACGCTGTTCGCGGCGTTCCTGGGCAGCAACCCGGTCGGGCACCTGCTCGGCCCGGACGTCCTTTCCGGGCTCGCCCCGGCCGACCGCTCGGCCCTGACCGGCGGGGAGTTCTTCCCGCAGCTGGTGTCCGGCCCGTTCCACCACGGCCTGGTGGTCGTGTTCACCGCGGCCGCGGTGATGGCCGTCGTCGCCGCGGTGGCGTCCGCCTCGCGCGGCAAGCGTTACTTCCACACCCCCGAGGGATCGAAGGAGAACCGATGACCGACGAGATCGTCGCCGGGACCGTCACCATCACCGGCCACGGCGGGGACGAGCTCGAGGCGTACCTGGCCAAACCGACCGACGACACCCCGCGCGGCGGGGTCGTGGTGATCCACCACATGCCCGGCTACGACGCGGCGACGAAGGAGATGGTCCGCCGCTTCGCCGTCGAGGGCTACAACGCGCTCTGCCCGAACCTGTACACGCGCGAAGCGCCGGGCGCGGACCCGGACGACGCGGCGGCGACGGTCCGCGCGTCCGGTGGCATCCCGGACGACCGCCTGGTCGGTGACGTCTCCGGCGCGGCGGACTACCTGCGCGCGCTGGAGAACGCGAACGGCCGCGTCGGCGTCATCGGGCACTGCTCGGGCGGGCGGCACGCGTTCCTGTCGGCGTGTTCCCTGGACCTCGACGCGGCGGTCGACTGCTACGGCGCCTTCGTCGTGAACGATCCGCCGGAGGCCATGAAGCAGATGAAGCCGTTGCTGGGCTTGGCGCCGCAGCTGTCGTGCCCGCTGCTCGGCATCTTCGGCGCGGACGACCAGTTCCCGAGCCCGGACGAGGTCGCCGTGCTGGCGGCCGAGCTGGAGAAGCTGGGCAAGGAGCACGAGTTCCACACGTACGCGGACGCGGGTCACGCGTTCTTCGCGGTCGACCGCCCGAGCTACCGGCCGGAAGCCGCGAAGGACGGCTGGGAACGCATCCTCGACTTCTACTCCCGCACGCTGACCGCCTGAGAGGACCTCGCATGTGCACTTACCTGACGGAGAAGTTCGAGCTCGAGGGCAGCGGCAAGGGCGCCCGCGGCTGGTTCCGGTTGAACGAGGGGACCGTGTACGTCGACCACCCGGTCCACGCGCCGTACGCGCACACGGTGAACATCGACTTCCGCAACCCCGGCTTGGGCGCTTCGGCCCGCGTCGCGCTCGAACTGACGGAGGAGGACGCCTTGGCCCTGGCGGACGCGATCCACGCGGCCGTCAAGTCGGCGCCCGAAGGCTTGGCTTCGCGGAACCAGTGATTCAGGGCGTGTAGAGCGCGCCCAGGAATTCCAGCAGCAGCCGCTCCCGCAACGGCGCCGGTGCCGTTGCGAGGAGCGCGTTGATCGGGGCCATCCGGTCCGGCAGTCCCGAAGCGCCGCCCAGACCCGCGGCGGCGAGGAGGCCGGCGAACTGCTCCGCCGTCAAAGTCGCCGGGTCCAGCGCGGCGACGAACTCCGCCACCGCCGGGTCCACCGTCACCGGGCCGGCCTCGCGGGCCGCGTCCACCGAAGCCGCGAGGTCGGTCAGGAACTCCTTCTCGCTGCCGTGGTTCGCCGCCGTCACCGTCAAGTGCAGGTTCACCGGGGACGACAGGTGGGCGAATTGCGGCTGGACGTACCAGCCCCGGGCCTTCATCTCGTCGGCCACCGTGAACAGGTCGAAGCCGTCGTCGCCGGTGAACGCGATCAGCGTCGACACCGGGTCGCCCAGCACGCGCAGGCCGTGGATCTCGGCGATGCCGGACCGGATCCGGGAAACCGCTTCCCGTGTGGACGCCGCCAACGAAAGGTAGCCCTCGGGCCCGAGGTGGCGCACCACCGCCCACGCCGCCGCGAGGGGGCCGCCCGAGCGGGTGCTCTGGATCGTCGTGTTCAGCATCGTGTAGCCGGGCCAGGCCGCGCTCGCGAAGTAGTGCGACCGCCGCAGCTCCGCCGACGCGTGCAGCAGCACCGATGTCCCTTTCGGACAGTACGCGTACTTGTGCAGGTCCACCGAAATGCTCGTCACGCCGGGGACGCGGAAGTCGAACGGCGGCACGTCGGCGCCGAGGCGCGCGAAGTACGGCAGCACCCAGCCGCCGATGCACGCGTCGACGTGCATCCGGACGCCGCGGTCGAAAGCCGCAGCCGCGATCGGCGCGATCGGGTCGAGGACACCGTGGGCGTACGACGGCGCGCTCGCCACCACCAGCACCGTCGAGTCGTCGATCGCCGCCGCCATCGCCGCCGGGTCGGCGCGGAACGTCACCGGGTCGACCGGGACGTCGATCCGCCGCAGCCCGAACAGGTGCGCCGCCTTGTGGAACGCCGCGTGCGCGGTCGTCGGCAGCACGATCGACGGCGACTCCACCGAAGGCCGCGCGTCCCGGGCCGCGAGCACCGCCAGCAGACAGGACTCCGTTCCACCGGAGGTCACCGAGCCGACGACACCCGGAACGTCACCGAGCAGAGAAGACGCCGCCGAAACAAGGTCGTTCTCCATGCGCAGCAGGCTCGGGAACGCCGTCGGATCGAGGCCGTTGGCCGACGACGCCAGCGCGTGCGCCGCCGCGCCGAGGGAGTCCACTTCGGACAGCCCGCTGTCGTAGACGTAGGCCAGGGTGCGGCCGCCGTGCGTCGGCAGGTCACCCGCGCGCAGTTCTCGCAGCGCCGCGAGGACGTCCTCAGGCCGGCTCATGCCGCGGCTCCAGGACCTTGCGCCGCAGCAGCGGCAGCGCCAGCGCGATGAGCACGCCGGGGATGATCGACGACCCGATCAGGATCGCCACGATCGCGCTGTGCGGCTGGAAGGCCGTCGCGTCCGTGCTGGAGACGTACCCGCCGAACGCGAGGATCAGCGCCCACAGCCCGCCGCCGAAGGCCAGGCCGAGCGTCTCCCCCGCCGTCCACACACCGGCCGCGATCCCGGCGCGGGTCTCGCCGGTGCGCTCCTCTTCGGCGGTGATCAGGTCCGGCAGGATGGCCAGCGGGAACACCGAAATCCCCGCGTACCCGACGCCGCACAGGGCCACGAAGACGAACGACACGACCAGCGGGATCGACTGCGCGAACACCAGCCCCAGCAGCCCGATCGCGAACGCCCCGGTCGCCAGGCGGAAGCCGTTCAGCTTGCCGACGCGGTCGCCCAGGCGCGGCCACAGCGGCATGGTGACCAGTGCCGGCCCGACGAAGATGACGAACAGGATCGTGCCGTACTTGTCGCTGCCGAGGATGCGCTGGGCGAAGAACGGGATCGCGGCGAGCACCGTGCCGATGCCCAGTGCCTGGATGAAGTACGTGCCGAGCAGCCAGCGGAACGGCCGCCAGCCGGCCAGCGTGCTGACGAGCTCCTTGAGGCTCACGGTGTTCGGCCGCAGGGAGCCGACCGGTGCGTCCTTGAGCCCGAAGTACACCAGCAGCGTCGCGGCCAGCACGATCAGCCCGATCACCACGGCCATGATCCGGTAGCCGGCGACGCCTTCGATCGCGGCGGTGATCGCCGGGGCGCCACCGCCGCAGATCAGGATCGTCACGGCCAGCACGCCGATCCGGACGCTGGTGAGCTTCGTGCGCTCGGTCGCGTCTTCGGTCAGCTCGGCGGGCAGCGCGTTGAACGGCACCTGGAACAGCGCGTACGCCGTGGCGCAGGCGGCGAACAGGACCGCCACGTACAGCGCGTCCGGCAGCGGCCCGCCGAGCCCGGGGTGGGCGAACATCGCCGCGAACAGGATCGCGACCCCGACGCCGCCGATCAGCAGGAAGCGGCGCCGGCTGCCGGTCTTGATCAGATCGGCGTCGGACAACCGGCCGGCGACCGGGTTGAAGAAGAAGTCCCAGGCCTTGGGCACGAACACGATGGCGGCGGCCCAGCCGGCGGGCACCGCCATGGTGTCGGTGAGGTACTTGACCAGGACCAGGCCGGGCACCGTCCCGAAGGACCCGGTGACGAACGAGCCGAGCGAATAGCGGAACCTCGTCCGGCCGGACAGCGTCGCCATGGTCCTCCTCGAAACAGGCGTACCGGGTGCAGGCCATGAGTATTCGATCTCGGCGAGCACCCGGTAGGGATCGAGGGGAATCGTGCCATCGTCGTGACCAAGGCCACGACAGGGGCCCGCGCTAGCCGATCGCGCGGGCGATCTTCTCCAGTGTCGCCGCGTCACCGCGCAGGAGCAGCTGCGTGACCACCGTTTCCTCCCACGCCTGCAGCTCGTCGCGGATCTTCGCCGCCGGCCCGATCAGCGAGGTGTCCTCGACCAGCGACGTCGGGATCGCGGCGGTCGCCTCGTCCTTGCGGCCGGCCAGGTACAGCTCCTGGACCTTGTCGGCGACGTCCTCGTAGCCGAGGCGGGCGAAGACGTCGTGGTGGAAGTTCACGCTCTTCGCCCCCATGCCGCCGATGTACAGCGCGAGTGAGGGCTTGATCCAGCTCGCCGCCTCCTCGACGTCGTCGTGCACGATCACCGGGATCGAGCACGGCACCTCGAACGTCTCCAGCGTGTGCCGGGCCCCCTCGCGGGCGAACCCCTCCTCCAACGCGGCCTTGTAGAAGCCGTTGCTCTTCGGGGAGAAGAACAGCGGCAGCCAGCCGTCGCCGATCTCGGCCGAGAGGGCGACGTTCTTCGGCCCCTCGGCGGCCAGGTAGATCGGGATCTCCTTCCGCAGCGGGTGCACGGTCGGCTTCAGCGCCTTCCCGAGTCCCGTACCGCCCTTGAGCGGCAGCTGGAAGTGCTGGCCGTCCAGCGTCACCGGGGCTTCCCGGGCGATCACCTGCCGGACGATGTCCACGTACTCCCGCGTCCGCGCCAAGGGCTTCGGGTACGGCTGCCCGTACCAGCCCTCGACGACCTGCGGGCCGGACGCGCCCAGCCCGAGCACCATCCGGCCGCCGGAGAGGTGGTCGAGCGTCATCGCGCTCATCGCCGTCGCGGTCGGGGTGCGCGCGGACATCTGCACGATGTTCGTGCCGAGCCGGATCCGGCTGGTGGACGCGCCGTACCAGGCCAGCGGCGTGAACGCGTCCGAGCCGTACGCCTCCGCCGTCCACACCGAGTCGAAGCCGAGCTCCTCGGCCTTCACCACGGCTTCCAGCGCGCCCGGCGTCGGACCGCTGCCCCAGTACCCGACGTGGAATCCCAGCTTCACGAATGCCTCCTAGGTGTTTCGACGGACGTTCGGCGCGTAGTGCTCCGGCTTGCCCCGCTCGGACAGCGGCGGCAGGTTCCTGGGTGGAGTCTCGACCAAGGGCGCGTCCGGAGCCACCTCGCCGCGCACGCGGCGCCAGCCGGCGCGCGCCCGCGGGTGGTAGCGGCGGTCGTGCGGGACGAGCTTGAACACGGCGTTGATCAGCTTCCCGACCCGGCGGTGCCGGCGCGCGTCGCGTTCGGACCAGCGGAAGCCGAGCAGGTCGCGGACCTCGCGGTCGTAGAGCCCGATGGTCAGCCAGCGGAAGTTCTTCGCGACCAGCGCGCTGACCGGCCGCCAGAGCACGTCGGGCAGCCACGGCAGGAACGGCGGCTTGGCGATCCCGCGCAGGTCGAGGACGTCCCGGGTGGCCTTGTTGTCCTCCAGGACCTCGGCGCACATGTGCTTCCAGTAGCGCTGGAAGTCCTCCCAGCTCGCCGGCACCGGCCGCATGGTCATGCCGTACATCCGCCACCACGTGACGTGCTCGTCGAACAGCCGCCGCTTCTCCGCCTCGCCGATGCCGCCCATGAAGTGGTCGGCGATGAGGATCGTGCTGACGAAGAACGTCGAGTGCGCCCAGTAGTAGGTGTCGGGGTCGAGGGCGTGGTAGCGCCGGCCTTGCGCGTCGACGCCCTTGATGCGGTCGTGGTAGCCGCGGACCGCCAACGCGGTCGCGTGCGCGCGCGGACCGTCGTAGACGACGCCGCCGATCGGGTAGAGCGAGCGGAAGAGCCGCTGCCAGCGCTCCTCGAAGAACCGCGAGTGCTGCTCGACGCCGGCACCGAGGCCGGGGTGCATGTTCTGCATCGAGCCGGCCCACAAGGCGATCAGCAGGCCGCGCCAGTCACCGAAGTACTTCCACGTCAGCGAGTCCGGGCCCAGCGGTGCTGTGACATCCGGGGCTCCGCCCCGGGCCGGGGGCTCCGCCACCCGGGCCCCCTCAAAGCGTTCCAAGGCATCCATCGGCGGCTCTCCTCGTCGAGTCCAACTGACTACGGCTGTTGTCAGGCTAGGATCTGACAACACGCGTAGTCAACCGAGGAGTGATCATGCCGGGCCGCACGTGGGCGGGCACGACCCTGGACGACCGGAAGGCGCAGCGGCGCGCGCAGCTCGTCTCCGCGGGCCTGGAGCTGCTGGGCACCGAGGGCTCGGCCGGGACGAGCGTGCGCGCGGTGTGCCGGCACGCGAAGCTCACCGAACGCTACTTCTACGAGAGCTTCAGCGACCGCGAAGAGCTGGTCGCCGCCGTCTACGAGCACGTCGGCGAGCAGGCCCGGCAGGCCTTGGTGGCCGCGGTCCGGGACGCGCCGACCCCGGTCCTGCGCGCCGAGCACGCCGTGCGCGCGTTCGTCGAGCTGATCGTCGACGACCCCCGCAAGGGCCGGATCCTGCTGCTCGCGCCGCTGACCGACCCGGCGCTGACCCGCCGGGGCCTGCACCTGCTGCCGGTGTTCGCCGCGCTCGTCGGCGAGCAGCTGTCCCACGGCGACGAGACCGAACGCCGGATGGTCGCCGTCGGGCTGGTGGGCGCGCTGAGCAACGTCTTCATCGCCTACCTCGACGGCTCGCTGAAGGTCTCGCGGGAGCGGCTCGTCGCCCACTGCGTGAAACTCGTGCTCGGCGCCGACGACCACTGACGTCCACCTCCTTGCCGACCTCGTGACAGTCGCGCGGCGGATCGGGCACACTCAACCCATGCGTACCGCTGGGCGGAACGACGGCGCGAGCGGCGACGGTCTCGTCGCGGCCCGGCTCGCCGCGCTGCTGGAAGCCTTCCGGCCGGGTGACGACACCCTCGGCGTCTCCGAGCTGGCCCGCCGGACCGGGCTGGCGAAGACGACCGTGCACCGATTGGTGGGTCACCTCGCCGGCACCGGCCTCCTCACCCGCGAGGGGGGTGCGGTGCGGCTGGGGCTCCGGCTGTTCGAAATCGGCCAACTGGCCTCGCCCCGCCGCGGACTGGTCGAAGCGGCCCGGCCGTACCTCGCCGACCTGCGCGAGGCGACCCGCAACACCGTCCACCTCGCGATCCTCGAAGGCACCGAAGTCGTCTACCTCGACGTGCTGCGCGGCCCGGACGCGCCGACGCTGCCGTCGCGCATCGGCGGCCGGTTCCCCGCGCACGCCACCGGCGTCGGGAAGGCGATCCTCGCGTTTTCTCCGGAATCCGTGGTGGAGAAGGTGATCGACGCCGGATTGCCCAGGATGAGCCCGAAGACGATCACCGCGCCCGGGTTGCTGCGCCGCCAGCTGACGCGGGTGCGCGAAGACGGGATCGCGTTGGAGCGCGAAGAATCCGGCGTCGGTGTCGTGTGCGCGGCGAGCCCGCTGCTCGACGCGCGCGGGGACGCGGTGGCCGCGGTCTCGATTTCCGGCTGGGCCAACCGGATGCGGACCGAACGGGTCGCGCCCGCCGTCCGGACGGTCGCGCTCGCGTTGACCCGGACACTCTCCGGATCCACTCCGGACAGTCGGAAATAATCTTGCGGGACAACGCTTTTCCGGTCACTGGGCCGACCGGCTGACGTGACCCTCCCGAGCTGGACGGGTGATCGGGAGCGGCTACGATCCGTCCAATGGCCCAGCACAGCCGCGGGACGACGGTCCCCGGCCGCTCCCCCGCGACGCTCTCCGAACCGGTGGCCGCACACCGGCTGCTGTCGCTCGACATCGTGCTCGCGCTGCTGGCGCTGGCCGGCGGCCTGCGGGTGCTCTACCTCGCCGCGCCGGCGCCGGCGTTGCCCGCCGAAGCCGCGAACGTCGCCCACGCCTACGCGCTCGGGCACTTCACGGCGTTCACCGACGCGGGCGGTGCCGGGGTCAGCCCGTTCGGCTGGTGGCAGCTTTCGGCGTACACGATGCTCCTCGACGCCTTCGGGCGCTCCGCCACGGCGCTCGCGGCGGTCCGCGAAACGATGCTCGTCGTCGCGGTGCTCGGCGCCCTGCTGCTGTGGGTCCTGGCCCGGCGGCTCGGCCTGACGCGGTGGGCGGCGGCCGCCGCGGTGCTGCTGCTCGCGGCGTCCCCGCTGGCGCTCGGCCTGCAGCGGCTCGTCGTCGTCGAACACCTGGCGGCGGCGTGGGCGCTGGGCGCGCTGGTGCTGCTCACCCGGCCCGGCGCCCGGATCCGGCACGACGTCCTGGCCGCGCTCTGCCTGCTGGCGGCCGTCCTTACGTCGCCGTTGGCGCTGGTCTTCCTGCCCGCGGCCGGCTGGCTGCTGGTGCGGCGCGCGCCCGTGCGGGCCGCGCTCGTGGCGGTGCTGCTCAACCTCGGGCTCGGCATCGCGTTCGGTCCGGCGTCGGGGATCCTGCGGCCGCACCTCGCGGCCGCGGGCCATCCCTCGGTCGCCGACTGGGTCGCGCTCGATCCGTCCTGGGCGGTGCTGTCGACCGTCGCCCTGGTGGCCGCCCTCGCCGTGCCGTCGCTGCGGCCGTTCGCGGTGTCCGGGCTGCTGCTCGTCGCCACCCTGCTCGTCCCCGGAGTGCCGGACACCGCCGTGCTCGCCCTGCTGCTGCCGGTGACGCCGCTGCTGCTCGCCGGAGTCGTCCAGGCCGTGACCCGGCAGCGCTTCCCGGCCCACCGGTGGGAAGCCAGGCGCGGAACCGGCGTCGCCCTCGCCGCGGTCGTGCTGGTCGCGGCGACCGCCGTCGGCTGGGGGTACGGCTACCCCGCCATGACGCCCGCCGCCGACCGGAACGGACCCCTCGCCGAGGCGCGGGAATGGTTGCGGGTCAATGCTTCCGGCGCCCGCGTGCTGGTCGGCGACGCCGCCTGGGCCGAGCTGGCGAAGGCGGGCTGGCCGACCGGCATGCTCGTCGCGTCCTCCGCGTGCACCGTTACGTGCCCGCCCGCCGAGTGGGCTGTCTTCACGGCCGACGAAACCGGTCTCCGGCACCGGTACCCGGACATCGGCGCCGCGTTCGAGACCGCCGCCGCGACCGCGGTCTTCGGTACCGGTGACGACCGCGTCACCGTCTCGCGCCTCGGGCTGCCGCCCGCCGACCCGGCCGCGCCGTCGGAAGCGTCGGCCCGTGCCCACGCGGGCGAGGCGCTGCAGGCGTCGACCCGGATCACGTTCACCCCCGACGCCGCCGGCCCGCTCCGCGCGGGCCACGTCGACCCCCGGCTGATCGCGACGCTCGCCGCGCTCGCGGCGCTGCAGCCGGTCGGGGTCGCGGCGTTCCCCGAGGTCCCCGGCGAAGACCCCGCCGGGCAACCCCGCCGCCGGGTGCTGCTCACCGGTGGCGAAGACGGCGCGGCCGCGTTCTACACCGGCCAGCGCGACCTGTTCCGCCCCTCGTCGGTCGCCCGGACCGGCGGCGGCGTGCTCGTCACCTACCCGCTGTTCGCACCCCCGGGACTGCTCGTCCCGTTCTCCTCCCCCTGACCGGCGAAAGAGGCCCTCCGATGCGCACTCTCCCCCAGCTCCTGCTCAGACCCGGCGGGCTGACCGCCGCGGCCCTCCTGCTCGTCGCGCTGACGCCGGTCACGGCCGAGGCGGCGACCGCCCCCGGCCCGGGCGTCGGCTGGATCCGGGTCGGTCACCTCTCCCCCAAGGTCCCGCCGGTGGACATCTACTTCGCGCCGTTCGGCCAGGCCGAGAAGGCCGTCATCCGCAAGGCCGGCTACGGCGCCGTCACGCCGTACTCCTCGCTCGACCCCGGCAAGTACACGCTGTCGATGCGGCCCGCCGACGCCGCTTCGAGCACCCCGCCCGCGCTGTCGGCGACGATCGAGATCGCCGAGCGGTCCGCCTACTCGCTGCTGGTCTTCGCGAACGGCCCGGGCAACACGCTCAAGGGCACGCTGGTCACCGACGACCTCACCGCGCCCGCCGCGGGCAAGGGCCGGCTCCGGATCGTCGAAGGGTCGGCGGCGATCGCGCCGGTCTCCGTCGACGGCCCGGGCGTCCTGCTCGCCAAGGACGCGCCCTACGGCTTCACCTCGCCCTACGTCGACGTGGCGGAGGGACGCTGGCCGCTGCAGCTGCGGGCCGGCTCGGTGCAGTCCGCTCCCGAAGTCGACGTCAAGGCCGGGAGTTCGACGACCGTCCTGGTCCTCGAGAACAACGGCGTGCTGAAGGCGAACCCGATCTCCGACGGCGCTTCGCTGCCCGAGCCGCCGAAGCTGGGCGTCGAGACCGGTGGCGGGGGCACGGCGTCGCCGTCCGGACCGCCGCTGTGGCCGGGCCTCGCGGCGGTCGCGCTGCTGGCCGCGCTCGTCGTGGGACGCCGGGCGGCCCGTGCGCGCTGACGTCGGAGCCCTGCTCGTCGCGGCCATGGTCGTGGCGGGCTGCTCCCCGGCGCCGGCACCGGTGGCGCCGCCGGCGGTGCGGACCACGATCGAGACAGCGACCGGACCGAAGCCATTGCCCACGGCGGCCGAGGTCCGCCCGGTGCGGTTGCGGATCCCGGCGATCGGCGTCGACGCGGCCGCGCTCGTCCCGCTCGGGCTGGGCGCGGACCACCAGCTCGAAGCCCCGGCGCGCTTCGAAGACGTCGGGTGGTACGCCGCCGGTCCGGTGCCGGGCGACCCCGGGCCGGCGGTGATCGCCGCGCACGTCGACTCCCGGTCCGGCCCGGCACCGTTCTTCCGGCTGCGCGACCTGCGCGACGGCGACGAGGTGTTCGTCGGACGCTCGGACGGCCAGGAGACCCGGTTCGTCGTCGACGCCGTCCAGCGCTATCCGAAGAACGCGTTCCCGACCGACGCGGTGTACGGGCCCGCGCCGGGCAGCGCGCTGCGGCTGATCACCTGCGGCGGCAGCTTCGACGCGGCGAAACGGTCCTACCACGACAACATCGTCGTCTACGCCTCGACCCGCTGGGGTTAGTACTCCTTCAGCAGCCCGCGCCGGGCCAGCTCGGGCCGGACGCCGTCGCCGAACCAGTACGCCTCCTCCAGGTGCGGGTAGCCCGACAGCACGAACTCGCTGACGCCGACGCTGTGGTACTCCTCGATCAGGTCCGCGACCTCTTCGTGGCTGCCGACGAGCGCGGTGCCCGCGCCGCCGCGGACCAGGCCGACGCCCGCCCACAGGTTCGGGTGGATCTCCAGCCCGCGCACGCCACCGTCGGTCCGGCCGCCGTGCAGCGCGACCATCCGCTGCTGCCCGACGGACTCGCTCGCGGCCAGCTGCGCCTGTGCCTTCGCGACCTGCTCCGGGCTCAGCGCGTCCAGCAGCTTCTGCGCCTCCGCCCACGCCTCGGCCGACGTGTCACGGGAAATCGTGTGCAGCCGCACGCCGAACCGGATCGGCCGGTCCCCGGCCAGCTCGCGGACCTTGCCGATCTTCTCGGCGACCTGCGCGGGCGGCTCGCCCCAGGTCAGGTAGACGTCGGCGTGCCGCGCCGCGACCGGCAGCGCGGCGGGCGACGACCCGCCGAAGTAGATCGGCGGCACCGGCTCCGGCGCGGCCAGCGTCGTCGCGCCCTCGACCCGCAGGTGCTCGCCTTGGAATGTGAAGGGCTGCCCGGACCAGACGCCGCGCACGATCGTCAGGAACTCGTCGGTGCGCGCGTACCGGGCGTCGTGGTCGTGCCAGTCGCCGAAGCGCCGCTGCTCGACCGTGTCGCCGCCGGTGACGATGTTGAGCAGCACCCTGCCCTCCGACAGCCGTTGGAACGTCCCGGCCATCTGCGCGGCGAGGGTCGGCGAGATGACGCCGGGGCGGAACGCGACCAGGAACTTCAGCCGGGTCGTCTCGCGGATCAGGGCGGCCGTGGTCAGCCACGCGTCCTCGCACCACGTGCCGGTCGGGGTGAGGACGCCTTCGAAGCCCTGCCGCTCGGCGGCTCGGGCAACCTGGGCCAGGTAGTCCAGATCCGGCTGGCGCTGGGCCGACGGGCCCTGGGACCGGTTGGCGTGGAAGCGTTCCACGATCGTGCGGCCGTCGCCGCTGGTGGGCAGGAACCAGTGCAGCGTGATGCTCATCCGTTGCTCCTCGCCTGATCCAGGTCGCCGGCGAACCGCCGGTCGGCGAACGCGGCGAAGTCCACCTTGCCGGGCAGAGTCTTCTCTTCGGTGAAGGCGTCCGCGAGCTGCTGTTCGGACGCCACCACGGAGTCGTCCAGCGCGATCGGCAGGTCCCGGCCGGCGTCGACGGTCTTCTGCGCGACCGCGAGCTTCAGCCCGGTCTCCTTCGCCCACGCCTGCGCCCATTCCGCGCGGTGCGTGTCGGCCCACTTCTGCGCCTTGACGACCCGGACGGCGAAGTCCCGCAGCGCCGAGTTCTTGCCGGGATCGGCCAGCGCCGCCGTGCCCGCGGTCAGGAAGCCGAGCCCGTTCGAGGCGCCGCGGCCGTCGGCCAGCACGCGGGCGTGCGCTTCGAGCTGGGCCTGCGCGGTGTAGGGGTCCCAGATCGCC
The DNA here is from genome assembly GCF_051337345.1 of Amycolatopsis sp. MEPSY49. NCBI lineage: Bacteria > Bacillati > Actinomycetota > Actinomycetes > Pseudonocardiales > Pseudonocardiaceae > Amycolatopsis > Amycolatopsis sp. MEPSY49. Next base: position 672,669 of record NZ_JBDLYJ010000002.1, on the reverse strand, counting down.
CAGGCGTCGATGGTGTGCTGGGTGAACGCGGCGTAGGCCTCCGACGGCTGCAGGAAGCTCAGCTTGACGTCCTTGGTGGACAACCCGTTGTTGTGCAGGGTGTTCAGCAGCTGGCCGTGGGCCGAAGTGCCCTTGGCGACGCCGATCGTCTTGCCCTTCAGCGCGGCGACGTTCGGCAGGGTCGAATCGGGCGGGACGAGGAGGGCCTCCCGTTCGACGTTGCTGCGCGACACGCTGATCACCTTGATCTTCGCCTTCGCCGCGGCCGCGAAGATCGGCGGGGTGTTGCCGACGCGGCCGGTGTCGATCGCCCCGGCCGACGCGGCTTCCAGCAGCGGCGGACCCGAGGTGAACGTCGACCATTCGATCTTGTACGGCGTGCCGTCGAGCTGGCCGGCCGCGGTGAGCAGCGATTTCACGCCGCCCTTCTGGTCGCCGACCTTGAGCGTCACCTTCGCCAGGTCCGCCGCGCTCACCGGGCCCGGCACGGCCGCCTGATCGGCGCCGGTCGCCGAGCCGCAGCCGGCCAGCGCCAGCGCTGCCGCGAAGCCCGCGATTCCGTTACGCCACCGCATTTTCGGTCACCCCCAGGTCCGCCAGCACGCGCCGGCGGAGGTCGTCGTGGTCGGCTTCGCTCGGCCGGTGCTCGGCCACGATCCGGCCGCCGTCGAGCACCAGGACCCGGCCGGCGAGCCGGAGAGCCTCGTCGACGTCGTGGGTCACCAGCAGCACGCCCGGCCGGTGCCGCCGCCACAGGTCGACGACCAGGCCGTGCATCGCGATCCGCGTCAGCGCGTCGAGGGCGCCGAACGGCTCGTCGAGCAGGAGCAGGCCGGGTTCGCGGACCAGGGCGCGGGCCAGCGAGACGCGCTGGGCCTCGCCGCCGGACAGCGTCAGCGGCCAGTCGTCGGCGTGCTCGGCCAGGTGCACCTCCGCCAGGGCCTTCTCGGCCAGCGCGCGGTTGCGGGACTTCGAGACGCCGTCCTGGCGCAGGCCGAGGACGACGTTGCGCCAGACCTTCCGCCACGGCAGCAGCCGCGGCTGCTGGAAGGCGACCGAGACGGTCCCGGCCACGGTCGCCTGGCCGGCCACGTCGTCGTCGAGGCCCGCGAGCACCCGCAGCAGCGTCGACTTCCCGGAACCGCTGCGGCCCAGCAGCGCAACGAACTCGCCGCGGTCGACCGTGAGATCCAGTCCACTCAGGACGGTCCGGTCGCCGAACTTCTTCGTGAGGTCGCGGACTTCCGCTACCGGGTTCGCCACCGCAGCACCTTCCGTTCGAGCAGCCGGACCAGCGCGTCGGTGACCAGGCCGAGCAGGGCGTACAGGACGAGCCCGACAACCACGACGTCGGTGCGCAGGAACTCGCGCGCGTTGTTGATGAGGTAGCCGACGCCGGCGTCGGCGTTGACCGTCTCGCCGACGATGAGCGCCAGCCAGGCGATGCCGAGCGACTGCCGGAGCCCGACCAGCGCCTGCGGCAGCGCGCCCGGGAGGACGACGTGCCAGAGCCGTTCCGCGCGGCTGAACCCGAGCGCCCGCGACGCTTCGACGAGGTTCGGTTCGGCGCTGCGGATTCCCGAGTGGACGTTGAGGTAGAGCGGGAAGGCCACGCCGAGCGCGACCAGCACGATCTTGGTTTCCTCGCCGATGCCGAACCACAGGATGAACAGCGGGATCAGGCCGAGGAACGGCAGTGTGCGCAGCATCTGCACCGGCGGGTCGACCAGCACCTCGCCCCAGCGGGACAGCCCGGACACGATGCCCAGCACCACCCCGACGACGGCACCGATCGCGAAGCCGGCGCCGACGCGGCCGAGCGACACGGCGAACGCGTTGCCGAGTTCGCCGGTGCGCGCGACTTCGACGCCGGCCTGCACGACCGTCCACGGTGAACTGAGCTTGTCGGGCGGCAGGACGCCGGTGGCGCTGAAGACCTGCCAGGCGGCGACGAGCACCACCGGGCTGATCCAGCGCCGCAGATCGGGCCGCCACGCGATCCTGCGCGGCGGCCCGTCGGCGCGTTTCCGGGCGCGCGCGAGCACGCCCGTGGTGGAAATCGACACGGATTTCTCCCGGGGACGGGGATGTTCGGGATGACGTGGTCCCGACCATCGGGCCCCGGGCGGGCGAAGTCAATCGGTGCCCAGTCCGTGAAATCGCGGGGTTTCAGCCCGTGGAACGCACTTGCTCAGCCGCCGAACATGACCTTCCATTCGTCGAGCGACCGCGGCCGGTAGACGAAGTTGCTGCGCTTGACGTCCGACAGCGCGGCCGACGGCTCGGCCGAGTACTGGTGGCCGGGGTAGACGACGGGGTCGCCCGGCAGCCCGGCGAGGGCCTGGAGGCTGCGGTAGATCTCCTCGGCGTCCCCGCCGGGGAAGTCGGTGCGGCCGCAGCCTTCGAGGAAAAGCGTGTCGCCGGAGACGAGCTTGTCCTCGACGAGGAAGCACTGGCTGCCGGGCGTGTGGCCGGGCGTGTGCAGCATCCGGATGGGAACGGACCCGACCTCGAGGACGTCGTCGTGCTCGTGCGCGCGCAGATCGCTGTGCTCGACCCCGGTCACGCGGCGGACCCACTCGGTCTCGGCACCGTTGACGTGGATCGGCACCGGCTGCAGGGCCAGCAGCTCGGCGATCCCGGGCAGGTCGAAGCCGAGCATCTCGCCGCCGACGTGGTCGGGGTGGTGGTGCGTGGCGAGCACCCCGGTGAGCCGCATGCCATCGGCTTCGAGAACCGAGAGCAGATCCTGCACGGCGTAGGCGGGGTCGACGATGACCGCTTCCCGGGTGTCCCGGTCCCCGATGAGGTAGGCGAAGTTCACCATCTGCGTCGCGACCGGGTCGCCGACGGCGAAGTCCCGCCCGGCGAGCAGCTGCCGGAAGTAGAGCCGATCTGCCATGGCCCCACCCTACGGGTCAGCTTTCCGGCGGGGTCAGCACGATCCGTCCGAACACCTCGCCGGCCTGCATCTTCCGGTGCGCCACCACCGCGTCCGCCAGCGGCAGCACCTCGTGCACGACCGACTTCAGCTCGCCGCGGGTCGCCGCGGCGAACACGTCCGCGAGCACCGCGCGGCGGTCGGCCCAGGGGATGCTGTCCGCGCTGAACACCGCGAACGACAGGGACTTGCGGAACGCCGTGAAGAGCTCCGTGCCGAAGTCCGCCGGCGGCTGGCCGCCGACCACGCCGAGCGCCACCATCCGGCCGTTCGGCTTCAGCTTGGCGAAGAACCCCGGCAACCCCGGGCCGGCGACGACGTCGAGGATGACGTCGTAGGTGTCCGGGCCGTCGGCTGCACGGTTCAGCACGTGCGTCGCGCCGAGTTCGCGCAGCCGCCGCCCGCGCTCCGGCGACGACGTCGTGACCGCGATCGCGCCGTCGCCGGCCGCGAGCTGGACGGCCATGATCCCGATCCCGCCCGCCGCGCCGCGGATCAGCACCGACTCGCCCGGCGTGAAGTGCGCGTGCCGGAGGGCGAAGTGCGCCACCATGCCGGAGCTGCCGAGGGTCACCGCGTCGACGGGTGACAGACCTTCCGGCAGGGGAACGAGCGTCTCCGCCGGGGCGACGGCCCGCTCGGCGTAGCCACCGCCGGTGCCGGCGAACGCCCACACGCGCCGGCCGAGCCACGACGGGTCGACGCCGTCGCCGGCCGCCGTCACGGTGCCCGCGATTTCGCCGCCGAGGACGTGCCCGGGCTCGAACCCGTAGGCGGCGAGAGCGCCGCTGAGGATCACGGCGTCGACCCCGCCGACGCCGATCGCCTCCGTGTCGACCAGCACCTGCCCGGCGCCGGGTCCGGGGTCCGGGAGGTCGACGACCGCGAGACCTTCGGGAGCACCGAATGCTTGCACTGCAACTGCTTTCATGCGTCCGACGATAGTGGACGCCGGCGTCCACTTCGCTAAACTGAGAGCGTGGTCGATCTTTTGCCTCACAAGCTGCGCTCCGACGCCCGTGACAACCGCGAACGCATCCTCGACGCGGCCCGCGCGGTGTTCGCCGCCGACGGCCTGGACGTCCCGATGCGCGAGATCGCCCGGCGCGCCGGCGTCGGGCCGGCGACGCTGTACCGCCGGTTCCCGACCAAGGAAGCCCTGGTCACCGCGGCGTTCACCGACCAGATGCGGGCGTGCTACACGATCGTCGACGAAGGACTGGCCGAACCCGACCCGTGGCGCGGCTTCGCACTGGTGGTCGAGAAGCTGTGCGACCTCCAGGCGCGCGACCGAGGGTTCACGGCGGCGTTCACGTCGGCGTTCCCGCACGCGATCGACTTCACCGCGGACCGCGAACGGGCGTTGCGCTCGATCGCGGCGCTGATCCGCCGCGCCCAGGAGGCGGGTGCGGTGCGGGCCGACGTCGTCCTGGACGACCTCGTCCTGGTCCTCATGGCCAACAGCGGGCTCCGGGCGGCGTCACCGGCCGCGCGCGTCGCGGCTTCCCGGCGCTTCGCCGCGCTCGCGTTGCGGGGATTCCGGGCCTGACCACTGGTGCACGGTGCCCTGGTGCAGGGCGGCATAGGCGCGATCTCGCAGGACGTTCGCCTCGGCGTCCGACAGCGTCCGGTCGAGGGGCCGGAGCACCAGCCGGACCAAGAGGTTCTTCTGGTGCTCGGCCGCACCCAGGCGCGCCAGGGCCTGCGGCGGAAGCTGAGCGCAGGGCGTCTCCTGGCGGATCTCGACGGACTCGACGAGGTCCGCATCGGCGCCGAGGGCGGTCCGGACGCGGTCGCCGAGATCTTCGGCGCGATCATCGGCGGCGACGGCGATCGAGAGGTCCCGGCGAACCGGCGGCAGCGCGGACACCGGACGGTAGGGTGCGAGATCGGCTAGCTGCGCGGCGACGGCGGGCTCGGCCGAGCGCAGCAGGCGGATGTCGGGGATGCCCTTGAGCAGCATGAGCATCCGGTCGAGGCCCATGCCGAGGGCGAGGCCGGACCAGCCGTCCCCGAGGCCGGCCCGTGCGAGGACGGCCGGGTGCGCCAGCCCGCACTCGGCGACCTCGACCCACTCGCCGTGGTGTTCGACGTCGAGCTGGGCACCGTCCACTGTGTACGGGTGACGGCGGGGTTCGAGCCGCCATCGCCGTCCCGGCAGGAGGGCTTCGACGAGGGAGGTCACGAGCTGCTCGAGGTGAGCTCGGGTGCTGGTGCCGCGAGTGATCCGCCAGAGGTCGAGCTGGTGCGGGGTGCCGCTGTGCAGCCGGTCGATGGAGTCGCGCCGGTAGACGACGCCGGGGCAGACGAGCAGGACGTCATCGGCGGGGCGGGCGTTGAGCGCCCGGAGCGCCGCGGGGATCATCGCGCTGGAGTGGCTGCGCAGGACGTGGCGGTCGTCGACGTAGCGGGTGTAGCGAGCGTCGCGGGTGACGTCGGCGGGGTCGTAGCCGAGGTGGTCGTAGTTGTCGGCCACGGTGACGATCCGGTCGCCCGGCCACCGCCGGACTTCGGTACCGGGGAGCGCGACGGCCGAGACGGCCCGGTCGACGACGAGCTGGATGGCGTGCGGCCCGGCGGCGGGATCGGTGAGATCGCGGACGGCGAGGTCGCGGGTGAGCTGGGCGGCGGTGAGGGGTTCGGGCATGACGGAGCCTCCTGGTGAGCGGGACGGGTGAGCGAAAGTGCTCCCCCTGGCCCGGACACCCCGGCGAGGTTCGGTATGGCCCTGGTCGGTCGCGCTGCTCAGACAGAGAGGACGGGCGTGGCACCGGAACCCCGCTGGCGCCCGCGAAGGGCCAGGGGGCCGGTAAATCGGCGGTACTCCGCAACGACGGCCACGAACCCAGATTAACCGCACATGTCACGCGAATTTCCCGTCGACGCACGGCAACAGCACGGACACTCCCTACTCACCCACCTCCCCATCAGCCAATTCCCGAAGCAAATCCAAATGCCCCACATGCCGCGCCGTCTCCTGAACGACATGCGCCACCACCCACCGCACGGTGAACTCCCCACGCCGCCGGGTCCGGTCATCCGGCCCCAACCGCCGCAGCGACTTCTCCGCCCGCGCCCACTCGGCCTTGTACGCCGCCACCACGGAAGCCGGCGTGTCCTCAGCCGCCAAATCCCAACTCGGGTCCGGCGAACCCGCCCACAACGACGGCAGATCCGCTCCCCCGGCCTCGATCGACAACCACCACCGCTCCACGGCCGTCAGGTGCTTCACCACCCCCAGCGCACTCAACCGCGGCGACGAGGGCAACGGCGTGGCCACCGCCGAAGCAAGCGGCAACCTCGCCAGCTTGTTCACCGCCGTCGCGCGGAGGAACTGCAGGAAGTCCAGCTGAAGGCGCAACTCGTCGAAAGCCAGCCGGGCCGGCCATGACCGCTGCGTCTTCGAACTCGTGTTCGACATGACCGCAAGGTACCCCACGGGTCCGACAAAATAGAGTGATCGCCATGTGGTGGGGACTGCTCTGCGCGCTCGGCGCGGCGATCGCGTACGGCGTGGCTTCGGTGATGCAGTCGGTCGCCGCCAAGGCCACGGACACCGGCAAGGACGGCGTCGACCCCCAGCTCCTGGTCCGCGTCCTCAAACAGTGGAAGTTCGTGCTCGGCCTGTCCCTCGACGTCCTCGGGTTCGTCGCGCAGATCGCCGCCCTGCACGTTCTTCCGCTCTTCGTCGTGCAGGCCGCCCTCGCCGCCAGTCTCGCCGTCACCGCCGTCGCCGCGCGGTTCCTCGGCGTGCGGCTCGGGACGAAGGAGTGGGCGGCCGTCGCGGTCGTGTGCGCCGGGCTCGGGCTGCTCGGCGCCGCCGCCGAGAGCGAAGGCTCCGATCCCGTCAGGCTCGGCTTCCGGCTCGGGCTGATCGGTGCCGTCGCCGTGCTGGCCGCCGCCGGGATCGCCGCTGGGAAGGCGAACCGCCGCGTCCGGACGCCCGCGCTCGGGCTCGTCGCCGGCCTCAGCTTCGGCGTCGTCGCCATCGCCGGCCGGATCATCCCCAGCCTCGCGCCGCTGGACCTGCTCACCGACCCGGCCACCTACACCGTCGCGGTCGCGGGTGGGATGGCGATGCTGTTCTACGCGACGGCGTTGCAACGCGGGAGCGTCACCACGAGCACCGCGATGATGGTGCTCGGCGAGACCGTCTTCCCGTCGCTGGTCGGGGTGCTCGTCCTCGGCGACCGCACCCGGCCGGGGTTCGCGGTGATAGCCATCGCCGGGTTCGTCCTCGCCGTGGCCGCCGCGCTCGCCCTCGCCCGGTTCGGCGAGCCGGACACAAGTGAGACGAAGCCGACCGTGTTCCCGTAACTTCTTTACTTAGACTAGCCTTACCTATCCCACGACCAGGACAGGGAGGCGCGGGTGAGCACGACCGGACGGGAAGTCCTCCGCCGTTCGATCACCGGGCAACGACGATCGGTGGGCCTCGCGGCCCTGCTGACCGCGTGCCACCAGGGCGGCGAGGCGCTGGTGCCGGTGGTGATCGGCGTGGTGATCGACCAGGCCGTCGCGGGCGGCTCGGTGGGCACGCTGCTCCTCTGGCTCGCGGTGCTCGGCGTGCTCTTCGCCGTGCTGTCGACCAGCTACCGGCTCGGCGCCCGCTTCGGCGAGCGCGCCGCCGAACGCGCCGCCCACGAACTCCGGCTCGACGTCGGGCGCCGGGTCCTGCACCCCGGCGGCGGCGCGGAGTCCCTCGCGGGCGAGCTCGTCAGCATCGGGACGTCGGACGCGAAGCGCGTCGGCCAGGTCAACGGCGTCCTGCCGTTCGGCGTCGCCGGGCTGGCCGGGCTGCTGGTCAGCGCCGTCGTGCTGCTCACCATGAGCGTCCCGCTCGGCCTGCTGGTGCTGCTCGGCACGCCGCCGATGCTCTACCTCGCGCACCTGATCGGCAAACCCCTCGAACGCCGCAGCGAGGCCGAGCAAGAACGGTCCGCCTTCGCCTCCGGCATCGCCACCGACCTCGTTGCCGGGCTGCGCGTGCTCAAGGGCGTCGGTGCCGAACGCGCCGCCGTCTACCGCTACCGCCGCACCAGCCAGGACTCGCTGAAGGCGACGCTGCGGGCGGCGCGCGCCCAGGCCTGGCACAACGGCGCTCTGCTCGCGCTGACCGGGATCTTCATCGCCGTCGTCGCACTCGTCGGCGGGAACCTCGCGGCCGCGGGCGACATCAGCGTCGGCGACCTCGTCGCGGCGGTCGGGCTCGCGCAGTACCTGATCACGCCGTTCTCGATCTTCTCCTGGGTCAACGGCGAACTCGCCCAGGGCCGCGCGTCGGCCGCGCGCATCGCCGACGTCCTCAACGCCCCGCCCGCCGTCGACGCCGGCGAAGCAACCCTTCCGACGCCGGCCGCGGGTCACGTGCGGCTGTCCGCACTGAGCCGCGGTGCCCTGCGGGACGTCGATTTCGAAGCCCGCCCGGGAGAACTGCTCGGCGTGGTCGCCACCGACCCGGCCGCCGCGACCGACCTCCTGGACTGCCTCGGCCGCGCCGCCGACCCGGCGACCGGCACCGTGACGGTCGACGCGGTCGACCTGTCCACTGTGGACCCCAGCCGGGTCCGCGAGGTGGTGCTGGTGGCCGCGCACGACGCGGACCTGTTCGCCGGCACCGTCGCGGAGAACTGCGGCACCGGGCCGCTGGCCGAACCGGCGATGACCGCGGCGGCCGTCGACGAGGTGGCCGAAGCGCTGCCCGACGGCGTCGCGACCGCCGTCAGCGAACGCGGGCGGTCGCTCTCGGGCGGGCAGCGGCAGCGGGTCGCGCTCGCCCGCGCCCTCGCGGTGGACGCGCCGGTGCTCGTGCTGCACGACCCGACGACCGCCGTCGACACCGTCACCGAGGCCCGGATCGCCGCGGGCCTGGCCGAACTGCGGCGTGGCCGCACCACCATCCTCGTGACCACCAGCCCGGCGCTGCTCGCCGCGACCGACCGCGTCGTCCTGCTCGACGACGGGCGGATCGCCGGCGAAGGCAGCCACGCCGACCTGGCCGGTCGCGCCGACTACCGGGCGGCGGTGCTGTCGTGACCCGCGAACTCCTCCCCGTGGCCGACGGCCGCCGGATCCGTGCCGTCCTCGGCGAGCTCGCCGGCCGGTCCAAGGGCCGCGCCACCGCCGCGTTCACCATGCTCGTCGCCGCGACGGCGATCGGGCTGCTCACCGCTCCCCTGCTCGGCCGGGTCGTCGACCTGGTAGCGACGCGCCGGCCGGCGGCGGACCTCGTGACACCGGTCGTCGGCCTGGTGCTCGTCGCGCTCGCCCAGGCGGTCGCGACGGCCATCGGCGTGTCGCTGGTGGCGCGGCTGGGCGAGACGATCCTCGCCGAGCTGCGCGAACGCTTCGTCGAGCGGGCCCTCGGCCTGCCGCTCGACCAGCTGGAGCGCGCCGGGTCCGGCGACCTGACCGCGCGCGTGACGAACGACGTGTCGGTGGTCGCGGAAGCCGTCCGGCAGGCACTGCCCGAGCTGGGCCGCTCGGTGCTGACGGTGGTGCTCACCCTGGGCGCGCTGGCGGTGCTGGACTGGCGGTTCCTGCTGGCCGCGCTGGTCGCCGTGCCGATCCAGCTGTGGACCGTCCGCTGGTACGTGCCGCGCGCGAAGCCGCTGTACGCGAGCCAGCGCGAGGCCGTCGGGGCACAACAGCAGCAGCTGCTGGACACCATCGGCGGCGCGAAGACCGTCCGCGCGTTCCGGCTGACGGACGCCCACCTGGACCGGGTGCGCGACCGGTCGAACACCGCCGTCGACCTCGCCCTGCGCGGGATCCGGCTGGTGACCCGGTTCTACGCGCGGCTCAACCTGGCGGAGTTCGTCGGGCTGTCGGCCGTGCTGGCCATGGGGTTCCTGCTGGTCGGGGCGGACGCGGTGACGGTCGGCGTCGCGACGGCCGCGGCGCTGTACTTCCACAGCCTGTTCGGCCCGATCACGACGGCGCTGGCCCTGGTCGACGACGCGCAGGCGGCCGCGGCCAGCCTCGCGCGGCTGATCGGCGTCGCGGACCTGCCCGCCGAAGCCGCCCCCGCGCAGCCGGCCCGGCCGGTCGACGCGTCGGTGAAGACGGCGGCGGCCGGCTATTCCTATGTGGACGGTCACCCGGTGCTGCGCGACATCGACCTCGGCGTCGCGCCCGGCGAGCGGGTGGCGCTGGTCGGGGCGAGCGGGGCGGGCAAGACGACGCTGGCCAAGCTGATCGCCGGCATCCACGCGCCCGACACCGGCTCGGTCACGCTCGGCGGCGTCCCGCTGGACGAGCTCGGTCCGGAGGCCACCCGCCGGACGGTCGCGCTGATCAGCCAGGAAGTCCACGTCTTCGCGGGGCCGCTGTCCGACGACCTCCGCCTCGCGCGGCCGTCGGCGACCGACGCGGAACTGCGGGCGGCGCTGGCGAAAGTCGGCGCACTGTCCTGGGTGGACAGTCTGCCGGACGGCCTCGCCACGGTCGTCGGCGAAGGCGGCCACCAGCTGACGGTGACCCAGGCCCAGCAGCTCGCCCTGGTCCGGCTGGTGCTGGCCGACCCGCCGATCGCGATCCTCGACGAAGCCACGGCGGAGGCGGGCAGCGCGGGCTCGCGGGTCCTGGAGTCCGCGGCCGCCGCGGCCCTGGAAGGACGCACGGCGCTGGTGGTCGCCCACCGCCTGACGCAGGCGGCGGCGTCCGACCGGATCGTGGTCCTCGACGCGGGCGCGGTGGTGGAGACCGGCACCCACGACGAACTGGTCGCCGCGGGTGGTCAGTATGCGACGCTGTGGGCGGCCTGGTCAGGCCAGCGCGCCTGACGCGCGGGCGGACCGGGCAGCTCACCAAGGGGCACGGGCGAAGCATCCGGCCACCCGATCAAGCCAGCGCGCCCGACGCGCCGGCGGACCGAGCAACCCACCAACCGGGCCGCGAGCGAAGCTTCCGCCCCACCCCATCAAGCCAGCGCGCCCGACGCCACCTCCGTGAGCGCGGCCAGCACGGCCGCGACCGCGGGCGGGTCGGGCGGGTCGCCGTAGGTGGCGGCGTGGATCCGGCGCCGGAAACCGGTCTCGGTCGCGTGGACGCCGGGCCGGCGGTGGGCTTCCAGTGCGAGCCCGGGCAGGATGGCGACGCCCGCCCCGGCGGCGACCAGCGACTGCACGACGACCATGTCGTCACTCAGCGAGGCGATGCGGGGGCGGAAACCCGCCCGCGCGCACACCGCGCCCAGTTCCTCCTGACACCGGGCGCAGCCGCCGATCCACCCGGAGTCCCGGTGGTTCTCGAGGCGGTCGCCGGCTTCCCGGCTGACGAGGTGGACCGGGTCGTCGCCGAGGTGGCGCAGGCGGAAGCCCTCCTCGACCGGGCCGTCGGCGTGGCTGAAGACGACGGCGACGTCGATCTCGCCGTGGCGCAGCATGCGCAGCGCTTCGACGGGGTGCTCGTCGACGAGGCCCAGCTGCAGTCCCGGGTGCGCCTCGGCCAGCACGGCGGCGGCTTGCGGGACGATCGTGGCCAGCGTGGACGCGTTGGCGGCCAGCCGGACCACGCCCGCCTGCAGGCCGACCTGCGCCGCCAGCTCGGTGGCCGCAGCGTCGACCCGGCCCACGATCTCCGCCGCGCGGTGGGCCAGCAGCCGGCCTTCCGGCGTCAACCGGATGCCGCGGCCGATCCGCTGGACGAGCTGCGCGCCGGTGGCCGCCTCCAGCCGGGACAGGTGGTGGCTCACCGACGGCTGCGAATAGTGCAGCTCACGCGCCGCTTCGGTCACCGATCCGTGCCGCGCCACCGCGGCGAGCACCTTGAGGTGGACCAGGTTCAGCATTCATCAACGTTATCAATGCGTTCCCGGCCGATTTGGCATTGGACGTCATGCGCCGAACGCCGCAAGCTCGTGCCCATGACGAAGGTGACCTGCGACCTCACGATCTCACTCGACGGCTACGCCGCCGGCATCAACCAGACCGAACAGCGCCCGTTCGGCGAAGACGGCGGCGACGGCTGGGGCGACAAGCTGCACGCCTGGTACGGCGAAGGCGCCGAGCAGCACCCCGACGAGTTCGCGCGGATGATGACGGCGAAGGCGTTCATCATGGGCCGCAACATGTTCGGCCCGGTGCGCGGCGACTGGGACCGGCCGTGGACGGGCTGGTGGGGCGACAACCCGCCGTACCACGGCCCGGTCTTCGTGCTGACCCACCACGCGCGCGAACCGCAGCCGATGGACGGCGGCACGACGTTCCACTTCGTCACCGAAGGGATCGAGACGGCGTTCGAACGCGCTCGCGAAGCGGCCGGCGACGGGGACATCTCCGTCCACGGCGGCGCGAACACCGTCAACCAGTACCTCGCCGCCGGGCTGATCGACGAGATCCGGCTGCACGTCGCCCCGCTCATGCTCGGTGCCGGTTCGCGGCTGTTCGACGGCGTCCCGCCGCTGGATCTCGAGCAGGTCGGGGCACGGGCGGCGAAGTCCGTCACGCACCTGATCTACCGCGTACGGCACTGAGAACGCCGGGAACCCGTCGGGCTCCCGGCGTTCCCGGCAAGAGGAACTCAGTCGTCCATGGCGTCGGCCAGGGACTTGGGCCGCATGTCCGTCCAGTTCGCTTCGACGTGGTCCAGGCACTCCTGGCGGGCCGCCGGGCCGAACGCGACCGTCCAGCCGGCCGGGACGTCGACGAACTCCGGCCACAGGCTGTGCTGGTTCTCGGCGTTCACCAGCACCAGGTACGTGCCGTCGGGGTCTTCGAACGGGTTGGTCATGCGGGCCTCCTCAGGCGGCGATGTCCGTGCGGGCGCCCTTGACGACCTCGGTCAGCTTCTGGATGACCGGGGCCGCGAGCACCGGGTTGAACCGGGGTTCGGTCGACCAGTCGGCGAGCTGGTTCGCCTTCACCGCGGGCAGCTGCGCCCACGTCGGGATCGCGGCCAGCTGCTGGCGCGACAGCGCGTACGTGCGGCTGTCGGTCAGGATCAGGTCGGCCGGGTACTTGCCGGCCTGCTCCCAGCTGAGCGTCTCGAAGTAGTCGTCCGAGCCGCCGCCGTTGACGATGTCCAGGCCGAGGTCGCGGTAGTAGGCCAGGTCCGCGAAGAACTCCGGCTTGCAGACGTACAGGTTGTCCTTGTCGCTGGACACGACCAGGACCTTGAGGCCGGGCTTGGCCTTGATCGCCGCCTTGAGGTCGTCGGACGCCTTCTGGAAGTCGTCCTTGCCCTTCTTGATGACGTCGGAGTTCGCGTCACCGCCGAGCGCGACCGCGAGCTGCTCGTAGCGCTCGATCACCTTCGGCAGCGTGACCTTGTACTCCGACATCGCGACGATCGGCGCGACCTGCTGCACCTTGGGGCCGAGGTCGTCCTTGAGCACCCACAGGTCGGTCGGCTTGGCGCCGGTGAGGCCGGTGATCACCAGGTCGGGCTTGGTGGCGGCGAACTTCTCCATGCTGAAGTCGTCCCAGGCGTTGCCGATCGAGGTGACGGCGTTCAGGTCGATGTTGCCGGCCTGGATCTCCTTGCCGCCGTCGGCCGTCTTCTGCGGGCCGAACACGCCGACCGGGCGGACGCCGTAGTCCCACAGCGCGGCCGCTGAGCTGACGTAGGCGACGACGCGCGTCGGACGCTGGTCGCGCGACGTCTTCTGCCCGCGGTCATCGGTGAACTCCCACGGTCCGGACGACCCCGGGGCGGCCTTGTCGTCACTGCTGCCGCACGCAGTCAGGACGACGGTCGCCGCGAGGCCACCCGCCCCGATCAGGAATCCACGCCGGCTGAGCCCGGCAGCGCCTTGAAACACGGACATGTGAACCTCTCGACGACTTTAGGGTAGGCACACCTTATTTAGGTGAGGCTGCCGAAAGCAACCGTCGCGACCTACCTGTGTCCACGCCCACCTGCGTCAATTCCGGCCGGAAAGCTGGGCTTCCGCGCCCGGCACCGGCTCGGCCGGGTCGTGTCCCAGGTGGACCTGGCGGTTGTCGGCGTCGACGTGCACCACCCGCGGCCGGTGGCCGGCGCGCTCGGCCTCGTCGACCTGTGCGTAGGTGATGATGATGACGAGGTCACCGGGGTGCACCAGGTGCGCGGCCGCGCCGTTGACGCCGATGACGCCGGTGCCCGGGTCGCCGGTGATGGCGTAGGTCTCCAGCCGGGCGCCGTTGGTGATGTCGACGACCTGCACCTTCTCGCCTTCGACGATGTCCGCGGCGGCCATCAGGTCGGCGTCGATCGTCAGCGAACCCACGTAGTGCAGGTCGGCCTGGGTGACGGTGGCGCGGTGGATCTTGGCGTTCATCAGGGTGCGATGCACTTCTACCTCGCGTCTCGGGTCAGCAGCGCGGCGAGTCCGGCGGCTGTCGGGGTACGGAAGAACTCGGCGATCGGGAGCTCCGTCCCGAGCCGCTCGGTGATCCGGTTGCGCAGGACCACCAGCAGCATCGAATGCCCGCCGAGGGCGAACAGGTCGTCGTCGGCCCCGACGGCGCCGACGTCCAGGACCTCCGCGAAGATCTCGCAGAGGGTCTTCTCCAGGGGTGTTTCCGGGGCCCGGCCCCGGGTTTCGTACTCGGGCACCGGCAGCGCGGCCTTGTCGAGCTTCCCGTTGGGCGTCACCGGGAAAGCGTCGAGGGGGACGATCGCCGCGGGCACCATGTACTCGGGCAGCGACCGGACCACGAACTCCCGCAAGCGCGCCGGATCCGCCGTCGCCGGGGTCGTGTAGGCGACCAGCCGCTTGTCCCGGTCCTCACGGACGACGACGAGCGCCTGCTCGACGTCGTCGTGGCGGGCCAGGGCCGTCTCGATCTCCCCCGGCTCGATCCGGAAGCCGCGGACCTTGACCTGGTCGTCGGTGCGGCCGAGGTACTCGAGCTGCCCGTCCGGCCGCCATCGCACCAGGTCGCCGGTGCGGTACATCCGCTCCCCCGGCGGCCCGAACGGGTCGGCCACGAACCGGTCGGCGGTCAGCGCGGGCTGGTCGTGGTAACCGCGGGCCAGCCCGGCGCCGGCCAGGTACAGCTCGCCGGGCACGCCGGCCGGGACCGGGGCCAGGCCGCCGTCGAGGACGTACGCGCGGGCGTTGTGCACCGGGCGGCCGACCACCGGGCGATCCGCGTCCGCGAACCGGCCGACGAGAGCGTCCACTGTGGCCTCGGTCGGGCCGTAGAGGTTGTACGCCTCGGTGCCCGGCATCGACCGCAGCTGCTCCCACAGCGTCTGCGACACGGCCTCGCCGCCGACGCCGACGACTCCGAGGGCGCACTTCCCGTCTTCTACGACGCCCGCCGCGGCCAGCTGCGCGAAGTGCGACGGCGTCAGTTCGAGGAAGTCGAGCCCGCGCTCGCGCACCACCGCGGCGAGCCGGTCGGGGTCGCGGCGGGTGTCGTCGTCGACGACGTGCACCTCGTGCCCGTCGAGCAGCCACAGCTGCGGTTGCCAGGAGGCGTCGAAGAAGAACGCCCAGGCGTGCCCGACCCGCAGCCGGCGCCCGCCCGCCGCGGCGACCGCCGGGCGATAGAGCGTCTCGCGGTGGCTGTGGAACAGGTTGACCAGCCCGGAGTGCGGGACGACGACGCCCTTGGGCTTGCCCGTCGAGCCGGACGTGTAGAGCACGTAAGCCGGGTTCGCCGGCGACGGCGGGGTCAGCGCCTCGTCACTGTCCACAATGTCCTCGACGAAGAGCGCCCCGGGAACCGGTGAAGCCACCGCGCGGCTGGTCAGGACCAGCGCGGCACCGGCGTCGTCCAGGATCGACGCGATCCGCTCGGCCGGCTGGTCCGGATCCACCGGCAGGTACGCCGCACCCGTCTTGAACACGCCGAAGATGGCCTCGACGACGGCCGCCGAGCGCGGCAGCACCAGCGCTACGACCTTTTCGGGCCCCGCGCCCCGCGAAGCCAGCCACCGGGCCAGCCGGTCGGTGCGGGCCGCGAACTCGGCGAACGTCACGCTGCCGGACGCGTCGCTCAGCGCGGTCGCGCCGGGTGTCGCGGCCACCTGGGCGGCCAGCCGGTCGACCACGGTGGGCGCCGACGTCGTCAGCGGCGCGCCCGCGCCCCAGTCGCGCAGGATCCGGTGCCGCTCGGCCGGTTCGAGGACGTCGATCCGGCTCAACGGCCGGTCCGGGTCCGCGACGACGGCCGTCATCAGCCGCACCAGGCGCTCGGTGAGCGTCCGGGCGGTCGGCTCGTCGAACAGGTCGAGGCTGAACTCGAGGTCGCCCTCGATGCCGCCGGGCGTTTCCACGAGGTCGAACGACAGGTCGAACTTCGCCTGCCGCAGCCCCGTGTCCCGGTAGGCCGCGTCGAGGCCGAGCAGCCGCTCCGGCTCCGAGCCGGAGTGGTAGACGGCGAGCATGACCTGGAACAGCGGGTGCCGCGCCAGGGACCGGGCCGGGTTGAGCAGCTCGACGAGGTGCTCGAACGGCAGGTCCTGGTGGGCGTACGCGGCCAAGTCGGCCTCCCGGACGCGGTCCAGCAACTCCCGGAACGTCGGGTCGCCGCCGGTGTCGGTGCGCAGGACCAGCGTGTTGACGAAGAACCCGGCGAGGTCCTCCAAGGCGTGATCGGTCCGGCCGGCCACCGGGGTGCCGAGCGGGATGTCGGTGCCCGCGCCGAGCCGGGTGAGCAGGGCCGCCAAAGCCGCCTGCAGCACCATGAACGTGCTGGTGTCGCTGCCGCTGGCCAGCTCACGAAGTCCACTGTGGACCTCGGCGGGTACGGTGAACGGCACGGCGGCGCCCCGGTTCGTGGAGCGCTCCGGGCGGGGCCGGTCGACGGGGAACGCCAGCTCGTCCGGGATCCCGGCGAGGGTGTCCCGCCAGAACGCGGCCTGCCGGCCGAGGATGCTGTCCGGGTCGTCGGCCCGGCCGGACATCTCTCGCTGCCAGAGCGTGTAGTCCGCGTACTGCACCGGCAACGGCGTCCACTGTGGACGCCCGCCGCGCAGCCGGGCGGCGTACGCGGTGTCGAGGTCCCGCTTCAGCGGCGGCAACGACCAGCCGTCGCCCGCGATGTGGTGCACCAGCAGCACGAACACGTGCCGCTCGGGCCCGGCCGACACGAGTGTCGCGCGGATCGGGATTTCGGCGTCCAGGGTGAAGCAGTACGACGCCGCCGCCGTGACGCTCTCGTCGAGGTCGGCGGCCGTCTCGGTGACCAGCACCGGCCGCGCGCGGGCGTCGGCCGGGTCGAGGACGACCTGCCGGGGTGTGCCGTGGTCTTCGGCGAGGATCGTGCGCAGGATCTCGTGCCGGGCGACGACGTCGGCGAGCGCCGCCTGCAGCGCCTCGGCGTCGACCGGCCCGGTCAGTTCCCACGCCCACGGGATGTTGTAGGTCGCGCTCAGCCCGTCGAGGCGGTCGAGGAACCACAGGCGCTGCTGGGCGAACGACAGCGGCAGCACCTCGGGCCGTTCGACGGGCACCAGCGCGGGACGGCTTTCCCGGCCCGGGTCGAGGAGTTCCGCGAGCCGGGCCGGCGTCGGCGCGTCGAACACCGCCCGGATCGGGACCTCGACGCCCAGCAGCGCGCGGATCCGGCTGACCAGCCGCGTCGCGAGCAGCGAATGGCCGCCGAGGGTGAAGAACCCGTCGTCCGGGCCGACCTGCGGCACGCCGAGGACGTCGGCGAAGAGGTCGCACAGCGCCTGCTCGGCCGGCGTCCGCGGGACGCGGCCCGACGTCCGGATCTCCGGGTCGGGCAGCGCGGCGCGGTCGAGCTTGCCGTTGGCGTTCACCGGCAGCTCCGGCAGGACGACGATCGCCGCAGGCACCAGGTAGTCCGGCAGCCGTTCGGCCAGCGACGCCCGCAGCGCGGCCGGGTCCCCGGACGGCGCGACATAGGCGATCAAGGCGCCGGAGCGGGCGATCACGACCGCGCGGGCGACCGAGGCGTCGGCCGTCAGCACCGCTTCCACCTCGCCCGGCTCGACGCGGAAGCCGCGGATCTTGATCTGCTGGTCCGCTCGCCCGACGAATTCGAGAGCACCGTCGGCGCGGCGGCGGACGACGTCGCCGGTGCGGTACATCCGCTCCCCCGGCTCGAAGGGCGAAGCCACGAACCGTTCCGCGGTGAGCGCCGGACGGCCGAGGTAGCCGCGGGCGAGCCCGGCGCCGGCGAGGTACAGCTCGCCGCGGACGCCCGGCGGCACCGGCCGCAACCCGGCGTCGAGGACGTACGCGCGGGTGTTCGCGACCGGCCGGCCGATGGCGACCGGCCCGCATTCCTGCGCGAGGCTGTCGCCGGCGACTTCCGAACAGCCGTACAGGTTGATCAGTTTCGCCGACGGCCACCGCCGCCGCACCTTCTCCGCAAGCGCGACCGAAAGCGGCTCACCACTGGTGATCCACGTCGTCACGGCGTCGAACGCGTCGTCCGGACCGTCTTCGACGAAGCTGTCCAGGAGGCTCGGCACCACGGTCAGCACCTGGGCGCCGGACGTGCGGACGAGTTCGGCGAGCGCGTGCGGGTCGGTCGCGGTCGCGTCGTCGGCGAGGACCACCGGGTCGCCCGCGACGAGGCCGCCGAGCAGCTCGGTCGAGCCGTCGATGAAGGTCAGCGCGCTCTTCGCGACGCGCACGCCTTCGGCGATGCCGCGGCCCCAGTGCAGCCGGTTGGCGAGCGCCCGCTGGGTGCCGGCGACGGCCTTCGGGCGTCCGGTCGAACCGGACGTGAAGATCACGTACGCCGGGTGGTCCGGGCGGATCGACGGCCAGGCCGGTTCGGGCCCGGTGTCGCCGGGCCGAACGAGTCGGTCCCCGAAGCCTGCTTCGGCGATGACCAGGTGCGGATCGGCATCGGCGAGCATCAACTCGACGCGCTCGGCCGGGTGGTTCAGGTCGAGGGGCAGGTAGGCCGCACCGGTCTTGAGCACTGCCAGGAGCGCGACGACCAGGTCGGTCGAACGCGGCAGCGCGACCGCCACCACCCGTTCCGGCCCGGCACCACGCGCCAGCAGGGCCCGGGCGAGCGTCGTCGCCCGGGCGTCCAGTTCGGCGTAGGTGAGGGTTTCGCCGCCGAACACCAGAGCCGGAGCGTCCGGTGTCCGCGCCACCTGGGCGGCGAACAGCTCCGCGACCGTCTCCGCGGGCAGCGGGGTCGCGGAGACGGCGCCCAGCCGCTCGTGCTCGGCCGCGGTGAGCAGGTCAACCGAGCCGATCCGGGTGTCCGGGTCGGCGACGACGGCCTGCAGCAGCATCCGGAGCCGGTCGAGGATGGCTTCCACGCTCGCCCGGTCGAAGACGTCGCTGTTGTACTCGGCGGTGCCGCGGATGCCGGTCTGGTTGCCGGGCCGCTCGCCGACGAAGAACGTCAGATCGGCGCGGGCGGTGCCGGTGCGGACCGGTTCCTCCGCGACGGTCAGGCCGGGCAGCGCGAGGTCGGCGACGGCGTTGTTCTGCCACGCCAGCATCGTCTGGAACAGCGGGTGGTACGCCAGCGACCGCGCCGGGTTGAGCACTTCGACCAGGCGCTCGAACGGGACGTCCTGGTGGGCGTAGGCGTCGAGGCTGCGGTCCCGCACCCGGGCGACGAGGTCGCGGAACGTCGGGTCGCCGCCGGTGTCCACGCGCAGCACCAGGGTGTTGACGAAGAAGCCGACGAGGTCGTCGAGGGCCTGGTCGGTCCGGCCGGCGATGGACGTGCCGAGCGGGATGTCGGTGCCCGCGCCGAGCCGGGTCAGCACGGCGGTCAGCCCGGCGTGCACGACCATGAACACACTGGCCCCGCAGGCGCGGGCCAGCTCGACGAGTCCACTGTGGAGGCCCGCGTCCCAGCCGAAGGCGAACTGCTCACCGCGGTAGGACGCCTCGGCCGGGTGCGGCCGGTCGGTCGGCAGCTCGATCCGTTCCGGCAGGCCGGCGAGGGTTTCGCGCCAGTAGGCCAGCTGCGGCTCGATGACCGGCTCGCCGAGGACGTCCCGCTGCCACAGCGTGTAGTCGGCGTACTGCACCGGCAACGGCGTCCACTCGGGAGTCTCCCCCGCTTGTCGCGCGGTGTAAGCCGTCGCGAGGTCGCGCCACAGCGGCGCCGTCGACCAGCCGTCCGAGGCGATGTGGTGGAACACCAGCACCAGGACGTGCTCCCGAGCGCCGAGGCGGAGCAGCTCGGCCCGCAGCGGAATCTCGGACTCCAACGCGAACACCGTATGCGCCACTTCGGACACCGCGTCGGCGAGCGTCGCCTCCGTGACCGTGTGGGTGGGCAACGGGATCGTGACGTCGTCGAGCACCAGCTGCCGGGCTTCGCCGTCGATCTCCGGGAAGACCGTGCGCAGAGCCTCGTGACGGTCGACCACATCGGACAGGGCGCGTTCCAGCGCGGAGACGTCGAGGTCGCCGGTCAGCCGGACCGCCGTCGGCATGTTGTACGTCGCCGACGGGCCTTCCAGGCCGTGCAGGAACCACAGCCGCTGCTGGGCGAACGACAGCGGCAGCACATCCGGCCGCGGTTCGACCCGTTCCAGTGCGGGCCGGGCGGCTGTGGAGTCCGAAGTGGACAGCAGGGCGGCGAGCCCGGCGACCGTCGGCGTCTCGAAGACCGACCGCACCGGTAGCTCGACGCCGAACACCGCGCGCAGCCGCGCGACCAGCCGCGTCGCCATGAGCGAATGCCCGCCCAGCGCGAAGAAGTCGTCGTCGACGCCGATCGACGCGGTGTCGAGGACTTCGGCGAACAGTCCGCAGAGGACCTCTTCGACCGGGGTCCGCGGCGCGCGGCCGGCGGTGACGGCGTGGGTGTCCGGGCTCGGCAGGGCGCGCCGGTCGAGCTTGCCCGAGGCGAGCAGCGGCAGCCGGTCCAGCACGACGAACGCCGAGGGCACCATGTACTGGGGCAGCCGGTCGCGGACGTGGGCGCGCAGGGCCGAGACCAGGGCGCTGGTGTCCCGCCGGCCGGCCGGGTGGTTGCCGAGCGTCTCCAGCGCGGCCCGGACCGGCTTGCCCCGGTAGATCCGCGTCGGCTCGCCGGTGGTGAACACGACTTCGAGGAAGCCTTGCCGCGCCGGTGCCGCGTAGCCGCCGTAGCCGAGTTCTTGCAGCTTCTCGATGTCCACGCCGGACGGCTCGGCCTCCAAAGCGGACAGTGCGGCGTCGGCGTCGCCCTCGGCGAGCGCGGCGACGGCGGCCAGCTCACCGGACAGCCGCGCGTCCGGCACCCCGGTGACCCGGAGCCGGGCCGGGCGCTCGGCCAACAGCAGCTCCAGCTCGTCGAGCGATGTGAACGGGACGACGGTTTCCTCGACCGCGGCGGGCTTCGGCGCCTTCCGCAGGACGACGTCGTATCGGTGCCGGGTCAGCTCGTTGTGCGCGTGACCGCGCTTCATCCGGAGGTCCACGTCGTCGAAGCCGTCCAGCTCACGGGCCAGCGTCGCGAAGAAGTCCGGGTCCAGCACCAGCTCGCCCTCGCGGGCGATCGCCTGGTCGACCGCGGCCGTGGTCCGGCGGCCGTGGCGCAGCTCGGTCGCGGTCCGGAACGCGCGCAGGGAGCGCAGGTTCCGGATGTCGCCGAGGAAGATCACGCCGCCCGGGGCGACCCGCGCGGCGGCCGTGCGAATCACCTCGGCGAGGTAACCGACGCTCGGGAAGTACTGCGCGACCGAGTTGATGATCACCGTGTCGAACGGTTCATCCGGCAGCTCGCCGAGGTCGTGCGCCGGGCAGGCCGCCAGGTGGACCTTGCCTGCGAACGACGTCGTCGCGAGTTCGCGCCGCAGGTTGGCGATCGCCTTCTCCGACAGGTCGACGCCCCAGTACTCCTCGGCGTCCGGCGCGATCCGCGACAGGATGAGCCCCGACCCCACACCGATCTCCAAAACCCTCCCGAGGCCGGAGCTTTCACGTGAAAGCGACGGTTCCCTCAGGGAACGGATGCGGTCGATCGTCGCCGCGTGCCACTCCCGCATCTCGTCCAGGGGGATCTCGGAGCCGTCGTAGCTGGAGTTCCAGCCGGTGAAGTTCTCCTCCAGCCCACCGGAAGCGGCTTCGGTGAACACGTTCTCGTGCAGCTCGCGCCACTCGCCGACGTGGTCCAGCTCCGCCTCTTCGTCGCGGCCGGCGACCGGGACGGCGTAGGCGATGAGCCGCCCGTCCCGGGCGATCACCACGGACTGGCCGACGGCCGGGTGCTCGCCGATGACGGTCTCGATCTCACCCGGCTCGATGCGGTAGCCGCGGATCTTGACCTGGTCGTCCGCGCGGCCCAGGAACACCAGTCGCCCGTCCGGCAGCCACTTCACCAGGTCACCCGTGCGGTAGAGCCGGCCGCCGTCACCGAAGGGGTCCGCGACGAACCGTTCCGACGTCAGCGCGGCGCGCCCGAGGTAGCCACGGGCCAGCCCGGACCCGGCGAGGTACAGCTCCCCCACCACGCCGGGCGGGACCGGCCGCAGCGCGGCGTCGAGCACATACGCCCGGGTGCCGGGGTCGGGGACGCCGATCGGGACGACTGTCGCGTCCGCCAGTTCGACGGGGTCGCTCTCGCCGAGCGTCGAGTTGGTGGTCGCCTCGGTCGGGCCGTAGGCGTTGAACATCCGCCGCCCGGGCGCCCACCGTTTCACGAGCTCCGGCGACACGCGTTCCGTGCCGGCCAGCAGCACGCTGTCGCGCGGGAGGTCGCAGTCCGCCGGCATGGCGTCGAGCAGCGCGGGCGGCAGGATCATGAAGTCCACCGCGTGCTGGTGCGCGTACTCGGTCAGCGCGGGCCCGGCGACCCGCCGCTCGGCCGGGACGACGACCAGCCGGCCGCCCGACAGCAGGCCGAGGCACAGGTCCCAGAAAGCGACGTCGAAGCTCGGCGACGCGAACTGCAGCACCCGGCTGTGCGGGCCGATCCCGAACCGCTCGACCTGGGTAGCGACCAGCTTGGTGACGCCCGAGTGCTGGAGGACGACGCCCTTGGGCCGCCCGGACGAGCCGGACGTGTAGATCACGTAGGCCGCGTTCTCCGGCTTCACCACGACGTCCGGGTCCACTGTGGACATGGTGTCGAGCGCCGGGTCGTCCAAGAGCACCCGAGGAACGTCCGCGGGCAGCTTGGTGTCGATCTCCCGCGTCGTCACGACGCAGACCGGGCGCGCGTCGGAGACCATGTAGGCGATCCGGTCGCCCGGGTAGTCGACGTCGACCGGCAGGTAGGCGGCGCCGGCCTTGAGCACCGCCAGCTCGGCGATGATCATTTCGAGGGACCGGGGCACGGCCAGCGCGACCACGCGCTCGGGCCCGGCGCCGCGGTCGAGGAGCAGGTGCGCGAGCCGGTTCGCGCGGGCGTTCACCTCGGCGTAGGTCAGCTCGACGTCCTCGAAGACCAGCGCCACGGCGTCCGGCGCTTCGGCCACCCGGCGGGCGAACAGCCCGGGGAACGTCTCGGTGCCGGCGGGTTCGAGCGAACCGGCCCACTCCGTCAGGATCCGATCGCGCTCGTCCCCGGCCAGCAGATCCAGGGCGCCGACCGGGCGGTCCGGCTCGGCGAGCGCCGCGCGCAGCAGCACTTCGAGCCGGCGCAGGATCGCGTTCGCGCCCGCGTGGTCGAAGACGTCGGCGTTGAACTCCAGCACACCGGCGATCCCGGCCTCGCGTTCGGTGAGCGAGATCGACAGGTCGAACTTCGACGTCCCGGTGGTCACCGGGATCTCCGTGACGGTCAGGCCGGGCAGGGTGACCTCGGCGCGCGCGTTGTTCTGGCCGGCGATCATCACCTGGAACAGCGGGTGGTAGGACAGCGAGCGCGCCGGGTTGAGCACCTCGACCAGGCGCTCGAACGGTACGTCCTGGTGGGCGTAGGCGTCGAGGTTGCGCTCGCGGACGCGGGCGACGAGGTCGCGGAAGGTCGGCTCGCCACCGGTGTCGACACGCAGGACGAGGGTGTTGACGAAGAAGCCGACGAGGTCGTCCAGCGCGGAGTCGGTGCGGCCGGCGATGGGTGAGCCGATCGGGACGTCGGTGCCCGCGCCGAGCCGGGTGAGCAGGGCGGCGAGCGCCGCGTGCACGACCATGAACACGCTCGCGCCGGCCTCGCGGGCCAGTTCGGCCAGCCGCGCGTGCAGGCCGGCGTCCCACGCGAAGGTGTGCAGTTCACCGCGGAAGGTCGCGGTCGCCGGGTGCGGCCGGTCGAGCGGCAGCTCGATGCGGTCGGGCAGGCCGTCGAGGGTGTCGCGCCAGTAGTCCAGCTGCGTGCTGAGCACGCTGTCCGGGTCGTCTTCGCCGCCGAGCAGATCTTGCTGCCACAGCGTGTAGTCCGCGTACTGGACCGGCAGCGGTGTCCATTGTGGAGCCTCTCCGGCGCGACGGGCGGCGTAGGCCGCCGCGATGTCCCGCCACAGCGGGGCCATCGACCAGCCGTCGGAGGCGATGTGGTGGAACACCAGGGCCAGGACGTGCTCACGGTCGCCCAGCCGCAGCAGTTCGACGCGCATGGGCGCTTCACGCTCGAGGTCGAACGAGCCGCGGACGAGCCTGGTCAGTTCGGCGTCGAGGTCGATGACGTCCCGCACGGGCAGAGCGACCTCACCTGCCGGGAGGACGTCCTGGTACGGCACGCCGTCGCGCTGCGGGAAACGCGTCCGCAGGGCCTCGTGCCGACCGACTACATCGGACAGTGCGGTGCGCAGCGCCTCGACGTGGACCTCGCCTTCCAGGCGCATGATCAGCGGGACGTTGTAGGTGGCCGACGGGCCTTCGAGGTGGTGCAGGAACCACAGCCGCCGCTGCGCGCCGGACAGCGGCACCAGCGCCGGCCGCGCCACCGGGACGAGCGGCGGCCGCGCGGCGCCGGTCCCGACGCCGACCAGCGCGGCCAGGCCGGCGGCGGTCGGTGTCTCGAAGACCGAACGGACTTCCAGCTCGGCGTTCACCGTCGTGCGGATGCGAGCGATGAGCCGGGTGGCCAGCAGCGAATGGCCGCCCAGGGCGAAGAAGCTGTCGTCCGGGCCGACCCGCGGCAGACCCAGGACGTCGGCGAACAGCTCGCACAGCTGCCGTTCGACCGGGGTGCGCGGCTCGCGGTCCGACGTCGGCGTGACCGGGTCGGGCGAGGGCAGCGCACGGCGGTCGAGCTTGCCGTTGGCGGTCACCGGGAGCACGTCGAGGACGACGATCGCCGAAGGCACCATGTGCTCGGGCAGCCGGTCGGCCGCAAGGGTCCGCAGGTCCGCGGTGAGGGTGCTGATCCGGCGGAACCGGCCCGGGTTGCCGGTGTAGGACAGCAGCGGGCCGGTGCCCGGCCGGAACGCGCCGGCGGGGTCGCCGGTCGTGAAGAGGACGTCGACCGAGCCGTCGCCCTCGGCGGACCAGGTGACGACCGTGCGGTAGCCGTGCGCGTCACCGAATGCGTACCAGTCTTCGGGGTTCACCCCGCCCGGCGCGGTACGGCCGTTCGGAACGCGTTCGATCCGGCATGGCCCGGCGATCTCGTCCATAGTGGACAGATCGGTGCCCCACCCGAGTACGGGTACCTCCCGCGCCGGGGCCGAGCCGGGGCGCAGGACCACGTCGTAGCGGTACTGGGTCAGCTCGTTGACCGCCCGGCCGCGCTTGACCCGGATGTCCGCGGTGACCCCGGGGAGCCCGGCGAAGAACTCGGGCGCGACGAGCAGTTCCTTTTCCCGCAGGAGGTTCTGCTCGACGTCGCCGCCGCGCGCTTCGGCCACCGTGGTGTGGAAGGCGCGGACCTGGCGGAGGTCGCGGACGTCGCCGACGAACAGCGACCCGCCCGGCGCGAGCAGCTCGAGAGCCCCGCGCAGCACCTCCAGCAAGTACGTCCCGCTCGGGAAGTACTGGACGACGGAGTTGAGCACGATGGTGTCGAAGAATCCGGACGGCAGGCCGGACAGGTCCGCGGCGTCGCCGGTGCGCAGTTCGACGCGATCGGCGAGCGCGGGGTCGGCCTCGACCCGGCGGCCCAGCGACGCGATGACCTCGGCGGAGAAGTCCGTACCCCAGTAGGTCTCGCAGTGCGGGGCCAGCTCGGTCAGCAACAGGCCGGTGCCGACGCCGATCTCCAGCACCCGGCGCGGGTTCAGGTCACGGATGCGCGTGACGATCGCGTCCCGCCACTCCCGCATCTCGGCCCGCGGGATCGGCTCGCCGGTGTAGCTGGAGTTCCAGCCTTCGAACTCGTCGTCGATGGCCGCGTACATCGAGTCGTACAGCGCGCGCCACTCGCCGACCTGCTCGGTCTCTTCGTCCGCCGTGCTCGCGGTGTCGGCGGGCACGACGTACCCGACCAGCCGGACGTCGCCCGGCCGGTCCTCCCGGACGACGACCACCGCGTGGGCCACCTCGGCGTGCGTGGCGAGGGTGGCCGCGATCTCCCCGGGCTCGACGCGGAAGCCGCGGATCTTGATCTGCTCGTCGCCGCGGCCCAGGAACTCCAGGACGCCGTCCGGCCGGAAGCGGGCGAGGTCACCGGTGCGGTACATCCGGGCGCCCGGCGCGCCGAACGGGTCGGCGACGAACCGTTCCGCGCTGAGCCCGGGCCGCCCGAGGTAGCCCCGGGCCAGCTGCACGCCGGCGAGGTACAGCTCCCCGGCGGTGCCCGGCGGCACCGGCCGCAGGGCGGCGTCGAGTACGTAGGTCCGGGTGTTCCACACCGGACGTCCGATCGGGACACTCGTGTCGTCAGTGGACGTTCGCCAGGACGTGACGTCGACCGAGGCTTCGGTCGGGCCGTAGAGGTTGTGCAGCTCGGCGCCGAGGACCCGGCCGAACTGGGTGACGGCGTCGAGCGGCAGGGCTTCGCCGCTGCACAGCACCCGGCGCAGGCTGGTGCACTCCCTCGCCGCCGGCTCCTGCAGGAAGACCTGGAGCATCGACGGGACGAAGTGGACGGTCGTGATCCCGCGGTCTCGGATCAGCCGGGCGAGATAAGCGGGATCCTTGTGGCCGTCGGGCCGGGCCAGGACTTCGGTCGCGCCGGTGATGAGCGGCCAAAGGAACTCCCACACGGAGACGTCGAAGCTCGACGGCGTCTTCTGCAGGACCCGGTCGTCGCCGGTCAGGCCGTACTCGTCCTGCATCCAGAGCAGGCGGTTGACGATGCCCTCGTGCGGCACGACGACACCCTTGGGCCGGCCCGTCGAACCGGACGTGTAGATGACGTACGCCGGGTTCTCCGGCCGGAGGGTGACCTCGAGTGGCGCGTCCGAAACACCGGCGACAACCTCCGGGTCGTCCAGGAGCAGCGCACCCTCGACGGCGGTTTCCGCAGTAGCCAGGACCAGCGCGGGCCGGGCGTCTTCGAGCATGAACGCGATGCGGTCGGCCGGGTAACCCGGGTCGAGTGGCAGGTAGGCCGCGCCCGTCTTGAGCACCGCGACGATGGCCGTGACGAGGTGCGTCGAGCGCGGCAACGCCAACGCGACGACGCGCTCGGGACCGGCGCCCCGCTCGGCGAGGACCCGGGCGAGGCGGTTCGAGACGGCGTCCAGCTCGACGTAGGTCAGCTCTTCGTCCTCGAAGACGAGCGCGGTGGCCTCCGGGGTCCGCGCGACCTGGGCGGCGAACAGCTCGGGCACGGTGACCGCGGGGACGTCCTCGACGGCGCCCGACCAGGTCTTTTCGAGGCCGTCGCGCTCGGCCGGGGTGAGCACGTCCAGCGTGCCCAGGCGGCGGTCCGGGGCGGCGACGACCTGGCGCAGCAGGACTTCGAGGCGGTCGAGCAGGCCGGTGACGGTGGCGTGGTCGAAGACCTCGGCGTTGAACTCGGCCTGCCCGTGGATGCCGTCGGCCCGCTCGGTGAAGGAGAACCAGAGGTCGAACTTCGCCGTGCCGGTGCCGACCGGCCGCTCGGTGACGGTCAGCCCGGGCAGCTCGACGCCGGCGCCGGGCGTGTTCTGCCAGGCCAGCATGGTCTGGAACAGCGGGTGGTGCGCGAGCGAGCGCACCGGGTTCAGTGCCTCGACCAGGCGCTCGAACGGGACGTCCTGGTGGGCGTAGGCGTCGAGGCTGCGGTCGCGGACGCGCGCGACGAGGTCTCGGAACGACGGGTCGCCATCGGTGCCGACGCGCAGGACGAGCGTGTTGACGAAGAACCCGACGAGGTCGTCCAGCGCGGGGTCGGTCCGGCCGGCGATCGGCGTGCCGACCGGGATGTCCGTCCCACCACCGAGCCGGGACAGCAGCGCCGTCAAGCCGGCGTGCACGACCATGAACGGGCTCGCGCCGCACGCGCGGGCGAGCTCGGCCAGCCCGGCCTGCAGATCGGCGTCCCAGGTGAAGGTGAAGAACTCGCCGCGGTAGGCGGACACCGCCGGGTGCGGCCGGTCGAGCGGCAGCGGGATGCGCTCGGGCAGTCCGTCGAGGGTCCGGCGCCAGTAGTCCAGCTGCGCGGTCTCCTCGGCTTCGAGGAGTTCCCGTTGCCAGAGCGTGTAGTCCGCGTACTGCACGGGCAGCGGCGTCCACTGTGGATCGTCGCCGCGCAGCCGGGCGCGGTAGGCCGTGGCGATGTCCCGCCAGAGCGGGGTCAGCGACCAGCCGTCGGCCGCGATGTGGTGCACCACGAGGACGAGCACGTGCCGTCGCTCGTCGACGGTCAGCAGCGCGGCCCGGACCGGGACGCCGGCCCCGAGGTCGAACACGCCGCGCACGAGCGTGTCCACCTCCGCGTCCACTTCGGACTCCGGCACGTCGCGGACGGTCAGGTCCACCACCACGTCGGCCAGGATTTCCTGGTACGGCACGCCGTCTGCGGTCGGGAAGACCGTCCGCAGGGCCTCGTGCCGGTCGAGGACGTCGTGCAGAGCCGCCCGCAGCGCCTCGACGTCCAGCTCGCCGGCCAGCCGCATGACGAGCGGGACGTTGTAGGTCGCCGAGCCGCCTTCCAGGCCGTGCAGGAACCAGAGCCGCTGCTGCGCGAACGACAGCGGCAGCCGTTCGGGCCGGTCGGCGACGCGGGTGAGCGGGCGCCGCTCGGTGCCGGTCACCGCGCCGGCGAGGAGCTCGGCGAGGGCGGCCGGGGTCGGCGCGTCGAACACCGCCCGCACCGGCACCTCGGCGCCGACGGCCGCGCGGATGCGCTGGATCAGCCGGGTCGCGAGCAGCGAATGCCCGCCGAGGCCGAAGAAGTCGTCGTCCGGACCCGCCTGCGGCACTCCGAGGACGTCGGCGAACATCTCGCACAGCAGCTGTTCGACGGGGTTGCGCGGCGCGCGGCCCGGCCCGGCGGCGAACCGCTCGGGACTGGGCAGGGCCTTGCGGTCGAGCTTGCCCGAAGCCAGCACCGGCAGCTTGTCGAGCACGACGAACGCCGACGGCACCATGTACAGCGGCAGCCGGTCCCGCACGTGCGCCCGCAGCGACGCCACCAGCGCGCCGGTGTCCCGCCGCGCCGCCGGGTTGTTCGCGTACGACGCCGGCGCGCCCGATTGCCGCCCGGGGCGGTAGGCCTGGCCGTCCTCCCCCCTCGAGAAGACGGCCTCCAGCACACCGCTCTCGGCGGCCCAGGTCACCGCGACCCGGTAGCCGGCGGTGTCGCCGAGCCGGTGCAGATCCTCGGGGTCGACGCCGTCTCGATGCTCGAGTGCCTCACGAGCGGCGGCCGGATCGCCGGTGTCGAGCGCGCGCGCCGCCGCCAGCTCGCCGGACAGCCGCGCGTCCGGAATGCCGGTGACCCGCAGCCGGCTCGGCGTCTCGGCGGCCAGGAACCGTTCCACCGCGCCGAGATCGCCGAACGCGACGACCTGCTCGTCGACCGGCTCCGGCTTCGGCGCCTTCCGCAGGACGACGTCGTAGCGGTGCCGGGTCAGCTCGTTGTGCGCCCGGCCGCGCTTCACCCAGAGGTCGACGTCGCCGAAGCCGTCGAGACCGCGGGCCAAAGCCGGGAAGAAGTCCGGGTCGAGGACCAGCTCGCCCTCGCGCGCGATCGCCTGGTCGACCGCCGCCACGTCGGCGCGGCCGTGCCGCAGCTCGACGGAGGTGCGGAACGCGCGCAGCGACCGGAGGTTGCGGATGTCGCCGAGGAAGATCGTGCCGCCGGGCTTCAGGAGGCCCGCGGCGGTTTTCACGACCTCGGTGAGGTAGTCGGCGCTCGGGAAGTACTGCGCGACGGAGTTGATGATCACCGTGTCGAACGGTTCGGCCGGCAGCTCGCCGAGGTCGTGCGCCGGGCGGGCGGCGAGGTGCACCCGGTCGGCGTAGGGTGTCGCGGCGACCTCGCGCCGGACGTTCTCGATCGCGCTCTCGGAAAGGTCGACACCCCAATACGTTTCGGCGTCCGGGGCGATCCGCGAAAGGATGAGCCCGCTCCCGACGCCGATCTCCAAAACCCGCCCGAGGCCGGAGCTTTCACGTGAAAGCGATGGTTCCCTCAGGGAACGGATGCGCTCGATCGTCGCCGCATGCCACTCCCGCATCTCTTCGAGGGGGATGTCGGAGCCGTCGTAGCTGGAGTTCCAGCCCGCGAAGTTCTCTTCGATGCCGGTGGATCCGGCGAGCATCTCCTCGTGGACGGCGTGCCACTCCTCGACGTGCCCCTGTTCGGCCGCCTGGTCGCGGTCGGGCAGCGGCACCGCGTAGGCGACGAGCCGGCCGTCCTGCGCGACGACGACCGACTGGCCGACGCGCGGGTGCCCGACGAGCACCGACTCGATCTCGCCCAGCTCGATGCGGTAGCCGCGGATCTTGACCTGATCGTCCGCGCGACCCAGGAACACCAGCCGCCCGTCCGGCAGCCACTTCACCAGGTCACCCGTGCGGTAGAGCCGGCCACCCGACCCGAACGGGTCCGCCACGAAGCGTTCCGACGTCAGCCCGGGCCGGCCGAGGTACCCACGCGCCAGGCCGGAGCCGGCGAGGTACAGCTCGCCGGTGACGCCGACCGGGACCGGCGCGAGCGAGGCGTCGAGGACGTACGCGCGGGTGCCCGGGTCCGGGACGCCGATCGGCACGGCCGAGCCGGGCGCGATGTCCGGGTCGCACAGCCCGAGCGTCGAGTTGGTCGTGGCTTCGGTCGGGCCGTAGGCGTTGAACATCCGGCGGCCCGGCGCCCACCTCCGGACGAGTTCCGGCGACACGCGCTCGGTGCCGGCCAGCAGCACGCTGTCGCGCGGCAGGTCGCAGTCGTCGGGGAACTCGGCGAGCAGCGCGGGCGGCAGGATCATGAAGTCGACGCCGTGGGCGTGGGCGTACTCGGCCAGTTCGGGGCCGGGCACGCGCCGCTCGGCGGGCACGACCACCAGGCGCCCGCCGGACAGCAGGCCGAGGCACAGGTCCCAGAAAGCGACGTCGAAGCTCGGCGACGCGAACTGCAGCACCCGGCTGTGCGGGCCGATGCCGAAGCGCTGCGACTGCGTCGCGACGAGCTTCGCCACCCCGGCGTGGGACACGACGACGCCCTTGGGCCGTCCGGTGGAGCCGGAGGTGTAGATGACGTAGGCCGCGTTCGCCGGGACGATCGCCGCTCGGGGCTCGGTGTCCGGAGCCGCGGCGAGGTCCAGTTCGTCGAGAAAGACCGGGCTCTCGAAGTGATCCGCCAGTTCACCGGTGGTCAGCACGCACACCGGGCGGGCGTCGGCGACCATGAACGCGAGGCGCTCGGCCGGGTAGTCCGGGTCGAGCGGGAGGTAGGCGGCGCCGGCCTTGAGCACGGCCAGCTCGGCCACGATCATCTCGACCGAGCGCGGCACGGCCAGCGCGACGACCCGCTCGGGCCCGGCCCCGAATCCGATGAGGACGTGGGCGAGCCGGTTCGCTCGCGCGTCCAGTTCGGCGTAGGTCAGTTCCTCGTCCTCGAAAACGAGCGCCACGGCGTCCGGCGCCTCGCGGACGCGGGCGGCGAACAGCTCCGGCAGCGTCGACAGCGGGGTGTCGAGGTCGGTGTCGTTCCATTCGTCCAGGAGCTGACGGAGTTCCGGCGCGCTCATCAGGTCCAGCCGCTCGACCGGCCACTGTGGACGCTGCCGCGCATCGGCCAGGAGGTTCGCCAGGTGCCCGAGCATCCGGTCCACTGTGGACTCGTCGAGCACGTCGGCGCGGTAGTCGGCGACGAGTTCGTCGTCGACGACGAGCAGGTTCAGGTCGAGCGGGAGGTCCGTCTCGGCGCCGAAGCCGACGCTGACGAGCACCGATCCCCCGCGACCGGGCTCGGGCTTCAGCTCGGCGACCAGCTCGTCCAGGGGGACTTCGTGCGCCAGTGCTTCTTCGCGCGCGCCACGCACGCGCGTGACGACGTCGGCGAAGCCGGGCGAGCGGCCGAGGTCGACCCGCAGCGGGGTCAGCGAGCCGATGCCGAGGACGACGTCGGCGGTGCCCGCGTACCGGGACAGCAGCACGACGAACCCCGCCAGGAGGGTCAGCTCGCCGGCGTCCGGCCGGGGCCTGGCCAACCGGGCCCGGACGGGCTCCGCGGAGTACGGCCGGTCGACCGGCAGCGCGAGCTCCTTCGGCGCCGAGGCGAGGCGGTCACGCCAGAATTCCAGCTCCGCCACCTGCTGCACAGCGTCACCGTTGCTCACCGGTAGACCAGCCTCCCACTGCTCGAGACGCCCCGAACCGGGCGTGGACTTAGGGCAACCTAACAAACCGAGGGTGAGAATGCACTGCTGTACCATCGGTTAGCCTTACCTAAAATCAGTACCAGTCGGAGGTGCGGTGCGAACAGACCCCGGAGGGATCGCTCTCACGCGACGCCCGCCACACACGGGCCGCGCCCTCGGTCTGCTGGCCGCTTTCGCCGTGCTGGTCTTCCTGTGCCTGCTGAGCGTCTGGCTGGGGTCGAAGGAGATCTCGTTCGGCGCGGTCTGGCAGGTGCTGTGGCACGACGACGGCTCCGCGGACGCCGTGATCATCCACAGTGTCCGGATGCCGCGGACCTTCCTGGCGGTGCTGGTGGCGGCCGGCCTCGGCCTGGCCGGCACGGTGATGCAGGCGCTGACCCGCAACCCCCTGGCCGATCCGGGCCTGCTCGGCGTCAGCGCCGGGGCCGCGTTCGCGATCGTGTTTTCGATCACCGTGCTGGGTGTCAGCTCGCTGTACGGCTACATCTGGTTCGCCTTCGCCGGCGCGCTCGCCGCGACGGCCGTCGTCTACTACCTGGGCACGCGGGGCCGGGCCGGGTCGAGCCCGGTCAAGCTGGCACTCGCCGGTGCCGCCGTCACGGCGTTGCTCTCTTCCTTCACCAGCGCGATGGTCCTGTCGGACCCGGTGGCGCTCAACCGCTACCGCTTCTGGTCCGCTGGTTCGCTTTCCGGCGTGGACGCGACGGCGTTGCTGCGGGTCCTGCCGTTCCTCGTGGTCGGGGTGGTGCTGGCGATCGCGAGCGGTCCGGCGCTGAACAGCCTCGCCCTCGGCGACGACGTCGCGATCGCGCTCGGCCGCAAGCTCGGCCCGCTGCGACTGCGCGGCGCGCTGGCGATCACGCTGCTCACCGGCGCGGCCGTCGCCGTCGCCGGGCCGATCGTGTTCCTCGGCCTGAT
This sequence comes from Amycolatopsis sp. MEPSY49, assembly GCF_051337345.1. Taxonomy (NCBI): domain Bacteria; kingdom Bacillati; phylum Actinomycetota; class Actinomycetes; order Pseudonocardiales; family Pseudonocardiaceae; genus Amycolatopsis; species Amycolatopsis sp. MEPSY49. The sequence goes on along the minus strand of NZ_JBDLYJ010000002.1, from coordinate 639,362 downwards.
CGTCCCGCACGCGGTGCGGTTCGTGATCGGGCCGGACCACCGCTGGCTGCTGCCCTACACCGCCGTGCTCGCGCCGTGCCTGCTGCTCGCCGCCGACATCCTCGGCCGCGTCCTGGCGCGGCCGAGCGAGATCCGCGCGGGCGTGATCGTCGCGTTCCTCGGCGCGCCGTTCTTCATCTACCTGGTCCGCCGACGCAAGCTCGTGGAGTCGTGACGTGAGCCTGCTGCGGATCCGGCGCGACCGGGTCACCTTCCGCGCCGGTCCGGTGTCCGGCCGGGTCCGGCCCCGGCTGCTGCTCGTTTCGATCGTTCTCGCGGCGCTCGCGTTCGTGCTGTTCTGCGTGGGCATGACGATCGGCGACGTCCCGATGACCGTGTCCGACGTGCTGTCCGGCCTCTTCGGCGGCAGCGACAGCGGAAACGGCTACATCGTCCAGGAACTGCGGCTGCCGCGGGCACTGACCGGGCTGCTGGCCGGGTTCGCGTTCGGCGCGTCGGGCGCGGTGTTCCAGACGATCACCCGCAACCCGCTGGCCAGCCCGGACATGATCGGCATCAACGCGGGCGCGGCCACTTTCGTCGTCGCGGGCATCGCGTTCGGCTTCGGCGGCGGGCTCGGCACCACCACGCTCGGCCTCCTCGGCGGCCTGCTCACGGCGCTGCTGGTGTACGCGCTGGCGTGGCGGCGCGGCACGACCGGCTACCGGATCCTGCTGGTGGGCATCGGGATCTTCGCGATGTGCACCAGCCTCACCGACTACCTGCTGAGCAAGGCGCAGATCACCGAGGCGCAGGCGTCGCTCGGCTGGCTGGTGGGCAACCTCGCCAACCGCGGCTGGGAACACGTCGTGCCGCTGTCGCTCGCGCTCGTCGTGCTGTACCCGCTGGTGCTGGCGCTGTCCCGGTGGATGGGCACGCTGCTGCTCGGCGACGACGTGGCGGCCGGGCTCGGCACGCCGGTGCAGCCGGTCCGGCTGGGCCTGCTGCTGGCCGGCGCCGGCCTGGTGGCGTTCGCGACGGCGTCGGCGGGCCCGGTTTCGTTCGTCGCCCTGACGGCGCCGCAGATCGCGCAACGCCTCGCCCGGCTGTCGTCGCCGCCGGTCACGGCGTCCGCGCTCACCGGCGCGGTCGTGGTGCTGGGCAGCGACATCATCGCGCGCTCGCTGACCGCGTCGGCGCTGCCGGTCGGCATCGTGACCGGCGTGCTCGGCGCCCCGCTGCTGCTCTGGCTGCTGGCCAGGGCCAACCGATCCGGCTCCGGAGGCTGAAAAGATGACACCGTCCCTGCGTGTGCAGGACCTGCGCGTCGCCTACGACGACCGGGTCGTCATCGACGGCCTCGACCTCGACATCCCCTCGGGGCAGATCACCGCGATCGTCGGTCCGAACGCGTGCGGGAAGTCGACGCTGCTGCGCACGCTGGCGCGCCTGCTGACGCCGAAGGCGGGCGGGGTGTACCTGGACGGCCGGTCGATCCACGACCTGCCGACGCGCCAGGTCGCCCAGCGGCTCGGGATCCTGCCCCAGTCCCCGGTGGCGCCCGAGGGCATGACGGTGGCGGACCTCGTCGGCCGCGGCCGCGCCCCGCACCAGAGCTGGTGGCGCCAGTGGTCCACATCGGACGAAGGGGCGGTGCACGCCGCCCTGGCGGCGACTTCGATGACCGACCTGGCCGACCGCCCGGTGGACGAGCTGTCCGGCGGCCAGCGCCAGCGCGCGTGGATCGCGATGGCGGTCGCGCAGGGCACCCCGGTGCTGCTCCTGGACGAGCCGACGACGTACCTCGACCTGGCTCACCAGATCGACGTGCTGGACCTGGTGGTGGACCTGAATCGCAGCGAAGGCCGGACGGTGGTCATGGTGCTGCACGACCTGCCGCAGGCGTGCCGCTACGCCGACCACGTGATCGCCATGAAGGCGGGGCGGATCGTGGCGTCGGGCAAGCCGGTGGAGGTGATCACCGAGGAGCTGGTGGACGAGGTGTTCGACGTCCGCTGCCAGGTGACCCCGGACCCGGTGAGCGGAACCCCGATGGTGATCCCGATCAGCCGCCACCACCCGGCTCCGGTCAGCTAGCGCTATCCTGGCCGTGGCCCGCCTCGTGCCGTTCCGAGGTCCGTCCGGCCGCAGACCCACTTTTGGAGCTGACTGTGTTCGTGCTGCCCGAAACCACCACCGGACCCGAGCGCCGCCTGCTGGAGGCGACGATGGACCGCAACCGCCGCGCGGTGATCGACACCGCGCGCGGCCTTTCCGAGACCGACGCCCGCGAGCGGCTGGTCACGTCGCTGACCACGCCGATCGGCCTGGTCAAGCACGCGGCCATGGCCGAACGGCGGTGGTTCCAGCTGTTCCTGCTCGGCTTGCCCGAGTCCGAGTGCGACGGCCCCACCACCCCCGGCGACGCCAGTTTCGTCGTCGCCGAGGGCGAAACGCTCGCCGACGTGATCGCCGAATTCGAGCGGGCGAGCGAGCGGTCCCGAGAGATCGCCGCCGGCTTCGGCCTCGACGACACGTGGACCCACGAGATCCTCGGGGAAGTGAACCTGAGGTTCGTCTACCTGTTGCTGATCGAGGACTTCGCCCGGCACGCCGGCCACGGCGACATCCTGCGGGAGCAGCTCAGCGCGCGCTGACCGCGTACTCCCCCGCCGGCTCCGCGACCACCCGTCGGTCCACAATGGACTGCAGGATCTCCCCCACCCGCACCGCGGTGTTCGACAGCAGCGACGACGTGATGCCGTGCGTGTGCTCGGTGCCGCCCTGCAGGTAGATCCCGCCGCGCAGGGGCGCGTCGGTCGACAACCGGTAGTCGCGCTCGATGCGCAACCGGCCGGACTCGTCGCGCAGGAAACGCTCTCCCAGCTCGCCCAGCAGCGGCGTCGGGTCCGCCGGCCGGTAGCCCGTCGCGTACACCACCGCGTCCGCCTCCAGCACCGTCCGCGCGCCCGTCGTCAGCGACTCGACCGTCACCGTTCCCGACGGCGTCACCTCGACCGGCCGCGACACGTTGAACAGCCGCAACCGTTCGACGCCCAGCACCTTCTCGCGGTAGACCCGGCGGTAGAGCTCGTCGATCAGGTCGATGTCGACGGCCGAGTAGTTCGTCGCGCCGTGGTAGCGCATCAGGCGGTCCTTGACCGGCTCGTCCGCGCCGTAGAACTGGTCGACCGCTTCGGGGTCGAAGATCCGGTTCGCGAACGAGCTGTCGTCGGCCGGGCTGTAGCCGTAGCGCGCGAACACCGCGCACACCTCGGTGCGCGGGAACTCGTCGTGCAGCAACGCGGCCACCTCGGCCGCGCTCTGCCCGGCGCCCACGACGACGAACCGCCGTGGCGAAGTGCCGCGAAGGGCGTCCACGCGGAACAGCAGCTCGCTGTTGTGCCAGATCCGGTCGCCGGCGGCGACGCCGTCGGGCAGCTGGGGCCGCAGGCCGGTGCCGACCACGAGGTTCCGGGCGCGCAGGGACGAGCCGTCCGAGGCCTCGACGTCGAAGTAGGCCACTTCGGAACCGTCGTACACCGGCTTCACGGCGACGACCTCGGTGCCGTACGAGACGACGTCGTCGACCTTCGCGGCCGCCCATTCGAAGTAGTCGTGGAACTCGACGCGCAGCGGGAAGAGGTTCTTGTGGTTGATGAAGTCGACCAGCCTGCCGGCCGCGTGCAGGTAGTTCAGGAAGCTGAACTCGCTGGTCGGGTTCCGCATGGTGACCAGGTCCTTCAGGAACGACACCTGCATCGTCGCCGTGTCGATCAGCATGCCGCGGTGCCAGCCGAAGCGCGGCTGCCGCTCGAGGAAGTGCGCGGTCACCGGCTCCCCGGCGCCGGCGTTGTGCTCGGCGAGGGCGATCGCGAGGGCCAGGTTCGACGGTCCGAAGCCCACGCCGACGATGTCGTAGATCGGGACCTCTGCAGTCATGTTGCTCCCTCGCGCGCTCCGGTACGGTTCAGGGAACCCTAACCTAACTTAGGCGAGCCTCGCCTAGTACGTTCGTGGTGATGTTCGTCCCCGATCACGAAAGGGCACTCTCGAATGCGCGTGGCGATGTTCGGCTACCAGACCTGGGGGCACCGGACCCTCCAGGCGCTCATCGACGCCGGCCACGAGGTCGCCCTCGTGGTCACCCACCCGAAGAGCGACCACGCCTACGAGCGGATCTGGGCGGACTCGGTGGCCGACCTCGCCGAGGCCAACGGCATCCGCGTCCTGCTGCGCGACCGCCCGGACGACGCCGAACTGCTGGCCGAGCTGAAGGCCGCGGACCTCGACCTCATCGTCGCGAACAACTGGCGCACCTGGCTGCCGCCGGAGATCTTCGAGCTGCCGCGCCACGGCACGCTGAACATCCACGACTCGCTGCTGCCGTCCTACGCGGGCTTCTCGCCGCTGATCTGGGCGATGATCAACGGCGAGCCGGAGGTCGGCGTGACCGCCCACATGATGGACGGCGAGCTGGACGCGGGCGACATCGTCCTGCAGCGCGCGATCCCGGTCGGGCCGGCGGACACGACGACGGACCTGTTCCACCGCACGGTGGACCTGATCGCCCCGATCACCGCCGAAGCCATCTCGAAGATCGAGACGGGCTACACGCCGGTGCCGCAGGACCGCTCGAAGGCGAGCTTCTTCCACAAGCGCGCGGCCCGCGACAGCCTCATCGATTGGACGTCGTCGCCGTCGGACATCGAGCGCTTCGTGCGGGCGCTGTCGGACCCGTACCCGAACGCGTTCACCTACCACCGCGGCGAGCAGTTGCGGATCCTGAAGGCGTCGGTGTCCCGCGGCCACTACGGGGGCACACCGGGCCGCATCTTCATCCGCGAAGGCGACGGGGTGGTGATCGTGGCCGGCCCGCAGGCGCGGCACGGCCAGTCCCCGGGCCTGGTGGTCGAGCGCGTCCGCACGGCCGACGGGACCGACCTGCCCGCGGCCGAGTACTTCAAGACCATGGGCGGGTACCTGACCGACCGCCCCTGACCTCCTCAGCCGTCCTTGCCCCGCGCCGGTTCCGCCACGTTCTGCTCCACGGCGCCGGGCAAGGTGCGGACGATCGTGTCCTGCGCCCGCCGTTCGCTGAACCCGGCGAGGAAAGCGAGCCCGGCGAAGAACAACGTGACCTGTTCCCCCGGCACCGGAACGGCGAGCGGGAGCAGCCCGGCTCGGACGAGCACGAACATCGCGGCGCCGAAAACCGCACCGATGATCAGCCGGAAACACCCGGAAAGAATGACGACCAGCCAGCCTTGGTCGAGGCTCACCCGCACTCTTTGCCGGTTCGCCGTGCGCGTCATGACGCTGACGATCGCGCCGATGGCGCCGGCCACCACGCAGATCACCAGGTGCGAACCGATTTCGACCTTCAACAGCGAATGCACGGCGATCGCGACGGCGGCGGCCACGACGACACCCACCGCGAGGCCACCGAGATAGCGGACGAGAGCCCGGTCGAGCGCGGCGTCACGCGCGTTCTGCTCGATCTGGCGGATCTCCTTCCGGGCCGATGCGACGGCGGCGGTCAGCCGCGCACCCTTCTGCTCGGAGCCCACCATCGCGTCCAGCACGCTCAGGAGGGCGACGGCCTCGGTGTAGATGCCCTGCACCAGAATCTCCTGCGGCTGTCCGCCGAGCAGCACCGAGTACTTCCGCTCCACCCGGCGCGCCGACCGGAAGACATCGTCGAATTCGGCGGTGCTCTGAACCGCGTCGTAATACTGCCGCAGCTTGTAGACGGCCCGCTTCACCTCGCCGTTCTGTTCTTTGGCGACCACGAGAAGAGCCGCCTGGAAATGGGTCGCGTAATACTCCTCGACGATCTTTCCCTGGTTCGCCTCGTACGCGGCCCGCAGCCTCGCGAATCGTGGCCGGCCCTTCTCCTGGTAGGCCTCGATCAGATCGTGCACACACGGGCAGGCGACCGGCTCATCGGCCTCCGAGTCCGCGACCGCGGTTATTTTTCTCGCGTTGATCACCATGACACTTCTCCCCTCGCTGACGACCACAAGCAGGCGCCGCCACCCCTCACCCATTGTGATGGCGCATGCCCGGAAGAACCAATATCGCGCGGCAACGCCACCCGAACGGCCGTAGTGCCGATGGCCGGGACGGCCCTTGGCGGCACCGCACCCCGGCGCCAGGATGTGCCGCATGGGCGAGATCAGCTACCTCGAGCGTCACCGCGCCTGGGTGCTCACCGGCGAAAAGACCACCTACGCACTGCGTCTGAACGAGGACGACGTACCGACCCACCTCTACTGGGGCCCTGCCCTCCCGGCCGACACCGTCGAAGAGCTCGTCACGGAAACACTGCCCTGGTGGGACGGTTTCAACGACCCCAACGAAGGCCTGGACGAACTGGCCGCCGACGGAGGCACCCGTTATTGGACCCCCGCCCTGCAGGTCCGCTTCGAAGACGGCACCCGGGCCCTCGAATGGCGCTACGAAACGCACGAAATCGCGCAAGATCACCTGACGATCCGGTTCGAGGACCGCCACTACCCGCTCCGGATCGCCCTCCACTACCGCTTGAAGACCGACGTCCTCGAACGCTGGACCGAGCTGACCGCGGACACCGACGCCGAGGTGGTCCGGGCCGACTCCGCGACCTGGTCGCTGCCCGTTCGGGACGACTACCGGCTCAGCCACGTCACCGGCCGCTGGGCCGCGGAAACCCAGCTGCACCGGACCCCCGTGCCCCACGGTGAGACCGTCTTCGCGAGTCGCCGCGGGATCACCGGGCACCACGCCAACCCGTGGGTCATGGTCGACGACGGCACCGCCACCGAGCGCCACGGCGAGGTCTACGGCGTCGCCCTCGCCTGGAGCGGGTCGTGGCGGCTCACGACCACGCGGTCGTCGACCGGGCGCCTCACGGTCAGCGGCGGCTTCGGCCAAGACGGCGTCGTCCACCGCGTCGGCCCCGGCTTGCCCTTGCGCACGCCCGTGCTAGCCGGTCTTTACACCTCCGGCGGCTTCGGCGCCGCCAGCCGCGCGTGGCACGCTTACGTCCTCGGAGACGTCCTGCCGCACGCGCGAGAACTGCGTCCGGTGCTCTACAACTCCTGGGAGGCAACGGGTTTCGACGTCTCCGAGGAAGGACAGCGCGCCCTCGCCGAGCGGGCCGCGGCGCTGGGTGTCGAACTGTTCGTCATGGACGACGGCTGGTTCGGCGCCCGGACCGGCGACCACGCCGGGCTCGGCGACTGGCACGTCAATCGGGAACGCTTCCCCGACGGGCTCAAGCCCCTGGTCGACACCTTGCACGGGCTCGGCATGCGGTTCGGCATCTGGGTCGAGCCCGAAATGGTCAACCCCGACAGCGACCTCTACCGCGCCCACCCGGACTGGGTCCTGCACCACCCGCACCGGCGCCGGTCGGAGCTGCGCAACCAGCTCGTGCTCAACTTCGCCCGGCCGGACGTCGCCGAGTGGGCCCACGCCTGGCTCGACCGGCTCGTCGGAGACCACGGCGTCGACTTCCTCAAGTGGGACATGAACCGGCCGTTCAGCGAAGCCGGCTGGCCGGGCGACGCCGACCCGGACCGCCTGTGGGTCGAGCACACGAGAGCCGTCTACGCGCTCATGGACCGGTTGCGCGCGGACCACCCCGGTCTGCGGATCGAAGCGTGCAGCGGCGGGGGCGGGCGGATCGACCTCGGTGTGCTGGCGCGCGCCGACCAGGTCTGGACGTCGGACAACACCGACGCGCTCGACCGATTACGGATCCAACACGGCTACAGCCAGCTCTACCCGGCGCGCGCGATGTCCGCGTGGGTCACCGACAACCCCAACTTCGTCACCGGGCGGTCGGTGCCGCTGCGGTTCCGCTTCCACGTCGCCATGGCCGGCGTGCTCGGCATCGGCGGCGACATCGTGCGCTGGCCCGACGAGGACCTCGCGCTCGCCCGCGAGCTGATCGCCCTCTACCAGGACATCCGGCCGGTGGTCCAGCACGGCGCGCTGTACCGGTTGCGGCCCCCGGTCGACGACGGCGTCACCGCCCTGCAGTACGTCCACGAAGATCGGACGGTCGTCTTCGTTTACCGGCAGGCCGCGCACTTCGCCGCGCCGGAGCGCCCGTTGCGCCTCGATGGCCTGGATCCCGCTCACCGGTACCTCGATTCGGCTGCCGGCACCACGCACAGCGGAGCCGTGCTGCTCGCCCGCGGACTGCCGCTCACGCTGCCGACCGGCGACTTCGCGAGCACGGTGATCCGCCTGCGTCGAATTCCGCGCTAGAGATCGGATCTATCGACCGCGCATCGACGGTTTCGTGGCCGGATCCCGCTTGACAGCCGGTTAGACGTCAGATCAAATGCGTCATACATCACATATGGTGGGAGGCTCGATGAGAAGGTTCCTGGCGTTGGGGGCAGCGGCGCTCCTGGCCCTGAGCGCGTGCTCGGTCGGCTCGAACACCGGCAGCGGCGGCGCCGCGGAGATCACCTTCCTGACCTTCGAGACCCCGAACCTCACCCCGGCCTACTGGGACGCGGCCATCAAGCGCGTCACCGACAAGAACCCGGGGATCAAGGTCAAGAAGCTCGTCGCGCCGACCGCCGACGGCCGGACGTCGTACGCGAAGCAGCTCCTGCAGTCCGGCCAGTTCCCGGACGTGATGATCGCCGTGGATTCGGCGGGCTTCGCCGAAGCGGGCAATCTCTACGCCTGGACACCGGACGAGCTCAAGGACTTCCAGTTCCCCGACGCCAATCCGGTGCACGGCAAGTACTACCAGCTGCCGGCGAACACCCAGACCATCCCGCCGATCTACTACAACAAGAAGATGTTCGCCGACGCGGGCATCAGCGCGACTCCGAAGACGTGGGACGAACTCGTCGCCGACGCCGGCAAGCTGGCGGACAAGGGTTTCGCGCCGTTCACCATCGGCGGCGGCAAGGACGGCTTCCCGTCGTCGATGATCCTCTCCGGCCTGGTCAGCACCGAGGTCTACAACACGATGCCGGACTGGCTGACCCAGCGCCGCCAGGACAAGGTCAAGTTCGCCGATCCCGCGTTCCAGAAAGCGTTTTCGAAACTGGCCGACCTCGCGTCGAAGGGGTACGTGGACAAGACGAGCGTGTCGCGCGACTACGCGGCGACCGAGCAGGCCTTCCTCGACGGCAAGAGCGCGATGTACCCGATGGGCAACTGGTTCGCCGCCAACGCCGACAGCAAGAAACACGACTTCGAGATCGGCGTGTTCGACTTCCCCACCGAGGACGGCAAGCTCGTCGTCCCCGCCTACACCGGCGGCGGCATGATCGTGAACGCCAAGGCCGCGAACCTCGACGCCGCCAAGAAGTTCGCGCTCGGCTTCCAGCTCGACAAGGACCAGCTCGACGCGTCGGTCAAGGCCGACGGCCTGTTCCCGGCGATCAAGGGCTACACCCCGCCGGCGGACGTCGGCCCGACCTTCAAGGCCGGCTACGACCTGTACACCCAGGCCGTGGCGAAGAACGCTGTGGTGCACGCGTTCCGCTGGGAGACCGCCGACGACGGGCTGCTGCCCGGCATGAAGGACAAGGTCGACCAGGCCGCCCAGGACGTCATCACCGGCCGCAAGTCCGTGGCCGACGCGTGCGCGTTCCTGGACACCGAGTGGGCGAAGGCGGGCTGACGACCTTGGCCGCCGTCGTCTCCGCGCCCGCTCCGCCTCGCCCCCATCGTTCCCCCGCGCACCGTCGGCGGCGCAAACCGATCCTCCCGCGGGTGTGGCACTTCGCGTCGTTCGGCGCCCCGGGCGTGCTCGTCTACCTGTGCTTCGTGCTGGCGCCGATCTTGATCAGCTTCGGGTACAGCCTCACGAACTACAACCCGTTCAACCCGCCGGTGAAGTTCGTCGGCTTGGACAACTACAAACTCCTCTTCACCGACGAACAGTTCCTCACCGCGTTGAAGGTCACGACGATCCTGACGCTGATCGTGGTCGTCGTGCCGAACGTGCTGGGTCTCGGTGTCGCGCTGCTGCTGGACCGGAAAGGCTGGCTGTACAACGCTTTGCGCAGCGTGTTCTTCACGCCGGTGATCCTCAGCTCGGTCGTCGTCTCGATCGTCTGGTCGCGCTTGCTCGACGACCAGGGCCCGTTGAACAACTTCCTGCGCGCCTTGGGCGTCGAGCACCCGCCGGGCTGGCTGTCCGATCCGGACGTCGCGCTGTTCTCGGTCGCGTCGATCGTGTGCTGGCAGATGCTCGGGTTCTGCGTCGTCGTCTACCTCGCCGGGTTGCAGGGCGTGCCTCAGGAATTGTTGGAGGCTGCGGAGATCGACGGCGCCGGGCCGTTGCGGCGGTTCCGGGCGGTCACCTGGCCGCTGCTCGCGCCGTCGCTGACGATCAACACGGTCGTGCTGCTGATTTCGGCGTTCAAGACCTACGACTACGTCAAGGTGATCACCAACGGCGGCCCGGGTTCCGGCGCCACCGCGACGATCGCGTTCGACGTCCTGCAGACGGGTTTCGACTCGAACCACGTCGGCTACGCGTCGGCGATGGCCGTGCTGATGCTGGTGATCGTCGCGGTCGTGACGACGGTCGTGCTCGGTTTGCTGCGCCGCCGGGAGGTGGACCTGTGACCCGGTCCTGGCTGCGGCCGACGGTCGCGTTGCTGGTCAGCGCGGTGTTCTTCGTGCCGCTGTACCTGGTGCTGACGAACGTGGTCAAGCAGGGCGACCTGATCGCGAAGGAGCCGGCGTCGCTACCGCTGCCGCCGACCCTGGCCAACATCCACGCGGTGCTGACCCGGCCGGACGGCCTGTTCTGGGTCAGCCTGGCCAACAGCGTCGTCGTGACGGTGTTGTCGATCCTGGTGTTGACGGTGCTCTCGGCGATGCTCGGCCACTACCTGGCGCGGTCGGGCAAGCGGTGGACGAGGGTCCTGACGCTGGTGTTGTTGGCCGGCCTGATGATCCCGCCGCAGGTCATCCTCATCCCGATCACCGACGTCCTGCGGGTGACGCACCTGATGGCGACGCTGCAGGGGCTGGTGCTGTTCAACGTCGGGTACTACGTGCCGTTCGGCGTGTTCGTGTTCACGGGGTTCATCCGCGGGGTGCCGGTGGAGTTGGAGGAGGCGGCGCTGCTGGACGGCGCGAGCCGCATGCAGGTGTTCTGGCGAGTGGTGTTCCCGCTCCTGCGCCCGGCGACGGCGTCGGTGCTGATCTTCCTGGGGGTGTGGATTTGGAACGACTTCATCGACCCGCTGATCATTCTCGGGCCGAGCCAGGGCACCACGATCACCACGGGGATTTACCGGTCGATCGGCCAGTACCAGGCGGACTTGGGCAGCGTGTTCGCGTTGATGTTCTTGGCGACGTTGCCGGTGTTGATTTTCTACCTGGCGCTGCAGAAGCAGTTCGTGAAGGGTTTGACGGGCGGCGCGACCAAGGGCTGAGCGGAGCTCTCATGCGAGAGCACCGCTCTCTCTGCCGGCGCGTGCCGTGCTCACGCCTAAGAGCGCTGCTCTCATTAGACGGCGAGCGGCGCTCAGCTTCGAGAGCACCGCTCTCACACGCACGGGAGCACCGCCCCGGGCCGAGAGCACCGCTCTCGCGCACACGCGAGCGCCGCCCCGAGTCGAGAGCGCCGTTCACGCGCACATGAGAGCAGTACCCTGGGTCGAGAGCACTGCTCACTCGCACACGCGAGCGCCGCCCCGAGTCGAGAGCACTGCTCACTCGTGCGGGAGCACTCCCCAAGTCGAGAGCACTGCTCACTCGCAGACGAGAGCGACACCCGGGGCCGAGATCACTGCTCACTCGCGAACGAGAGCGGCACCCCGGGTGGAGAGCACTGCTCACTTGCGAGCGCTACCCATTCACGAGCGCTGCTCACTTGCGGGTACTGCTCATGCTTCTGCGGCCATCGCCGAGACCGAGCGCAGCTCACACTCCTGCGGACATCACTAAAACCGAGAGCACCGCTCTCGCGTGGGCGTGCAGGCGCCCCGAACTCGAGAGCGCTGCCTCGACATAGCTCCGCACCACGCTCAGAACCGTGAGCACCGCTCGCAAGCGAGAGCAGAACCTTGCTCAGACTCAAGAGCACTGATCGCCCGCAAGGTCACCGCTCACAGTCGAGAGCACTGCTCACAACCCTTCCCGACCGATGCTCACAAACGAGAGCACCGATCACCATCTCGACAACCAGAAGCACCAAGCGACTCACAATTCGCGGACCTTGCCGCCGTCCACCTCAAGTCGCCGCCCCACGTGCACGGCGTCCAGCATCCGCCGGTCATGGGTCACCAGCAGCAGCGTCCCCGGGTACTTGTCCAGCGCCGACTCCAGCTGCTCGATCGCCGGCAGATCAAGGTGGTTGGTCGGCTCGTCCAGCACCAGCAAGTTCACCCCGCGAGCCTGCAACAGAGCCAACGCCGCTCGCGTCCGCTCCCCCGGCGAGAGCGTCGCCGCGGAGCGGAGCACGTGCGCGGCCTTCAACCCGAACTTCGCCAGCAACGTCCGGACATCCGCATCCGCCAGCTCCGGCACTTCACGAGCGAAGGCCGAAGCGAGCGGAACGTCCCCGAGGAACAACCGCCGCGCCTGATCGACCTCGCCGACGACGACACCCGGGCCCAGCGCGGCAGCACCTTCGTCCAACGGCAACCGGCCGAGGAGCGCCGCCAGCAACGTCGACTTCCCGGAGCCGTTGGCACCGGTGATGGCGACCTTGTCCGCCCAGTCGACCTGCAGGTCCACCGGCCCGAGCGTGAACCCGCCCCGGCGCACGACCGCGCCGCGCAGGGTCGCGACCACCGCGCCCGCCCGCGGGGCCGCGGCGATCTCCATCCGCAGCTCCCACTCCTTGCGCGGCTCCTCGACGACCTCCAGGCGCTCGATCATCCGGTCGGTCTGCCGCGCCTTCGACGCCTGCTTCTCCGTCGCCTCGGTGCGGAACTTGCGGGCCGCCTTGTCATTGTCGGGCTGCTTCCGGCGCGCGTTCTTGACGCCGTTCTCCATCCACGCCCGCTGCATCCGCCCACGCGCCTCCAGGGAAGCCTTCGTGTCGGCGAACTCCTCGTACTCCTCGCGCGCGTGCCGGCGCGCGACCTCGCGCTCCTCGAGGTAGGCCTCGTACCCGCCGCCGTAGACGTTCACCTGTTGCTGCGCCAGGTCCAGCTCGACGACGCGGTCGACCGTGCGGGCCAGGAACTCGCGGTCGTGGCTCACCAGGACGGTCGCCGCCCGCAGCCCGGACACGAACCGCTCCAGCCGGGCCAGGCCGTCCAGGTCGAGGTCGTTGGTCGGCTCGTCGAGCAGGAAGACGTCGTAGCGGCTCAGCAGCAGCGACGCGAGCCCGGCGCGCGCGGCCTGCCCGCCCGACAACGACGTCATCGGCTGGTCCAGGTCCACGGCGAGCCCGAGGTCGGCGGCCACTTCCGCGGCGCGTTCGTCCAGGTCGGCGCCGCCCAGGTCGAGCCAGCGGTCCAGCGCCACGGCGTAGCGGTCATCCGCGCCGACCGCGCCCTCGGTCAACGCCGAAGTCGCCGCGTCGAGGTCCGCCTGCGCCGCCGACACGCCGGTCCGCCGCGCCAGGAAGGCCCGCACCGACTCGCCTTCGCGCCGCTCCGGTTCCTGGGGCAGGTGCCCGACGGTCGCCGTCGGCGGGTTCAGCCGGATCTCGCCGTCGTCGGGCTTCGCGAGCCCGGCCAGCGTCCGCAGGAGCGTCGACTTGCCGGCGCCGTTGACGCCGACCAGGCCGACGACGTCGCCGGGCGCGACCACGAGGTCGAGGCCGGAGAAGAGGATGCGGTCACCGTGGCCCGCGGCCAGGTCCTTCGCGACGAGAGTTGCGCTCATGAGGTGGCCAAGTCTACGGGGCCGTGCTGAACTGTCAGATCATGGTCAAAGCCACCGACTGTGTGTGTCCGGTGGCGCTTTGATCACTCAGTGTGGGTACCCTGTTCGGTTGTCGGAACAGCCAAGCAGTGAGGTCGGTGAAACAGCATGGGCGAATCCGCTCCCCCGGTCACCCTCGGCCGCAGGCCGAAACCGAGGGAAGGCCGCCCGTCCGCGCCCCGGCCCACGGTGAGCCGCCGGCGCGAGGTCAGCCACGCGAGCGCGCGGTCGCTGCTGATGACCGTCCTCGGCGAGTACACGCTGCCGCGCGACACGCCGGTCTGGACGTCGATGCTGGTCGAGGTGCTCGGCATCCTCGACATCGAGGAGAAGTCGGCGCGGCAGGCGCTGGCCCGCTCCGCCGCCGAGGGCTGGGTGGTCTCCGAGCGCGTCGGGCGCCGCGTGCGCTGGTCGCTGACGCCGCCGGGACGCCGTCTGCTGACCGAGGGCGCCGAGCGGATCTACGCGTTCGGCCGCGAAGAGCGCCCGTGGAACGGCCAGTGGCTGATGCTCATCGTCTCCGTGCCGGAGGCCAAGCGCGACCTGCGCCACCGGCTGCGCACGCGGCTGACCTGGGCGGGCTTCGGCTCACCGGTGGCCGGCGTGTGGGTCAGCCCGGACCTGAGCCGGCAGCGCGAGGCCCAGCAGATCGTCAACGACCTCGGCCTCGACGCCCAGGCCATGTCCTTCACCGCCACCTACGGCGAGGTCGGCGAGCAGGAGACGATGGTCGCCCGGTCCTGGGACCTGACCGAGCTGAAGGACCGCTACGAGGACTTCATCGACCGGTTCACCGGCCTGCACCCCACCGGCGGCCGCGCGGTGCTGCGCGCGCAGACCGAGCTGGTGCACGAGTGGCGGCGGTTCCCGTTCCTCGACCCGCAGCTGCCCGCCGAGCTCCTGCCGGCGAAGTGGAGCGGGACGAAAGCGGCGGAACTGTTCCATCACAAACACGTCGACTGGCGCCCCGAGGCCCAGCAGTATTGGGACGACATCGTCGCCGCCGAAGAAGCAGGGTGAACATGACCGACCAGGTCCGCCTCGATCGTGACGGCGGGCTCGCCGTCCTGACCGTCGACGCTCCGCCGTTGAACCTCTACACGGCCGCCCTGCAGGATTCGCTTTCGTCTGCGCTCGACGAACTGGAGCAGGCGCCCGCGCGCGCTCTGCTGGTCCGCGCCGAGGGCAAGATCGTCAGCGGCGGCGTCGACGTCTCGCTGTTCGACGCGCAGGGTTCGCCCGCCGAGGCGAAGGTGCTGTTCGACGAGATGCTGGCGATTCCGGACCGGGTCGCGGCCCTGCCGTTCCCGACCGTGTTCGCCGCGCACGGCCTGTGCCTGACCTGGGCGTTCGAGGTCGCGGTGGCCTGCGACATCATCCTGGCGGCTTCGCGCGCGAAGTTCGGGCTCGTCGAGAAGGTCGTCGGCCTGACGCCGACCATGGGCGGCACCCAGCGGCTCGCCGACCGCGCCGGCGTCGGGCGCGCCAAGGAGTTCGTGATGACCGGCGACACCTACGACGCCGCGACGCTCGAGCGTTGGAACGTCGTCAACCGCGTCCTGCCGGACGAGGGCTTCGACGACGCCGCGCGGGCCTTCGCGCGTCAGCTGGCTTCCGGACCGACCCGGGCCCACGCGGCGACCAAGCGCGTCCTCGACCACTTCTCCGCCGGCGGAGTCCCGGAAGCGAACGCGCACATCACTGCGATCGCGGCCGAGCTGTTCGAAACCGAGGACCTCCGGGGCGCCGTCAAGTCGTTCCTCGCGGACGGGCCCGGCAAGGCGACATTCTCGGGTCGTTAACAGTCCGTTCGGACACCGGTTGCCGCCGTTCGGGCGTGCGCGGTTCTCCCCGCACCGGGTTACATTCGATGTGGTCTAGACCACATCGTCCCCGCCTCGTGCCGCTTGGAGAACCGCCATGAGACGCACCTCCGCACGACTACGCTCCGCACTCGCCGTCGTACTGATAGCGGCCGGCGGCACCGCGGCGCTCGCGCCACCCGCCGCCGCAGCCGGTTCGCTGACCGCCACCCTGGCGATGAGCGGCACGACCGGCACCTACACCGTCGCGAACACCGGCACCGCGTCGGTGAGCAACTGGGCGATCACCTTCACACTGCCCGCCGGCGTGACCGCCTCGACCGGCGAAAACGGCACGGTGACCCAGAACGGCACCCAGGTCACGCTCACCCCGGCGTACTACATCGCGACGCTGGCGCCGGGCCGGACCACCTACCCCTACAGTCCGACGTTCCGGCTCAGCGCCGCTGCCACGCCGGCGCAGTGCCGCGTCGACAACGCCAACTGCGACGGTTCACCCGACACTCCCCCGGGCGCGCCGGCGAACCTGCGGCTGGTCACGAAGACGACCAAGACGGTCGCGCTGGCGTGGAACGCCTCGGCGGCCGGTTCGTTGCCGGTGACCGGGTACGACGTCTACCAGGGGTCTTCGCTGGCCACGTCGGTGACCGGGACCGGCGCCACCATTTCCGGGCTCACGCCGGGCACGGCGTACTCGTTCACGGTGAAAGCCAAGGACGCCAAGGGAAACACGTCGGCCGCCAGTGCGGCGCTGGCCGTCACGACCAACAACCCGGCCGACGACACCCAGCCGCCGTCGGCGCCGAGCGGGCTGCGCTCGACGGCCGCCGACTCGGGCAGCGTGTCCCTGGCGTGGACGGCGCCGACCGACAACACCGGCGTCGTCGGCTACGACGTCTACCGCGGGTCCACTTTGGCCACGACGGTGACGACGACGGCCGCCGTCGTGACCGGGCTGGCACCGTCCACTTCGTACACCTTCACGGTGCGCGCCCGTGACGGCTACGACAACGTGTCGGTGCCGAGTGCCGCGGTGACAGCCCGGACCGGCGACATCGTTTCCGGCTACGCGAAGGTCGGGTACTTCGTCCAGTGGGGTATCTACGGGCGCCAGTACTTCGTGAAGAACCTCGAAACGTCGGGCGCGGCGGCGAAGCTGACCCACCTGCTGTACGCGTTCGAGAACATCGATCCGGTGAACCTGACGTGCCTCTCCGGCGTCACGAAGGGCACGACGACGAACCCGCAGGACCCCAACCAGGGCGACGGCGCGGGTGACGCCGAAGCTGACTACTCGCGCCCGTTCTCGGCGGCGCAGTCGGTCGACGGGGTCGCCGACACGGGCTGGGAGTCGTTGCGCGGCAACTTCAACCAGCTGAAGAAGCTCAAGGCGAAGCACCCGAACCTCAAGGTGCTGGTGTCACTGGGCGGCTGGACGTATTCGAAGTACTTCTCGGACGTCGCGGCCACGGACGCGTCGCGCAAGAAGTTCGTCTCGTCGTGCCTCGACACGTGGATCAAGGGCAACATCGCGCCCTACGGCGGCGCCGGCGGCCCGGGCACCGCGGCGGGCATCTTCGACGGCATCGACCTCGACTGGGAGTGGCCGGCCAGCGCCGACGGCCACCCGGGCAACCACTGGAGCCCGAACGACAAGAACAACCTGACCGCCCTGCTGGCCGAGTTCCGCACGCAGCTCGACGCGTACGGCGCGACCACCGGCAAGCGGTACCAGCTGCACGCGTTCACCCCGGCTGACCCGGCGAAGGTCGCGGCCGGGTGGGACCTGTCCCGCGTGTTCAGCTACCTGGACGTCGCGAACGTGCAGGGCTACGACTTCCACGGCTCGGGCAGCGACAACTCGTGGGAGCCGAACCGCACCGGTCACCAGGGCAACCTCTACGCCGACGCGGACGACCCGTACAACTTCCACTTCAGTGCGGAAAGCGCGATCAATGCGTACACCGACGCGGGCGTCGACCCCCGCCGGTTGACACTCGGATTGGCGTTCTACGGGCGCGGTTGGCAAGGCGTCGCCGACGGCGGAAAGCACGGCGAATGGCAGTCGGCGACCGGCGCGGCGCCGGGACAGTTCGCCGAGGAAGCCGGCACCCGCGGGTACGCGAACCTCGTGGCGAGCGTGCCGGCGTGCACGGTCTACCACGACACCGCGGCGGTGGCGACGTCCTGCTACACCGGCAACGGCGGCCAGTGGTGGACGTTCGACGACGCGTGGTCGATCGGGCTGAAGACCACGTGGCTCAAGTCCCGCGGCCTGCTCGGCGTGATGGCGTGGGAGATGTCGGGTGACACCGGGACGTTGATGAACGCGGTCAGCGCCGGGCTCGGCTGATGCGTTCAGCCCGCTGAACGGAAACCACCTTCCGTTCAGCGGGCTGAACATTTCCGCATTCTTTTCTTCAGGAGCCAAAGAAAGGGCTGCCAGCTCCTTGACTAGTGGTGGTCTGGACCATAAAACTTGAGCGCAGCGCGCTTGCCCCGGACACCGTCGTCTCGAGGAGAGCCATGTCCCGCTTGAGAAAAGTCGTCACGCTCGCCGCCCTCGTCCCGCTCGCGCTCGGCCTGGTCAGCACCCCGGCCCCCGCGGCGCCGGCGACGTTCACGCACCCGGGTGTACTGGTCAGCCGCCCGCAGCTCGACTTCGTCAAGACCCAGGTGAACGCCGGCGCCCAGCCCTGGAAAGCGGCGTACGACCAGGCGGTCTCGAGTTCCTACGCCTCGCTTTCCCGCACGCCGAAACCGCGAGCGGTCGTCGAATGCGGGTCCTATTCGAACCCGAACTACGGGTGTACCGACGAGCGGGAAGACGCGCTCGCGGCGTACACGGACGCGCTGATCTGGTACATCTCCGGCGACGCCCGGTACGCGCGGAAGGCGATAGCGTTGATGGACGCGTGGTCGGCGACGATCACCAGCCACACCAACAGCAACGCACCGCTGCAGACGGGCTGGGCGGGTTCGTCGTGGCCCCGCGCGGCGGAGATCATCAAGTACACGTATTCGAGCTGGCCGAACTCGGGCCGCTTCGGCACGATGCTGCGCAATGTGTACCTGAACAAAATCATCAACGGCAGCAACAGCAACGGCAACTGGGAACTGTCCATGATGGAGGCCGCGGTGGGCATCTCGGTGTTCCTGGAGGACAAGACGAACTTCGACAAGGCGGTGACGAGGTACCGCAACCGCGTCGCGGCGTACGTGTACCTGTCCTCCGACGGCGCGTTGCCGAAGACGGTCCCGGGCAGCGGGTTGTCTTCTCGCGACCAGATCGTGAACTATTGGCAGGGCCAGTCGACGTTCGTGGACGGCCTGACCCAGGAAACCTGCCGCGACTTCACCCACACGGGGTACGGCATAGCGGCGATAGCGGACGTGGCGGAGACGCTCCGCATCCAGGGCCAGGACGTGTACGGAACGGATGTGGGCGAGCGCCTCAGGCAAGCGCTGGGCTTCCAGTCGAAGTACCAGCTGGGCACGGCGGCCCCGTCCTGGCTGTGCGGCGGCTCGTTGAAGCTCGGCCTGGGCCCGGTGACGGAGGTGGGGTTCAACGCGCTCCACACCCGCTTGGGCATCGCGATGACGAACACGCAGACGTTGACGGAGCGCCAGCGCCCGGCGGGGTCGAACAACCTGTTCGTGGCCTGGCAGACGCTGACCCACGCAGCGAACCCGGCTTGATCTTGAGGTGGTCCGTCTGACCTGCATTCTCGCAGGTCAGGCGGATGGGGGCCCCAGTTGCAGGGGGTCTTGGCGGGCACGCTAAAGTACTTCTCACGCACTCAGCGAGTGCGGGTCCGGGCTGTGGCGCAGTTTGGTAGCGCACTTGACTGGGGGTCAAGGGGTCGCAGGTTCAAATCCTGTCAGCCCGACGGACAAGCCACGTTTACGCAGGTAAACGTGGCTTTCGTCGTATCTGGGGTTCCTTCGCGCGCCACGTGGCGGCTAAACCGACTCGGCGAGTCATGCGTGGAGCAGCGGGGAGCAGACCTCCGGGAGGCACACGAAATGAAGCCGGGCAGAACCGCCGTCAGCGTGGCAGTCGCAGCGGCCGCCGTCCTCAGCTTGTCGACTTCGGCCGAAGCGAGACCCTCCGTCGGGGCCTACTGCGTTCAGGACCTCACCGGTGGCGCCGAGGCTTGCTTCACGACCGAGCGCGCCCTTGACGCCTACCAAACGCAGCTGTCGCTCAGTCCCTTGCTCACCGTCTTCGACAGCACCGGCTGGCACGGCGGAAGCGGGTACCTGAACTTCGTCAGCGCCTACGGACGCACCTACTGCGACGCCGCCAAGGACGAGAACGAGGCCTCGGAAGGAGATCTCGGCACGCGGCACTTCTCGAACGGCTTGAACGTGGCCGGCCACATCAGCTCTTACGTTCTCAAGGCCGGCTCCGGGTGCTTCGTCACCTTCTCAGACCAAACCGGCTTCAACGGCAATAGCGTTACCTCGAATCAGAACTGCGACGATATGGCCCGGTGCTTCGGCCGCTACTTCAACGACCGCGCACGTTCGCTCGCCGTCACCTGACCGGTTGGTGAAGCAACGGACTGGCAGCGGCACCGCCACCGCCGGACCCGATAAGGTGTTCGGAGCCGATTCGAGGGGGGAACTGTCATGACCGACCAGGAAGGCGCGGACTGGATTCCGCCCGGCGCGGATCTTTCCCGGCCCAGCGCCGCCCGGATCTACGACTACCTTCTCGGCGGCGCGCACAACCTCGCCGCCGATCGGGCCGTTGCCCAGAAGCTCGAGGCCATCCAGCCCCAAGTTGCCGGCGTGGCGAGGCGGAACCGGGCCTTCCTGCGACGCGCCGTGCGGTTCATGCTCGACCAAGGCGTCCGGCAGTTCCTCGACCTCGGGTCCGGCATTCCGACCGTCGGGAACGTGCACGAAGTCGCCCAAGCCGTCGATCCGATGGCCAAGGTCGTTTACGTCGACTACGAACCCGTTGCCGTCGCGCACAGTCTCATGCTGCTCAAAGACAACCCGAACGCCCAGGCGCTCGAGGCCGATGCCACCGATACCGCAGCCGTGCTCGGGTCCGGGCCCGTCAAGGACCTGCTCGATCTCAAGAAGCCCGTCGGGCTGCTTGCCATCACCCTCGGGCACTACCTTCCCGACGTCAGCCACGTCTTCAAGAACTACCGCGACGCACTCGCGCCCGGTAGCCACCTCGCGCTGACCCACCTCACCAACGACTTCGCCGTCCTGCGCGACCCCAAGATCGCCGAGACCATGCGGTCGACGCAGGACCACATCTACCCGCGCTCACGCGACGAGGTGCTCGCCCTCTTCGACGGATTCGAACTCGTCGAACCCGGCCTGACGACCTCCGCGAACTGGCGGCCGGACCGCGTTGCCGCCGTTGTCGATCCCGAAGAGGACGGCCTCTACGCCGGCGTGGGCATCAAGCGGTAGAGCCGCCGAAACGCTCCCACGCCGACTGGCGGGTCATTCCCAGCGCTTCGCCGATCTGCGACCACGTGCCGCCGAGCGAACGCGCCTTGCCCACCCACGCCGCGAGATTTTCCTGCACCTGCGTCGTGGCGGCCGCGACCGGGCGCAGGTTCTGCAGAACCTGCTCGAGCGGCAGGTCGTGCTCCCACGGCGCGATGAGCGGCGCGTCCGCCGGCTTGCCTTCGATCACCGATACGCACAGCTGCACGCACCCGTCGCAGATGAAGACGCCCGGGCCGCCGACCAGCGTGTCGACCTCCGTGTTCGGCTTCGCGCAGAACGAACAGCGCGCGATCACCCCAGTTGCCATCCTGACCTCCTTTGTCAGGATGGACCTTACAGCCGTAAGGCGGAGCCTGACAAGCTCAGGAAGTTCGACGTCCACTCGGCGAGTTCGGCGAAGCGGCCACTCAACTCTTCGATCTCGGCCCACCGCCGGTGCTCGCGTTCCAGATCCGATACGAGGAAGTCCTCGACGAGGAGCAGCAACGTGGCGATCTCGTAGGCGACGTCGGCGAGCTGCAGGAAGGGCCGGTACTCGGCCTCGGTGCCGGTCCCGTTCCGCGCGGCCCACTCACGAGCTCCGAGCCCGGCGGTTCGGCAGGCCGACTCGACCGAGCGCCGGATCGCGCCGCGCCGGGAGTCGGGCCGCCCTTCGGTCAGCGGGGCGATGTTCCAGGCCACGGACAGCAGGCAGCACCCCGCGTCATCCATTGAGTTGTGCTTCACGCGACGTACTCTGCGGACCCGCGGGCACCATCCCCGCGTTCCGACTCGCCGGGTCACCTCATCGTGTGCAGAACCGGCCCCTATCGGGCGAGCATCGGCACCGAAACGAAGTCCGCCAAGGCCTGCTGGCCCGCCGCGTTCGCGTGGATCCCGTCGCCGTTGTCGTACGCCGGCAGGATGCTGTTGGGCTTCAGCGGGTCCTTGAGCACCATGTCGAAGTCCACCACGCCGGAACACGTCCCGCCGCAGGAAGACCAGCGGGACACGAACAGCCCGATCTCGTGGCGCGCCAGGTTCGCCTGGTCGTTGTACCCCGGCCGCGGCGTGCTCGGCGTGACGTACACCGCGATACCCGCCGCGCGCAGCCGCTGGAACACCGACCGGTAGCTCGCCAGGATCGTCTCCGCGTCGCAGCCGTACGCTAGGTCGTTGGTGCCGTAGTAGTAGATCACCGACTTCACGCCGTGCAGGGCCAGGACGTCTCGGTCCAGGCGGCTTCCCGCGTCCAAGCCCGCGACCGACGGCGGCATGCCCGGGCACGACGGCGCGCTCGTCGTGCCCGAGACGCCGGCGTTCGCGACCGCGAGCGACGCCGGGACGAGGCGCCGCGCCAGGTCGTCCGTCCAGCGCTTGTCCGCGCCCAGCTGTGTGCAGCCGGGGCCGCAGTTCGTGCTGCCGATCCCGTCCACCACCGAGCTGCCGAACGGGACCACCGTGCCCTTCAAGGACACGTTGTGCACGTCCACCGCGCTGACCACGTACGTCGAACCGACCGTCGACGTGAAGGCCGCGCCCGAAGCGTCGGCTGTGTGGTCGCCAGCGCCGACAGCGGTCAAGTAGTTGTCGCGCAGGGCCGCGCCGTGCCGCCCGACGACCGCCGTGCCCTCGACGGACATGCTCACGGCCAGGTTCGTGTCCGGCCTCGTCACGAGCCTGGTCTCGTCGCTCCACACCTCGCCGCCGGCGGGGATCGTCACGCCCGGACGGCCGCCGAAGGTCAGCGGACGCGGGGCGGTCACGGCGGCGCCGCCCGCACTCGGCCCCGCGGTCGCGTGCCCGATGGTCAGCGGCCCGGTGCCGAACGTGTTCTGGAGCCGGACGCGGACCGCGTCGCCACCCTCGCTGAGGTGGGTGATCATGCGCAGCGACTGCCCGGACACCGGCGCGTCGGCCCGGCCGTCCTGCGACTGGGCCCACGACGTGAACCAGGCGTGCCCGGTGCCGGCGGCGCCGGGCGCCGAGGCGACGACGGCCGCGGCCACGGAAAACGCGGTCAGAAGGGCGATCCTGCGCACGGCGGCTCCCTTGTCCATTGAGGACAGTCGACGGCGACGGTCCCGCAGCCGATCGTAAGCAGCCGATCACGGGAACGACAGGATTCTGTCCGATCTTGTCAGCGGCGGAGCGAGTGCAGTTCCATGGCGGCATGGAGCAACCACTCTTCGGCGAACCGTACGAGACGCACGACGGCACGACCGTGATCCCGGTCAGCCGCCCGGTCGGGGTGTTCGCGATCCGCGACGGCCAGGCCAAGTGGGAGCCGGCGGTCGACGCCACGCGCGTGGCCCTGCTGGCCGTCGGCACCGGGCTGGTCGCCGCGACGCTCGGCGGCCTCGCGGTGCTGCACCGGCCGCCGTGGCCGGACCTGCGCCGACGCCGCTAGGCCGCCCCGCCCGCCAGCGCCACGACCCGGCCGAACGGCCCGTTGTAGTAGTTCTGGTCCCCCGGCAGGCCGCCGCCGCGGGCGAACTGCCAGATGCTCTGCTTGTCCCAGCCCGCCGGGAGCTCGCCGACCTCCGGGCCGTAGCGCGCGAGCCACAGCGGGTTCGTGTTGCCGAACCCGGACGCGTTGCCGGTGCACCGCTTCCACCACGCCGTGCTGGTGTAGATCAGGGCGCTGCGCTTGACCTTCGCCAGGTAGGTCCGGGTGAAGTCGGTGATCCACGCCGTCATGTCGGCCTGGTTCTTGCCGTAGCAGACTTCGCCGTACGGGTTGTACTCGATGTCCAGCGCGCCCGGGAGCGTCTTGCCGTCGGCGCGCCAGCCGCCGCCGTGGGCGATGAAGTACTCCGCCTGCTGCGCGCCACCCGAGATGTCGGGACGGGCGAAGTGGTAGGCGCCGCGGATCAGGCCCGCGTTGTGCGCGCCGTCGTACTGCTGGGCGTACTGCGGGTTGACGAACCCCGTGCCCTCGGTCGCTTTGACGTAGGTGAACTTCGCGCCGCCGGCCGACGCGGCGGCCCAGTCGACGGCGCCCTGGTGCCCGCTGACGTCGTGCCCGAGCGTCTGGTCGGTCGGTTCGGCTCGCGCGGAGCCGGGCACCACGCCCTCGTGCAACGCGATCTGCGTGCCCGCGAAGTTCGTGGCCGCGAGCGAGTAGTCCGGCGAGGCTTCGGCGGGGACGGCTACGACCAGCGAAGCGAACGCCGCCAAGGCACCCGCCGCGGCGAGCCGGGGCCGCCGGCGCTGTTCGTCGTGTCCGGCAACGGTTCGGCTCATCGGGGCTCCGATCTCGGTACTGGCACGTCCGAAGCCCATGGTGCCTGCCCGCGTCGCTCGCCGCGAGCGATGTGTCACTCGATGTAGTGATCTATAGCTCGGTGGTGATGATCGCTTCGACCAGCACCTCCCCCACCGGGGTGAGTTCGACGACGCCGTCGTGCGGACGCAGCTCGACGAGACCCCGCTCGGCCAGCGAAGTGAACTTGCCCAGCCACGGTTCCGCGAACAGCGAGCGTGCCGGGAACCGCGCCGCGTGCAGGGAATCCCGCAACGGCTGCAACGTCGTCAACGCCATCTTCACCGCCCGCGCCTCCTGCGCTTCGGGCGTGAACCGCGTCGCCGACCCCAGCGGAATCCGGCCGGCCGACACGGTTTCGATGTACCGGCGGGAGTTGACGTCGGTGATCGCCTCGGACGCGCGGCAGCTCGACGAACCGCCCAGCCCGATCGCGACCTCGGGCTCCTGCTTGTCCTGGTCGACCATGATGGCCTTCCACTTCTCGGGCCCGAGGCCGGCGCGCGCGAAGTACATCGTCGGGTGCTCGGTGTAGCCCGCCGCGCGCAGGCCGCCGGTGAGCAGCTCGCGCATCTGGTACTGCTCGCCGAGCGTCGGCCAGCGGTGGCCGTCGCGCACCAGCTTGTCCCGGTACGCCGGCAACTGCCACGCCGCCGGCTTTTCACCGGTGACGCCGGTGCGGGTGTCGCTGTAGGACGCCAGGTGCAGCTTCGTGCACACGACGGCCGTGACTTCGTTCTCCAGCACGACGTCGAGGTCGCGGCGGACGCTGTCGAGGGTTTGGTCCAGCAGGCCGTACATCAGGTCGATGCTGACCCACTCGAAGTCCAGCGAAGCCGCGTTGCGGACGAAGTCGACGCACATCTGGGCGCTGTGCTCACGGCCGCACAGCTCCAGGACGTGGTCGTCGAACGACTGGACGCCGCTGGACAGCTTGGTGCACCCCAGTTCGCGCAGCAACGAAAGCTTGGCGGGCGTGAACGTGCTCGGGTCGCCCTCGAACCGGATCGTCGTGCCGGCGGTGAACCCGAACTCCGCGCGGTAGAACTCGAGGAGCCGGCGGATCTCCGGCTCCGGCAGCAACGACGGCGTGCCGCCGAAGACGTTGAACTCCCCCACCTCCGCGCCGCGCAGGTTCGGCACGGCGTCGAGCCACAACCGCGCCTCGGCGATGTTCAGGTCGACCCAGTGCCTGGCTTTCTCGTACTGCACCTCGGGTTTGCCCTTGACCAGCACGACCGGGTACTGGCAGAACCGGCAGCGGTACGCACACGTCGGGATGTACGACCAGAGGTGGATCGGGCCCGAGGACGCCAGCTGGGCATCCAGGTCGCGCAGGAAGTCCGCCGGCGAACCGGGGACGTTGCCCGGGAACACGTGCGCCCCGAACGGGTCCTCCTGCACGAAGTCGAGCAGGTGCCGGTTCTCCGGCGCTTCGAGGACGTCGAGCACCGCGGGCCGCGGCCACGCGGGGTCGAGCGTGTGCAGCGAGCCGATCGCCTCTTCGTAGGCGAGGGTCATCAGAACACCCCTCCGTTGCCGAAGTAGTTGTGGGCTTCTCCCGATTCACGGTCTTCGCAGTAGTAGTGGACGAACTCGGCGAACCGCGCGGCCGGGACTTCCGCCAGGCACGGCGGAAGGGGTGGCGGGTAGCCGATGTCCTCGCCGACGTGCCGGCGCAGGCAGGCGAACAGCTCGTCGGCGAACTCGAAGTACAGCCGGTACGACGGCGTCTTGTACGCGTGGATCGGCGTGAAGTCGACGACGCGCATCTCGTCGCGGATCTCGGCGATCCGCCGCGCGAGCCGGGCGGCGAGGTCGGCGCCGAAGAACGCGATGACGGCGTCGTCCTCCAGCAGGGCCGGGGTCAGCAGCACCGGCAGGATCGTGTTCTTCGGCGTGAAGTCCTTGATGGAGAACTCCCACGCCTGCCGCGCCTCGGCTTCCGTGAGATCGGCAGGCGCCGCCGGCGCGGACGGCCGGATGTCCCGCATGACGATGATGCCGTCGGAACCGTAGGCACGGCCGGCGATCACCTCGTCGATCGCGTGGTCGACGCGCCGTGGGTTGATCTCGACGCGTGAGCGCGGCGCGTACGTGATCGCGTCGCCGCCACTGGCGACCTTGATGCCGAAGTCCCAGTCGTCGGACAGGTGGCTGACGAACTTCCCGTCCCGCAGCTGGTAGAAGATCTCGATGCCGCCCGCGCGCTCGTAGGCGTCGCGCTCGACGGCGAAGCCCTTGCCGTCCGGGAAGCCGCCGAACAGCGAAAACGTGACCGCGCGGCACCGCAGCGGCCGCTGGATGGCGTCCCACAGCCGCGGCCGGCCGGTGAAGTGCGAAGCGTTGTAGTAGTAGTCGCAGACGCCGATGGCCGCCTTGCTCGACTCCATCGCGGTGAACAGTTCGCTCAGCCAGTGCGGGTCGACGCGGCAGTCCGCGTCGGCCGAGACCAGGTAGAACCGCTCGGCCGGATCGGCGTCCGGCCGGTTTCGGCTGCGGGCGAGGGCGAAGTCCATGCCCGCCCGGCGCGCGCACGACACACCCTGCTCGGACTCGGCGATCACGTGCAGCGCCAGGTCCGGGTGTGCCGCCGCGAAGGCCTGCGCGACGGCGACGGTGTCGTCGGTCGAGTTGTTGTCCACCAGCACGACCTCGTACCGGCTCTTGTCCAGCGGACCGTCGCCGTCGCGCTGGTCGTGCAGCGTCCGCAGGACCTCCGGGAGGTTCGCGGCCTCGTTGTACACCGGCAGCACGACGGACAACCGCGTGCCGGCCCCCATCGGCGGCGGGTACAGCCGGTCGACGAGGTCGTCGACCACCTCCGTGCCGAAGTGCGCCTGCCCGAGTTCGGAGTTCGCCCGCACCACGTCCGCCCGTTTCCCTTCGTCGGTGATCAGCTCGGCCACTTCGCGGGCGAACGCCGCGTCCGGCAGGTCGCGGGCCCGGATGTCCAGCACCGGCGCCCGGAACCCCTTGCGGCCGTAGACGACGTCGTACAGCTCGTACCCGCTGGTGATGTACGGCGTCCCGGAGGCGATCGCCTCGCTGACCGGGTTGCCGTAGCTCTCGTAGTCGTAGGAGGTCAGGAACGACACGACGGTCGCGTGCGCCAGCAGGTCCCGCACCGAGTACCGGCCGGGCACGCTCGTGTCGTACGGCGTCAGCCAGCCGCCGAACACGACGCGGTCGCGCACGCCGAGGCCCTCGGCCAGCCGCACCAGCCGCGCGTACTCGATGGGTGCTTCCGAGACGTCGCCGGCGACGAACAGCCACGCGTCCGGCAGCAGCGTCAGCAGGTGCAGGTCCCGGTCGATGCGCTTCTGCGGGATGATCCGCGTGATCCGCGCGAGCAGCGGGACGTCCTCGGGGATGCCGTGGTCCCGCCGGAAGCTCGAGGCACTCTTTCCCGCCGAGAGCTCATCGATGCAGCCCGCCGTGCGCTCGTCGATCCGCGCGGGCGCGATGGTGAACGCGTTGGGCAGGACGTCGATGTTCCGCAGACCCGGAACCCACTCCAGGGTTTTCGCCAATGCCTGCTCGTGCAGCGCGAAGTAGTGGATGTGGGGCGAATTCCGCGGCGCGGGGACGCCGGGGTAGGGGAACCGGCCGTACTTCGCGATGCCCGGCTCGCTCTGCCACATCAGGTCGTGGTCGCGCCAGAACACGAACCGGCCGAGCCGGTGCCGGGCGCCGTAGCGGCCGATCGCGCGGTAGAGCGCTTCGGTGTAGGTGATGTTCTCGGGCAGGGTTCCGTTCTCCACCATCACCATCGTGACGCCGAGGCGTTCCCAGGTGGCCACGACGCGGTCGGCCAGTTCGCCGGCGATCCGGTCGATCTCCGCGCGCAGCGTCTCGTCGCCGAGCTGGACGACTTCGCGCAGGACGCGGTCGACGAACTCGCGGTCGTAGCCGCGGATCTCCTCGACGCCGTCGACGCGGTCGAGCGTGACCCAGCCGGGCAGCAGCCCGGCTTCGTCGCGGTAGGGCCGGAAGAACGCGCCCTTGTCGGCTTTGATGTCGTAGCCGAGGTCGAGGTGGACGCGGTGGCCGGTGAACCGGCGCGCCGTCTTGAGGAACTCGACCACGACCCCGGACAGCGCGGTGGCGTCGAAGGACACGCCCCAGAGGACTGACATCGATGTCGGACTCCCGTCTCGGCTTCGCCGTCACTCCCAGCCTACGGGCTGTGGCGGCGAGTGGCCGCGTGAGCGGAGAGCGCTTTCCCCTGCGGTGCGGTGGTTGACCGCGGCGCGGCCACGCCCCAGAGTGGCTCCATGAACCGGGCCCTCGGGGTGCTGACCTGCGGCGCCTTCCTCTCGATCGTGCTCGGGGTCCTCGGGTCCGGGGAGCCCGTGCTCTCGCTCGTGCTCGGCGCGGTGTTCGCCGTGCTGGCGACCGCGGGCTTCGGCTGGGTACGCACCCGCGGCCGCCCGGCGTGGTCGGCCGCGTACGTCGGCGTCCAGCTGCCGCTGGCCTTCGTGACGTTCACGATCAACGCCGGGGTCGGGGCGACGTTGTTCCTCGTCGTGCTGGTCAGCCAGTGCGTGCTGCTGCGGCTGCCGCTGCCGGTGGTCGCGCTCGTCATCGCCGTGGTGCCGCTCGTGCACCTCGGGATGTCACTGGGCGAAGGCCTCCGGGAAGGCCTGGGAACGCTGGTATCCGTGCTGTTCGCGGCCGTCATCACCGAGCTGCTGGTGCGCGAACAACGCTCGCGCGGTGAACTCGCCGAAGCGCACGAGAAGCTGCGCGACTACGCGACGCAGGCCGAGCGGCTGGCGACGGCGCAGGAGCGCAACCGCGTCGCGCGCGACATCCACGACGGGCTCGGACACTCGCTCACCGTCGTCCAGATGCAGGTCAAAGCCGCGCGGGCGGTGCTGCCGACCGACCCGGGCAAGGCCGACGAGGTCCTCGCGAAGGCGCAGGAGCAGGCGGAGAACGCGCTGTCGGAGGTGCGCCGCTCGGTGAAGGCGTTGCGCGAACCGCGGCCGACGCCGTTGCCGGACGCCCTCCGCGCGCTGGCGTCGGAAGCCGGCGTCCCGGCCGAGCTGACGATCTCCGGTGCCGAACGGCCACTGCCGGACGAACACCGCGAAGCCCTGTTCCGGGCCGCGCAGGAGGGTCTGACGAACGTCCGGAAGCACGCGGAGGCGGCGCACGTCGACGTCCTGCTCGACTACGCCGACGCGTCCGTGCGCGTCTCGGTGCGTGACGACGGCGTCGGCGCCAACGGGGCCGCGGCGGCCGGCTTCGGGCTGGTGGGGCTGCGGGAACGTGCCGAGCAGCTGGGTGGCAAGCTCGCCTTCACCTCGGCGCCCGGCGAGGGCAGCGCGCTGAGCATGGAGGTCCCGGGATGACGCCGGTCCGCGTCCTGCTCGTCGACGACCAGGCCCTGTTCCGCGAAGCGCTCGCCACGCTCCTGGCGACCCACGAGGGCATCGACGTCGTCGGCGAAGCGGGCAACGGCGAGGAGGCGCTGGGTCAGGTCGCCGCCCTCGCTCCGGACGTGGTCCTGATGGATCTGCGCATGCCGGTCCTCGACGGCGTCTCCGCGACCCGGCGGCTGCGCGGCGAGCACCCGGACGTCCAGGTCATCGCGCTGACCACTTTCGACGACGACGAAGACGTCTTCGCGGCCCTTCGCGCGGGGGCGGTCGGGTACCTGTTGAAGGACGTCTCTTCGGCCCGGCTGATCGAGGCGGTGCTGGCGGCCGCGCGCGGGGAGTCCGTGCTGCAGCCGTCCGTCGCCGCGAAGGTCGTCGCGCGGTTCGCGCAGCTGTCCGAGCCGCGGCCCCAGCCGCTGGTGGTGCCGTTGTCCGAACGCGAGCAGGACGTCCTGCGCCTGCTCGCCGACGGCCGCAGCAACCGCGAGATCGCCGCGAAGCTGTTCCTCGCCGAGGGCACGGTGAAGAACCACGTGACGAACCTGCTGGGGAAGCTCGGCGCCCGCGACCGCACCCAAGCCGCGCTGCGGGCCCGGGACCTCGGCCTGCTCTGACGGTCACATGACCCGGGTCATGACTTCCGGCACGTCCGGAGCGGGCCGGCATTCGGGATTCTCGTCCAGGACAACCCTGGAGGGAACGATGACCACCACCGCACCGGCCCGGACCACCGGCCGCAAGCTCGCCCGGTTCACCGGCCACTACGTCGAAATGGTCGCCGCCATGCTGATCGGCATGGTCGCGCTGCACCCGCTCTGGCCGCCGGCCTGGCTCGAGCGCGCGGACGTCGACGCGCTCGTCATGGCCACGAACATGACGATCGCGATGACCGCGGCGATGCTGCTGCGCCGGCACTCGTGGCCCCGCATCGCCGAAATGGCCGCCGCGATGTACCTGCCGTTCGTCGCGCTGCTCGTGCCGTACTGGCTCGGCGCGATCTCCGGCGGGACGCTGATGGTCGCCGGGCACGTCGTCATGTTCCCGCTGATGCTGGCCGCCATGGTGTGGCGCCGCGCCGAGTACTGGCACTGACATGCGGACCGTCCTGAAGTGGTTCGCGCTGGTCGTCGCCGTGCTCGCCGTCCCTGCCGTGGGCGCGACCGTCTCCGCGCTCTCGGCGTTCAACGCCCTCTACTCCCCCGGCCCGGACCGGCCGGTGCCCGCCGCGGCCGCTGCTGCTGGGCACGACCCGGCCAAGCCGACCGCGGTGGTCGTCGTCGGCGACCGCGGGGCCGTCGTGTCCGACACCCTGGCGCCGTACGAGATCCTCGCCGCCACCGGCCGGTTCAACGTCTACACCGCCGCGCCGAAGCGCGAGCCGAAGCCGCTGACCGGCGGCCTCGACCTCGTGCCCGACCTGAGCTTCGCCGACCTCGCCGCCCGGCTCGGCCCGAAGGCGCCGGACCTCGTCGTCGTCCCGGCGCTGCCGGACGTCGGCGAGCCGAGCACCGAACCCGTGACGCAGTGGCTGCGCGCGCAGGCCGCCCACGGCGCGAAGCTGCTGAGCGTCTGCAACGGCGGCGGAGTGCTCGCCTCCGCCGGCCTGCTCGACGGCCGGCCCGCGACCGCGCACTGGCTGAAGCTCGAAGCCTTCTCGAGCGACTACCCGGCTGTGCACTGGGTGCGCGGGCAGCGGTTCGTCGACGACGGCGACGTCGTCACGACCGCCGGGATCCTGTCCGGCGTCGACGGGACGCTGCACTGGGT
The DNA here is from genome assembly GCF_051337345.1 of Amycolatopsis sp. MEPSY49. Taxonomy (NCBI): domain Bacteria; kingdom Bacillati; phylum Actinomycetota; class Actinomycetes; order Pseudonocardiales; family Pseudonocardiaceae; genus Amycolatopsis; species Amycolatopsis sp. MEPSY49. Next base: position 607,824 of record NZ_JBDLYJ010000002.1, on the reverse strand, counting down.
CGAACGGCTCGCCGGCCGCGAGGCGGCGGCCGACGCCGCGAAGGCGATCGGCTGGGCGCGGTACGGCACCACCGTTCCGGTGCACGCGCCGGAATCGATGCCGGACGCGGCGGCGATCGTCAACGCCGCTTTCCGCTGGAACCCGGACGAGATCGGCGTTCTGCTCGCGAACGGCGTCGGCGAGATCGAACTGGCGTCGGTGTTCGACACCGAAGGCCAGTCGCTGTCCTCGCGCACGCTCGCCGTGAGCGCGGACGGCGCCCCGATCCGGTCGCGGCACGGGTTGACGTTCGTGCCCCGGGCGGTACTGGCCGACGCGGACCTCGACCGGCTGCTCGTGCCCGGGGCGACGCGCGGGGTCACCGGCGGCCCGGCCCCGGAGTACGTCCACGACCGGCCCGGCTTCGCTTACGACACCGCGGTGAGCGCGCTCTCGCGCCGCACGGACGTCGCGACCGCGCGGTGGACCGCGAAGGTCCTGGAGCTGCCCACCGACGGCGTCGGCTTCGAAGGCCGCGCGTGGCCGTGGTGGCCGACGGCGCTCCCGGTCGCCCTGCTCCTGCTGGGCGCGGCCGCCGTCGTCGTCGTGCGCCGTTCGCGTAAAACGATTTAGACAATCGGACATCGTCGAAGCGATTCGCCTCCGTACGTCCCGGCGGAGTATTGCCATCGCGTGATTTCGTGATTACAGTCACGTATCACGTTGATTTGAAACGTTTAAATATCGCCGCCCCATCCCCGCCGCAAGGGAGCCCGCATGCTGCCCTCGAAGCTTTGGCGCGCGACCACCACGACGCTCGCCGCGCTCCTGGTCCTGTCCACCGCCTCGGTGCCCCCGGCGGGCGCCGCGCCGCCGGTGGACCTGACCGGTGCGCACTGGATCTGGTACCCGGAAGGCGATCCCGCGAGCTCCGCGCCGGCCGCGACCCGGTACTTCCGCACCACGTTCACCGCCCCCGCCGGCGCGGTCAGCGACGCCCGGTTCGTCGTCACCGGCGACGACACCGCCGACATCTGGCTCAACGGCAAGCCCCTCGCCTCTTCGGCCCGCACCGCGGACTCGTGGCGGTCGGCGCTGTCGGTCGACCTCGCACCCGCGCTGACTCCCGGCGTCAACACGCTCGCCGTCGCCGTCCGCAACTCCGGCGGTGCCGCCGGCCTGCTCGGCCGGCTGCGCGTGACGACCGCGTCGGGCACCACCGACCTCACCACCGGCGCCGGCTGGAAGAGCGCGACGACCGCGCCGGACGGCTGGGAACAGCCCGGGTTCGCCGACGGCTCCTGGGCCCCGGCCAAGGATCTCGGCGCCTACGGCACCGGCCCGTGGGGCACCCGCGTCGGCACGCCGAGCCCCTCGGCGCAGACGCCGCTCTGGGTCGCGAGCGCGACCGTCGGGCAGCGCGTGAACCCGATCGGCGTCGACCAGCCGCGGTTCGGCTGGAAGCTCGCGTCTTCGGCGGCGCAGCAACGGCAGTCCGCGTACGAGATCCTGGTGTCCTCGGGCGGCAAGGACGTCTGGGACAGCGGCCGCGTCAGCTCGGCGCAGCAGGCCGACGTCGCCTACGGCGGGCCCGCGCTCGGCTCGCTGACCGCGTACACCTGGAAAGTCCGCGTCTGGGACGGCCAAGGCCGGATGAGCGGCTGGAGCCCGGTGCAGCGCTTCGAAACGGCGTTGCGCGACCCGGCCGCCGAATGGACCGGCGCCTTCCTCGGCCGCGCCACGGCCGGCCCGGACCTCGCCGGCGCGAACTGGGTCTGGTACCCGGAAGGCGACCCGATCGGCGGCGTTCCGCCCGCCACCCGGTACTTCCGGAAGACCGTGGAGCTGGCCGCGGCGCCCGCGAAGGCGACGCTGGTCGTCACCGGTGACGACACCGCGACCGTCTGGGTCAACGGTACCCGGGTCAGCGACTCGCCGCGGGTCCCCGACTCCTGGAAGACCGCCGCCGTCCTCGACGTCGGCGGCCTGCTGACCGCGGGCGCGAACACGATCGCGATCAGCACCGAGAACACGACCCAGAGCCCGGCCGGGATGGTCGCCAAGCTGACCGTCCCGAATGGACCGACAGTGGTCACCGACGGGTCGTGGAAAGCGAGCCAGACCGGCCCGGACGGCTGGCAGCAGCGCGGATTCGACGACAGCTCCTGGCCGGCCGCGCGGGCGCTGACTGCGTACGGCACCGGGCCGTGGGGTGCGAACGTCGCCGTCAGCGCCCCCGCTCCCCTGCTGCGCAAGAGCTTCACGGTCTCGAAGCCGGTCGCGAGCGCGCGGCTGCTCACCACCGCGCTCGGCCTCCAGGAAACGCACCTCAACGGCGCCAAGGTCGGCGACGAGGTCCTCGCCCCCGGCTGGACCGACTACGCGAAACGCCTGCAGTACCGCGTTTCCGACGTCACCAAGCAGATCCGCGCCGGCGAGAACGTCCTCGGCGCGCTGGTCGGCAACGGCTGGTACTCCGGGAGCGTCGGCATCGCCGGCAGCCAGAAGTACGGCACCGAGCCGTGGTACTCGGCGCAGCTGAAGCTGACGTTCACCGACGGCACTTCGACGACGGTCGCGACGGACGGCACGTGGAAGGCGGGCGACGGCGCGATCCGCGCCGACGACCTCTACCAGGGCGAAACCTACGACGCGCGGCTTGCCACCGGCTGGGACCGGCCCGGCTTCGACGACCGCGGCTGGGCGGAGCCCCGCGTCAAGTCCGGCGCCAAGCCGAACCTGGTGTCCCAAGTGGACAACGGCGTCACCGTCCAGCAGGAGTTCAAGCCCGTCGCGTGGACCCAGCCGAAGCCGGGGGTCTGGGTGGCCGACCTCGGCCAGAACTTCAGCGGCTGGAACCGGCTGGCCGTGACCGGCCCGGCCGGCACCACGGTCACGATGCGCCACGCCGAGGTGCTCAACCCGGACGGCACGATCTACACGACGAACCTGCGCGCGGCGCAGGCGACCGACCGGTTCACGCTCGCGGGCACCGGCGTCGTCGAGACGTACGAGCCGCGCTTCACGGTGCACGGCTACCGGTACGTCGAGCTGACCGGTCTGCCGTCGGCCCCCACGGCGGCGACGCTGACCGGGCGGGCGATGTGGACGTCCGGCGCGCAGGCCGGCACGTTCACCTCGTCGAACGCGCTGGTGAACCAGCTGCAGCACAACATCCTCTGGGGTGAGCGCTCGAACATGCTGTCGGTGCCGAGCGACTGCCCGCAGCGCGACGAGCGGCTCGGCTGGACCGGCGACATCGGGATCTTCGCCGGTACGTCGACGTTCAACCTCGACGTGGCGAACTTCCTCGGCAAGTTCAGCGACGACCTGGTCGACGCGCAGCACGACGACGGGTCGTTCACCGACGTCGCGCCCGGCGTGCTCAGCGGCTCGGGCACGGCGGGCTGGGGCGACGCGGGCGTCATCGTGCCCTACACCCTGTGGCAGCGCTACGGGGACACCGGCGTGATCGACGAGCACTTCGCGGCGATGGTCAAGTGGGTGGAATACCTGCGCTCGACGTCCGGGGCGGACCTGATCCGCGACCACCAGACGTACGGGGACTGGCTCAACGTCAACGACAACACCGCGCAGGACCTGATCTCGACGGCGTTCTTCGCGTGGTCGTCACGGCTGGTGTCGCGGATGGCCGCGGCCACCGGGCGGAGTTCGGAAGCGGCGAAGTACGGGACGCTCGCCGACCAGATCGGGACGGCGTTCACCAACCGGTTCACGGCGGCCGACGGCACGGTGGGCTCCGGCTCCCAGACCGGGTACGTCCTGGCGCTGGCGTTCGGGCTGCTGCCGGCCGCGCGCGTGCAGCCCGCGGCGGACAAGCTCGCCGCTCGGGTGGCGGCCGCCGGTGGGCACCTGAGCGTCGGGTTCCTCGGCGTGGAGAACCTGCTGCCGGTGCTGGCCGCGCACGGCCACGCCGACGTCGCGTACCAGGTGCTGCTGCAGCCCGGTTTCCCCGGCTGGGGCTACATGATCGGCCACGGCGCGACGACGATCTGGGAGCGCTGGGACGGGATCAAGCCGGACGGCTCGTTCAACGACCCGGGCATGAACTCGTTCAACCACTACGGCCTCGGCTCGGTGGGCGACTTCCTGTACCGCTCGATCGGCGGGCTTTCGCCGGCTTCGCCGGGGTACGCGTCGCTGCTGGTGGCGCCGCGGCCGGGCGGCGGGCTGACGTCGGCGAAGTCGGCGTACGAGACGCCGTACGGGTCCGCGGTCAGCGACTGGTCGATTTCGGGCGGAAAGGTGACGCTGCGGGTGACCGTCCCGGCCGGTTCGTCGGCGACGGTCAAGGTGCCGACGTCCCAGCCGGGTTCGGTGGCCGCGCCGCCGGAAGCGGTGCCGTCCTCGGCGGGTACGTACTTCGTGCCCGCGGGTTCGTACGTGTTCACCGCTTCGGCATGAAGACCGGCCGGTGTCGTCACGGTTCGCGTGGCGGCACCGGCCGCACACCGAACTTCAAGTGGAAGTTGTCCAGGGTGGCCGGGAGCGGGCGGTCCGGGGCCAGGACCGGGCCGGTCTGCTGCTCGAACCCGCGGTCACGCACCAGGTTCGCCAGCAGCGTGCTCGTGCAGAACTGGACGAGGTCGCGGCCCGGGCAGATCGCCGGGCCCGCGCTGAACGGCACCAGCGCCGGGTTCGCCTCCGCGCGGCCGTCCAGCCAGATGTCCGGTTCGAAGCGGTCGGCGTACGGCAGTTCGGCGTCCCGGTGGAAGAACGGCGTGAAGATCACGACCGTCGTGCCCGCCGGGCCCCACGCCGTCTCCTCCGTCGTCTCGCGCAGGATCATCGGCGTCGTCGGCCACAGCCGGACCGCTTCCAGCACGCACGCGCGCAGGTAGCCCAGCTGCTGCGGCTCGGCCGGGTCGGCGTCCGGCAGTTCCGCACGGGCCCGCTCGAGCGCCGCCGGGTGGGTGGCCAGCAGGGCCAGGGTCCGGAACGTCACCATGCCCGCCGCGTCGAAGGCGAACAGCCAGTGCGCCACCTGGTCGACCGCGGTGCCGTCGTCCCCGGCCGACGCGATCGCCGCCGCCAGGCTGCCCGGTTCGGCGCGGCCGAGGTGCTCGGCCAGCCGGGCGTGGAAGCGCTCGCGCACCTGCTTGCGCCGTGGGTGCAGGTACGCCCAGTTCGCGTCCAGCCGCAGCCGCTCCAGCAGGTCGGTGAGCATTTCGTCGTCGCGGGCGCCCGGGCCGAGGACGATCGTGCGCACCAGCCGCCACCAGGCGACGTTGAAGGTGTCCCAGGTCAGCTCGGTCCCCCCGAGCAGGACGGCGGCTTCGTCCGCGATCGCGCGGGCGAACGGCGCCGCCAGCTCGTGCAGCGGACGGCCCGGCTCCAGCACGGCTTCGGTGAACCGGCGCCGCGGACGGCGGTCGGCTGCATCGGAAATCAGCACGCCGTGCGGCTGGAAGTGGCCCAGCGCGGCGCGCTTTTCCACTGTGGACGGACTGAACGGCGTCGGCGCGCCGGCCAGCAGCGTGCCGACGTCCGCACCGGACAGGGCCAGCTCCACCGACCGGCCGGGAACGCGCAGCTTCAGCGGGCGCCCGTCGTACCGGTCCCGCAGCCGCGTGAGCAGCTTGACGGCCGGGCGGTCGACCTGCAGCTTGCCGGCCAGCCCCAGCACGGCCGGACGGCGTTTGATCACTCCGCCCGCGAGGATGGGCAGCGCCACTTCAGCCGCGACGCGCAGGGTCTCGGTGACGGAAGCGGTCACCGGTCGGGTCACCTGAGTGGACGTCATACCGCCCGGTTACCCGAGTGGCGGAAACGGAAACACCGTCAGTGACGCAGCGCGAGGTTCAGCACGTCACCCGCGTGGTCCAGGCAGTCGGCGCAGATCACCGCGTCCCGCGCGGCACAGTCGACCCGCAGCAGCGGGCGCCGCAGGCCGAGGAACGTCCGCCGCTCCCGGCGGCCGCAGAACTCGCACACCGCGGCCCGCGGCGACGTCACCGCCGCCAGCACATCCCCGCTCGGCGTTTCGCGGTCCGCGCCGTCGCGCACCACCTTCAGCCCGGCGCGCACGCACTCCACGCAGATCGGCCCGGCCTTGCCTGGGACGCGCGGGCCGCGCACCGCGCCGCAGAACCGGCAGGGCCGTCCGGCCCCGTTCGCCGCCGTCACGCCGCCTCCTGACCGGTTTCGCCGCCCGCGCACCGGGAACCCCGGGCGCGACGTCACCTCCCGGCCACGCTACGCGCATCCGGCCGCGCGGGGGCGTCGGCGGATCCCGGCTCACGCTCGGCCGGGACCCGCGCGCACGGACCTCCCGCCCGGGCGGCACCACGGCACGAGCGGGCTGGAGGAACGTTGTCGTCGTTGACCGTGTTGTTCGGGGTGGCCGGGCTGCTCGCCCTCGCCGCGGCCATCGTGCCGAAGCTCGTGGCGGACCGGCCGTTCTCGGTGCCGCTGGTGATGCTGATCGCCGGGATCGTCCTGGGCCTGCTCCCGCTGCCCGCGCCCTACGGCAACGGCTGGAGCGATCCCGCGGCCCACCTGCACGGCGTCGAATCGTTCACCCAGCTGGGGATCCTCGTCGCGCTCGCCGGGGCGGGCCTGTCCGTGGACCGCCCGTTCGGCCTGAAGCGCTGGGGTTCGACGTGGCGGCTGCTCGCCCTGACCATGCCGCTGTCGATTCTGGCGATCGCCGCGCTCGGGTACTGGTGGCTCGCGCTGGCGCCCGGCGTGGCCCTGCTGCTGGCCGCGGCGCTGGCGCCGACCGACCCGGTGCTGGCCGGCGACATCGGCGTGCCGCACCCGGACGTCGAGCCGGAACTGGCCCGGGACAACGAAATCCGCTTCACGCTGACCACCGAGGCGGGGTTCAACGACGGGCTGGCCATGCCGTTCGTCCTGCTCGGGCTCGCGATGGCGGGCAGCAGGCCGAACCTGGCCGTCTCGTGGGTGCTCGTCGACCTGCTGCTGCCGGTCGTGACCGGCGTGGTGGTCGGCCTGGTCGCCGGGCGCGGGCTCGGCTGGGCGATCTTCCACACGTCGTCGGACCGGCTGCGGCTCGCCGAATACGGCGACGGCCTGGTCCTGCTGGCGCTCGCCTTCCTGCCGTACGCGCTTTCGGAACTGGCCCACGGCAACGGGTTCGTCGCCGTGTTCACCGCCGCGGTCGTGGTCCGCAAGCAGGAGCGGGAGCACGACTACCACGGCGTCCTGCACGCGTTCGGCCACCAGCTGGAACGGCTCTTCGTCCCGCTCGCCCTGCTCGGGCTCGGGCTCGCCATCGGCGACGGGCTGCTGCGCGGCCTCCGTCCGCTGGAAGTCGTCATCGCCGTGGTCGCGGTGCTGGTGGTGCGGCCGGTGGTCGGCTGGCTCTCCCTGCTCGGGTCCTCGGCCGGCCGGCCGGCGACGCTGGCCATCGCGTTCTTCGGCGTCCGCGGCATCGGCACGCTCTTCTACCTCGCCTACGCGCTCGACCGGCTGCCGCTGGCGGAGCAGGGCGTGCTGTGGCGGGTCGGCGCGCTCGCCGTGGCCGTGTCGGTGCTGGTCCACGGCATCCTGGCGGAGCCCGCCATCCAGCGGATCGAGCGGATGGGCGGTCACCTGCCCGCCCACTGAGCCGGTTGGCGGACGCGACGCCGGGGTACTCCGGCCGACGTGCTGTCCGAAGTGCTGCCCTGGTGGCTCGGCCTGACCGGCCTGTGGGTCCTCACGCTGTCGACGCCGTCGTGGCCGGAGCTCGTGGCCGCGGGCGTGGCGGCGGTGCCGTGCGCGTTCGCGGCCCGCGCCGCGCGCCGGGCCGTCGGCGGTGCGTGGCGGCCCCGGGCGGGCTGGCTGCGGTGGCTGCTCGCGGTCCCGGGAACGGCGGTCCGCGAATCCGGCCGTGCCCTGGTCGAGGTCCTGCGGCACCCGCGCGCGGGCCGGTTCGACACGCTCGAACTGCCGGCCGAGCCCGACGCGGTCCACGAAGCCAGAGCGGCCTGCGCGGCCGCCGTCGTCGGCAGCACCCCGGGGACGATGGTCGTCGCCACTCCCGAAAACTCCTCAGCCGAGCGCGAACTGGTCGTCCACCGGCTGCTCGAGGGCGGCTCCCGCGTGCTGGACGAGGTGCGCCGGTGACCGGCTGGCTGGTCGCCGCCGTGCTGCTCATGGCGGGCGGCCTCGGCCCGGCGCTGTGGCTGGCCGCGCGCGGGGACGCCATCGGGCGGCTGGCCGGCCTCCAGCTCGCCGGCCCGGTCACCGTGCTCACGCTGCTCCTGCTCGTCCAGGCGTACGGCCCGTCGAGCGCGGTGATCCTGCCGCTGGTGCTGACCGTGCTGGCCTTCGCGGGCACGCTGCTGTTCATCCGGCTGCTGGGGACGACGGAATGACGGTCGTCGCGCAGGTTCTCGTCTTCGCCGGGGTCGCCGTCGTCGTGGTCTCCGCGCTGGCGATGCTGCGGGCCAAGACACTGCTCAACCGGCTGCACCTGCTCGCCCCGGTGACGACGCTGGGCGCGCCGCTCGTCGGTGTCGGGCTGGCGCTGGCCTCGGGGTGGCACCTCGGGTCGGGCGCCATCCTGCTCACCGTCGTGCTGCTGGCCGTGACCGGCCCGGTGCTGCAGTCCGCCGCCGGGCGCGTCGAGGCGCGGCGGCGGGGCGCGATCGACGAGGACCTGCCGTCGTGACCACGGTCGTGCTGCTCGTCGTCCTCGCGTTCGTCGCCGTCGCGGGGTTCGCGGTGGTGGCCACCCCCGACCCGCGGCGGCAGGCCATCACGCTGTCGCTGTTCAGCCTGTGCCTGACGCTGCTGTTCGTCGTGCTCCAGGCGCCGGACGTCGCGCTCTCGGAGCTGGCCGTCGGGTCGGCCGTCGTGCCGCTGCTCGTGCTGCTCACCATCCGGAAGGTGGGCGGGCGATGACGCTGCGGGCCCGGACGTGGCTGTGCGCGGCCGGCGCGCTCGGCGTCGCCGTCCTGTTCGTGACGGCGTTCCTGCGGATGCCCGGCTTCGGCGGTGACCTGCACGTCTACCGCGACCTCGCATTGCCCGCCGCCCTCGCGCGGGCGACGCCGAACCTCGTGTCGTCGATCAACTTCGACCTGCGCGCGCTGGACACCCTGGGCGAGGAGACCATCGTCGCCGCCGCGGTCGTCGGCACGCTGTCGCTGCTACAACCGTCCAAAGAGGAACGTCGGCGGATCGAACCGCAGCGCGGGTACGTCATGCCGGTGGTCAAGGTCGCCGGCTACCTGCTGCTGCCGGTGACCCTGCTGCTCGGCCTGGACGTCGTCGCGCACGGCCACCTCACTCCGGGCGGCGGCTTCCAGGGCGGGGTGGTGCTGGCCACCGGCTGGCACCTGCTCTACATCTCCGGCAGCTACCCGGCGCTCGCGCGGCTGCGCCCGATCGACTGGTGCGAGTACGCCGAAGCGGCGGCGACCGGCCTGTACGTCGTCACCGGGCTCGCCGGCCTGGTCGCCGGCGGTGCGTTCCTCGCCAACGTCCTGCCGACGGGCGAGTTCGGCTCGCTGCTGTCGGCGGGCACGGTGCCGGTGCTGAGCGTCCTGGTCGGGATCGAGGTCGCCGCCGGGCTCGTCGTGCTGCTGGCCCAGTTCCTCGGGCAGGGCCTGATCCGGGAGGAGACCGCGTGATCGGGATGGCCTGCTACTGCGTGGCCGGCTGGCTGCTGCTGGTCGGCGCGGTGGGCATCGTGCGCAGCCGGCACCTCGTGCACACCGTCGTCTCCCTGTCGGTGGCGCAGGCCGGGACGTACGTGCTGCTGCTCGGGATCGGCTACCAGGACCACGCCGGCGCCCCGATCGTCGGCCAGGACCAGCGGCAGCCGGTGGTGGACCCGATGGTGCAGGCGATGACGCTGACCGACATCGTCGTGTCGGCGACGATCACCGCGCTGCTGCTCGGCCTGACCATCCAGATCTCGAAGCGCCACGGGACGGTCGATCCCGACGAGCTGCGCGCGTTGCGAGGCTGAGGCGATGTCCGCGCTGCCGTCCCTCGTGGTCGCGCTGCCGCTGCTGGCCGCGTGCCTGCTGCTCGGCCTGGGCCGGGTGCTGCCGCGGGTGGTGGCCGACGGGTTCGCGACCGCGGCCGCGCTGACCGCCACGGTGCTGACCGCCGTGCTGCTCGCCGCCGTCCAGCACGGCCGGGTGGTGGTCTGGCTGGGCGGGCACCACCCGGACGGCGCCCGCTCGCTGGGCATCGTCCTGGCGGCCGACGGGCTCAACACGACGCTCGCGTTGCTGGCGTCGTTCCTGACGACGTGCGCGCTGGTCTACAGCTGGCGCTACTTCGAGGCGGTCGAAGCCCGCTACCACGCGATGATGCTGCTGTTCCTCACCGGCATGCTCGGCTTCCTGCTCACCGGGGACCTGTTCACCCTGTTCGTGTTCTTCGAGCTGATGAGCGGCGTCGCCTACGCGCTGACCGGGTACCGCGTCGAGGAGGCCGACTCCGTCCAGGGCGCGCTGAACTTCGGCGTGGTGAACTCCCTCGGCGCGTATTTCACGCTGATGGGGATCGGCCTGCTGTACGCGCGCGGCGGGCAGCTGGGCCTGGCGCAGCTCGGCGTCGCCCTCGACGGCAAGCCCGCGGACGCGCTGGTGCTCGCCGCGTTCGTGCTCGTCTGCACCGGCCTGCTGGTCAAGGCGGCCGCGGTGCCGTTCCACTTCTGGCTCGCCGACGCGCACGCGGTCGCGCCGACGCCGGTGTGCGTGCTCTTCTCCGGCGTCATGGTCGAGCTGGGTGCCTACGGCGTGCTCCGGGTGCGGCGGACGGTGTTCGGCGGGGTGCTCGACGACGGCGCGTTCGCCCGGGTGCTGCTGGTGCTCGGGATCGCGAGCGCGGTGCTCGGGGCCGTCCTGTGCTTCACCCAGCGGCACCTGAAACGGCTGCTGGCCTACTCGACGATCGCGCACACCGGGCTGTTCCTTTGTGGACTGGCCGCCGCCGACGGCGCGGCGAGCACGGGGTTCCTGCTGGCCGTGGCCGGGCACGCGGGCGCCAAGGCGGCGCTGTTCCTGCTCGTCGGGATCCTCAAGGACCGCTACGGCAGCGTCGACGAGGACGAGCTGTTCGGCAAGTGCGGGCATTCCCGGCTCGAGGGCGGCCTGTTCCTGCTCGCGGGCCTGGTGCTGGCCGGGCTGCCGCCGTTCGGCGTCGCGTTCGGCAAGGACGTGGTCGAGCACGCGCTCGAGCGGACCGGGTACGGCTGGCTGGTGGCCGTGTTCGTCGTCGTCACCGCGGTGACGGCGGGTGCGGTGCTGCGGGCCGGCCTGGGTGTTTACTTCGGACGCGGGCGGCCCCCGCGCCGCGACGACGGCGACCGCACCCCGGGCACCGACGAGGAACCCGAGACGGGCCGCCGCATCGAGCGCACGCCGGTGACGATGATCGCCGCGATCGTGACCGCGCTGGCCGCCGCGCTCGCCGTCCCGTGGCTGCGCGACGCCGCCGTCACGGCCGGGCGGCAGGAGGCCGATCGCGAGGGGTTCCTGCACGACGTCCTGCCCGCGGTCGGCTCGCCGGGGTCGCTGCCGCCGGTGACGGCCGAATGGACGTCGTCCGGCCTGCTGTTCGGCGGCGGCACGGTCCTGCTGGCGCTCGGCATCGCCGCGGCAGCCCTTTGGCCCCACCGGCTCCCGTCCTGGCCGCGACCGGTCCGGACGGCGCTGGACGCGCTGCACCAGGGGCATTCCGGCCACGTCGGGGACTACGTCGCGTGGCTGCTCGTGGGCGTGACCGCCCTCACGGCGCTCGTGCGGCTTTGATGTGTATGCCGCCGAGCACTGGGTAACCCGATGTCAAGGCCCTTTTGGCGACTGGCCGATCCGGAAATGTCGCCGCGACGGAAGGTGCACCCCGATGAACGACAAGTTCGAGAACAAGGGCGAAGAGCTCAAGGGCCGGGCGAAGGAAGCCGTCGGCGACGCCACGGGCAACGAGCAGTGGCAGGCCGAGGGCAAGACCGACCAGGCCAAGGGTTCGCTGAAGCAGGCCGGCGAGAAGATCAAGGACGCCGTCAAGGGCGTCGAGGACAAGGACTGACCCGTAGTCCTGCCGCTGCCGCACCCCGGTCCGCCGGGGTGCGGCAGTTTTCGTCTCGAGGAGGCATCTTGTTCGATGGCTTCACGCTCGACCGCGTCGATGTCGGTGAAGTGACGCTACGGGTCCGCCACGGCGGCTCGGGGCCACCGGTCCTGCTGCTGCACGGGCACCCGCGCACCCACACGACGTGGCACCGCGTGGCACCCCGGCTCGCGGAGCGGTTCACCGTCGTCTGCCCGGACACGCGCGGCTACGGCGAGTCCACCAAACCGCCGGCCGGCGCGGACCACGCGGCGTACAGCAAACGCGTCATGGCGGCCGACAGCGTCGCGCTGATGCGGCGGCTCGGGCACGACCGGTTCTTCGTGGCGGGCCACGACCGCGGCGCCTACGTGGCGACGCGGCTGGCCTTCGATCACCCGTCCGTGGTCCGCGGCGTGGCCATCCTCGACGCCGTCCCGATCGGCGAAGCCCTCGCCCGCTGCGACGCCCGGTTCGCCCGCGAGTGGTACCACTGGTTCTTCTTCGCCCAGCCGGAAAAGCCCGAACGGGTGATCACCGCCGACCCGGACGCCTGGTACGACGTAGCCACCCGGAACACACCCGAGCGTCTCGGCGAGGAGAACTTCGCCGACTTCCACCGCGCGATCCACGATCCGGCCACCGTCACGGCCATGCTCGAAGACTACCGGGCGGGCCTCGGCGTCGACCGCGCCCACGACGACGCCGACCGGGCTGCGGGCCGGCGGATCTCCTGCCCCGCACTGGTTCTGTGGTCCAGTGACGACGACATGGCGGATCTGTACGGGGACGTCCTGGGCGTCTGGCGGAATTGGGCCGAGGACGTCCGCGGGCACGCCATCAGGTCCGGTCACCACGTGGCCGAGGAGAACCCGCAGGACCTCGCCGCCGCGTTGACCCGCTTCTTCAGCCGCCTGCCCGCCGGCTGAGCCGTTCCCGCTGCGGCACCACCACGTACTTCGGGTCCTTTGTGGACGCCACGCCCGCCGCGTAGACGCCGAACCGCGTGCACAGTCCCGAAGCCAGGTAAGCCGCGCCCGCCGCCACGCCGGCGGCCCGGTTCCGGCTCGCCAGCAACGAAAGTCCCGCGCCGGCCGCCGTCAACGCCTTCGCCGCCTTCAGCAGCTTGCCCGCGCGGCCCGTCCGGTACGGCTCCGAGACCAACCCCAAGCCGGTCTCCAGGTGGTGTTCGGCCACCAGTTCCGCCACCGCTCCCGCGAGCCCCGCGCGGACCGCCGGGCCGGCTTCGCCCGCGGGTGCCGCCAGCATGGCCGCGCCCGCGCCGCTCGTCACCGCGCTGCCCGCGAACAGCACCGGGAGCGTCCCGTGGGCTTCGTGCCACGACGGTGTCGCCGTGTCCGCCAGCAGCACCGCCGTGTACGTGCACATCGCGGGGCCCAGCACGGCCGCGCCCGCCCCCGCCAGCTTGCCGATCAGCGGCAGCTTCCCCGTCACCTCGGACGCCGCCGCCACCGCGGCCAGCCCCGAGAACGGCGACAGGATCCACGACCCCACCGAAAGCGGCGACGTCGGCTTCAGCACCCGCAGCATGTGCAGGAACCGCGTCGGCCTGCCCAGGTCGTGGATCAGCGCCACGACGCTCGCGAGGGACCCGCCGGACGCCACGATCCGGCCCACGCGCACGAGGGCCGGCCGCCCGGTGACGTCGGCGAGCGCCGCCATCGTCGCCGACGCGCCCGCCGCGCCGCCCAGGAACAGGTAGAGCGGCACGTCCGGCTGCTTCCACGCCGGCTCCTTGAGGATCGGCCGGCCGTAGTAGGACCTGAACTCGGCGGGCTCGACCATCGCCGGCTCGCGACGCGGGCTCATCGGCGCCGCCCCAGGAACGACATCGCCAGCGCAGCGGCCACGCCGGCCGCCGTCACCGCGGCCCGCTTCCACATCGCCGGCAGATCCCGGGTCGTGACGACCGGGTCCGGCGGCAGCCCGTAGACCTCGGGTTCGTCCAGCAGCAGGAAGAACGCGCCGTCGCCGCCGACGCCGTCGTCCGGGTCACGGCCGTAGAGCCGCGCCTCCGGCACGCCGGAGTCGTGCAGCGTCCGCACCCGCTCGTCGGCGCGTTCACGCAGCTCATCCAGCTCGCCGAACTGGATCGAGTCGGTCGGGCACGCCTTGGCGCACGCCGGTTCCATACCCGCGCCGAGCCGGTCGTAGCAGAGGGTGCACTTGAACGCGCGGCCGTCCGGCTCGCGCTTTTCGATGACCCCGTACGGACACGCCGGCACGCAGTAACCGCAGCCGTTGCAGATGTCCTGCTGCACGACGACGGTGCCGAACTCGGTGCGGAACAACGAGCCGGTCGGGCAGACGTCGAGGCAGGCCGCGTGCGTGCAGTGCTTGCAGACGTCGCTCGACATCAGCCAGCGCACGCCCGGCTCGTCCTGCCCCGGCGCGCCGACGTCCGGCATCCCCAAGTCCACTGTAGACGGTGCCGGGGCGGCGGGCTTGGATTGCTCGACGAACGCCACGTGCCGCCAGGTGTTCGAGCCCAGCGCGCCGGTGTTGTCGTAGGACGAGCCGAGCAGGTCCAGCTCGCCGCGGTCGGGTACGCCGTTCCACTCCTTGCACGCCACTTCGCAGGCCTTGCAGCCGATGCACACCGACGTGTCGGTGAAGAACCCCATCCGGGGCTGGGTGCCGTACTCAGCCATCGGCTCGCCTCCGGTACTCCTCGACCATGGCCGGCAGCGCGGCGCCGCGCGGGCGGCGGCCCGGCCGGATGTCACAGGTGGCCGCCTTCGACTCCTGGATGTGCACGTTCGGGTCCATCACGATGGACAGCAGGTCGTTCGCCGCGTCGCCGCGCGAGAGGCCGTTCGGCCCCCAGTGGTACGGCAGTCCGACCTGGTGGATGGTCCGGCCGCGGACCTTCAACGGCTTCACGCGCTCGGTCACGAGCACGCGGGCCTCGATCGCCGTCCGCGCCGAGATGATCGTCGCCCAGCCGCCGTTCTCCAGGCCGCGTTCGGCCGCGAGCGCCGGGGAGACCTCGCAGAAGAACTCCGGCTGCAGCTCCGAAAGGTAGGGCAGCGTCCGGCTCATCCCGCCCGCCGTGTGGTGCTCGGTGAGCCGGTAGGTGGTGAACACGTACGGGTACACCGAGCTACGCGCCGGGTTGTACGGGTTCGCCGGGCTCTCGAGGGTTTGGCGCGTCGGGGACTCCTGCTGGCCGTACAGCGCGTTCTCCACCGGGCTCTCGAACGGTTCGTAGTGCGTGGGCAGCGGGCCGTCGGCCAGGCCGGCCGGGACGTAGAGCCACGCCTTCCCGTCGGTCTGCATGATGAACGGGTCGCGCCCGCCGAGCGCGTCCTGCGCCTTGGCCCCCTCGGGCGGTACGTGGTCGGGCGCCTTGGTGGGCTCGAAGTCCGGGACGTCCGGGCCGACCCACTTGCCCTGCTCGGCGTCCCAGCTGAGCAGCTTCTTGCGCTCGCTCCACGGCTTGCCGTCCGGGTCGGCCGACGCGCGGTTGTAGAGGATTCGCCGGTTCGCCGGCCAGGCCCACGCCCAGCCCTTGGCGACCCAGTCCTGCTCGCTGCCCGGCTGCCGGTTCGCGGCCTGGTTCTTCCCGCCCGCGCGGACGCCGCAGTAGATCCAGCAGCCACACGCCGTCGAGCCGTCGTCCTTCAGCTGCGTGTACGCCGAGAGCGGGCCGTCCGGGCCGTGGCCGTTGATCTCGGCGAGCACCGACTCCGCGCTCGGGTCGTCGGTCGGTCCCTCGACCGGGTAGCTCCAGGTGAGGTCGCGGATCGGCGCGTCCCGCGGGTCGTCGCCGACGCGTTCCCGGATGATCCGGCCCAGGTGGTAGTAGAACCAGAGGTCGCTGCGGGCGTCACCGGGCGGTTCGACGGCCTTGTGGTGCCACTGCAGCAGGCGCTGGGTGTTGGTGAAGCTGCCGTCCTTCTCGGTGTGCGCGGCGGCGGGCAGGAAGAAGACCTCGGTGCCGATCTCCTCGGGCTTCAGCTCGCCGGTCTCGACCTCGGGGCCGTCCTTCCAGAACGTCGCGCTCTCGATCAGCTGCAGGTCGCGGACGACGAGCCAGTCGAGGTTGGCCAGGCCGAGCCGCTGGAACTTGCCGTTGGCCGAGCCGACCGCCGGGTTCTCCCCGACCAGGAAGTAACCCTTGCACTCCCCCTCGATCTGCTTCTGCACGGTCGCGTACGTCCCGTGGTCGCCGGTCAGGCGCGGCAGGTAGCCGAAGCGGAAGTCGTTGTGCGGCTGGGCCGAATCGCCCCAGTAGGACTTCAGCAGGCTGACGGCGTAGGAGCGCATGTTGCCCCAGAACCCGGTCTTGCCCGCGTCCGCCGCGACGAAGTCGTCGAGGCTCTGGTGCTGGTGCGCGTGCGGCATCGGGATGTAGCCCGGCAGCAGGTTGAACAGCGTCGGGATGTCGGTGGAGCCCTGGATGCTGGCGTGGCCCCGCAGCGCGAGGATGCCGCCGCCGGGACGGCCGATGTTGCCGAGCAGGGTCTGCAGGATCGACGCCGTGCGGATGTACTGCGCGCCGACAGTGTGGTGCGTCCAGCCGACCGAGTACACCCACGCCGTCGTCCGGTCGCGGCCGGAGTTCGCGGTGATCGCCTCGGCGATCTCCCGGAACTGCTCGACCGGCAGGCCGCAGACGTCGGCGACCAGCTCAGGCGTGTAGCGGGCGAAATGGCGCTTGAGCACCTGGAAGACGCAGCGCGGGTGCTGCAGCGTCTCGTCGGTCTCCGGCTTGGCGCCGACCGCCGCGCCGCCACTGCCGTAGGTGTCGGCGCGGGCCGTGCTCTGGTGGCCTTCGCCGCCGTGCTGGCTCTCCGAACCCGGCTCGCCCGGCTGCTCCGGGTCGGTGGACCCGGCCGCGGGCACGGTCGACGCGCCCTCGTACTCCCAGGTCGTCATGTCGTACTGGCGGCGCTCGGGGTCGTAACCGGAGAAGACGCCGTCGAGGTCCTCGGTGTCCTGGAAGTCCTCACGCAGGATGGCGGCCGCGTTCGTGTAGGCGAGGACGTACTCCCGGAAGTCCTTCTCGTTGCTCAGGACGTAGTTGATCAGGCCGCCGAGGAACGCGATGTCCGTACCGGCGCGCAACGGCGCGTGGACGTGCGAGACCGCGCTGGTGCGGGTGAACCGCGGGTCGACGTGGATGATCTTCGCGCCGCGGGCCTTCGCCTCCATCACCCACTGGAACCCGACCGGGTGGCACTCGGCCATGTTCGAGCCCTGGATGACGATGCAGTCGGCGTTGGCGAGGTCCTGCTGGAACGTCGTGGCGCCGCCACGACCGAAGGAGGTCCCCAGACCGGGAACCGTGGCGGAGTGTCAAATACGCGCCTGGTTCTCGATCTGGATCGCGCCGAGCGCGGTGTAGAGCTTCTTCATCAGGTAGTTCTCTTCGTTGTCCAGCGTCGCGCCGCCCAGGCTGGCGAAGCCGAGCGTGCGGTTGAGCCTGCGACCCTGGTCGTCGACGTCCTGCCACGTCTCGTCGCGGGTCTTGAGGACCCGGTCGGCGATCATGTCCATCGCCTTCTCGAGGGGCAGGCGCTCCCAGTCGGTGCCGTACGGGCGGCGGTAGAGGACCTCGGTGACGCGGCTCGGGCTGGTCACGAGCTGCTTGCTGGCCGAGCCCTTCGGGCAGAGCCGGCCGCGCGAGATGGGCGAGTCGGGATCGCCTTCGATCTGCGTGACGCGGCCGTCCTTGACGTAGACCTTCTGGCCGCAGCCGACGGCGCAGAACGGGCAGACGGACTTGACCACTTTGTCGGCGTCTTCGGTGCGGGCGTGCCATTTCTCCGAACCGTCCGATTTGGCCGCCGCGGCGCGCGCGGTCCGGTCGGGACCGGTCAGCTGCCGGTACACCGGCCAGCCTTCGAGCCACCGACGCACACCCATACCTGGCACGGTAGTAGCGATACCCGCGGTTCGCAGGTCTAACCACACGTAGTGAATGACTCATTCATGTCACCGGACGACAGGGTCCCGGCTAAGTCAGGACGACAGGGTCCCGGCTAAGTCAGGTCGGCGCGGCCGATCCGATCGCCCGCACGCCATGAAAGGGTCGTTCACCTCGTCAGACGACATGAACGACCCTTTCATGACATCGCCGCGACGCCGGGCAGACCGCGCGACCACGACTTTGCCGAGACCCTGTCACCCGACGCCATGAATGAGTCATTCACTACACCGGCGAGTCCCGTCACCCAATGGTTGCGTGATGCCCGCCGCGTCGAGGCGCTCCAGCAGCGGGATCATCACCCGGCGGGTGCTGTCGAGGGCCCGCCGGGCCTCGGAAACCGTGAACGGCTGGGGCAGCCCGCGCAGCTCGGCCACCGCGCGCTCCTCGGCGTCCGGGCCGAGCACCACGCCCTCCGCGACCGCCGTCAGCCTGCCGAGGCGCACCGCCGCCGCCAGCTCGCGGCGGCCCAGGCCCAGCGCGCGCAGCTCGTCCGCCTCCGGCGCGCGGAACGGCTGCTCGGCGAGCCGTTTCGTCACCGTCTCCAGGGCCTTCTCGACGGCCGGGTCCAGGCCCGCGCCGGGCCGGCGCACGAGCCCGCCGGTGACTTCGAACCCCGTGCCCGCCAGCAGCGGAGCGACCAGCTCCGGCGCGGGCAGCCCGAGCCGGTGCCGCAGCGCTTCCACCGGCATTCCCGCGGCCAGGGCGTCCCAGCCCCGGACGAGCGCGGCGGCCTCGGCGCGCAGCCCGGCGACGCGCGCCGGGTCGGCGAACCAGTCCCCGATCTTTTCGCCCGTCTCCGGCAGGCCCATCGCCGCGAAGTCCGGCGCCGGCACGAAACCGTGCCGGCGCAGGTAGGTCCCGGCCAGGTCCCGGTCCGCCAGCTCCTCGCCGCGGGCCCGGGCCGCGCCGCGGCGGGCCAAGGACGGCGGCCGGACGTCGAGGACGTCGAACCCGGCGGCGATCCGGTGCTCGCCCGGGTCGCGCAGCAGCCCGCGGTCGCCGACGCGCAGCGGCAGCGCGGACGCCGTCGTGAGCCGCGCGGTGTCCGTCCCGAGTGGACGGACGCGGACCGGCACCGCCGCCGTGCCGAAGTGCAGCACCAGGTGCCGGTGGACGTCCGCGCCGCGCAGCCGGACGTCGAACTCGGCCGTCGCGTGCCACCGGCCCGGCGTGAGCAGGACATCGCCGCGGCGGACGTCGGTCCGCGCGGTGCCGCGCAGGTTCACGGCCACGCGGGCCACCGCCGTCACCCGGTCGTGGGATTTCCCGAGCGCCTGCAAACCACGGACCTTCACCCGCGTGTCCCCGAGGAGCAGCTCGTCGCCGACCGCGATCGTCCCCGCCGCGAGGGTGCCCGTGACGACCGTGCCGGCCCCCGAAACGGTGAACGCGCGGTCGATCCACAGCCGGACGTCAGCGTCCGGATCGGGCGTCGGCAACCCCTCGGCCAGGGTCCCGATCTCCGCGCGCAGCTCGGCGAAGCCCGCGCCCGTGGTCCCGCTGACGGCGACGCTCGGCACCGCGCCCAGCGACGTCGCGGCGATCTCGCCCAGTGCTTCCGCCGTCGCCGCCGCCGGGTCGGCCCGGTCGGCCTTGGTGACGACGAGCAGGCCGCGGCGGACGCCGAACGCGTCGAGCGCGGCGAGGTGCTCGGCCGACTGCGGCATCCAGCCCTCGTCGGCCGCGACGACGAACAGCACCGCCGGCGCGGGCCCGGCGCCCGCGAGCATGTTCGGCACGAACCGCTCGTGGCCCGGCACGTCGACGAACGCGACGTCCTCGTCGCCGATCCGCGTCCAGGCGAAGCCGAGGTCGATGGTGAGCCCGCGGCGGCGTTCCTCGGCCCACCGGTCCGGCTCCATCCCGGTCAGCCGGCGCACCAGCGTCGACTTTCCGTGGTCGACGTGTCCGGCGGTGACGATCACCCGCATCGGCGGACGGCTTCCCGGAGAGTCGCGTCCTCTTCCGGCCGCACGGTCCGCAGGTCGAGCAGGCACCGGTCCCGTTCGATCCGGCCGACGACCGCGGGCTCGCCGGTCCGGAGCGCGCCGGCGTACCGGGCGGGCAGGCTCACCGCGACGCTGGGCAGCTCGACGCCCGGCGCTCCCCCGCCGCCGACGGCCGCGACCGACGGGACCACCCGGGCGTCGATGCCGTCCCAGGCCCGGACCAGGAGGTCCGCTCGGCGCTGCAGGCTGTCGGCGGACACGTCGAGCGCCTCGCGCACCGGGGCTTTCGGCCCGCGCAACGTCGCTTCGAGGGCGGCGAGGGTCAGCTTGTCAACGCGCAAGGCCCGTGCGGCGGGGTGCCGCCGCAGCCGTTCGACGACGTCGGCCGCGCCGAACAGGAGGCCGGCCTGCGGGCCGCCGAGGAGCTTGTCGCCGCTGGCCGTGACGACCGTGGCGCCCGCGCGCAGGGCGCTCGCGGCGTCCGGCTCGTCCGGCAGGAGGGGGTGCGGGGCCAGCAGCCCGGACCCGATGTCGGCGACGACGGGCACGCCGAGCCCGGCCAGCTCGCCGAGCGCCGCCTCCGACGTGAACCCGGTGACCAGGTAGTTCGACGGGTGCACCTTGAGCACGAACCCGGTGTCCGGGCCGATCGCCTCGGCGTAGTCGCGCACGGAAGTCCGGTTCGTCGTGCCGACTTCGCGCAGCCGGGCGCCGGTCGACGCCAGAAGGTCGGGGATGCGGAAGCCGTCCCCGATCTCGACCAGCTCGCCCCGGCTGACGACGATCTCGCGGCCCGGGGCCAGGGCGAGCGCGCAGAGCAGCAAGGCGGCCGCGTTGTTGTTGACGACGTGCACCCCACCGGCGTCCGGGACGGCGGCGGCGAGCGCCGCGAGGGCGCCGCGCCCGCGCCGGGCGCGCTCGCCGGTCGCCAGGTCGAACTCGACGTCGGTGGCGCCGCCGGCCGCCACCAGGGCGTCCAGCGCGGCCGCGGACAGCGGGGCGCGGCCGAGGTTGGTGTGCACGACGACGCCGGTCGCGTTGACCACCGGCCGCAGCGACGCCGCGCTCGCCGGGAGCCGCGCGAGGACGACGTCGACGACGTCGCCCGGAGCGATCTCGCCCTGCCGAGCGGCCGTCTGGACTTCGATGACCACCGCTTTGACCAGGTCGCGCCCGAGTGTCCCGGCCGCCTTCGCGACGCGGGGCTCGGCCAGCACCGCGTCGGTCCGCGGGATCGCGCGGCGGGGGTCAGGCATGGCGGAGGCGGACGGGAATCGAACCCGCCAGCGGCAGGACCTGCCGCTCACCGGTTTTGAAGACCGTGCCGGTCACCAGGCCGGATACGCCTCCCTGCACCATGGCGACCATCCTGCCAACTCCGCGCCCGGCGGGCACGATGAACCGGTGGAGTACCGGCTGACGCAGTACGCGCACGGTGGCGGCTGTGCGTGCAAGATCCCGCCCGGCGAGCTGGAAGAGGCTGTCCGCGGCCTCACCGGGAGTTCCCCCGCCGACCCCGCCGGCGAGCTGCTCGTCGGCCTCGACACCGGCGACGACGCGGCGGCGGTCCGGATCTCCGGGACGACCGCGCTCATCGCGACCACGGACTTCTTCACCCCGGTCGTCGACGACGCCTACGACTGGGGGCGGATCGCCGCGGCCAACGCGCTGTCCGACGTCTACGCCATGGGCGGCACGCCGGTGGTGGCGGTCAACCTGCTCGGCTGGCCGCGCGAGACGCTGCCGTTCGAGCTCGCGGCCGAGGTGCTGCGCGGCGGGCTCGACGTCTGCGGCAAGGCCGGCTGCCATCTGGCCGGCGGGCACAGCATCGACGACCCGGAGCCGAAGTACGGCCTGGCGGTCACCGGCGTCGCGGATCCTTCGCGGCTGCTGCGCAACGACGCCGGGCGCGCGGGCGTGCCGCTGACGCTGACCAAGCCGCTCGGGGTCGGCGTGCTGAACTCGCGGCACAAGGCGACCGGCGAGCGGTTCGCGCAGGCGATCGACGTCATGACGACGTTGAACAGGGCCGCGGCCCGCGCCGCCCTCGCCGCCGGGGCCGTCTGCGCCACCGACGTCACCGGCTTCGGGCTGCTCGGTCACCTGCACAAGCTGGCGCGGGCGAGCGGGGTGACGGCCCGCCTCGACCCGGCCGCGGTGCCCTATCTCGACGGGGCGCGCGAGGCCCTGCGCGACGGGTACGTCAGCGGCGGGACGCGCCGGAACCTCGACTGGGTGCGCCCGTACGTGGACGTCTCCCGGATTTCCCCGGACGAGGCACTGCTGCTGGCGGACGCGCAGACGTCCGGCGGGCTGCTGGTCGCCGGCGAGCTGCCGGGGCACCCGGTGATCGGGGAGCTCGTGGCGCGCGGGGACCACACGATCGTCGTGGGCTGAGTTTTCGGGCCGTCCGGCGCGGGTACGCGGGGATCATGCCTGCACCGGACCGTTCCAGCCTCGAACAGCACCTGGCCGAGACCGAATACCCGTGCGGCCGGGACGAGCTCCTCCGGCGCGCGGCCGCGACCGGCGGCGGCGACGCCGTGCTCGGCTCGCTCGGCGGCCTGACCGAAGGCGACCAGTACGAGAACTTCGACGCCGTGTGGGAGGCGGTGTCGGCCAAGCACATCGGTGGCGCGCCCTAGGCGAGCCGCTCCACGGCGTCGCGGGCTTCCTTGAGGTCCGCGCCGGTGTTTTCGCGGTAGACCTTGATGGCCTGGATCTTCTTGCCTTCGCGCAGCAGCGCGGTGACCTCGGCGAGGCCCGGTTCTTCGACGGTCACCCCGAGCTGGGCGACGATGGCGTCCAGCTTCCGTTCCATCCGGTCGAGCCGGCGGCTGAGCCTGCGTTCGGTGTTCGACGAGCCCAGCCCGACGACCACGACGAGCAGGACGATCCCGAGCAGCAGCATCCCGTAGTCCATGGCGGGTCATGCTACGTGCGGAAAACTGTCGGTGCCCGCGGTTAAGGTGGCCCGCATGACGACTTTGCCGGATCGCCCGAACACCGCACTCCTCGTGGTCGACGTCCAGAACGGCGTCATGAAGGAGGCCCACGACCGCGCGGCGGTCCTCGCCAACCTCGTCGCGCTGGTGGAGAAGGCGCGCGCCGGCGGGACTCCGGTCGTGTGGGTGCAGCACACGAGCGAGGAGCTGCCGCGCGGGAGCGAGGTGTGGGAGTACGTGCCGGAGCTGGTGCGGGGTGAGGGGGAAGCCTTGGTGCACAAGGAGTACGGGGACTCGTTCGAGGACACCGATTTGGAGCCGGTGCTGTCTTCGCTGGGTGTCGGCCGGCTGGTGGTCGCCGGGGCGCAGACGGATGCCTGTATCCGGTCGACCCTGCACGGGGCGTTCACCCGGGGTTATGACGCCACTTTGGTGGCGGACGCGCACACCACGGAGGACTTGTCGGCGTACGGGGCTCCCGAGCCGGGGGCCGTTATCGCGCACACCAACTTGTACTGGCAGTTCCAGACCGCTCCGGGGCGGACCGCCGGGACGGTCAAGACCGCTGAGGTGGACTTCGGGGTGGCTGCTTCGGCTTGAGGTCGGCTGGGCGGGGAAAAGGTTGGCGGGAGCGGCCGGGGGTGAGCCGGCGGAGGGTGAACCAACGCGGCGGTGTCACTCACCCGCGCCCTCATACCGGGCCGCGATCGCCGCGGCCCTGGCGCGCAACTTTTTCCGCAACACCTCCGGTCCGAGCGCCTCCACCTCCGCTCCCAGCTGCCACAGCGCCCACTCCGCGTGGCGCAGGTCCTGGAACGTCACCTCCAGCCGCAGCCACTCGTCGGTGTCTTCCACGTCCATCGCCCGTCCCGCGACCGCCATGCGCAGCAGGTCCTCCCGCCGCCGCGGGTTCACCTTCACCTGCACCGCCATGTGGCCGTCCGACAGGAAGCGCGCGCAGCGTTCTCGCCATGCCCGGTCCAGGTCGACCTCGCCAGGGCGCTCCGCCGGCTCCCCCAGTTCCGAAGCCGCCAGCACCCGCGACAAGCGGTACGTCCGGTCCGCGCCGGATCTCGTCGCCAGCAGATAACCGCGGTCGCGGACCGTCACCAGACCGATCGGGTCCACCGTGCGCCACTGGGGCTGTTCCCTCACCGCCGCGTAGTGGATCCGCAGCTTGTGGCCCGCCGATACCGCCCGGCGGATCTCGGCCATCGTCGGCTCCGGGACCTCGGCGGGAGCCACTCGGCGGGAAAGCAAATCCGTCTCCGGCGACACCAGGAACCGGCTGGCCGCGTCGCGAGCCGTCGCGCGGTGGGGTTCGGGCAGTGCGTCGACCACCTTGCGGCGTGCCGACGCCAGCGCCGATTCCAGGCCGAAGCCGAGCCCGGTGGACAGCAGCGCCAAGGCCTCGTCGTGGTTCAGGCCCGTCAGCTCCGTCCGGAATCCCGGCAGCAACGCGAACCCGCCGTGGCGGCCGCGTTCCGCGTACACCGGGACACCCGCCGACGACAGCGCCTCGATGTCGCGCAGCACCGTGCGCGTCGACACCTCCAGCTCGCTCGCCAAGGCGTCCGCCGTCAGCCGGCCGCGTTGACGCAGCAACAGCACCAGCGACACCAGCCGGTCGGCACGCATGCCGACAACCTAGCGAAAACACGACAGCAGGTGTCGTGATTTGCCGAGAGGCTCCGGCTCTCGAAAGGAGCTGATGTGAACGCACAACGCACGGCGGTCAACCCGTGGCCGTGGTCGGGGGAACTGGGGTTCAACCAAGGGGAGCTCGTCTCCGGGGCCACCCGGACCCTGTACTGCTCCGGGCAAACCGCCACGGACGCCGACGGCAAGCCCGAGCACGAGGGTGACATGGCCGCCCAGCTGGCACTGAGCCTGGACAACGTGGAGGCCGTGCTCGCCGAGGCCGGCATGTCCCTGGCGAACCTCGTCCGGCTGAACGTCTACACCACCGACGTCGACGGGCTCTTCCCCCACTACGGCGTGCTGGCGGCCCGGCTCGGCGCCGCCGGAGTGGCACCGACGACCACGATGCTCGGCGTGACGCGGCTGGCCATCCCCGGCCAGCTGATCGAGCTGGAGGGCACGGCGGTCGCGTAAGACGTCCGGCTTCGAGCGGTCAACACTCCGACCGCTCGAAGCCGTACGCGCGCTTCACGCTCCCCGCAAGTGGTCTCGCAGTTCCCGGGCCACCCGGGCCATCAGCACGTCCGCCTCGGGCTGCAGGACCGCCGGGACCCGCGATTCCGTCAGCGCCACCACGCCGAACACGCGGCCGTCCGCGTGCTCGACCACCCCCGCCTCGTGGCGGAGGTTCAGCAGCGTCCCCGTCTTCGACGACCAGCGGGCCGCGTCCGAGGCGAAGTCCGGGGTCAGCCGGTGGCGGATCACGTTGTGCGCCATCAGCTCCCGCACCCCCGCCGCCACCGCCGGGTCGATCCGGGACGGTGTCCACAACGCCTGCAGCAGGTCGAGCACCGCCCGCGCCGACGCCGCGTTCGCGCGCGTCACGTCCAGCTGAGCCAGCCGGTGCCCGCGGCCCGCCGTGCCCGCGCCGATCGCCAGCGCGTGCGCCAGGTCCACCTCGCCCGCGTGGAAACGCTCGGCCGGGGTGTCGACGAGGTCCGCCATCAGGTGGCGCACGGCGATCCCGGACAGGCCCCACCCGTCCAGCGTCCGCATGATCTCGGCCGGCGGGGTCAGGCCGAACAGGACGTCGGCCGCCACGCCGTCGCTCAGCGCCGTGCTCAGGTACACCAGGTCGTCGACGGCGATCCGGGCCGGGTGGCGGAACCGCGTCAGGCCGATCGGCCCCGGCGTGGTGACCCCGCCGGGCGCGACCTCCAGCTGCGTCGCGCCGTCCAATTCACCACGGCGGATGCGCTCCAGCGTCGCCGCCGCCAGCGGGACCTTGACCAGGGACGCGATCGGGTAGACCCGGTCCGGGTCGATGCCCAGCTCGTGCCCGGACCGCAGGTCGCGGACCAGGAACGACCCGCGCAGCCCGCCGTCGGCCAGCTCGGCCCGCAGCTGCCGGACCAGTGCTTCCCCGCTCACGCCTCGGCTCCCAGGCATCGGCCGATCGCCGGCGCGAGCTTCCGCACCCGCTCGGCGTCCTCTCCCACTACGGCGAACCCGCGCGCCAGCGCGACCTCGCCGACCGGCCGCCAGTGCAGCCCCAGCTCAGAGGCCTGCGCGCGCGAGCACAGCAGGAGGTCCGCCGAGCCGAACACCGCCGCGGCCGCCGCGGTCAGCGAGCCGGCCACCTCGACCTGGGCGGGCGGCAGCCCCACGGCGTCGCGGGCCCGCAGCAGCGGATCCCGCACGTGCGGGACGTCGTCCTCCGGCTGGAGCCACACGTGCCGGCGCGGGCCGCCGGACCGCCCGGCCCGCAACGTCTCCAGGTGCACGACCCGCGCCTTCGGGGCCACCACCCCGGCCAGGCCCAGCGGCACGGACCACGCTCCTTCATCGGCCGGGACGGCGACGAGCGCCGCCCGCACTTCCTGGGTGCGGACGAGCTCGGCCCGCTCCCCCGGCGGCGCGACGCGGAACTCGAGGTGGACCGCCAGCGCGCGGGCCTCGGCGGCGAGCTCCGCCAGCTCGCGCACGCCGCAGGTGTCCGGGACCGCCACGCGCATCGGCCGCAGCCGCGCGAGCCGAGCGTCGTGTTCCAGCGTGTCGGCCAGCTGCACCAGCCGTTTCGCCGAGGGCAGGACGTCCCGGCCGAACGGCGTCAGCCGCGCCCGCCGGGTCGAGCGGTCGAAGAGCCGTTCGCCGAAGTGCCGTTCCAGCGCGGCGATCCGCCGGCTCGCGACCGGCTGCGGGATGCGCGCGACCGCCGCGCCCGCCGTGAAGCTCCCCGCCTCGCTCACGCTCACGAACGCCCTGCAGCCGCCGACCAGGTCCACGACCACACTCTATGCGATTTCGGCATCGAACCGCGCGTTTCCGTCTTGGACAGCATGAGCGGAGCCGGTGAGACTGCGGGAGTCGGTCAAGATCGGAAAGGGTGTCCCGTGCCGTTGCCCCACGTCCACCGGACCGCGCTCGCCGCGCTGGTCCTCGTTTCGCTCACCGCCTGCGCCGCCGAAGCACCCGCGCCACCGCCGCCCGTGGCGTCGAGCGCGGCCGTTGCCCCGCAGGCGGACTTCGCGCCGCTGGAGCGGGAGTTCGACGCGCGTCTCGGCGTGTACGCCGTCGACACGGGCTCCGGCCGCGAACTCACTCACCGCGCCGACGAGCGCTTCGGCTATGCCTCGACGCACAAGGCGTTCTCGGCCGCCGCGGTGCTCCAGCGCACGAACGTCGACGGGCTGGCGAAGGTGCTGAAGTACACCCGGGCCGACCTTCAGGAGAACTCACCGGTCACCGAGAAGCACGTCGAGACCGGCATTTCCCTGCGCGACGCGATCGACGCGGCCCTGCGCTACAGCGACAACACCGCGGCGAACCTGCTGTTCCGGGAGCTGGGCGGACCGCAGGGGCTCGCCGCCGCGCTGCGCGGGATCGGCGACACGACCACGCACGTCGACCGGATCGAACCCGGCCTCAACGACCTCGCGCCGGGCGACGTCCGGGACACCAGCACCCCGCGGGCGATGGCCACGACGCTGCGTGCGTTCACCCTCGGGAGCGCGTTGCCGCCGGAGAAGCGGCAGATCCTGACGGACATGATGAAGGCCAACTTGACCGGCGCGGCCCTGATCCGCGCGGGCGCGCCCGCGGGCTGGGTGGTCGCCGACAAGACGGGCACCGGCGAATACGCGACGCGCAACGACATCGCGATCGTCTGGCCACCCGGGCGCGCGCCGATCGTGCTGGTGGTGACGTCGGACAAGAAGACCGAGCACGCCGACCACGACGACCGGCTGATCGCCGCGGCGGCGAAACTCGCGTTCAGCGCTCTTCGGTGAGGACACGGACCCGGAGGTCGACGCCGTGGGTGCCGACGACCGCCGCCCGCACGAGCGACCCCGGTTCCGGTGCCTCCCCCGCGAACGTCACGTGCCCGTCGACCTCCGGGCCCTGGTGCGCCGCCCAGCCGAGCCCGGCGGCTCCGACCAGCACCTCGACCACGCTGCCCACCCGCTCCGCCGCGCGGCGGGAGACCGCCTCGTCCGCGAGGACCGACAGCTCCTCGACGCGCTCGGCGAGCAGCGGGGCCGGCACCTTGTCCGGGAATCCCGCGGCCTCGGTGCCGTCCTCGTCCGAGTAGCCGAACACCCCGGCGGAGTCCAGGCGGGCCTGCTCCAGGAACAGCTTCAGCTCGGCGAAGTCGGCGTCGGTCTCGCCGGGGAAACCCGCGATGAAGTTGGAGCGGACCCCGGCGTCCGGTGCCACCGCACGGATCCGCTCGAGCAGCTGCAGGAACCGCTCGCGGTCGCCGAAGCGGCGCATCCGGCGCAGCACCGGGCCGCTCGCGTGCTGGAACGACAGGTCGAAGTACGGTGCGACGCCCGGTGTCGCGGCGATCGCCTCGAGGAGGGTGGGCCGCAGCTCGGCGGGCTGCAGGTAGCTGACCCGGACGCGGTCGGCGACGCCGGCGAGCTTGGGCAGCAGCTTCTCCAGCGCCTGCAGGTCGCCAAGGTCCTTGCCGTACGACGTCGAGTTTTCGCTGACCAGCACCAGTTCCCGCACGCCGTGGCCGGCCAGCCACTCGGCTTCGGCGAGGATCTCGGCGGGCGGCCGGGAGACGAACGCGCCGCGGAAGCTCGGGATCGCGCAGAACGTGCAGCGCCGGTCGCAGCCCGACGCCAGTTTCAGCGGCGCGATCGGGCCGCCGCCGAGCCGGTGCCGCAGCACCCGCGGGCCGCCGGCCGGGCCGTGCCCGGGTACGTGGGCCACGGCCGCCGCAGGCCGCTGGACCGGCGTGATGGGCAGCAGCGTCCGCCGGTCACGCGGGGTGTGCGCGGGCCGGGTCCGGCCCTGGAGGACGTCCTCGATGCGGTCGCCGATCTCGGGGTAGTCGTCGAACGACAGGACGGCGTCCGCCTCCGGGAGCGCGTCGGCGAGTTCCGCGCCGTAGCGCTCGGCCATGCACCCGACGGCGACGACCTTCGCGCCCTTGCCGGACGCGGCGAGGACCGTGTCGATCGACTCCTTCTTCGCCGCTTCGATGAAGCCGCAGGTGTTCACCACGACGACGTCGGCTTCGGCCCCGGGTTCGGCGAGCTGCCAGCCCGAGCCGCCGAGCCGGGCGGCGAGCTCGTCGGAGTCGACCTCGTTGCGCGCGCAGCCCAGGGTGACCAGGGAAACCGTGCGCACGGCGATCAGTACGCGACGATGGCGACGGTCGGGGGCTTCGAGTCCCCGATCGCGGAGACGATGTCGCCCCGGCCGCTGCCTTCGTCGCCGATCGCCCGGGTCTGCACCAGCACCGGCGCGTCGACCGCCGGCGCGACGGCGTTCAGGGGCAGGTAGGCGGTGACGACCAGGCCGCTCGCGAGCAGCACCCGGGCGATCTTGCGGCGGCGATCACCGGCTTCCCGGACGCTGACGCAGGTGCCCCACTGCTGCCCGGCCGGCGCTTCCGGCGTGGTTCCCTGACGGCGACGGCGTTCTTCGGCCATCCGCTCGAGCATGCTCACGGTTCCCCCTCGGAGTCCGGTGCGGGTCGAGCCGAGCGTCGCACGCGCCGCGAAGCCCGCTCAAGGTCTTCACCGGAAGTGGCCGGAACCGGTCAGTGACCACCGAACAGCCGCCGGACCTCGGTTTCGACGTCGTCGAGCCACTTGGCCCGCTGCCGCTCGTCCGCGTCGGCGACCACCCGCAGGACGAGCCGGCGAACCTCGGGCTCGCCGAGGTAGGGCGCGAGACAGCGCTTCCAGATCGCGTCCAAGGGGTCGCCGAAGAGCGTCCGCTCGCGCTCCTCCGTAGTGTCGGAGGTGTTCACCACGAGCAGCCCGCGCAGCGAGAGCAGCGACTCCGGCGCGCCGCCGGCGTCGTCGAGGCGGTACGCCACACCCGGGACGAGGATCCGGTCGAGCCAGCCGCTCAGGATGGCGGGCGGCTTGCCCCACCAGTTCGGGTGGATCGCGACGAGGCCGCCGGCGTCCCGCAGCTCCTCGCGGTGCCGGCGCACCAGCGGGTCCGGTTCGGCGGCGAGGAACTCCTCCGCGCGGGTCCCGCTCGTGTAGGCCTCTTCGGCCGTGAGCACCGGGTCGAAGCCCTCGGCGTACAGGTCGTGGAAGCGCACCGGCCGCCCGGCGCGGGTCAGCGTGTCGCGGACCCGCTCGGCGAGCGCGTGGTTGAAGCTCCCCGGGCGGGGGTGGGCCAGCAGGACCACCACCGGCCGGGACTCGTCGTCGATCACCGCGTCAGCTTGCCACGCGGACCCGGCGGCTCAGCCGGCGTTCGCCAGCAGGCCCGGTCGCGAAGGCGCGCTCTCCATCAGGCAGCGGTGGCACGGCATCCCGCGCAGCCCGTCGAGCACTTCGGCGTCGCCGGGGAAGATCGCTTCGCCGCACAACGCGGTCAACCGGTCGGGCACCGCGCCCGCGGCCGGGACGGGGATCAGGTGGCAGACGCGTCTGCTCTCGCCGACGACGCCTCGGCGTAGCCGCACCAGCGCGAGCATCCCACCGTTTTCACCCATAGCCGAAAGGTAGGCCGAACGGGTCATCCCGGCTTCGTGCCCGCGCACCAACGATCTTCGCGACCGGTGGTCCGGGATACCAAAGTCAGGCCGGTGACAGGACCGCCGCACCCAGGCGGTGGCTCAGGTTCAGGGCGAGCTCGACGTCCAGGCGGCTGTCGGCGAGCTCGCGCGGCAGCAGCTCCTGCGCCTTGCGGACGCGGTACTGCACCGAGTTCTTGTGCATCGTCAGCTCGCCCGCGGCCGTCGTGTAGCTCCCGCCGGCCGCGAGGAACACGCGCAGGGTGTCGCGCAGCCGGCCGCAGTTCTCGTCGTCGGCGCTCAGCGGCCCGAGCGTGCTCGCGACCCACAGCCGGGCCGCGTTGAGGTCGGTCGTCATCAGCGCCACCGTGCCGACCTCCCGGAAGGTCAGGACGCGGTCGCAGTGCTCGCCGGCGGCCAGCGCCAGCGCGTGCACCCGGCGGGCCTGCTGGTGGGTGTCGCGGAAGCCGGCGACGCCGGTGCCGGGATCGCCGACCGTCACGCGCACGCCCGGGTCGGCCTCCGCGAGCGCCGCGTCGAGGTGCTCGCGGCGGACCGACGCGACCGGCAGCCACGCCCACGCGCCGGCTTCGTCGCGGGGCACGAACAGCGGCCGCCCCTCCCCGCCGGCTCGCTCGAGCACCGCCGCCGTGACCGACTCCAGGTGCGAGAGCACGTCGTGGGCTTCGGACGCGTGCCAGACGATCATCCCGACGTGCGTGCCGCGCAGCCGGTAGCCGATGACCGCCTCGGCGGCGTCGACGTCGGCCGGGCCGCCGTTCTCGCCCAGCAGGTCCACCACCTTGGCCGCCCGCGCGGCACTCCGGTTGAGCAGCCACTTGTCGCGTTCGTCCTGGTAGACGCTCACCAGCTGGCGCACCACCCGCGTGATGAACTCGTAGGCGACCTTCAGCAGCCGCCGCATCATCGCCCCGAGCAGGGCCGCGTCGTCGACGTGCCGGATGCACTCCTGGAACCCGAAGTCGAGCATCGCGGCCTGCCCGAGGTCGTACGCGCGGATCAGGTCGAACACCGGGGTGCCGCGCTGCGCCAGCCGGCGCGCGTACTCCACGGCCGCGGCCGGCGGCTCGACGTTCGCGGGGTCGATGCCGTGCTGGAGGATCTGCAGCGCGGTCTCGATGTTCTGGTAGACGCTCGCCGACAGCAGGCTCACCATGCGCTCGTCGTCGTTCACCAGCTGCGGCAGGTCGGTCGCGTAGAGCTGGACCAGCTCCCCGGCCAGCTCGGCCGCCCGGTCCGCGAGGGTGGCGGCGATCTGCCGGATGCGGTCCGAGACGGCTTCTTCGTCCACCATGGAGCTACTCTACGGGGTGAACGATCAAGCCCGTCCGGTGAACTCGTCGATCAAGGCGAACGTTTCGGCCGGGGCCTGAACGTGCGGCACGTGCCCCGCGCCCGCGACGACCTCGAACCGCGCGTCGGCGAACGCGGCCGCGTAGGCCTGGCCGAACTCCGGCGGCACCACGACGTCGTCCTCGCCCCAGATCAGCAGTGCCGGGATCCGCACCCGGGCGAGCCGGCGCAGCAGCTTCGGGTCGGCGATCCGCGGCCCGGCGTAGGCCCGCAGCGCCGCCAGGTCGGCGGGGTCCGGCCCGGGCGCGCCGGGCGGCGGCTGCGGCAGGCTGATGGCGTGGCCCTCGACGTCCGGGCCGATGCCGTCGAGCACGACCAGCTCGCCGATCCGCCGGCCGCGGTCGCGAACGGCCATTTCGGACGCGACCCAGCCGCCGAACGAGCTGGCGACCACGAGGACGTCGTGGGCGTCCTCGTCGTCCAGCAGGTCGAGGTAGGTCACGGCGAGGTCGTCGACGCCGGAGAACCAGTCCGGGCGGGGCGTGCCCGCCCAGCCCGGGTGCGTCGGCGCCAGCACCCGGGCGTGCGGCGCGAAGTGCCCGACGATCGGTTCGACCCCTCGCGGGCCGGCGCCGCCGTGCAGGACCAGCACCGTGCGGTCGCCGCTGCCGGTGTCGACGAGGGGGATGTCCAGTCCCGGGTGGGGACGCAGGGTCCGGGTCATCGGGTGTCCTTTCCGGAGTGGGCGAGCATCTGGTCGACCATCGCGGCGGGCGCGTCCGGCCGGAAGCAGGCTTCGAGGTTCTCGGCGGAGTCCCGGGCGGCTTCTTCCGACCGCGGGAACAGCGCGCTCTCGTACGCCGAGAGAGCGCTTTCGACGTCGGCGTGCGCGGCGAGCGCGAGGGCCAGCTCGGTGGCGTCGAGCATGGCGAGGTTCGCGCCTTCGCCCGCGAACGGCGACATCACGTGCGCGGCGTCGCCGAGCAGCGTCACCCCCGGCACGCGCTCCCAGCGGTGGCCGGCCGGCAGGGCGTGGATCGGGCGCGGGATCAACGGGTCGTCGCTGTCTTCGACGAGGGTTCGCAGCCCGGAGTCGAACTCCGCGAAGACGTCGAGAAGACGTTCGCGATCGGCCAGCTCCGTGACCGCCGCCGGGTCGTCGTTCTTGACCGCGGCGTACACGCGGATCCGGCCGCCGCCGTTGCGCTGGGCGATCAGGCCCAGCCCTTCGGCCAGCGCGAACATCGAGCCCGGGCCGACGAGCGCGGCCGCGTCCGGGTGCCGGGTGTCCACTTCGGACAGGTGGGCTTCCACGAACGACAGTCCGGAGTAGACCGGCACCGCGGCCGACAGCAACGGCCGGACCTTGGACCAGGCGCCGTCCGCGCCGACGACCAGATCGGCTTCGACGACCTCGCCGGTGGCCAGGGTGAGCCGGCCGGCTTCCACCGCGGTCACCTTGGTTCCCCACCGGACCACGCCGTCGGGCAGTGACTCGACCAGGATCCGCTTGAGCGCGCCGCGATCGACCTCGGGCCGGGTGCCGCCGGCGGCGTCGGCGGTCTCTTCGAACCGGACGACGCCGTGGCGGTCGAGAATGCGCAGCGCCTCGCCCTCTTCCCGCGCGATGGCCCGGAACTGCCGGGTCAGGCCGGCTTCGGCGAGCGCGCGCTGCCCGGATTCTTCGTGCAGGTCGAGCGTGCCGCCCTGGTCGCGGGCGGTCGGTGACGCGTCGAGCTCGTAGACGGCCGACGCGATCCCGCGGGTGTGCAGCACGCGGGCCAGCGTGAGGCCGCCCAGGCCACCGCCGACGATCGCGATCCGGGTCATCGGAGCTCCCCGGGTTCGGGGCGCGGGGTGGCGAGCGCGCCGTTGAGCAGCGCGTCGAACGCCCACCGGGCGCGGGTGGGGCCGGGGCCGGACACCAGGTCGGCGGCCAGCGCGGCGATGTGCGGGTGGGTGTCCGGCGAAGCGGTGGCCACGGACTCGACCATGACCTCGTGCTCGCGCGCGGCCCCCGGCTTCTCCCGGCGGGTGCCGTGCTCGACGGCGGTCGCCGTGGCGGTCAGCAGCAGCACGTCGACCGCCCAGGCGGCCTGCCCCGGTGCCATGCCGCCCTCGTCGAGCAGGGCGAGCACCGCCTCGACGAGGCTCAGGTAGCGCGGCCCGCTCAGCCGGGTCACCAGCGCGACGCGGGCCAGGCTCGGGTGCGCGAACAGGACCGACCGGTAGGAGTCCAGCACCGCCCACAGGCGTTCGCGCCAGTCCCCCGCGCCGTCCAGGCGGACCTCGGCGAGCAGTTCGTCGAGCACCGCGGCGTGCAGTTCTTCGGTGTCCTTGACGTAGACGTAGAGCGAAGCGGCACCGGTGTCGAGCTCCTTGGCGAGCCGGCGCATGGTGACGCGCTCGACGCCTTCGGCGCGCATCACCGCGACGGCCGTCGCCACGATCCCTTCGCGGGTCAACGCCGGCTTCGCCGGTCGTTCCCGGCGGTTGTACGTGCTTTCCGGAGCCATACTTCCACTGTAGCGAACATGTTCGTTACGAGCATGTTCGGGCCGAACATGTTCGGGCGACCTGCGTCACAGAGCCGGCGGACGCGCGAAGTGGCCGCGCCGATCAGTGAAGCCTGCCGCACCGTTAATCGAAAAGAATCGGAAACAACCGCGAAACACGGACCAGTCGACGATCTGGTCTGGACCACTTGTCGAAGATCACCCATCCGGCGGTTTCCCGTTCTACCACAAGGCGACAAAGAGGTCCAGACCACTGCGTCAACCCCGGTTCCGCATTTTCTTCGGAAAACCGGTTAAGCAACTTTCGGGGGGTGTGTCAACTTCTCACGAGCGGTATATCTGATTTCACCGAATCCGCACCGGCCGGCCGCACCACCGGCCGGCTCGATGCCGCCCGGAGGCGCCCGTGCACCGCTTGGACCCGGCCCGCGACCACGTCATCGGGCTCTACCGGATCGTGATCGGCTTCCTGTTCGCCTGCCACGGCGTGAAGACGCTCTTCGGCGTGCTCGGCGCGAAGGCGCCCGCCGCCGTCGGGGCGTGGCCCGGCTGGTGGGCCGCCGTCATCCAGCTCGTCTGCGGCGCGCTGATCTGCGTCGGGCTCGGCACCCGCGCGGCCGCGGTGCTCGGCTCCGGCTCGATGGCCTTCGCGTACTTCACCGTGCACCTGCCGGCCGGCCTGCTCCCGATCCAGAACGGCGGCGAGGCGGCGACCCTGTTCTGCTGGGGCCTGCTGGCCGTCGCGTTCGTCGGCCCGGGCCGCTTCGCCCTGGGCAACCTGCCGGCCCTGCACCGGACCCCGCCGGAGCCGGCGCGGGCCCGCGTCACGGCCTAGAGGCGCGAGATCCCGACGCCGCTGCGCGCGTCGGGACCGTACTTCGCCAGTTCACCCGCGAGGTCGAGCGGCCCGCTCTTCGCCCGGTCCGCTTCGGTAAGCAGGTCGCGCGGGATGATCCAGACGACCTCGAACTCGAGCCCGTTGGGATCCTTGGCGTACAACGACTTCGTGGTGCCGTGGTCGGACGAGCCGACCAGGGCGCCCGCCTCCCGGAGCCGGCCGGCGAGCCGCTCGAGGTCGCCGAGCGTGTCGACCTCCCACGCCAGGTGGTACAGCCCGACCGATGTCTCCCCCGCGCCCGAGTCCGCCGCGTGCGACCCCAGTTCGAACAGGCCGAGGTCGTGGTCGTTGGTCGAGCCGGGCGCCCGCAGGAAGGCCGCGCCGCGGTGGACGTCGCCTCCCTCGATGTAGTCGAAGCCCAGCACGTCCCGGTAGAACGCGACGCTTTCGGCGACGTTCCGGACGTACAGCACCGCGTGGTTCAAACGGAAGATCGACATCGACGGCCCCCGCGCACGGAAATCGGTTGAAGTTTCAACTCTAACGTAGCACGAACGACGCCACCCAGAGCCGGCCGAGCCAGGCCGCGTACCGCTCGTCGGACCACCCGAGCCGCTCGACGAGCTGGTGCCACAGCGTCCCGTCCGTCGTGGCGAACAGCACGTCGCGACACTCCTCTTCGGCGACCGCCAGCTGCCCGGTGGCCGCGGCTTCGCGCGCGTGCCCGCCCATGCTCTCCAGCCGCTGCCGGTCGATCTCGGCGAGCATCGCCGCCGCCGCGGGGTCGCTCGCCGCCGCGCCGCGCACCGCGAGGTGCAGCCGCGCGGTGCGGCGCATGGCGGCGGTGTTGAAGACCGCGAACGCGGTGAGCCGGGTGCGCAGGTCGGGCTCGGCGAACAGGGCCCGCAGCTCCGGCCGGTCGAGCATCGGCACGTCCTCGTCGTCTCCGCCGACGGTCACGTCCCAGGTGCGGTGCAGCAGCGCCGGCTTGTTCTTGAACGCCGAGTAGACGGTCTCCGGCGCGACTCCCGCCTCGGCGGCGACGTCGGCGATGGTCGTCCGGCCGTAACCCTTCGTGACGAACAGGTCGTGCGCGGCGGCCAGGATGCGCCGCCGGTTCTCCCGCGCCTGCTCCTGTCGCCGGCTCGAGTCGTACCGCCTCTTGACCGGCTCACTCATCCGATACATCCTCACTGTATTGAAAAAAGTACTACTGCATTGGAGTCATCATGCCATCACCGACCGAGGAGTTCCTGGCCGAGATGCTGCCGCGGCAGACGGCCGCCGAACGGGCCATGCACAACGGCGACGCCGGGCCCCGCACCGCACTGTGGTCGAAGGCCGACCCGGTGAGCCTTTTCGGCGCCTGGCTGCCGATCCGCACCGGCTGGGCCGACGTGAGCGACGCCTTCCGCCGCGTCGCCGCGCAGTTCTCGGACTCCCGCGAGTACCGCTTCGAAGTCGTCGCGGCCGGCGCGAGCGGAGATCTCGCCTACACGATCGGCTACGAGCACAACACCGTCACGCTCAACGGCAGACCGGCGACGTACACCCTGCGCGTGACGCACGTGTACCGCCGGGAAGAGGGCGACTGGAAGATCGTCCACCGCCACGGCGACCGGCCCCCGGACGAGCCCGCGCCGGACGCGCCGCTCCACTCTCGGTAGGCCCGGTGACCGACCGGGCGACAAACCTTCGACACCGCATCGAGGCCCTGGTCAGGGCGGCCCGCGGTTCGTAGGGTGAGTCCACCGCAGGACACCGTGTCAGCTGTCCCGCGGGCGGTGATGCCCCCGGATCCGACCTTTCCCCGAAGCCAAGTCCCGGGGCATCACCGCGGCCGTCGCCCTCTCCCCCGATCCGATCCGCGAATCCACCGGACGACCGGCCTGGGCTCATTTACATACATACACCATGTATGTATTCTGCCCGCATGATGACACGCAGCGATTCCTTGGGTCAGGAGCGCCGGATCCGGCTGCCGGCCGGCGAGGTGCGGTACTTCGAGCGGGGCGAAGGTGCCCCGGTGGTGTTCGTCCACGGCGTGCTGACGAACGCCGAACTGTGGCGGAAGGTCGTCCCGGACGTCGCCGCGGCCGGGTTCCGGTGCCTGGCCCCGGATCTGCCGCTCGGCTCGCACGACCTGCCGATGCGCGCCGACGCCGACCTCTCCCCCACCGGCTGCGCCGACCTCATCGCCGACTTCCTCGACGCGCTCGACCTGCGGGACGTCACACTCGTCGCGAACGACACCGGCGGCGCGTTGACGCAGATCATGCTCAGCCGCCGCCCGGAGCGCGTCGGGCGGGTCGTGCTCACGCCGTCCGACTGCTTCGAATACTTCTTCCCGCCCATCTTCAAGGCCCTGCCGCCGATCGCCCGGGTCCCCGGCTCGATGGCGGTGCTCGGCCAGTTGCTGCGGATCAAGGCGCTCTACCCGCTGCCGATCCTCTTCGGCTGGGTGACCAAGCGGCCGCTGCCCGACGACGTCGCGCAGGCCTATCTCGGGCAGCTGCGGAAGTCGGCCGGGGTGCGCCGCGACCTGCGCAAGCTGCTGCGGGACGTGCACCCGCGCCACACCCTCGCCGCCGCCGAGGCGCTGCGGACCTTCGACCGGCCGGTGCTGCTCGCGTGGGCCACCGAAGACAAGCTGTTCCCGATCCGGCTGGCCCACCGGCTCGCGGCGCTGCTGCCGGACGCGAAGCTCGTCGAGATCGCCGACGCCTACACGTTCCTGTCCGAGGACCAGCCCGCCGCGCTCGCCGGGCACATCGTCGAGTTCGCGAGCGTCATGGCAGATTAGGCGGGTGCGACGTACCCAGCAGGACCGTTCCGCCGGCACGAAGGCCGCACTGGTCGCCGCCGCGCGCGAACTGTTCGCCGCCCGCGGCTACCAGGCCGTCCCGGCGGACGAGATCACCCGCGCCGCCGGCGTCACCCGCGGCGCGCTGTACCACCACTACGCCGACAAGCCGGGCCTGTTCCGCGCCGTCGTCGAAGAGCTGGAACGCGAACTGACCGAAGAGGTCCAGGCCGCGTTCGCCGGCGGCGCCGACCCGCTGACCGGCATGCTGCAGGGCCTCGGCGTCTTCCTCGACGCGTGCCTGCGTGAGGAGGTCCGCCGCATTTCGCTCACCGACGCACCCGCCGTGCTCGGCTGGGACGTCTGGCGCGAGATCGAGGCGGAGTACGGCCTCGGCCTGATCGTCGCCGTGCTGGAGCAGGCCAGGGCGGACGGGCTGATCGTCGAAATGCCCGTCCGGGCCCTGGCCCAGCTGGTGCTCAGCGCGGTGATGGAGGCGGCCC
Source organism: Amycolatopsis sp. MEPSY49 (assembly GCF_051337345.1). Lineage (NCBI taxonomy): Bacteria > Bacillati > Actinomycetota > Actinomycetes > Pseudonocardiales > Pseudonocardiaceae > Amycolatopsis > Amycolatopsis sp. MEPSY49. Next base: position 569,348 of record NZ_JBDLYJ010000002.1, on the reverse strand, counting down.
GGATGATCGCCGCGGCGGACGACCCGGCGCGGACCCGCGCCGAGGTCCAGCAGGTCCTCGGCGGCTGGCTCGCGAGCCTCCTGCGGACCTAGCGCGTCCGGTAGGTGCTGAGGATCGCGGCTCCGACCTGAGTCGTGGACACGAGGTCGAGGTCCGCGGGGGAATCGAACAGCCGCCGGCCCGCGCCGACGGCGGTCGGGAAGACGAGCACGCGGTACTCGTCGACGAGGCCGTGCCGGGCGAGGGCCTGCGCGATCCCGACCGAGCCGATGACGACGACGTCCCGCTCCTCGCGCTCGACGGCGTCGGCGAGATTTCCCTGCAGCAGCACGGAGTTCTGCCACGCGGACACGTCCTGGAGGGTCCGCGAGGCGACCAGCTTCCCCGCGGCGTTGAGACGGTCGGGGAACTCGCCCGAGCGACCCGGCCACAGCTTCGCGAACAGCTCCCACGTCGTCCGGCCGAGCAGCAGGACGCCGGTGTCGAGGAGGGTGCCGAGGCGGAACTTGTCCCCGGCCACGGCTTCCGGGCCGTGCCGGAAGGCCCAGCTGCCGGTGGCGGTGCCCCCGGAGCCGTCCGGGTCCTCGGCGACGCCGTCCAGGGTGAGGAACTCGGCGACGATCACGCTCATGACTGCTCCCGGTGGTCTTTCGCCGCGCCCTGGTGGCGCGGCCTCACCGGTACCTACCGGCGGCGGCCGCCGGATTCATCGGCCGCCGCCGGAAGGAATATTTCCTACGCCGTGACGAGGGACAGGCCGTAGGTCTGCAGGATCTCGTTCACCGGCTGGAACCACGTCTCGCCGCCGGAGCCGCAGTTGCCCCAGCCGCCGGAGGTGACGCCCTGGGCCTGGTCGCCCGTGATGAACGAACCGCCCGAGTCACCGGGTTCGGCGCAGACGTTGGTGCGGGTCATCTGGTAGACGGCACCCTGGGAGTAGTTGACGGTCTCGTTGAGCCCTTCGACGACACCGCAGTGCCAGTGCGTCGTCGAGCCCGAGCGGCACACCGACGTGCCGACCGGCGCGACCCACGAGCCGCGGACGAGCGCGTCGCTCACCGTGCCCCAGCCGAGCACGACCGGTGCGGTCCACCAGCCGTTGCCGATGCGGATGAACGAGTAGTCGTTGCCCGGGAAGGACGAGCCGGCGAAGCTGCCCATGGCCGAGCCGTCCCAGCCGACCACCGAGCTGCCGACGCCGCCGCAGTGGCCGGCGCTGACGAAGCCGCCCTGCACGGAGAAACCGATCGAGCAGCGGGTGTTGCCGTTGATGTAGTACGGGTCGCCGCCGACTGTCCCGGCCGAGAACGGCTCGGCGGCCGGCGCGGTCGCGACGGTGACCGGGCCGGCTTCGCGGGCTTTCGCGAGGAAGGCATCGACGTCGGCGCCGTGCGCGCCCGGCCGCAGGGTGACCACGACGCTGCCGGCGCGCGGGTCGGTGCGCCAGCCGCTGACGGCCGCCGGCGCGGGGTTCGCCTTGGCGGAGGCGTCGATCGCGGCCTTCGCGGCGTCGAGCTTGGCCGCGCTGACCTTCGCCGGCGCGACTTCGGCACCGGCCTGCCGGACGGCTTGCGCCGCGGCGGGGTCGGTCACGCCGACGACGAGCTTGCCGAGCGCGGGGTCGAACCACGCACCGCCGAACGCGGCCCCGGCGGCCCGCTGGGCGGCCGGCATGACCCGCGCGGCGGTCACTTCCTGGCCCAGCCGGGTTTCGGCCTGGGCGGCGGTCAGGCCGAAGTCCCGCTGCATGGCGGCGATCAGGCCGGGCGACGCGACGGCCGGGCTGAGGGAGGACGAAGCGAGGGACGCGGTCAGGACGGCGACGCCGCCGAGGGTGAGGGCGATTCTTCGACGCATGAGGTCTCCTTCGGGCAGGGGGAAAGAAACACACCGTGCGCCGAGTGTGCGGGCGGCGGCGGAGGTGGTCCAGAAATGTCCGGTCTTCTGTCCGGAATTCGCGGAGGCGAACGACTGTCCATTGCGGACTTCCGGCATTAATACGTTGCACGACAAGGGTTTCCGGCGCGCGAAAGAAGCGCGATCCGGTGTCACCCGTCCGCGCCGACGAAGGTCTGGACCAAGTACAGCACGCGGGTGCGGGCGGTGGCGGGAAACAGAGTCTGCGGGGCAGCAGAGGTGCATGACTGTCCCCCTGGGCGGCTCCGGGGAACGAATCGCAAGAGACCGGGCGTTGACAGCCCGCGCCGCGCCCGGCGGGATCGTATTTCCTACAGGATTCCGCGCCTGGGGACCGGGATGCGGCCGGCGCACCTCCTGACGCGGGAAAACCGACACCGTCCGGCCACCCCGGAATGGGTGGCCGGACGGTTGTCGCGGAAATCAGATTTCGTCGACCTGGTAGGTCACCACCCGCGCCGGGACCAGCAGCGCACCCGAGCATTCCGCGACCGCCGGACCGAATCCGTACGGCACGAAATCGCCGGCCACGAACCAGAACGCGCTGCCGTTGGCGCAGTGCGCGATGACGCGGTACCCGTACCCCTCGCCGGGGTAGCAGCTGACCGAAACTCCCTGGCCGAACAGGGTTCCGTAGCGCTCGCCGAAACAGCCGGGTGGCGCGAAGTCGCCGCCGGCGGCGGCCGCGGGCACGACCGACAAGCCGAACAGCGAAAACAGAGCGACCCCGAGAACCGCCAATTTCCTTCGCATGAAAACTCCTCAGCGCAGAGACCCGACGTTATGAAGCGTAGAAGCGCGGAAGAATTACCGGCAATTCATCGGGCCAGTGAATGCGGGTGCAGCGGAACGTCACCACGCTGCTCCATCCGGGCTAGCCCGCGACCCTGGTCGGATGGCGGACGGGGGCCGCAATTCCTCAGCGGCTGACGCAAACCCGATCGCGGCCCGCGTTCTTCGCCGCGTAAACGGCCTTGTCCGCGGCGCCGAGCACCTCGTCCACGCCGCGGCCCGCGGCCGGGTGCACCGCCACCCCGATCGACACCGAGATCCCGGCGATCCGTGTCCCGTCCGCGGTCACGACGGCCAGCGCCGCCACCGCGTCGCGGATCCGCTCCGCGACCGCCACCGAGTGGACCCGCCCGATCCCCGGCAGCAGCACGACGAACTCCTCTCCCCGCCGAACCGGCCGACCGAGTCGTAGACCCGCACCTCGGCCCGGACGGCGCCGGCGACCGCCCGCAGGACGTCGTCGCCCGCCAGGTGCCCGTAGGTGTCGTTGACGCGCTTGAAGTGGTCGAGGTCGAGCATCAGGATCCCGCAGTCGCCCCCGGTTCGCGCCGCCCGGCTCAGCTCGGCCTCGGCCCGCGCCCGCCACTCCCCGCTGGTCAGCAGCCCGGTCTTGGGGTCTCGGGCCCGCAGCTCCAGCCGCCGCCCGAGCTCGCCGCGGTGCAGCAGCACGACCGGCAGCACCAGCAGCGGCACCAGCCACGGCCGGACCGGCAGCAGCGCGGCCGCCACGACGCCGAGGCACAGCGTCGCCGCGTCGAGCAGGTTCTCCGACACCGAGCCCGCGAGGGACAGGAACGGGCGGCCCGGCTCGTGGAGCTTGAACCCGACCATCACGAGCAACGTGTTGACCAGGGCCAGCGTCAGGCCGGCCGCGATCGGCCCGGCCACGTCGGCGACGGCGCCGGCCGCGAAGACGGTGACCACGAGCGTCGCGGCCGAGCACGTCGCCCGGTACAGCCTGCTGCCCGGCACCCCGCCGGCCGTACGCCCCCAGAGGTGCCCGTAGACCAGCACCGCGAGGACGGCGGCCAGGACCGGCGGCAGCACGAGCGCCCCGGCGAAGTACCACACCGAGGCGACGCTGACGTGCGGGTTCCGCGACAGGAACCGGCGCATCCGCTCGGTCTTCGCCGACAGCTCGGTCTGCACGACCGCCGAAGCGAGCAGGACGGCGAAGAAGAGCCACTCCCGCGGGGCCGGTTTCGTCGAGGGCACGGCCAGGACCAGCAACGCGACCGCGCCGACCTCGACCGCGACGTAGTACGGCACGACTCCGGGCGGCACGCCGCGGTACGCGAAACGGGACTCCCCCTGCTGATCCACTTACCCTCCCGTGTCCGTGGATCGGCCGGGCTCCCCCGCCCGGCGGTTCCAGGATAGGCGCACCGGGCGCGTTCCCGGAAGCCACCGGACGGAGTGTCCTCAGTGGACGCTCAGTGGGCGAACGCGGTCAGGAAGCGGTCGCGGAAGGAGTCCATCTTCCAGACCGGCGCCCGCGCGGCCGGGTGCAGGCCGTCCGTCCAGCCCCAGCCGGCGATCCGGTCCAGCACCTTCGGGTCCTTGGCGACGATCGTGATCGGCACGTCGTGCACCGCGCCCTGCGGGGTGACGACCGGCGGCTGGTGGTCGCCGAGGAACACCAGGACCGTGTTCTCGTCGCCGTAGTGCTGCATGAACGAGATCAGAGTCTTGAGCGAGTAGTCGGTGGCGTCGCGGTAGGCGTCGCGGATCTTCGCCGGGTCCTTCCAGACCGACTCCGGTGCCTCGCCCGCGCCCGGCTGCGGCGCGAAGACCGAGCCGTCGCCGACCTGGTTCCAGTCCACCAGCCAGGGCCGCGGCGACCACGGCGCGTGGCTGGAGACGAGGTCGACCTCGGCCATCACCGGCTTCCGCGCGGACTTCGCGAGCTCGGTGCGCTGCAGCATCGAGAGCGTGAACTGGTCGGGCATGGTCGCGTAGGCGTAGCCGGGGCCCTGGTAGCCGACGTGGTGGGCGTCGTAGTAGGCGTCCGGGTGGTAGAACTTCTGGCCCTCCGGCCAGTCCTTGGTGTGCGCCGGGACGTCCCACACGGTCTTCCAGCCGGCCCGCTGGAACGCGCCGCCCAGGGTCAGCCGGTCGCTGGCCAGGAGGTCGTTGTAGCGCTGCTGGTTGTCGATCCACATGCCCGACTGCACGGTCGAGTGGGCCAGCCAGCTCCCGCCGCCGAACGTCGAGGAGGACAGGAACGCGCTCTTGGCGCCGATGCCCGCCGCGCGCAGCTCGGCCGTCCCCGCGTCGAGCGTCGCGCCGATCTTCGGGGCGATGGCGGGGTCGTCGAGCGCCACCCGGCCGTAGCTCTCCACGAAGGTGAGCACGACGTTCTTGCCGCGCAGCCCGTTCAGCAGCTGGTCACCGGGGGTGCCGCGGAACGCGTCCTCGGCGGCGACTTCGCCGAACGGCCGCTGCTCACGCAGGTCGCCGGCGACCTGGCGCAGGTCGTCGTAGGCCAGCGCGACGGCGCTCTGCGCGGCGAGGGGCTTGCCCGGCGCGAGCTCGACCCCGAACACCGAGCTGACGATCCAGACCACGCCGAGCACGGCCACCACGCGCGTCGCACCGGTCCGGTGCCCCGCGGCGATCCGGCTCAGCCGCAGCATCGCCAGCACCATGAACACCACGACGGCGACCGCGAGCACGCCCGCGCCGGCGAGCGCGGCCATCGCGCCGGCCTCGCCGATCTGCCCGGCGAGGAACTCGACCCCGGCGCTGAAGAAGCTCCAGTCGTAGACCGGGTCGAACGGCTTCTCCAGCGTCGCGTAGAAGCCCGTGTCCAGCGCCTTCAGCACGACGAGCAGTCCGAGCGCCAGCCCCGCCAGCACCGCTACGACCCGCCGCGGCCGCGGCGGCAGGACCAGCACGAACGCGGCGATGACGATCCCCTCGACCGGCACCCGCACCAGCGCGTCGGCGGAGAAGGCGGTGAGGTCGTCGGGAGCGAGGAGCGCGAACAGCACCAGCAGCGCGGCGAGCGCGGTCACGACCACGCCCGCGACGGCGTGCCGCCGCCCGGTCCGGGGCAACCCGAAGTCGGGCAGCGGCGCGGCGGCCGAGACGGACTTTCCAAGCATGCGGGCCTCACGTCGTTCGCGGCGGTGACCGCCCGGCCCGTGCGGCGGGGCCGGCGATCCTCACCCGGTATACGGGTTCCGGCCCCGGGCGGTTCAAGCGGCCTCCGCCGGCGGCCAGACGTACAGCTTTTCCGGGACGATCCGGACGATCAGCCGCTGCGCGTCCGGTTCCGGCGGTGGCGTCTTCCCGCCCATGTACCGGTCGTACATTTCGTGCAGCAGCACCTTTTCCGGGTCGGCGGTGATCTCGACGGTGCCCCGGATCTCGACCCATCGGCCGGGGTTGCTCGAGACCAGCAGGCTGACCCGCGGGTCGCGTTCCATGTTCCGGGTCTTCAGGCGCCCCTTGATGGTGCTGAAGACGACGGTGCCGCCGTCGCGCTTGACGAAGATCACCGACGACTGCGGCCGTCCGTCGGCGTTCGAGGTGGCGAGCACCGCCGTGTGCGGACCGTCGAGCACTTCGCGGGCGGCTTCGGTCAGGGGCACGCTCATCGGGACGTCCTTTCGAGGTTTTCGGCCAGCCACTGCCGGAAGGTCAGCAGGCCGGGGTGCAGCGCGCGGACTTCGGCGGGATCACGGGCGCCCGCGTACGCGGTTTCGAAGTCCTGGGTGAACCGGAACATGTTGGCCAGTCCGGCGGGAAACGCGGTCACGGGGACGTCCTGGAACCGCACGGGTTCGCCGAGGAATTCGGCGAACCCGGCCGCGAGTTCGGCGCCGGTGAGGTTTTCGCCGGTGATGCTCACCGTTTTCCCCGCCAGTTCGGGCTGCCGGAGGATCGCGTGGGCGCAGCGGCCGATGTCCGCGACGGCGATGCCGGGCAGCCGCGCGGACCCCAGCGGCAGCGCCAGCGTGCGGACGCCGTCGTCGCCGCGGGCCGGGCCGCCGCCGTCGAGGAGGTTCTCCCAGTAGAACGCCGTGCGCAGGAACGTGGTCGACGCGGCGTCGAACTCCGCGTCGGCGGCGCCCTTGGCGTCGTAGTGCGGGACCAGGTAGCCCCCGGGCAGCGGCGGCAGCCGCTCGTCGCCGGGCCGGACGAAGCTCCGGGTGTCTTCGAACGTCGACCACACCACGTGCGCGACGCCGGCCCGGCGGGCCGCCGCGGCCATCGTGGCGGCGTGGGCGGTTTCCCGTTCCGGTGGGTGTTCCTGGGCGGCGGTGACGCAGAAGGCGCCGTACGCGCCGGTGAAAGCCGCCTCGACGGCCGCGAGGTCGTCGAGGTCGGCGACCACCACTTCCGCGCCCAGCCCGGCCAGTTCCTTCGCGCGCGGCGAACCCGCGTCGCGCGTGAGGGCCCGGACGGTGAAGCCGCCGTCCGGGTCCGCGGCGATCGAGCGGACCAGCCCGCCGCCCTGCCGCCCGGTGGCGCCGGCGACGGCGACCACGCGTTTTTCGTTCGGAGAAGTGCTCATACCCGTACCGACCCGGCCCGCGCGGCAAAGGAATCGGCCAGTACCCGAACTCGCCGGTTCCAAACCCGGGCGGCGGCCTTTCACCCGGGAAAGGGGCGGTAATACCCACGACAGGTGAGTGGATGCGGCCATTCGGTTGCGGGCCCGTTGCGCCGGTGTTCTCCTCGGGGTGTCCGAAGATCGGATTCCGAACGGAGGCACCGATGAACCTGTTCGACAAGGCCAAGGAAGCGCTCGGCAAGCACCCGGACCAGGCCGACCAGGGTGTGGACAAGGCCGCCGACGCCGCCAAGCAGCGGTTCGGCGAGCACTCCGACAAGATCGACCAGGGCTCGGAGAAGGTGAAGGACTACCTGCACAACCAGGGCGGCGGGCAGCAGGACGCGCCCCCGCAGTGAGCCCGGCCGTCGCCGCCGTGCCGCTTCCGGCGCGGCGGCGGGCCGGCCCAGCCGTCGGGGGGCTCCGGCAAAGTCGCGCGGCTCCGCCGCCGGTGACCGGCCGGCCAGTCGTCTTGAATGAGTCATTCAGGTCTTGAGTGATCCTAATGACTCATTCAAGACGATCGAGCGGAGCCGGCGCCGAGGGCCGGGACCCGGCCTCCCCGCGGCGCCGGCCACGGTGTCCGGCCCCGGGCGCGCTGACGCCGATCCGGTGCGCGCCAGCCGTCCGGGGGAAAGCACGCTTCGCTCCCCGCCCGGCTGGGTACCACCGGCTCCGTGGTCGCCACCTACCTCGTCCCCGTCCGGACGGCCCTCATCCTCTTCCCGTTCCTCGTGCTGGCCGTCATGCTGCCCGCCGCGTTCGTCAGCTACCGCCGGCGCGGCCGCGCGGGCGGCTGGCCGACGTTCGTCTTCTACGCGTTCCTCTTCTACCTGCTGGCGATCGCGACGCAGACGGTGCTGCCGCTGCCCGCCGACCCGGCGTACTGCGCGGGGCACACCTACGCGAGTTCTCCGCAGTTGCGGCCTTTCTACTTCGTCGAAGTCGTGTCGCAGCGCGCCCGCGGGCACTGGAGTCCCGGCGCGCTGCTGCACAACCCGGCGGTCTGGACCACCGCGCTCAACGTCGTGATGCTCGCGCCGCTGGGGTTCTACGTCCGCTACGCGCAGCGGATGCGGCTCGTGCCCGCCGCGCTGATCGGCTTCGGCGTCTCGCTGTTCTTCGAGCTGACGCAGCTGACCGGCCTGTGGTTCGTCTACCCGTGCCCCTACCGGCTCTTCAGCGTCGACGACCTGATCCTCAACACCGCCGGTGTCGTGGTGGGCTGGCTCGTCGCCGGCCCGCTCGGCCGGCTGCTGCCCTCGCCGGAGCCGGAACACGACCGGCGCCGCTACGCCGCGAAGGTCACCTTCACCCGCCGGCTCTTCGCGCTCGCCACCGACCTGCTCGGGTTCGCCGCGCTGCTCGGCTTCCTGTTCGGCCTGCTCACGCTGTTCGGCGAGGACCTGAACCACCGCGACACGCCGGTCGTCATCCTCGCCCTCGTGTGGTTCGTGGTGCTGCCCGCCGTGACCGGGTCGACGCCCGGGAAGCGGGCGATGCTGCTGCGCGTGGTGCGCCGGGGACGGCGCCGGGCCGGGCCGATCGCACTGCTGGTCCGCAACGGCGTCCTGCTCTCGCCGCTCTGGCTGGCGTGGCTGGTGCTGGACGTCGACCGCTGGGACCTCGGCGACCACCCCGGACTGCTGCTCCTGCCGGTCGCGCTGGCCGCGTCGGTGTTCGTCGTGGGGGTCTGGACGCCGCTGGCCGTGCTCCTCGACGGCGAGCACCGGGCGCCCTACGAACGGCTGACGCGGACGGTGAACGTGGCCATCGTGCCGGCCGCACCGGAGCCCGGAGCGACGCCCGAACCGGCCCGCCGGGAAGAGGTCCTTAAAGGACGGTGACGGGGGCACCGGGCTGCCCGGGCCCGGCGGCGCTGGTAGATTTCGCCGGGAGCAGGTTGAGCCGCCAGCCCGCGTTCCCGATCCCCCATCCTGGAGCCCGCATGACGACCGACGCAACGCGGCCGCGGCAGCGGTACGCCGGTGACGGCTGGTCGGTCGACGCCGGCGAAGGCGGGGACCTGTGGCTCTTCACCCTTCGCGGGGAGTTCGACTTCGCGGTTTCGGCGAAGCTCGCCGAAGCGCTCCCGGACGAGCCGGGCGCCGGCCGCGTCGTGCTGGACATGGCCGAAGTCGAGTACTGCGACTCCAGCTGCCTGCAGGTCCTGCTGCGGCTGGGCAGCAGGTTGCGTGAGGCGGGCGGCCGGCTGGCCGTCGTGACGACCGTCCCCGCCGTGCTCCGGCCGATCGAACTGCTCGGCCTCGGCGACGTCATGCCGGTGCACCCGAGCGTCGCCGCGGTCCGCGCTTCCTGGGGCGAAGAAGCATGACCTCCTCCGATATCCGTGTCGACGAGCCCGGATCCGGGCATCAGGAAGGGGAGGGCTTCTCCCCGGAGCCCGGCACGGACAGGGAGGCGGACGTGAACCTGAGAACGATCCGGCACGAGCTCGGCATCACCGCCGAGCTCACCGAGCTGGCGAGAGTCCGGCACTGGGTCCGCACCGTCCTGCGGGAGTTCCCGGCGAACGTGGTCGGCACCGCGGTCATGGTGGTCGACGAGCTGACGTCCAACGCGCTGCGCCACGGCCGCGCGCCCCACCACGTGCGCCTGCTGCCCGGCGCCGCGAAGCTGCGGATCGAGGTCGACGACGGCGGGAGCGAGCCCGCGCGCCGCCGGACACCCTCCGACCAGGGCGGCCGCGGGCTGCTGCTGGTGGAGCGCTGCGCGGCGGCCTGGGGCCAGCTGCGCCGGCCCAGCGGCAAGACCCTGTGGGCCGAACTGACCACCGACGACCCCGCGAGTGCGCGTGGCTGACCCGGTCCGCCGCACGCCGACCGTCCCGGACGCCGGCGACCGGGGCTGGACGGCCGCGCCCGTGGCGGCCGTGTGCGCCGACACCGCCGGGGTCGTCCTCGCCCTCAACGAAGCCGCCCGCACGCTCTTCCCGGGTGCCGAGCCCGGCTGCCGGCTCGCCGAGACCGTACCGGGCTGGCTGGCGGCCGCGCACCACCGCCGCGGCGACGAGGTCGTCCACGGTGCCGTCGGCCCGCAGTCCTTCGCGGCGCACCCGATCCCGCACGGCGAATCCGTCACGTGGTGGCTGGTCGACGAGACCGACGCCCGGGTGGCCCAGGACGCCCTGGCCCGCGAACAAGAGCGGACCGCGTTCCTCAGCGACGCTTCCGCCGCGCTGCTGGGCTCACTCAACCTGGAACGCTGCATGGAGGTCGCCGCCCGGCTCGCCGCGCAGCACCTCGCCGACGCCGCCCTGGTCCTGGCGCCCACCACGAGCGGGAGCTACCCGGCCGTCACCTGCGTGCGCGACGGGGAACCGACGCGGTCCCGGCTGCACATCGACCCCGACGAGCTGCCCGGCCTCGGCGAGGCGCTGCAGGGCTTTCCCCCGGTACCCTCGCGCTGGCTCGACCCGGACGCCGCACCCGGCTGGGTGCTGCCCGCGGACTTCGGCCCGGTCGGGTCGATCGTCGTCACGCCGCTGCCCGGCCACGGCGTCCCCGCCGGCGCCCTGGTGCTGCTCCGCCGCGGCGACCGGGCGTCGTTCACCGACCAGGAAGAGCTCTTCGCCCGGCTGTTCGCGGCGCGGGCCGGCGCGGCGATGTCGGCGGCGCGCGTGTTCGCGCTGCAGGCGTCGATCACCGACACGCTGATGCGCGAGCTGCTCCCGCCGACGCTCGAGCAGCTCGGCGGCGTCGAGTTCGCCGGCCGCTACCGCCCGGCCCGCGACGGCGAGCGCATCGGCGGCGACTTCTACGACGTGCACTCGGCGATCACCACCGAAGGCGACGAGTCGCTGGCCGTGCTCGGCGACGTCTGCGGCAAGGGCCTCGACGCCGCCGTGCTGACCGGCAAGATCCGCACCACGCTGCGCGCCCTGCTGCCGGTGGCCGACGACCACGAGCGGCTGCTGAACCTGCTGAACCGCACGCTCGCCGACGGCCGGAACGCCCGGTTCGTCACGCTCGTGCTGGCCTCGGCCCGCCGCGAGGGCGCCACCGTCCGGCTGCGCGTCACGAGCGCGGGCCACCCGCCGCCCCTGATCGTCCGGGCCGACGGCCGGGTCGAGGAGGCCGACACCCACGGGAGCCTGATCGGCGTGCTGCCCGAGATCGAGTCGTCCGGCACGGACGTCACGCTCGACCCCGGCGAGACGTGCCTGCTCTACACCGACGGGATCGTCGAGGCGCGCGGCGGCCCGCTCGGGGACGCGATGTTCGGCGAGGACCGGCTCCGCCAGTCCCTCACCGAGTGCGCGAACATGCCCGCCGACGCCGTCGTCGAGCGGATCCAGATGCTCGCGTCGCAGTGGATCGGCCGCGGCGCCCACGACGACATGGCCGTCCTGGCGATCACCGCGCCGCGCGGCCGGCACCTGGCCGCGGTCGGCGGCCACGGTCGCGGGAGGTACACGGCATGAGCACCCCCACCCGCACGCCCGGGGTGGCCGAGCACGCCGAACGGCTCTGGGACGCCGTCACGACGGGCGACGAGTACGCCGCCGGCGACGTCGTGGTCCAGGCGCTCGGTGCCGGCGCGGACCCGGAGAGCCTGCTGCTCGACGTGATCGGCGCGGTCCAGCGCAAGGTCGGGCAGGAGTGGGCGGCCAACCGCCTCACCGTGGCGCAGGAGCACGCCGCGACCGCGATCAACGACCGCGTCATCGCGACCTTCGGGTACGTGCTGAAGCGGCCGGAACCGCACCTCGGCCGGATCACCGTCGCCTGCGTCGACGGCGAGTGGCACGCGATGCCCGCCCGGCTGCTCGCCGAAGTGCTGCGGCTGCGCGGCTTCCGGGTCGACTACCTCGGCGCGCAGGTGCCCGCCCCGCACCTGGTCGCCCACCTGCACCGCACCGGGCCGGACGCGGTCGCGCTGTCCGGGTCGATCGCGACCCGGCTGCCGACCGCGCACGCCACGATCACCGCGTGCCAGGCGGCCGCGACGCCGGTCATCGCCGGCGGCGCCGCGTTCGGCCCCGACGGCCGGTACGCCCGCCTGCTCGGCGCCGAGGCGTGGGCGCCGGACGCGCGTTCCGCGGCCGATCGGCTGGCCGAGCCGCTCCCCCGCCCGCCGGCCGGGCACCAGCCACTCGACGACCTGCCGCACCTGGCCGACCAGGAGTACACGCTGGTCACGCGCAGCGCGGGCCGGCTGGTGAAGGCGGTGCTGGCCGGGCTGGAGGAGCGCATCCCGGCGATGCGGACCTACACCGACATACAGCGCCAGCACACCGCCGAGGACCTCGCGCACATCGTCGAGTTCCTGGCGACCGCGCTCTACGTCGGCGACGCGGCGCTCTTCACCGGGTTCCTGAGCTGGACCGCCGGCATCCTCACCGCGCGCGGCGTCCCGGCCGCCTCGCTGGTTCCGGCCCTCGAGCTGCTCGAGGCGGAGCTGCGCGACTTCCCGCGGGCCACCGGCCTGCTCGGCGCGGCACGCACGCACGTGGCGGGCCCGGCCGCCGGATCGGGGCTCTCGGCATGACGTTGACCTGCACGTGGGCCCCGGACGGCGAAACGGCCCGCGTCACGATCACCGGCGCCCTGGAGTTCGGCACGGCGGCGACGCTGCTGCAGCTGGTCACCGACCGGCTGGCCGACGACGACGGGGTCCGGGACGTGCGGCTCGACTGCGCCGGGCTCGCCTTCTGCGACTCCTCCGGGCTGTCGACCCTGCTGCTGGTCCACCGCGCGGTCACCGGCGCGGGCGCCCGGCTGCACCTGGACAACCGGCCGCGCTCGCTCGACCGGTTGCTGGCCGTCACCGGGACGACGGCGTACCTCACCGGCGAAGCCGTCGGCTCACGCGCTCGCCGCGACTCGTAGGCGGTCCAGTTCCCACGGGTCGTGGGCGCTGAAGACCGTCACCTCGTCGCCGTGCCCTCGGACCAGTTCACGCAGCCTCGCCTGCGTGCCCAGGCGCAGGTCGTGGTGGATTTCCGAGCGGGTCTGGACGACGTCGAGCACCGGGTGCGGCATCGGGGCCGCCTCGAGCTCCCGGTGGAAGTAGTACGCGTCGCCGCAGTGCAGGAGCCAGCGGGTGCCGTCGTGGACCGCGACCCCCGCGTGGCCCGCGGTGTGCCCGCCGAGCGGGACGAGCCGGATGCCGGCGTCGATCCCCCGCAGCGGTATCGACGCGAAGCCGAACCAGTCGTCTCCGGACGGCCGCTCGTAGGTCTCCCACTTCGGCCCGTGCGCCCAGTGCGCGGGCCGGTAGCGGAAGCTGGGCGCCTCGGCCAGCGCCGCGTCCCGCTCGGCCGCCAGCACGTGGACCCGCGCTCCGGGGAAGTCGGGCAGGCCGCCGCAGTGGTCGACGTCGAGGTGCGTGACGACGACGTGCCGCACGTCTTCGGGTGCGAAGCCGAGCCGGGCGATCTGGCGGACGGCGGTTTCGGCTTCGGACAGCAGCGGCTGGGCCATCGCGACCCAGTCGCCACCCAGCGTGGCAGCGGGGTCGCGGACGTCGTCGAGGCCGAGGCCGGTTTCGACGAGCACCAGACCGTCGTGGTCGGTTTCGGCGAGCAGGCAGTGGTTGACCGCGGCCGCGGGCGGCAGGCCGGGGGCTTCGATCTGCCGCACGGATCCGCAGTTGAGGTGGTGGATCTGCATGCCGGTCATCGTCCGACTTGAACTACGCTTCAAGTCAAGGAGGCCACGATGACCCTGCTCGACATCGCCGAAGTCGCCGAGAAGTCCGGGCTGGCGCCCTCGGCGCTGCGGTTCTACGAGAAGCGCGGGCTCGTCGAACCGGCCGGCCGCAACGGCCTGCGCCGCACGTACCACCCGGACGTCCTGCGCCGCCTCGACCTGGTCGCCTGCGCCCGCGGGGCGGGGTTCACGATCGCGGAGATCGCGCGGTTCCTGGTGGCGACGCCGAGCGACGACGCCCTGCGCGAGCGGATGGCGGCCAAGGCGACCGAGCTCGACGACACGATCGACCGCCTGACGAGGATGCGCGACAGCCTGCGGCACGCGGCTTCGTGCGACCATGTGCCCCTCGTCGAGTGCCCCGATTTCAAGCTGGCGCTTTCGTAGCCGGCTTCGACGGCCACCAGACGCGGCGCCCGACGTCGACCGTCAGCGCCGGCACCAGCAGCGACCGCACCAGGAACGTGTCGAGCAGGACGCCGAACGCGACGATGAACGCGATCTGGGCGAGGAACAGGATCGGGATCACCGCGAGCGCGGAGAACGTCGCGGCGAGCACCACCCCCGCCGATGTGATCACGCCGCCGGTCAGCGACAGCCCGCGCAGCGTGCCTTCGCGCGTGCCGCGGGTCAGCGCCTCCTCGCGGACGCGCGTCATCAGGAAGATGTTGTAGTCGATCCCCAGCGCCACCAGGAAGACGAACCCGAACAGCGGCACCACCGGGTCCGCGCCCGGGAAGCCCAGGACGTGGTTGAACACCACGGCGGACACGCCCATCGTCGCGGCGAACGAGAGCACCACCGTCGCGATGAGCAGCAGCGGCGCGAGCAGCGACCGCAGCAGCAGGGCCAGCACCAGGAAGATGACCAGCAGCACGATCGGGATGATCAGGGCGCGATCGTGCTCCGACGTCCGCTGCGTGTCGAGCTGGATCGCCGTCGGACCACCGACCTTCGCGTTCGCGCCGGGGACCGCGTGCACGGCGTCCCGCAGCCGCCCGACCGTCGCGACCGCCGCCTCGGAGTCGGCGGGGTCGGTCAGCACGGACAGGATCTGCACGCGGCCGTTCACCACCTCGGGCAGCGGCACCGACTGCGCCACGCCGTCCATTGTGGACGCTTTGAGCACCGCGGGCACGGCGTCCGCGTCGGCGATCGTGATGGCGGGCGCGCCGAGGCCGCCCGGGAAGTGCCGGCCGAGGATGTCCTGCCCGGTCCCGGATTCGACCTGGGTGAGGAAGACGTCGGACTGCGCGGTGCCGGACGCCTTGAGCTGCGGCAGGAACGCGACGCCGACGCCGAGGACGAGCGCCGTCACCACCCAGACCACGCGCGGGCGGCGGCCGACCAGGCGGGCCACGCGGCCCCAGATGCCGGACGTCTCGGGGTGCGGCGAGCCGAGCGCGGGCTTGAACGGCCAGAACGCGCCGCGGCCGCACAGGGCCAGCACGGCGGGCAGGAACGTCGTCGAGGCGAGCAGCGCGGCACCGATGCCGATCGCCGCGACCGGGCCGAGGCCCTTGTTCGAGTTCAGGTCGCTGAACAACAGGCACAGCACCCCGAGGATGACAGTGCCGGCCGAGGCGGCGATCGGTTCGAGCGTGGCGCGCCAGGCGAGTTTCAGCGCGTCGAAGCGGCTCGGCGTGTCACGCAGCTGTTCTCGGAACCGGGCGACCAGCAGGAGCGCGTAGTCGGTCGCCGCGCCGAACACGAGGATCGAGAGGATCCCCTGGCTCTGGCCGTTGAGCGCGAGGACGTCGTTCTTCGCCAGCAGGTAGACGACGAGGCTGGCGAGCCCGAGCGCGAACACCGCCGACAGCAGGACCAGGAACGGCAGCAGCGGGCTCCGGTAGACGGCGACGAGGATCAGCGCGACCACGCCGCCGGCGACGAGCAGCAGGATGCCGTCGATGCCGCCGAAGGCCGTCACCAGGTCCGCGATCTGCCCGGCGGGCCCGGTGACCAGCACGGTGAGCCCGTCGGGAGCGCCGGTGAGCTTCGCGCGGACCTCCTTGACGACGTCGGCGGGGTTGCCGTCGGCGAGGATCGGGACGGCCAGCTGCACGGCCTGGTCGTCGCGGGGCGCCTTCTCGGGCTGCCCGAGCGGGCCGACGACGCCGGGGACGGTGCCCAGCTCCGCGGCCTTGGCGTCGAGGAACCGGCGGTCTTCCGCGGTCAGGCCGGTGGTGCGCTCGGCGACAACGGTCGCGGGCAGCACCTGACGCGGGGTGAAGGCCTTCTGCTCGTCGGAAACCTCGGTGGCCTCGGCCGAACGCGGCAGGAAGGCGGCGTTGTCGTTCTTCGCGACTTCGCCGAGCTTCCCGGCGAACGGGCCGCCGAACCCGCCCAGTCCGAGCCAGGCGATCACCAGGAGGGCGGGGATCAGCCAGCGGAGGCGGCGCGGCTTCTCGTTCATGGTCGCTAAGGTCCTTTCGAGGGCGAACACGCCCAATTGTTCAGCAAGCTGAACATTCTGCACGACGGACTCGGAGTGACGGTGAGCACAACCCCCGAACCCGACCTGAGCACCTGGCCCACGGGCCGGCTGCTCGCCGTGGCGGCACGCCTGGTGGAACACCGCTGGGCGGCGGTGCTCGACGGCATGGGGCTCACCCACGCGGGGCTGATCGCGCTCCACACCTTGCGCGACGGGCCGCTCCCCCAGCGGACGCTGGCCCAGCGCTGCCAGGTCACGGACCAGACGATCAGCCGCACCCTCGACCGGCTGGCCAAGGCGGGGTTCGTCACGCGGACCCCGGATCCCGCGGACGCCCGGCGGCACGTCACCCAGCTGACGGCCCGCGGGCGGGCGGTCCACGAACGGGCGGTGCGAGCCGAGCCCGCGGTGCTCGGCGACCTCGGCGAGGACGCCGCGTTCCGGGCCGGCCTGCTGCAGGTGATCGCCCGGCTGTCCGCGGCGGATCGAGACCAACCGGTAACCTGACCGGTTCCGCCCAGGCCAGGCGGGTGTTCGCGCTTCCGGCGGCCGCCGCCGCCGTCATCCCGGCGATTCAGCTCCGGCCGGGCTGGGTAGCTGTTCTGGCATGTGGATCGCGGTGAGCACCCCAGTGGCCCTCCTGATCGCTACCGTCCTGATGGAGCGGTTCGAGCGACGATGCACACTGGCGCCGTCCGCGAAGCGCGAACGGGCCGAGCTGCCGGCTTCGGGCGCGCTCGACTAGCGCTCCGTCCTTTATAGACACTCGACCGGCGCCCCCTCCGGCACGGCCGCTAAACCCGGCATGTGATCCACGTCTCACTCCCCCTCGCCGAGAACCCCGGCCCGCTCCGCGGCGACTGACGAAGCAGGTCCGGCGAACCCCGGGTCCAGGGAGGAGAACACCATGCACGGCAAGACCACCCGCACGGTGACCGGGCTGGCCGCCGCGGCGGGGCTCGTCACGGCGGTGAGCATCGGGATCGCCGGCGGCGCGTCGGCGGAACCGGGGACCACGGAGGGGACCATGACCAGTCAGCCACCCCACGGCGCGCGCGCCACCGTCGAGGTGACGCCGAACCCGACGACGTACCGCGGCCAGGAAGTGACCATCACCGGCAGCTGCGGCGGCGGCACGGGCCTCAAGTCCGTCCTCGGCGGCTTCCCGGAGCACCCCGCACTGGAGAACATCCGCGTCCTCGACGCGGGCCCGGACCACTTCGTCGCCAAGGCGACCGTGGCCCAGCACATCGGCAACGGCGTCGGACCGGTCTTCGTCGACTGCGGCGGCGAAGCGGGAGTGACCCTTCTCGTCACCCACGTCTAGCGCGAACCGGCCCGCTCACCGGACGGGTCCGGCAAAGTCGTGGCCGCGCGGTCTGCCCGGCGTCGCGGCGATGTCATGAAAGGGTCGTTCATGTCGTCTGACGAGGTGAACGACCCGTTCATGACGTGCGGGCGGGACCCCGGGACGGGTTCCGGCGAGCGGGCCATTGTTCGCGGAATTCAGCAGGTCTTCCACGCGAAGTGGTAAATCGTGTCCACGCTCGCGTGTTCGGAATCCATTTCGATGTAACTCGTTCCACCGGAGCTGCCCGCGTCCGCGCGCAGTTCCGCATTGATGTTCAGGTTGCGGTCCTCACCGCACGGGGCGAAGACGAGCGCCGCCACGTCGGTGGTGTCCGTCGCGCGCCACACGCCGTGGAACGGGCCCGGGTAGGTGTGGCGCACGCGGGCCGTCGGCGCCGTGCCCGTGAAGTAGTAGTTGGCCTGCTCGAGCGCGCTCGCCCCGCTCTCGATGTGCGCGAATCCGCGGTACTCCGCCTCCGCGATCGCGTACGTGAACCCTTGCGGTACATGGACGAGCACGTTGATCTGGCAGTTCTTCCGGGCGTCGAGCGCGGACGCGCCACCGCCGGCCTTGGCGGTGAAGTTCGTGTAGTGCACCGTGAACGACGTGTTGTCGGAGGCGACGTCGGCCGTCGCCGTGGCCGTGCCCGCCGGGCAGCCCGACCCGTTGATGGTCTTGACGTCGAGCGTGATCTTTTCGGTCGGAGCCGACGACGCCGGGGAATCGACGGGTGCGGCGAGGGCGGACAGAACCATTCCGGCTACGACCAACATACCGAGCATGACGCTCCTCCAAATGGGCCACGGTGCCTTTTGATCACGATGATCGCGCGCGGAACGGATCGTAGCGCGATCGCAACCATTTCGACGGCCACTGAACGGAGTAACACGACAACTCGGAGTGCGGGAAATCCATTTCCCGCATTTTATCGTTTGAATAGTCGATTGTGCCGGGCAATCAACGGTCCGGACTGGTCCGGACCACCGGGTGCCGGAGCGAAAACGGCGGGGTCGACCCGCCGAGCAGCGCTTCGGCGTCCAGCGTGACCGCGCCGCTCCCCCGCTCCGCGAACCGCCGGGCCACCAGCGCGCCCGGGTCGTCGACGCGGTCCGCGCGGCCGGACAGGAACGCCCACTCGTGCTCGTCGGAACCGAAGTACAGCACCGTCCCGAACACCTCGCGGAAGCGACGCCACGCCGCGAGCAGCGTCTCGTTGCGCCACAGCGTCGGGCAGCCGGCCTGGCAGGTCACCACCCCGCCGGGCGCCAGGACGCGGGCGCACCGGCCAAGGAAGTCCGTGCCGTACAAGCGGTTGTGCTGCGCGTCCGGGTCGGTGTTCTCGTCCGGCAGGTCGATCACGACGACGTCGTAGGTGTCGCCACGGGCCTCGGCGGCGGCCAGGAACGCCCAGCCGTCCGCAAAGGACACCCGGACCGGCCCGCCGTCGCGGGCGAGGTCCGCGGTCGTGTAGCCGTAGGGCAGGTGCTCGGCGCAGGCCCGCACGGCCTGCTCGTCGATGTCGACGTGGTCGACGAGCGTGGCGCCCGCGGAGACCGCCAGCTGGGAGGCGACGCCTTCGCTCGATCCGATGATCAGCACCCGCCGCACCCGCTCGGCCAGCAGGAGCGCCGGCACCATCAGCGCCTCGTGGTAGACGAGCTGGCTCGCTTCGGTGCTCTGCCGTTCGCCGTCGCAGAACAGCGAAACGCCCTGCGCGGTCGTCCCGATCAGCACTTCCTGGTACGGCGTGCGCTCGTGGAACCGCACGTCGCCGACCTCCCAGACGCGGGTGAGGCCGGCGCCGACCGGTTCGTGGATCGTGGGCATCAGCGTTCTCCCCGGTGCAGGACGGACAGGTGGACCGAAGCGGCGTCCAGCGCCTTCGCCAGCAGCCGCAGCGCGTGCTCGGGGTCGGCGCGCGAGCCGCAGGTGAACACGTCGGCGAACAGCGAGCCGTGCTCGGGGTAGGTGTGCACGGACGCGTGCGACTCGGCCAGCAGCGCGATCACCGTGGCGCCCTGCGGCACGAACCGCTTGGCCACGACGTCGACGACCGTCGCGCCCGCCTCCGTCACCGCCGCCCGCAGCAGTTCGCCGAGGCGCGCGGCGTCGTTGAGCAGGCCCGGGTCGACGCCGTGCAGCTCGGCGAGCACGTGGCGCCCGGTGAACCGGCCGATCTCAGGCATCGCCCCACCTCCCGACGCAGTGGGTGCGCAGCGGCTCGATGCCGTTGAACCCGACCGACGCGTAGCTCGCGGTGTAGGCGCCGGTGCCCGGCACGTCGAGCCGGTCGCCGGTCGTCAACGACAGCGGCAGCTCGTAGGGCGTCCGCTGGTAGAGGACGTCGTCGCCGTCGCAGGTCGGCCCGGCGAGCACCACCGGCCCGCTCGGCCCGCCGGCCGCCGCCACCGGCTCGAACCGGTAGGCGATCGCCTCGTTCTCGGCCTCGGCGAGCCCGTTGTAGCGCCCGATGTCGAGGTAGACCCAGCGCCGTCCGCCGCGCCACGCGACCAGCACGACCTCGGTCCGGAGCAGGCCCGCGTCGGCGACGAGCACCCGGCCCGGCTCCAGCAGCAGCTCCGGCGGGCCGGCCGGGAAATGCGTCTCGAGCGCCGAAGCGATCGTCGCCGCGTACGCGGTCAGGGTGGGCACCGCGGTCCGGTGGGTGGTCGCGAAGCCTCCGCCGAGGTTGAGCCTCGTCATCGCGACGCGCTGCGCCGCGGCCTCGGCGAACAGCTTCGCCGCCGTGGCGATCCCGATCTCCCACGCGCCGGCGTCCGGCTGCTGCGACCCGACGTGGAACGCGATCCCGGGCCGCAGGCCCCGGGCGGCCGCGCGCAGCACGAGGTCGAGGGCCTCGGCCGGCTCGCAGCCGAACTTCCGGCCGAACGGCGTCACCGAGTCCGGCGCGTCGAGCACCACGCGGATCGACACGGCCGAGCCCGGCGCGTACTCGGCCAGGTGGTCGACGTCGGCTGCCGCGTCCGACGTGAACTCGCGGACGCCGAGGTCGAAGGCGTCCGCGATGTCCCGGGGTTTCTTGATCGGGTTGCCGTAGGCGAGGTCCGCCGGGGCCGCGCCGCGCGCCAGGCACAGCGCGAGCTCGGCGGGCCCGGCGACGTCGAAGCCGATCCCGGCCGCCACCAGCGCGTCGAGCACCGGCGGCGCCGGGTTGGCCTTGACCGCGTACCGGATCAGCGCGCCCGGGAACGCCGCGCGGACCTCGCGCGCCCGGGCCGCGACGGCGTCGGTGTCGACGACGAGGCACGGGGTCGGCGGGTCCCGTTCGTCGAGGAACCGGCGGAGGGGGTCGGCGCACACGGCGCCAGTCTTGCAAACGGCGTCAGACGAACCGCCACAGGTGGTCCGGTGTCCCGTTGTCGTCCCACTGGGTCACCTGCGCGCCGTCCGCCGTGGACTGCTGGTCGACCGCCATGACCTTGCCGCTGCGGACGTTGACGAGCTTCGACCAGCCGCCGCCCGCGTCGACGATCCGCCAGTTGTGGTCGGGGGTGCCGTTGTCCTGGAACTGCTGGACATGGGCGCCGTTGTCGAGGCTCTGGTCGTGCACCGCGAGGACCTTGCCGCTGTTGCGGTTGACGATCCGGACGGTGCCGTCGCCGTTGTCCACGACGGCCCAGAGGTGGTCGGCCGTGCCGTTGTCCGACCACTGCGTGACCTCCGCGGTGTCGGCCAGCGACATGTTCGACACGGCGAGCACCTTGCCCGACCGCTGGTTCTGCAGCTTGCGCCACACCGTCGTCGACGCCGCCGGGCGCGTCAGCAGGGCCAGGTAGCCGCCAGCGACCGGACGGGCCTGGAAGCCGCGCTGGGTGGCGTCGGCGACGACGTACCAGTCGCTGAACGGTACCCGCTGCGGCGTGACGTTCGCGTAGCTGTAGACGCCTTCGACCAGCGACGTGCGGATGTTCGGCTGGTCGGCGAGCCACGCCGCGGTCCACAGCTCCCAGTCGGCCTTCGTGTAGTTGTTGCGCGGGTCGAGCAGGACGCCGTGGGCACCGGCGCGGCCCTGGTACCAGGCCGCCTCCTGGGCGGCGACGCCGAGCGGGACCAGGTCGAGGCCGAGCACGCGGTCGGCGAAGCCGTTGTACTTCAGGCTCCACGTGCCGGGCTGGTCGTAGGCGAGCTTCAGGTGCTGGCCGTCTTCGGCGAGGGTCACCCACTGGCTGATGTAGCCGCGGGACGTCGAGCGGTAGCGCTGGGCGTCGGCGGTGTTGCCGACCGCGGTGGCGATGATCCCCATCGCGCCGACGCCGATGATGCCCTTGAGCGCGAGGTTGGCGCTGTGGGCGATGAAACCGGTGAAGTCGTCGGTCTGGTTCTGGAAGCCGGGGTCGAGGGTGTTGCCGACGAGGTACTCGGCCCACTGCCGCAGGATCCGGTAGTGGGTGTCGGCGAAGGCGACGGCGTCCGCCGCCGGCAGCCGCTGGACGAGGGCGGCGGCCATGATCAGCATGTTGGCCGACTCCTCGACCGGCATGCTCTCCTCGTTGCCGTCGTTGTGCCCGGTCGCGTCCGGGTAGTGGGTGCCGAGGTCGTGCTCGGCGAACTGCATCGGCCAGCCGCCGCGCTCGGCGTAGTCGAGCAGCGGCTCCAGGATCAGCCGCAGGTAGACCGGGGAAAGGTAGAGGTAGGCGGGGAACGCCGGGTAGGTGACGTCCACAGTGGACATGTTGCCGTTGGAGGAGATCTCCTTGAGGAAGCCCCACGGCGCGCCGCCGCGGTCGACGAGCTCGGTGCCGCCGAAGGCTTGGCGCAGGGCGAGCGCGCAGATCCCGGCGTAGTGCTCGCCGGTGGTGCCGCCGCCGGCCGCGGCGACGGCGTCGTCGTGCAGGCGCTGGTCGATCGCGGTCGCGGCGGACAGCGCGGACGCGTAGTCGTTGCCGAACCAGACGGCCATGTCCTGCCAGCTGCTCCAGTAGTGCGTCCACCAGGGGTTCAGCGGGGTGCCGAGGTAGCGGACGGCCGGCGTGCGGACGTGCCCGATCGAGAGCGTGAACGGGGTCGACGAGCCGCCGGCCGGGATCGTGCCGAGGTTCCGGTTGAAGGCCAGCACCGGCCAGCGGTCGTTGATCGCGCGCGGCTGGGCGGTGTCGCTGGTGTTGTTCAGGGTGCCTTGGCCCGCCGAAGCGGCGCGCACGACGGTGTCCTGCCCGATCTGCCAGCTGGTCCCCGACGTCGGCGCGGCGAGCACCAGCCGGCCCCAGCCGGCCTGGTCGCCGTTCTCCTGCAGGACGCCCGGGCTCGCCGGGGTGCAGCTGAGCAGGGTGTAGCCGCCCGTCTGCTGCTGGGTCCAGGTGACCGGGGTCGAGGTGTTGCCGTGCACCCACTCGGCGGAGGTGTCGAAGTGCAGGTCGACGGCGTGCGCGCGGCCGTCGGCGCTGGCGGCCTGGATGGTGACGTAGCCGAAGGGCACGCACTGGCGCTGCAGGTTCGCCGGGTCGACGGGCGAGAAGAACGTGACGGTGAGGTTCACCCCGCCGCCGGTGAGGACGTAGGTCGAGCGCGTGCCGGTGACCTGCAGGCTGACCTGCGTCAACGGGGTGAGCGCGGGTCCGCTCGGCAGGGCCGGCTGACCGGCGAAGACGTAGGCGGCGCCGTCGATGCGGGCGAGGCCGCAGAGCGCGGTGATGTGGCCGGTCCAGAAGCTCGACCAGGTGCCGGCGAGGTTGTCGGCGGGCTGCCAGGTCGACAGGTAGGGCGAGCGGACGATGAGCGGGGTGGCGGGCGGCCGGATCGGGCTGAAGGTACCGGCGGCGGCGGTGCCGGGCAGCCACAGCGCGGCGGCGACGGCGGCGGCCGTGCCCCCGGCGAGCCGGATCAGGTCCCGGCGGGTGAGGTGAGCGCGTTCTCGGGAGGACATCGGTGGCCCCTTCCACGGCGGGCGAGCTCGTGCGGGGATAACTTTTACATCGTTGGTACAACGTTGTAAATCCGCCGTTGGTCGGTGTGGTGATGGGGTGGCGGACCACTCGGGCCGCAGGTCCGGTGCACTTTTTTCGGCCGTTGCGCGGCCGAGGTCTGCCGCAGCGGATCAGGCGGCGCGCGGCGGCCGGTCCGACGCCGGCCAGACGTACGGCAAGTCGTCGGGCACGCCCGGGAACCGGGCCGCGTAGTGCTCCGGATCCTTCCGCACCAGCGCGGACCGGTGGCTGCGGTGCAAAGCCTCGTCGCCCAGCCAAGGCGGGAGGTCGCCGGTGGCCGCGAGCTCGGCCTGGGTGCGGACGGCCCCGCGACCGATCGCGCCCGTGAACTCGTCGGTCAGCTTCACCGCGCACGTGTCCGCCGCGCCCAGCTCGCACCACACCGCGCACACCTCGAGGCCGTAACGCGTCAACGCTTCCTCGTACCCCGTCCACATCTTCGCCGCCGGGTGGTGGCGCCAGCCGTAGCCCGGGATCACCAGCGCGCGCAGCACCTGGAGCGTCTCCACGCGCTGCTTGCCCAGGCGGCGGCGGTCGAGCGTGCGGGCGCTCGCGGTGAAGTCGGCACAGGGCAGGAACGTCTGCATGCCGGCCGGGTACCCCGGGACGGCCCGTCGATGCGGGAAGATCGGGGGTATGCACGCCGACCTCGTCTTCACCGGTGGCCCCGTGCTCACGAGCGGCGGCCGGGCCGGGTTCGCGGCCGTCCGCGGCGACCGGATCACCGCCGTCGGCGCCGACCCCACCCCGCTGATCGGGCCGCGCACCGAGGTCGTCGACCTGCGCGGCCGGCTGCTGCTGCCCGGCTTTCAGGACGCGCACATCCACGCCGTCGGCGGCGGGGTCGAACTCGGCAAGTGCGACCTCACCGGCGCGAACAGCGTCGTGAGCTGCCTCGACGCCGTCGCCGCGTACGCGCGAGCCAACCCGCTACTCGAGTGGCTCACCGGCAGCGGCTGGTCCCTGGACACCTTCGCGGGCGGCCTCCCCCACCGCCGGCTGCTCGACGCCGTCGTCGCGGACCGGCCGGTCGTCCTGGTCAACCGCGACCACCACGGCGCCTGGCTGAACAGCGCCGCGCTCGCCCGCGCCCGCATCACCGCGGACACGCCCGACCCGCCGGACGGCCGCATCGAGCGCGACGCCGACGGCGCCACCGGCGTCCTGCAGGAAGGCGCGATGGACCTCGTCACCCGGCTGCTGCCGCCGGTCACCGAGGTCGACGAGCTGTCCGGCCTGCTGCGCGCGCAGCGGCTGCTGCACTCGCTCGGCGTCACCGCCTGGCAGGACGCGCTGCTCGGCGAGTACGGCGGCATGCCGGACCCGTCGCGGGCGTACGCGACCGCGTCGGAACGCGGGCTGCTGACCGCCCGGGTCACGGGCGCGCTCTGGTGGGACCGCGCCCGCGGCGCCGAGCAGCTCCCGGAGCTCCTGGCGCGCCGGGAGTCGTTGCGCCGCAGCGGGTTCCGCGCCGACACCGTCAAGATCATGCTGGACGGTGTCGCCGAGAACCACACGGCGGCGCTGCTCGGCCCGTACCTGTGCACCGGCCACAGTGGACTGAGCTTCGTCGAGCCGGTGGCGCTGCGCGAGTACGTGACGCTCCTCGACGCGCACGGCTTCCAGGTGCACTTCCACGCGCTCGGCGACCGCGCGGTCCGCGACGCGCTCGACGCCGTCGAAGCCGCCCGCGCGGCGAACGGCGCCGGCCGGCGCCACCACCTCGCGCACCTGCAGGTGGTGCACCCCGACGACGTCCCGCGGTTCGGGCGGCTCGGCGCGACCGCGACGATCCAGCCGTTGTGGGCCGTGCACGAGTCTCAGATGGACGAGCTGACCATCCCCTTCCTCGGCGCCGAACGGGCGGCGTGGCAGTACCCGTTCGGCGCCCTGCTGCGGGCCGGGGCCACCCTGGCCGCCGGCAGCGACTGGCCGGTGAGCAGCCCCGACCCGCTGCTGGGCATCCACGTCGCCGTGAACCGGATCCCGTACGGCGAGGACGTCCCCGCGTTCCTACCGGAACAGCGGATCGGCCTGGCCGCGGCGATCACCGCGTACACGGCGGGTTCGGCCTACGTCAACCACCTCGACGACACGGGCGTGATCCGGCCCGGCCACCGCGCCGACCTGGTGGTGCTCGACCGCGACCCCTTCGCGGGCCCCGACCGCGAGATCGGGGCCGCGAAGGTCGCGATGACGTTCACCGGGGGCCGGTGCGTCCACGAGCCATGACGGCCGGCTCCGGTTCGACGCTCACCCGCGGCCGCAACGGCAGGTTCTCCAGGCCTTCGACGTCGAGCACGAGGAACCAGTGCGCGTTGGCCGGGATGTGGATCTTGAACATCGGTGCGGTGGCCACCCCGCCGTGCATCCGGTAGTACTGCCGGCGCCGGTAGGCCTGGAAGTTGACCTCCGTCAGGAGCCTGACGTTGGCCATCGCGTCCAGCCGGATGGTGACCACCGCGTCTCTTCGCACTTTCCCGAGATCGAACACATTCGCTTCCATTTCGCCCCTCATGACGTGTGGGTTGTGGTTGGCGGGTCGCGGGCAGCGCGGAACACGCCGCGCACCGCGACGGCGAGGTTGATCGGGGCGGGGATCAGCCGGGGCCGGTGCCCGGTTCGCAGGGCCGCCAGAGCGGCACGAAGTCCCCGTGAGACGGCGTGGAAGACCGGGTCGCGCCGGGTCCGTGGCCAGGGCTGAGGAAGGCGGGCGGGATGGTGGGGGCGGTCCCGCCGGCGGCATCGGCGGGAGCGGCCGGGTACCGCGGCGCCGGAGTGTCGTGGCCGGGCGCGCCGGCCGGGTGCGACGCGGTGTGGCGCGCGGTGACCCGAGTCTTCGCGGCGGCTTTGGCGGCGGGGTGGGTGCAGTCTTCGGTTGGCGTGGCAGGTGAGGCGGTGGTCTGTCGTTCGGTGGGAGCGGCGGTCGCCGTCGGCTCGGGGTCTACTGTCGATGGCGGGGCTGTCGCTCGGAGCGCCGAGGTGAACAGCAGCTTGGTGAAGGGCGTTTTGGCGGGCGGGTCGACGCCGAGGTCGCCGACGGGTTCCACCACGGGAGTGACGACGGTGCTGGTGACCGGCTCGACGACCGGCTTGACGGCTTGCACGACCGGTTCGACCACGGGCTCGACGGCTCGCACGACCGGGGTGAGCACGGGTGCCGCGGCGCGGATGACCTGCGAGACGGGAGCGAGGATCGGCCCGAGGACGGGCGCGGCGGCGCGCACGACCTGGGAAACCGGTCGAAGGACCGGCCCGACGATCGGTGCGGCGGCGCGCACCACGTCCGACACCGGCTCTAGGACGGGGCCGGCCGCCCGCCCGACGTGCGACACGGGTTCGACGACCGGCTCGACGGAACGCACGACGGGCGCGACCAACGGCGCGGCAGCGCGCACGACGTTCGATACCGGCTCGAGTACGGGGCCGGCCGCCTGCACGACTCGTGCGACCGGCTCGGCCACGGGCGCCGCCGCACGCACGACCTGCGAGACAGGCTCCACCACAGGCGCCGCCGCACGCACGACCTGCGAGACAGGCTCCACCACCGGCGCCGCCGCACGCACAACCCGCGAAACCGGCTCAGCCACCGATGCAACGGCTCGCGGCACCGGCTCCACCGCTCGCACGGCCTCGGAAATCGGCTCGACGGCCCGCGGCACCGGCTTGGCCGCAGCCTCCGCACCGCGAACCGAGCGCGAAACCCGCTCAGCGACCGAGACCACCGGAGCGCCACCACCGGACGGCGACTCCCCCACCACGACACCCAACGGATCCCGCCCGGCGGCCTCCGCGTGTCCCGACAGCAACCACGACACCAGCCACAAGCCGGCCGCCGCCGCGGCGACCACCAGTGCGCGCCGGGCGGCGGTTCTCACGCCACCCCTGTCGCGAGCCCTGGTCACGGTCGGCGTACCTCCGGATGCGGAAAAGCAGATCTGGGACGTACCCCCCAACGGCCTTTCCCACACCCGGGCAACGCGCCACCTGGCGCTACCACTCGACCGGCCTAGCGCTTTTTGTCAGCAAGCCTGAGTAAATCCGCCACTTGGCCGAGACCGGTCCCCCAGTCGCAGAACCAGCCCGGATCAGCCTTCCTGAGAACGCCGGTGCGACGACAACGCACCGAGCGCGAGCACCCCGTGCTGGAGCCCCTCGCGGAAGGTCGCGCGCTGGCCCGGGCTCAGGTCGGCCAGCAACGCGCCCTCCACCTCGGCGACCGCCGGGGCGCAGCCGGCCAGCACCGCGCGGCCGGCGTCCGTCAGGCCGGCCAGCAGGACGCGGCGGTTGTCCGGCTTGGGCGTCCGGGCGATCAGCCCGCGCTTCTCCAGCGCCAGCACCATTTCGTGCATCGTCTGCGGCCGCAGGAACGACCGGCGGGCCAGTTGCGCCGACGACAGCGCGCCGCTGGCCTCCAGCACCGTCAGCGCCGTGTACTGCAACGTCGTCAGCCCGACCGGGCGGAGCGCGTCGTCGAGCAGGGCCCGGATCGCCAGCTCGAGCCGTTTGACCAGGTAGAGGGTCAACGGCGGGCCGGCGGGCTGCTGCTCCGCGGACGTGCTCACGCCGCCCATCATGACACGTGCCCCCGCTATGCTCGCCGATCATGGACCTCGGCCGGCAGACCCGCGTGCGGCAAGCGTTCGACACCTTCTTCGGCCCACCCGGGCCACCGCGGGAAGACCACGTGCTCGAGCTCTTCCGCCGGACCGCGGAAACCGTGCCCGCGTACCGGAAGTTCCTCCGGGAGCACGGCATCGCGCCCGACGACGTCCGGACCATGGCCGACTTCCGGACGCTGCCGCTGCTCGACAAGGACGGCTACCACCGGAAGTACCCGCTGCCCGAGTTGTGCCGCGGCGGCACGTTCGCGGGCAACGACATGATCGCCGTCTCCTCCGGCTCCAGCGGCCACCCGACGATCTGGCCGCGCGCCCTGGAAGACGAGTTGCACGTCGCCCGCCGGTTCGAGACCGTCCTGGTGGACGCCTTCGAAGCCGACCGGCGAAGCACCCTCGCCGTCGTGTGCTTCCCGCTCGGCACCTGGGTCGGCGGGCTCTTCACCACGGCGTGCGTGCGCCACCTCGCGGCGAAGGGCTGCCCGATCACCGTCGTCGCGCCGGGCAACAACAAGGCCGAGATCCTGCGCGTGCTTCCCGAACTCGCGCCGCACTTCGAGCAGGTCGTGCTGCTGGGCTACCCGCCGTTCGTCAAGGACGTCGTCGACACCGGTCTCGCCGAGGGCGTCGACTGGCCCGCGTACGCGATCAAGCTCGTGCTGGCCGGCGAGGTCTTCAGCGAGCAGTGGCGCGAACTGGTCGGCCGGCGGGCCGGGGTGACCGACCCGGTGCGGCACATCGCCTCGCTGTACGGCACGGCCGACGCCGGTGTCCTCGGCACCGAAACCCCGGTGTCCGTGAGCATCCGCCGCTTCTTCGCCGACCGCCCCGGACTGGCGCGCGAGGTCTTCGGCGACGCCCGGCTCCCGACGCTGGTGCAGTACGACCCGGCGAGCCGCTTCTTCGAGGTGCACGACGGCACGCTCGTCTTCACCGGCGACGGCGGGATCCCGCTGATCCGCTACCACATCGCCGACGACGGCGGGGTCCTGCCGCACGGCGCGCTGCTGGAGTTGTGCGCTCGTCACGGTTTCACGCCACCGGCCGGGCCGGAGCTGCCGTTCGTGTACGTGTTCGGCCGGTCGCTGTTCACGGTGTCGTTCTTCGGCGCGAACGTCTACCCGGAGAACGTGACCGTCGGGCTGGAGCAGCCGGGGATCAGCGACACCGTCACGGGCAAGTTCGTCATCGAGTCGGTCGAGGACGAAGACCGCGACCGCCGGCTGCGGATCACGGTCGAGACGGCCCCGGGCGCGACCGCCGACGCCGCCGCGATCGCCGACGCGGTCCGCGACCAGCTGCGGCGGCTCAACAGCGAGTTCGCGCACTACGTGCCGGCCGAGCGGCAGCGGCCGGACGTCGTGCTGCGCCCGGCGGGCGACCCGGAGTACTTCCCGGTCGGCGTGAAGCACCGCTACACCCGGCGGTCCTAGGCTTCGGCCGCCCGGACGACGCGCGCGGTCGGGTCCGCCGCGTGCGGGTCGCGCACGCGGTCGGTGAGCAGGAAGCCCGGGAGCTCCAGCCCGTGGTCCTCGGTGAGCCGGAAGGTCCCGCCGGATGCGGTGGGGTCCCACCCGAGGGCCAGCCCGTGCTCCACGAGGCGCCGGACATCGGCGGCCGCCGGGTAGGAGCCGTCGGTCTCGGCCGGGGTCCAGCCCGGGCTCGTGGCCTTCGAGAGCAGGTCGGCCTCCAGGGCGCGGCCGTTCTTCCCGGCGCCCCAGGCGCGCACCCGGACGCAGCGGTGACGGTCGGCGCCGTCGCCGGCCACCTGACCGATCGTGGCCCGCCAGGTGTAGGTCCGCTCCCCGACGCGGAGCGTCCGCAGCCTCGTTCGCACCGGACCACCCTACGGCCGGGCGAGCTTGCGGAACCGTTCGCGCCGCTCGGCGGCCGACGAGCCGTCGGCGATGTCGTCGTCGAACCACGCGCTCAGCGCCGTCCACAGGTCGGCGCACGCCGCGAAGCCGGTGACCGGGGACTGCTCGGTCAGCTCGGCGATATCGGCCGCCAGCTGGTCGAGCCGCTGGTCGCACAGGCGGACGTACTCGCGGACGACGATGTCGGCGTCCAGGCCCGTCTTCCCGCGCCGGCCGGCCGCGCCGCGCAGCTGGGCGTGCAGCCGTTCTTCGCTGTACAGCGGGAAACCCGCGATCGATCCCGGGTAGCCGGAGTCGGCCGACCACGCGCGGAACGCGCAGATCGCCTGGTAGCGCGTGAACCAGTCCTGCTTGCCGGTCGCGAGCTCGGCCAGCTTGCGCCAGGCGTCCCGGTCGGCCGAGCGCCAGCGGTCGAGCGTCCGGTCGTCCGGCCCGGCGTCGGCGGCCCGGGCACGCCAGCAGTGCGCGCGGCACGCCGCGATCTCGCCGACGAGCCGCCGGACGTAGCTGACCTGCTCCCAGACGTGCGCGCGCTGCGGCCGCAGCGGCGCGGCGCGGTCCGGGGAGAACGTGACCATCTCGAAGACCCGGAACAGCTCGTGCCCGCGCAGCGCGACGAGGTCGGGGTCCTCCCCCATCACCCACGACCGGCGCTCCGGCAGCCGGCCGCTGTGGCTGATCGTCGCCGCGTGGTAGAGCTCGCGGACCGCGCGGCGGGCCACTTCGTCCCGCGCTTCGCCGACCAGACGCGGGTTGCGCGCGCGGTCGCGGAGGTCGCGCTCGCCGCGCGGGCCGACTTCGAGCATCGCGACGGCGTACACGCTGGCCGCGTTGTAGCACTCCTCCCACGACTTGCGCGGGCCCGCGGCTTCGACGGTGTCGTCGAGAGCCTGGGGATCCGGCGGCCAGCGCCGGTCCGGGCAGACGTCGGCCAGCCGCACCCGGCTGGCCGGGTAGGCGGGCTGGGGCACCGGGACCGCGCCGGTCACCGGCTCGACGTCGGCCATCGCGCGGCGCACCACGGCCCAGACCAGCGAGAGGTCGAGCGCGCGGTTCGTCAGCTGGTGCCAGCTGCTGCGCCAGCGCCGGCCGAACCGGCGGTAGTCCGCGATGAGCCGTTCGATCTCGTACTGCGACAGCGCGCCGAGGTACGACCGCATCTCGGCGGCGCGCTGGTTGTACTCCGCCAGCCGCTCCGGCGTCGCCTCGTGGACGACGATCTCCTCGACCGGCACCTTCAGCACGCGGCGGTGCAGTTCGAGCCGTTTCTCCGGCGGGATCGCGTACGGCCGCACCCGCACGTCGAGGTCGACGTAGCGGCGGAAGCGCAGCTCCAGCGCCGTCCGCAGCTCGGCGCGGCGCAGCGCCCGCGCGTCGCCCGGCGCGCCCGCCGTCGTGCGCCGCACCCACCACGAGCCGGCCACGGAGTCGCCGTGGCCGAGCACGAGCGCGTGCCGGTAGCGGGCGATCAGCAGCGCGACGGCGCGCCCGCGGCCCGCGTGCCGCGGCTGGCGCGCGAAGTCCGGGCCGATCCACCAGCGGGCCAGCGCCGGGTGGCCCCGGCTGCACACGGTGATCACGTCGTCGTAGGTCGCGAGCGCGTCGAGGTGCAGGTCGAGCTGCTCCTGCAGGGCGGCGATCTCGAGTCTGATGTAGACGTTCGACGGGTCGAGGCTCACCGCGCGGTAGTACTCGGCGAGGGCTTCGTCGTAGCGGCGGTGGGTGATGAAGTGGTTGGCGCGCTGGTAGGCGTCGAACAGCTCGTACGGGATCTTCGCGCCCCGCCAGGCCGCCCAGTGGATGTTGGTGCGGACGTAGGCGCTGCGCGGGATGACGAGCGCGGCGACGGCGTTGGCCGCGCGGTGCAGCACGCGCGGCCAGTTCTCGTCCTCGATCACCAGCGGGCTCGCGGCGAACCGCGGGACGCGGACGAGCTCGAGGATCAGCTGGTGGCGGCCGGTGGTGTTGCCCGGCCGGACGGTCCCGGTCACGGTGAACGCGGCGGGCGGCTGGGCGAGCCGGACCAGCTTGGTCGCGGCCTTCCACCAGCCTTCCGCGGCGTCGCCGGCGTGCTCGACGATCTGGATGAAGTCGTAGGAGCCGCCGACGCCCGGCACCGGCGTCGGCGTGTAGAGCCGCGAGTCGTTGAGGATCCGCTTGAACGCGGCGGTCAGCTCGACCGCGGAGTCGACCTCGCGGTCGTGGCTGCCTTCGGGGCGTTCGTCGGCGAAGAGCCGGATGTCGATCTGGTTGGCGCGGAAGGCCGCGGCTTCGAGGCGCGCCCGGCCGATGAAGTAGAGCGTCAGCACCGCGGCGACGACCACGACGGACGTCTGCAGCACGGTCCAGGTGATGACGCTCGCGACCTTCGGGTCGCGGACGAACGTCCAGCCCTGGAAGAACGGCAGGTACGGCACGACGGCGAACCCGGCCGCGACGAGTCCCGCCGCCACCGCCGCGACCCACCACCGGATCCGGTGAGCCGCCGGAAGTTCCGCTTGATCGAAGCCCCCGGGTCGTCGCGCGGACACCGTCGATCACCCCCTCGTGTCGTCAGGTTACCGATCCGGCCAGAAGTAGGCCGCCCCCGAGCGAAACGCGACGTTGCCGCGAAGTCGTTCGGCCGTGACTGTGGTCGGATCGGTAACGAACAGCGCAGCACTCGCGGAGGGGGTGTGGATCGTTACGGCCCGTGATCCGCGATCTCGGCGATCACCTGGGCGTGGCACGGTTCGGGGACGCACCAGCACCCGAGGCGCTTCCCGCGCAGGTCCGGCAGCAGCGCGAGCAGGTCCGGCCGGGACAGCAGGTGCTCGCGGTACTTGGCCAGCACCTCCTCGCGGGTACCGTCCGGGCCCGGGCGGAACGGGCTGGCGAGCTCCGACCCGGCGAGGTGCCAGCCGCCCCGGTGCATCGGCCGCCCGACGTAGACGACGTCGGCGTACTCCGGGTCGTCGCGGTGGCCCTTCAGGTTGACGACGGTGGTGGGCATGCGTGCTCCTTCCTCGCCGGTCAGCCTGGCACGCCGGGGACGCCGGCGCGGCTCGCGCCTGTCCCCCGTTGCGGTCGGCAAGGTGCGCCCCGGTGGTCCACCTAGTGCATATGCACTACCATGAGGGCTCACGGTTGAGCCGTCAGCCGCTGCCGGACGTTTCCGCGCCCGGGCCGGCAGGCTGCCTTGACCGGCACCCTTCCGCCCCACGTCCGGCTCGCTCCCGCCGTCTGACGAAAGGGTGTGCCGCGATGGTTCCCGAACCTCGCCCGGCCGACCACGAGCTCATCTCCGCCCCCGGCTGGATCGACGCCGGCCGCATGACCCTGCGCGTTTCGCGCCCCGCCCCGCGCACCGTCCTCGTCCGGGTGAGCGGCGAGGTCGACCTGAGCACCGCGCGCCGGCTCGACGAACTCCTGCAGTCCCGCATCCGCGGTGCCGTCGACGAGGTCGTCGTCGACCTCTCCGGCGTCACGTTCATCTCCGTCGCCGGGCTGAACTCGCTGCTGCGCGCCCAGCTCCTCGCCGACGCCGCCGGCGCGCGCCTCACGGTCGACCCCGGCCGCTCGCGCGCGGTGCGGCGGCTGTTCACGGTGCTGCCGATGGACTTCTACGGGGTGATGAGCCCCCGGCCGGTCGGCTGACCGCTCACGACGCCCGCCCGAGCCGCCGGACGGCTTCGACGATCTTCGCGTTCGGCACGCCCTTCACCAGGTACTCGGTGACGCCGGCCGCGGCCAGCCCGGCCATCGAGGCCCGGTCGGCGTAGGCCGAGAAGGCGAGGATGGCGGTGTCCGGGCTGCGCCGGGCGATCTCGCGCGCCGCCCTGGCCCCGCCGCCGCCCGGCATCCGGACGTCGAGCACCGCGACCGCGGGCCGGTGGTGCTCGGCGAGCCGGATCGCCTCGTCGGCGTCTTCGGCGACCGCGACCACGGCGATGTCGGCCTCCGAGTCGAGGACCTCCTTGAGGACCGCCCGGATCATCTCGTCGTCGTCGGAGATCAGCACCCGCACCTCGGTCATGATTCCGGACCCGGCACGTCGGGCAGCATCGGCAGCCAGAACTCGACGGTCGTGCCGCGGTTCGGCGCGCTCGTCACCGACAGCCAGCCGTGCGCCGCTTCGGCGCGTTCGTACATTTCGACCAGCCCGAAGTGACCGGCGGCGGCGTCGTCGGCGGCCATGCCGACGCCGTCGTCGGTGATCCGCACGAGCGTCCCGTTGTCCACTGTGGACAGCCGGAGGTCGACGCGGGTGGCGCGCGCGTGCTTGTGGACGTTGCTGAGCGCTTCCTGGCAGATCCGGTACACGGTGATCGCGGCTTCCGGGGACGGCTCGTCGGTGAGCTCGTCCGTCACCGAGTGCGCCAGCCCCCAGCGGTCCGCGACGTCGTCGACGTAGCCGGACACCGCCTCGACCAGGCCGTGCCGGTCGAGCTCGGGCGGCCGCAGCCGGGACACCAGGCCCCGCAGCCTGCCGATGGCGGCCTGCACGGACTCGTCCAGCCCGGTGACGGCGCTCGCGTGCGGCTCCGGCAGCCGGGAGGCGAGCAGCTGCAGGCGCATGCCGACGGCGACCATGGACTGGATCGACTCGTCGTGGACGTCCCAGGCGATCCGGCGCCGTTCGACCTCCTGGGCGTCGACGAGGTGGCCGACGAGCCGGCGGCGTTCGCGCAGGGCCTGCTCGGCGTTGCGGCGCTCGGTCATGTCACGAGTGACCTTCCCGAAGCCCTGCAACCGGTGCTTGTCGTCGAACAGCGCCGTGATCACCACGTTCGCCCAGAACCGGGTCCCGTCCTTCCGGACCCGCCACCCCTCGTCCTCCAGCCGGCCCTCCCGGGCCGCGGTCTCCAGCTCCCACGCCGGCTTCCCCGCCGCCACGTCCTCCGGCGGGTAGAACACCGAAAAGTGCTGCCCGATGATCTCCTCGGCGGCCCAGCCCTTGATCCGCTCGGCTCCGGCGTTCCAGCTCGAGATGTGCCCGCCCGGGTCGAGCATGAAGATCCCGTAGTCCTGGACGTTCTGCACCAGGAGCCGGAACCGCTCCTCGCTCTCGCGCAGGGCATCCTCGGCGGCGCGGCGTTCCGTCATGTCGCGGGTGACCTTCCCGAACCCCTCGAGCCGGTGCTTGTCGTCGAACAGCGCCGTGATCACCACGTTCGCCCAGAACCGGGTCCCGTCCTTCCGGACCCGCCACCCCTCGTCCTCCAGCCGGCCCTCCCGGGCCGCGGTCTCCAGCTCCCACGCCGGCTTCCCCGCCGCCACGTCCTCCGGCGGGTAGAACACCGAAAAGTGCTGCCCGATGATCTCCTCGGCGGTCCAGCCCTTGATCCGCTCCGCGCCCGCGTTCCAGCTCGCGATCCGGCCCTCGGGATCGAGCAGGAAGATCGCGTAGTCCTGGACGCTGCGCACCAGCAGCCGCAACCGGTCGTCGCGCCCGTCGTCGTCCATGGGGCAACTCTGCCGGATGGGCGCCCGGCCGGCACGGCGCGTCAGCCGGCGAGCTCGGCCGACGGCGCGGACAGCGCACACCAGACCACCTTTCCCAGGCCGTGGCGCGCGGTTCCCCAGGCCAGCGACAGCCGCTCGACCAGCGCCAGGCCCCAGCCGCCGTCGGCGCCGGGCGCGCGCCGCACCGGCGGCGCCGGGTCGTCGTCGAACACCTCGATGCGCACGTGCCCGGCCCCGACGCTCAGCCGGAGAACCGGCCGGCCGGCGCCGTGCTGCAGGGCGTTGGTCGCGAGCTCGGTGAGCAGCAGCAGCGCGTCGTCCACGACGGAGTCGCAGGCCCAGGCCGTCAGCGTGAGCCGCGCGAACCGGCGCACGACGGCCAGGCCGCCGGCCGGATCGGTCAGGGCGCACTCCGCGGTCAGCGGCGCCGGGGTCTCCACGGCGTCCAGCCTGCCGGGCGGCGCGGCGCCGCACGAGATGCAAACCCCGGCCGCGTCACTGGTGCAGGTGCATCAGCCGATCAAGCCCTCCCGGCGGGCCACGGCGACCGCTTCGAGCTTCGACCGCGCGCCGAGCTTCTCCAGCACGCGCTGGACGTGGTTGCGCGTGGTGTTGCGGGAGACGCCCAGCCGCTCGCCGATCTCCTCGGTCGTCGCGCCCTCCGCGAGCAGGTCGAGGGTTTCGCGCTCCCGCGCGGTCAGCTCCGCGCCGCGGGCGGGCCCCCGGCCGGTGAGCCGGTCGAAGATCTCGGGCAGCAGCTCGGCGTCGAAGACCACGCCGCCGGCGGCCACGTCGCGCACCGCGGACTCCAGCACGCCCAGCTGCGACGACTTCAGCAGCAGCCCCGCGCCGCCGGCCTTCGCGACCTGCACGGCGACCGACGGCGTCGCGTCCCCGGTCAGCACCAGCACCCGCGCGCCGGTCTCGCCGAGCTGCGCGACGACGCCGAGCGCGTCACCGTCGGCGAGGCGCCGGTCGAGCAGGACGACGTCCGGCTCGTGCTCACGCGTGTCGGCGACGGCTTCGGCACGGGAGCGGGCGCGGCCGACGACCGTGATCCCGTCGGCGCGGTCGAGGGCCTGCTGCAGCGCCTCGGCGACCATGTCGTGGTCCTCCACCAGGAGGACGCGGACGGGACTCGGTTCGGCGCTGGTCACGGGGTTCCCTCGGTGGACGGAGTCGCTGCCGGCCCCATCTTAGGTGTCACCACGCCGGCGAGCTCGGCCGCAACAGGCCTTCGGGGCCGGTGACCGGCAGCCAGTCGACGAGGTCTTCGTGGCGGCCGGCCGCCCGGAACACCGGCGGCCGGAAGGAGCCGGCGGGCGGGCCGGCGAGCCGCAGCACGTCGAGGAACCGCGCGACCGCGCGCGGCGACGGCAGCACCTCGGTCCCGCCGAGGTAGGCGAGCACCTTCGGCGCGCCGCCGCCCGCGGGCTCGACGACCGCCGACCAGCCGTGCACCTCGTCCCAGATCAGCGCCAGGTCGTGCCCCGGCAGGTCCGGGAGGGCGCGGTCGAGCGCCACGTAGCCGGAGGTGGGCACCTCGAGATCGAGCGAACACGACTCGAACCCGACGCCGACGGCGCGGGCGACCCGGGCGAGGTAGGCCCGCAGGCCGCGGGCGAAGTGGTATTCGATGTCCCTGCCGAAGTCGATGAGGGTGTCCATGATCTCGCCTCCCACGCCGCCGCAGCGCCGGGATACCCCCTTCGGGCGAAGATCACACTTCCGGGTTACTCCTCGATCGCGCCGCCGACGGCGCGCAGGTGCGCGCGGAACGTCAGCGCCGGATCCGCGTCGCGCGCGGCGAGGAAGTCGGCGAAGCGGACCTGCTGCCGCAGCGGCTCGCCGGCCCGGATCCGGTCGGCCTGGCGGCGTTCGGTGTCGCGGATGCCTTCGGCGAGGGTGAAAAGCTCGCTCGCGCGGTCCAGCGGGAGGAAGACGACGCCGTCGTCGTCGCCGGCCACCAGGTCCCGCGGCCCGATGCGCCAGGTCCCGACGATCGCTTCGGCCAGACCGCCGTCGACGCGCGGGCCGAGGCTGAGCGGGCCGGTGGGGATCGACCCGAGGCTGAACACCGGCAGCCCGATCGCGCGGACGTCCGCGGTGTCGCGGTGCAGGCCCCAGATCACGACGCCGGCGAGCCCGGCGGCGCGCGCTTCGAGGACGACGAGGTCGCCGACGCAGCTTTCGTCGAGGCGGCCGCCGTTGTCGACCACCAGGACACCGCCGGGGACGGCGTGCTCGAAGGCCTCCAGGAAGACGTCGACGCTGCCGACGTGGCGCGCCGGGATCGCGGGCCCGAGCAGGCGGGTGCCGGGCACGACCGCGCGCGTCGGCGCCGGGGCGCAGCGCACCGGGAGGCCGGCGCGGACGCAGGCGTCGGCGAGGTGGGCGGTGGTGAGGGTTTCGAAGCGCTGGCGAAGGTCTTCCATGCTCGGAGAATCTAGCCAGTGGTTTCGGTGGTGAGCCAGGAGAGATACGCGGCGCTGCCGCCGACGATCGGCGTCGCGACGACCTCCGGCAGGTCGTAGCCGTGCAGCTGCCCGATGCGCTCGGTCAGCGCGGGCACCCCGGCGGCCGTCGTCTTGATTTCGACGCGCCATTCCTGGTCGGTCCGCACCTCGCCGTCCCAGCGGTAGACGCTGGTCACGGGGCCGACGATCTGCGCGCAGGCGCCGAGGCGTTCTTCGATCGCCTTCGCGGCCAGCTCGCGGGCCGCGGTCTCGGAGTCGGTCGTGGACGTCACGATCACGTGCTCTGCCGCCATGGGCGCGAGGTTACCGGCGGCGCTCCCCTCGGCGGCGAGCCGGATCAGGCGGCCGGGCCGGCCCCCGAACCGCACTTGCCGCCGACCCGGCCGCCTGGCCCGACCCCGGCGGCCGCGCACCGGGCGCTTCCGGCCACGGAAGCCGATGGCCCCATTCCCCGCCCGCAGGGCTCAAGTCGTGGGCTTCGCGGTCGTCGTGGTCGTCGGCGTCGTGGTCGTCGTCGGTGTTGTCGTGCGCGTCGGCGTCGTCGTCCGCGGCGGGGTCTTGCGCCGGGTCGTTGCCGGTGGGTTCGAGTGCGGGGCCGCCACCGTCGCGTGCGTCGTCTCCGGTGCCTCCGGGGACGGCAACGTCACCAGCGTCGGTGTCTCGGTCGCCGAACTCGAAGCCGGCGGGGTGCTTCCCGCCCCTCCTCCGCCGGAACTGCTCACCGCCACCGCCACGCCGCCGATCGCCACCACCGCCACCGCGCACAGCCCCACGACCACCCCGCGGCGCGATGCCCGGCGGCCCGGGCTCGCCTCGGACTTGGCCCGGCCCAGCGACGGCGGTGGTGCCCCCGCGCCGAAACCCGGGGTCGCCGGCTCCCGTGTCTCCTCGCGGGGCGCCGGCACGCGCGGGACCGGGAGCGGGGGCGGCGGCACCGGCTGGGCGCGCGTCGCCTGGACCAGGCCCGACCGGCCCGACGCCAGGGCCGCCGCGCCGAGGGCCACGCCGTACTTCGGGTGGATGTCCACCGCCGTCGGGCGGCCGAGCTCCGCCGAGACCAGCTGGGACACCAGCGGGATCCGGGACGAGCCGCCGACCAGCAGGACCGCGCCGAGGTCCGCCGGGCGGAGGTTCGCCGACCGCAGCGCCCGGTGCAGCGAGCCGATCGTCGCCGTGATCGACGGGCGGATCATCTCCTCGAACTCGCCGCGGGTCAGCCGGACCTCCGTCTGCACCGACGGCAGCAGCACCGGCACCGCCGCCTCCGTGTCGGCCGACAACGCCTCCTTCGCCAGCACGCACTCCTGGCGCAGCCGCACCACCGCCGCCACCGCGCCCGGGTCGTCCGGGTCGATCTGCGACAGCTTCCCGTCCAGCGCCCGGTCGACGTGCCCGAACACGGCCTCGTCGAAGTCGACGCCGCCGAGTCCCTCGATGCCCTCCGGCGAACCGAGGATCTCGAACCCGGCGCCCCGCTTGCGGAGCACGGTCGCGTCGAACGTGCCACCGCCCAGGTCGTACACCGCGACGACCGCGCCGTCGTCCAGCCGCTCCTGCGCCGCGTAGTGCGCCGCCGCCGCTTCGGGCTCGGTGATCAGGCCGACGCGGTCGATCCCGGTCAGCCGCGGCACCTGCTCGAACAGCTCCCGCTTGTACGGCCCCCAGTTCGCCGGGTGCGTCAGCGTGATCCGGTCGGGCCGGCCGCCCTGCTGCCCGGCGACCGTCCGCACCACGTACCCGAGCAGGTGCGCCATCAGCGACGCCACCGAGTGCGGCGCGCCGCCGAGCAGCACCGGCGTCGGGTCGCCGAGCCGCCGCTTGAACTCCCGCGCGACGCGGTCCGGCTCGACCGCCGCGCGCCGGCTCGCCGCGTCGCCGACCAGCACGCCGCCGTCGGCCCGCAGCAGCACCACCGACGGGATGGCCGCCGTGCGGTCGCCGAGCGACACCATTTCGACGTGGCCGGCGCTGTCGACGGCGGCGGCCGTGAAGGTCGTGCCGAGGTCGATGCCCAGTCCGTAGCCCATTTTGTCAGCCTCCGCCGTGCGTGTGCTCGAAAGTCGGGTGGTCCGCCGGAGCCGGCTCCGGGTCCTCGAGGTGGTCTTCGTGCTCCGGCGGGCCGGGCGGTTCCACCGGCGGCCGGTCGTGCGGCTCCGGCGGCGGGTCGTCCGGCGGGTGACCGGCGGCCGGCGCGCGGTCCGGCGCCGGCTCGTGGTCCGGCTCGTGCTCGCGGCGCCGCGGCGGTTCGAAGGGGTGCTCCCGCTCCTGCTCCGCGGGGTGCGGCCGGCTGCCGGTGACCTCGCCGGCGTCGTGGTGCTTCGGCTCGGGCTCGGTCGCGAAACTGTGCTTCACCACCGGGTGCTCGGACAGCGAGTTCGAGGCCGCGAGCGTCGTCGTCTCGACGGCGACCGGCGGCGGCGCCGGCGCGTCCACTGTGGACGGCTGACGGCCGAACGTCACGACCGGCGCCGCGGGCGGCCCGGGCAGCGCCGGCGCCGGCGCGGTGACCTGCGCGGTCACCGTCGCGCCGCGGCCCTTGTCGGCGATCACCTCGGTCTGGTGGATGGTCGGGCCGGCCGGCTCACCGAACGGGTCGTCGGCCCGGGCCTGCTGGTCCACGGTGACCCCGACGTCGATCCCGGGCGGCCCGGTTTCGGCCTCGTCGAGGAGCACCGTCTCGTCCTGGAAGATCTCGATGTCGCCGTGCCCCGGCGCGTCCGGGGTGAGCTCGTAGGTCAGCGAGCCCTGGTGCTCCACGGTGATCGTGCCGTCCGGGTTTTCGTGGATGACGACGTCGGCGTCCTGGACGATGTCGATGTCCGTGTCGCCCGGTGTCCCGTCCCCGGGGACGACGAGGTGCTGGTGGTCGGTGTACACCTCGTCGTGGCCGTTGGTGTGCACCACGAACCGCTCGGTCGCGTCGATGATGAAGTTGCCGAACTCGTCTTCGCGGACTTCGATCTGCTCGAACTCCTCGACGGTCGGCAGTTCCTCCAGCGGCAGGCCGTCGGTGGTCTCCGGGTGCCAGACGGTGCCGGTCTGCGCTTCGACGTGACCGTCCTCGCCCCGGGTGACGGTGCTGGTCTCGACCTCCGGCACGTACTCGTGGGCGGGCACCTCGTGCGCGGTCTCCGCGGCGGCCGGTTCCGGCCGCGGCGGTGGCGCCGACGCACCGGGCGACCCGGGGGTGAGGACGTTCCCGGCGACCTCCGACGCGACGGCGCCGGCGACGGCCGCGGCCGTCCGCTTGATCTTCTTCGGCAGCTCGTTCACGACAAGACCTCCGCCCGGGCTTCGCTGAGCAGGATTCCCTCGCAGGTGCGCACCAGGACGCGGGCCGCGTCCCGGACGTCGCGCGGGGACGCGGGGTGTTCGGCGCGCCGCTGCCACCTCAGCAGCTGCGCGCCGACCGCCTGCCGGACCGCGGCGCGGCCCGCGTCCACCGGCAGGTTCAGCCGGCTCGGCACGTCGATGCCGGCCGCGCCGAGCAGCCGTTCGGCGTCCCGGGCCTCGTCGGTGGTGAACAGCACGACACCGAGCCGGATCGCGTCGATCAGCTGGATCTCGGCGAACTCGTGCGCGCCGGCGACGATCCGCTCCCATTCGTGCAGCAGCCCGCCGGTGCGGTCCGGGTAGGCCCGCAGCACCAGTTCCACCGCCTGCAGCGCCGAGCGCGCCTTGAGGACGTCGGCGCGCGCGGCGAACTGGGACGTCAGCAGCGAGCGCAGCCGGTGCAGGCCGCTGCGGGCCAGCAGCTCCCCCGACAGCGCCCGCGCGCCGGTCACGTGGCCGCTGCCGGTCAGCTCGATCGCGAGCCGGACGCCGAAGAGGCCGTAGCGGCCCAGCAGCTCGGCGCGCGCGGCCGCCGGAACGTCCACTTCGGACTCCGTGCGGGCGAACCGGTCGGCCGAGGTGAGCAACCGCGCCACCTCGGCTTCGGGCGCGGCGGCCAGCACCCGGAAGGCGCGGTACTCGGACTCCTTCAGCGACGCGGCCGAGCTGGCCAGCAGGCCGGCCACCGGGACGACGGTCTGGCAGAGCCCCCGCACGCGGGGGTCGCGGGCGTAGCGGCCGGCGATCTTCTCCGCCGAGTCGAGGGCGTCGGGGCGGGCGTGCCCGACCTCGTCGGCCTTGGACAGCACGCCGATCGTGTTCACCGGGCGGCGCTGCGCCGGGTCGTCGTGGAAGGCGTCGAGGAACCGGACGTCGTCGCCGTGGACGTGCCGCATCAGGTACACGACGGCGTCCGCGGTGCCGACGCCGTCGCCCTCGGGGACCAGCGCCGCCTCGGTGCGCCCGGACACCGCCGAGCGCGCCGAGCCGAGGCCGGGCGTGTCGATCAGGGTCATCGCGCGCAGCGCGGGCGACGGCCAGTCGACGACCAGCCGGTCGACGTCGTCGGGCGCCATGCCGAGCTCGAGACCGAGCGTCCCGGACAGCCGGCCGAACGGCAGCTGGCGCGGGATCCCGCGGACCGGGTGCAGCATGATCCGGTAGGTCGGGCCGTTGCGGTACCAGGTGACGACCCGCGTGCACTCCCCCGCGTCGGTGGCCGCGAGCTCCTGCCCGACCAGTGCGTTGAGCAGCGTGGACTTGCCCGCCTTGACGCGGCCGGCGATGGCGACGCGCAGCGGCTCGGCGAGCCGGCCGGCGATCTGCCGCAGCTGCGGCTCGGCGGGCGTGCCGGCGTACCCGGCGCACGCGCGGGCGACGAACCCGCGGACCTGGACGTAGAGCGGGGTCATCGGGCCACCGCCTTGGGCCTCGGCGCGCTGCGGACGGTCAGTTCGTCGGCGCGGCGGCCGAGCACTTCGAGGGCTTCGATGTCGGCTTCGAGGCGCTTGAGCTCGGTCGCCTCGGCGTCGTCGTCGAGGACGGCCTTCTTCGCGTTCGCCAGCGCTTCGGTGAGGGACCGCTGGAGTTCTTCGACGCGGGCGCTGTAGGCGTCGCGGAGTTCTCTTTGGACGGTCCGCATCGCGTCGCGGGAGTCCTTGCCCACCTGGAGGTTGAACTCGTCGACGAACCGGCGCACGGCGGTCTTCGCCAGGCCGCGGCGTTTTTCCAGCTGCCGCTTGCGTTCGTCGAGGAAGCCGGATCGGCCCATGAGCAGGCCGGCCGCGACGCCGAACGGCGTCGGGATGGCCAGCGCGGCCATCTTGGTGAGCATGGAGAACATGAGGAAGCCGCTGTAGGCCTTCTGGAAGGCGGCCATCCCGGTGGCGCCGCGGGTCTTGACGCCGGTGAACGACGAGTCGATCTCGATCTCCTCGACCACCGTCACCGGTGCCTGGACCTCGCGCGGCAGCACGGCCTGGGACTCGGCGAGCTCGAAGTGCTCGGCGACGCGGGCCGCGAGGCCGCGGGCTTGCTTGATGAAAGTCGTGTAGTTCTCGAGGGTCTCGTTCGCGAGGCGCTGGCGCAACCACTTCTCGAACTCTTCCCAGTTCTTGGCGGGGTCGCCGTCTTCGATGGCTTCTTCGGCCTCGTGCAGCACCCCGCGGGAGCGGGCGCGCAGGTCGTAGTCCACATCGGACGAAATGTCGGCGAAACCGTCGAAGAGCAGCTGCTGCCACTTCGCGGACTGGCTGCGCAGCGCGTCGACGCGGTCGTTGACCCGGCCCAGCTCCGCGACGAGCGCGGCGGACTGCTCGGGGTGGGCGAGCGCGGTCCGGCGGGCGCGCAGCGAGGCGTGCAGCTGCCCGACCGCGGACCCGACGTGCAGGCCGACGGCGTTCAGCGCGGACCGCTCGGCGTCCCCGACGACGCCCTGCAGGCACTTGACCAGTTGCGGGAAGCCGGATTCGACGTTCATCTCCTGGTCGGCCGACCGGGCCGCGACGGTCCGCAGCTCGGACGAGACCGCGACGGTGTCGATGGCGATCCCGCACGCTTCGAGGTGGCCGGCGTTCAGCTCGAGGATGCGCCGCCAGTGCGG
Source organism: Amycolatopsis sp. MEPSY49 (assembly GCF_051337345.1). Classification (NCBI taxonomy): domain Bacteria; kingdom Bacillati; phylum Actinomycetota; class Actinomycetes; order Pseudonocardiales; family Pseudonocardiaceae; genus Amycolatopsis; species Amycolatopsis sp. MEPSY49. Next base: position 525,318 of record NZ_JBDLYJ010000002.1, on the reverse strand, counting down.
GTAGAGGTCGATCTTGGTCAGCACGAAGAAGACCGTCGGGCAGAGTTCTTTCACCGTCCGGAGGAACCGCAGCTCGGCGCCGGTGAGTTCCTGGGAGGCGTCGGAGAGGAAGAGGACGGCGTGCGCCCGCGGCAGCGAGCTGACGGTGACGGCGTTGTGCAGCGAGCCGAGCCCGCCGACGCCGGGGGTGTCGACCAGCGCCAGCCCCCCGGAGAGCAGCTGGCGGCTGATCGACGCCGTGACCGACTTCAGCTTGCGGACGTTGCCGGGGTTCCCGGCTTCGGAAACGTGGTTCGGCAGGTCTTCGAGGGAGATCCGCTCGGTCCACGGCGGCGACGACGGGTCGGCCGGCTCGTAGGTCGCCAGAGCCCCGGACTCCGGCGCGTAGCGGACGACGGTCGGCACCGCGGTCGCGATGTCGTCGTCGACCGGGCAGATCTTCGCGGTCAGCAGGGCGTTGATGAGCGAGCTCTTGCCCTGCTTGAACTCCCCGACGACGTAGACGGTGATGTCCGGTTCGGACAGCAGGCGCCGGGCGTCGGTGAGGCGCTGGACGAGGTCGTCCCGCCCGTAGGCCTTCGCTCCCTTGACGGCGAGGTCGAGGGTGTCGAGGGCGATGTGCCCCCCGCCGCTCGGCTCCTGCATGACCGCTCCTCTTGCTGGGTGGTGCTCGCGTGCTTATGCCGGCTCAGTAGTGGTCGACGTCGTGGTGGTGGCCGGCGTGGTGGTCGTGGTGGTGCTCGCCGCCGTGGTGGTGGTTGTGCTCGTGGCCGTGGTGCTCGGTGGACGCCTGCTCGTTGAACTGGTCGCCGCCGTGACCGTGGTGGCCGTGGGCCTGTTCGTTCTGGAAGATGTTGCCGTGGCCGCCGGTGCTCGCCTGCTCGTTGAACTGGTTGCCACCGTGGCCGCCCGAGCCCTGCTCGTTCTGGAAGATGTTGCCGTGGCCGCCCGTGGACGCCTGCTCGTTGAACTGGTTGCCACCGTGGCCACCGGAACCCTGCTCGTTCTGGAAGATGTTGCCGTGGCCGCCCGTCGACGCCTGCTCGTTGAACTGGTTCCCACCGTGACCGCCTGAACCCTGCTGGTTCTGGAAGATGTCGCCGCCGCGGCCGCCGGTGCTCGCCTGCTCGTTGAACTGGTTCCCACCGGGACCCCCGGAACCCTGCTGGTTCTGGTAGATGTCGCCCACGGCGCCGCCGGTCGAGGCCTGCTCGTTGAACTGGTTCCCACCGGGACCCCCGGAACCCTGCTGGTTCTGGTAGATGTCGCCCACGGCGCCGCCGGTCGAGGCCTGCTCGTTGAACTGGTTCCCACCGTGACCGCCCGAACCCTGCTGGTTCTGGAAGATGTCGCCGCCGCGGCCGCCGGTGCTCGCCTGCTCGTTGAACTGGTTCCCACCGTGACCGCCCGAGCCCTGCTGGTTCTGGAAGATGTCGCCGCCGCGGCCGCCGGTGCTCGCCTGCTCGTTGAACTGGTTCCCACCGGAACCACCCGAACCCTGCTCGTTCTGGAAGATGTCTCCCACGCCGCCGCCGGTCGAGGCCTGCTCGTTGAACTGGTTCCCACCGTGCCCACCGGAACCCTGCTCGTTCTGGAACACGTCACCGTGGTGGCCGGCCGACGCCTGCTCGTTGAACTGGTTGCCGCCGCGGCCGGAGCCTTGCTCGTTCTGGAAGATGTCCCCACCGCGGCCACCCGTGGACGCCTGCTCGTTGAACTGGTTCCCCCCGGAACCACCCGAACCCTGCTGGTTCTGGAAGATGTCCCCACCGCGGCCGCCGGTCGACGCCTGCTCGTTGAACTGATTCCCCCCGGAACCACCCGAACCCTGCTCGTTCTGGAAAATGTTCCCCGAGCCCCCGGTCGAAGCCTGCTCGTTGAACTGGTTCCCACCACCGGAACCCTGCTCGTTCTGGAAAACGTCGCCCGATGAAGTCGTCATCGTGTGCACTCCTGACATTCGGATCGGTGAAGCCCGTGCCCCTCCGTTGTCATCCAGTCTTGAGCCGGCAAGCCCCTGGGTCATGAGTAGCGCCCTACTCGGCTTCCGCACCGCCGCGGCCGCGATCTACCTATGGACCGTCGCCGGGACTACTCCCCGACGCGAGCGGCCCCACCACCGAAGCCAGCTCGCGGCGCCCGGAAATACCCAGCTTCGCGTAAACGCCGTGCAGCACGTTGTCGACCGTCCGCACCGACACGACCAGCCGGTCCGCCACCGCGCGGCTCGTCAGGCCCGTCGCCACCAGGCGGGCGATCTCCAGCTCACGGACCGTCAAGTCGAGTGGCGTGTCCAAAAGAGACAAGGCCGGCGTCGCGGCGTCCTCACAGGACGCCAGCCATGCCCGCGCGCGCTGCGCCGACGTTGCCGCGCTGCCGTTCTTGCCCTCCGCTCGGTACGCCCGGGCCGCCTGCGCCGACGCCTCCGCCGCGAGCAATCGCGCGCCGACGTCCGCGAATGAAGCCGCGACCGCGTCCAATGCCGAAGCATCCGAACGAGCCGCCGCGTGCGCCGAGTACAGCGCCGCCATCCCGCCCGCCGACGGGATCTCCCCCGGGTCGGCGCCGAACCGGAGCAGGTCGTGGCGGATCTCGGCCGCGACCGCGAACCTGCCGTCCGCCTCAGCGGCCGATGCGGCCGACGCCCCCAGCGAAGCAGCGCGCGACAGCTCACCCCGCGCCACGGCGACCCACGCGCCGTCCCAGTCGCCGCGCGGCTCCGCGATCCGGCCGCTCATCGCCGTCGCCCGGACCAGTGCCGCCGCGACCGCCGGGCGGAACTCGTGGGGCTGGTCGTGCGCGTCGGCCGCCAGGGCCTCGCGCAGCCAGCGGATCGCGCCGCGGACGTTGCCGTATGCGAGCGCGACCGTCCCGAGCGACGCCGCCGCGCCCGCCACCGCCGGGCCCCAGCGGTCCCGGACGGCGTCGCGGTAGTCGTCGCCGGCCAGGTCTTCGGCCTCCTCGAGCCGGCCCGCCCGGCACAGGGCGACGATCCGGGCGTGCTCCAGCCGGACCTGTGCGCCGGGCGCGAAGGCGTCCGAAATCCGCGACGCGATCTCCAGTCCCTCGTCGACGACGCCGAGGCACGCCTCCGTCCGCCCGGTCGACGACAGCGCCCCGGCCGCGACGACCAGCGCCGAGAGCCGCAGCGCGTCGCCGCGCCGGTTGCGGTCCAGCACCGGCCCGAGCAGTTCCAAGGCCGCCCGCGACGCACCCGATGCCGCCAAGAGCGCCGCCCGGGCGGCCACGAGGTCGTCCTGGGTCCCGGACACCGCCGTCTCCGCGGTGTCCAAGACCTCGGCAGCCTCGTCGAACCGGTTCAGGCCGAACGCCAGGTTCCGCGCCCGCGTGGCCGCCACGCGGGCGTGCTGCGCGTCGGATACCGTTTCGCCCGCCAGCTCGGACAGCAGGGAGTCCGCGTCGGCGGGCCGGCCGCCCGCGATCCGGACCTGGGCGAGCAGGAACTTCGCGCCGAACCCGCCGCCCATCCGGACGGCTTCCGCCGCCAGCTGTTCGGCCTGCGGGAAGTCCTTGCGCAGCAACGTCTCCGCCGCCGCCCGGACCAGCTGCGGGTCGGTCGGCAGCCCGGCGGCCAGCCGCCAGCGCACCAGCCGCGGCTTGTCCTCGGCCCGCCGCGCGCCGGTGAGGTCCAGGGTCTGCGCGAGGATCCGGTAGGTGTCGCGCTGGCGCAGCGGCGACGTCCGGCGGCGGATCACCTCGGCGTAGAGCGGGTGCGCCAGCCGGACGTTCAGCCGCCGCCCGGTCCGTTCGGACACGACCAGCCCGGCCTGCTCGGTCGTGGCGAGGACGCGGGCCGCGCCGAGCCGCACCAGCGGTTCGCAGCCCAGTGGCTCTCCGAAGGCGAGCAGCTCCAGCAGCCGCCGTTCGTCGGCGTCGACCCGGTCGGTGCGGGTTTCGATCAGCTCGACCAGCCGCGGCGTCGCCGCGAGCGCCCCGCTCCACCGCCACACGCCGTCCTCGGCCGACAGCGAACCGCTGTCGAGGCCGCCCTGCACGAGCTCGCGCAGGAACAGCGGGTTGCCCAGCGTCAGGCCCCAAAGCCGGTGCTCCGCGCCGTCGTCGAGCCGTCCGTCGAGGACCGCGGTGATCAGCTCGGTGGTCTGCGGGCGGGTCAGCTCGCCGACGTCGAGCCGCTCGGCGACGCGGTCCTTCCACATCGCGAACACCGGGTCGGGCACGCTCACGCCGTGCGGCGCGATGACGATCACGAACGCCGACGCCGTCGCGGCCAGCTGGTGCACCAGGGTCGCGGACAGGTCGTCGAGCAGGTGCGCGTCGTCGACGCACAGCACCAGCCGGCGCCCCTCCGCGCCGCGGGTGAGGTGGCCGGCGACCTGGTTGAGCCGGTGCGCGCGGTCACCCGAACCGTCCGCGCTGCCCGGCAGCAGGTGCGCGAACGCGCCGAACGGGATCGTCGACGCCGAAGACATCGCGCGCACCCAATGCGTGCGCGCGCCGCCGCCGGCCAGCTCGGCCAGCAGCACCTTGGCCAGGCGCGTCTTGCCCGCGCCGGCGCGGCCGGTCAGCAGCAGCCCGCACACCTCGGGATCGGCCAGCGCCCGGCGCGCGAACGCCAGTTCCTGTTCGCGGCCGACCAGCGGCCAGTCGTTCGCCACACCCACTGCCTCCCCAACCCCTCACGGGCGTTCACCGCCCGCGCACACTCGTTCTTCGGATAATGAGCACGCCCGGCCCGGTCGAGTACCGAATCCGCGCGGCGATTTGGCATAAATCGACGAACGGTGCCGCAAATACGACACAACGGACAGTCGATCTCCCATTCCGTGAGCATTTACCGGTTATCCGGGAAATACCGTTATCCCCGATTTTCCGGAGATTCTTTTTCCAGTGCCACCATCATTCCTACGACGCGCGGCAGCACCACCGCGTTCCAGCCGGCCATGGCGGTGACGAGTTCCGGCTCCGGGCCGCCCGTCCACACGCGCACCTGGCCGGCGCGCAGGTCGGTGCCCAGCACGCCGGCCCACGGCACCTTCGGCGCGAACCACCGCCACCGGCGCAGTCCTTCGGCGTCCGCGTCGATCCGCCGGTGCCCGCCCGCGCCGAACCGCGCGGTGGCGCCGGCGGTGATCGCGTCGACCGCCGCCCGCGCGATCCGCGGGCAGGCAGCCGACTCGACCAGCTCGACCAGCCGCCGCCACGTTTCGCGCGCATCCGCCAGCTCGCCGCTGCCGAAGGCGTCGAACACGAACCGGCTCCGCACCGGGCCGCGGGCCAGGCCGAGCGCGTAGCTGGCCTGGCGCGGCCGGGCCGCCGCGTCGTAGGCGACCCGGTCCACTTCGGCCAGCGGGAAGACCCGGTCGCCGATCACGATCACGTCGCCCGCCGCGGCGAGCGTCCGCCCGCCGCTCGAGACCAGGATCCCGCCGGAACCGGTGAACGAGAACTTCCCGGCGGCCATCGGCTACTTGCCGGTCTTCGCCAGGCAGAGCACGACGCCGGTCTCGCCCTCCTTGCCCTGCCAGAACACCTGGTCGGCGTCCGGGTACGGAGTGCACGCGCTGATCTGCGCTTCGATCCGCGTCTTGTCCTCGACGCGCGCGACGACCTTGAGCGTCGCCTCGGGCGCCCCGCAGTCGACGATCTTCACGTAGTTGTCACCGCTTTCGGTGACGCAGTTGCCGGCCTGGGCGTTCTCGCCGTTGGACCGGGTGGCCGCCCAGACCAGCGCGAGGACGGCGGCGACCAGGATCAGGAACACGGTGAGCACGATCTTCTGCCGCCGCTTGGACTTCTTCGGCGCGGCGGCGGGCGGCTGCGCCGGGCCGGGCATCCCGGCCTGTGGCGGCACGGGTCCGGTCGGTTCCGGGAATTGGGGTCCTCCCGCGTAGGTCATGACGTTCCTCCCTCGATGTCCAGCTGTCCCCTTCTAGGCGTTCCACCCGTGTTCCACGGTGTTCCACCCGTTGTTCCCGCTCTCCCGCCAGGATGGGACCGCCCCGTTCCCCGACGTGAGGACCCGAGGATGACCCGACTGCCCGCACTGGCCGTCTCGGCGCTGGCCACCGCCGCGCTCCTGACCGGTGGGACCGCCGAAGCCGCGAGCCCGCCGTTCACCGCGTCGGTCCTCCGCGCCACGCACAACAGCTATTCGGGCGACGTCGACGGCGCGAAGGACTCGATCACCTACCAGCTCGACCACGGCGTCCGGTTCATCGAGTACGACTTCCACGACAACGGCTACGCGACCACCCACGACTACGGCGTCGGCCACGACTCGCCCGGCAACGCCGTCGACCACAGCGGCGGCAACCCGGCGTCGAACAACCTGCGCGACTGGCTGTCGGTGGTGAACACCTGGTCCGCGGCCCACCCTTCGGCCGCGCCGATCGTCGTCATGCTCGACCTCAAGGACGACTTGACCGACAACGCGAACTTCGCGGCGGGCAACCTGGCCGCCGTCAACCAGGAGCTGGAGTCGGTCTTCGGCAGCCGGCTGCTGCGGGCGCAGGACTACCCGGCCGGCTCGCCGACCGTCGACGCGCTGCGCGGGCGCGTGCTGCCGTTGCTCTCGGGCGACGGCGGCAGCCGCGGCGAGTACAAGCGGGACGTCGGCTACCACCCGGCCGTCGCGCTCAACGGCCGCGGCCAGATCGTCGAGGTGCACGACTCGGGCGGCGGCGCGCTCTGGTACTGGACCGGGACCTACGGCGCCGACGGCCGCGTCACCTGGCTGCGGCACGGGAAGTACGACAGCGGCCAGACGCCGGCCGTCGCGCTCAACGACAACGGCGACCTCGTCGAGGTTCACCAGTCACAGGGCGCGACGACGCTCTGGTACCACGTCGGCAAGCTCGGCGGCGACGGCGAGATCACCTGGCAGGCCAGCCACCAGTACGACAACGGCGTCCAGCCGACGGTCGCCTTCACCGACGCGACGCACGTGCGGGAGATCCACCAGAGCCAGAGCAGCAGCCAGAACTGGACGTGGAACGGTGCCCTCGCGGGCACGGCGGTGACGTGGACCGGCAACGCCAAGACGTCCGACGCGCGGTACGCCAAGGACACCGCCACGAACGGCACCCGGCGCGTGAAGGTGTGGGCGGGCGCGGACGGCCCGACGCCGTCGAACACCCTGCGCGTGGACACCGCGAGCGTCACCGGCGACCGGATCCGCTACCGGCAGGTCGCGTTCGACGAGTTCCAGAAGGGCGACAGCGCGGAGCTGCAGCAGGGCGCGCTGTTCTACGGGGCACCGGCGACGGAGTCGGCGTTCATCACCTCGGCCCGCCAGGCGGGCAAGCTGGTCCGCGGCTGGGACTTCGACTCGGCGGGCGACGCGACGACGCCGCTCGCGAACTACCCGGCGACCAACCACCCGTACGACGCCTGGTACCAGACCGTGGTCGCCGGCGCCGTCGAGTAGCCCACTGACATGAACGACTCTTTCATGTCGTCGGACGACATGAAAGAGTCGTTCATGTCGTCTCAGGTGGGGTCGTAGCTGCAGCGGGTGCCGGTGCGGACGCCGTCGCGCAGGACGTCGCCGATCACCGCGTCCGCCGCGGCGATCCGGGTCAGCGCGCGGCGGATCGCCTTGCCGACCGCGATCCGGGCCTTCTCCTCCGCGCCCGCGAACTCGCGGACGCGGCCCGCCAGCCCCGCGGCCGCCGACAGCTCGCCCAGCAGCCAGTCGCGTTCGGTGCGGACCTGCTCCGCGCGGCCGGTGTCGTGGTTGGCCTCGTGCTCGTCGAGCTCGGCTTCGAGGTTCGCGAGCCAGCGCCGGTAGTGCCCGGTCGCCTCCTGGTCGAGCACCGGCTGCGCGGACGTCGCCTCGGCCACCACCCCGTGCGCCAGCTCGACCGCGGTCAGCTCGTGGCCGGGGTTGTCCAGCAGCGTCGCGAGATAGCCCATGCCGACGCTGTGCTCGACCAGCGCGGACCGCCCGTCCAGGGCGAACAGCCAGTGGCTGCCCTGCCGGCGGCACGTGACGCGCCGATGCACGCCGCCGGAAGCGAACGCGGGCAGCACCATCCCGAGCTGCTCGGCCTCCCGCGTGGCCGCGGCCAGCTCCCGCGCGCCTTCGGCCGAAGCCGGTCCCAGCGCCTGCGCGAGCCGGGCGCGCGACAGCGCCGCGGCCGGCCAGTGCGCCAGCGCGAGGTTGTCGCGCACCGCCGCCCGGAAGTGCTCGGCGGCCCGCTCGGTCTCGCCCGCGGTCACCATCGCCACGCCCAGCGCGTGCTGCACCGAGCCGAAACAGGCGATGCCGAGGCTGGCCGTCATCGGCAGCCGCGCGAAGGGCGTCAGCAGCGCGTACGCGGCGAGCGCCGATTCGACGTCCGAGATCAGGTTGGCGGACTCGACGATCCCGTACATCGACACGAGCCAGCTGCTCGACCGCGGCAGCAGCGCCAGGTCCCGGCCGCGCAGCCGGGCCAGCGCCCCGGCGGCCTCGCGCTCGTCCCCGGCCGCCGCGGCGGCGACGGCCAGCCCGGCGATCAGCGCGTTGTCCACCGCGCTGAGCGTCGGCGAGTGCACCGTCTCCCGCAGCACCGGCAGCAGCTCGGCGACGCGGCCCTGGTACCAGCGGACCGACCCGAGCTGCGCGGTGTACCAGCCGATCGCGTCGGCGTCCCCGGCCTGCTCGCCGCGCAGGGCGCAGGCCGCCGCGCGGTTCTCGGCCTCCTCGAACCGGCCGGCGCGGATGCTGAGCATGACGTCGATCGCGTCGAGCACGAACCCGACCGCGAGGTGGTCGCGTTCGGCCAGCAGGCCGCGCAGATCGGCCAGGCCGCGCTGGGCGTGCGGGTCGCCGTCGAGGAAAAGGTCGACCGTGCGCCAGAGCAGGCCCATCAGCAGGTCGCTGCGGCGGTCGGTGCGGAAGCCCTCGGTGATCAGCTCCTGCGCGAGCGCACGGCGCTGGCCGCCGTGGTCCGGCCCGAGCAGGCAGTGGTGGGCCAGGCTGGCGGCCTCGGCCCAGGCGACCGGGTCACCGGCGCGCTTGGCTTCTTCGAGCACCGCGAGGATCTCGTTGCTCTCCCCCGCCACGTAGTCGGCTTCACCCGCCAGCCGCGCCTTGAGCCGCAGGGCCAGCGACGACCCCGGGTCGACCGCGGTCCGCGCACTGCGCAGCCGCGCCTGCAGCAACGTGGCCGCGGGCGCGCTCCGGTGTTCGTGGACCCACAGCCCGGCCAGGCCCAGCGCGGCCCGCGCCATCCCGGTCCCGTCGCACTCGGCCTCCGCCGCCCGGTACGCCCGGTCGAACCACTCCCGGCCGGCGCGCAGATCGCCGTCGGCCTCGAGTGCGCGCTCCCCGTTGCGCAGCAGCTCGCCGAGCGCGGTGGCCGCCGGTCGCGTTTCGCTGTCCAGCATCGCCGCCCCCTCTCCCCCGGGAAATGGTGCCCGCGTGACGGGCGGGGGTCAACGTGCGAAAACCGGCGGGAATGCCCTGGTCACGGCCGGGAATTTTCCGCCGTCACGGTCCGCGCGCGGTCCCCTCGCGACAGTCGCTGACGGCCGCCGTCAGCGCTTCGCCAGGGATCGGTAAGTCCTCCTCGCGAAGCTTCGAGGCATGAAGAACCTGAACGTCCTGATCTCCGGCGCGAGCATCGCCGGCCCCGCCCTCGCCGTGTGGCTGACCCGCTACGGCTGCACCGTCACCGTCGTCGAACGCGCCCCTTCGGTGCGTCCGGGCGGCCAGGCCGTCGACTTCAAGGGCGCCACCCACCGGACCGTCCTGGAGCGCATGGGCATCCTCGACGACGTCCTGGCCCGCCAGACCGGCGGCACCGACCAGACGATCATCGACGCCGATGAGCGGCCCCAAGCGGTGATCCCCGGCGAGTTCACCGGCGGCGAGATCGAGATCCGCCGCGGCGACCTCGCCGACATCCTCTACGAGCACGCGGACTGCGAGTACCTCTTCGGCGACACCATCACGGCGCTGACCGAGACGCCCGACGGCGTCGACGTCACCTTCGCCCACGCCGAGCCGCGCCGGTTCGACCTCGTCGTCGGCGCCGACGGCATCCACTCGAACGTCCGGCGGCTGGCCTTCGGCCCGGAGCGCGACTACGTCCACTTCCTCGGCCACTACTACGCCCTCGCCGAGCTGGGCGCGCAGATCGGCGGCGGCGAGGCGGTGATGTACAACGAGCCGGGCCGGATGGCCGCGGTCGGCGGCCCGAAGGCGTCGGCGTTCTTCGTGTTCGCCTCCCCCGAGCTGGACTACGACCGCGGCGACACCGCCACCCAGCGGCAGCTGGTGACCGAGGCCTACCGCGGCGCCGGCTGGCGGGTGCCCGAACTGATCGCGAAGCTCCCCGACGCCCGCGAGTTCTACCTGGACTCGCTGGCCCGCGTCACGATCGACCACTACTCGCGCGGCCGGATAGTCCTGCTCGGCGACGCCGCCTACGGCAACACCCTCGGCGGCTTCGGCACCGGCCTGGCGATCGTCGGAGCGTACGTGCTCGCCGGCGAGCTCCTGGCCGCGAACGGCGATCACCGCGTCGCCTTCGCCCGTTACGAAGAGCAGCTCCGGCCCTACGCCAAGGTCTCGCAGCGCGGCAGCGCGGGCCCGTTCCTCGCGCCGCCGTCGCCGCTGCGGATCAAGCTGCGGGACTGGACGTTCAAGTCCCGCTTCCTGCTCGGCCTGATGCTCAAGGCGACCGACAAGTTCGCCACGGACATCGAGCTGACCGACTACGCCTCGGGCTCGTAGGCCAGGTTCGGCCGCAGCCACTGCTCGACCTCGGCGACCTCGACGCCCTTGCGGCGCGCGTAGTCCTCGATCTGGTCGCGGCCGAGCCGGCCGACGGTGAAGTACCGCGAGTCCGGGTGCGCGAAGATCAGCCCGGACACGCTCGCCGCCGGCGTCATCGCGAACGACTCGGTCAGGTCCATCCCCAGCCGGCCGGCTTCGAGCAGCTCGAACAGCTCGCGCTTCTGGCTGTGGTCGGGGCTGGCCGGGTAGCCCAGCGCCGGGCGGATGCCGCGGAAGCGCTCCGCGTGCAGGTCGGCCAGCACGGGCTCGGCGTCCGGCTCGAACCAGTCGCGGCGGGCCCGCAGGTGGATGTGCTCGGCGAAGGCCTCGGCGAGCCGGTCGGCCAGCGCCTTGACCATGATCGCGCGGTAGTCGTCCTGCTCGGCTTCGTACTTCTCGGAGAGGGTCTCGGCGCCGTGGATCGCGACCGCGAAGCCGCCCAGATGGTCGCCGTCCGGGGCGATGTAGTCGGCCAGGCAGCGGTTCGCGCGGTCTTCCGGCTTCGAGGTCTGCTGGCGCAGCATCGGGAACCCGACGTGCGCGAACTCGCCGTCGAGCCGGATGTCGTCGCCTTCGCTGTGCGCCGGCCAAAACGCGTACGCGCCCTTCGCCGTGAAGCTGCCTTCGGCGATGATCTGGTCGAGCAGCTTGTTGGCGTCGTCGAACAGCTCGCGGGCGACCGGCTGGTCCAGGATCGCCGGGTACTTGCCCTTGAGCTGCCAGGCCAGGAACAGGAACTGCCAGTCGATCATCTCGCGCAGTTCCGCGATCGACGGCTCGACGACCCGGGAGCCGGTGAACAGCGGCGTCGGCAGGTCGGCGAACACCACCTGCTCGCGGTTCAGCCGCGCCTGCTCGAGCGTGAGCATCGGCCGGCGCTGCTTGCTCGCGTGCTGCTCGCGCAGCACCTCCTGGTCGGCGCGGTTCTTCTCGGCGAGCGCGATCGAGCGGTCCGGGTCGAGCAGGTCGGACACCACGCCGACGACGCGGGAGGCGTCCAGCACGTGGACCGTCGCGTTGTCGTAGGCGGGCGCGATCTTGACCGCGGTGTGCTGGCGGGAGGTCGTGGCGCCGCCGATCAGCAGCGGCAGCTTCAGCCCGCGCCGCTGCATCTCGGTGGCGACGGCGACCATCTCGTCCAGCGACGGCGTGATCAGCCCGGACAGCCCGACGGCGTCGGCGCCCTCGGTGACCGCGGTGTCGAGGATCTTCGCGGCGGGCACCATCACGCCGAGGTCGATCACCTCGTAGTTGTTGCAGCCGAGCACGACCCCGACGATGTTCTTGCCGATGTCGTGGACGTCGCCCTTCACCGTGGCCAGCACGATCTTGCCCTGGCCGCCCGAGGTGGCGAGCCGGCCCTCCTGGCGCGCCTTCTCCTTCTCCGCCTCCATGAACGGCTCGAGGTAGGCGACGGACCGCTTCATCACGCGGGCGCTCTTCACGACCTGCGGCAGGAACATCTTGCCGGAGCCGAACAGGTCCCCGACGATCTTCATGCCGTCCATCAGCGGGCCCTCGATGACGTCGAGGGGCCGCGCCATCTGCTGCCGGGCCTCTTCGGTGTCGTCCTCGATGTAGTCGACGATGCCGTGCACCAGCGCGTGGGACAGCCGCTCGCCGACCGTGCCTTCGCGCCATGAGAGGTCCACGACGCGCTTGGTGCCGCTGCCCTTGACGTTCTCGGCGAAGCTCACCAGCCGGTCGGTGGCGTCCTCGCGGCGGTCGAACAGGACGTCCTCGACCAGCTCGAGGAGCTCCTTCGGGATGTCTTCGTAGACGGCGAGCTGGCCGGCGTTGACGATGCCCATGTCCAGGCCCACCTGCATGGCGTGGAACAGGAACGCCGAGTGCATCGCCTCGCGGACGACGTCGTTGCCGCGGAAGGAGAACGACAGGTTCGAGATGCCGCCGGAGATGTGGACGCCGGGACAGCGTTCCTTGATCCGGGGCAGCGCGTCGATGAACGCCTTCGCGTAGCCGTTGTGCTCGGCGATGCCGGTGGCGACGGCGAGGACGTTCGGGTCGAAGATGATGTCCTCGCCCGCGAAACCGGCCTTCTGCGTGAGGATGTCGTACGCGCGGCCGCAGATCTCGACCTTGCGGTCGGCGGTGTCGGCCTGGCCCTGCTCGTCGAAGGCCATCACGACGACGCCGGCGCCGTAGTTGCGGATGGTGCGGGCCTGCGCGAGGAACGGCTCCTCGCCCTCCTTGAGGCTGATCGAGTTGACCACGCCCTTGCCCTGCAGGCAGCGCAGCCCGGCTTCGAGCACGGTCCACTTGGAGCTGTCGACCATCACCGGGATCCGCGCGACCTCGGGCTCGGTGGCGATCAGGTTGAGGAACGTCGTCATCGCCTGCTCGGAGTCGAGCAGGTCGGCGTCCATGTTGACGTCGAGCAGGTTGGCGCCGCCGCGGACCTGCTCCAGCGCGACGTCGACGGCGGCCTGGTGGTCGCCGGACTCGATGAGCCGGCGGAACCGCTTGGAGCCGGTGACGTTGGTGCGCTCGCCGATCATCACGAACCCGGTGTCGGCGCCGATGCCGAACGGCTCGAGGCCGCTGAACCGCGTGTGCGTGCGCGGCGCCGGCACCTCCCGCGGGGAGACGTCCTTCGCCGCGGCGGCGATCTTCGCGATGTGCTCCGGGGTCGTGCCGCAGCAGCCGCCGACCAGGTTGACCAGGCCGTCGCGGGCGAAGCCGCCGATCAGCCCGGCGGTCTCCTCGGGCGTCTGGTCGTAGCCGCCGAACGCGTTCGGCAGGCCGGCGTTCGGGTGGCAGGCGACGTAGGCGTCGGCGATCCGCGCGAGCTCCTCGACGTGCGGGCGCATCTCCTCGGCGCCCAGCGAGCAGTTCACGCCGACGACCAGCGGTTTCGCGTGCTCGATCGAGCTCCAGAACGCCTCGACGGTCTGGCCGGAGAGCGTGCGGCCGCTCAGGTCGACGATGGTGACCGAGATCCACAGCGGCAGGTGCGGCGCGACCTCGCGGGCGGCGGCGATCGCGGCCTTGCAGTTGAGCGTGTCGAAGATCGTCTCGATCAGCAGCAGGTCGACGCCGCCCTCGGCGAGCCCGGCGATCTGCTCGGCGTAGGACGCCTTGACCTGCTCGAACGTGACGGCGCGGTAAGCCGGGTCTTCGACCTTGGGCGACAGGCTGAGCGTGACGTTCAGCGGCCCGATCGACCCGGCGACGAACTTGCCGCCGGCCTCGTCGGCGGCCTGGCGGGCCAGCTGCGCGCCGCGGACGTTCATCTCGTGGACGTGGGACTGCAGCCCGTAGTCGGCCTGGCCGATGCTGGTCGCGGTGAAGGTGTTCGTCGTGGTGATGTCCGCGCCGGCCGCGAGGTACTGGCGGTGGACGTCGAGGATGACGTCCGGGCGGGTGAGGTTCAGCAGGTCGGGGTCGCCGGTGACGTCGTGGGTGTGCTCGCCGAAGCGGTCGCCGCGGTAGTCGGCCGGGGTGAGCCCGGCGCCCTGCAGCATGGTGCCCCAGGCACCGTCGAGGACCGCTACCCGCTGTTCGAGCAGCTCGCGCAGACGTGCTTCGGGTTCATGCGAGGTGTTCACCGGCAGCCTCCCTCGGTCGGGAGGCGCCCTTGGTCAGGTGAAGCGGGCCGAGCGTGGCGGACCCGATGGTCCGTTGCAGCGCCTCTCGGCCCGTGGACCAGGATAGTGGAACCGGCCCCCGGCTGGCCATCCCGGTCGGGCCGGGCGTCCACGATCCGGGACACCGGCCGCGACCGTCCACAGTGGAGCACTGCGTTCACCCTGCACCTCCGCCCACCGATCCTCCTCGCGGGGAAGGCGGCGCTCACCTCATCGACTGCCCTCCTTGAAAACTGAAACACGTTCTAATACGCTCCTCGCGTGGACTACGGAATCGTGCTGTTCACCAGCGACCGGGGCATCACCCCGGCGTCCGCGGCGCGTGCCGCGGAGGCCGCGGGGTTCGCCACCTTCTACGTGCCCGAGCACACGCACATCCCGGTGAAACGCGAGTCGCCGCACCCGCGCACCGGCGACGCGTCCCTGCCCGACGACCGCTACAGCCGCACCCTCGACCCCTGGGTCGCGCTCGCGACGGCGGCCGCGGTGACGTCGCGGATCCGGCTGTCCACCGCGGTGGCCCTGCCAGTGGAGAGCGACCCGATCACGCTGGCCAAGACGATCGCGAGCCTCGACCACCTCTCCGGCGGGCGCGTCACGCTCGGGACCGGCTTCGGCTGGAACGTCGACGAGCTGACCGACCACGGCGTCCCCGGCAACCGCCGGCGCACGGCGCTGCGCGAGTACCTCGAAGCGATGAGTGCACTGTGGACGGAGGAGGAAGCCTCCTACGCCGGGGAGTTCGTCTCCTTCGGGCCGAGCTGGGCGTGGCCGAAGCCGGTCCAGGCGCACATCCCGGTGCTGCTGGGCGCGGGCCCGACGGAGAAGACGTTCCGCTGGATCGCCCGCCACGCGGACGGCTGGATCACCACTCCGGCCGACTCCGACCTCGACGGGCACGTGGCCCTGCTGAAGGAGATCTGGCTCGACGAAGGGCGGTCGGGGGCGCCGCGGATCTGCGCCCTCGGGGAACGCCCCGATCCGGACCGGTTGGCGCACCTGGATTCCCTCGGCGTCACCGAGACGATCTTCGGCTTGCCGGACCGTTCGCCGGACGAGGTCGAGGCGTGGATCGGGCGGCTGGCCGGCAAACTCGGGCTCGCCGTCACCCTCTGAGGATCGCCTCAGAACCAGTGCAGGCAGTGCGGGGCCCGCTCGGTGCGGAACAGCGTGTCGGCGAGCGCGGCCGCGTCCGCATGGTGGACGCGAACGTGCCCGGCCCGCACGAGCGTGCTCGGCGCGACCCCGCCGAGGTACACCGAGCCCAGGTCGGTCACGTCGAGCGACAGGTCGGGTGCCCGGTCCGTCGGGACGCACTCGCCCTTGCCGTCGCGGACCGTCAGCAGATAACGCCCGTGCTCGCCCAGGAACGGGTCCTCGACGTCGAGGACGAGGTCGCCGTCGGCTGACCAGGCGCGGGCCGTCAACGCGCGCGGGACGTCCAGGAGGCGCACCCACAGCCAGTCCGTCTCGTCGCTCACCTCGGCCGCGCGGAAGTCCGCGAGCTGCCAGCGCAGCGGGTGGTCCGGCGGGCACTGCTTGAACACGACGCGGGTGGCCAGGTCGTGGTCGAGCAGGAAGCGGGCCAACGCCGTCGCGACGGCGTCGTCGGCGGCGATCGTCTCGTCGACCGTCAGCGTGCCGTCGAGCAGGTAGGTCGCGTACCCGTCCGGGACACCGCCGGGATCGCGGTGCAGGGCGACGTACCGCGGGGCCGCGGAGATCGGCGGCTGCCCGGCACCGGCGGCCCACCAGCGGTGCGGCCGGGACAGCGCGCCCGGCCGGGCCCGGCGGTAGCGGTCGTAGACGTCTTCCAGCAGTTCACCGCACTCCGCGCGCCGCAGCACTTCGATCGAACCTTCCGCCGGGACGGCGGTGCTCCGCGGGGCGGCCTGGTTCCGCTGCACCGTCAGCCGGTGGGTGGTGGTCGCGGGGCCGTAGCCGAACCGGCGGTAGATCACGGCCTCGCTGGCCAGCAGGACGGACAGGAACTCCCCGCGCGCCCGCGCGTCGGCGAGCTGGTGCCGCATCATCGCGGTGAGCAGGCCCCGGCGCCGGTGCGAAGGCAGGACGCCGACGGCGGTCACGCCCCCGGCCGGGACGACGACCTCCCCGGGCAGCGTCAGCTCGAAGGAGTACGCGGCCGCGGTGCCGACGGGCCGGCCCTCCGGCGTCACGGCGAGCAGGCCGCGGTCCATCTCCAGCGCCGACCAGACCCGGTCCCCTTCGGCCGGGATGCGCCCGAAGGCGGCGAAAAGCGTGTCGACGAACGTGTCGCGGTCGTGCTCGGTCGTGGTGCGGATCTCCATCGGGGCACAGTGCCGCGCCGGACCGTCACCGGGCAAGCGAATAACTCGGTGGGGCCCTTTGCGTCCCTGAACACACCGGCGGCGTGCCGTGTTTCTCCGCAACCCCGAAGCCTTCATTGTGACTACGGCTTCGGATCGGGGTTGCGGGAGGCCTGGGTTTCGGTGGTGCGCGGGTTTTCGACTGGCCCTCGCCTCCGTGTTGGCTGACCCCGGGGGGTCAGCTCTTCGCCGCGACCCCCTGTCGCGCCCGGAGGTCGAGCTCGATCTGCTCCAGCGTGCGTCCCTTGGTCTCCGGCACCAGCCACTTGGTGAGCACGAACAGCACCACGTTGATGCCGGCGAACAGGAACATCGATCCGCCGATGCCGAGCGACTTCGGGTCGGAGATGATCGGGAACACCGCGCTCACGATGCCCGTCGCGGCCCAGAGGACGACGCTGCTGACGCCCATGCCCGCCGCGCGGAACTTCAGCGGGAACACCTCGGACATCATCACCCAGACGACCGCGCCCCAGCCGAGCTCGTAGCCCACCAGGTACAGCACCATCATCACCAGCATCAGGATGCCGCGGGTGCCGGTGTCGTGGACGTTCAGCACGACGAGCCCGGCCGCCACCAGCGTGAGCACCATGATGACGTTGCCGATGAGCAGCAGCGGCTTGCGGCCCCAGCGGTCCACCACGAACACGACCCACGCGGTGAACAGGAACTTCGTCACGCCCAGCAGGACACCGGACAGCAGCGCGGCCTGCGTCGCGAAGCCGAGGCCGATCAGCATCGTCGGGAAGTACGCGTTGATCGCGTTCACGCCGCTGAACTGCTGGCCGATCGCGAGCAGCAGGGCCACGACGAGCATCGGGCGCACGAAGCCGGAGAACAGGTCGCGCAGCCGCGGCTTGTCCTCGGTGTCGAGCCGGATCACCTCGTTGATCGTGGCGATCTCTTCGTCGAGGTTGACGGTGTTGCCGTGCGCGCTGGCCAGGACCCGCCGGGCTTCCTCCTCGCGGCCGTTCTTCACCAGCCAGCGCGGGGTCTCCGGGAGGAACACCAGCCCGACGAGCAGGATCACGGCCGGCACGATGGCGCCGGCGAACATCCACCGCCAGGCCGATACCGGGCCGAGCCAGTAGCTGACCAGGAACGCGATCAGGATGCCCAGCACGATGAAGATCTGGTTCAGCGCGCCCATCGCGCCGCGCAGCCGCGCCGGCGCGAGCTCGGACAGGTAGGTCGGCACTGTCGACGACGAAAGGCCGATGCCGAGGCCGATGACCAGCCGCGAGATCACCAGCAGCGCGAACGTCGGCGAGAACGTCGCGGCGAGGGTGCCCACGATGACGATCGCCGCGGCGACCTGGATCGTGCGGCGGCGGCCGAGCGCTTCGTTGGTGCGGCTGGAGAACAGCGCGCCGACGATGGCACCGACCGACAGGCTGGCGGTGATCACGCCCTTGTCCCAGCTGGTCAGTGCCCAGAGTTTCCCGATGAACGGGAGCACCCCGGAGATCACGCCGAGGTCGTAGCCGAACAGGATGCCGCCGAGCGCGCCGAAGAAGTACAAGGTGGTTCGGCTGATGTGCCGCGCCGGGGCTGTCTGCGTCATTGCCGGGTCGCCTCTTTCGTAGGTCCAGTCCAGCCAGCGGCCACCACACTCACACGCCGGAAAAAGCCGGGCAAGACAGTCGTTGATAACGATTCAGAAACCTGATCGACGTTCACATATGTGATACCGCTTGGCGCACAACGTTGCTCCGTCCGCCACACCCTCCTTTCCGGTCCCGAATCGGTACACAATGGACACGGCCGGCCGGTTCCGGCGGTTCACGAAATCCATTGTGGACGGATCGCGCGGGCGAAATCGTCGAAGGGTTTGACCTGGTCGCAGCCCTGGTTTACCGTTTTCCGAAAGCGCTCCCAGCCTCCTATCGGTCAACGCATGGAGGCAAACGTGCGAAGCACGCGTTCCCGATCACCGAGACAATTGCTCGCGTACACGCTGGCCGCCCTGATGCCGGTCGCCGTCGCGGTCACCGTCGGCGCGCCGGCTTCCCCGGCCGCCCCCGCTCCGTACACGTGGCGCAACGCGGAGATCGGCGGCGGCGGATTCGTCCCCGGCATCGTCTTCAACCAAGCCGAACCCGGTCTCGCCTACGCCCGCACCGACATCGGCGGCGCGTACCGCTGGAACCCCGCCACCGGGCGCTGGGTTCCGCTGCTGGACTCGGTCGGCTGGACCGACTGGGGCCACAACGGCGTGGTCAGTCTGGCGACCGACCCGGTCGACCCGAACCGGGTCTACGCCGCGGCCGGGATGTACACCAACAGCTGGGACCCGAACAACGGCGCCGTCCTGCGCTCGGCCGACCGCGGCGCCACCTGGCAGGCCTCGGCGCTGCCGTTCAAGCTCGGCGGCAACATGCCCGGCCGCGGCATGGGCGAGCGGCTCGCGATCGACCCGAACCGCGACAGCGTCCTCTACCTCGGCGCGCCCAGCGGCAACGGGCTCTGGCGCAGCACGGACTCCGGTGTCACGTGGGCGAAGGTGACGGCCTTCCCGAACCCGGGCAACTACGCCCCCGATCCGAGCGACACAACCGGTTACCAGAGCGACAACGAAGGCGTCACCTGGGTGACGTTCGACCCGTCGACCGGCACCCGCGGCAACACCACGCAGACCATCTACGTCGGCGTCGCGGACAAGGCGAACACCGTCTACCGCAGCACCGACGGCGGCGTGACGTGGGCGCGGCTGGCCGGCCAGCCCACCGGGTTCCTGGCGCACAAGGGCGTCCTCGACCCGGTCGGCGGCTACCTCTACCTCGCGACCAGCGACACCGGCGGCCCCTACGACGGCGCGAAGGGCGACGTCTGGAAGTACGCGACGAAGACCGGCGCCTGGACGCGGATCAGCCCGATCCCGTCCGACAGCGCGGACGACTACTTCGGCTACAGCGGGCTGACGATCGACCGGCAGCACCCGGACACGCTGATGGTCGCGACGCAGGTGTCGTGGTGGCCGGACGTCATCTTCTTCCGCAGCACCGACGGCGGCGCCACCTGGACCCGGATCTGGGACTTCACCAGCTACCCCGACCGGTCCCTGCGGTACACCCAAGACATCTCTTCGGTGCCGTGGCTGACTTTCGGCACCCAGCCCGCTCCCCCGGTGCCGTCGCCGAAGCTCGGCTGGATGACCGAGTCGGTCGAGATCGACCCGTTCGACTCGAACCACCTGCTGTACGGCACCGGTGCGACCATCTACGGCACGTCCGACCTCACCAAGTGGGACAGCGGCGGGAAGATCACGCTCAAGCCGGTCGTCGGCGGCCTCGAGGAGACCGCCGTGCTCGACCTGGTCAGCCCGCCGTCGGGCGCGCCGCTGATCTCCGGGCTCGGCGACATCGGCGGGTTCCGGCACGACAGCCTCGACGCCGTGCCGTCGACGATGTTCACCTCGCCGGTGTTCACGACGACCACCAGCCTGGACTACGCCGAGCTGACCCCGGCGACGATCGTGCGCGTCGGCACCCTCGACCGCGGCGCCCGGCCGAACGACAACCGCGTCGCCTTCTCCACCGACGGCGGCAAGAACTGGTTCCAGGGAACCGAACCGGGCGGTGGCGCGAGCGGCGGGACGGTGGCCGCGGCCGCCGACGGCAGCCGGTTCGTGTGGAGCCCGGACGGCACGGGGGTCAGCTACTCCGTCGGTTTCGGCTCGTCGTGGACGGCGTCGGCCGGCATCCCCGCCGGCGCGGTGGTCGAGGCCGACCGCGTGGACCCGAAGCGGTTCTACGGCTTCGCTTCCGGCCGGTTCTACCTCAGCACCGACGGCGGCGCGACGTTCGCCGCCACCGCGGCCAGTGGGCTGCCGAGCGGCCCGGCGCACTTCAAGGCGGTACCCGGCGTGCCCGGCGACGTCTGGCTGGCCGGCGGGTCTGGGTCTGCGTATGGACTCTGGCACTCCACCGACTCCGGAGCGTCCTTCACGAAACTGAGCGGGGTCGCCGAAGCCGACAACATCGGGTTCGGCAAAGCCGCCTCCGGCCGGACGTATCCGGCGTTGTACACCATCGCGAAGATCGGCGGGGTGCGCGGGATCTTCCGGTCGGACGACGCCGGGGCGTCGTGGACGCGGATCAACGACGACCAGCACCAGTACGGCAACATCGGGGCCGCGCTGAGCGGCGATCCGCGGGTGTACGGCCGGGTGTACGTGGGCACGAACGGGCGAGGCGTGATCGTGGGCGACTCGGGCGGTGACCAGCCGCCGCCGGCTTCCACGACCACCACTACCCCGCCGCCGACGACCACCACCACCACGCCGGTGCCTTCGACTTCGTGCACCGCGGCCTACACGGTGACGAACCAGTGGCAGGGCGGTTTCCAGGCCGACGTGAAGGTGGGCAACGCCGGAACCGCGCCGGTGACCGGCTGGACGGTCTCGTGGTCGTTCGCCGACGGCCAGCGCGTGACGCAGGCGTGGAATGCGCAGGTGACGCAGACGGGCACGGCGGTCTCGGCGGTGGACGCGGGCTGGAACGGCACGATCGCCCCGGGCGCGAGCGCGGGCTTCGGCTTCACCGGCACCTCGGGCACGACCAACTCCAAACCGGCCGCGATCAGCCTCAACGGTAAGCCCTGCACCACTTCTTGATGCCCGTGAAGGCCTCCTTACCGGCTTCTACGACCGGTAAGGAGGCCTTCACGGCTTTTCGGGGTGCCGTCGTAGGACGTGATCAGTGCGGGACCGGACGTGCACGGCCAGGTGTTCCACGTCCAGCCGCGATAGGACGCCCGGTACCGGTCGAGCCAGTCCATCAGGCCGGTCACGTACCCGCTCGCGCAGTCGTTCTCGCCGATTCCCTCGCCACCGGGTAGCCGATGCCGGAGCACGCCGAACCGCCGTCACGCCAGCGCCGAGCAGTGCTGGTCCGGAACGCTTCGATCGCTCCCCTGGGGACGGGACACGTCGTGAGAGCGCTCCCAGCAGCGGTGGCTGCTACCCGGCACGTCCCGGCGATGTAAACCCCCCGCCGATCTTTCTCGCGGATTCCCGGATTCCACTCGAACGGCGGCATCGGCCGGCACCGGCGGGTGGCGCAGCGCGACCACGACGAGCCGTTGCCTCCTCACGGCTTCGGCCGTTCAGGAGCGTTCAGTTCCCGGCGGGCGCCACGAAGATCGCCGAAAACGGACCACCGGGTCGGCCCGCGTCCGGGTCGCGCTTTACAAGCGCGACACACCGGGGTTACCTTTCCGGCGGCTGGAAGCGCTCCCATGCCAGGTCGCCTCAACCGAACGCGGCCACCACCCAGGGGCGCCGTGGTGCGAGCCACGGCGCCCCTGTCCGCGTCCCGGGAGGCCCCGATGCACAGGTTCGCCGCCGCCCTCGCCGGAGTCTGCCTCGCCGCGGCGGGCACCACGGCGGTCGTCGCCGCCGGTCCGGCCACCGCCGCGCCGGCCTGCTCGGTCGGCTACCGCGTCAACTCGTGGCAGACCGGGTTCACCGCCGAGATCACCGTGACCAACGGCGCCACCGCGCTCTCGTCCTGGACGCTCACCTGGCACTACGCCGGGTCCCAGTCCGTCACGTCGGCCTGGAACGCCACCGTCCGCCAGTCCGGCACCGCCGTGACCGCGGAGAGCCTGCCCTACAACGCTTCGCTGCCCGCCGGCGGCACGGTCTCGTTCGGCCTGCAAGGCACCTCGACCGGCCCGGACCCCACGGACTTCGCCCTCAACGGCGTCACGTGCGGGGACACCACTCCCCCGGTCACGACGACCCCGACCGCGCCCACCACCACGACGCCCACCACCACGACGCCCACGCCACCGCCCGCCGGGTGCGCCGACGCGACGGTCTGCGACGACTTCGAGCAGCAGACCGGCAGCGCGCCGGCCGGCCGCTGGACCGTCGGCGCGGCGAACTGCCAGGGCACCGGCACGGTCGCCGTCGACACGGCGATCGCGCACTCCGGCACCCGCTCGGTGAAGGTCGCCGGTGGGGGCGGGTACTGCAACCACGCCTTCTTCGGGACGAGCGTGTCCGGCTCCGGCGTGCTGTACGGCCGGTTCTGGGTCCGCCACACCACCGCGCTGCCCGCCGGGCACGTCACCTTCATGGCCCTGCGCGACACCGCGGACGGCGGCCGCGACCTGCGGGCCGGCGGGCAGAACCAGGCCCTGCAGTGGAACCGCGAGTCCGACGACGCGACGCTGCCCGCGCAGAGCCCGGTCGGCGTCGCCCAGAGCGTCCCGCTGCCGACCGGCACCTGGTCCTGCTTCGAGTTCGCGATCGACGGCGCCGCCGGGCAGCTGCGGACCTGGCTCGGCTCCGCCGCGGTGCCCGGGCTCGTCGTCGACGGCGTCCCCACCCCCGACGTCGACCAGCAGTGGCTCGCCCGCGCCTGGCACCCGGCCGTGACCGACCTGCGGCTCGGCTGGGAAAGCTACGGCGGGGACGCCGACACGCTGTGGTTCGACGACGTGGCCGTGGGCGCCTCGAGGATCGGCTGCTAGGCCGCGACGATCCGGTCGATCTCGGCCAGCTCGTCGTCGGTGAACCCGAGGTTCTTCGTCGCCGCGACGGTGTTCTCGAGCTGGGCGACGCTGCTGGCCCCGATCAGCGCGGACGTCACGCGGCCGCGGCGCAGCACCCACGCGATGGCCAGCTGGGCCAGTGTCTGGCCGCGCCGCTTCGCGACATCGTTCAGCGCGCGGATCGTCGCCAGGGTCTCCTCGGTGAGCCGGTCGGTCGTGAGGAACGGGCTGGCGCCGGCGGCCCGCGAGTCGGCGGGGACGCCGTCGAGGTAGCGGTCGGTCAGCAGGCCCTGGCTCAGCGGCGAGTACGCGATCGAGCCGACGCCGTGCTCGTCCAAAGTGTCCAGAAGGCCGTCCTCGACCCAGCGGTTCAGGATCGAGTAGGACGGCTGGTGGATCAGCAGCGGCGTGCCCAGTTCCTTCAACGCGGCCAGCGCGGCCGTCGTCTGCTCCGGCGAATAGTTGGAGATGCCCGCGTAGAGCGCCTTGCCGGACCGGACCGCGGTGTCGAGGGCGCCCATCGTCTCCTCGATCGGCGTCTCCGGGTCCGGGCGGTGGGAGTAGAAGACGTCGAAGTGGTCCAGTCCGGTGCGCGCGAGGCTCTGGTCCAGGCTGGCCAGCAGGTTCTTGCGCGAGCCCCATTCGCCGTACGGGCCGTCCCACATCAGGTAGCCGGCCTTCGACGACACCAGGATCTCGTCGCGGTACGGGCGGAAGTCGGCGGCGTAGTGCTTGCCGAAGTTGGCCTCGGCCGCGCCGGGCGGCGGGCCGTAGTTGTTGGCCAGGTCGAAGTGCGTCACCCCGAGGTCGAACGCCCGGCGCAGCACCGCGCGCTGGACGTCGAGGGGCTTGTCGTCCCCGAAGTTGTGCCACAGGCCGAGCGACACGGCGGGCAGCTTCAGCCCGCTGCGCCCGGCGCGCCGGTACGGCATGTCCGCGTAGCGGTCTTCGGCGGCGGCGTAAGGCGACATGGTTCTCCTCGTCGGCTGGGGTCCGCGCAGTCTAGCGACGGGTGATCAGCGCGCCGGCGAACGACGCGGCGGGCGGCAACGCGGGCAGGAGCGTCGCCTGGTAGGCGTGGTAGATGTCCGGCTTGCCGGCCCAGACCGCCGCCGCGGGGCGGTTCTCCGGGTCCAGCTCGTGGTGCCACGAACCGAGCTCGCGGTCGACGAAGCACGCCTCGGCGTGGTCGCACCACTCCCGGAACCGGTTGAGGTAGGCCGCCTCGCCGGTTTCCTGGTGCAGCGTCCACGCGGCGGCGATCGCCTCCGCCACGACCCAGTGCAGGCGCGTGCGCACGACCGGCGTCCCGGCGAAGTCGGTGGTGTAGACGAATCCCGGCCGTCCGTCGACGGCCCAGCCGTGGCGGACCGCGGTCGCGAACAGCGCCTCAGCGTCGGGCAGCAACCACTCCGGCGCGTCGGTCCCGAGCGCGCGCTTGAGGTGCACGGCCAGCCGGGCCCACTCGAAGAGGTGACCGATGGTGGCGCCGAAGGGCCGGAACGGGTGGGCGGGCTCGTCGCGGTTGTGGTCCAGCCGCACGTGCCAGCCGGCGTCGTAGTGCTCCGGGAGCAGCCAGCCGTGGGCGCGGGCCTCGCCGTGCACCAGGCGCTCCACAATGGACAAGGCGCGCCCGGCCCAGACCCGGTCGCCGGTGACGTCGGCGGCGGCCAGGAACGCCTCCACGGTGTGCATGTTGGCGTTGGCGCCGCGGTAGTCCTCCAGGTGCGTCCAGCCGCGGTCCCAGACGTCGGCGACCCGGCCGGGGTCCGGCTCCCAGAACCGGCGCTCGACGACGTCGAGCGCGTCGGCCAGCAGCGGTTCCGCTTCCTCGGCGCCGGCGGCCACCGCGCTCGACGCGGCCAGGACGACGAAGGCGTGCTCGTAGGCGCGCTTCTCTGACAACGTTGTCGTCGCATACCAGCCGCCGTGGTCCGGGTCGCGCAGGAGGCCCGTCAGCGCTTCGACGCCGTACGCGACCTGCGCTCCGCTGTCCGCCCCCTGCAGCCGCGCCAGCGCGAAGACGTGCGTCATCCGGCAGGTGATCCACGTTTCGACGGGCCGGTCGAGCACCGGGCGGCCGCCGTCGTCGAGCCAGGCGAAGCCGCCACCGGGGTGGGCCGCGCGGCCGGCGAAACCGAGCAGGCGGGCGGGTTCGGCGCGCACCCACGCGGGAACCGATGAGGGAATGTCCACTCTCTGCCTTTCTCGGTGATCGACGGCCTTCCGTCAAGGTAGGCCAAGGCACCGGCCCCGGTCACCGCGGGATGTTCCGGAAGTGACCACCGCCGCGTATCCTGATCGTGAGAGCGCTCCCAGTCTTCGACGCACGCTACCCGACGAAGGGACTGACGTGACCAGGAGACGAAGTACGATCCTTGCCGCCGTGACCGTGTTGCTGGCGAGCTTGACCGCCGTCCTGCTGAACACGGGCACCGCCGAAGCGCACGGCGCCATGATGAAACCGGGCAGCCGGACGTTCCTGTGCTGGCAGGACGGGCTCAGCTCGACCGGCCAGATCATCCCGCAGAACTCAGCGTGTTCGGCCGCGGTGAACACCAGCGGCGCCAACTCGCTGTACAACTGGTTCGCCGTGCTGCGCTCCGACGGCGCCGGCCGCACGCGCGGGTTCATCCCGGACGGGAAGCTGTGTTCGGGCGGCAACGCGAACTACGCCGGTTTCGACCAGGTCGGCGACTGGCCGCTGACGCACTTGACCGCCGGGGCGTCGTTCGACTTCTCGTACAACGCGTGGGCCGCGCACCCGGGCTGGTTCTACACGTACGTGACGAAGGACGGCTGGGACCCGTCGAAGCCGCTCACCTGGGATTCACTGGAGGACCAGCCGTTCCTCACCGTGGACCACCCGGCGGTGACCGGCCAGGTCGGCACGGTCGACGGGCAGTACAAGTGGACCGGCGCGCTGCCGTCGAACAAGTCGGGGCGGCACATCATCTATTCGGTGTGGAAGCGCTCCGACAGCGCGGAGACGTTCTACGGCTGCTCGGACGTGACGTTCGACGGCGGGCACGGTGAAGTCACCGGGGTGCACGAGCCGGGCAGCCCGACGACCACGCCGACGACGCCCACGAGCCCACCGCCGCCGGACGGCTCGTGCATGGCGATGTACGAGGTGACCAGCGCCTGGAGCGGCGGCTACCAGGCGACGGTGACGGTGATGAACCACGGCACGACGGCCTACGGCGGCTGGCAGGCGGGCTGGACGCTGCCCTCGGGCCAGACGATCGGCAGCGTCTGGAACGGGACGCTGAGCCAGTCGGGCTCGACGGTGACGGTCCGCAACGCCGACTGGAACGGCCGCGTCGCCCCGGACGGATCCACCACGTTCGGGTTGGTGGTGAACGCGTCGGGGACGAACCCGGCCCAGCCGTCGGTGACCTGCCAGGGCAGCTGAGGCGTCGCGGCACCGGCCCCGTTCAGCGGACGGGGCCGGTGCTGCCGCGCGTGACCAGCCGCGGCCGCGAGGCGCAGACGTCCCCGACGTCTTCCCCGGCGACGAGGTCCCGCAGCATGGCGGCGGCGAGCCCACCGAGCTCGGCGAGCGGGCGGCGCACGGCGGAGAGCGCGGGGCGGACGAGCCGGCAGAGGTCGGAGTCGTCCCAGGAGACGACGGAGAGGTCCCCGGGAACGGAGAGGCCGAGCTCCCGAGCGGCCACGAGCGCGGCGACGGCGAGGGAGTCGGTGTCGCAGAGGAGGGCGGTGGGCCGGGGATCGGCGGTGAGCAGGCGGCGGACGGCCTCGGCGGAAGGTTCGGTGGGGAGGATGGCGGGCTGCGGCGCGGAGGCGGGATAGCCGGCGGGCGGGGAACCGACGGCCCAGATCCCGGCCGCGGCCCGCGCCTCGCGGACCCGGCCGCCACCAGGCCCGGTCCAGACGCCGGGGCGCCAGGGATCGTCGAGCCAGCCGCCGATCGGGGTCGCGGCCTGCCCGGCGCCGCCGGCGCTGCGGTGGTGCGCCGAGCCGGGGCCCGGCACCCCGCCGGCCGAAGCTCCGGTGCCGCCGCGATGCGCGGAGCCCGCGCCCGGCACTCCGCTGGCCGAAGTTCCGGCGCCACCGCGATGCGCGGAGCCCGCGCCCGGCACTCCGCTGGCCGAAGTTCCGGCGCCACCGCGATGCGCGGAGCCCGCGTCCTGCACCCCGCCGGCCGAAGTTCCGGCCCGCCCGGCGCGGCGCACCGAACCGAGGCCTGGCACACCGGCGCCCGAACTTCCGGCCTGCCCAACACCTCCGCCGCGGTGCACGGAACCGAGGCCCGGCACACCGGCACCCGAACTTCCAGCCTCCCCAGCACCTCCCCCGCGCCGCACCGAACCAAGGCCCGGCACATCGGTGCCCGAAGTTCCGGCCTGCCCAGCACCTCCGCCACGGTGCGCCGCACCCAGGCCCGGCGACCCAATGGCCCAGGTTTCCGCCCGCCCCGCACCTCCGCCGCAACCGAGCGGCGCCGCTCCCCGCACCCCCGCGGTCCGCGCCCCGAGCAGTCCGAGCCGGCGCGCCACCGTCGTGAACGCCTCCTCCCGCTCCCCCGCGTCCGCGAACGCCGCCGCCCCCGCGACCCGGACCACGTGCCGGTGCCCCAGCGCCGCCAAGTACTCCAGGGCCTCCGCCGCCCCCGCGGTGTCGTCCACCCGGACCGACGGCGCCTCCGGCAGTCCACCCGGGCCGCCGAGCACCACCGCCGGCAGCCCGATCCGCGCCACATCCGCCGCGCAGTCCGGGCCGGTCAGCAACACGCCGTCGACCTTCCGCTCCGCGCGCCAGCGGCGGTAGACCGCCACCGCCGCCTCGTGCCCGACCGCGACCCGCAGCAGCAGCTCCTGCGAAAACCCGTCGAGCAGCGCCGGGAAGAACACCTCCGCCGGCCCGTCGAGGACCAGGCCGATCGTCCCGGAGCGGCCGCCGGACAGGGCGCGCGCCGCGCTGCTCGGTGACCAGCCCAGCTCGCGGGCGATGCGCGTGATGCGGTGGCGGGTCTCCTCGGACACCCCCGGCCGGCCGTTGAGCGCGTAGGACACCGCGCCCTTGGAGACGCCGGCCTCCCGCGCGATGTCGGTGATCGTCGGACGCTTCATCGCACCCCTTCCGTGTCCGCGCGGACACCCGCCGTCGCGCACCTTGACTTTCGGCGCACCCGGAACCGAGACTCCATCCGGGAGCGCTCCCAGCCACGAGGGAGTGAGCAGCCGACGGGGAGTGCGCTGACATGAAATCCATCCGAAGACGGCTGGCCTTCGCCGTCGCTGTGGTCCTGCTCGTCCTGACCGGCGGCTGCGGCCCCGGCACCCCCGAGCGCATCACGCTCACGCTCGCGACGTTCGGCGAGTTCGGCTACGACGACCTGATCCCCGGCTACGAGTTCACCCACCCCGGGATCACCATCACCCAGGTGCGGGCCGAGCAGGGCGGCCCGTACCACCAGGACCTGCTGGCCAAGCTCCGAAGCGGACAAGGGCTCGCGGACGTCCAGGCCGTCGAAGAAGGCCACCTCGCCGACGTCCTCGCGCAGTCCGGGAAGTTCGCCGACCTCGCCGAGATCGGGCCGCCCGACGTCAAGCCCGGCCGCTGGCTGGAGTGGAAGTACGAAGCCGGCCGCAGCAAGGACGGCAAGCTCGTCGGCTACGGCACGGACATCGGCCCGCTGGCCATGTGCTACCGCAAGGACCTCCTCGAGGCCGCCGGCCTGCCGACCGACCCCGGCTCGGTGAAGACGATGTTCGCGACCTGGGACAGCTACTTCACGGCCGGCGAGAAGTACGTCAAGCGCTCGAAGGGCAAGGCCTGGTTCGACTCCGCGGCGCAGAACTTCAACGCGATGGTCAACCAGCTGCCGGTCGGCTACCTCGACCGCGACGACCGCCCGACCCTCGAGACGAACACCGCGCTCCGCGCCGCGTGGGACCAGGTGACGACCGCCGTGAAGCAGGGGCAGTCGGCCGGGCTCACCGCCTTCGCCGACGACGGCAACAACGGCCTGCGCCTGGGCGCCTTCGCGACGAAGGTCTGTCCCGCGTGGATGCTCGGCGTCATCGAACAGCAGGCGGGGCTCGGCAACGCGGGCAAGTGGGCGATCACCGACGCGTTCCCGGACGGCGGCGGCAACTGGGGCGGCTCCTACCTCACGGTCCCGAACGCGAGCGCGCACCAGCGCGAGGCCGCGGCGCTCGCCGCCTGGCTGACCGCGCCCGAGCAGCAGCTGCACGCGTTCCGGGTGAGCGGGACGTTCCCGAGCCAGGTCGACGCCTTCACCTCGCCCGACCTGCTCAGCGAGATGAACGGCTACTTCGGCGGCGCGCTGAGCGGGCAGGTCTTCGTCGCCCAGGCGCGCAAGGTCGGGAAGCCGCAGTACAAGGGCCCGGGTGACGGCAAGATCCAGGAGGAAGTGGTCGCGCCCGCGCTGAAGTCGGTCGAACGCGGCGCCGACCCGGGCGCCGTCTGGCAGCAGGTGCTGATCGGGGTGCACCAGGTGGTGCCCTGACCCCGGGGCGAAATCCGGTCGTGCCGGCCCGGAGCACCGGGCAAGGTGGCCGGTATGACCACGCTTCCCCCGCTCCTCGACCACCCCGTCCGCCGCCCCGGGCCGGACGACCACCTGCCGGTGCTCGCCGTCCTCGACCGCTGGTGGGGTGGCCTCGGCGGCGAAGAAGGCAGCCGCCAACGGGCGCTGCTGCTGCCGAAGCTGATGTTCCAGCACTTCTCCGACAGCAGCTTCCTGGTGACCGCGGACGAGCGGATCATCGCGTTCCTGATCGGCTTCCTGTCGCCGTCGCGGCCGGCGGAGAGCTACATCCACTTCGTCGGCGTCGACCCCGCCGAACGCGGAAAGGGCCTCGGCGCGGCGCTGTACGAGCGCTTCTTCGCCTACAGCCGCGAGAACGGGCGGTCGGTGGTACGGGCGATCACATCGCCGGTGAACAAGGATTCGCACGCGTTCCACACCCGGATGGGGTTCGTCACCGAACCAGGGCCGAAGGAGTTCGAGGGGTTGCCGGTCCAGCCCGACTACGACGGGCCGGGACTGGACCGGCTCAGCTTCCGCAAGGAGCTGTGATGGAGACCCGGGCCGGACGGCGGCTGCGCGGCACCGCCCGGCCCGGGAGCCTTGCTACGACACCGGCGGGTACGCGTTCTGGACCAGCTCTTCGAACTGGGCCTCGAACCACTTGCCGGACAGCGGGGCGTTCGGCAGGGCACCGGTCAGGTTGCCGCCGTTGGCCTGCTGGCTGCCGTGGAAGGTCGGGTCGCACATCGGGTCCGCGCCCTTGCCTTCGTCGTTGGGGATCTGCTCGCTCGCGCCGTCGGACTCACCCGGCGGCTTGATCCAGACGTAGGCGTCGAAGTGCGCCGCCGGCGCGACCGTCGGCCGGACACCCAGGCCCGCGCCGCTCTGGTTGCACCAGTTGCCGCGGTGCAGCCGCCGGTCGATCCGGCCCGAGTTCACGTAGGCGTCCACAGTGGATCCCGAGGCCCCGCTGGGCCGGGCCGAGCCGCCCCAGCCGTTGCGCGAGGTGTCGACCAGCATGCCGATGCCGCTGGGCAGGCCCGCGGACACGAACGCGTTGTACATCGCGGTGGCGAAGGGGACTTCCGCGAAGTACGGGTTCCACTGGTAGAACGTCGCCGACTTCAGCTGCTGCCCGCCGACCGTCAGGTTCGGATCCGGCAGGTTCGGCTCGGTCAGCGGCGTGTAGTTCGCCGTGGAGCTGATGAAGCCGTCGATGCTGTTCACGCCGGCCGTGGTGCCCTGCAGCGTCTGCTTGACGAGGTTCACGAAGGGCTGGAAGTTGCTGTCCCAGCCCAGCCACGCCGAGTGCGCGATGTCCAGGTAGTTGTAGACGTTGGAGATCGCGTGCAGCTTGTTCAGCGCGTACTGGATGCCCTGCGTGTACACCCCGGTGGACTGCGCTTCCGCGCACGCCGCCATCGAGGTGTTCGTGATCAGGTTCGGCAGCGAGTCCGGCTCCACGACCGCCACGATCCGCAACGGCGCGTACTTCGAGTCGGACAGGATCGACGCGATCAGGTCGATGTACTCGCTCTTGTAGCGGGCCAGGCCGTTCTGGGAGGCCTTCAGCTCACCGTTGGACGCCAGCGCCGCGCAGTCGCGGTTCGGCAGGTCGTAGACGACGATCTGGATGGTCACCGGCGTGCCGCCGCTCGCCTGGCTCAACGCCGCGTCGAGGTGCCCGCGCAGGCCGCGCGCGCTCGACGTGCCCTCGATCGCCGCGATCCGGTCGAGCCACACCGCCGTCGAGGTGTTCGCCACCTTGGCCATCTGGGCGCCCAGCGTGCCGCCCTTGGCCGCGGCCGCCGCACTCACCTGGCCCGACCAGTCCGGGTTCACGTACCCCTTCGAGCCGACGTACGGGTTTTCCACGTGCGTCCCGGGCTGGGGCGTCGTGGTCACCGTCGTCGGGGTGGTCGGAGTGGTCGGCGTCGTGGGGGTCGTCGGGGTCGTGGGCGTCGTCGTGGTGGTCGTGCCGCCGTCGCAGACGACGCCGTTCAGCGTGAACGACGCGGGCACGGCGTTCGTGCCGGAGTACGAGCCGTTGAAGCCGAAGCTCGCCGTCGCGTTCGACCCGAGCGCGCCGCCCCACGACGGGTTCTTCGCGCTCACGTGCTTGCCGGACTGGCTGAACGTGGCGCTCCAGCCCTGCTGCACCTGCTGGTTGCCGGCGAAGTCCCACTGGACGTCCCAGCTCGAGACGGCGTCGCCGAGGTTGGTCACCGCGACGTTCGCGGTGAACCCGGTGTCCCACTGGTTGACGGTGTAGGTGACTTTGCAGCCCGTGGCGGCGGTCGCCGGGCTGCCGCCGGCCACCAGGAGCCCCGAGACGACGGCCGCGGCCGTCAGCGAGGACGCCACGGCGAGCCGTGACTTCCTCCTCGCGGACCAGAATTCACTCTTCATCGAGTGTGCTCCTTCTGTTCGGTGGGTGGGTCAGGTGGTGCAGGCGGTCGCGCCGACGGCGAAGCCGCTGGGAGCGCCGGTCGAGGCGCCGGTCGCCTGGAAGCCGATCGACGTCGAGGCGCCGCCGGCGAGGTCGGGCGCCCACGACGGCGCCTTGGCGCTCGCCTGCTGCCCGCTCTGGGTGACGGTGGCGCCCCAGCCGCCGGTGATCTGCACCCCCGAAGGCACAGTCCAACCGAGCGCCCAGGTCTTGAGCGGCGAGGTGCCCGTGTTCTTGAGCGTCACGGAGGCGACGAACCCGCCCTGCCACGTGTTGTCGACGTGGTAGGTGACCGCGCAGCTCACCGCGGGTGGCGGGTCGGTCGTCCCGCCACCGGACCCGGTGGGCGGGATCAGGTAGGGCTGCAGGATGGCCTGCTTGGTCTGGTTGACCGTCGTCCAGTCGTCGTTGAGGATGCCGCCGGTGTCACCGGAGTTGGGGTTCCACGACCAGTACGTGAAGCTCATCCCGGTCGCGCCGGTGCCGGCGTACTTCATCAGCTCCTGCAGCCACGTCTTGTCGCGCGGGTCGGCGAGCGTGCTGCCGAACTCGCCGAGCAGCACCGGCGCGATGTTCTGCTTCTGCAGGTAGCCGAAGAAGTGGTCCCACAGCGCGGGCAGGTTCGCCGGGAAGGACGGGTCGGAGAACCACGGCTGGGCGAACACCGAAGTCGCGTACTCGTGCGCCGAGTAGACGAGCTTGTCCGGTTTGGACAGCCGCACCGGGAACTGCTGTGCGCCGGAGAGGTTGCCGCCCCACCAGCCGCACTGCGGGTCGCCGGTGCCGCTGACGCAGTCGACGCCCTCGACGATGACCAGCCAGTCGGGGTTGGCCGCGAGGACGGCGTTGCCGCCGCGTTCGGCGGCCAGGCGCCAGTCGGTCGCGGTGTCGCCGCAGCCCCAGCACGCTCCCCCGCCGCCCTGGATGGCGTGCGGTTCGTTGTGCAGGTCGGCGCCGATCACCGTGGGGTTGCCCTTGTAGTGCTGGGCCAGCATGGTCCAGTCCGACAGCCACCGGCTCTCGGGGTAGGCGCTGGTGTACCAGAGCGGGGACTGCGCACCGGAGTCCGGCCGGTGCTGGTCGAGGATGACGCGCATGCCTTTCGTGCCGGCGTACGCGATGATCTTGTCGAGCACCTGCAGGCCGGAAAGCCCTTGCAGGTCCGGGTTCTGGACGGCGTCGATGCTGGTCGGCTTCGAGCCGCTGTCGAACAGCTGGTTGGAGTACGGCAGCCGCAGCGTGTTGTAGCCGAGGCTCGCCATCTGGTCGAGCATGTCCTTGTAGTTGCGGCTCCACAGGCCGTGGGGTGAGTAGTTGCCGGTCTCGGCGCCGAACCAGTTGATGCCGGTCATCCGGACCGGCGTGCCGGTGGAGTCGACGAGCTGGGAGCCGACGGCGTGCCAGTAACCCGTGCCGGTTCCGGCTGCCGAGAGGGCCGCACTTTCACGTGAAAGTGCCGGGGTGGGGGCCGCGGTGGCCGGGGACGCCGTCAGAACGGCGCCCCCGGCCAGTGCGGCGACCGCCAGTGCGAGCAGTCGCTTCATCGAGTGCCTTTCAGCCGAACAGGGCGACGTGCGCGGCGAACGCCGTGGCGATCTCCGACTGCGCCCAGAACCGGTGGTAGGTGAACGTCGGCGCGGCGCCACCGTCCAGGTAGGACTGGACCTTCGGCCACTGCGGGTCGCTCTTGTAGAAGGAGCGGATCGACAGGAACGTCGAGCTGGAGTTGATCGCGTCGCCGTTCGGCATCGTGCCGGTCCAGCCGCTCGGGACGTACAGGCCCTGATCGGTGGTGGCGTTGTAGGCGTCGTCGAACCGGTTGTAGTCGCTCCGGGTCTCCGGCACCGCGATGCCCTTGCTGTCGGTGTTGGCCGACAGCGCCGTGAGCAGCTGCTCCCCGACCGTCTTCGCCTGGGCGTTGCTCGACCCCGACGCGTAGTAGAGCAGCGTCTTGGCCAGCGAGGCCGCGACCCCGACGTCGTTGCTGTAGTTCTTCACCGCGACGTGCAGGCTCGTGTTCGAGCCGGGGCTGGTGGCGTTCCAGGTGTCCGGCGCGCCGCTCCAGGTGAGGTCGGCCGGGATCTGGAAGCTCCCGCCGGCCCCGACCGTGGTGTTGGCGATGGCCCAGGGAACCCACTTGTCGAGGATCTTCTTGGCGCGGGCGTCGTTCGTCGCCTGGTAGTACTCGGCGATCCGCTCCATGCCCCAGGTCTGGAAGCCGAACCACTGGTTGCTCGGCGGGTCGTGCCAGACCGGCTGCTGGTCGTAGAACATCCCGTAGAACGTCGGCGTGCCGGACGGCGGGGTGCCGTACTGCCCGTCCCAGCTGTTGGTCGCGCCGCCGGCGAGGCCGCCTTCGGACGACTGCAGCCACTGCAGGAACTCGAGCTGCCGGCCGAGGCTGGTCGCCCAGTCCTGCGCTCCGGTGGCCGAGGTGACCTTCAGGCCCGGGTCCGCCGACAGCGCGTACGCGGCCAGGGGGTTCTGGTAGCCCTGGTGGGCCGCGCCGTCACCGATCCGCCACGCCCAGGCGCTGGACGAGTCCATCGAGCCGCCCCAGGCGTAGTACCAGGAGACGAGGTAGTGCTCGCTGTCCTTGCCGGTGCCCGCGGCGCAGGTGGACGCGCCGACGCAGTTGCCGATCTTCTTGAAGTACTTGTCGAACAGCGAGTACCGCAGGTAGTCGCCCATCTTCGACGCCTTCTTGACGACGGCCGCGACGTCCGCGCTCTTGCCCTGCGCGCCGGCCCACTTCTCGGCCTGGAAGGCCACCTGCACGGCGCGGGCGTCCGCGTCGGGCGCGTTGGTGTACTTCCACTGCTTCGCGTACGACGAGTCGCCGGTGAACAGGTCGAGGTAGCCGTTCTTGCCGCCGAACTTCAGGACGTCGCAGCTGGGCTGCGTGACCGTTTCCCAGACCGACTCCTGCGAGCCGCGCTGGAAGGTGTTGATGAACGCGGGCGCGGTGTTCGTGCCGTCCTCGCAGTGGCCGAACTTGTAGATGTTGTCCACGTCGAGCAGCCAGTGCATGCCGTAGACGTCCGCCGAACCGTAGGCCGCCTTCAGCTCCGCCGCGATCGGGTCGGCCCCGACCGAGACGTTGCTCTGCAGCTGCGACGGGTACTGCTTCGGGCTCGGGTACTCGGCCGCGTAGGTCGCCGGCTTGCTCGCGTTGTAGCCGGAGTTGCCGGGCTGGTCGGCCGCAGACGGGATCGCGTACGTCTCGATCGACGTCCACGCCTGGTTGAACGGGGCCCAGTCACCGGTGACCCGCCCGTAGGACGCCTCCAGCCACAGGTAGTAGCTGAACGCCTCCGACGTCGTCTCGTGGCCGTGGTCCGGGGCCTCGACGATGAGCGTCTCGATCGAGTGGTAGGGCACCAGGATGTTCCCGAACTTGCGGAAATAGCCGTTGTTCGGGTCCTTGATCTTGTTGTACTGGGTGAGGAACGCGAGCTGGTAGTCCGAAGTGGACGACGAGATCTCGTTGACCGTCACCGTCGCGGCGGTGTAGCCGCTGCTGCTCGCGGTGAAGGTCGCGCTGCCCAGGTCTCCCCCGTTGTCGGCGCTCTTCACCGTGACGTTCTGCGGGGTGTTCCAGTTCGTCGTCGAGAAGGTGACGCTCGAGGGACTCGCGGTCAGGTCGGTGCTGCCCGCCGTCCGGGCGACGTCGACCGTGACCGGCGCGGTGGGGGCACCGGCGAGACTGACCGCGAACGTCGTCGTCCCGCCCTGCTTGACCTGCGCCGTCGCCGGGCTGGCGACGATCGTGGGCCCGGACAGCACCTTTACGTTGACCGGGGTCGACGTCGTCGACGCGTTCTTGTTGTCGTAGGCCTTCGCCGTGATCGAGTACGTCCCGGCCGGGACGTTGCCCCAGTTGCCCTCGAACGGCGCGGCCGTGTCGGTCGCCAGGAGCGTGTCGCCGGCGTAGAACTCGACCTTGCCGATAGTGCCGTCGCTGTCGGCGGCCGTCGCGGCGAGCGGAATCGTCGCCGGGGCGTAGTACGTGCCGGTCGACGTCGGCGAGGTCAGCGTGACCGTGGGGGCCTTGTTGGCGCCGGTGCACGCGCTGCCGTTGACGGAGAAGTCGGTGGGTGGACGGTTCGCGGAGCCCTTGGACCCGTTGAAGCCGAACGACGTGCTCGCGCCGGTGCCGAGGTGGCCGTTGTAGGAGAGGTTCGTGGCGGTGACCGCGGCGCCGGTCTGGGCGAAGGTGGCGCTCCAGCCCTGCTGGACCTTCTGGCCGTCGAGGAAGGTCCAGCCGACCTGCCAGCTGTCGAGCGGCGCGCCGTCGTTGCGGAGCGAGACGCTGGCGGTGAACCCGGTGTCCCAGTCGTTGGTGGTGTAGGTGACGGAGCAGGCGATGTCCGCGCCGAGCGCGGGCGGTGGGGCGACCAGCGCGGCGGCGACCGCGACCGTGGCCGAGGCCAGGGCCAGGGTGCGGCCGCGCAACCGGCGCATTCGGGGAGAGGAACGCATGGCTGCGGAACTCCTTTGTCCGTAGGGAGCCAGCGATCTGGGAGCGCTTCCAGGCGCAGACGGTAGCCAGCCGGAAACCTGGATGTAAAGAATCGAGTCAGAAGGACACCGCGGTCGCGAACGTCACATCGGCGCATCCGGCGAACGGCGGCCCGCTGAACACTCCTGAACAGCCGCCGCCGATAGTTGGCCATTCACTCGAACGGTCTAGTGCCGTGGTCACGCGGAGTGTCACGGAAACGGCGTTTAGCGCCGAACGCGTAGATCTGAACGGGGAGCGCTCCCGGCCATCGGCACCGGGGAAAACACACCGGCCCTCCGGGCACGCGTGCTCGGAGGGCCGGCGAGAGGACGTTCAGCTCGAGGCGCGGACCGCCAGCGAGACCGGGAGGATGTGCTGCCGCGGCTTGAGGCTCTGGTCGTCGAGCAGCTGCATCAGCGTCTCGACCATCGCGTGGACCTGCTCGCGCGGGTCCTGGTGGACCGACGTCAGCGGCGGGTCCATCGCCGGGGCCAGGGTCGCGTTGTCGTCGAAGCTGACCACCGCGACGTCTTCGGGGATGCGGCGGCCCGCCGAGTCCAGCGTCCGCAGCGCGCCCACCGCCATCATGTCGCTGGCGACGAACACGGCGTCGAGGTCGGGGTGGCGGGCCAGCAGCGCGGACATCGCGTTCGCGCCGCCGGACAGCGTGAAGTCGGCCTCTTCCGCCAGGTCGGCGGGGTCGAGCCCGGCGTCGAGCAGCGTCTTGCGCCAGCCGGCGAGCCGGTCGATCGGGGCGCTCTGGTCCAGCGGGCCGGAGATCGTGGCGATCCGCCGCCGCCCGTTCGCGACCAGGTGCTCGACCGCCAGCCGGGCGCCGCCCTCGTTGTCGAAGTCGACGACGTGCACCCCGCGCCGGATGCCGGCCGCCTGCCCGCCGAACACCACCGGGATCCGCAGCAGCCGCAGCGCCTTGGGCAGCGGGTCGGCGCGGTGCGGCGCGAACACCAGCGCGCCGTCGACGTGGCCGCCTTCGAGGAAGCGGACCGTCCGGCTCAGGTCCTCGCGGATGTCGCTGAAGATGAGCACCATCTGGCGGCCGACGTCGGCGAGCTCCCGGTAGCCGGCGCGCATGACGGCGGCGCGGTAGGGGTCGTCGAGCAGCCGGGACTCCGGCTCCGACAGCACCACCGCCACGGCCCCGGTGCGGCGCGTGACCAGCGAGCGAGCCGCCTGGTTCGGGGAGTAGCCCAGGTCGCGCGCGGCGGCGAGGACCTTCTCGCGCGCCGCCGCGCTGACGTACGCGTCGTCGTTCAGCGCGCGCGACGCCGTCGACCGCGACACGCCGGCGAACGCCGCGACGTCCTCCAGCGTCGGCCGTTCTTCATCCCCTGCTCGAGGCCCCACGGCACCGCCCTCAATCACCCGCTACCACCCTGACCGCCTCAGCTTAACGTTCACGCCCTCGCACGTCCGGGAGCGCTCCTCGCAGGAAACGCTCCGGTTACGACCCCTTGACACCGGTGGAGGCCCCCAGCAGACTCTGCGACACCTGGGAGCGCTCCCAGTCGGGCTCCCAGCAGTGAGAGCGCTCATTCCCGTCAACAAGGTGGTTGAACACGTGAGAACGATCCGGAACGGCCTGGTCCTCGCACTGGGCATCACGATGACGGCGCTCGGCGCCACGGCCTGTGGCAGCGGTGGTGACAGCAGCACCCCGCCCGCGGCGGGCCCGAACGAGCACGTGGACCTGACGCTGGCGACGTTCACCGAGTTCGGCTACGAGGCACTCATCCCGGAGTACGAGCGGCTGCACCCGAACATCAAGATCACCCACCGCAAGACCGGCCAGGGCGGCCCGTACCACGAGGACCTCGTCACCAAGCTCGCCGCCGGCTCGGGCCTCGCCGACGTGACGGCGCTGGAAGAGGGACACCTGTCCGACTTCCTCGACAAGGGCTCGAAGTTCAACGACCTGAGCAAGATCGGGCCGGCCGACGCCTCCCCCGACCGCTGGCTCAGCTGGAAGTACGACGCCGCCAAGACCAAGGACGGCAAGCTCATCGGCTACGGCACCGACATCGGCCCGCTCGCCATGTGCTACCGCAAGGACATGTTCAAGGCCGCCGGCCTGCCGGACGACCCCGAAGCGGTCAAGCCGCTGTTCGCCACCTGGGACAGCTACTTCGCCGCCGGTGCGGACTTCGTGAAGAAGTCTGGCGGCAAGGCCTGGTTCGACTCGGCCGCGCAGAACTTCAACGCCATGGTCAACCAGCTCCCCCAGGGCTACATCGGCAGCGACGACAAGCTGGCCCTCGAGGGCAACCAGGGCATCAAGGACGCCTGGACCAAGGTCACCGACGCGGTCGCCAAGGGCGAGTCGGCCAAGCTCACCGCATTCAGCAACGAGTGGAACACCGGCTTCAAGCAGGGCGCGTTCGCCACGAAGGTGTGCCCGGCCTGGATGCTCGGCGTGATCAAGGAGCAGGCCGGCCCGGAGAACGCGAACAAGTGGGCCGTCACCGCGGCCTTCCCCGGCGGCGGCGGCAACTGGGGCGGCTCGTACCTGACCGTGCCGACGCAGTCGAAGCACCCGAAGGAGGCCGCCGAGCTCGCGGCCTGGCTGACCGCGCCGGAGCAGCAGATCAAGGCGTTCCAGGCCAAGGGCACCTTCCCGAGCCAGGTCAAGGCCCTCACCGACCCCGCGCTGCTGAGCAAGACCGACGACTACTTCGGTGGCACCAAGGTCGGCGAGCTGTTCGCCGAGCAGGCCAAGAAGGTCCAGAAGCCGCAGTACAAGGGCCCGGGCGACGGCCAGATCCAGGAGAACGCGTCCAGCCCGGCGCTGCAGGCGGTCGAGCAGGGCAAGTCGGCCGCGGACGGCTGGAACCAGATGGTCGACGCCGCGAAGAAGATCACGCGCTGAGCCGATGACCGTCCTCGACAAGGTCGCGCCGGAAGGGAGTAAGGCCGGGGAGCGCACGTCTCCCCGGCCCACCTTCCGTCACCGGTTGAGCCGGTGGGACGTCAAGGTCTCGCCGTACCTCTACATCGCGCCGTTCTTCATCCTCTTCGGGATCGTCGGGCTGTTCCCACTGCTCTACACCGCGTACGTCTCGCTGTTCAAGTGGGAGGCCGGGAGCGACGACCCCGACTTCATCGGTCTCGACAACTTCAAGGAGCTCTTCGCCGACGCGCAGTTCTGGAACGCGCTGACGAACACGATCAGCATCTTCCTGCTCTCCAGCGTGCCGCAGCTGATCATCGCGGTGCTGCTGGCGGCGCTGCTCGGCGCCCGGCTGCGCGGCGCCACCGGCTGGCGGGTGGGCATCCTGCTGCCGTACGCGGCCAGCCTCGTCGCCATCGGCATCATCTTCGCCAACCTCTTCGGCCCGAAGTACGGGCTGATCAACGGCGTGCTGCAGACCATCGGGCTGGACCCGGTCGACTGGCAGGCCAGCCGCTTCGGCAGCCACGTCGCGATCGCGATCATGGTCAACTGGCGCTGGACCGGCTACAACGCCCTGATCGTGCTGGCGGCCATGCAGGCCATCCCGAAGGAACTGCACGAGGCCGCCCTGATCGACGGCGCCGGCACGTGGCGCCGCTTCTGGAACGTCACCCTGCCGCTGCTGCGGCCGACGCTGGTCTTCGTCACCATCACCTCGACGATCGGCGGCCTGCAGATCTTCACCGAGCCGAAGCTGTTCGACGCCATGCCCGGGTCGAACAACGGCGGTTCCACCAACCAGTTCCAGACCGTGACGCTGTACCTCTACCAGACGGCGTTCCAGAACGCCGATCTCGGTTACGCCTCGGCGATCGCCTGGGTGCTGTTCGTGATCATCGTGCTCATCGCGCTGGTGAACTTCTTCCTCACCGGCCGGATCGCACGTCCCCAGGCGGTGAAGAAGAAATGACGACGACACTCCAAAGTGGACTTCGGCGGAAGGTCGCCACGCTCGGCAAGCCCCGCAAGGCGACCTACGTCGTGCTGGCGATCTTCGTGCTCGGTTCGCTGTTCCCGTTCTACTGGTCGTTCCTGGTGGCCAGCCGCGACAACGGGATGCTCACCGAGCGCATCCCGCCGTTCGTGCCCGGCGGCAACTTCTTCGCCAACGCCGCGCGGGTGTTCGACACCGTGCCGTTCTGGAAGGCGCTGGCCAACAGCGTCATCGTGTCCGGCACGGTGACCCTGACGACGGTGCTGTTCTCGTCGCTGGCCGGGTTCGCCTTCGCGAAACTGCGGTTCCGGGGGCGCAACAAGCTGTTCGTGTTCATCGTCGTCACGCTCGCGGTGCCCACCCAGCTGGGCATCATCCCGCTGTTCATCGCGATGTCCGAGCTGGGCTGGACCGGGAGCCTGACGGCGGTGATCGTGCCCAACCTGGTCACCGCGTTCGGCGTGTTCTGGATGCGGCAGTACACAGTGGACGCGCTGCCGTACGAGCTGATCGAGGCCGCGCGCGTCGACGGCTGCAGCATGATCCGGATCTTCTGGAACGTCTGCCTGCCCGCGGTCCGGCCGGCCGCGGCGATCCTGGCGATGTTCACGTTCATGATGTCGTGGAACGACTTCCTGTGGCCGCTGGTGGTCCTGGACGCGGGCAACCCGACCGTCCAGGTCGCGCTGGAAAAGCTGCAGAGCGGCTATTACGTCGACTACTCGCTGGTGCTGGCCGGAACGACCCTGGCCACCATCCCGATCCTCATCGTCTTCGTCCTCCTCGGCCGCCAGATCGTGGCCGGGATCATGCAAGGTGCCGTGAAAGGGTGAACATGTCCGTACATCCCGACAGCGTTCGGGCGGAGACCGCGTTGATGTTCCCGCCTGGCTTCGTCTGGGGCGCCGCGACCGCGGCGTTCCAGGTCGAAGGAGCCACCACGGCCGACGGTCGCACCGACTCGGTCTGGGACGTCTTCGCGCGCCGTCCGGGTGCGGTCGTGGGCGGCGACACCGGCGACCCGGCGGCCGACCACTACCGCCGGTACGGCGAGGACGTCGACCTGATGCGCCGGCTCGGGCTCGGCGCCTACCGCTTCTCGCTGGCCTGGCCCCGCGTCCGGCCGGACGGCGGCGCGCCGAACGCCGCCGGGCTCGCGTTCTACGACCGGCTGGTCGACTGCCTGCTCGAGGCCGGGGTCCAGCCGTGGGCGACGCTCTACCACTGGGACCTGCCCCAGGCGCTGGAGGAGCAGGGCGGCTGGACGAACCGGGACACGGCGTACCGGTTCGCCGAGTACACCGAGACGGTGCTGGCCCGGCTCGGCGACCGCGTCGCCAGCTGGTCGACGCTGAACGAGCCGTGGTGCGCGGCGATGCTCGGCTACGCGGGCGGCATCCACGCGCCCGGCCGCACCGACCACCCGGCCGCCGTCGCCGCCACGCACCACCTGCTGCTGGGCCACGGGCTGGCGATGGACATCATCCGGCGGCACGCGCCGGGCACGCCGGCCGGGATCACGCTCAACCTGTACCCGGTCGCCCCGCACGACCCGGCGAACGTCACCGACGTCGCGGCGGCCCGGCGCATCGACGGCCTGCAGAACCGGCTGTTCCTCGACCCGGTCCTGCGCGGCGGCTACCCGGACGACCTGGTCGCCGACCTGGCACCGTTCGGGCTCGGCGAGGTGGTGCGCGACGAGGACGCGGCGGTCATCGCCGCGCACGTGGACTGGCTGGGCGTGAACTACTACCGCGACTACCGGGTGGCGGGCCGCCCGGTGCCGGGCAGCGAGCCGGCGGGCCCGGAGTGGGTCGGCGCGGGCGACGTCCACTTCGTCCCGGACCCGGCGGCCCCGCGGACGGACTCCGGCTGGGAGGTCCAGCCGGCCGGCCTGACGGAGTCGCTGCTGCAGGTCCACCGCGGCTACCGGAGCGTGCCGCTGTACATCACGGAGAACGGCGCGGCGTACCCGGACGTGGTGGCGGACGGCGGCGACATCGTCGACACGGACCGGGTGGCATTCCTGGACTCCCACCTGCGCGCGGCGCACGACGCGCTCGCGGCGGGGGTCGACCTGCGCGGGTACTTCTACTGGTCGCTGCTCGACAACTTCGAGTGGGCCGAGGGGTACGCGAAGCGCTTCGGGCTGGTCCACGTGGACTACAAGACGCAGCGACGGACGCCGAAGCAGAGCGCGCACTGGTATTCGCGGGTGATCGGGCTGAACGGCCTGGGCTGACACACACCGCGGTGGCGGCCACCGGCGCGGGTGGCCGCCACCGCCCGCCGGACGAACGTCTTGACTGAGTCATTCAGGTCTCCAGCGGCCCTGAATGACTCAGTCAGGACCTTGCCGGGGGTGCGGCCGGGCCCGAGGGATCCGGGCCCGGCCGCCAACCTCCACGCACGTCCGCCCACCCCCGACGGTCGCGAACGTCGCATTCGGGACATCCAACGCTCCCATGGGCCATTCGCGGCGCAGGGGAGCGCGGGGCCGGTTCCTCCACGCCGGGACCGCGCGTACCGCCTCCACCCCGCGCTCCCCTGCGCCCTTGCCCGCCGGGAATCGCGCGTGCGGTCTCCTCCCGCCCCGCTCCGCCGCCTCCGCCCGCCCCGCTCCGCCGGCGCCGCCCGCCGGCTGCCGCCCGCCGGCTGCCGCCCGCCGGCTGCCGCCCGCCGGCTGCCGCCCGCCGGCTGCCGCCCGCCGGCTGCCGCCCGCCGGCTGCCGCCCGCCGGCTGCCGCCCGCCGGCTGCCGCCCGCCGGCTGCCGCCCGCCGGCTGCCGCCCGCCGGCTGCCGCCCGCCGGCTGCCGCCCGCCGGCTGCCGCCCGCCGGCTGCCGCCCGCCGGCTGCCGCCCGCCGGCTGCCGCCCGCCGGCTGCCGCCCGCCGGCTGCCGCCCGCCGGCTGCCGCCCGCCGGCTGCCGCCCGCCGGCTGCCGCCCGCCGGCTGCCGCCCGCCGGCTGCCGCCCGCCGGCTGCCGCCCGCCGGCTGCCGCCCGCCGGCTGCCGCCCGCCGGCTGCCGCCCGCCGGCTGCCGCCCGCCGGCTGCCGCCCGCCGGCTGCCGCCCGCCGGCTGCCGCCCGCCGGCTGCCGCCCGCCGGCTGCCGCCCGCCGGCTGCCGCCCGCCGGCTGCCGCCCGCCGGCTGCCGCCCGCCGGCTGCCGCCCGCCGGCTGCCGCCCGCCGGCTGCCGCCCGCCGGCTGCCGCCCGCCGGCTGCCGCCCGCCGGCTGCCGCCCGCCGGCTGCCGCCCGCCGGCTGCCGCCCGCCGGCTGCCGCCCGCCGGCTGCCGCCCGCCGGCTGCCGCCCGCCGGCTGCCGCCCGCCGGCTGCCGCCCGCCGGCTGCCGCCCGCCGGCTGCCGCCCGCCGGCTGCCGCCCGCCGGCTGCCGCCCGCCGGCTGCCGCCCGCCGGCTGCCGCCCGCCGGCTGCCGCCCGCCGGCTGCCGCCCGCCGGCTGCCGCCCGCCGGCTGCCGCCCGCCGGCTGCCGCCCGCCGGCTGCCGCCTGCCGGCTCCACCCCGCGGACTCCCCAGGCGAGCGGACACGAGAACAGGCACCGACGAGAACCCAGACTCCCCCGCACCCCGATCCGAAGCCAGAACACGGCCGGCAGCGCCGGGTCAAGGCATCTTTCCCGCCTTGACGCGGTGTTGCCGGCCGTAGTCACAATGACAGCTTCGGGGTGCCGGAA
The DNA here is from genome assembly GCF_051337345.1 of Amycolatopsis sp. MEPSY49. NCBI lineage: Bacteria > Bacillati > Actinomycetota > Actinomycetes > Pseudonocardiales > Pseudonocardiaceae > Amycolatopsis > Amycolatopsis sp. MEPSY49. The sequence continues at coordinate 481,050 of NZ_JBDLYJ010000002.1, read as the reverse complement.
GGGCGGTGCTGGAAGGGCGGTGCTGGTGCTGGAAGAGCGGCGCCGGAAGGGCGGTGCTGGAACAGCGGCGCCGGAAGAGCCGAGCCGGAACAGCAGCGCCGGAAGAGCCGAGCCGGAAGGCACCACAGGACAGCGAACCCCACCCCGACCGTCCTGAATGACTCATTCACGTCGCCTCACGACATGAATGAGTCATTCACGTCATCCGGGCCCGGCGGGGAAGCGGCGAGCGGGGGCGTGCATTCCGGCCCCGCCGTTGCCAGACTGGCCGGTATGGGACTGCGCAGCGAAGCTTGGTTCAACAACCCCGCCGACCCCGGCATGACCGCCCTCTACCTGGAGCGGTACATGAACTGGGGGCTCACCCGCGAAGAACTCCAGTCCGGGAAGCCGATCATCGGCATCGCGCAGACCGGCTCCGACCTGTCGCCCTGCAACCGGCACCACCTGCAGCTCGCCGACCGCACCCGCGAAGGCATCCGCGAGTCCGGCGGCATCGCCATCGAGTTCCCCGTCCACCCCATCCAGGAGACCGGCAAGCGCCCGACCGCCGCCCTGGACCGGAACCTCGCCTACCTCGGGCTCGTCGAGACCCTCTACGGCTACCCCATCGACGGCGTCGTCCTCACCACCGGCTGCGACAAGACCACCCCCGCCTGCCTGATGGCCGCCGCGACCGTGGACCTCCCCGCCGTCGTGCTGTCCGGCGGCCCCATGCTCAACGGCTGGCACAACGGCGAGCGCACCGGGTCCGGGACCATCGTCTGGAAGGCGCGCGAACTGCTCGCCGCCGGGGAGATCGACGACGCCGGGTTCATGGAGCTCGTCGCGTCCTCGGCCCCGTCGCCCGGCCACTGCAACACCATGGGCACCGCCTCGACGATGAACGCCCTCGCCGAGGCACTCGGGATGAGCCTGCCCGGCTGCGCCGCCATTCCCGCGCCGCACCGCGACCGCGCGCGGATGGCCTACCTGACCGGACGCCGGATCGTCGAGATGGTGCGCGAGGACCTCAAGCCGTCCGACATCCTGACCCGCGAGGCGTTCGAGAACGCCATCGTCGTCAGCTCGGCGATCGGCGGGTCGACCAACGCGCCGATCCACATCGGCGCGATCGCCCGGCACGTCGGTGTCGAGCTGCCCCTCGAAGACTGGCAGCGCCTCGGCCACGCCGTCCCGCTGCTGGTCGACCTCCAGCCGGCCGGCAAGTACCTCGGCGAGGAGTTCCACCGCGCGGGCGGCGTCCCCGCCGTCGTGCACGAGCTGATGCGGCACGACCTGATCCACGAGGATGCCCGCACGGTCAACGGCCGCACGCTCGGCGAAAACTGCCGGGACGCCGAAGCCGGCGACCGCGACGTCATCCGCACCTTCGGCACCGCCCTCACCGAAGACGCCGGGTTCCTGGTCCTCAAGGGCAACCTCTTCGACGCGGCGATCATGAAGTCCAGCGTGATCTCGCCGGAGTTCCGCCGCCGCTACCTGGCCGGCGGCGTCTACGAAGGCACCGCGATCGTGTTCGACGGCCCCGAGGACTACCACGCCCGCATCGACGACCCCGACCTCGGCGTCGACGAACACTCGCTGCTCGTCATGCGCGGCACCGGCCCGCTCGGCTACCCCGGCTCCGCGGAGGTGGTCAACATGCGGCCGCCGGCGGAGCTGATCAAGCGCGGGATCCACGAGCTGCCGTGCCTCGGCGACGGCCGCCAGTCCGGTACGTCCGGGTCGCCGTCGATCCTCAACGCCTCCCCCGAAGCCGCCGCGGGCGGCGGGCTCGCGGTGCTGCGGACCGGCGACCGGGTGCGGATCGACCTCACCGCCGGCACCGCCGACGTCCTGATCCCCGGCGAAGAGCTCGCGCTGCGCCACAAGGAGCTGGCCGAAGCGGGCGGCTACCCGGTCCCGGACGCGCAGACGCCGTGGCAGGAGATCCAGCGGTCGATGGTCGACCAGCTCTGCGACGGCATGGTGCTGCGCCCGGCGGTGGCGTACCAGCGGATCGCGCGGACGAAGGGCATCCCCCGCGACAACCACTAGCGGCACTTTCACGAGAAAGTGCCGCTTCGGACGCGGCGGGAGGGGGTATCCCTGCGGTAGCCGAGGCGAGGAGGCCAATCATGCTGCCGGAGCGAGAACGCCACGCCCTGCGCGAGATCGAGGCTGAGCTGCAGGCGAGCGACCCCGCGTTCGCCGCCGCCTTCACCGGCCGCACCCTGCGCGAGGCCAAACGCTGGAACCTGCTGCTCGTGCTGTGCGACGTCACCGCGGTGGTCATGCTCGTCGTCGGCTTGTTCGCCCGCGACGCCGCGCTCGTGCTTTGGGGCACGGTCGGGGCCGGCGCGCTCGTCGCGTGGCACATCGCCCGCGCCGAGACGGCCGGCCAGTCCACTCAGGACGGGACGCCGGCGGCCGGGTCCACAGTGGATTAACCGGCCGCCCGCGCCGCGCCGGCCACCGCCTCCGCCATCGCCGGCACCAGCGCCTCGTCGAACACGCTCGGCACGATGTGCCCGGCGGCCAGGTCGTCGCCGGCCACGTCCGCCAGCGCGTGCGCCGCCGCCAGCAGCATCTCCCCCGTCACCCTCGGCGCGCCCGAGTCGAGCAGGCCGCGGAACATGCCCGGGAACGCCAGCACGTTGTTGATCTGGTTGGGGAAGTCGCTGCGGCCGGTGGCCACGATCTCCGCGTGCTTGCCCGCTGCCCCGGGGTCGACCTCCGGGTCGGGGTTGGCCAGCGCGAAGACGATCGCGCGGTCCGCCATCGCGGCGACGTCGCCGGGGTCGAGGAGGCCGCCCGCGCTGACGCCGACGAACACGTCCGCGCCGCGCAGCGCGTCCTGCACGCTGCCGGTGGCGCGCGCCGAGTTGGTGTTCTCCGCCAGCCAGTGCTTCTCCCCCACCAGGTCCCGGTCCGGGTGCAGGACGCCTTCGCTGTCGCAGACGACGAGGCCGTCGGCGCGGAAGCCCGCACGCAGCAGCAGCCGCGCGATCGCACTGCCCGCCGCCCCCGCGCCGGCGATGACGACCGACGTGCCCGCGGGCTCACGGCCGGTCAGCTTCAGCGCGTTGTGCAACGCACCGAGCACGACGACCGCGGTGCCGTGCTGGTCGTCGTGGAACACCGGGATGTCGAGCTCGTCGTGCAGCCGCCGCTCGACGGTGAAGCACCGCGGGGCGGCGATGTCCTCGAGGTTGATCGCGCCGAACGACGTCGCCAGGTCCTTCACGGTGCGGACGAGGTCGTCGGGTTCGCGGCTCACCGGGCAGATCGGCCACGCGTCGACGTCGGCGAAGCGCTTCAGCAGCGCCGCCTTGCCCTCCATCACGGGCAGCGCGGCGGCCGGGCCCCGGTCGCCGAGCCCGAGCAGGGCGGACCCGTCGGACACGATGGCGACCGAGTTGCCCTTGACCGTCTCCCGCGCGAGGAGCGACGGGTCGTCGCCGACCCGCTTCGCCTGGTCCGCGACGCCCGGCGTGTAGTGCTCGGCCAGGTCGCCGGCGGTGTCCAGCGCGACGCGGGTCGCGACTTCGACTTTTCCGCGGCTGCGTGACATACCCGCGGGGTACCCGGACCGCGCGGGGAGGAATCACCGCCGGTCAGTCGTAGGACAGGGCCTCGACCAGCTCGCCGGCCGTCGGGTTCGACAGGGCCCGGGCGACGTCGGCCTGCGCGACGATGCCGACCAGGTCGTGGCCGTCGATCACCGGGAGCCGGCGCACGCGGTGCTCGGACATGGTGCGCAGGATCTCCTCGGCGCCGTCGTCCGCGCCGATCGTGACGACCTCGCCCTGGGCGAGCTCGCCGACGTGGACCGCGCGCGGGTCCTTGCCCTCGGCCAGCACCTTCACCACGATGTCGCGGTCGGTGACCATGCCCTTCAGCCGGTTGTCCTCGCCGCAGATGGGCAGGGCGCCGACGTTCAGCCGGGCCATGGTCTGCGCCGCGTCGTGCACGGTGTCCGACTCCCGGGCGCAGGTCGCGTCCGACGTCATGATCTCGCGTGCGGTGGTCATCGTGAACTCCTTCCGTTCTCGGGCGGTACCGCGCGGCTACCCGGGGCACGCGGGTTTACTCGGGCGCCGCGGCGGGAATTTCGCAGCACATGCCGGATAGCCGCGGTGCCGAGCCGCCGGACACCACCGACCTCGACCGGTTGCGGTCGGCGGCGTCGACCTGCCGAGGCTGCTCGCTGTACCAGGACGCCACGCAGACCGTCTTCGGCGAAGGCACGAAACAGGCGAAGGTCCTCGTCGTCGGCGAACAGCCGGGCGACAAGGAGGACGTCGCCGGCGAGCCGTTCGTCGGGCCGGCCGGGAAGCTGCTGGACCGCGCGTTCGACGAGGCCGGCTTCGACCGGAAGGCGCTGTACGTCACCAACGCGGTCAAGCACTTCAAGTTCAAGCGCGACGAACGCGGGAAGCGGCGCATCCACCAGAAGCCGGGCCGCACCGAGGTGGTCGCCTGCCGGCCGTGGCTGCTGGCGGAGCTGCGCGCGGTGCGCCCGGACCTGGTGCTGCTGCTGGGCGCGACGGCCGCGCAGTCGCTGCTGGGCACCAAGTTCAAGCTGACGCAGCACCGCGGCGAACCGGTGGAAGCACCCGAGGACGTGGCCGAGCTGGTTCCGTCGGCGATCGCGACCGTGCACCCGTCGGCGATCCTGCGGGCTCCCGACCGCGACGAGGCCTACGCGGCCTTCGTCGATGACCTCAAGGCCGCGCACAAACTGCTCAAGTGAGCTGCTTGAGCGCCGCTTCGGCCGACGCCGCGTGCGCGTCCAGGTCCCGCCACGGGTCGTCCTTGCGCGCCAAGCGCTGCTTCTCCTTGGCCAGGCTCCACCCGTCCGGGTCCGCCTTGCCCAGCTCGCGCCAGTCCAGCGGGGTGGCCGCCGCCGCGCCCGGGCGGGCCCGCAGCGAGTACGGCGCCACGAACGTCTGCGCGTAGCCGTTGCGGTTGGCGTCCAGGAAGATCCGGTCGCCGCGCTTGTCCTTGCGCTGGGCCGTCGTCAGCCGGTCCGGGTCGTCCGCGGCGACGCGGTCGGCCAGCGCGCGGGACAGCTCGAGCACGGTTTCGGTGTCCGTCTTGGCGTCCAGCGGCGCGAGCACGTGGAAGCCGCGGCCGCCGGTCGCCTGGACGAACGGCGTCAGGCCTGCCCGCTCGTAGTGGTCGCGGATCCGCCGCGCGACCGCGCGCAGCTCGGCGACCGGCGCGCCGTCCGGCGGGTCGAGGTCGAGCACCAGCCGGTCCGGCCGCTCCGGCTCGTCCACAGTGGACAACCAGACGTGGAACTCCAGGGTGCCCTGCCCGGCCAGGTATTCCAGCGTTTCGGCGTCCTCGCAGACGACGTAGTCGTCGGTGCCGCCACCGCGCCGCGGGACGCTCTCGACGCGGATCGAGTCCGGGAAGTGCTCCCCCGGGTGCTTCTGGAACCAGCCCTGGCCGTCGATGCCGTCGGGGTAGCGCCGCAGCGTCAGCGGGCGGCCGCGCAGGTGCGGCACCATGACGTCGGCGACCGCGCGGTAGTACTCGACGACGTCGCCCTTCGTCAGCCCGTCGCCGGGGTAGTACACCTTGTCCGCGTGGGAAATCTTCATGCGCGCTCCCGCACGACGTCCGCCGCCTTCTTGTCCTCGCGCAACCCGGCGAACCGCGGGTGCCGCAGCCGCCCGTCGCGCGTCCATTCGGAGAAGTCGATCTGCGCGACGAGGTCCGGCCGGACCCAGTGCGCACCCTTTTCCCGCACCGCACCGGCGAACGGCGACCGCTTGGTCTCCCGCTCCCGCAACCGGGCGTGCAGGGAGGCCAGCAGCTGCTCGTCGAACCCGGTGCCGACCTTGCCGGCGTACTTCAGGCCGCCGTCCTCGTGGTAGCCGAGCAGCAGGGCGCCGAAGCCGTGGCGGGCGCCCTGCGGGTCGGTGAAGCCGCCGATGACGAGCTCCTGGCCCTGGGCGCACTTGAACTTCAGCCAGTCGGGGGACCGCCCGTGGTGGTACGGCGCCTCCGCCCGCTTCGCGATGACGCCCTCCCAGCCGCGCCGGCAGGCCTCCGCGTAGAACTTCTCGCCTTCGGTGTTGCGGTGGGCCGAGAGCCGGAGCGGGTCCTCGAAGTCGAACGCGTCGCGCAGCAGCGCCTTCCGCTGCCGCAGGGGCAACGAGGTCGTGTCGTGGTCGTCGTAGTACAGCAGGTCGAACAGGTAGTAGTAGACGCGCACGCCGGTGGCCCGCGCGCGGTCCGGGTCGCTGACGTGGATCCGCGGCTGCAGCGCCGCGAAACTGGTGTTGGCGCCGTCGAACGCCACGATTTCGCCGTCCGCCACGAACCGCGGGCCGCCCTGGGCCGCCAGCGCTTCGACGAGCTCCGGGTAGGCGTTGTCCATCACCTTGTGGTTGCGCGAGTAAAGCGTCGGCGTGCCCGAGTCGCGCACGCAGATCGCCCGGACGCCGTCCAGCTTGCGCTCGAAGATCCAGCCGTCGTCGGAGAACCGGCGATCGGTGAGCGTGGCCAGGGTCGGTTCGCGCCAGCCGGGTCCGGTCAGCCCGGTCACGAGGCCTTCAGCGCCTTCTCCAGCTCGGCGCGCGTCATCTTCGACCGGCCCTTCACGCCCTGCTCGCGGGCCAGCTTGTCCAGGTCGGCCTTGGACAGCTCGGCGAGGTCGGGCTCCTGCTTCTTCGCCGCCTTCTTCTCGGGCTTCTTGCCGCCGCCCTTCCGGTTCTTCACGCTGCGCGACAGCGCCTCGAACAAGTCGACGACGTCGGCCGAAGGCTCCGGCTCCTCTTCGTGGGCGATCTCCTTGCCCTGCTTCTTGGCCTTGATGAGCTCCTCGACGCGTTCGGAGTACTCGTCGCGGTAGTCGTCGGGCTTCCACGGCGCGGTCATCTCGTCGACGAGCGCGAGCGCCATGTCGAGCTCCTTGGGCCGCGGCTTGGGCAGGCTGGGCAGCCCGCCCATGACGTCCTTGGGCTTCCGCAGGTCGGCGACGAAGTGCAGGGTGTTGAGCACCATGACGTCCTCGCCGGCGCGGATCGCCGAGAGGTATTCCTTGCCGCGCAGGACGAACTTCGCGATCCCGGCCTTCTCACTGCGGTCCATCGCCTGCAGCAGCAGGCCGTACGCCTTGGCGAAGTCCTCCTTCGCCGGCTTCAGCCAGTACGTGCGGTCGAAGAACCACGGGTCGATCTCGTCGAGTTCGACGAACTGCTCGATGTCGATCCGCCGGGACCGCTCGGGCGCGATCTCGTCCAGCTCGTCGGGCTCGACGAGCACGTGGTCGCCGCCGCCGAGGTCGTAGCCCTTGACGATCTCGTCCTGGGTGACCTCGTCGCCGGTCCGCTCGTTGACCCGCCGGTTGCGGATCCGGTCCGACGTCCCGCGCTCGAACTGGTGGAAGTGGATCGTGTGGTCCGCCACCGCCGGGTATAGCTCCACCGGGACGGTGACCAGCCCCAGGCTCAGGGCACCGCTCCAGACCGGTCTGGCCATGTCTCGACCTCCTCACCGGCAGCGATACCCGCGTGACCACGGCTCGAAACGCCGGCTCGTCGCGGTGCGTGACGAACCGTCGCCGAAAACGCCGGAGCCCGCCGCGACCGGCTGGTCGCGGCGGGCTCCGGGGTCGCTCGTCAGGCGACTTCGCTGCTGCGGCCGCCGGACCGGTGCAGGCCCAGCATCTCGAGCAGCTGCGCGCAGTCTTCGGAGTCCTTCGCCCGCGCCGCGACGGCCAGCGCCGCCCGGCGCCGGGTGTCGGCCTGGGCCGGCGTGTCCCCGCCCTCGAGGAGGAGGTCCGCCACCGGTCGCAGGTCGTTCCGCTTGTCTCGCATGTTCGCTCCCCTCCGGCAATCCCCCGGTGAACCCGGTCGCCGGCCGATTACCCGGTCTCATCCCGTCCAACACAAGAGGCACCGATCGGGTTCCCGGAGACGGCCGGCGCTAGGCCGGACGAGTGAATTCACCCGGTTCTGACGGGGGAACCGGCAAGGTAGGTGAGACCCACGTCACACCAGGAGGCCGGATGGGCACCCAGCTCCGCATCAGCCGCGAGGACGGTTCGCTGCCCTGCGAAGTGTGCGGCTTCCCGACAATGCACGTCGCGCAGGTGGTGGCCGACGACGGGAGCATCCTCGGCCGCACGCTGATCTGCACGACGTGCCAGCGCGGCCGGCACCGGCCCGACGCGGCCGCCGAGACCGAGGCACCGCCGGACGAGGTCCCGGCCGGCTAGTTCGCCGTGGTCACCACCGCCGCCACGAACTCCGCCGCGACCTCGTGGAGCTTCCGGTTGCCGTCCTGGGACCGCTTCACCAGGCGCCGGAACGCCTCCTCCGCGGTGATCCGGTGCGCGGCCATCAGGATCCCCTTGGCCTGGTCGATCACCGCGCGCGTCTCGAGCGCCCGGTTCAGCTGGTCGATCAGCTCGCGGGCCGCGAAGTACCGGCGGGCGCTGCGCAGGCCGATCACCACCGTCGCCGTGTACAGCTCGAGGATTTTCGTGCCCAGTTCGCTGAAGCCGTGCTCGCCGAAGCCGAAGAGGTTCACCGCGCCGGACATGTCGTCGTCCACGGTCAGCGGCGCGGCCAGGAAGCTGGCCACCCCGAGCTGCTCGGCCGACGACACGAACTGCGGCCACAGGTCCCCCACCGCCCCGACGCCGACACGGACCGGCTGCCCGGTCTCGGCGGCGCGCAGGCACGGCCCGTCCCCGATCCGGTACTGCTCGCGGTCGAAGTTCACCGCGCGCTGATCGGTGCTGGCCACCGTCTCGGGCACGCCTTCGCGCACCAGCGTGATGCTCGCCATGTCGGCCCCCGGCACGACCTGCACGGCGTGGTCGCACACGGCCTGCAGCATCTGCCCGAGATCCAGCTCGGTGTCGAACATCGCGGTCAGCGACTCCATCGCGACCGTGACCTCGTCCAACCGCGCGGTGAGCTGCTCATCGCCGCCCGTCATCCTGGTGACGCCCCTCTTCTTGGTGCTCAGGGCGCTATCGACCAGGGAGGACCCGGGCGCGCGCCACTAGTGGGCCGCTAGCGCTTTAACGGGTCCAGCGCGAGATTACTGCATCCCGCCCGCCACGGGCACAAGCGGTCACCGCCGCGGACGCGGCACACGCCCGTTCGGAGCAACGCCGGTTGCGGCTGCTCCGAACGGGGTTAGGCTCGGGTGACGGTTCAGCACAGCAGCCGGCCTCGGCACACCCTCGAGCGCGGCAGACTCCCGCGCACCCCAGGACGGCGGCGAACCGGCATGATGGTCCCCCGACCCCGAAATCCCGCACTCCGGCTGCGCGCGACGTGGCCCGCCCCGCACGCGGTACTGGTCACCGCCCGCGGAGCCCTCGACACGGCGACGGCGGCGGACCTCGCCACCCTGCTTTCCGACCGCCTCCGCGCGGTCCCGGAGCGGCTGGTCCTCGATCTGTCCGAAGTGGACTTCCTCGGCGTCGCCGGGATCCGGGTGCTGCTGCACGCGGCCCTGCAGGCCGAGCAGAACGGCACGGAACTGCTGGTGGAGATCGGACCGAGCCCCACGGTCCGGCGCGCGCTCCAGGTGACCGGCGCCGATCAGCGGCTGGCGATCTCGGCCGGCCGGCCCGAGCCCGCACCGGCTTGACCCCCGGCCCGCCACTTCCGGCGGAGCCGCTCAGCGGGACGAGCCGGCCGTGCCCGCGTGGCCTTCCCGGGACCCGGCCGGATCCGCGCCCGGGTCCAGCACCCGCGCCCGGGCCCGCTTCGACCGGATGTACCGCTCCTCCTTCATCCGCTCCACCGTCTCCGGGTGGTGCAGCTCGAAGGCGGGCCGCTCGGAGCGGATCCGCGGCAGGTCCAGGAAGTTGTGCCGCGGCGGCGGGCACGTCGTCGCCCATTCGAGGCTGTTGCCGTAGCCCCACGGGTCGTCGACCAGGACCTGCTCGCCGTAGCGGTAGCTCTTCACCACGTTCCAGATGAACGGCAGCGTCGACGCGCCCAGCAGGAACGCCCCGATCGTCGAAATCGTGTTCAGCGTCGTGAAGCCGTCCGAGGTCAGGTAGTCCGCGTAGCGGCGCGGCATGCCCTCGTCGCCCAGCCAGTGCTGGACCAGGAACGTCGTGTGGAACCCGATGAACGTCGTCCAGAAGTGCCACTTGCCGAGGCCCTCGTCGAGCATCCGGCCGGTCATCTTCGGGAACCAGAAGTAGATCCCGGCGAACGTCGCGAACACGATCGTGCCGAACAGGACGTAGTGGAAGTGGGCGACGACGAAGTACGAGTCGGTGACGTGGAAGTCCAGGGGCGGCGACGCCAGGATGATCCCGGTGAGGCCGCCGAACAGGAACGTCACCATGAAGCCGACCGACCACAGCATCGGCGTCTCGAAGGTCAGGTGCCCCTTCCACATCGTGCCGATCCAGTTGAAGAACTTGATCCCGGTCGGCACCGCGATGAAGAACGTCATGATCGAGAAGAACGGCAGCAGCACCGCGCCGGTGGCGAACATGTGGTGCGCCCACACCGCCGCCGACAGCCCGGTGATCGCGATCGTCGCGAACACCATCAGCCGGTAGCCGTACAGCGGTTTCCGGCTGAACACCGGGATGATCTCGGTGACGATCCCGAAGTACGGCAGGGCCACGATGTAGACCTCGGGGTGGCCGAAGAACCAGAACAGGTGCTGGAACATGATCGCCCCGCCGTTCTCGGGGTCGAACACGTGCGCGCCGAGCCGGCGGTCGGCCTCCAGCCCGAACAGCGCGGCGGTGAGGATCGGGAACGCCAGCAGGATCAGGATCGAGGTGAACAGGATGTTCCAGGTGAACAGCGGCATCCGCCACATCGTCATCCCGGGCGCGCGCAGGGTCACGATCGTGGTGACCATGTTGACCCCGCCGAGGATGGTGCCGAGCCCGGACACGATCAGGCCCATGATCCACAGGTCGCCGCCGACGCCCGGCGAGTGGATCGCGTTGGACAGCGGCGTGTAGGCCGTCCAGCCGAAGTCGGGCGCGCCGCCCGGGGTGAGGAACGAGCTGATCACGATCAGCCCGCCGAACAGGTAGAGCCAGTAGGCGAACGCGTTGAGCCGGGGGAACGCGACGTCGGGCGCGCCGATCTGCAGCGGCAGGATGTAGTTGGCGAACCCGAACAGGTTCGGAGTGGCGTAGAGCAGCAGCATGATCGTGCCGTGCATGGTGAACAGCTGGTTGTACTGCTCCGGCGAGAGGAACTGCAGTCCCGGCCGGGCCAGTTCGCCCCGCATCAGCAGCGCCATCGCGCCGCCCGCCATGAAGAAGGCGAACGACGTCGTCAGGTACAGCAGGCCGATCTGCTTCGGGTCGGTGGTCCGGAACAGGGCGAGCAGGGTCCCGCCCTTCGGTCCCCGCCGCGCCACCGCCAGGGGCACCGCCCGCAGGCTCGGTGCCGGCTTCACCTCGGTCATCCGCAACTCCTGTCGCCGGACTGTCCCGTAATCCGCGTATTACTCCTGATGACCACGCGCCGCGTTCCCCCGAACGGGTGGAACTAGTCCCGCAGGGCCGGGAGCAGCTCCTTTTCGGCGAAGTCGAGGAAGCCGTCCTGCTGGTCGCCGCCGATCTGGACCAGGGCGACGTCGGTGAAACCGGCCTTCTCGAACTCGCGCAGGCCCTCGACGATCGGCTCGACGTCCGGGCCGCACGGGATCGAGCCGGCGACGTCGTCCTCGCGGACGAACTGGGTGGCGCCGGCGAACCCGGCCGGGCCGGGCAGCTCGGCGTTGACCTTCCAGCCGCCGGCGAACCAGCGGAACTGCTCGTGGGCGCGCTGCACCGCCGCGTCGCGGTCGGTGCCCCACGACACGGGCATCTGCCCGATCTTGCGGCTCGGCGGCCCGGGCTTCGTCGCGTCCCACTCGCTCGCCAGCTCGGCCTTCGGCTCGACGGCGATCATCGCGTCGGCGACCGGGGCGAACCGCCGGACCGACTGCGAACCGGACACCGCGACACCGATCGGCGTCCGGGTCTCCGGGAGGTCCCACAGCTTCGCGGAATCGACGCGGAAGTGCTTGCCCTCGTAGTCGAAGTAGCCGCCGTCGAACAGGCCGCCGATGATCTGCAGGGCTTCGGCGAGCATGTCGTGCCGCACGTTCGCCGGCGGCCAGCCGCGGCCGACGACGTGCTCGTTGAGGTTCTCCCCCGCGCCGAGCCCGAGGGTGAACCGGCCGTCCGACAGCGCCTGGACCGTCGCGGCCTTCTGCGCCACGACCGCCGGGTGGTAGCGCATGGTCGGGCAGGTCACGTAGGTCATCAGCTCGACGCGCTCGGTGCTCTGGGTGACCGCGCCCAGCACGCTCCAGGCGTAGGGCGCGTGCCCTTGCTCGTCCAGCCAGGGCGAGTAGTGGTCGCTCATGACCTCGAAGTCGAAGCCGGCCTGTTCCGCACCGGCGGCGAAGCGGACCAGGTCGTTCGGGCCGGCCTGCTCGGTCATCAGCGTGTAGCCGATCTTCATCGGCGCCTCCTCTCGATCAGCCCCCCGCGTACCCGCCCGGCGGCGCGGGTAACCGAGCGCCGTGGGGGTTTACCGGGTGATCAACCGGGTACTCAGCCCGCGAAGAGAAGGGAGTGTGCCATGCCCCAGTCGTGGAGCGGCAAGCGCGAACGGCAATATGAGCACGTCAAGGACTCGGCCGAAGACCGCGGGGCCAGCACGAAACGGGCCAAGGAGATCGCCGCCCGGACCGTGAACAAGAACCGCGCGCAGTCGGGCGAGTCCCGGCAGGCCAGCAAGACCTCGGTCCAGGACAAGTCGCCGCAGAAGCGCGGCGGCGAGCGCTCCGGCAACCGCAAGGGCCCCGGCGGCCCGACCAAGGACCAGCTGTACAACGAAGCGAAGAAGCGGAACATCAACGGCCGCTCGACGATGACCAAGAAGGAACTCGAACGGGCGCTGGGCCGGTGACGAAACCGGAAACCCCTGATCAGCAAGTGTCGGCATTCCCCCAGATGGGTAGTACCTCCCGCATGGAAGAAACACGAAGCGGCGGCTCGCACAGCAGCAAGCCGACGTTGGACGAACTGCTCGAGGAGCCGGTGGAGCTGCGGCTGCCCGCCATGGCGGAGCAGATCCCGCTGGTCCGGATGCTGACGCACGGCGTCGTGTCGCGCGCGGACTTCGGGCTGGACGCCATCGCCGACGCCAAGATGGCCGTCGACGAGGCCTGCGCGCAGCTGGTCCAGCTGGCCGAGCTCGGCACCCAGTTGCACTGCCGGTTCGTGCAGAAGGAGGACGGCCTGCACGTCGTCGTCTCCACCCGGTCGAGCGACGCGCGGCCGCCCAGCGACCGCACGTTCGGCTGGCACGTGCTCACCACGCTGAGCCGGTCGGTGACCGCGCACAGCGACGTCCTTCCGGGTGGGGGCGCGGGCATCGTCACGATCGAGCTGGTGCTGAACCCGGGAACGAGCGCGTGAGCGGCGAGCGGAAAACCCTCCTCCACCGCCCGGACGAATACGCCCACTGCGAGCCGCTGTTCGAGGAACTGGGAACCCTCGACGCCGACGACCCGCGGCGGGAGGTGGTCCGGAGCAGGCTGGTGACCGAGCTCCTGCCACTGGCCGAGCACATCGCGACCCGGTTCTCCGGGCGCGGCGAGCCCCGGGAAGACCTGGTGCAGGTGGCGCGGATCGGCCTGATCAACGCCGTCGACCGGTTCGACCCCACGCGGGGCCACGACTTCCTGTCGTTCGCCGTGCCGACGATCATGGGTGAGGTGCGCCGGCACTTCCGGGACACCGGCTGGTCGGTGCGGGTCCCGCGGCGGCTCAAGGAGCTGCACCTGTCCCTGAGCCAGGGCTCGGCGGTGCTGTCGCAACGCCTCGGGCGCGCCCCGACGCCGACCGAGCTGGCCGAGCACCTGAACCTGGACGTGGAAGAGGTCCGCGAAGGGCTGGTGGCCGGCAACGCCTACCAGGCCCTGTCGGTCGACAAGCCGGTGCACGACGACGCCGAGGCGCTGTCGCTGGCGGACACCATGGGGGAACCCGACCACGAGATGGCCATGGTCGAGAACCACGAGGCCCTCCAGCCGCTGCTGCAGGAACTGCCCAAGCGGGAGCGCGCGATCCTGGTGATGCGGTTCTTCGGCGGGCTGACGCAGACGCAGATCGCCGACCGCGTCGGGATCTCCCAGATGCACGTCTCCCGGCTGCTGTCGCAGACGCTGGAGCAGCTCCGCGGGAAGCTCACCGGCGAGGGCTGACGCCCGCCGGTTCCCGTTCCTTCTTCCTCACCACCCGTCTTGAATGAGTCATTCAGGACCTCGCCGGTCCTGAATGACTCGTTCAAGACGGTGCCGTGCTGCTTCAGAGCCAGCCCGGCCGGTCGCCCTTGCGGAGCCGCCGCCACTCCCCCGCGAACCGCTCGCGCAGCTCGTCCGCCGCCGCGGCGTCACGCGCGTACAGCATCCCGAACGTGAAGGTGTTCTGCCCTTCGCCGTGCCCGGCGATGGTCAGGTGGCGCAGGACGTCCCGGCCGACCACGGTGTCCTGGTGCTCGCCCAGCGTGCTCTGGACGGCCTTGACGTTCTTGCGCCAGGCCCGCAGCTTCTTGCCGTAGACCGGTTTCACCGTGTCGGCCGCGTAGCGAGCCCGCTTGGCCTTCTTGCGAACGTCGTGCAACGCCAGCTCCAGCTCGTGGCCGTGCTTGCCGCTCGCCGCCGCTTCGGCGCGGCGCAGCTTCGTCGCGGCCTTGCGGACCGGCTTGCGCAACGCGGTCTTCGCGGGCTTGCGCGCCCGGCCGGTCCACGGCGGTTCTTCGACCACTGTGTCCAACGCGCGCAGCAGGTTCAGGTACCGCTTGCCGGTGAGCGTCGCCAGCGCCTGGGTCCGCCCCTCCTCGGCCTCGCGGGCGAAGTAGCGAGTGAGGTACTGGCGCAGCGGCCCGAACACCAGCTCCGGCGGGACGTCGTCCAGCCGCTCGCGCAACCGCTGCTCGGTGACCTCGGTGTCCCGCGCCGGGGAGAGCTGCTGTCCGAGCCACTTCAACTCGGCCGCGAGCGGCGCGGTCGCCTCTTTGTCCACAATGGACCCGAACGTGCGCAGCGCGCTGCGCAGCTTCCGGGTCGCGACGCGCATCTGGTGGACGGAGTCTTCGACGTCCAGCCGGACCCCGACGTCCGCGCGGCGCAGGCGGGCGTAGTGGTCGCGCAGCGAGGCCAGCACGACGTCGCCCGCCGTCGGCTTCTTGCGGCCGCGCGGCGGCGCCGGGACGCGGTCGCCGATCAGGCGCCGCAGCTTCGACGGCCACGGCGAGGCCGAGGCGCCGGCTTCGGCCAGCGCCCGGTCGAACTCGTCGAGCCGGCCGGGGTCGGTCCCGGGTTCGAGCTCGAGTTCCAGCTCCCGCCACTCGTCGAGCCGCGCGCTCTCGCCGCCGGCCTCGCCGGTGACGTGGTCGTCGGTGAGCGTCGCGACCGTCCGGCCGTCGCCGTCGGCCAGGCGGTGGGCGAACCGGTCGGTGCGCAGGTGCGCGATCGGCACCAGCTTCTCCCCCAGTGTGAACGCGCGCACGAGCCGGCGCAGCCGGCCGGGGACCTTGTTCGGGTCGCCGCCCAGCGGCAGCTGGATCTCCTGCCGCTCGTCGGCGGAGACCGGCAGCTTGAGGTGCCAGCCCGCGTCGTGCCCGCCGACGCGCCGCCGCAGCGTGATGCCGCTGCGGGCCAGCCGGAAGGTCTCGGTGTCGTAGTAGGACGCGTCGAGGATCTGCTCGACCGGGTCGTCCTGCGTCGTGACACCGGCGACGCCGACGAGCCGCGGCACCCCGCTGCCCGCGACGATCTCGTACTTGCGCTCGCGTTCGGTCACCGACGACGGCGCTGCCATGATCATCCTCCCTTGGGACCGGTTCACCCGGCGGATACCCGGCGGGCCGTGGCCCGACACGGGATTCGCCGCGCGAGCAGCGGGTATCCCGGACGCGACCCCCGAGCCCGGACCAGGAGCGTGCATGAACGGCAGCCAGCCCGCAACCGACCTGACCACCGTCCTCGCCGGCGATCACCGCGAGCTGGACCGCCTGTGCACCGAGCTCGAGCTCGGCCAGGGCAGTCCGGAGAACCGCAAGGACCTCGCCGACCACCTCATCGCGGAGCTGGTCCGCCACACCGTCGCCGAAGAGTCCTTTCTCGACGGCGACGGCGCGCTCACCGAGGCGGACGGCCTGATGCGGCAGCTGGCGGGCGCGGGGCCGCAGGAGACCCGGTTCGAGCGGCTGCTGGGCGGGCTGATCCGCGCCGTCCGGCGGCACGTCCACGACGAGGGCCCGGCTGCGGTGCGCCAGGTTCGGCTCACGTGCTCGCCCGAGCGGCGGGCCGAGCTCGGCAAGGAGGTCCTCGCGGTCCGGGCCGCCGCGGCGACGGTGCCGCACCCGGACCTGTCCGACCGGGTGCCGCAGTCCGACCAGCTGTGGCCGGGACCGGACGTCGTCGACCGGGCGCGGGAAGCGCTCCGCCGGGCCGCGGACTCACCCGGTTGAGCACCGGGCGGGCGCCGGCATCGGGTTGAATACGGGCATGAGCATCGGTGAAGACGAATGGGCGCGCGACCGGGCGCGGTTCGGGCAGGACGGCGAGCCGCCGGCCGGCCCGCTGACGCGGCAGTTCGCCGACCTCACCCGTCTGCTGCTCGACGCGACCCCCACCGTCGGCGGCGTCCTGCGGCTGGTCGTCGGGGCCGCGAGCGCGCTCGTCCCCGGCGCGGACCTGGTCAGCGTCACCCTGCGGGAGCCCGGCGGCAGGTACCACACCCCGGTCGAGACCGACCCGGTCGCGGTGCGGCTGGACCAGCTCCAGTACGACCACGACGAAGGACCGTGCGTCGAGTCGGCCCGGCCGGACGGCCCGGCCATCGGCTGGTCCCAGGACCTCGCGCACGACCCGCGCTGGCCGTCGTTCGGCCCGGGCGCGGCCGGCTTCGGCTACCACTCGGTGCTGGCGACGGCGCTGCTCCCGGACGCCCGCCCGCCCCGTCTCTCGGGCGCGCTCAACATCTATTCGAGCCGGCCGGACGCGTTCGACAGCCGCTCGATCGACCTGGCGCTCCTGCTGGCGACGCACGCGTCACTGGCGCTGGCGCACACGGAGTCCGTCGCGACGGCCGAGCTGGAGCGGGAGCACCTGCGCCGCGCGGTGGAGAGCCGGGACGTGATCGGCCAGGCGAAGGGCATCCTGATGCAGCGGCGCGGCATCACCGCCGACGAGGCGTTCGACGTGCTGCGCCGCGCGTCCCAGGACCTGAACGTCAAGCTGGCCGACCTGGCCCTGACGCTCGCTACCCGGCACACCGAGGTCGATCTCCCGGTCGCGGAGCACTGACGCGGATACGGCGAAGGGCGGCACTTTCACGTGAAAGTGCCGCCCTTCGCCCGTACGCCGTTACTGGGCCGAGTACGGGGACCGGTTCTCCAGCGACGGGCTGGCGGTCGGGTAGCGGCCGTCCTGGCCCGGCACCGGGGTGACCGTCGCCTGCGGCTCGGGTTCCACCCGCTGCTGCGGGCGGCCGCCGCGCTGCTGGACCACCGCTTCCACCTCCTGCTCGCCGCGGATGCGGGCGAGCGCGGCGAGGGTGATCGCGTGGGCGATCGCGAGGATCAGCAACAGCACGCCGAGCCGGCCGACGACGCCCGGGAGGTCGCTGCCGCCCATGTCGATGGTGGAGACCAGCGCCAGCACGCCCAGCGTCGCCAGATGGAACAACACGGTCACCAGGCGGGTCATCGAAGCGCCGGCCGCCGGGTCGCCGTAGGAGTTCTCCAGGTAGCGGCGGCCGCTGCGGTAGATGATCTGCCCGTCGATCAGGACCAGCGCAACGCCGATCGCGAGGAACGACAGGTACGCGTTCGTGGTCATGCCGGGACGCTCCTTCTCCTGGGGGGACCTCTTCGGGTGAAGTACCCGGCCGGTCGCGGAGGGAAACGCCGTGGTCACCCCGTGAAGGTTTCCGGGTCCGGCCCGGTGCGGTGACCGTCGTCGAGCTTGCCGATAGCCGTCATGTCCTCGTCGTCGAGCTCGAAGCCGAAGACGTCGATGTTCTGCCGGATCCGCTCCGGCGACGACGACTTCGGGAAGACGATGTTCCCGAGCTGGATGTGCCAGCGCAGCACCACCTGCGCGGCCGTCCGGCCGTGCTTCTCCGCGAGATCCGTCAGCACGGGGTCGTCGAGGACTTCCGCCTGGGCCAGCGGGCTCCACGCTTCGGTCGCGATGCCGTGCGCCCGGTGGTACTCGCGCAGTCCGGTCTGCTGCAGCGCCGGGTGCAGCTCGATCTGGTTGACCGCGGGCACGGTTCCGGTCTCCTCGGCGAGCCGGTCGAGGTGCGCGGGCTGGAAGTTCGAGACGCCGATGGCCCGGGCCTTGCCGGCCCGCAGGATGTCCTCGAAGCCCTGCCACGTGCGCACGTAGTTGTCCTTGTGCGGCAACGGCCAGTGGATCAGGTAGAGGTCGACGTGGTCGAAGCCGAGGCGCCGCAGGCTGCCTTCCAGCGCGGTGATCGCGTTGTCGTGCCCGTGCGCGTCGTTCGCCAGCTTCGTCGTGACGAACACGTCTTCGCGCGCGAGCCCGGACTCCGCGACGCCGGCGCCGACGCCTTCTTCGTTCCGGTACATCTGCGCCGTGTCGATGTGGCGGTACCCCGCTTCCAGCGCGGTCCGCACGGCTTGGGCGGTGTCCTCCGGCGGGATCTGGAACACGCCGAACCCGAACTGCGGGATCCGCACGCCGTTGTTCAGTTCCACGGCCGGGACGTCGGTGGTCGTCATGCCTGCCGCCTACCCGAGGGTTCCGGGCACAAAACACGGCGGGACGGAACCCGCCCCGCCGTGTCACTCGATCGTGTGAGCTAGGTGCCCGGGCGGTCCACGTCACCGCGCCACGCGCCGCTCTCTCCGCCGCGGTGTTCGATGAAGTCCTTGAACCGCTTGAGGTCGCCCTTCACCCGGCGGTCGAGGACGCCGAGCTTGTCCGCCACGTTTTCGGCGAAGCCCTCCGGGTCGATGTCCATCTGGGCGGTGACCCGGGTGTGGGAGTCGTCGAGCCGGTGGAACGTGATCACCCCGGCGTGGTCCGGACCGGAGTCCGACGTCCAGGCGACCCGCTCGTCGGGGTGCTGTTCGGTGATCGTCGCGTCGAACTCGCGCGTCACGCCACCGAACCTCGTCACCCAGTGGGTGTGGGTGGCGTCGACCTGGCGGATCTCTTCGACGCCCTCCATGAACCGCGGGAACTCCTCGAACTGCGTCCACTGGTTGTACGCGGTCGAAACGGGGACCTCCACGTCCACGATTTCGGTGATCGTGCTCATGCACTCCTCCTCGTCGATGGGCTCGTCGGTGGTGTCGTCGAATCGGCTACCCGGTGCCGCACCGGTCAAACCCGGCGTGATTGACCCCGCGCCGGCCCGGGTACACGGCGGCCAGGCAAGGAGGTGTTCCGTGATCGAAGAAGCGAACAAGAAGCCGGCGGCCGACCGCTCGGTCGGTGAGCTGGTGACGGACCTGACCGACGAGGTCAAGCGGCTCGTCCGGGACGAGATGCGGCTCGCGGTGTTCGAACTGCAGCGCAAGGGCAAGAAGATGGGCGTGGGCGCCGGGCTGTTCGGCGCGGCGGGCCTGTTCGCGTTGTTCGGCGCGGGCACGCTGGTCGCGGCCGCCGTGCTGGCGCTGGCGCTGGTCCTGCCCGGCTGGCTGGCCGCGGTGATCGTCGCGGTCGTGCTGTTCCTGATCGCCGGCGTGGCGGCGCTGATCGGCAAGAAGGAAGTCACGCAGGGCGTGCCGCCGGTGCCCGAAGAAGCGATCAGCGGGGTCCGCGAAGACGTGGAGACCGTGAAGCAGGGAGTGCACACATGAGCGGGGACTTCCCGAAGAACGCCGAAGAGGCCCGGCTCGACCGGGACACCACCCGGGAGGAGCTGACCGAGACGCTGGAAGCGCTCGGGCAGAAGCTCGACGTGAAGACCCGGGTCAAGGAGAGCGTCGACGAAAAGCTGGACCACGCGACCGCGAAGGTCGCCGACGTGACGAACGAGCCGACCGCGGTCAAGTTCCGCCAGGGCGCCGACGTCGTCCGCAGCAACCCGCTGCCGGTCTTCGCCGGCGTGCTGGGCCTCGTGATCCTGATCCGGCTGATCCTGCGACGGAGGAACGACTCGTGAACAAGGTCCTGTACAAGCCGCTGAGCTGGGTCGTCGGCGCCCTCGGCGGCGTCCTCGCCGGCCAGGCGTTCAAGCAGGTCTGGAAGCGCGTGGCCGGCGAAGAGGACGCGCCCGACGCCACCGACCGCGACTACACCTGGCAGCAGGTGATCATCGCGGCGGCGGTGCAGGGCGCGATCTTCGCCGCCGTCAAGGCCGCCACCGAGCGGGCGGGTGCCATCGGCTACCAGAAGGCCACCGGGGACTGGCCGGACGACGACTGACGTCCATTGTGGACGGCGGGAGGCGGGTCCGCCGGGCGGTCACGCCTCCCGGCCGGGCTCGGGAACCGGCGTCAGGTTCGCGATCGCGTCGCCGACCCGGGGGTGGATGTCCAGCAGCAGGTCCGCGCCGGTGGCCTCCAGCGAGCGGGTGACCGCGTGGCCGCCGGCCACGACCGCGACTTCGGCGCGGGTGTTCGCCTCGAGCAGCGACCGGACGCCGGCGCAGCTGAGGAAGGCGACGCGGGTGAGGTCGACGACCAGCCGTTCGCCGGTCGCGAGAGCTTCCTCGAGGGTGCCGACCGTTGCGGCGTCGATGTCACCCACCAGCGTGACGACACGGACCTCGCCCGGTCGTACGGTGCTGGTGAAGGTCAAGCCGGACGGTTCGTCGATCGTGCGAAAGCAGTACATGGCGCTCCCTATTCAAGCGTGCAGGGGCGCTGACCGGAGCACGTGAGTCTGAACAACAGCCAACGCCCTCGACCGTACGCCCCTGTGCCCACAGGTCAACCCCGCGGGGTTTCCGCGTCCCGACCTCGGGTAACCGGCGGAGACGGACATCCGCCCCGGAAGGAGACCCATGCGTGTCGTGATCGTCGGCGGCGGGTTCGCCGGCTACCACGCGGCCAAGAGCCTGCGGAAGACCGCCGGCGAAGACGTCGAAGTGGTCGTGCTCAACCCCACGGACTACTTCCTCTACCTGCCCCTGCTGCCCGAGGTGGCGGCCGGGATCCTCGACCCACGGCGGGTGACGGTGTCGATCCCCGAGACGCTGCCGGGTGTGCGGCTCGTGCTCGGCCGGGCGACCGGGGTCGACTTCGACGCCCACGAGGTCTGCTACACCGACCCGGAGGACCGGGAGCACCGGATCCGCTACGACCGGGTGGTGCTCGCCGCGGGCAGCGTCAACAAGCTGTTGCCGATCCCGGGCGTGCCGGAGTGCGCGCACGGCTTCCGCGGTGTGCCCGAGGCGCTCTACCTGCGCGACCACATCACGCGGCAGATCGAGCTCGCCGCGGCGGCCGAAGACCCCGCCGAACGCGACGCGCGCTGCACGTTCGTGGTCGTCGGCGCCGGCTACACCGGCACGGAGGTCGCCGCGCAAGGACCCGCGTTCACCGAAGCCCTCGCCCGGCGCCACCCCGAGCTGGCCGGGCAGAAGATCCGCTGGCTGCTGCTCGACGTCGCCGAGCGCGTGCTGCCGGAGCTCGGCAAGCGGCTCGGCCGGACCGCCGACGAGGTGCTGCGCGCCCGCGGGGTCGAGGTGCTGATGAAGACCTCCGTCGACCACGCCGACGCCAAGGGCGTCACGCTGACCACCGGCGAGCCCGTACCGACCCACACGCTCGTGTGGTGCGTCGGCGTGCGGCCGGACCCGCTGGTCGCCGACCTCGGGCTGGAGACCGCCAAGGGCAGGCTCGTGGTCACCGAGCAGCTGGCGGTGCCCGGGCGCGACGACGTCTTCGCCTGCGGCGACGCGGCCGCGGTGCCCGACCTCACCCGTCCCGGCGAGTACACCGCGATGACCGCGCAGCACGCCGAGCGGCAGGGCAAGCTCGCCGGGCGCAACGTCGCGGCGTCGCTGGGCTACGGCCGCCCCGGCACCTACCGCCACCACGACCTCGGCTTCGTCGTCGACCTGGGGGCCGGCGCCGCCGCGGCGAACCCGTTGCACATCCCGCTGTCCGGGCTGCCGGCGAAGGCCGTCACGCGCGGCTACCACCTCATGGCGATGCCGGGGAACCGCGTCCGCACGGCGGTCGACTGGGTCCTGGACCGGCTGACCGGGCGCCAGACCGTCCAATTGGGACTGGTCCGGTCCGGCGCGGTGCCGCTCGACACCGACTCCCCCGAACTCCCCCGCCGCTGAAAGGACGCTTCCATGGCCGCCGAACCCGCTCGTTCCGAAGGCCCGTCGGTCGTGACCGCGGGCGACCCGTCCGGGCCGAAGATCATCGTCCTCGACCCGGCCGGCGCCGCTCGGCACGACGAGCTGCCCGCGACCTGGCGTCCGCTGGCGGAGCAGCGGGCGATCTTCTGGTGCCGGGTCCCGGCCGGCGGCGCCCTGACCGAGGCCGACGACCTCGTGGGCGACCACGGGCCCGGCGACCCGGAGATCGCCGTCGTCGTGAGCGGGCCGTTCGCGGCCGAAGCGCTCCAGCTGGTCGAACGCCACCCGGGCGGCGCCGCGCACCTGCTGCTGGTCGACCCGGCGTCGGACGCGTTCCTGCCGTCCGGTGATGCCGCGAAGGCGAACGAGGAGTGGCTGGCCGAGCACGACGACGTCGTCGCGAAGCTGCGTGAAGCGGGCACGGAGGTGCGAGTGATCGCCTCGACGACCGAAGGCCCGGAGGACCGCGTGCCCCCGCCGCTGCCGCTCGGCCACCCGGACGTGGTGGCGGCGGTGCGCGCGGCCCTCGGCGACGGTTAGTCGTCGTCGAAGACCGAGAGCGCCTGGCGGCGGTGCAGCAGGTCGACGGCGGCGTCGAGCTGGTGCTCGAGGTCTTTGAGCCGGAGGCGCTCCTCCGGGGTCAGCCCGCCGTGGTGGAGGGCGCCCTTGCGGAGGCGGTGCTCCTCGTCGATCAGGTCGGCGATGCGGTCGGTGATTTCGTGGCCTGCCATGGAAGTCGCCCTCCTGTCCGTCCGCGAGCATACGCCGCGCGGGTACTCTCGCCCGGGTGATCGAGGTCGCCGAGCTGGTGCGAGCGCGCGGGGCCCAGGCGAGCCTGTGCGTCCTGCGCGACGGCCGGGTGCTGCTCGACATCGGCCCGCCGGACGCGCTGTACTGGATCTTCTCGGCGAGCAAGCCGTTCGTCGCGCTGCTGGTGCACGAGCTGGCGGCGCGGTCGGCGGTGGACCTGGACGCGCCGGTGGCCCGCTACTGGCCGGAGTTCGCGGGCGGCGGCAAGGGCGCGGTGACGATCCGCCAGGTGCTGCGGCACCGCTCCGGCTTCGCGACGGCCCGCGGGTTCGCCGGCGACGCGCTCACGATGACCGACTGGCCGCGCGCGATCCGCGCGATCGAGCTCGCTCCGCTGCGGTGGACGCCCGGCGCGGTCGCGGCGTACCAGCCGATCGTGTTCGGGCACATCCTGGGCGAGCTGGTCCGCCGGGTGACCGGCACGCCCGTGGACGCGCTGCTCGCGTCGGAGTTCCTGGCTCCGCTGGGGCTCACCGACACGTACCTCGGGCTGCCGTCATCGCGGTGGCCCCGGCACGTCCCGGTCCGCGGCCAGGGTCTGGGCGGCCCGCTGACGGCCCGGATGGTGAACCGCCGAGCCGTCCGCCGGGCGGTGATCCCGGCGGCGGGCATCTCGACGACGGCCCGCGACCTGGCCCGGTTCTACCAGGCTTTGCTGGACGGTTTCGCGGATCAGGCGGTGACGGAGGCCCGCCGCCCCGCGGGCGACGCGGTGGTCGACCGCACGATCGGGACGCGCATCCGCTGGGCCCAGGGCTTCCAGCTGGGCGGGGTGGGCCGCCCGATGGGGACGTCGAGCGCGCGGGAGACGTTCGGGCACAACGGCAGCAACTGCTGCATAGCCTGGGCCGACCCGGGGCGGCGGCTGGTGTTCGCGTACCTGACGGACCGATTGGTGCCGGGCCACAGCGCGGCGGCGCACTTGGGCGAGGTGGCGGACGCGGTCCTGAAGGCCTGCGACTGACCGGCGGCGCGGGCGGGCTCGGTGCGGGGCGGCAAGCGCCCCAATGTGGCCTTCGGTGCGTCCTGCGCACCGAAGGCGGCCTTCGGTGCGTGGGACGCAACCAAGGCCGCCTTGGGGCGCTCGCTAGCCGCGGGCCAGGTCCACGAACGCCCGCACCACCGGCGCCACCACGCCCGCGCGCCAAGCCAGGCCCAGGTCGATCACCGGCACCGGGTCCTCCAACCGCCGCAACACCACTCCCCTCCGCTTCAACCCCCGGGCCCGGTGTTCCGGCACCGCCGCGATGCCCGCTCCCTCCGCGACCGCGCGCATCAGCTGCTCGTCCTCCGGCTCCTCGCGCACGATCGGGGGCACCCCGGCCGGCCACACCTGCGCACTGATCGCGTCGTACTGACCGGGACCGTTCGAGCGCGGCCAGAACACCACCGGCTCCTCGGCGAGCCACACCCGCCGCAACCGCCCTCGCCGGCGGGCCAGCGCGTGCCCGGACGGCAAAGCGATCAGCACCTCCTCCGACCCGACCACCGCCACCTCGATGCCCGGGGAGACCACCGGTGGCCGCACGAAGCCCACGTCGATCTCGCCCGCGGACAGCCGCGCCAGGTTCAAGCTCGTCCAGCCCGTCTCCAGCGCCAGCTCCACCTCCGGGAACGCCGCCCGGTACGCCGCCACCAGGTCGCCGGCCAGCGGGCCCGGTGCCGAACGCGTGTACGCGATCCGGAGCCGCCCCGCGTCGCCGCGGCCGGCCGCCGCGATCACGCCGCGGGCCTGGTCCAAGCGCGACAGCAGCTCCCGTGCCTCCGCCGCCGCGACCCGGCCCGCCTCCGTCAGCGCGAACCGCGGCCCCGAACGGTCCAGCAGCGCCACCCCCAGCTCCGCCTCGAACGCCCGGATCTGCTGGCTCAGCGACGGCTGCGACACGAACAGCCGCGCCGCCGCGCGCGTGAAGTGCATCTCCTCGGCGAGCACGGCGAAGTAGTGCCAACGGCGTAGGTCCACCCAGCCACTATAGGGCCGGCCTATGGATCAAGAGGGACGAAGTCTTGGACCCTCCCGGGAGCCGGTCCAACACTGGGCGACGTGAACCGCACCGACCGCAAGCTCCACGCCCTCGCCGCCGCCGCGGACCGGCACCTCCTCGACCCGATGGCCGGGTTCGTCGACCTCGCCGGGATCCGCGAAGCCGTCGAGGACCTGACCAAGGCGTTCGCGCCGCTCGGGCGCGTCCAGCACACCGTCGCCGCGAAGGCGTGCGGCCTCGCGCCCGTCCTGCGCTACCTCGCCGACCTCGGGGTCGACGCCGAGGTCGCGAGCCCCGGCGAGACGGCGGTCGCCGAAGCCGCCGGCCTGCGCGGTGCCCGGCTCGTCCTCGACTCCCCCGCCAAGACGACCGCCGAACTCGCGCACGCCCTGGCCGAAGGCACCGCGATCAACGCCGACAACTTCCAGGAGCTCGCCCGGCTCGACGGCCTGGTGGACCACCCGCGCTCGGTGCTCGGCCTGCGGATCAACCCCCAGATCGGCGCCGGCCGGATCGGCGACACCAGCACCGCGACCTCGACGTCGAAGTTCGGCATTCCCTTGCGGGACAACCGAAGCGCCATCCTCGACGCCTTCGCGCGGCGGCCGTGGCTGACCCGGCTGCACGTCCACGTCGGCTCGCAGGGCTGCCCGCCCGAGCTGATGGCCGACGGCGTCGCCGCGGTCCACGCCCTCGCCGAAGAGATCAACGCCGACCGCCGGCAGGTCACGAGCATCGACCTCGGCGGCGGTCTCCCGGTGAACTTCGCCTCCGAGGACCCGGGTCCCACCTACGCCGACTACGTCACCACGCTCCTGGCGAAAGTCCCGGCCCTCGCCGACGGGAGCTACACGTTCGTCACCGAGTTCGGCCGGTCCCTGCTGGCGAAGAACGGCTTCCTCGTCAGCACCGTCGAGTACACGAAGGTCGCCGGCGGCCGGCCCATCGCCGTGACGCACGCGGGCGCGCAGGTCGCGGCCCGCACGGTCCTCCAGCCGGAGCACTGGCCGCTGCGGCTGACCGCACTCGACGCCCAGGGCCGCCCGAAGACCGGACCCGAAGTGCCGCAGGACATCGCCGGTCCGTTGTGCTTCGCGGGTGATCTCCTGGCGAAAGAACGGCCGCTGCCGCTGCTCGAGCCCGGCGACCTCGTCGTCGCGCACGACACCGGCGCCTACTACTTCGGCGCGCACTACGCCTACAACACGCTGCCGCGCCCGGCCGTGCACGGCTTCACGGTGGACGAGCGCGGCAACGTCGAGTTCACGCCGATCCGCCGCGCGCAGTCCCTCACCGAGCTGGTCGCGGACGCGGGAGCCGAATACGTCGGAGCGCTCCCCGAAGCGTGATCACCGGCGTACGATCCGGGCACGCCGAGGGGAGACTGCCATGGGGGCCAGTCCGGAACTGCCAGCTTTTCGGGGGTCCGGGTGGCGGAGCCCCCGGCCCGGGCCGGAGGCCCGGTTGTCACTGCCGCGGTTCGCCGCGCTTCCGGTGGGGATCGTCGTCGCCGTCCAAGCGGTGGTGCTGACCGCGCTGTCGGGCCGTTACGGCTTCCACCGCGACGAGCTGTACTTCGTCGCGGCGGGCCACCGGCCGGACTGGGGCTACGTCGACAACCCGCCGATCACGCCGTGGCTCGCCCGCGCGTCGACAGCTTTGTTCGGTGAAACGCCGAGTGGTCTGCGCGTGGTCGCGACCCTGCTCGGCATGGCGACCGTCGTGGTCGTCGCACTGATCGCCCGCGAGTTCGGCGGCGGCCGCGGCGCGCAGCTGTGCACGGCGATCGCGACGGCGCTCTCGGCGTACGTCCTGGTCGTGTCGCACATGCTGGCGACGAACTCCGCGGACGTCCTGCTGTGGTCGCTGATCGCGCTGTTCGGGTTGAAGCTCCTGCGCACCGGCGACGGCCGGTGGTGGCTCGCCGTCGGCACCGCCGCCGGGGTCGGGATGGCGAACAAGTGGCTCGTCCTGCTCCTGCTGTCCGGGCTCGGCATCGGTGTGGCCGTCGCCGGGCCGCGCCGGGTGCTGCGGACCTGGTGGCTCGCCGCCGGCATCGGGATCGCCGCCGCGCTGGCCGCGCCGGTGGTGGTCTGGCAGGCGGCGCACGGCTGGCCGATGCTCACCGTCGCCGGCGGGATCAGCGAGGACGACGGCGGCGAGAACCGCGCCCTGTTCGTGCCGATGCAGCTGGTCTACCTCTCCCCTGTGCTGGTGCCCGTGTGGATCGCCGGGCTCGTGCGGCCGTGGCGCGATCCCGCCCTGCGCTGGGCTCGCGCCCTCGCGATCGCCTACCCGGTCGTCTGCGTCGAACTCCTGGTCCTGGGCGGGAAGCCGTACTACTCGGTGCCGTTGCTGCTGCCGCTGGTGGCGCTCGGCGCGGAGCCGGCGCTGCGGTGGCTCGGCCGGGGTGGAGTGCCGCGGCGGGCGCTTCTCGGCGTCGCGACCGCGGTGTGCGTGGTCGTGTCCGTCCTCACCGGACTCCCGGTGGTGCCGGTGTCGGCGCTGGGCGGCCCGCTGCTGGCGGTCAACAAGGAACCCGGTGAGCAGGTCGGCTGGCCCGGGTTCGCCGAATCGGTCGCCGGCGCGTGGGCGCGGATCCCGGCCACCGAACGGGACACCGCGGTGATCGTCGCGGGGAACTACGGGGAGGCGGGCGCGCTCGAACACTACGGGCCCGCGCTCGGCCTGCCCCAGCCGTACTCGCCGCACATGTCCTACGCCGACTGGGGCCCGCCGCCGGACCGGCTGGTCGGCCCGGTCCTGCTCGTCGGCGGCTTCGAACGCGGGTCGCCCGCGTCGCGGCTGGTCACCGGGTGCCGCCCAGTGACCAAGTACCACTCGGCCGAAGGCGTCGACAACGACGAGAACGGCACCCCGCTGTCGTTGTGCACGCTGACCGAGCCGTGGTCGACCGCCTGGCCGAAGCTGCGGCAGTTCTACTGAACCCGGTTCGCGCTACCCTCGGGCGCATGGTGGCGACGCGCACGGCGGTGGCCGTGGTGGGGGCGGGTCCGGCCGGGCTCACGGTGGCGAACCTGCTGCGGCGCGCGGGGATCCCCTGCGTGCTGCTGGAAAGCGAGAGCCGGGCGTTCATCGAACAGCGCCCGCGGGCCGGGTTCATCGAGGAGTGGGCCGTCCGCGGGCTCGAAGAGCGCGGCCTCGGCCAGCGGCTCGTCGCGAAGGCGCCGCGGCACGAGGCGTTCGAGTTCCGGTTCGCCGGGCGCCGGCACGCCTTCCGCTACGGCGACGTCACCGGGCAGCGGCATTTCGTGTACCCGCAACAGCTTCTGGTGACCGACCTGGTCGGGCAGTACACCGACGCGGGCGGCGAGGCCGTCTTCGAGGTCTCCGACGTCCGGCTGCACGGCCTGACATCGGACTCCCCGGCCGTCACGTTCCGGACCGCCGACGGGGAGCACCGGCTCGAGTGCGACTTCGTCGCCGGCTGCGACGGCGCCCGCGGCGTCACGCAGGCGTACCTGCCGCCGGAAACCACCGTGAAGGCCCACCACGACTACGGAATCGGCTGGCTGGCTCTGCTCGCGGAGGCACCGCCGTCCGCCGACGGCGTCCTGTTCGGCATCCACCCGCGCGGGTTCGGCGCGCACATGGCGCGCACGCCGACGGTGACCCGGTTCTACCTGCAGACGACGGCGGGCGAGACCGAAGCGGACTGGCCCGACGAGCGCGTCTGGACGGAGCTGAAGGCCCGGCTCGCGGTGCCGGACGGGCCGATCATCGAGGGGAAGCTGATCGAGAAGCGGATCCTCGACATGCACAACTACGTCGTGGAGCCGATGGCGCACGGCCGGCTGCACCTGGCGGGCGAGTCGGCGCACCTGGTCGCGCCGATCGCGGCGAAGGGCATGAACCTCGCGCTGCACGACGCGTTCCTGCTGGCCGAGGCCTACCAGGCGCACTACGCGGGCGATCCCACGCGGCTGGCCGGGTACTCCGACGCGTGCCTGCCGCTGGTGTGGCAGTACCAGGAGTTCTCCCAGTGGCTGTCGGACATCTTCCACCACACCGCGGCCGCGGGCGAGAACCCGTTCGCGGCGCGCATCGCGGAGGCCCGGATGCGCCGCCTGCTGGGTTCGCCCGCGGCCGCGGCGGCGTTCGCGGAGCTGTACATCGGCAAGAACGCCGACCTCTGATCAGCTCCAGGCGATCTTGAACACCCACGCGTAGCGGCCCGCCTGCCGGGCCGCGGCCGGGACGTCGATCACCAGCGCGCCGTTCTCCACGGTCCAGCGCAGGTTCCCGCGGTAGCCCAGCAGCGTGACGCGATCGCCGGCGCGGATCGGGACCGGCGCGTCGACCACCAGCCTGCTGCCCGGCGCCACCAGCGAGTGCACGTAGAACGCTTCGTTCTGCTTGACCGTGAACCGCAGGTCGCCGAGCTGGGCCATCCGCGACCAGTACGTGGTGCCGTAGATGGCCTCGCCGTTGACCTTCAGCCACGCGCCCGCGTCACGCAGGTGCCGCTGCATGACGTCCGGGATCGTGCCGTCGAAGTCCGGGCCGATGTCGAGCAGGAAGTTGCCGTTCTTCGACACGATGTCGACGAGCGTGCGGACGACCTCCTCCGCCGTCATGTACCGGTCGTCCGGGGTCGCGCGGTTGTAGCCGTAGGAGAACGGGTCGAGCCCGCGGCTCGCCTCCCACTTCGCCACCACGGTGTTCGGGTACGTCGTGTACTCCGGCGTGGTGAAGTCGTGGTCGGGGATGCCGCCGCGGTCGTTGTAGGTGACGTCCTTGGGGCGCTTGCGGTTCTTCGCGTGGTTGAAGTACTCGGTGAGCACGGTCCGGCTGTCGTTGACGCCGCCGATGTCGAACCACAGGACGTCCGGGTCGAACTCCGAGATCAGCTCGAGCACCTGCGGGGCCTGGTAGTCGCGGACGAAGTCCTTGCCCGCGGTGTAGCCGGTGTAGGGCAGCGGCGCGCCGGTGTACGGGTTGCGCGGCGCGTGGCCCATCCACGGGTTGTCCGGGTTGAACCACTCGGGCAGCGAGAAGTACAGGCCGTTGCGCAACTGGGGCGTGTACTTCCGGGACGCGGTGAACAGCTCGTCGATGATGTTCCGCTTCGGGCCGAGCTTGACGGAGTTGCGGTCGCTGACCTTGGTGTCCCACAACGCGAAGCCGTCGTGGTGCTTCGAAGTCAGCACGTAGTACTCGGCGCCGGCGTCCGCGATCAGCTTCAGCCAGCTGCGCGGATCGAACTTCGCCGCGGTGAACAGCGGGATGAAGTCGTCGTAGGCGAAGTTCTCGCCGTACTTCTCCCGGTGGTAGGCGTAGGTCGCGCCGTTCGGGTCCTGCTGGTTCTGCCAGTACCACTCGGCGTACTGCTGCCCCACCGGCGCCCACGCGGGCACGGCGTACACGCCCCAGTGGATGAAGATGCCGAACTTGCTGTCGTTGAACCAATAGGGCGCCCGGTGCGCCGACAGCGAGGCGTCGGTCGGCCGGAAGTCCGGGATCCCGAGGGTGATCGAGACCTGCTGGGTGGCAAGAGTGCCACGGCCGGCCGTGACCCGCACCTGACCGTTCGTGGTGGTCCCCGGCGGCACGGACGCGTTCGGCGCGATCCCGAGCCGGACGGTCGCCTGCTCCCCCGGCGCCAGCGCGCGGATGGCCGCCGGCACGGTCGTCCGGCCGCCGGGGACGTCGACGGTGACGCTCACCCGGTCGCCGGCGCCGAGCCACACGGTGCCGGCGTTGACGATGGTCGCCTCGGCGGCCTGCGGACCGCCGTCGGACAGGAGGTTCACCGTCGACCGGCTGTCGAGGACGAGCGCCGAGCGACCCACGGCCACCGGCTGCAGGGTGAGCGCGAAGACGTGCAGGCTGGAGACGTTCGGCGCGGGGTTCGCCGTGGTGGGGAGGGTCAGGGCGACGGCTTCGCGGGCCGGGTCGACCCAGACCTGGCCGGTGGCCAGGGAAACCGGGTTGTCGTCGACGACCCCGCCGGGCGCGTAGCGGAACGGCGAGACCAGCGCGCCGGTGCCGGTGTACCAGTCGGGGCCGGAGAGGGAACCGCTGCTCGTGCTGCCGTCGGCGTAGTGCACGGTGGCCGTGCCGCCGGTCGTGCCGTAGCTGGCGGCGACCAGGAAGTACGCGACGAAGTAGCGGCCCTTCGGCAGATCGATCCGCTGGCCGGTGGCGGCGATGTTGTTCTTCGCGCCGGCGGCCGCGGACCCGAGCGTGAACGGAACCCCGCCGACGGTGGTCGTCCGCCCGGCGGGCAGGTGTTCGGCGGGGAACGTGTAGCCGGAGCCGTCGAAGTCGCCGCCGGTGGCGGACGCGCTGTCGATGCCGTCGTTGGTGAACCACGGGTCGAGCGCGACGGGGACGGGCGGCGGGGGCGGGACGATCGGCGTGCCGGGGCTGTCCGGAGCGGCGTCCACGGGTACGGCGGCACCGGCGGGGGTGCGGCCGGCCGCGCTGAGCGCCACGGCGCCACCGAGTGCGATGCCGAGGGCTTGCCGGCGGGGGAAGGTCGTCACTGAACCTCCAGGGATCGGATGACTACGGCGGAAGGACGGCAGAGTTCGGCCATTGCTGGCCGTTCTGTCGTTGGCGGGGCTGATTCATCCGATGACTGACCCTGCTCGCTGGGTCTGCCGGTGTCAAGAGGCGATCGAAGTGAACCTCGCCCGGATCCGGCTCGTGGTTCTCGGTACGAGCTGCAGCACTCGTCGTCAGAACCAGCCGCGCACCGAAAGGCCAGACCGATGTCCACCCCTCAGAACGCGCTGAGCCGCCGCGCGATCGCCATGCTCAAGGCGGTCCTCGACGGGCGCGCCGAGCTCCGCTGCAGCTGTGAACCCGACCTCCGCGTGGACGGGTTGCCGTGCTGCGACCAGAACACCGCCCACGACCTGGCCCGCGCCGGGTTGATCCGGGCGGTCGGAACGCCGTCGCCGGGCCAATGGGCGGCGGCCGAGCTGACCGACGCCGGCCACCGCGCGCTGGGCGGCTTTCCCGCCGCCGCCGCTTGAGTGAAGCCACCGGCGGGCTTCGCACGTAGTGAATGACTCATTCCTGTCGCCTGGCGACAGGAATGAGTCATTCACGTCGTTCGAAGTCCCCCCGCCCCGTGAGAAACCTCGGGAACTGCGTGAACCGCTCCGGCCCGGCGGCCGTGCTCTGGGTGAGGGCGTCTCGCACACGCCCTCCGGAGTCGCCACGACGCAACGATCCGGGCCAGCCTCCGCCCGATCGGGACCGGGCACTCCGGCGAGCGGCCGTCGCGGCAACGGCCACCTCGCGCGGGCCCGTCCGGCATCCCCAGAATCCCGGACGGGCCCGCCCCCGGCTTTCCCGGCACTGTCCGGGATCTTGTCCGCACGCTCACCTGATCAGCGGTCCCCGGTCCGGAGCAGCCGCGCCACTGTGAGTGGATGCGACGCTTCCTGGCCGTGAGCGCGGCAGTCCTGGCGGGGTTCGGCATCCTCACGACGTCCGGCAGTGCGAAACCGGCCAGTGCCCATTCACAGAGCGCTATCCCGGCCGCTGCCGAGCACGCCGTGAACGGCTGGGTCGGCACCTGGGCCGCCGCACCCGCGGCCGCGGTGGCCAATACCCCGGACGGCTACCCCGGCTTCTCGATCCGCAACGTCGTGCACTCCAGCGCCGGCGGCAGCCGCACGCGCGTTCACCTCTCCAACGCCTTCGGCGCTTCTCCCGTGACCTTCGGGCACGTCACGATCGCGATGCAGGCCAACGGTCCCGACGCCGTGCCCGGCACGCTGCGGTCACTGACCTTCGGCGGCGCGCCCAGCGTCGTCGTCCCCGCCGGCGCCGAAGCGCTCAGCGATCCGGTGAACCTGCGGGTGCCCGCGGACGCCAACCTGCTCGTCACGACATACGTGCCGACGAAGTCCGGCCCGGTCACCTACCACCCGGCCGCGTCGCAGACGTCGTACTTCACCCGCGCCGGCGACTTCGCCGGCAGCGAGGCAGGCACCCCCTACACCGAGCAGACGTCCGTGTGGCACTACGTTTCCGGCGTCGACGTCCAAGGCGGTGCCGAAGCCTCGATCGTGACGCTCGGCGACTCGATCACCGACGGCGTCGGCTCGGTCGCCGGCGCCAACCACCGCTGGCCGGACTACCTCGCCGACCGGCTGCACGGCCGCTTCGGCGTCCTCAACGCGGGGATCAGCGCCAACCGGCTGCTGCTCGACGTCCCCGGCTCCGGCGCCGGCCAGAACGCGTTGTCCCGCTTCGACCGCGACGTGCTGAGCGTCGGCGGCGTCCGGACGCTCATCGTGCTGGAGGGCATCAACGACATCCAGCAGGACCCGCACCAGACCGACCCGAACGCGATCACCTCGGCCTACCGCCAGCTGGTGACGCAGGCGCACGCGCGCGGCATCCGGGTCCTCGGCGGCACGCTCACGCCGTTCAAGGGCTGGCGCGTCTACGACGAAACTCTGGAAGCGACCCGCACCGCGGTGAACGCGTTCATCCGCACCAGCGGGGTCTTCGACGGCGTCGTCGACTTCGACGCCGCCGTCCGCGACCCCGCCGACCCACTGCGGATGCTGCCGGCCTACGACTCCGGCGACCACCTCCACCCCGGCGACGCGGGCTACGAGCGGATGGCCGCCGCGGTCCGGCTAGACCGGCTGTGAGCGCGGGATGAACAGCACCGCCACCAAACTCAGCAGCGCCACCGCGACGAGGTAGAGCGACACCGAAAGCGAAGTGCCGGTGGACGTCTGCAGCGCCGTGGCGATCAGCGGCGCGAACCCGCCGCCCAACACCGCGCCGACGGCGTAGGAGAACGACGCGCCGCTGTAGCGGTACCGCGGCTCGAACAGCTCCGCGAACAACGCCGACTGCGGCCCGTAGGTCGCGCCCAGCCCGATGTTCAGCACCACGACCGCGACGATCAGCCAGACCGCGGCCTTGGTGTCGACCAGCAGGAAGAACGGGACCGGCCAGACGACGAGCAGGATCGACCCGGCCAGGTACACCGGTTTGCGGCCGACTCGGTCGGACCACGCCGCCGTGACGAGGATGCTCACCAGCCACGTCAGGCTGCCGACGATGACCACGACCAGCAACGTCGTGCGGTCGATCTTGAGCACCGACGTGCCGTAGGAAAGCAGGTACGCCAGGAAGATGTAGCCGACCGCGGTGTTGGCGATGAAGCTGCCCGAGGCCACCAGCAGCGCCCGGGGCCGTTCGCGGAAGACGTCGACCATCGGCCGGCTGCTGCGCGCCTCTTCCTCCCGCAGCCGCGCGAACACCGGCGTCTCCTCGATCCGCAGCCGGATCACCAGGCCGACGCCGACGAGCACGATGCTCGCCAGGAACGGCACCCGCCAGCCCCACGACGCGAACTGCGCGTCGGTCAGCGACCGGCCGAGGATGAAGAACAGCAGCTGCGCCAGGATCAGCCCCGCCGGGACGCCGATCTGCGAGAACGCGCCGTACCGTCCGCGCCGGCCTTCCGGCGCGTGCTCGACCGCCATCAGCGCCGCGCCGCCCCACTCGCCGCCCGCGCTCAGCCCCTGCAGCAGCCGCAGGACGAGCAGCAGGATCGGCGCCCAGACGCCGATCGCGGAGTAGGTCGGCAGCAGGCCGACGCCGACCGTGGCGAAGCCCATCAGGAGCAGCGACAGCACCAGCATCGCCTTGCGGCCCACCCGGTCGCCGAAGTGGCCCCACAGGATCCCCCCGACCGGGCGGGCCAGGAACCCGACGCCGAGCGTCGCGAACGCGGCCAGCGTGCCGGACGCGGGCGAGAGCGTCGTGAAGAAGAGCTTGCCGAACACGAGCGCCGTCGCCGTGCTGTAGATGAAGTAGTCGTACCACTCGATCGTGGTCCCGATCGCGCTCGCCACGGCCACCCGCCGCAGCTGTCGTGCCGCGACCGGGGTGCTCACGAGCCGGCCAGCGCGGGGACGAGGTCTTCGGCCAGCAGGTCCATCAGCAGCCCGTCGTGCCAGCTGCCGTCCGGACCGCGTTCGTACGCCCGCATCCGGCCGACCGGCTGGAAGCCCAGCGACTGGTACAGCTGGATCGCGGACTTGTTGTCCGCCGCGGGGTCGATCACCAGCCGATGGTGCCCGCGCACGGTGAACAGGTGCTCGGCCAGCGTCCGGATCGCATCCGTTCCGAGGCCGCGGCCCTGCCAGTCCGGGTGCACCGCGATGTCGATCCCGGCGTGCCGGTACTGCGGGTCGGCCTCCTCGAAGGCCAGCTCGATGCCCACGACGACGTCATCGTGTTCGATGGCGTAGGTCGTCGTGCCCTCATCGGGATCGAGCAGGTAGGACACTTGGGTGGCCACCGGTTCTTCGGCGTCCGCCCACCAGCGGGCGATGTCCGGGTGCGACAGGATCTCCTCGAACCGGGCGGCGTCCTCGGCTGCGGCAGGGCGCAGCCGGACGCGGCTTCCGGGGATCAGGCCGGTCATCGGCTCAGTGTCGACCCCGGAAGCCGTCCTGTCGAGCGGTCGTTCAGCCGCTCCTCACCAGGGGTTGTTGTCCTGCTCGTCCGGATCGGCCGCGGTCCCGCGGCGCGGCGGCGTCGCCGGCCCCGACGACGCGGGCGGCGTCGCGGCGCCACCGGACGGCGACGGCGGCGCGGGCGGCGGCTCGGCGGACGGCTGGTCCTCCGGCTCGTCCGGGTCGGGGAACCGGCCGCGGAGGTTGTCCAGCAGCAACGTCCGGGTCTCGCGGTCCTCGTCGCCGAGCTGCTCGGACATCACCCCGGCCACCTTCTCGGCGATGCCCGACTGGGCCCGCCGCATGGTGGTCAGGATGGCCCGGGACAGCTCGTCCAGCGGGAACGACTTGACCTTGTTGCTGAACGTCAGGTCGGTGACCGTGCCGTCGGCGCCGACGGTGACGCTGACGGCGCCGTCACTGCTGCTCGCGGTCAGCCGCAGCCGTTCGGTCTCCTCCTGCGCCGCCTGATAGCGCTGCGCCTTCGCCGCGAACCCGGCCGCCCAGTCGTCCATCCGGCGGATCGCTTCGTCCGGGTCGCGGATCAGGTCGCCCAGGCCGTTGTTCGGGGACGTCATGCCTGCCTCGATTCCGCCGTGCGCGGCGACGCGGCGAGCTGCCGCTCGAACGGCTGGGCGTTGGCCTCTTCGCCGTCACGGTAGGACTGTGCGGCCGTCTTGACGTTGTCCGCGAGCCCGCGGACGCCTTCCGCCGACGCGGTGAGCGCTTCCTTCGCCTTCTCCCCCGTCGGCCGGATGATCGGCGGCAGGAACGCGCACAGCAGCCCGTAGGCGTGGTCCGACATCGCCGAGTCGGCCGCGGCCGACGCCGTGTCGAGCCGGTCCACCAGGCTCTCGACGTGGCTCGCGTGCGCGACCAGCTCGTCCGGCTCGACCTCGAAGCCCGCGGCCGTCATGCGTTCACTTCCAATCCTGGTTCTTCCAGTCGCCGATCACCGGCGGCGCCACGACCTGCTCGCCCGCGAAGAAGTTCGGGTCGTCGCTTTCGAGGTAGTCGGCGGCCTTGTGTTCCTTGTCGTCTTCCTTCTTGCCACCGCGGGCGCCGGCACCCATGCCGCCCATGCCCGGGCTGCCCGCGGCGCCGGACTTGCCCGCCAGGCCCGCGTTGCGCGCCGCCGCCGCTTCGGCCTCCGCGGCCGCGCCGGACGCGGCACCGCCGCCCAGGCTGCCCGCGCCCGTGCCGCGCACGCCACCGCCGACGCCACCGGCACCCGAGCCACCGCCGCCGATCCCGCCGAGGGAACCGCCACCGGCCCCGCCGCCGGGAATGCCGCCGAGGCGGCTCGCGATGCTTTCGCCGTTGATCCCGCCGCCGCGGCCGATGGTCGGCATCTTGCCGGTGCCGCCGCCGGGGATGCCCCCCGGGCCGGTGCCGGTGGGCAGGCCGGTGATCGGGTCGATGCCGGGCGGGGTGAAGCCGGGGATCGGGCTGCCGCCGCGGATGCCGCCGTTCCCGCCCGAGACGTCCGGGATGTTCGGGATCGACGGCGGCGTGTAGCCCGTGCCACCCGTGCCGCCGGTGCTCCCGCCGATGCCGGACGGGGTGAAGCCGGACGACGTCGTCGAGTCGTCGAAGCCCGGCACCGACGAGCCGGGGATACCGGACCCGGTGAAGCTGCCACCGGGGATCTCGGGGATGCCGGCGCCCGAGAAGCCCGAGCCACCGGCCCCGCCGCCACCACTGGCGGCCGGGATGCCGGCCCCGGAGAAGCCCGAGCCGCCGGCGCCGCTGCCGCTGCCGCCACCGGGGATGCCGCTGCCGGAGAAGCCCTCGGTGCCGGAACCGCCGCCGCCCGGGATGCCCGCGCCGCCGAAGGAACCGCTGCCCCCGGCACCGCCGGCGCCGGAGCCTGCGCCACCCGCGCCGCCGAGCCCCGCGGCGTCCAGGCCGGCCGGGGTGCGGCCCGCGGCCGTGGGGTCCAGGGCCGGGTCCATCGCCGTGCGCGCCATGAGCGGCTGGGCGCCGCTCGCGCCCGCACCACCCGAGCCCGAGGCCGCGACGCCCTGCCGCTGCGCCGTGGCCGTCGGGAGCTTCGGCGGGGCCGGGAACCGCGGTGTCGCGACCGCGGCACCGATGGTCTCGTCGTACTGCGTCAGGATCTGCGCGGCGTGCTCCCGCGCGGCCTGCTGTGCCCGGTACGTCTGCATCGCCTCGCCGGCCGCGGCCGCGTACTGCACCGGGTCGGTCATCGACATCAGCTTCTGGTTGGTGCTCTGCAGGTCGAACTCCACCGGCGGGTTGGCGACCATCTGCCGCTGGGTCTCGTTGAGCGCCTGGGAGTGGATCTCCTGCTGGCGCCCGGCGAGCGTCGAGCCCTGCGCGGTCGCGCCCAGCCACTTGCCGACGCCGGCGAGGTGCTCACGGACGGCGTCACCGGCGTCGCCCTGCCAGTTGTCCGTGCTCGCCTTGATCGCGTCGGCCAGCGTCTTCTGGTGCGTGCCGAGGTCCTTGCCGACCTGCACCCACTCCTCCGAGGTCTCCGCGACGGTCGCCGGGTCGGCGTCCGTCGTGATGGCCTGGTTCATCTGCTCGTGGCTGGCGTTGGCCCACAGCGTCTTGGGCGGCCCGCCGTTCTCGCGGATGGAGAGGCCCTCGTCGAGGCCGTGCTTGGCCGCCTCGAGGTTGTTCTCGTACATCTTCTGGATCATCTGGTCGCGCAGGACCGGGTTGAGGAGCGGGTCGGGCCAGCCGGTCACCATCCCCAGGATGTCGAACTGCGTGGTGGCGACCTGGCGGAGCTCGTCACCCGACAGGATGTCGTCGCCGGTCAGCGGCCCGACGTAGTACTTCGACGACGAATCCGCCGTCACGTCGTAGAGCGGGCTGCGCGGGTTGTAGTCCGGGGATGACGGATCCGAGACGGACTCGGCGGTGGGTGCCACGGTCTCCCTCAGCTCTGGTCGGCGGTCGGGAGCGAGGTCAGCGTCGCGCGCGTGGTCTCTTCCCGGGTCTTGTAGTTCTGCTTGGCCAGCTTGATGGCCTCGATGTAGGTCGGGAACTCCTGGCGCGCCGCCTGCAGCTGGGTGACCAGGCCGTTCTCGTCGGCGGCCGTGCTCACCATGTGCGCGGAGACCCACTGACCGGTCGCGGTCCGGCTCATCTTCGGCGCGTCGTGCAGCCGCTGCAGGTTCGCCCAGCGCTGCTCGAGCGTCTCGAGCACGCCTTCGAGGGCCTCGATCAGCTGGTTGCCCGTGGTGTCGTCGATGGCGAAGCCGCCGGACTGCGCGAGCTTCTTCAGCTCGGCACCGGCGAGGCCGACGCGGACCGCGGCCATGGCCTTCTGCGCGGGTTCGGTCGCGGTCTGCATCTGCGCCGTCGCCTGGAGAGCCTGGGCAACCGCCTGGGTCTCTTCCGTCATCAGGACTGTTCCCTTTCCGGTCAGTACACCGCGGCGATGGCGTCGCGGATCGCGCGGGCGAGGTCGGCCCGCCCGGCCGGTACGTACTCGGCGGTCAGTTCGCCGGCCTCGCCGGTCGTGGTGTGCACCAGGTACCGGCCGTCGGCGGTGTCCAGCCAGCTCAGCGGGTCGCCCGCGAGCCGGTCGCCGAGCCGGCCCTGCGCGGTGACGGCGATGTGACCGCCGCCCAGCCGCGGTTCGGCGAGCACGCGTTCGAGCACGGCGACGTCCGACGGTTTCGGCGCCGGCGGCCGGCGGCCCGGCCGCACCACGGCCTTGACCTCGATCATGCCGAAGGCGTCGGTTTCTTCTTCGTCGAACTCGGCGTCCGCGATCCGCTTCGCCGTCATGGCGGAGACCTCGCGCCCGGCCGCGCGGTGCACGACGTGCCGGCCGGTGGTCGCGGCGGGGGCGGGCGGCAGGACGCCGGTGACGACCTCGACCAGCTCCTCGTCGGCGAACAGCGAGAACAGCAGATCGTCGGTGTCCGGGGCCTGGGTGATGCCGAGCGCCTGGGCGCCGTCGGTGACCACGAGCACCGCGACGTCGGCGCCGAGGCCGTCGATCCCGCTGACCGCAACCGAAACCCGCGGCTCGGCCAGCAGCTCGAACGCCGTCCGCACGCCCGGGTGCAGTTCGCCCGACACCGAAAGCCGTCGCTCCTCGAGCGCGTCGTACACCTGGCGCGCGACCCGCAGGAACCGCACCGGGTCCGCCGGAAGGTTGCCCGCGCGCAACGGGTATCGCCGGATGTCGCCGCCGGTCGCCTGGCCGACGACGAGGGCTTCGACGACCTCGAGGACGAACTCGAACCTGTCCGCCATTTCCCCTCGCTGCATTCCGTTCGTCAAACCCTCAAGCAACTTTCCTGCCGAAGGTTAGCAGTGCCCGGGAACCCCGCGTCGGCGCCGCCACGCGGGTGCCCGAAAGACCACGATCCCCGGCCTGTGCGGGCAAAGCGCGCTAGGTGATCACATCACCCGATGCGGTGCTGGTGGACGCGCAGCTGGAGGGTGACAAGATCGAGTAGCGGCGTCGCAACGCCCAGCTCACGGGCACGCGCGGTGAGATCGCCGAAGATCTGCTCCCCCTCGACCGGGTGACCGCCGAGCAGGTCGCGGTACAGCGAAGATCCCCCATCGCGGGGTCGGTGACGGTCTTCCGGGTGGCCGCGAGGTCAGCGGCGGGCACCGGGTACCCGGCGGCCGCCGCGACGGCGGCCGCTTCGGCCACGACGGCTTCGGCGAACTCCGCGCCACCGGGAACCGCGACGACGTCGCCGATGGTGCCGCGCATCAGGCTGTTCACGGCGCCGATCGCGGCGATGAACACCCATTTCGCCCACATCGACTCGGTGATCCGCGGGTCCAGGTCGGCGGTGAACCCGGCGTCTTTCAGGACGGCGTGGACATCGGCGAGCTTTTCGGGCGCGGGGTCCGTGCGGGCGCCGTAGGCCAGGCTCTGCAACGGGCCGAGCCGCCGGATGGCGCCGTCGTCGTCGATGGTGGTCTGCACCTTGGCGACGCCGCCGAGCACGGTGTCGGCGCCGAACCGCTTGTCGAGGACGTCGACGTGGGCGAGCCCGTTGAGGAACGGCAGGATCAGCGTGCCGGGTCCGACGGCGGGGGCGAAATCGTCGATGGCCGAGGCCAGGCCGGTGGCTTTGACGGCGACGAGCACGAGGTCGTAGGTCCGGTCGAGGGAGCCGGTCTCGACGAGCGGCGGCTCGAGGACGGTGTCCTCCCCGAGGCCGACGATCCGCAGGCCGCGTTCCCGCAGCAGTTCCGCTCGGGCGGGCCGCACGAGGAAGGTGACGTCGCGGCCGGCCTGCAGCAGCCGTCCGCCGAAGTAACCACCGGTCGCCCCGGCGCCGACCACGAGAATCTTCACGTCGCTCACGAGACGACGCTACGCCTGCCGCGCGGGCCTGCCGATGTGCTCCCGGCCACAGCGTTTCCACAGCAAGACACAGCAAAACGACAGGTCGATCGGGGTGCGCCGCACGTTGAGCGGGCATGGGAAGACGGATCCGCCGGACGCTGGCGGCCGCGGGGCTGACGGCGGCGACCCTGACGGCCGGAATGGTGGTCGTGACGGACGCACACCGGGCAACGCCGGTTTCGCCTTCGGTATCGGCTGCTTCGGCGCCGCCCGACGACACGGCGATCAGCCCGGTGGCGTCCACGACGTCGTATCCCGACTTGTCCTCGGTGGCCGGCTCGCTGAGCGACGCGGTGACGGCGGCGTCCCGGGGAACGGATGTCGGGTTCGTCCTGTACGACCGGGAGTCGGACAAGGAGCTGGCGTCGGTGGCCGCGGAAAGCCCGTACTACACGGCATCGGTGGTCAAGCTCCTGATCGCGATCGACGAGGTCCGCCAGGACGGAACGTGGGCGCTCCCGGACGCGGAGGCGGTCGAGGATCTGACGGACATGCTGGAGGGCAGCAACGACGCGATCGCGTCGGCGTTCTGGGAGCGCAACGGCGGCAACGCGATAGTGACCCGCACGGCGGAGTTGATCGGGCTGTCGCACACGACACCACCGACGGACCCGACGCAGTGGGGAATGGCGAAGACGAGCGCGTCCGACGTGCTGGCGACGTATGAGTATCTGCTGGACGTGATCCCGGACGAGGTGGCGGCGCCGTTGCTGGCGGCGTTGGCGGGGGCGCGAAATCCGGCGGACGACGGGTGGGACCAGTACTTCGGAATTCCGGACGGCTTGGCGGGGCGGTCCTGGCAGATCAAGCAGGGGTGGATGATTTTGCGGAACGCCCTGGTGTTGAACACGACCGGGGTCGTCAGTGGGCGGTATGTGGTGGTTTTGCTGACTCAGCAGCCGTCGGTGAGTTCGGCCAAGGGCAGGGCGGCGGTGACGGCGGGGATCAAGACGTTGGCACCCCTGCTCAGCCAGCTCGACGCGACGTGACTTATCGGGGGCCGGCGGCGCGCCGGACCCTCCACCCCCGAGGACGCCGGCAGACGGACAGCGAGCACAGGCGGCAGCTGATACGGTTTCGATCCGCGAATACGGCCCGTCGGCAGAGAAAACGCGGCCCAGGCAGCCGGCGGACACAGGCAGCGGCCGGCGCCGGTTCACGCTCCCCGGATGCGCGCCTCTGCGAGAAGCGAAGCCCCCGCGGCCGAGCGCTGCCTGCGGCGAGAAAGCCAGGCGGGATGGCGAGTGCGGCTGCCGGCGAGCCCGGCACACACTCACTTCCCGCGAGGCACGCGCTCCTGCGGAGAGGAGCCGGCAGCACACGACTCACAGCAGGCGGCGGATGCGAGCCGGACGGTGGCAGCGGATGTGGTTCCGGCCCACGAAACGCCGACGCTTCCAGCAGCGACACGACACCAGGCAGCGGCAGCGGCAACCCACGACACATACAGGCCCGGAAGGCGGGCGCCAGATGCAGGTTCGACCCTGCGGACTGCAAGCTCGGCCTTGGGAATCTGAGGGCATGGGTGTGGGCCCGTAGCCGTCTGACTGCGGGCCTATCCCATGTTCGGTTGTCACGCTGCGAAGGGCAGCGGATCATGCAGGTTGTTTCGCCTGGGTTTTCGTTCCCTGTCCAAGAATGCTGGTGGCAGAAACTCCGGTAAGCCATCAGCCGCGATGCGGACCTCCCAACCCGAGCGATGCAACAGCCGATGGTGATGGGCACACATCAACACCAGGTTGTTCAGATCTGTCCGGCCGCCTTCGGACCAGTGGTGGATGTGGTGGCCCTGGCAATGCCGGGGCGGGCGGTGACAGCCGGGGAACGCGCAACCCCGGTCACGCAGGTACAACGCCCGGCGCAGGCCAGCCGAGATCAAGCGACGGAGGCGGCCCAAGTTGAGAGGTTCGCTTTTCTCGCCGAGGACCGCGGGGATGATCATGGCGTCGCAGGCGTGGACCCGGGCTTCCGCCGCGGTCATCGTGCCAGTGTCGCCGAGGGTGGCCTGGCCGACGCCGGACTTGAGGTCGTTGAGGTGCACCGCGACCATGACGTGGGCGCGTTCGCCGGCCTGCATCGGCAGGTTCGGGGAGTTGAGGGCCAGGTCGATCGCGTCGGAGAAGGCGTCGCCGTAGCGTTCCTGCGGCGATCGCAGGTCGGCGCCTTCGCCGGTGGTAGTGCGGCGTTCGGCCAACGCGTCGAGCAGGGCGCTGGCTCGGGTTCCCGTCTCGTCGTCGAAACGACCGTGCAGCTCCCACACACCGGTTCTTTTGCGGCGGAGGGACAGTTCGCGGTCGGGGATCGCGGGTTCGGTGGTGTCGGGTTCGGGCCCGTCGGGATCGAGGTGGGCGATGATGCGGGCACCCAGGGCGGCGACCTGCTTGTGGCCCGCATCCTCGGCCAACCCCAGCAGGTGGTGTTCGGCATCCTCGCGGTACGAGGCTGGGATCTGGGTCAGGGCGCCGACGATGGTGTCGATCATCGGGTTGCTCAGCCGGCCCTCCGCAGCGGCAGCAGCGGTCAAAGGAGCGACCGCGGGAGCGCTGTCGAGGTGGTGGCCAGGATGGAGGGCGTGGGCTTGTTTGACCATCGTCTCGGCCGCGGACTTCGGAATGTCGGCCAGGTGCTCGAGCAACCGCGCGACAGACCGGTAGCCGAAGAGTTCCATCACGCCACGGGACTCGATCTCCACCAGCAACGCACCGATCGAAGCCTCGGCGGAACGCACCACGGTGAGCAGCGCGCAGATGCGATCGGCCAGCACCGTCGCATCCGTCTGCCACACCGCTTCCGTTGCCATACAACAAGGTTAGCCGAACCAGAACGCACGATCATCACACGATCAGGTGCCGAACAAAACTCCGGCAGAGGCACCACTGCGTGGGGAATCGGCGCCGCCAACCACAACCAGAAGGCAACCACCGGAGCGCCGATTCCCCACGCGACGGCGAAGCCGTATCAGTAAACTCAACCCCGAGACCCAGAACCAACAGAACGAGAACGTTCAATATCAGGCCCCCGATACAACCGTTCAGGAATCCGAGCCAAAGTAGAAGGATGCACCTGCGAACCAAGACCATAAAGCTTCTGAAAACTCATGATCAAAGGCCGCCAGGCATCAGGATCGATGTGATCCGGACTCCCCGGCACCCGAATGGACTCATGCACGAAAACCCGCTGAACCCGCACCTCGAAAGCCACAATCCCCCCACGCTGCAGAGGATCCTCCTCGGCAACCGGATGCACGGCCTCGACAACGGCCTCCATGGCAACCGGACACTCAGCGACCCGAGGCGATGAAACGGTCTCGGACGCAACCGGCGTCAACCCGGCACGCGAAAACTTGTCAGCGACATGAAAGTACCCCCGCTTGACCTTCCCGGGCGGAACGGGATCGGACCCCGTGGTCAACGCCAGCCGATCAACAGCGGCAGCCAACGAGTCCGAAGGCAGATTCAGCACGCACTCGCGCGTACGCAACAGGTTCTGAGTG
The DNA here is from genome assembly GCF_051337345.1 of Amycolatopsis sp. MEPSY49. Taxonomy (NCBI): domain Bacteria; kingdom Bacillati; phylum Actinomycetota; class Actinomycetes; order Pseudonocardiales; family Pseudonocardiaceae; genus Amycolatopsis; species Amycolatopsis sp. MEPSY49. The sequence goes on along the minus strand of NZ_JBDLYJ010000002.1, from coordinate 436,634 downwards.
GTCTTGGACCGGGCACCGAGCCCGAGCATCGCGCGCCACCCGAGCCAGAACGCCGATGACATCGGTGCCAGATTCGCCGAACCGTCCTCGTTGTCACTGGATATCAACACGACCGGCGTGCCGAAGTACAGGATCCCGGGCTCGATGGGCGTGTGCGCAGAAGTCTTCACGCCTCGATCTTGCCCAACGCACCGAAGCCGGGCTGGCGGGAATCGGCCGTCGCGATCACCGGCGCCCCGGAGAGCGCCGGCGATCGACGAACGTCAGCCGGCGGCCGTCAACGCGCGACGCGTGAGCACCCGGGCCAAGTGGCGGCGGTACTCGGCCGTCGCGTGGGGCTCGTCGGGCGGGTTGGTGTCCGACGCCGCCAGCGCGGCCGCCTCGGCGATGGACTCCCCCGCCGCCAGCGCCGACTCCGTGGCCGTTGCCCGCAGCGGGACTCCGCCCATGTTCACCAAGCCGACGCGGCCGCCGACGACCGCGACACCCACCATCGCCCAGTCGATCGCGCGGCGGGTGAACTTCTCGAAGCCCCAGCCCATCCCCGTCTGGCGGGGCACCCGGACCTCGGTCAGCAGCTCGGTCGGCTCCAGCGGTGTCGTGAACGGGCCCAGGAAGAACTCCGACGCCGGGATGCGCCGCTCCCCCGCCGGGCCGCGCGCGACCAGGACCGCGTCCGAGGCCAGGATCGCCGCCGGCAGGTCCGCCGCCGAATCCGCGTGCACCAGGGAGCCGCCGATCGTGCCGCGGTGGCGGACCTGGCGGTCGCCCACCGCCGCCGACACGTGCGCCAGCAGCGGCGCGTGCTCCAGCAGCACCGGGTCCCGGGAAAGGTCGCTATAGCGGGACAACGCGCCGATCACGACGTCGTCGCCGTCGACGCGGACGTACCGCAGCTCGTCGACCGGACCGATGTCGATCAGGTACTCCGGGGCCGCCAGCCGCAGCTTCATCAGCGGCAGCAAGGAATGCCCGCCCGCCAGCACCTTGGCGTCGTCACCCAACGAAGCCAGCCGGGACAGCGCGTCGTCCACTGTGGACACGCGCTGGTACTCGAACGAAGCCGGGATCACCGGTCCACCTCCTGGCCGGACGCGTCGATCACGGCGCTGACGATGTTGTGGTAACCCGTGCAGCGGCAGAGGTTGCCCTCGAGCCCGGCCCGCACCTCGTCGCGCGTCGGCTTCGGGTTGTCCGCCAGCAGCGACACCGACGCCATGATCATGCCCGGCGTGCAGAACCCGCACTGCAGCCCGTGCTGCTCGCGGAACGCGCGCTGCACCGGGTGCAGTTCACCGTCCGAAGAGGACAGACCCTCGACGGTCGTGACGGCGTGGCCGTCGGCCTGCGCGGCGAGCACCGTGCAGGACTTGACCGACTCGCCGTCGAGCAGCACCGTGCAGGCGCCGCAGGACGTCGTGTCGCAGCCGATGTTCGTGCCGGTCAGCCCGGCGGTGTCGCGCAGGAAGTGCACCAGCAGCGTCCGGTCCGGCACCTCCTCGGCCACCGGCCGCCCGTTGACCTCGATCGAAACCTTCACCGCGCGTTTCCCTTCCCAGCTTCTTCAAGTGCGGCCCAGACCCGGATCGGGGTCGTGGGCATGTCCAGGTGCTGCACCCCGCGCGCGGAAAGCGCGTCCACCACGGCGTTGTGCACCGCGGGCGTCGAGCCGATCGTCGCGGCCTCGCCGATCCCCTTGACCCCCAGCAGGTTCCGGTCGGTCGGGGTGGCCATGTCGACCAGCTCGAAGTCCGGCAGCTCGACGGCGGTGATGAACGAGTAGTCCGCCAGCGTCGCGGTCGTCGGGTTGCCGTCCTCGTCGTAGGTGACGACCTCCATCAGCGCCTGCGCGGCGCCTTGGCCGAGCCCGCCGTGGCGCTGCCCGCGGAAGGTCAGCGGGTTGACGATCGGGCCGGCGTCGTCGACGGCGACGATCCGCCGCAGCTCGACCTTGCCGGTCTCGGTGTCGACCTCGACCACCGCGAGGTGCGCGCCGAACGGGAACGTCGGCGTGCCGCCGCCGAACCAGACGTCGGCGGTGAGCTTGCCCCCGCCGGCCGTCTCGGCGACCTGCGCCCAGCTGAGCACCGCGCTCGACGGCGCGCCGCGGACCTGCCAGACGCCGCGCTCGGCGTCCAGCTCGAGGTCCTCCGGCGCGGCTTCGAGCAGGTCGGCGGCCAGTTCGCGGGCCTGCGCGATGACCTCGTCGGCGGCCTGGCGGATCGCCGAGCCGCCGAGCTGCAGCGACCGGGAGCCGAACGTGCCGACGGCCTTGGGCACCTCGTCAGTGTCCCCGTGGCGAACGGTGATCTTCTCCAGCGGCACGCCGAGCTGGTCGGACAGGAGCATCGCCAGCGACGTCCCAAGCCCCTGGCCGTGCGGGGAGCTGCCGGTCCACGCGACGACCGAGCCGTCCGGGTGGATGTCGACGCGGCCGCTCTCGCCACCGGCGTCGCCGCCGGTGATCTCGACGTAGGCGGCGATCCCGAGGCCGAGCTCGACGTGGTCGCCCGCCTCGCGACGCCGTTTCTGCTCTGCGCGCAGCTCGGCGTACCCGGCGGCCTCGAGGACCTTGTCCAGCGCCGCCGCGTACTCGCCCGTGTCGTAGGACGCGCCGGTCGGCGTCTGGTACGGGAACTCCTCGGGCCGGATGAAGTTGACCCGGCGCACCTCGGCCGGGTCCAGCCCGAGCTCGGCGGCGAAGCGGTCCATCGCGCGCTCGAGCGCGGCCGTCGCCTCCGGGCGGCCCGCGCCACGGTAGGCGGCGATCGGCGTCGTGTTCGTGACGACGGCCCGGCTGCGCGTCTCCACCTTCGGGAACCGGTACACGCCGACGGCCATCAGCTCGGTCAGCGTCGGCAGGAACAGCGTCCGCGGGTACGCGCCGGCGTCCTGGACGACGTCGAGGCGGTACGCGAGGACGGTGCCGTCGCGCTTGCCGCCGACGGTCACGGTGTTCTGCTGCGCGCGGCCGTGCGTCATCGAGGTGAGGTTCTCGCTGCGCGACTCGACCCAGCGGACCGGCCGGCCGATCTCCCTGGCGGCCCAGCCGAGGACGGTCGCTTCGGGGTCCGCGCCGATCTTCGCGCCGAAGCCGCCGCCGACGTCCGGCGCGATCACGCGCACGTTGTCTTCGCCGACGCCGAGGCTCATGGCCAGCTGCGTGCGGGCGATCTGGGCGTTCTGGGTGGAAAGCCAGACCGTCAGCCGGCCGTCCTCGCCCCAGGCGCACGACGCGCCGCGGACCTCCAGCGGCGCGGGCGCGACGCGCTGGTTGACGATGGTCGTCGAGACGACCACGTCGCAGTCCGCGAAGATCCCGTCGTCGAACTCCTCCGCGCCGTTGACCTGCATGACGTTGCTGCCCTTGTCGGGGTACAGCAGCGTCTCGCCGGCCAGCGCCGCGTCGATGCTCGCGACGGCGCCGAGGGGGTCGTAGTCGATGTCGACCAGCTCGGCCGCGTCGGCCAGCTGGTAGCGCTCCTCGGTGAGGACGAGCGCGACGGGCTCGCCGACGTAGCGCACCACGCCGTCGGCCAGCCAAGGTTCCTTCACCGGTCCCGCGTCGTGCGGGTCGAGGCCGAGGTCGGCGGCGGTGAACACGCCGAGCACCCCCGGCGCCGCCTTCGCCTCGCTGACGTCAATGCTTTCGATCCGCGCGTGCGCGACCGGACTGCGTACGAACACCGCATGCGCGGCGCCGGAAAGCGCTTCCTCCCGCAGATCGTCCACGTAGGTGCCGCCCGCGGTGATCAGGTTCTGATCCTCTTGGCGGACCACCCTGGTCCCGACAATGCTCATCTGGTCTCCTGCTCGCCGATACCCCGCCGATCATGCCCTGTCGTTTCAGGAGAACGCCAGCACCACGGCGAGTCCCAGCCCGGCGATCCCGATTCCGATGCGCAACGGCGTCGCCGGGAGCCGGCGGACGAGGTTCGAGCCCAGCCACGAGCCGGCGAGCGAGCCGAGGCAGACGGCGAGCGCGGCGGCCCAGACGACCTTGCCGGTGCAGGCGAAGACGATCGCGGCGAGGAGGTTCGCCGAGCCGGTGACCAGGTTCTTCGCGGCGTTCGTCCGGGCCAGGGGCTGGCTCCAGACGGAGACGAGCAGCGCGAGCATGAGCACGCCGGCGGCGGCACCGAAGTAGCCGCCGTAGACACCGATGAAGAACGCGGCGACGGCGGTGGCCGGGCTCAGGCCGTGGTGCTCGGCACCTTCGGCCAGCCGGCGCAGCCGCGGACCGGCGATGAGGACGATCGAGGCGCCGCCGATCAGCCACGGGACGATCGCGGTGAAGGCGTCGGACGGGGTCAGGAGGAGGACGAGCCCGCCGCACGCGCCGCCGACGGTGGTGATGAGGCAGAGCGGGACGAGGTTCCGGCGCTGACCGGCGAGTTCGGGGCGCGCGCCGGCGGCGGCACCGGCGGTCGTGCCGAGCATGGCGACGGTGTTGGTGACGTTCGCGGTCACCGGCGGGAGGCCGGCCGCGAGGAGGGCGGGGTAGGAGACGAGGGAGGCGAGCCCGGCGGTGGCTCCGGTCAGGCCGGCTCCGATGCCGGCCAGGACGAGGAGGAGGAAGGTGCCGGGGTTGGTGATCACGTTGTCATCTCAGCACGGCGGGATGGGTGGGCCGCGGTGAGATTGCTCCCACGGTGCGCGAGTGGCGATTGCGACAGCCGGCGGCGAGCGAGTCGCGGCCACCGGCGACGCGCAGGTACCGGCCGCAGCCACCGGCGCAAACGACGTGAATGACTCATTCATGTCGCCTGGTGACATGAATGAGTCATTCACGTCATCCAGGCCACGGCCCCCAAGCCGCGCGGTATAGGTCGTTATACGAATTACCCCGGAGTTGTCCAAAACCGGACGGGATCCGCCACCACCCTTGCCCCGCCCCGCCGAGCCGTCACAGAATCCGCGCTGACAAGGTTGTCATCGAGCGGAGACCGGACCATGGCTGAGTTGAACCGACGTACCGCCCTCCTGAGCGCGGGCGGCGTCGCGGCCCTCCTGGCCTCGGGGCTGCTGCCCGGCACGGCCGCGGCAGCAGCCGGTGAGCAGACCCGAGGCGGACCACCCGACCCCGTCGCCGCGACCTACCTGCGCGTTCTGCTCCGGCACACCCGCTGGGCCGAGCAGCAGTTCGACCAAGCCGCCGGGATCTACCCCGCGAAGGACTTCACCTTCGCCGTCGTGCTCGGCAACGCCCTCCTCCTCACCCGCGACGGCTACGACGCCGCCATCGCCGGCATCGAAAAAGACCAGCTCAACGCCCACACCCTCGCCACCATCAGGCACTTCGCCGCGTCGAACCTGCTCACCGGCGGCACCGAATGGGGCCGGAAGCTGTTCTTCGACACCACCTTCCAGTCGTACTTCCTGCTCGCCGCCCGTCTACTGTGGACCGAACTCGACGACGACACGAAGCGCAACGTCGAGCGCATCACCACCGAACAGGCCGCCTACACCACCGCGCTCGGCACCGGAGACGACCCGGCCTCCGGCAGTTGGACGCCCAACGGTCTCCAGGGCGGCTTCCAAGGCGACACCAAACTGGAAGAGATGGGCGTCTACGCCCAATCCCTCGCCCCCGCCCTCGCCTGGGCGCCGGACGACGCCCGGGCGAACGCGTGGCGACACGCCTTCGGCACCTGGAGCCGCAACGAAGGCGGGCTCCCGGCCGCCGACCTCGCCAACCCGCGGCTCGTCGACGGCCGGCCCGTCAGCGCGAACACCGCCACCAATCTCTACGACACCTTCCTCGTCGAGAACCACGGCTCCTTCGGCCCGCACTACCAGGAAGAGCTCTGGCGCACCTCCGGCCGCAACGCGATGCACTTCCTCGCCGCCGGCACGCCGCTGCCCGAGGTCCTCACCGCCCAGCCGAACGGCGAACTGCTCTGGCGCACCATGCTGCTGATGACCAGCGACGCCGGCGAGCCGCTGATGCCGATGGTCGCCGACCGCGAGCACCTCTACGGCCGGGACGTCATCCCGCTCGCCTTCCGCGCCCAGGTCCTCGGCGACCGCCACGCCGCCTACGCCGAAGCCCAGCTGGCCGCCCGGCTCGAGCCCTACCAGGCCTACGCGCCCGCCGACCGGATCACCAAGTTCTCCGGTGAGCCCAAGTACGAGCCGGAAGCCCGCGCCGAACTCGCCATCAGCTACCTCCTCCACGAGTGGCGAGCCGGGCAACGCCCCGTCACCGCCGTGACGAAGGAAGAGTTCGACGCCCACGCCACCGGTACCGCCGACTTCGGCGCCGCACCCGGCCTGCTCGCCCACCGCTCCCCCGCCGCCTGGGCGGGCACCGTCACCAAGCCCGGCTTCGTCAAGTTCGCCTGGCAGCCGCACCACGACGACTGGCTCTTCGTCCTCGGTGGTGCCAACCCGATGCTGCTGCCGGCCACGAACATCGCCGTCAGGGAACGCCACGCCACCGCCTACGCGAAGGTTCGCGACGGCTTCGACGGCACGGTCGGCGTCCTCCGCTTCGACACCGGGTACGCCGCCTTCGCCACCCTTCCCACCGGTGCCGCCGTGTACGCCAGCACCGGCGTCGCCGAGGGCGAAGGCGTCCTGAACGTCTACAACCTCACCATGCCCGGCGTCCCGGGTCTCGACGGCGACCGCACCTACACCGCCGCCGAAGGCTCCGTGACGATCAAGGCGCAGGCCGCGGCCACCGGCGCCCGGACCGACGACCTGACGTTCGCCCCGGTCACCGCCCGGCACGTCCGCATGCTCGGCGTCCAGCCCGACCCGCAGTACGGCTACTCGCTCTGGGCCTTCGAGGTCCGCGACGGCGACGGCCCGGACCTCGCCAGGGCCGGGACCGCGTCGGCGTCCTCGGCGAGCCCGGGCAAAGAGGCCAAGTACGCCAACGACGGCAACGCCACCACCCGCTGGGCAGTGTCCACATCGGACCGGCCACGCGCGGACAGCTGGCTCGCCGTGGACCTCGGCGCCGCGCAGACCGTCGACCGCGTCCGGCTGAGCTGGGAAGCGGCCGCCGGGCGCAAGTACCGCATCGAAACCTCCCAAGACGGCGTGACCTGGACGGCGGCGGCGACCTACCCGGTGCCCGCGCTCACCAGTACGAAAGGCCGGCTGGACATCGACGGCCGGGCCGGGATCACCGTCGCCGGCCCGAACCCGCTCACCGTCACCGGCGACCACGTCACGCTCTCCGACGGCCCTCCCGCCCCCTTCGTCGCCGAGCTGCGCCCCGGATCCGCGCAGGCGAGCGGCCGGGTCACCACCACCGCGGCCGCGGTCGAAGCCACCGTCACCGACGGCTTCCTCGTGCTGCTCAACCTCTCTGGCACCGCGGCGAGCGGCAGGGCGACGCTTCCCGGAGAGAACCGGCTCTACCGCGGTGAGCAGACCGTCACCCGGACCGGCACGGAGTTCTCCTACGCCCTGGCCGCGGCGGAAGGCCGCATCGAGCCCCCGCGGTTCACGCTGAAGGCGCCGGCCGGGGTGAAGGCGGTCGTCCGCGACGCGAGCCGGGTCGAGCTCACCGCGCCGGCCGGGCTGCTGCCCGTGCTCGTCACGGTGACCCCGGACGGCGGTCGCGCGCGGCCGGTGCTGCTGCCGCCGCGCCGGACCGTGCCGGTCGTCTTCGGCGACGTCCGCCCCTACCCGCTGACCGACCGCGCGCTCGGCCGGACCACCTTCCCCGCCGAGCCCCTGCCGCCGGGGATGTCCAGCCCCGCCGCGGCCGTCGACGACGACCCGGCGACGGCGTGGCGGCCGGGGCCGGACGGCCGGATGGTCGTCGATCTCGGGGCGGTGACGGCGGTTTCCGCGGTCGAACTGGCCTGGACCCGCGGCCGCGTGCCCGCCGCGAGCGTCGAAACCAGCGTCGACGGCGTCACCTACGCGACCGCGACCTCGGGTCCGGCCCGCTACGTGGCCGTCCGGACGCGCTGGCGGACCGGTGACGCGAGCCTTTCCCGGTTGTCTGTCCTGACTTGATCGATCTCGCACCGCTCGCGGTGGCCCCGATGGCGAGTACCTTGGCAGCACAGGGTCGCCGGGAGGACGGATGCGCGTCACGATCGCCGAGGTCGCCCGCCGGGCGCGGGTGAGCAAGACGACCGTGTCGAGAGTGCTCAACAACAAGGCCGATGTGGACGCGGCGACCGCGATCCGGGTGCGCGAAGTGATCGCGGCGACCGGCTACATCCCGAGCGCCGGCGCGGTCGGGCTCGCGCGCGGCGTGACCCGCACGGTCGGGATGCTGGTGCCGGGGCTGACCTGGCCGTGGATGGGCGAGGTGCTGCAGGGCGTCGCCGACGTCGTGGAGGCCAAGGGCTACGGCCTGCTGCTGTCCACGGCCAACCGCGGCACCGAATCCCTCGAGGAGTTCTCCCGGCAGGTGTCGGCCAAGGCGTTCGACGGGCTGCTGCTCGTCGAGCCGCCGGACGCGGTGCGGCACCTGCGCGTGCTGCACGACTCCGGGTTGCCGGTGGTGGTGATCGACGACCGCGGGCGACGGCCCGCGTTCCCCTCGGTGGGCACGGACAACCGGCAAGGCGGCGCGGCCGCGGCCCGGCACCTCCTCGACACCGGGCGGACGCGGTTCGCCACCGTGACCGGGCCGCGCGACTTCGGCTGCACCACCGATCGCCTCAACGGGTTCAACGACGTCGTGCGCGAAGCCGGGCTGACGCTCGACTCGCGCCTGATCATCGAAGGCGACTTCACGAGCGAAAGCGGCGAGGCCGCGATCCTCCAGCTCCTCGCCACCGGGCCGGAGTTCGACGCCGTCTTCGCGCACAACGACCTGACGGCGGCCGGGGTGCTGGCCGGGCTCCGGAAGTCCGGGCGCGCGGTGCCGGGGGACGTCGCCGTGGTCGGGTTCGACGACATCCCCCTGGCCGCGCACACCCAGCCCGCGCTGACGACGATCCGCCAGCCCCTGCGGGAAATGGGCGAGACGGCGGCGCGGCAGCTGCTCGACCGGCTGGGTGGGGCACCCCGGCCGGACGAGCCGCTGATCGTGCCGACGTCCCTGGTGATCCGCGAATCGACTCAGGAGACGGTCAACGCCGCCGACAGCGGGACGTTGCGCGAGGAATCCCCGACGTAGACGCGGTACTGGCCCGCGTTCGTCGTCCACGACCCGGTCCAGTGCGCGAGGTCCCGCGGCGTGAGCGGGAACGACACCTGCGTGCTCTGCCCGGGGTTGAGCTGCACCTTCTTGAACCCCTTCAGTTGTTTCGGCGGCTCACCGTTGCCGCTCGGCTGTCCGACGTAGAGCTGGACGACGTCGGCGCCCGCGCGGGTGCCGGTGTTGGTCACCGTCGCCGTCACGGTCGCGGTGCCGCCCGTGCCCTGGGGCGTGACGACCAGGTTCGAGAACCCGAACGTCGTGTACGACAGGCCGAAGCCGAACGGGAACAGCGGGTCGAGGTTCCGGCTGTCGTACCACCGGTAGCCGACGTTGAGGCCTTCGGAGTACTCGATCCGGTCGTTGGCGCCCGGGAACTGCTGGACGTTCGCCGTCGGCAGGTCGGCGATCTGCTTCGGGAAGCTGATCGGCAGCTTGCCCGACGGGTTGACGTCGCCGTAGAGCAGCGACGCGAGCGCGTTGCCGTTCTCCTGGCCCGGGTACCAGCCCTCGATCACCGCGGCGACCTTGCCCAGCCACGGCATGGTCACCGCCGACCCCGTGTTGAGCACGACGACCGTGCGCGGGTTGGCCGAGGCCACGGCGTCGATGAGGTCGTTCTGCTGGTGCTGCAGGTCGATCGTCTCGAGGTCCTCGGTCTCGGACTCGCCGTAGCTCGCGAACACGATGGCGACGTCCGCGGTGCGAGCGGCGGCCACCGCACCCGGGATGTTCGGCGTCTGCACGTGCTCGCCCGCGCCGTCCACATAGGACACGGTGACGCCGGAGCCCGCCCTGGCCTTGATCCCGTTGATCGGGTTGACCGACGCCGGCGACGGGTTCACCTTGGCGCTGCCGCCGCCGATGTTCTGCGGGTCGATCCCGTCGCCGCCGGATAGCGCGATCGACTTGACCGACGAACCCAGCGGAAGCACCCCGGTGTTCTTCAGCAGCACCGACCCGACCGCGGCGACGTCCCGCGCGGTCGTCACGTTGGCCGCGTTGGTCACCACCGAAGCCGGTGTACCGCGCCGAGCCCGGTCGAACACACCGAACTTGAACATCTGCGTCAGTACCCGCCGGACCATGTCGTCGACACGCGCCTGCGTGACTTCGCCGCGCGAAACGGCGTCGAGCAGGCCCTGGCCGAAGAACGCGCCGCCGGGCATCTCCATGTCGAGCCCGCCGTTGGCCAGCTGCCGCGGGCCACCGGTCGCCGAACCCCAGTCGGAGCCGACGAATCCGCCCCAGCCGGCGTCCTGCTTGATCGCCGTGGTCAGCACGCCGCTGTTCTGGCACGCCGGGACGCCGTTGATCTGGTTGTAGGCGCACATCATCGACGCGACCTGGCCCTGGCTCGCCACCTGCTGGAACGCCGGCAGGTACAGCTCGTGCAGGGTCCGGTCGTCGATGATGACGTTGTCCGACGGCGTCCCGCGCGACGCCCCGGCCTCGACGTTGTACGCCGCCGCGTGCTTGGCCTGCGCCAGCACACCCTGGCTCTGGATGCCCTGGATCGTCGAGGTCCCGGCCGCGCCGGCGAGGTACGGGTCCTCGCTGTAGGTCTCGAAGTTCCGGCCCCAGCGCGGGTCGCGGACCAGGTTGATCGTCGGGCCGAGGGCGATGTCGACGCCCTTGCCCGCGAACTCGGCGCCCATGGCGCTGCCGTACCGGTTCATCAGCCCGGTGTCCCAGGTCGCGGCGGCCGACACCGGCGCCGGGAACTGGGTGACGCCGTCGAGGCCGTCGCCGACCCCGGCCGGGCCGTCCTGCAGACCGAGGGCCGGGACGCACAGCTCCGGCACGGCGTCGGTGTTGCCGATGTACGGCCCGGTTGCGCCGTTGCCGTGCAGCACCTTCACCTTCTGCTGGGGAGTCATCGCGGCCATCAGCTGGTTGACGCGATCGGCGACCGGCGCGGTGGACCCCACCCACGGGCAGCCACCCGGGTTGGTGGGCGTGGTCGTCGGCGGGGCGCTGTCGGACGTGCGCACCGCGAACTCCCACAGCGAGACACCCCACTGGGTGGCTCGCGCGGTCGCGTTCAGCCGCACATAACGAGCCGTGCCGGACACCGCGGGATGCTCGGTGCCGCCTGCCCCGGTCACGGTGGCCGCCGTCGTCCACGACGTGCCGTTGGTGGACAGCTGGATCGTGTACGCGCTGGCGTACGCGGCTTCCCACGTCAGGTCGACGCCGCAGACCGCGCGTGCGCTGCCGAGGTCGACCTGTATCCACTGCGGGTCCGCGGCCAGGCTCGACCAGCGGGTCCCGCCGTCGCCGTCGAACGCCGCCGAAGCCGGGAACGCGTCGGACTGGACGCTGGAGGCCGAAGACGGTTGCCGCAGCGCCGCGTTCGCGCTGCCGCACGCCTGCGCGGTGCCGTCGCCGAACACCTGGAACTCCCACAGCGACACGCCCCACTGGGTCGCCCGCTGGGTCGTGGTCAGGCGGACGTACCGGCCGGTGCCGGACACCGGCAGCGTCTGCGTGCCGCCGGTGCCGGTCGTCGTCGAGTACACAGTGGACCATTGGCTGCCGTCGGCCGACGCCTGGAGCGTGAACGCCTTGGCGTAGGCCGATTCCCACTGCAGCACGACCTGGTTGAGCGCGTGCGACGCGCCGAGGTCGACCTGCAGCGTCTGCGGGTCGGCGGCCAGGCTGGACCACCGGGTGCCCGGGTCGCCGTCCACCGCCGCGGTCGCGGGGAACGCGGCGTTCTCGGTGGACGAGGCGGTCACGGCGTGCCCCTGCGAGAGCAGCGCCGGCGCGGCCTGGGCGGTGAACAGCGGGACGGTGAGCAGGCCCACCGCCACCACCGCGCCGAGGGCGAGCCGCCTCACTGGTAGACCCGCACGTAGTCGATCACCATGTCCTGCGGGAGGACGGTGCCCGCTCCCGGCGGGCCGGGGAAGTCACCGCCGATGGCGTTGTTGAGGATCAGGAAGAACGGGTGGTCGTAGACCCACGGCCCGCGCGTGCTCTCGACCGTGTCGCGGTTGATCGTCTGGAACGGGTTGCCGTCGACGTAGAACGTCATGTGGTTCGCGTCCCAGTCGAGGCCGAACTTGTGGAAGCCCGCCGCGACGTCCTGGCCGAGGTCGAGGGGTGCGCCGATGCCGCCGGCGCCGTTGTACGCGGGTGCGTGGATCGTCGAGTAGGCCAGGTTCGGCGACTTGCCGACGTGCTCCATGATGTCGATCTCGCCGCAGTTCGGCCACGGCGTGCCGCTGAAGAAGTTGGCGCCCAGCAACCAGAACGCGGGCCACAGCCCCTGCGTGCCGGACACCTTGATGTTCGCCTCGACGTGGCCGTAGGTGAAGCTGAACTTGCCCGCGGTGTTGATCCGGCCGGAGGTGTACTGGCAGGTGCCGCTGCCGCTGATCGGGTCGACCGGGCACGCGCTGCCCGGGGTGGCTTCGCGGCGGACCTGGATGACGAGGTTGCCGCGGCCGTCCTGCTTGGCGTTGTTGTTGTTCGTGTAGTACTCGAGCTCGTTGTTGACGCCGGGGCCGGTCTCGGCGGTCCACTTGCTCGCGTCCGGGTTGGCGCCCGCCGCGCCGTTGAACTCGTCGCTCCAGACCAGCGTGCCCGGGAAGTGCGGGGCCGGCGGGGCGGGCGGCGGCTGCGTCGGGTTGCCGCCGGTGCCGTAGACGTCGAAGCCCCACAGCGAGTAGCCGTAGCCGTTGGACCGGGCGGTGCCGTACATCCGGACGTACCGGCCCGAACCGTTGACGGTCAGCGTCTCCTTGAAGCCCTTGCCCGTGGTGGTCGAGTAGAGCGTCGTCCAGTTCGCGTTGTCGTTCGACACCTGGATCTGATAGGCGACGGCGTAGGCCGGGTCCCACTGCAGGACGACCTGGTGGATCGCCGCGGGCGCGCCGAGGTCGACGGTGATCCAGCCGGGGTCGACCCAGCCGGTGGTCGCGCTCGTCGCCCAGCGCGTGGCCGGGTCGTGGTCGAACGCCTTCGCCGGGACGCAGCCCGGGCAGTTGCCGTCGTCCTGGTAGGAGGACGCGGTGCCGGACTTGCCGTAGGACAGCAGGACGTCACCGGGCTGGGTCGTGCCGCTCCCGCCGTAGACCTGGAACTCCCACAGCGAATACCCGTACTGCGTGGCCCGCTGGGTGCCGGTCAGCCGGACGTACCGGCCGCTGCCCGTGACGGTCAGCGTCTGGTTGCCGCCGGTCGCGGTGGTGGTCGAGTAGAGGGTGCTCCAGGTGGTGCCGTCGGCGGACGCCTGGACCGTGAACGCCTTGGCGTACGCGGCTTCCCAGTTCAGGACCACCTGGGACAGCTGTTGGGTCGAGCCGAGGTCGACCTGGAGGTACTGCGGGTCGCTGAAACCGCTGGACCAGCGGGTACCGGCGTCGCCGTCGACGGCGGCGGACGCCGGGAACGCGGCGGACTCGGACGAGGACGCCGTCACCGGACGGCCTTGGGAGAGCAGGACGGGCGCGGCCTGCGCCACCGGCGCGGTGAGCAGGGCGGCCAGGGTCAGGGCGAGGACGGCGAGAACCCGGATCCTCGGCATGCGGCGTTGCATGGGCACCTCCACGGCGAACCGGCGCCGGGACGGCCTTGCCCCGGCGCGGATCGGCTCACGTGGTCCTCGGCGCGGGTGTGGGGCCCGCCGTCGGCACGCTCTTAGTTCAGGATATAAATAAAGGACCGTAAAATGTCAACGACGCTGCGCCGGACGGTCGCGGACCAGCCCGCGGACTGGTCCGGGCGAGGAGAATCCGCGCCGGATCCTTGACTCCGCCGAACCCGCGCTGTTAACTGCGATCTCACCGACGGAACCGGTTCCGTGACCGCCACCGGGACGGCTCCGCCGCGACACGCACCCTTCGGGCTGACTGGTTCGCGCTCCTCGCACCACCCGGTACCGCTCCTCCGGCTCACGGCGCCGGGCGGGTGACCTGGGGGCGGACCCGCCGCACCACCCGACGCCGGCGCGAGCTGTGGGGCTCGCCCGGTCCGTTTCGCACGTCCTCCCCCCGATCAGCAGGCAGGCCGATGAGATCAACGACGTTCTCCCCCGTACACCGCCTCCTCGTCATCGCCACCACCTTCGTCACCGCGGTCACCACCGCGGCGGTGGTCGGCTCCGCGCCGGCCCAGGCCGCCGCGTGCGGCACGGCGAACCTCGCGCAGGGTCACCCGGCGACCGCGTCCTCGACCGAGAACGGCGGGACACCCGCGTCCGCCGCGGTCGACGGCAACACCGGGACGCGCTGGTCCAGCGCGTTCAGCGACCCGCAGTGGCTGCAGGTCGACCTGGGCTCCGCGCAACAGCTCTGCGACGTGGTCCTCAGCTGGGAAGCCGCGTACGCCACGGCATTCACCGTTCAGTTGTCCAGCGACGCGAACAACTGGACCACGGCGTACTCGACGACCACCGGCGCCGGCGGCACGCAGACCGTGCCGCTCAGCGGCACCGCCCGTTACCTGCGGGTCAACGGCACCCAGCGGGCGACCGGCTACGGCTACTCGCTCTGGGAAGTCGCCGTGCACGGCACCGGCGGCGGGACGACCATCCCGCCGACCGACCCGCGCAACCCGGACCTCGGGCCGAACGTGTCGGTGTTCGACCCCGCGACGCCGGCCGCGACGATCCAGAACCGGCTGACGCAGATCGCGAACCAGCAGCACACCAACCAGTTCGGCACCGAGCGCTACGCCGTGCTGTTCAAGCCGGGCAACTACGACGCCGACGTCAACCTCGGCTTCTACGAGCAGGTGGCGGGCCTCGGCCTGTCGCCGGACGACGTCAACCTCAACGGCCACGTCCGCGTCGAAGCGGACTGGCTGCAGCAGGGCGACAACCCGAACAACAAGGGCAACGCGACGCAGAACTTCTGGCGGTCGGCCGAAAACCTGTCGGTGACGCTGCCGGCGGGCCAGGTCGAGCGCTGGGCCGTCGCGCAGGCGGCGCCCTACCGCCGGATGCACCTGCGGGGCAGCCAGATCCAGCTGTGGAACGGCGGCGACGGCTGGGCCAGCGGCGGCCTGATCGCCGACAGCAAGATCGACGGCGTGGCCGTTT
The DNA here is from genome assembly GCF_051337345.1 of Amycolatopsis sp. MEPSY49. NCBI lineage: Bacteria > Bacillati > Actinomycetota > Actinomycetes > Pseudonocardiales > Pseudonocardiaceae > Amycolatopsis > Amycolatopsis sp. MEPSY49. The sequence continues at coordinate 421,467 of NZ_JBDLYJ010000002.1, read as the reverse complement.
CCGGGTCGCAGCAGCAGTTCCTGACCCGCAACAGCGAGCTGGGCGGCTGGCAGGGCGGCGTCTGGAACATGGTGTTCGTCGGCTCGACCGGCACCCCGCCGGCGTCGTTCCCGAACCCGCCGGAGACGGTCGTCGGCCAGACCCCGGTGGTCCGCGAGAAGCCGTTCCTCTACGTCGACGGTTCGGGCAGCTACAACGTGTTCGTCCCGGCGCTGCGGCAGAACTCCTCCGGGACGAGCTGGGGCCACGGCGCCCCGGCCGGGCAGTCGATCTCACTCAGCGAGTTCTACGTCGCGCACCCGTCCGACTCGGCGGCGACGCTCAACGCAGCGCTGGCGGCGGGCAAGAACCTGCTCGTGACGCCGGGTGTCTACCACCTCGACCAGGCGCTGAACGTCACGCGCCCGGACACCGTGGTGCTCGGCCTCGGCCTGGCGACGCTGATGCCGACCAACGGGACCGCGGCGATCACGACGTCCGATGTGGACGGTGTGAAGATCGCCGGGCTGCTGATCGACGCGGGCGCGGTGAACTCGCCGGTGCTCGTCCAGGTCGGCCAGCCGGGCTCGAACGCCAACCACGCGGCCGACCCGACGTCGCTGCACGACGTGTTCTTCCGCATCGGCGGCGCGGCCGTCGGGAAGGCCACGCAGACGCTGGTGGTCAACTCGAACAACGTCATCGGCGACCACATGTGGCTGTGGCGCGGCGACCACTCCTACGGCGTCGGCTGGAACGTCAACACCGCGGCCAACGGGCTCGTCGTCAACGGCGCGAACGTGACGATGTACGGCCTGTTCGTCGAGCACTACCAGCAGTACGAGGTGCTCTGGAACGGCAACGGCGGGCGGACGTACTTCTTCCAGAACGAAATGCCGTACGACCCGCCGGACCAGGCGTCCTGGTCCAGCGGCGGCGGCCGGCAGGGCTGGGCGGCGTACAAGGTGGCCGACTCGGTGACCAGCCACGAAGGCTGGGGGCTGGGCAGCTACTGCTTCTTCAACACCAACCCGTCCATTGTGGCCAGTCACTCCTTCGAGGTGCCGAACACCAGTGGCGTCCGGTTCCACAACCTGGTGTCGGTGTCACTCGGCGGCGTGGGCACGATCGCCCACGTCGTCAACGACTCGGGTGACGCCGCGAACACCGGGCACCAGGTGAGCCCGCTGGTCTCCTACCCGTAGCACGGCGGCGACGTACGCGTCCGGGCGGACCAGCCAGGCTTCGCCCGGACGCGCGCCGAGCACCCCGCCCACCGGGATCTCCACCGACCGCGCGCCCTCCCCCCGCACACCCGGCGTCGTCAGCAGCAGGAACCCCTGCCGGGCCAGGTCGCGCAACCGTCCACTCGGGACCGTTACGTCCGGCAGCAGGATCCCCGGTCCCGGCGCCGGGACCGCTCCCCGGGGTGGGCGGCCGGCGAACGGGCGCCGCGGGTCGGGCGTCGTCAACGGCGAATCCACGTACCAGAACGGTTCCGCCAGCCGGCCCGAGTCGACCTGTTCGCAGGCGGCCGGGTCGTACGCGGCACGCGTCAGGACGTCCAGCCGGCGCCGGTGCTGCTCCTCGTCCTGGGGCACCAGGAAGTCCATCGTGGCCGTCGTGACGGCCGCGTTCTCCACCGCCGCCGCGTGCCGCTCGGTGTGGTAGCTCTCCAGCAGCTCCTCCCCCGCGTCGCCGCGCAGGACGGCGGCCAGCTTCCAGGCCGCGTTCTCCGCGTCGGCCACGCCGGAGTTGAGCCCGCGTGCCCCGAACGGCGCGACGAGGTGCGCGCAGTCCCCGGCCAGCAGCACCCGGCCGACCCGCATCCGCGGCACCAGCCGCGTGTGGAAGCGGTACACCGACCGCCAGATCACCTCGTAGGGCACCGGGCCGACGATCGCCCGGATCCGCGCCTCCATCGCCCCGCCCGACTCCTCGGCCGCGAGGTCGTAGTCCTCCGGCACCTGCCAGTCGATCCGGAACTGCGAGCCGGGGCACGGGTGGATGAGCACCTGGCGGCCCGGGTTCCACGGCGGGTCGAAGTAGAACCGCCGTTCGGCGGCCCAGCCCGGCAGGTCGGCGCGGATGTCGCAGATCAGGAACAGATCCCGGAAGGACACGCCCTCGAGGTGCTGCCCGAGTGCCCGCCGCACGGTGTCCCCGCGCGCGCCCGCGCAGGCGATGGCGTAGTCGGCCTCGATCCGCCGCGGCCCGTCCGCCGTGTCGCACTCGACGACCACGCGGCCGGGCTGGGTCAGCCCCCGGACGCGGTGGCCGCGGCGGACGTCGATCAGCGGCTGCCGCTCGATCAGCTCGTCCAGGACCTCCTCGACGCGGGCCTGCGACAGGTTCACGAACGGCGGCAGCGCCGATCCGCCGTCGGGCAGTTTCAGGGAGAACAGCTCGGTGGCGCGGTGGAACGTCCGCGCGGTCGTCCAGGTGAGGCCCTCCTCGGCGAGGCAGCCCGCGCCGAGCGACGCCCAGACGTCCAAAGTGTCCCGTTGCTGGCAGATGGCCTTGGACCCCACGGGATCGCGCACCTCGTGCTCGTCGACGAGCACCACCGGTACACCCCAGCGCGCCAGCAGCAGCGCGGCCGTCTGGCCGACCGGGCCGCTGCCCAGGACGGCGACCCTCATCCTTGCAGCTGGTCCCAGACTTCGCGGTCGCGTTCGGCCGTCCACACCACCGGCCGTTCGATGCCGCCGAGCTCGTCCCACAGCCGGGAGACGTCGAAGGGCAGGCAGTGCTCGAAGATCGGCCAGTGGCCGTACTGGTCGTTCAGGGCCGCGTGCGTGCGTTCGAAGGCCTCCTTGAGCGTGCCGCCGGCGTCGCGGACCGCGCCGACCTCGCGGATCATCGTGGCCAGGAAGTGCCGGGTCTGCGCGATGGCGGCGTCGACGGCTTCGCGGCCGCGGCTCACCCCGCCGCGGCCGCCGATCAGCGACTCGGCGCCGAACGCGGCCACCCGGTCCAAAGTGGACGATGCCCAGTCGCGGTGGAACGCGTCACCGGTGTAGAGCGCGGCCTCGGCTTCGACGAGGTCGCCGGCGAAGAGGATCTTCTGCCGCGGCAGCCACGCCACGATGTCGCCTTCGGTGTGGCCGCGCCCGCAGTACTGCAGGACGAGGTCGCCGCGGTCGCCGCCGAGGTCGATGGTGAGCCGGTCGGAGAAGGTCAGCGTCGGCCAGGTCAGGCCGGGCACCGAGTCCGCGCCCTTGGCCAGCCGCGGCATCCGGCCGAACTCGCTCTCCCAGTCCTCCTTGCCGCGCTCGGCGACGAGGGCCCGGGTGTTCTCGTGCGCGACGATCACGTCCGCGTCGAACGCCGACGCGCCCAGCACGCGCACCGCGTGGTAGTGGCTCAGCACCAGGTAGCGCACGGGTTTGTCGGTGTGCTCGCGGAGTTTCGCGAGCCACTCGCCCGCCGCGACGGGCGTGGCCAGCGCTTCGAAGCAGACGAGGAAGTCCTCCCCCTCGATCGCGCCGATGTTCGGGTCGCCCTCGGCGGTCAGCGCGTAGACGCCGTCGTCCAGGACTTCGAGGGTTTGCGCTTTCTCCGCCAGGTCGGCCGAAGAGGCGAAAGCTTTCTTCGTCACGGCGAGCGCTCCTTTGATCAAAGGTTTGACTACCGGTCGCGCCAGGCTAACCCGCCGGGCCGCCGCGCGGAACCCCTCGTCGCCTAACCTGGGCCGCATGACCGACCGACCGGCCGAAGACCTCGACTACCTTTCGTTCGTCGACTACGCGATCGGGAAGACGAAGGCGGCACTGCCGGACACCGACCCCGTCGCGATGCGCCTCGGCCTGACGCTGCACCGGCTGGCGGGCGCGCTGGTCTACGACTGGGAGTCGACGGTCCACCGCCCGCGCGGCCTGAGCTGGGGCGGGTTCCGGGTGCTGTTCGTGCTGTGGCTGGGCGGCCCGCTCGAGTCCCGCCACGCGGCGCGCCTGGCGGGGATGAGCCGCGCGGCGGTGTCGGCGCTGGTCAAAACGCTGGAGCGGGACGGGCTGGTGACGCGTACGCAGGTCCCGCGCGACCGCCGGGCGGTGGAGCTCGCGCTGACCGAGGCAGGGCTTGATGCGGTGACCGACGCCTACCAGGCGCACAACGCGCGTGAGCGGGCGTGGGCGGAGTCGCTGACGCCGTCGGAGCAGACGGTCCTCATCGGACTGCTGGAGAAGCTCACCACGAGCCCGGCGGCCGCGGCGGCGCAGCGGCTCGCCTAGCTGGCGAGACCGGGCAGGGTGTGGCCGGTCTGCTCGGCCTTCGCACGCAGGTAGCGAACGTTGTTGTCGGTGGCGAAGACCCCGGTGGGCACGCGCTCGCGCACGGCGATCCCGGCCGCTTCGAGCTGCGCGGCCTTGTCCGGGTTGTTCGACAGCAGGTTCACTTCCGCGACCCCGAGCGCTTCGAGCATCTGCGCGGCGACGGTGTAGTCGCGGGCGTCTTCGGGCAGGCCCAGCGCGGCGTTGGCGGCGTAGGTGTCGAGGCCCTGGTCTTGCAGGGCGTAGGCGTCGAGCTTGTTGTAGAGGCCGATCCCCCGGCCTTCCTGGCGCAGGTAGAGCAGATAGCCACCGGCGGCGGAGATCCGGTCGACAGCTTCGGCCAGCTGCGGGCCGCAATCGCAGCGCGCGGACCCGAAGACGTCCCCGGTGAGGCATTCGGAGTGCGGCCGCACGAGCGGGACGTCCCCGGGAGTGCCGAGGACGAGGGCGAGGTGCTCACCGTCATCGGCGAGGTTCCGGAAGGTGACGGCTTCGGCGTCGACCTCGATGCCGCCGTGCAGCCGCAGCGGGATCCGCACCCGCGTCCGCACCTCAGCCGTCATGCTCTCTCCCCTGGGATCGCCCACTCGGCCGACCCTACCGGAGGTTCGAATTCGAACTTCCGGGCTCGGGCCGGTACCCGCGGCAACACCAGTGGATCACCGGTTCTTCCCGGTTCGGCCGCCGGAGTTCGCAGCGTCACGCGCGTGGCGAAATCCGCTGGCGTCCCCCTCGTATGCTCGACCCCATGATCCCCGGTGCCACCGCCGCCTCGTTCCTGCTGGTCGTGATCCTGGGGGCGATGTCGCCCGGGCCGGACTTCGTCGTCGTCACGCGCTCCTCGCTCACCGGGGGCCGGCGGGCGGGGATCGCCGCCGGGGCCGGGATCTCGCTCGGGGTCTTCGCCTGGGTCGTCGCCATCGCCTTCGGCGTCGCCGCCGTGCTCACCGCCTCCGCCGTGGCCTTCATGGTCGTCAAGCTCGCCGGGGCCGGCTACCTCGTCTTCCTCGGCGTCAAAGCCTGGCTCGCCGTGCGCCGCGGCGAGTACCGGGACCTCGGTGAAAACGCCGCGACCCGGTCGCTCGACGCCGGTGCCGCCTTCCGGCAGGGGCTCTTCACCAACCTGCTCAACCCCAAGGTCGCCGTGTACTTCCTGGCGCTGCTCCCCCAGTTCCTCCCCGCCGACGGCTCCACCCTGCAGACCCTCGAACTGGCCACCATCGCCACCGCCGGGACCATCGTCTGGTTCGCCGCCCTCGCCCTCGTCGTCGGCGCGCTCAAGCGGTTCTTCGCCGACGGCCGCGTCCGCCGGGGCCTCGACGCCGTGCTCGGCACCGTGCTCGTCGCCCTCGGGCTGAAGGTCGCCGCCGAGACGGCGTGAGGGCCCCGGCCGTCACAGCTGCCCGGCCGCCAGCGCGGTCCCCTCGACCCGCGCCTTGATCTTGGCGAACGCGATGTCGCGCGACGTCGAGGTGTCGTCGGCGAACGGGGAGAACCCGCAGTCGTCGCACGTACCGAGCCGCTCGGCGGGCAGGTACTTCGCCGCCGTCAGCACGCGGTCGCGGACCTCCTCCGGTGTCTCCACCCGCGGGTCGATCGGGTCGATCACGCCGACGAACACCCGCTGGTGGTCCCGCAGGTGATCGGCGATCACCTGCAGCGCGCGCTCCGGCTCGGCCTCGCTCGCGAGCTGGACGTAAAAGGTGCCCGCCTTCAGTTCGAACAGCGTCGGCAGCAGGCCCGCGTAGTCGACGTCGAGGCTGTGCACCGAGTCCTGGTCGCCGCCCGGGCACGTGTGGACGCCGATCTTCGCGCGCTCCTCCGCCGTGAAGCGGTCCAGCACGGCGTTGTTCAAGTCGACGAACTGCCGCAACAGCCCGCCGGACGGGTCGAGCTTCAGCGACAGCCGCCCCTCGGTGAAGTCGATCTGGACGCTGTGCGCCCCCGCGTCCAGGCTGCGCCGGATGTCGGCTTCGGCTTCGTCGACGAGATCCGCGACGAACTCCTCCTGCGAGTACCCGTCGATGCCGTCTGCCGGGTAGATCAGCGACAGCGCCGAAGCGGCGATCACGGCCTGCTTGACCGGCTTGCCGGTAAGGGCTTTCGCGCGCGTCAGGTAAGCGTCCGCGTGCGTCGCGTAGCGGAACGGGCCCGCGGTCAGGCGCGGCAGCTGCCGGGTGTGGCCGTCGGCGAACGGGATGACGACGCCGTCGGGCGCGAGGGCGGTCAGCCCGGCCAGCGGGTAGGTCGCGAAGCTCGGCTTGCCCTGTTCGCCGTCGGACACGACCGGCGAGCCGGTCTCCTCGAACCGGCTGATCGTGTCGGCCAGCGCCCGGCTCTCCAGCTCGGCGAGCGCGTCGGCGTCGATCCGTCCGGCCGCGAAGGCGCCGAGCCCGTCGATCAGGTACTCGGGACGCGGGATGCTGCCGATCGGTTCGGTGGGCAAGGTCATGGAGTCCTCCGCTGCTTGAAGGTCCGGACCGGCCTCGACCGGCGCGAAGCCGGCCTCACCGGCCTCGTGCCAGGCGAACATAACGGGTTCCGAGGCCGTCACGGAGCGCGGATCACCCGGTCGGAGCAGCAAAAAGCACGAAATGAGAAGGCGATCGGCGGTTCGCCGGGAGGACGATTGGGTATTCGCTCTGGCGATACGGCGGGTTCGGCGCCGAAGGAGTACCCCGATGCTCAGCCATCACGATCGCACCGAGCTCGAGAAGATCGAGCGGCACCTCGAGGTCACCGACCCCGACCTGGCCACCGCGCTGCGCGAAGGCCGGCGCCCGAAGTCGCGGGCGCTCCGCAGCGCCCTCCTGATCGCCGTCGACGCCGTCGCCGTGACGCTGCTGGTGCTCGGGCTCCTGCTGCCCGACCCCGGCGTGACGCTCTGCGGGATCCTCGCCCTGACCGGCACCGTCTGGACCCACGTGGCGCGCCACCGCCTCTGAGGCAACACTGGGCGACGTGAAGTGGGTCCTGCACGTCGACCTCGACCAGTTCATCGCCGCGGTCGAGATCGCCCGCCACCCCGAGCTGCGCGGGAAGCCCGTGGTCGTCGGCGGCAACGGCGACCCCGCCGAACGCGCCGTCGTCGCGACGGCGTCCTACGAGGCCCGCGAGTTCGGGATCCAGTCCGGCATGCCGCTGCGGATCGCGGCCAAGCGCTGCCCGGACGCCGTCTTCCTGCCCAGCGACCCGCCGGCGTACCTCGAGGTCTCCGAGCACGTGATGGCCGCCGTGCGGGAGTTCACCGTCGTGGTGGAGGTGCTGGGCTGGGACGAGGCGTTCGTCGGCGCGGAGACCGACGACCCGGAGGCGCTGGCGGCGGCGATCAAGGAGGCCGTGGCGCGCGAGACCGGGCTGTCGTGCGCGGTCGGGATCGGGGACAACAAGCTGCGGGCCAAGCTCGCCACCGGGTTCGGCAAGCCGGGCGGGATCTTCCGGCTGACACGGGCGAACTGGTGGGAGGTCATGGCCGCGCGCCCGACCGACGCGCTGTGGGGCATCGGCGGCAAGACGGCGAAGAAGCTCGCCGAGCTGGGCATCACGACGGTCCTCGACCTGGCCGGCGCCGACCCGGCCGAGCTGGCGGCGCGGTTCGGCCCGAAGACCGGCCCGTGGCTGCGCCTGCTCGGCGGCGGGATCAGCGACGCGGAGGTGAGCGCGACGCCGTACGTGGCCCGCTCCCGCAGCCGCGAGACGACGTTCCAGCGCGACCTCACCGACCCCGCGGAGATGGCGGCGGAGGTGTCGGCGCTGGCGAAGCGGGTGTCGCAGGACGTCCTGGAGGAAGGCCGCCCGGCGGCCCGCGTCGCGGTGAAGGTCCGGTTCGTGCCGTTCCTGACCCACACGCACAGCGTCACCCTGCCCGAGCCGACGTCGGACGCGGCGGCGATCGACCGCGCGGCCCAGGAGGTGCTGGGGATGTTCGAGCTGACCCGCGCGGTGCGGCTGCTGGGCGTGCGGGCGGAGTTCCCGCGCGAGGATTAGAGTCCGTCCGGGAGGGGCAGCGGCCGGTCCGGGTCCAGGTCCACGCCGACCGCCCGGAGCGTGTGGTCGAGCATCGCCCAGATCGTGCCGCTCAGCTGGGCGGTCAGCTGCTCCAGCGTCAACGCGCCCGGGTGGTCGAGCCAGCGGGTCGTCGCCGACTCGACGTAGCCGACCAGGCCGAACGCGATCGTGTCCGCCGGGGCCGGGTCGCGGCCGAACGCCGTCAGGTAGCCGGCGAACAGGCCGCTCAGGTGGCGGGCGATCGTGCCGCGGACGTCCGTCGGCCCCGGGGCCGCCCGGGCCAGGTAGCGGTGCAGGTGGACGTGCTCGGTCAGCCAGCGCAGGTGCGTCGCGATCACCGTCGAGATCATCTCGTTCGGCGACCCCGACGGGTGCCAGAGCGGCTCGAGCTCGGCCGTCACCAGCTCGGCCGCGCGCTGGGCGATGGCCCGCTGGAGGTCCGCCGCGTCGGCGAAGTGCTTGTACAGCCGCGTCCGGGCGACGCCGGCGCGCTCGGCGATCTGCTCGGTCGAGACGTCCGGGCCGTGTTCCGCGATCGCCGCCAGGGCCGCGTCGACGAACTCCGCGCGCCGGCGTTCCTGCTGGCCCGCCCAGCGCGTCGCCCGTCCGTCGACCTTGGTCACGCGGGAAGCCTACTCAAGCCCGGCGAGCCGGTGTACGCTCCCGAAGTATCGAGTACAGCGTGTACCCCCTACTTCCGGAGGTCGCCATGGGCGTCGAGGCCCAGGACCGGGACGTCACCGCGGCGAGGCTGCTGAAAAGCTCCGCGAAGAACTCCTACGACCCGTACGTCGACATCGACTGGGCCGCCCCGCTCGCCGAAGGCAAGGCCTACATGCCGCTGGAGCGCGTCTCGCTCTACGGCACCGACCTCTGGGCGAAGCTGACGCCGGAGCAGCGGATCGAGCTGTCCAAGCACGAGATCGCCAGCATCATGAGCGTCGGCCTGTGGTTCGAGATCGTCCTCATGCAGCTGCTCGCCCGGTACGTCTTCGACCTCGACGCGCGCACCGAGCACGCGCAGTACGCGATGACCGAGATCGGCGACGAGACCCGGCACTCGGTGATGTTCGCCCGCACCGCCGACCGGCTCGGCGTGCCGCGCTACGGCGTCCCGAAGGTCGTGCACCGCGCCGCGAAGGTGTTCGGCGCGACCGCCGCCGGGCCGTCGATGTTCGCCAGCGTGCTGGTCGCCGAGGAGACCACCGACCGGCTGCAGCGGTCGATGATGGACGACGACGGCATCCAGCCGCTGATCCGCTCGGTCAACCGCATCCACGTCGTCGAGGAGGCCCGGCACGTCCGGTTCGCCAAGGAGGAGGTGCTGCGGGAGACGCCGAAGCTGTCGAAGGCGGCGCTGCAGCGGCACCGGGTGCGGACCGCGCTGGTCGCGTTCGGCGTCATCGACAGCATGGTCGACCCGCGGATCTACCGCAGCGTCGGGATCGACCCGCGCGAAGGCCGGGCCGCGGCGCTGGCCAACCCGCACTTCCACGAGACGCGGCGCTGGATGGCCGAGAAGATCGTGCCGTTCCTGCGCGAGGCCGGGCTGATCGGCGGCCGGTCGGAAGGCATTTGGCGGCGCGCACACCTGATCTAGCCCTTAATCCCTTCGCGCGCCGGCCGCGGTTCCGCCACGATGCTCGCGTGACGACCACCATCCGGACCGCCCACGCCGGGGACGAAGCCGCGCTCGCGAAGCTCGACGAACGCACCTGGACGGCGACCGTCTCCCCCGCTCCCCCGCCGCCGCCCGGCACGCCGTTCTTCGACGAGGGCTGCCGGCCCGAAGACGTCCTCGTCGCGGAGCACGACGGCGCGGTCGCCGGCTACGTCCGGCTGAACGTGGGCTTCGGCATCCCCGCCCACGCCCACGTGCGGGTGATCGGCGGGCTCGCCGTCGACCCGGACCGGCGCCGGCTCGGCATCGCGCGCCGGCTCGTCGACGCCGCCGTGGCCGAGGCCCGGGCCCGCGGGGCGCGCAAGGTGACGCTGCGGGTGCTGGGTCACAACACCGCCGCCCGCCGCGTCTACGAGGCGTGCGGGTTCGTCGTGGAAGGTGTGCTGCGGGCCGAATTCCGCGTCGACGGCCACGACGTCGACGACGTTCTCATGGCCCGCTCGCTCGCTTGACAGCCTCCCGGCGGCTTTGCCATCCTGGGTGCCGGGTCGAGAGGCGCTGCGACGGAACTCCTTCCGCCACGCTCGGCCCGTACCACGACTCCAAGGGCGCCTCCCGCGAGGGAGGTGCTTTTTTTGATGGACACCGTGTTTGTCCGCACGGACTTCCGTGCTGCCTCCCGAGCGCTTCCGCCGACGAGCTCCGGAGTGCACCGAAGAATGAATGACGAGCTGCAGTCCCGCAACGGCCTCGACTTCGCCGTCGCCGACCTTTCCCTCGCCGACGCCGGCCGCACCCAGCTGCGGCTGGCCGAGCACGAGATGCCCGGCCTGATGGCGATCCGCCGCGAGTACGCCGCCGCGCAGCCGCTGAAGGGCGCCCGCATCGCCGGGTCCCTGCACATGACCGTCCAGACCGCCGTGCTCATCGAGACCCTCGTCGCCCTCGGCGCCGAGGTGCGCTGGGTGTCCTGCAACATCTTCTCCACCCAGGACGAGGCCGCCGCCGCGGTCGTCGTCGGCCCCGAAGGCACGATCGACGCCCCCGCCGGGACGTCCGTGTTCGCCTGGAAGGGCGAAACGCTCGAAGAATACTGGTGGTGCACCGACCGGCTCTTCGCCTTCCCCGGCGGCCAGGCGCCGAACATGATCCTCGACGACGGCGGCGACGCGACCCTGCTCGTCCACAAGGGCGTCGAGTTCGAAGCGGCGGGCGCGGTGCCGCAACCGTCCGAAGAGGACTCCGCGGAGTACCGGATCGTCCTGGAGACGCTGCGCGCGAGCCTCGCGGCCGACGGCGACCGGTTCACCCGCATGGCCAAGGAGATCCGCGGCGTCACCGAAGAGACGACCAACGGCGTCAAGCGGCTCTACAAGCTCGCCAAGGACGGCGAGCTGCTCTTCCCCGCGATGAACGTCAACGACTCCGTGACGAAGTCCAAGTTCGACAACAAGTACGGCATCCGGCACTCCCTTGTGGACGGACTCAACCGCGCCACCGACGTGATGATCGGCGGCAAGCGCGTGCTCGTCTGCGGCTACGGCGACGTCGGCAAGGGCGCGGTCGAGGCGCTGCGCGGGCAGGGCGCCCGCGTCGCGGTCACCGAGATCGACCCGATCTGCGCGCTGCAGGCGGCGATGGACGGGCTCGACGTCGTCGAGCTGGACGACGTCGTCGGGACGGCCGACATCTTCATCACCACCACCGGCAACTTCGGCATCATCTCGGCGGAGCAGATGAGCCGGATGAAGCACAACGCGATCGTCGCGAACGTCGGGCACTTCGACAACGAGATCGACATGGCCGGCCTGGCGAAGCTGCCCGGGATCGCGAAGAAGGAGATCAAGCCGCAGGTGCACGAGTGGACGTTCCCGGACGGCCACGCGATCATCGTGCTCTCCGAGGGCCGCCTGATGAACCTCGGCAACGCGACCGGCCACCCGTCGTTCGTGATGTCGAACTCCTTCACCAACCAGGCCATCGCGCAGATCGAGCTGTTCGCCAAGCCCGGCGAGTACGCCACCGACGTCCACCGGCTGCCCAAGCACCTCGACGAGAAGGTGGCCCGGCTGCACCTCGACGCGCTCGGTGTGAAACTCACCAAGCTGACGAAGGCCCAGGCGGAATACATCGGCGTCGACGTCGAAGGTCCGTACAAGCTCGATCACTACCGGTACTGATCCAGGATTGCTCCATTCGACGCAGTTTGGTTCATCGGGAAAGTGGCCATCCTCCCCGTGACAGCGCATCCCGCCCGGCCGGCACGCCGGACGGGTCCCATGCGAAGGAGTGTGTGTCAAGTGATCATTCTCGGTGTAATTCTTCTCGTCATCGGGTTCATCGTGGGTATCCCGGTGCTTTACACCATCGGCATCATTCTCGCGGTGGCCGGTGTGGCACTGGCCATCCTGGGCGGCACCGGCCGCCGGATCGGTGGGCGTGCGCACTGGTACTGATTCCCGACTAGCGAACGGCCTGGCACGGCGTCAGCAACACTGCTCGCCGCGCCAGGCCGTTCGGCCTTCTTTCACCGCCACGAAAGCGATGAAGAGGGCGACGGCCGGATCGGCCCACCACCACCCCAGAACGGTGTTGAGCACCAATCCCGCCAGCAGGACCGCGGAAAGGTAAGTGCAGAGCAAAGTCTGCCGCGAATCCGCGACCGCGCCGGCCGAACCCAGCTCCCGGCCCGCCCGCCGTTGCGCGGTGGACAGGACGGGCATCACGACGAGCGAAATCGCTGCCAGGACGACACCCGTGAGCGAGCTTTCCGGTGCCGCCGCGGTGAAGAGCGTCCGCACGGAGTCCACCGTCACGTAGGCGGCCAGCGCGAAGAACGACAGCGCGATCAGCCGCAGCGCCCGCCGTTCGCGGGTTTCCGGGTCCCGGCCCGAGAACTGCCACGCGACCGCGAGCGCGGAGGCGACTTCCACCACCGAATCGAGCCCGAAGCCGACCAGCGCGCCGGACGAGGCCACCGTGCCCGCCGTCAGCGCGACGGCGGCCTCGACGACGTTGTAGGCGATCGTCGCCGCGACGAGCAGCCGGACCCGGCGTACCAGCACCGCCCGGCGGTCCGCAGCGATCGCGACCGGCCCGCAGCAGGCGCCGGTCATGCCGGCTCACACTCTTCCCGCGGCTCGACCGCCAGCACCACCTGGACGAGCTCGCGCAGCGCGCGGGCCAGGTGAGCGTCGGCGATCTCGTAACGCACCTGACGCCCCTCGTAGCCGGCCACGACAAGGCCGCAGCCGCGCAGACACGACAGGTGGTTCGAGACGTTCGAACGGCTCAGCCCGAGATCGGCCGCCAGCTGCCCCGGGTAGGCGGGACCGTCGAGCAAGGCGGTCAGGATCCGGCAGCGGGTCGGGTCGGCGAGGGCGCGCCCGATCCGGGCCAGCGCCGACTCCCGCGTCTCACAGGTCACCATGCAGTGAACTGTACATCCACGGCTGACCGATCGTGTGCGGGCATGAAAAGGGTCCTCCGGCTCCGAGGGGGAGGGAGAGCCGAAGGACCCCCGTAAGTGTTAGCACATCGCCCAGCGCGTGTACACAGCTGCATACACGATCGTGTTACTAATCCGGCCAAAAGCAGGCCGCCCCCCGAGTGGCACGTAACCATACCTACGAAGCCATCGGCCGTGACTGTGGTCGGATTAGGAACAATCGGCACAGTACGTCCTTCATGCTGTCCTGACGCCGCGAAGGCCTCCCCGGCCGGCGGTGAAGCCGGGCGGGAAGGCCTTCGCGGATCCTGGCGGGAGGCTCAGGAAGCTTTGCGCAGCAGGGGTTTTCCGGGTGCGGTGGCGCAGCCGCACCCGCCGCCCAGCGCCTGGCAGTCGACGATCAGGCCGTGCCGGACCCGGTCACCGTCCGAACAGGCCACATCGGTGCATTCGGTGAATCCGCCTTCCGGGTGCACCACCAGCGTGCCGTGGCAGTGGTCGATGCCCACATCACACGAAGCACATTCCATAATCCCTTGGTACCACCGGGAACCCCGCGGACGTGGGACGACCGCGACGGCGTGTCGCGCCGGCCACCCGACCGGGGATCAGGCCGACTTCGGCGCCCGCTTCCGCGGCGCCGGCTTCTTCTTCGCGGCCGGCTTTTCGTCCTCATCGGACTCCTCCGAAGAGGACTTCGCCCCGCGGGACTTCTTCGCGGCGTCCACACTGGCCTGCAGCGCCGCCATCAGGTCGACGACGTCGGCCTTGGCGGTGACCGCGGCGGGCTTGGTCGTCTCGTCGCCGGCGACCTTGGCCTCGATCATCTCTTCGAGGGCCTCGCGGTAGTGGTCCTTGTACTTCTCCGGTTCGAACACCGGCTCGGCCAGCGAGTCGATCAGCGACCCCGCCATGGTCAGCTCCTGCGGCCGGATCTGCGGCGGATCGTCGCGCAGGAACGGGAAGTCGGGCTCGCGGACCTCGTCCGGCCACAGCATCGTCGTCATCACCAGCACGTCGGCGTGCACCCGCAGCACCGCCATGCTCTCCCGCTGCCGCACCGCGACCTTGGCGATGGCCACCTGGCTCGACTTGTGCAGCGCGTCCCGCAGCACGACGTACGGCTTGACCGCGTTCTTCTGCGGCTCCAGGTAGTACGTCCGGTCGTACTGGATCGGGTCGATCGACTCGAGCGGCACGAACTCCAGCACGTCGATCGTGCGCTGGCTGGGCAGCGGCAGGTCGGCCATCTCCGCGTCGGTGATCACGACCATCTCGCCGTCGGGCAGCTCGTAGCCCTTGGCGATCTCCGCGTAGGGCACTTCGGCGCCGTCGATCGTGCAGAACCGCTTGTACTGGATGCGGCCGCCGTCGGCCTCGTGCACTTGGCGCAGGGAGACGTTCTTGTTCTCGGTGGCCGCGTAGAGCTGGATCGGGATGCTCACCAGCCCGAACGACACCGAGCCCTTCCACATCGCCCGCATGCCACGCACCTCCGATAGACCACCGAGTCGACTTCACGCTCGGTAACTACCGTAGCCCGGATCGTCCCCCGGCGACAGTCTGATCTAGACCTCTGCCAGGTACTTCTCCCAGAGTGCCGGGTCCATGAACCAGTTCTGGAAGTCCGTGGGATCGGTGAACCCGTTCGCGAACCGCCGCGCGACGGCGGGGTTCTGGCCGGCCACCCCGAGGATCTGGAGCACGTGCGGGGGCGGCGGGAGCAGCAGCGCGTTGGTCCATTCGGTGACGTGCCGGGCGTACTCCCAGTAGCGCTCGAACGTGGCGTCCATCCAGGCGGCGTCGAACGGCTCCTCGCCGCGCTCGACGATCGCGTCCAGGTAGGTGGCCGCGCAGTGGCTCGCGTTGTTCGAGCCCTGGCCGGTGATCGGGTCGTTCGCGACGACGACGTCGGCCATGCCCAGCACGATCGCCCCGCCGGGCAGGGTGCCGACCGGCCGCCGCACCACCGGCGTGTAACCGCCGGCCAGCGTGGCCTTCGCGTCGGTCAGCTCGGCGTCGCGGCAGCGGTCGTACTCCCACGGCACGAACTGCTTCATCAGGTCGAGGATCCGCCCGAAGTGCTCGGCCGGGCCCGGGCGGTCGTCGAAGCAGTCCAGCGGCCCGCCGGGGACACCCTCGAAGAAGAGGATGTCGCAGTTCCCGCTCAGCGTGTACGCGGGGATCATGAACAGCTCGCCGACGCCGGGGACGATGTTGAACCGCACCGCCATCTTGTCCGGGTGCTCCGGCCGCGGCCGGACGCCGTGGGCGTAGGCCAGCGACAGCGCGCGCATCGGTTTCGTGTACGGCGAGCGCTCGGGCACCCGGTCGAACAGCTGGACCAGCTCGCCCTTGCCGGCCGAGATGATCACCAGGTCGTAGAGCCGGGACAATGCGTCCAGTTCGGACGTCATCACGCCGTGGATGACGAGCTTGCCGCCGCGCTCCTCGAACAGCTCGAGCCAGCCGGCCATCTTGACCCGCTGGTCGACCGACTGCGCGACGTGGTCCAGCTCGGCGAACCAGTCGAGGACGCGGCCGCCGTCCGGCGCCGCCACGGACACGCCGAGGCCCTCGACGTTGACGGTTTCGGCTTCCCACTGGTTGATCCCGAGGTCCCGCTCGTGCTGCAGCGCGTCGTGGAACATGCACTGCGTCGACATCACGCGCCCGCCGCGGATCTCGTCCGGCGTCCGCGCGGACATCACCGTGACGTCGTAGCCCTTCGCCTGCAGCCCAAGGGCCAGCTGCAACCCGGACTGCCCGGCGCCGACGATCAGAACCCTGCGCATGAAGCTCGTTCTCCTTCTCAGGCGTTCGGGACGCTGCCGGCCAGCTCGCGCGGGCCGGACAGCACGGCCAGCGACAGCGTGTGGCTCACCAGCTCGGTCAGGGTGGCGATCGCCGACGCGCGATCGCGGGCGTCGCAGGTGACCAGCGGGACGCTCGGGTCGAGCGCGAGCGCGTCGCGCACCTCTTCGAGGTCGTGCACCGGCATGCCCTCGAACTGGTTGACCGCGACGACGAACGGCAGGTCCGAGTCGTTCTCGAAGTAGTTGATCGCCGCGAACGACTCGTCGATCCGGCTGGTGTCGACCAGCACGACCGCGCCGAGCGCGCCCCGGCTCAGGTCGTCCCAGAGGAACCAGAACCGCGCCTGGCCCGGCGTGCCGAACAGGTACAGCAGCAGGTCCGGGCGCAGCGTGATCCGGCCGAAGTCCATCGCCACGGTCGTCGTCGACTTGCCGCCGGGCGGGATGTCGTCGACGCCTTCGCCTGCCTCGGTCATCCAGGCCTCGTTGCTCATCGGCGGCACTTCGGACACCGCGCCGACGAACGTGGTCTTGCCGACACCGAAGCCCCCGGCGACGACGATCTTCGCGGAGATCGTCAGCAGATCGCCCTCAGGCGGGGAGCCGCTTGAGCCCATCAAGGATCCTCTCGAGCACGTTGGTGTCGTGGTGGTAGGCGTGCGCCGTGGGGTGGACGAACACCGCGCCCTGGGACGCGAGGTCGCCGATCAGCACCCGCACCACGCCCAGCGGCAGGTCGAGCCCGACCGACAGCTCGGCGATCGAGCACCGCGTCCTGGCGCGTTCGTAGAGCGAGCGCGACTCGGGCATGAGCGTGCCGCTCAGCGCGGGGTCGTACCGCGGGACCGAGACCAGCGTCTCCACCAGCAGCTGGTGCCGGGTGCTGGTGCGGCCCCCGGTGAGCGCGTACGCGCGGATCCGGCGGCTGCGCCGCGGCAAGGCGGTGTCCTTCTCGGACACGGTGGCAACCTCCTCGGGCACGCTGATCACACCCTCGGGCGGCGCGCGGTGAGCACCTGGCGCAGTTCGGCGCGCACCTCGGGGGTGAGCGCGTGGCCGGCGTTGGTGATGAACTGGGTCATCTCGTAAGCGACCACCTTCATGTCCGCCTCGCCCGAGGTCAGCACCGCGAGCCCGGCACCGGAACCGATGCCCATGAACAGGAAGTAGCCGTGGGTGAGGCGGATGATGATCTGCTCGCAGCTGCCCTTCCCGAACAGCGCCGCGCTGTTGCCGGCGAGCGAGAGCAGGCCGCTGGCGATCGCCGCGAGCTGCTCGGCCTCGGCTTCGCCGACCGAGTCGGACGCGGTGAGGGGGAAGCCGTCCACACTCATGATCAGCGCGTGGCTGACACCGTGGACCTTGCGCACGAAGTCATCGAGCAGCCAGGCGAAGTTCGCCGGAGCCGGGTGGGGGGCGCTCACGAGGCGGTTCCTCCGGGCGTCTCGTCCTGCTGGGCACGGTGGTTCTCGGCGCGGGCCGCCCGCTCGCCGTCCGCGAAGGCGCCGAGGTCGGCGAGCAGCTGCTCGTGCCCGTTCGCCGCGGGTTCGGCGGCCGGGGGCGGTGGTGGCGGTTCGGGCGCGGCACCGCGGATGCTGCCGGGCACGCGCCGCGGCAGGCCGTTGGCCGTGGTGCCGCCGGTCTGCTCGAGCGGCCGCGGGCGGGGGCTCGGCTTGCGCGGCACGGCCCGCACCGGCTCCTCCCGCGGGAAGGTGCCGGGACGGCGGCGCGGCAGCCCGCCGACGGCGGCCGGTTCGCCTTCCGGCGCCTTCACCGGCTCGACGGTCACGGTCCTGGTGCCCGACCAGGCGTTTTCGGCCAGCTCGGTGACGATGCCGGTGGGCAGCAGCACGGTCGCGACCGTGCCGTGCGGGCTGCGCCGGTCCAGCCGCACGGTGACGCCGTGGCGGGCGGCGAGCCGGGAGACCACCGCGAGGCCCATGTGCCGCGCCGCGGCGTCGTCGAGGTCGCCGCCGGCGGCCAGCCGCGCGTTGAGGCCGTCGATCCGGTCGGCCGGGATGCCGATGCCCTCGTCCTCGATCCGGACGAGCACGCTGCCCTGCTCGGTCAGGTGCGCGCTGACGTTCACCGGCGAGCTGGGCGAAGACTGGTTGGCGGCGTTGTCGAACAGCTCCGCGAGCACCCGGCCCAGGTCCTCCGCGGCGAAGCCGACGACGCCGAGGTTCACCACGCGGCCGATGGTGATCCGGGCGTAGTGGTCGATCGAGGACATCGCCGCGCGCATGACGTCGAGCACCGTCGTCGCGCGGGCGGCGTCGTCGGCGGTCTCCTGGCCGGCCAGCACGCGCAGGTTCTCGGCGTTGCGGCGCAGCCGGGTCGCGAGGTGGTCGAGCTGGTAGAGCTCGGCGAGGCGGTGGTGGTCCTCCTCCCCCGCCTCCAGCTCTTCGAGCCGGGCGAGGAGCTGGTCGAGCAGGTTGAGGTCACGCAGGGCCACGCTGGCGCAGATCTCGGCGAGCACGGCGTCGTCCGACGAAGCCGGCGGGACCGCCACCGGCGGCGTCAGCTGCGCGATCGCCGGACCCGCGGCGGGCGCGTACCCAGGGTGCTTCGGCGGCGCCGTGAGGAACTGCGCGGCAGCGACCCGCGAGCGGTCCAGCAGGACGCGTGATCGATCCAGGAGTTCCCGGGCCCGGCTCGCCATGTGGTCCCACTTCTTCCTTGCTCAGGTGCGGAAAACGCGTACGCGGCGCCGACCCCCGGCGGCGACGCCCGACATGCAAGCAGAAAGCCTCGCCAGATGTCCACAGCCGGTCCCCGCGCGATCGCGCGCAGTGAGCGGATTTTCGGCACGTAGCTCCTGGTGAGCGCAGTGCGTTAGGCCAATCGGTCCATTTTTGCAATTTGCGCCCCGCAACGGAACGCACACGGACGCCGATACCGCAGGCCGGGCGGCCGCGCACGACGGAATCCACCCCTGTCCGGTTCGCCCAGATTCTTGCGTGCCCCGCAGTTTTTTGCGGGGCACGCAAGTTTTTCGCTACACTCCGTTCATGCCGCCGGAGGAACCACCGAAGCTGACGCTGCGGGAACGCAAGAAGCGCGAGGCCCGCCGGGCCCTCGCGCAGGCCGCGTTGCGGCTCACGCTGGACCGCGGGCTGGAGAACGTCCGCGTCGAGGACATCGCGAACGAGGTCGGGGTCTCGCCGCGGACATTCAACAACTACTTCTCGAGCAAGGAGCAGGCGGTCTGCTCGATGGTCGTCGACCGCCACGAGGGGATGCGCGAAGCCCTGCTCGCCCGGCCCGAGGGCGAGCCGCTCTGGGAGTCGGTCAAGCAGGCGGTGATCCACCAATATTCGCGTGAGGGCGAGCCGGATCGCGCGTATGTTGCGCGTATCCGGGAGCTGATGGGCCAGCTCATGCTGCGCGGCGAGTTCCTCAACGCCCACGCGGCGGTCGAGCGCGTCCTCGCCGAGACCATCGCGAAGCGGGCGGGCGGAGCGGACCACCTCCTGTGCCGGCTGATGGCATCCACGGTGGAAAGCGCTGTCCGCGTCGCCTTCGTCAACTGGTTCATGACCGAGGGCGAGCCGTTCCTCCCGACCCTGGAACGGCTGCTGGACGAGCTGGCCGCCGGGATGCCCACCCTGACCGGCGGCACCGCACCGCCACCCGGACCGAACACCACCACCACACCACTGGGGGAACCGTTTTGCTAGTCAAGCTCCTGCGCGCGCACCTGCGCCCGTACAAAACCACGTTGTGGGTGATCGTGGTGCTGCAGCTCGTGCAGACGATCGCCATGCTCTACCTGCCGACGCTCAACGCCGACATCGTCGACAACGGGCTGATCAAGGGCGACATGGAGTACATCCTGCGCGTCGGCGCGGTGATGCTGGCCGTGACGCTCGCCCAGATCGCGGGCTCCATCGGCGCGGTGTACTACGGCGCCCGCACCGCGATGGCGGTCGGCCGGGACATCCGGTCCGGGGTCTTCCACCGGGTGCAGGACTTCTCGGCCCGCGAGGTCGGCCAGTTCGGCACGCCGTCGCTGATCACCCGCACCACCAACGACGTCCAGCAGATCCAGATGCTCGTGGTCATGACGCTGACGCTGATGGTGTCCGCGCCGATCATGTGCGTCGGCGGGATCATCCTGGCGCTGAACCTCGACGTGCCGCTGTCGGGGCTGCTGCTGGTGATCGTGCCGGTGCTGGCGATCGCGGTCGGCACGATCATCACCAAGATGCGCCCGGCGTTCCGGCTCATGCAGGAGCGGATCGACCGGATCAACCAGGTGCTGCGCGAGCAGATCATGGGCATCCGCGTCATCCGCGCGTTCGTCCGCGACAAGCACGAACGCGAGCGCTTCGACGTAGCGAACGACCAGCTGCTCACCGTGTCGCTGCGGGTCGGCCGCCTGATGGCGCTGATGTTCCCGATCGTCATGCTGGTGATGAACGCCTCCAGCGTCGCCGTGCTGTGGTTCGGCGGGCAGCGCATCGACTCCGGCAGCATGCAGATCGGGGCCATGACGGCGTTCCTGTCCTACCTGCTGCAGATCCTGATGGCCGTCATGATGGCCACGTTCATGTTCATGATGGTGCCGCGCGCGGAGGTCAGCGCCGAGCGGATCAGCGAGGTCCTCGACACCGAGTCGAGCGTCCGCCCGCCGGTGTCGCCGATCCGCCCCGGCGCGGTGCACGGGCACTTGGAGCTGTCCGGCGTCGAGTTCCGCTACCCCGGTGCGGAAAAGCCGGTGCTGCAGGACATTTCGCTGATCGGGCGGCCGGGTGAGACCACCGCCGTGATCGGGTCCACCGGTACCGGCAAGACGACGCTGCTGAACCTCATTCCGCGGCTGATGGACGCCACCCGCGGCACGGTGAAGGTCGACGGCGTCGACGTCCGCGACCTCGACCCGGCGGTGCTCGCCCGCGCCGTCGGGCTGGTGCCGCAGAAGCCGTACCTGTTCGCCGGGACGGTCGCGAGCAACCTGCGCTACGGCAACCCGGACGCCACCGACGAAGAGCTGTGGCACGCGCTGGAAGTGGCGCAGGGCAAGGACTTCGTCGAGGCGATGGAAGGCGGTCTCGAGGCGCCGATCGCCCAGGGCGGCACGAACGTCTCGGGCGGCCAGCGGCAACGGCTCGCGATCGCGCGGATGCTGGTGCACAAACCCGAGATCTACCTGTTCGACGACTCGTTCTCGGCGCTGGACTACGCGACCGACGCGGCCCTGCGCCGCGCGCTCGTCTCCGAGACCGCCGACGCGACGGTGATCATCGTGGCCCAGCGGGTCAGCACCATCCGGGGCGCCGACCGCATCATCGTCCTCGACGAGGGCCGCGTCGTCGGTACCGGTACCCACCACGAACTGTTCGACGGCAACGAGACCTACCGCGAAATCGTGCTGTCGCAGCTCACCGAGCAGGAGGCGGCGTGAGCACGACCGAATCGCCCAAGGCCGCCGTCACCGACGCCGGCGAACGGCCGACCGCCGAGCGGCAGAAGAACACCGGGGCCGCGACCGTCGGCCCGGGCCGGTGGATGGCCGGCGGCGCCCCGCCGGAGAAGGCCCTCGACTTCAAGGGGTCCCTCAAGCGGCTGCTGCGGATGCTGGCCCCGCAGCGGCTGCACCTGATCGGCGTGCTCGTGCTCGGCGCGGCCAGCGTCGCGCTGACCGTGATCGGGCCGAAGATCCTCGGCCAGGCCACCGACGCGATCCTGGCCGGCGTGCTCGGCAAGCAGGTGCCGCCGGGGGTCACCAAGGAGCAGGTCGTCGCCGGGCTGCGCGCCCGCGGCGACGGCACGCTCGCCGACATCTACGGCCGCGTCGACCTCGTGCCCGGCGTGGGCATCGACTTCGACAAGGTCGGGCAGATCCTGCTGGTCGTGCTGGCGCTGTTCGTCATCGCGTCGTTCTTCGGGCTGATCCAGGCCCGGCTGACGACGACGTTGGTGCAGCACGCGGTGTACCGGCTGCGCGAGGACGTCGAAGCGAAGTTCTCGCGGCTGCCGCTGAAGTACTTCGACCGCCAGCCGCGCGGTGAGGTGCTGTCCCGCGTCACCAACGACATCGACAACCTGGCGATGTCGCTGCAGCAGACGCTGTCGCAGATCGTCTCGTCGCTGCTGACGGTGATCGGCGTGCTGATCATGATGTTCCTGATCTCGCCGCTGCTGGCGGTGATCGCGTTGCTCACGGTGCCGCTGTCGGCCGTCGTCGCGGCGAAGATCGGCAAGCGGGCGCAGCCGAACTTCATCAAGCAGTGGTCGACGACCGGGAAGCTCAACGCGCACGTCGAGGAGATGTACACCGGCCACTCGCTGGTCAAGGTGTTCGGCCGGCGCGAGGAGTCCGGGGCGATCTTCGACAAGCAGAACGAAACGCTGTACGAGGCGAGCTTCCGGGCGCAGTTCATCTCCGGGATGATCCAGCCGGCGATGATGTTCATCGGCAACCTGAGCTACGTGCTGGTGGCCGTGATCGGCGCGCTGCGCGTCGCCTCGGGCAGCCTGACCCTCGGCGAGGTGCAGGCGTTCATCCAGTACTCGCGCCAGTTCAGCCAGCCGGTCACGCAGATCGCCAGCATGGCGAACCTGCTGCAGTCCGGGGTCGCGTCGGCCGAGCGGGTGTTCGCGCTGCTCGACGCCGAGGAGCAGGCGCCGGAACCGGAACACCCGGAGCGGCCCGCGGTGATCCGCGGCCGCGTCGAGTTCCAGGACGTCTCGTTCCGCTACCTGCCGGACAAGCCGCTGATCGACGACCTGTCCCTGACCGTCGAACCCGGCCAGACGGTGGCGATCGTCGGCCCGACCGGCGCGGGCAAGACGACGCTGGTCAACCTGCTCATGCGGTTCTACGAGCTGGACAGCGGGCGGATCACGCTCGACGGCGTCGACATCGCGAAGATGAACCGCGAGGAGCTGCGCGACCAGACCGGCATGGTGCTGCAGGACGCGTGGCTGTTCGGCGGCACGATCGCGGAGAACATCGCCTACGGCGCGGACGACCCGAGCCGCGAGGAGATCATCGAAGCGGCGAAGGCGACGCACGTCGACCGGTTCGTCCGGACGTTGCCGGACGGCTACGAGACGGTGCTCGACGACGAGGGCGGCACGGTCAGCGCGGGCGAGAAGCAGCTGATCACGGTGGCGCGCGCGTTCCTGGCCAAGCCGGTGATCCTGATCCTGGACGAGGCGACGAGTTCGGTGGACACGCGCACCGAGGTGCTCATCCAGCGGGCGATGAACTCGCTGCGCAGCGGGCGCACGAGCTTCGTGATCGCCCACCGGCTCTCGACGATCCGCGACGCGGACGTGATCCTGGTGATGGAGCACGGGCAGATCGTCGAGCACGGCGACCACGAAACGCTGCTCGGCAGCGGCGGCGCCTACGCCCGGCTGTACGCGGCTCAGTTCGCCGAAGCCATGGCGGAAACGGACTGATCTCGCCGGAATCGCAACCGTAGTGAATGACTCATTCATGTCGCCTGGCGACATGAATGAGTCATTCACTACCTTCGGCCGCGCCCGGGAACGGGCCGCCGCGCTCCCCCGGTACCCTGGACGCTCCCGAGTGGAAGGGGTACCGGGGCGGCGATGGCGGACAAACTCGAGGAGTACCGCGGCAAGCGCGGCCGGGACCGCACCCCCGAACCCTGGCCCGACGGCCCGCCCGAGCCCGGGGGCAACGACCTCTTCGTCATCCAGGAGCACCACGCTTCCCGGCTGCACTGGGACTTCCGGCTGGAACGCGACGGCGTGCTCGTGTCCTGGGCCGTCCCGCGCGGGCTGCCGCTCGCGCCCGGGGTGAACCGGCTCGCGGTGCACACCGAAGACCACCCCATGGAGTACCTCACCTTCGAGGGCGAAATCCCGGCCGGCGAGTACGGGGGCGGCCGGATGACCGTGTGGGACACCGGGAAGTACGAAACCCTGCACTGGAACGACCACAAGGTCGAGGTCGTCTTCCACGGCGAGCGGGCGCGCGGCAAGTACCTCTTCCTCAACCGGCACAACGCCGACGACGACCGCGACTGGATGCTGCGGCGCCTCGACCCGGCCGAGCCCGGGCACGAAGACGCCCCCGAGTTCCTCGAGCCGATGACGGCCGTCGCAGGCGAGCTGCCGGCCGAGGACGACGACTGGGCCTACGAGTTCGCCTGGGGCGGCCTGCGCACGATGCTGCTCGTCTCCGGCGGCCGCGTCACCGCGCACGACGACACCGGCGCCGACGTCACCGGCCGCTACCCCGAACTGCACAAGCTGGGCGAAGAGCTCGGGTCGACGGAAGTGCTGCTGGACGGCGAAGTCGTCGTGATCAAGGACGGCAAGCCCTACCCGCAAGGCCTCGAGGAGCGCCGCCGGGCCGACGGCAACGCGGCGAAGCGGCTCAAGGCGCACTGCCCGGTGTTCTACTTCGCCTGCGACGTCCTGCACCTCGACGGCCGGCCGACCCTGGACCTGCCCTACACCGAACGCCGTCAGCTGCTGGCGGACCTGCCGGTGGCCGACCGCCACTGGCAGGTCCCCCGCTACTTCGCCGGCGGCGGCGAGGACGTCCTCGGCGCCAGCCGCCAGCACGGCCTGCCGGGCGTGGTCGCCAAGCGGGCCGACGGTCCGTACCGGCCCGGCTCCGGCGACTGGGTGTTCATCGGGAACTGAAAGCTCAGTGCACCCGCGGCAGGACAGTGAGCGGCCCGCGCCGCGCGTCCTTCAGCAGGACCACCGCGAGCACCGCCCCCGCCACCGCGACCACCGCACAGATCACCAGGCTCTCGTGGAACCCGGCCAGCGCCCCGGCCGGCCCGGGCGTGGCGGCCATGCTCGACGCGATGACCGTCGACGCCACCGCGACCCCGAACGCGCCGCCGATCTGGAACGCCGCCGTGCTCGTGCCGGATGCGATGCCCGCGTCGGCTTTGGTGGCGCCCGAGAGCGCCGCCGCCGCGAGCGCCACCGGGCCCGCGCCCAGCCCGAGGCCGAACAGCACCAGGCCGGGGAACACGGCCGTGAAGTACGCGCTGTCGGCCGAGATGCCGACCAGCAGCGCGCAGCCGATCCCGAGCAGCAGCAACGCCGTCACCGCGACCGGGCGGACGCCGCGCCGGGCCATGCCCGCCTGCGCCGCGAACGCGCCCACCACCGACGCGATCGGCATCGCCGACTGGCTCAGCCCGAACTGGATCGGCGTGTAGCCCAGCACCCCCAGCGAGTACTGCGAAAGCACGACCGACATCCCGAAGCCCGGCACCAGCGCCACGATCGTCAGCAGGTTGGCGCCCAGCACGGTGGTCGACCGGAAGAGCCGCGCGGGCAGCAGCGGGTTCACCGAGCGCTTCTCCACCAGGACCGTCAAGCCGGTCAGCACCACGAAGAGCGCGCCGAGCCCCAGGACCGGGAAGCTCGTCCAGCCCAGCTGCGGCGCTTCGACCAGCAGGTAGACCAGCAGCGCGAGCGCCGCGGTGCCCAGGACCGCCCCGGCGACGTCGAAGGTGCGCGACGCCGAGGCGTCCCGGCTTTCCCGCAGCAGCACCGGGCTCAGCACGAGCATCACGATCGCGACCGGGACGTTGACGTAGAACAGCGACTGCCACCCCAGTTTGTCGAGCAGCGCCCCGCCGAGCAGGAGACCCGTTGTCGCGCCCACCGCGGCGATCGCGGACCACGCCGCCAGCGCGCGGTTGCGCGCCCGGCCCTCCGGGAACGTGTCGGTGAGGATCGCCATCGCGGTCGGCGCCATCAGCGCCGCCGAAACGCCGTGCAGCGCCCGGGCCGCCAGCAGCAGCGGCGCGGCCGTCGCGAGCGCGGAGAGGATCGAGACCAGCAGGAACAGCACGGTCCCGAGCATGAACACCCGGCGGCGGCCCAGCAGGTCCGCGGCCCGGCCGCCGAGCAGCAGCAACCCGCCGAACGTCAGCAGGTTGCCCGAGAGGATCCACTGGGCCTCGACCGGCGAGAGCCCGAGGTCCGCCGCGATCACCGGCACGCCCATGATCACGCTCTGGGCGTCCAGGATCACCATGAAGTTGGCCGCGCAGAGCAGGATCAGGGCCGCCAGCCGGCGGGGTTCCGCCTGCCGCGCGGCCGCGTCCGGCCGCGCCGATTCCGCGAGGGTCATCCGCGCTCCCATGCTCGTTCCGATCGTGCGACCGACCGTACGAACACCGAGGCGGTGGGCTCATCTCCCCCGCTGCGAGATCAGTCGCCGCGGACGAGCACGACCACGCCCGCCACGACGACCACCGCGCCGGCGACCACGTTGCCGACGAGCGCGGCCGTCGACGGCTGCGTCTCCGCCGCGGAGCGCAGCAGCCACGGCGAAAGCGCCGTCCACGCGCCGAGCACCGGGACGACCCAGCCGAGGAACCGCAGGCGCCGCGTCGCGGTGCGGGCGATGGCCAGCGCGACCAGGACCAGGCCGACGACGGTGTTGCTCAACGCGAGCACACCCGCCCCGCCGAAGCCGGTGACCCAGGGGGCGAGCACGAGGTAAAGACCGGCGAGCAGGACGAAGCCCGCGGCGGCGCCGATGACGGCGGTCCGCTGCCGGCCGGCCGGGGTGCTGTGCGAAGTCATCTCGTCACCTCCACCCCGGAGAGGTACCCCGCGGTAGCGGCCGGTAACCGGGGCCTGCCCGCAGCCCTCGAAACGGGCAGGCCCCGGCCGGGAACTCAGCAGCCGCAGGTGTAGTACGTGATGTCCCAGTGGTTGCCCTCGTCGCAGTAGAGGTTGCCGGAGCCGGCCTTCCACTGCGGGTAGCCGTCGCCGCGCAGCCCGATGTAGCCGAAGCTGTTCTTGATGTAGGCGTCGATGCAGCTGTTGTGCGAGATGTCGACCTTGTAGCCGTTGTAGTGGCTGTAGGTGCCCGACGCGTGGCCGACCTCGGTGCCGCCGGTGATGTTGATCGCGCAGCCGCTCGCCCGCTTCAGCGTGATCACGCCGCTGACGGTGCTCTGGTTGATCTGCTCGTAGGACGTGCAGGTCGAGTTCGACCGCGTGGTGCAGCCCCCGCTCGACGAGTGCGTCACCCCGGCGGCGGACAGCTGCGACGCCGCCTGCGCCTGAGTGAGCTTCGTGACCTCGACGCTCGCCGACGCGGTGCCGATGGTCGCGAAGACCACCGTCGCGGCCGAAGCGGTCAGTCCCACAGCCACGCGCGCGAGCATCCGTTGTCCCGGCATGCCTTGCCTCCTCGGTACGACGATCCGAACGGCGGCAGCCAAAACGGGAGGGCCATAACTTCGCCAAACGCCGCGGCGCGGGCCGGCGCGGCGGCGGGGTCAGGTCCTGATCTTCGTCAAGACTTCACGAGTGCGGTCCCGGGCCGGGGATTCACTGGTGACGGCGGTGAGCTCCCGCAGCGCGCGCAGCTCCCACAACGGGAACCCGAGCTCGCGGAAGAGGCCGGCCGACGTCCGCAGCAGGCGCGCGGCCTCCGGCCCGGCGCCCTCGTCCGCGTGGGTCCGGCCGAGGCTGAGCAGGGTGTAGCCGGCGCCGCGGCGGTCACGAAGCTCGCGGAACACGCCCATCGCGACGCGCAGGTGCCACCGCGCGCCCGCCGGATCACCCGCGCCGCGGCGCGCTTCGGCGAGGCAGCGGTGGGTGTAGGCGGCGGCGTGCCGGTGCCCGATCTGCTCGAACAGCGTCAGCGACCGCGTCAGGAAGCGTTCGCCGTCGAGCGGCTCGCCGGCCTCGGTGTGCAGGGCGCCCAGGCTGCGCAGGACGTGCGCCTCCCAGTGCCGCTCGCGGGTCCGGACGGCGCCGCCGAGCGCGCCGGTGAGCAGGTCGGCGGCCCGGTCGTAGCCGCCGTGGCGGCGCAGGACGTCGGCGTAGCGCTTGGCGGCCTGGTCGTGCCCGCGGCCGTCGTCGCACTCGCTCGCGAGCAGCATGCTGACCTCGAAGCTCTCGACCGCGCGCCGCACGTCCCCGACGTCTTCGGCCAGCGACCCCAGCTGCGCGGCCGCGGCGGCCTGCCCGTGGCGGTCACCGCACGCGCGCAGCAGGCCGAGGGCTTCGACCAGCTCGGCCTCGGCGGCCCGCGGATCACCGCCGTCGAGGTGGACGTCGGCGAGCGCGGCCAGCACCGCGCCGGTGCCCTGCGGGTCGTCGAGCTGCCGGAACCGGTTTTCGGCCATGACGAAGTAGTTGCGCGCCTGCCGGCCGCGGCCGTGCTGCCAGTGCACCGAGCCGAGGTTGTAAAGCTTTTCGGCTTCGGCGCGCGGATCCTGCCGCCGCCGGGCGGCGGCCAGCCCGAGCACCGACACGGCCCGGGCAGCGTGCCCGAGCCACGGCGTGCCGGCCAGCGCGGTGCAGGCGTCGGCGAGCCGTTCGGTGAGGTCGTGCCAGCCGTGCGCTCCGGCGAGCCGCGCGGCCGCGGCGAGGTGCGAGGTTTCTCGGGCAGCCCAGGCTTCGGGATCGGCGGCAACTCGTTTCGCGGCGGCGGGATCGGGTTTCGGGAGGTCGACGGGCGTGCGGCCGCGGGCGTGCTCGGCGAGGGCGAGGGTGACTTCGCAGGCGCGGCGGAGGGCGGCGGGGTCGGTTTCCGGGGTTTCGATGACGAGGAGCCGGGTGAGGGGCGGTAAGGCCCAGTGAGTGCCGACATCGGGCCGAAGGGTTCCGTCGGCTTGGTCACCGACATCCAGTCGAGGAGCTTCTCCCCCAGCCCGTTCCACCAGATGCGCCGCCGCCAATTCCTCGAGCCGGTCGCGGGCCTCCTCCGACGGCCGGTCCAGCAGCGCCGCCACGCACCAGTCCGGCACCGGGCCCTCGAACGCCGCCAACATCCTCAGCAACGACCGGTCCGCCGCCGGGCGCTCCCGCAACGCCGAAGTCACCGCCGCCCGGACCGCGAGGTCGCCCGTGGCCAGCTCGTCGAGCCGGCGGCGGTCGTCGGCCAACCTGGCCGCCAGCTCCGCCACCCGCCGGCCCGGGCGGGCTGCCAGCTTCACCCCGGCGATCCGGACCGCGAGCGCCAGCCCGGCGCAGCACTCGAGAACCCGGTGCGCCGCCACAGGTTCCGCGCGCAGCCGCGCCTCCCCCGCGAGCGCCGCCAGCAGCGCCCACGCGTCCTCTGTGGACAGTCCGGCCACCGGGACCGGCCGCGCCCCGCACAGGCCGGGCAGCTCACGGCGCGTCGTGACCAGCGTCGCGCAACCGGGCCCGCTCGGCTGCAGCGCCCGCACCTGCGCCTCGGTCGTGACGTCCTCCAGCAGCACCAGCAGCCGGCGGTCCGCGGTGTAGCTGCGCCACAACCCCGTCAGGCCGGCGCGGTCGGCCAGTTCCGCCGGCGTCGCGCCGAGCAGGCGCAGGAACCCGGTGAGGACGGTCGCCGGCTCGGCGTCCCGCAGCGACGCGGTCAGCTGGCCGTCGGGGAAGCGGCGGCGCGCCCGCCAAGCCGCCTGGACGGCCAGCGCCGACTTCCCGGCTCCGGCGGCCCCGTGCAGCACGACCGGTCCGGAGCCGCGCAGGGCCCGGCCGGTGTCGGCGAGCTCGGCCGCGCGGCCGGTGAAATCGGGCACCGCCGGCGGCAGCTGCGCGGGCGGGCCCGGCGTCGTCCACTCGGTGCCGGCGATCCGGCGGTACACCGCGACGAGGTCGTCGCCCGGCCACACGCCCGCCTCTTCCCACAGCGCCCGCCGCGTCCGGCGGAGCACCTCCAGCGCCGACTCGCGGTGGCCGACCGAGCCGAGCGCGGACGCGAGCCGGGCCGCGAAACGCTCGTCGGCCGGCCGGGCCGCGACGACCGGGTCGAGCCGTTCGACGACCGCCCGGCCGTCGCCGTCGGCGAGCTCCAGCTCGACCAGCTGCAGCAACGCCGCCGAGCGCCGGTCCTCCAGCCACAGCTTGTGGGCCTCCAGCAGCGGCCCGCCGGTGACGTCGGCGAACGCGTCGCCCCGCCAGCACGCCAGCGCCCGTTCGAGCGCGCGGCGGCGTTGCGCGCGGTCGTCGGCGCCCGCGGACAGCAGCGTGAGGAAGTCGTCCGCGTCCAGCTCGCCCGGCTCGACGGACAACGCGTAGCCCCGCGGCCCGGACCGCAGGCGCTGCCCGGCCTCGGCGGCCCCGAAGCCGGGCGAGAGCGTCTTGCGCAGCTTCGACACGGTGACCTGCACGATCGCCGCGGCGCTCGACGGCGCGCCGTCCGGCCACAGCTCGTCGACCAGCGTGTCGCGGCCGACGAACTGGCCGGCGCGCGCGAGCAGCACGGCCAGCAGCCGCCGCGGCTGGGCCGCCGACGGCAGCCCGACGGTGGCGGTCAGCGGACCGAGGACCTGGAACCGCACGGCTACACCCCACCCGCGAGATCACCTGATCGAGCGAGCTGAATCTAGCCGTCCGACGCTGGGCTTTTCCCTCGATCACCCGGATGGCCGACGACGTTGGTTCAGGCGTTCGCCAGGAGCCGGCCCAGGAGCTCCGGCTGGTCGGCCAGCCCGGCCCGCAGCGTGTGCTCGCGCAGCGGCTTCAGGTCGCCGTAGGGCTGGTTCGCCCAGTCCAGGCGCCCCTGCGGCGGCTCGGGGTCGTACTCGATGGCGAACTGGATGTTCGTCGCGACCTGCCGGCCGGCCAGCCGTTCCACCAGGTGCAGCGCCAGGTCGATGCCCGCCGAGACGCCCGCCGCGGTGATCACCCGGCCGTCTTCGACCCACCGCTCGGCGACCGGCGTCGCGCCGAGGCCGGTCAGCACGTCGCGGAACATCCAGTGCGTCGTCGCCCGCTTGCCCTCGAGCAGCCCGGCCGCGCCGAGGACCATCGAGCCGGTGCAGACCGACGTCACCAGCTCGGCACCGGCGGCCGCGGAACGCAGCCAGGCGAGCAGGCGCTCGTCCGCCATCGCGCGGAGCGTCGGCACGGTGCCGCCGGGCACCAGCACCGCGTACGGCGACGGCACTTCGTCGAACGTGTGGCTCGGCGCGACGCACAACGGGGTGTCGGTGCCGATGGTGTCCTTCGTGGCGCCCACGACGACGGTCCGGTAGCCGGAATCCATCTGGGCCAAGGCACTCAGCACCTGGAGCGGGCCCACCAGGTCCAGCGGCGTGAGCCCCGGGTAGACGACGAAGGCGAGGGTCTTCTGCGCAGCGGTCATGGCCCTCACCCTGGCGGCGGCCGCGGTCCCGCCGGATCCGGATGTCCGAAATCCTGCGAACCGCGTCCGAAGGCCGGTCCGGCTGCTAGCGTGCGATCATGGCAGGCTCACCCAGACGGGTCACGATCGTCGGATTCCCCGACGTGGAGCTGCTGGACGTCGCCTGCCCGGCCGACGTCCTCGACGCCGCCAACCGCCACGGCGCCCGCCCGCCGTACGAGATCCGGCTCGCCACGATCGACGGCCAGGCCATCCGCACGTGCTCCGGCCTGATCCTGCAGCCCCACCTGCGGCTCGACCAGGTGGCGGCCGACCTCGACACGCTGGTCGTCGCGGGTGGCTGGGGCAGCACGACGGCCGCGTCCGACGAACGCGTGCTCGCCCACATCCGGCGGCTGGCCCAGACCAGCAGGCGGGTGGCGTCGGTCTGCACGGGTGCGGAGGTGCTCGCCGCGGCGGGGCTGCTCAACGGCCGCCGCGCGACGACCCACTGGCGCTGGGCGGCGAAGCTGGCCGACGCCTACCCGGCGGTGACAGTCGATCCCGTGCCGCTCTACATCCAGCACGGCAACGTCTACACCGCCGCCGGCGTGACCAGCGGCCTCGACCTCACCATGGCGCTCGTGGAGGCC
Source organism: Amycolatopsis sp. MEPSY49 (assembly GCF_051337345.1). Classification (NCBI taxonomy): domain Bacteria; kingdom Bacillati; phylum Actinomycetota; class Actinomycetes; order Pseudonocardiales; family Pseudonocardiaceae; genus Amycolatopsis; species Amycolatopsis sp. MEPSY49. Next base: position 389,637 of record NZ_JBDLYJ010000002.1, on the reverse strand, counting down.
GACCACGGGCCGACGCTGGCCCGCGAAGTCGCCCGGTCGCTGGTGACGTACCTGCAGCGGCCCGGCAACCAGGCCCAGGTCAGCCTGTTCCTGGCCGGACCGCCGCCGGAGCACCGCGAGGTCCGCGACCTCACCGCGTACATCGCCGAGCACCTCGACGCGGACCTCGGCACCCCGGCGCTCGCCGGCCGGGCGGGCCTCAGCACCCGCCAGCTGACCCGGCTCTTCGACGCCCACCTCGGCACGACGCCGGGCAAGTACGTCCGCACGGTCCGCACCGAGCACGCGGCGCGGATGCTGTCGGGCACGGACCTCCCGCTGGCGACGATCGCGCGCCGCTGCGGCTTCGGCTCGACGGAGACGTTGCGCCAGGCCTTCCTCGACCACTTCGACACCCCGCCGTCGGCGTACCGGCGCGTCCACGTCCGCCAGGCCCACGGCTGACGCATCGGGAGGAACCGGACCCTCGGCGGCCCCTCGTGCGGGCGGTGCGATCCCGCTGTCAGGATGTGCGCGTGGACCGCCCCGACCCGGACAACGACGCAACCGGCCCGATTCGCCGGATCACGGACGAGGTGTCCCCTTCGCCGGGCGCGACGCCCCGGAAGCCCGTCCGCCGGGTCCCGCCCGAGGGTGCGGCGCCGGTTCGCCGCCGCGCCGACACCGGGCCGCAGCGGGTCGCGAACACCGGCGCCCAGCGCGTTCCCGGCGCGGACAAGCGCACCGACACCGGTCCCCAGCGCACCGCCCGGCGAACGGACACCGGCCCCCAGCGCACCGCGCGCCGCGGGGACACCGGGCCGCAGCCGGTCCCGGCCGGCGCCAAGCCGCGCCCCGCTAAGAAACCCGAGCCCGAAACCGGCCATGGGCACGGCCACGGGCCCGCCGCGCCGGCGTCGAAGCGCGTCAAGCTGCTGCTGATCTGGCTGCTCGCCCCGCTCGCGCTGGCGACCGTCGTCGGCATGATCGTGCTGTACCCCTGGGGCAAGCCGGACCCGACGAGCGTCGTCCCGCAGGGCACGCCCGTGGCCGCGAACATCACGTCGACCGCGACCGGTCCCTGCCTCGCCCAGGGCCAGGTCCAGGTCGGCGACCAGACGGACCCGAACGCCAAGCCCTGCCTGACGGTCGACCTCACCATGACCGACGGCCCGGCGAGCGGGAAGCAGCTGAAGCTGACCGTCCCGATCGAGCCGAGCACGCCGCGGTTTTCCGCCGGCGACGCCGTCGTGCTCGCCTACAACGGGGGCAACGCCGGCGACCCGGCCAGCTTCCAGCTCGTGGACTTCCAGCGCGGCACCCCGCTGTTCGTGCTGGCCGCGCTCTTCGCGGTCGCCGTGCTGGTGCTCGGCCGCTGGCAGGGCCTCGCCGCGCTCGCCGCGCTCGGCTTGTCCTTCGTCGTGATCGCGCTCTTCGTCCTCCCGGCCATCCTCGCCGGGGAGAACCCGCTGGTCGTGGCCATCGCCGGGTCCGGCGCGATCATGTTCATCGCGCTCTACCTGACCCACGGGCTGTCGGCGAGAACGTCCGCGGCCGTCCTCGGCACGCTGGTCAGCCTGGCCCTCATCGGCGTCCTGTCGGCGATCTTCTCCGCCGCGGCCTCCCTGACCGGGCTCGACGACAGCACGTCGACCCTCATCGGGTCGCTCGGCCACGGCATCGACGCCCGGGGACTCCTGCTGGCCGGCGTCGTGATCGGCGCGCTCGGCGTGCTCGACGACGTGACCGTCACCCAGACCAGCGCGGTCTGGGAGCTGCGCCGCGCCAACCCGGACCTGACGTGGCAGGAGCTGTACCGCTCGGGCCTGCGGATCGGCCGCGACCACGTCGGGTCGGCGGTCAACACGCTCGTGATGGCCTACGCCGGGGCCGCGCTGCCGGTGCTGCTGTACTCGTCGATCTCCGGCGTCGGGCTGGGCGCGCTGCTCGGCAGCGAAGAGATCGCGCAGGAGATCGTCCGGACGCTCGCCGGCAGCGTCGGCATCGTGGCGGCCGTCCCGGTGACGACGATCCTGGCCGCGCTGATCGCCTCCCGCGAGCCCGCCGGGTACCTCAGCAGCACCACGAAGGCCGTTCCGTCCCACCCGTAACATCGGCGCACCCCGGGCGCGACACCGCTGGTCAAGCGCGGTAGGAAGGCGGCAGCCGAACCGGGAGGCGCGATGTTCCTGCTCGCCGGCCCGCGGTGCCTCGTGCGGAGTGCGCTGCGGGTGGTCACCGCCACTGTCCAGGCCGTCGAGTCGCTGCCGCGCATCGCCACGGCCCTGGAGGACGTCCGCGCCACCCTGCACCACGTCGAGCGCCTCGCCGCCTACATCGCCCAAGAGGTCCCGGAGCTCGTCTACCAGCTCGAACAGCTGCGCGAGGCGGACGAGGAGCTCAGTCGAGAGTCGCCACGAACCGGCTGACGGCCTCCATCGTGAACCGCTGCACGTACTTGCCGGACGGCGCCACCGACGCCAGCCGGTAGAGCGGGCGGTCGGCCACGCCGGTGCCACGCGCCTCGGCCTTCAGCTCGGCGACCAGCAGCTCGCCGAACACCAGGCCGTTCGCCTCGGTGTTGTTCATCAGCGCGTTCGCCAGCTTCCGCAGCTGCAGGATGCCCAGCTCGCGGCCGCCGGTGCCGGAGAACACCGCGAGGTCGACCTTCGCCACCTTGCCGCGCTGGCCGGCGTTGACCAGCAGGCTCACCGTGCGGGAGCCGCGGACGTCGCCGATCACCAGGTCGAGCCGCGTCGCGGTGACCAGGTCGACGCGGCGCAGGCCCCAGGTCCGCACCAGCAGCGTCGAGCCCTCCAGCCAGACCCGGCGGCGGATGCTGACCGCCATCACGTACAGCAGCGGCAGCGCGATCACGAGCGCCACGATCAGCCCGATCAGGGTGCCGCCGATCAGGCCGGCGACGCCGCCGAACGCGGCCGCGACGATCACCACGCCGATCAGGCCCGAGATCCCGCGGCGACGGCGCCCGCGCGGGTCCTCCTCGAACAGCGCCAGCCGCTCGGTCGTCTCTTCCGCCATCCTCAGGCCCCCGTCCCGGCGAGGAACGGGTTGCCCGCGCGTTCCCGGCCGATCGTCGTCGCCGGGCCGTGGCCCGGCAGCACCACCGCGTCGTCCGGCAGGCTCGTCAGCAGCTCGCGCACCGCTTCCGGGTCGGCGCCGCGGCCGACCGAGCCGGCGAACAGCGTGTCGCCGGTCAGCGCGAGCCGGCCGCCCTCGGCCGTCGCCAGGCTCAGCACCACCGAGCCCGGCGTGTGCCCCGGTACGTGCCGGACGTCGATGTCCAGCCCGGCGAAGGTGCCTGGCTCGAGCGGGACGCTGTCGCCGTCGTACAGCCGCGCGTCGGCGGGGTGCAGGCGCAGCGGGACGCCGTGCTCAGCCGCCAGCGAGGCCGCCGAAGCGACGTGGTCCGCGTGCCCGTGGGTGGCCACGAGAGCCGCCGGGACCAGCCGGTGCTCGGCGAGCGCGGCGGTCAGCGGGGTGACCACCTCCTGGCCCGGATCCACGACCACGCACGGCCCGCCGGCGGCCTCCGCCAGCAGGTAGCAGTTGGCCTGCAGCGGGCCGCTGCCGAACCCGACGACGAGCACCGAACGCCTCCCGGACTTCCGCGCCGGATGGCGCCGATCACGATCGGGTTGAGACTAGCGGGCCCTGTACATGGTCCTCACAGGCTGTGCCCATACACTGCCGCTACCTCAGACGTGTGACACGAGCGGAAACCTGGAGGGTACGGGGTGGCGACCAACCAGCAGCGCCGCGAAGCTGCGAAGCGCAAGCTCGAGAGGCAGCTCGAGCGCCGATTGGAGCAGCAGAAGCGACGCAGGAGGATCGGCGCTGGTGTCGTCGGCGTGGCCGTGCTCGTCGTGGCGGGCGTGGTGGTGTGGATCGTGAGCGCCAACGGCGGTGACGCCACCGACACGGCGGCGTCGTCCTCGGCCGCTCCGCCGCCGACCGACCTCCAGATCCCGACGCAGCGCACGGCGCTGCCGAAGCGGGCCACGGCGCTGCCGAACCCGACGACGTGCGACTTCAAGGCCGACACGACGGGCAAGGCGCCGAAGAAGGTCAACCTGCCCGACGGCAAGAACGTCCCGTCGACCGGCACGGTGAACGTGACGCTGAAGAGCACCGCGGGCGACATCCCGCTGACGCTCGACCGGGCGCTCGCGCCGTGCGCGGTGCAGAGCTTCATCAGCCTGGCCAAGCAGAACTTCTACAACGACACCATGTGCCACCGGCTCGGCACCGAGGGCCTGCAGATGCTGCAGTGCGGTGACCCCTCGGCCACCGGCGACCCGACCCAGGACGGCCAGGGCGGCCCCGGTTACACGATGCCGGACGAGGCGTTCCCGGAGATCAAGTACGGCCGCGGCATCCTCGCGATGGCGAAGACGTCCGCCCCGAACTCCGGCGGCAGCCAGTTCTTCATGGTCTACGGCAACGCCGACGGCCTCCCGGCGGACTACTCGGTGTTCGGCAGCATCAGCGACGAGGGCCTCAAGGTCCTCGACGCCGTCGCCAAGGCCGGCATCGCGAACCCGAACCCGCAGGACGGCACCGGGGCGCCGACGAAGCAGGTGAAGTTCACGGGCGTGACCGTCCAGTAGTGGCGGCGCGCATCGAGCTGAACGGGGACCCGCTCGGCCCGGACGCCTTCGTCGCGGGGATGACCTCCTACGGTCATTTCACCGCGATGCAGGTCCGGGACGGGCGGGTCCGCGGGCTCGCGTTCCACCTGGAGCGGCTCGCGACGAGCACCCGGCTGCTGTTCGGCACCGACCTCGACGTCGACCGGGTGCGGTCCTACGTCCGCCACGCGATCGCCGGCGAACCGGCGCTTTCGGTGCGGGTCATGGTGGTCACGCGCTCGTTCGACGAGCCCCTCGTGCCGGAAATCCTGGTCCGGACGCTCCCGCCGCACCCGCCCGAGCCGGCGCCGCTGCGCCTGCGGACGGTCCGGTACCAGCGGGATCTGCCGCAGGTGAAGCACCTCGGCACGTTCGGGCTGATCTACCACTCCCGCCAGGCCGAGCTGGCCGGCTACGACGACGCGCTGTTCGTCGACCCGGCCGGCCGGATCAGCGAAGCCTCGGTGTGGAACGCCGGTTTCCTGGCCGGCGACACGGTCGTGTGGCCGGAAGCCGCGGTGCTGCCGGGGATCACGATGCTGGCGCAGAAGGAAGCGTTGCGCCGCCTGGGTGTCCCGCAGGAGACGCGCGAAGTCCGGCCCGCGGACTTGCGTTTCTTCGACGCGATGTTCGTGACGAACTCCGAGACCCCGGGGCGCGCGGTCGCCTCCGTCGACGACCTCGTGCTGCCGCCCGCGGACCGGGCGGTGGAGTTGCTCGCGCGGGCGTACGAAACCGTGCCGTGGGACGAGATCTGAACCGACCCCGGACGTCATGAACGACTCTTTCATGACGTCCGGCGACCGGGCTCCGGCAAAGTCGTGGCCGCGCGGTCTGCCCGGCGTCGCGGCGATGTCATGAAAGGGTCGTTCATGTCGTCTGACGAGGTGAACGACCCGTTCATGACGTGCGGGCGACCGGATCGGCCGCGCTGACCTGACTTTGCCGGAACCCTGACGTCCGGCGACAGGAACGGGTCGTTCATGTCCACCGGCGGCCGCGAGATCTGAACCGCACTCGCTCCGCCCCCGTGTAGAGGGGCAACACCGGGACCCGCCGGGGTCACCGGGGAGAGGTGCCGACCATGGTCGCAAACCCCGCGGTGCGCCGCGTGCTCGGGCGGGCCGGGCAGGCCGGGGCCGCCGGTGTCCTCTTCGCCGTGCTCGCCGGGGGTCCCGCGCTCGCGCAGACCCAGCCTCCTCCGCCGGCCGTCAAGTACTACATCGTCCCGCACGCCGACAACCCCGACGACATCACGCTGTTCAAGATCGCCGAGCGCGCCCTCGGTGACGGCAACCGGTTCTCCGAGATCTTCAAGCTGAACCAGGGCCGGCCGAGACCCGACGGGACGCCGTTCACCGACCCCACCGCCATCGAACCCGGCCAGGTGCTGCAGCTGCCCGACGACGCCCGGGACCCCGCGGTGCAGTTCGGGCCGTTGCCCACCGCTCCCCCGGCCGCCGCCGCTCCGAAAGCCGAACCCGCTGGGGAAACCTCCGGTCTCGGCGTCGGGCTGGCCTCCGCCGTCAGCGGCACCGGCGGGCTGCTCACCGGACTGATCGCCGGGCTCTGGTGGCGCCGCCGGCCGCGGCTCGTCCCGCCGCCGCCGTTCGAGCCGGCCGGCGAAGCCGACGACGGCTCCGGCTCGGTCAGCGGCACCCTGCCCATCCCGGTCGTGCCCGAAGTCCTGCGCCCGGAACCCGTCACGACCGAACTCTCGATCATCGTGCTCGACACGGCCGAAACCCAGGTGATCGCCGCCGTCCGGCCCGGCTCGCGGTTCCACTTCCGGCTCGGCGGGAAACCGGACTTCGCCGACGACTCCACCGTGCTCGTCGTCGACGGCGAAAGCGAGCCCTGAGCTGAACGGATCAACCAGCGCCCGAACGCTGGCCTTCGGGGCGCCGGTGCCGCGATAGTCGAACGATGACCTCGGATCCGTTCGGGACTCTGCGCACAACGCTCTGGATCGGTGGTGCCCCGTGGACGGGCAAGTCGACCGTCGCCCGGCTGCTGGCCGAGCGCCACGGGCTGACGACCTACCACCACGACGACCGGACCCGGCCCGGCGCGACCGCGGCCGACGACGCCCTCGCCGGCGACCAGCTGACCGCGCTGCTGGCCGAGTTCCGGCAACGGTTCGAATGCGCGCTGGCCGACCTGCGCGCCCTGGCCTCGCCGCGGCCGATCGTCGCCGAGGGCCGGGGCCTGCGCCCGGAACTGGTCGCGCCGCTGGTGGACTCGCCGAGCCGGATGGTCGTGCTGGTGCCGACCGAGCTGTTCCGCCAGCACCAGCTACGCCACCGGCCGGACGAGCCGACGATCCCGCGGCAGCGGAGCCGCCTGACGCGCGACCGGATGCTCGCCGCGCAGGCCGTGCGCTCGGCGCGGGAGCTCGGCATCCGCGTGATCGAGATCGACGGCCGGCTCGACCCCGCCGGGGTGACCGACGTCGTCGCCGAGCACTTCCACGCCTACCTGGATGCGTGACGCCCCCGTTGGCGGAATCCGCGGCGAGCGCCGAAGATCGGTGATCGACACGTCATTCCGCGCGGCGAAGGAGCTTCCGTGGGGTTCGGGAGAAGGCCGGCGTTCGTCGTCGCGCTGGCGTTGGCGGCCACCGTCGTGACGAGCGTGCCCGCCGGCGCCACCGGCCGCTGGACCGTGACCCTCACCGGCGCGGTGACCGCCGCCGTCGCCCGCACCGGCGACGGCGGCCTGACCTTCGCGGTCTCCCGCGGCGGCACGACCGTGCTGGCCCCCTCTCCCTTGGGCCTGCGGACACGAGCCGCCGACCTGACCCGGGACCTGAAATTCCTCCGCCGCGTCGACCGCGTCGTCGACGAGCACTATTCGATGACCACCGGCAAGCGCCTGCGGCGGCACGCGCGGGCGGCGGAGACGACGTTGTCCTTCACCGGTGCGCGCGGAACCCGGCTCGATGTCGTCGTCCGCGCGGCCGCCGACGGCGTCGCCTACCGGTACGTCCTCCCCGCCGGCGGGACGGTGCTCGGCGAGGCGTCGGCGTTCAACTTGCCCACGGCGGCGCCGGCGTGGCTGCTGCCCTACTCCCCCAACTACGAGAAGGTCCGCGTCGAAACCACCGCGGGCGGCGCACCGGCCGGCGACTACGGCTTCCCGTTGCTGTTCGAGACCGGCGACGGAGGCTACACGCTGCTGACGGAGTCCGATGTGGACGGACGATACTCCGGCGCCCGGCTGACGCACCCGGCCGGCACGGCGGACTACGCGATCAAGCTGGCCGACGCCGCCGTCACCGGACCCGGGCCGTTCGCCACGCCGTGGCGGGTGGCGATCACCGGCGACCTGGCGACGGTCACCGAGTCCACTTTGGTCGACGACCTCGCGCCGGCGTCCGAATTGGACGACACGTCCTGGGTGCGGCCGGGGAAGGTCGCGTGGTCGTGGCTGTCCGAACACGACAGTCCTCGCGATCCCGTGCGGCAGAAGCAGTTCGCCGACTTCGCCGCCCGGCACGGCTGGCCGTACCTGCTCGTCGACGAAGGCTGGGACACCTCCTGGGCCCCGGCTGTCATCCGCTACGCCCGCGCCCGCGGCGTCGAGGTGCTCCTCTGGTTCCGCTGGGACGACCTCGACACGCCGGCCGAACGCGCGCGGTGGCTGCCACTGGTCAAGTCGTGGGGCGTGGCCGGGATCAAGGTCGACTTCATGGACTCGGACACGCAGGCGCGGCTCGGGTTCTACGACGACATCGCGCGGGCGACCGCCCGGCAGCGGCTGATGCTCAACTTCCACGGCGCGACCGTCCCGCGGGGGTTCCAGCGCACCTGGCCGCACGTGATGAGCTTCGAAGCCGTCCGCGGCGCCGAACAGCTCCGGACGCGTGCGGCGACCAACACGATGTTCCCGTTCACCCGCAACGTCGTCGGCAGCATGGACTACACGCCGACGGCGTTCGTGGTGTCCGATCGGGACACGACGGACGCGCACGAGGTGGCGACGTTCTTCGTCTACGAATCCGGCTGGCAGCACGGCGCGGACAAGCCGGAGAACTACGAAGCCCGGCCGGAGGCCGTGCGCACGCTCGACGAGCTGCCGACTGTCTGGGACGAAACCCGGCTGCTGTCCGGGAGACCCGGCCGTGCAGCGGTGTTCGCGCGTCGCTCGGGTGAACGCTGGTTCGTCGGCGGCATCTTCGCCGGGCCGGCCACGACGGTGACGGCACCGCTGGACTTCCTGGGACCGGGGCGCTGGGTCGCCGACACCGTCCGCGACGGGCCGACCGGGCTGCTCCGGGAAACCGAGACGGTCACGGCGGGCGAACGGCTACGCGTGCCGATCGCCGCGAACGGCGGCTTCGTGACCATCCTCAGCGGAAGGTGAACCGCGGCGGGCGCCGCTCCAGGAACGCGGCGACACCCTCCGCGTAGTCGACGCCGTGCAGGGCCTCGGAGCGGATCTCCTCGACCTCGGCGTCCGACGTCTCCTGGCCCGCCACGATCTTCTCGATGATCCGGTTCATCCCGCGGATCGACGCCTGCGACCGGGAGCAGAGCGTCGCGACGAACTCCTGCGTCGACGACTCCAGCTCCTCGGCCGGGAAGACGTCGTTGAGCAGGCCGATCTCGCGGGCGCGGCCGGCGGTGATCAGCTCGCCCGACAGCAGGAAGTACTTCGCGTGCGCCGGACCGACCAGCGACACGAGCTGGCGCGTCGAGTCGAAGTGGTAGACGATGCCGAGCTTCGCCGGCGTGATGCCGAAGCGGGCGCCTTCGGCGGCGAACCGGAAGTCGCAGGCGACCGAGACCTGGCAGCCGCCGCCGATGCAGTTGCCCTGGATCATCGCCACCGACGGCTTGCGCAGCGCGGTCAGCGCCGCCACCGCGCCCTCGACCGCCTTGTCGTAGCTCGCCGCGCCGTCGGCGGTGGTGCGCAGCTCGCCGAACTCGCTGATGTCCGCACCCGCCGAGAAGTGCTTCCCGGCGCCCGCGAGCACGAGCACCTTCACCGCGGGATCGGCGTCGACCTCGGCCACGACGTCCGGGATCGCCGACCACATGCCGTAGGTGATGGCGTTCATCTTCTCCGGGCGGGTCAGCGTGAGCCGGGCGACTTCGCCGTCGCGCGTCAACTCGAATCCGTCGGTCATGGTTGGCACCCTAGCTTCTCGCCCTGAGCGAAAAGTGCGGTGTGTGACACGGTCGGGTGGCTAGCTTGGGGCCATGGCGATGATCGAGGTGGGCGGGACGGCGTTCGGCTACGACGAAGCGGGAGAGGGGCCCGCGGTCGTGCTGCTGCGCGCCGCGATCGGCGACCGCCGGATGTGGGACGCCCAGTTCACCGCGCTCGCCGCCACGCACCGGGTGATCCGCTACGACCGCCGCGGCTTCGGCGAAACCGCCGACGGCCCCGGCGAGTACGCCCACTTCGAGGACCTGCTGGCCCTGCTCGATGCCCGGGGGATCGAGCGGGCCGCGCTGGTCGGGGCGTCGATGGGCGGGGCGTGCGCGCTGGACGCCGCCCTGGCCGCGCCGGAGCGGATCACCCGGCTCGCGCTGCTCGGCTCGGGCCTGACCGGGCACACCTGGCCAGACCACATGCTGGCGGACTTCGCCCGGCTGGCCGCGGAAGCGCTCCCCGCCGGGCGGCTCGAGCAGTACGCCGCCCGCGAGGCCGAGGTCGACCCGGCGGACGTGCGGGCGATGGCCGACGCGAACATCCGCTACCTGGTCGCCGGCCCGGACCGGGACGTCTCGGTCCTGCCGGCGGACATGGTCGCGCGGGTGCGGGAGATGTGCGAGCAGGTCTACCGGCGCGACTGGACCGCTCCACAGTGGACGGAGAAGATCCCGGACACCCGGCACCGGCTGGGCGAGATCACGACACCCGCCCTGGTGGTGATCGGGACGGCGGACGCGCCCGGGCTCGTCGAGCTGTCCCACCACCTCGCGGCGTCACTGCCGGACGCGGAGCTCGTCGAACTCCCCGACACCGGTCACCTGCCGGCGATGGAACGGCCGGCCGAGGTGACCGCGCTGCTGCGGAAGGTCCTCTGACCGGCGCTCAGGTGAAGATCTTCTGCACCTGGTCGGAGATCTTCGCGACCAGCTCGGAAAACTGCGCCAGGCCGCCCAGCAGCCCCTTGACCTTCTCCCACCGGCTGCGGACCACCGCCGGCTCGGCGGCGTCACCCGCGCGCAGGTCTTCCGCCAGGTCGGTGAGCGTGTCCTCCAGCACCTCCTGCTTCGCGAGATCCTTCCCGCGCACCTCGGCCGTCAGCCGCTCGACCAGCCGCAGCAGCGAGGAAACCGTCTCGTCGGCGCCGCCGCCCTCGATGCCGGTCTGGGTGATCCGGCCCGAGTTGTCCCCGCCGATGCTGACCTTGTTCGTGATCCGGTGTCCCATCAGGCCTCCGTTCCGTCGTTGCGGCCGGTCGTCTTCGGCACGCGCGGCCGCGGGCCGCGCTGCCCGGTCTGGGTGATCGGGGCGCGGTTGTCGCCGCCGATGCTGATGTCGTTGTTGATCACGACCGCCGCCTGCTCCTCGAACTTCGCCGTCGAGAACCCGGCGTCGCCGAGCAGCTTGCCGATCGTCGGCAGGAGCCTGCTCCCGATGATCTTCTCGTAGCGTTCGACGTCGACGAGCTGGAAGTAGTCGGTGAACAGGTTGACCGCCGCCAGCTCGCGCAGGGTGCTCGAGGCGCCGTAGCGTTCCGGGTCGAGGACCCCGGCCTCGCGCTTCGGCCGCCGGATCCACGACGCCAGGTTCGCGATCCGGCCCGGCAGGCTCGCCGGCAGCTCCAGCCAGCCGAGCAGCCCCTGCCCGAACGGGCGCAGCGACTCCTGCCGCATCTTGTCCACGACGCGGTATTCGGCCTTGATCGGCGGCAGCATGAACGGCGTCCACTCGACGTACAGCGTCGTGTCGTCCACCGCCACGTGCAGGAACGTCGTGAGCACCAGGTCCCGGTCCCAGGTCTCCACCTGGAAGCACAGGTAGTAGCGCGCCCACTCCTTCGGCTCGCGCCGGATCCGCTCGACGTCGGCCTCGCTCAGCCGGGTGTGCGGCGGGTACTCGATGTCCGGCAGGTAGGACGCCGCCTCGGCGTCGGTGAGGTGGTCGATGAGCTCGGCGGCCGGGGTGAACACGGCGTCGGTCACGGTCAGCCCGCCCAGCCGCCGGTCCGGCGACAGCGAGGCCGATTGCCGCAGGTCCGCGATCGCCCCGCGGATCTCCTCGTACAACGTCTCGGTGGTCAGCTCACGCCGCGTCTCCGGGTCGCTCTCGTCGTCGTCGAGCCGCTCCAGCGGGATCGCCATCGACCAGGAGTCGCGGCGGAAACCCGCGCCGACGAACGGTTTGTAGCCGCGGTACACCACCAGCGGCGCACCGGGCATCCCGGCGAACTCGTCACCGCGCTGGTAGCGGCCGAGCTGCTCGCGGAAGTCTTCGGTGAACAGGCCGGAGAGGCTGCCGGTGTCGGGGGCCGGCGGGGCGAAGCGCTTGAAGCGCGTGGTCAGCAGGTTCCACAGCGACCAGCGCTCGAAGGTGACGACCATGAGCACGACGATGGCCAGCACGATGCCGATGACGAACCGGGCGGTGTCGCCGCCCGAGGAGCCGTCGTAGTCGATGTCGACGTCGTCGTAGTAGCGCGACGAATACCGGCTGCCGGAGGATTCGAAGAGCTCGTCCGAGTAGGTCAGCAACAGCCACCCGACCACGACGACGACGGCTATCAGGACGAGCGTCTTCGGGTTGAACACCCGCTCGTTCGCGTACGCGGTCTTCCCCGCCCGCGCGACCACGAGCAGCACCGACAGCACGATCCAGCCGTACAGCAGCGGGTTGTCCCACGACAGCCCGATGACCACGGCCATCAGCCCCACCAGCAGGCCGTCGTAGTTCTTGCGGCGCGCCCGGGCCCGGACCGCCTCGGTCAGCACGCGGCCGGCGTCGAGACCCGGTGACGGCGGGACCGGCCGGGTCGGTTCGACGAGGAACTCGGTGATCGCTTCGGTGCTGTAGCGGGGATCGAGGTACGAAGCCGCACACAGGTAGCGCGTGGTGTCGTCGGACATGCTGCCCCCTCGGCTCGGCCGCCCCGCAATTTGCGGACCGTAGCATGCAGTCACGAAAACCGGCACCGCAATTCCGGGCGAAACCGGCACGGCCGTTTCCGGCGGGAAGAATGGTCAGGAAAGCAGCTTCGCCGTCAGTTCGCCCCGGCTCCGGACGTCGACTTTGCCGAACACCGACTTGAGGTGGTCCTGCACCGTGTGGGCCGAGATCCCGAGCCGGTCCGCGATGTCCACTGTGGACCGGCCGGCCAGCACCTCGCGGCAGACGTCGCGCTCGCGGGCGGTCAGGCCGTAGGCCGCCAGCCGCACGCTCAGCAGCTCGGCCCCCGACGCGCGCCCGACCGTCACCACCGTCTCGTCGGCGTCCTCGGCGACCAACCTGCTGGCGTGCAAGACGATCCAGCCGCCGCGGGCGTCGCGGACCCGGGCGCGGAACGTGCCGGTCGCCGCCGCCCGCGCGCCGGTGACCACCGCCCGCAGCAGCACCGCGAACCGGCCGGGGGCGATCTCGTCCAGTTCGGACCGCCACGCCGCGGCCGCCGCGGTGGCCGCCCGCTGCCTGCCGTCCGGGCCGGCCACGACGATCGCCGGGGCCGCCGGCTCCCCCGCGTCGCGCGTGCGGGCGGCCACCCGCGTCGCGGCCGCCACCGCCGGCGCGATCGCCGTCAGGAACTCGACTTCGCGGTCGCTGAACTCGCCGCGCCGCACCAGGCCGGCCGCACCCCACGACGTCCCGTCGACGCGGAACACCGCGCGCAGCTCGTGGTCCAGGCCCAGCGGCCGCCACACCTCGTTGAGCCGGCCGCTGCGCTCGGCGTCCCGGCGCGGCAGGTCCGAGAGCCGGGCCACCGGCACCGGCCGGGCGGCCAGTTCGGCGAAGGTGTGCGGCTGGGCGCCGTCGTACTCGTACGTCGCCAGCAGCGGTTCGTACTCGCCGGGGATCCGGGCACGCCCGCTGGTCATCGAGCTGATCACCGCGGTGTCCGGGTCCAGCGACGCCCAGCAGGTGAGCTCGGTGGGCACCACCCGCTCGACCAGCTCGATCACGGCGGCGTGCAGCTCGGCGACCCCGAGGCCCGCCGTCGCGAGTGCGGCGATGTCGCGCCGCGCGCCCTGTGCCCGACCCTCCCACCTGGACCGCTGTTCCCGCATCGACGCAGTATGCGCCGCGGCGCGCCGATGCGGGTATCCCACATTCACGGGATGGTCCCCCGGCCGCGCGGTTCCCACCATCGAGGGCATGACCCACTTCAGCGCCCCGGGCGAAGGCCCGGAACTCGATTCGAAGGATGCCCGGATCACCGTCAAGGTCGGTGCCGAGCACACCGGCGGGGCCTACGAGCTGTTCGAGGTCGACGCGCCCCGCGGGCCGTCGGTCCCGCCGCACTCGGAGCCCTGGGCGAAGAGCTTCTACGTGTTGCACGGCCGGATCACGGTCTACGTCGACGGCGAGCTGCACGACCTCGGCCCCGGCGCGTCGATCAGCATCCCGGCGGGCGCGGTCAACACCTTCACCGTGCACACGCCGTCGGCGAAGTTCCTCGCGGTCGGCTTGACCGACGCGATGGGCCGCTTCTTCCGCGACGTCGACCAGGCTCCGCCGGAGCGGATCCCGGAGGTCGCGAGCCGGCACGGCGTCGAGCTGGTGCGGCCGTGAACGCCGTCGTCCAGATCTTCGCCGGGATCGCCGCGCTGGTGCACCTGCTCGCGTTCACGTGGGAGGTCGTGCTGTTCGAACGGCCGGGCGTGCACGAGGGCATCTTCAAGATCCCGGCGGCGAACCTGCCCGCCACCCGGCTGTGGTCGTTCAACGTCGGGTTCTACAACCTGTTCCTCGCGGCCGGACCCGTCATCGGGCTGGTGCTGCTGCACACCGGGCAGACCGGCGCCGGGCGCGCGCTGGTGCTCTACACCTGCGCGTACATGGCCCTGGCCGGGATCGCCCTCGGCGTGTCCGACCTGCTTGCCCTCAGCCGACCCCGCGGCGCGGGCCGGGGCGGTGCCCTCGCGCAGGCGGTGCCGCCGCTGGTCGCCCTGGTCGCGGCGCTCTTCTAGCTCCGCTCGATCAGCTGCTCGCTCCAGGCGCGAATGGCCGCGGCCTGGCCGGGCGTGAGGCGGTCGAGGACGAGCCGGCGGATGGTGGCGCCGTGCGCCCGGACGGCGCGCTCGGCCGTGCGCCGGCCCTCCTCGGTCGGCTCGATCCCGGTGCGCCGGCCGGTGGCGCCGTCCTCGATGCGCGCCACCAGGCCGCGGTTCTCCATTCGCGTCAGCAGGTGCGCGACGCGGCTCTTCTCCCAGTCGAGCGCGTCGGCGAGCTCGCCGACGCGCATCGGCCGGTCCAACGTCATCAGCACGCTGAACTCGGCCTTCGAGATGCCGCAGTCGCGCTGCAGCCCGCGGTCGAGTTCGCGGTCGAGCATCCGGTGGGCGCGCATCCAGGTGTCCCAGAACTCCCACTCCGCCGGCTCCAGCATGGGCGTAGCATACAGAGTTGACGCGTCAACTCTTGGAGGACACCGATGAAGACACTGCTGCGCGGCGGCATGGTGGTCAGCATGGATCCGGCGCTCGGGGACCTTCCCCGCGGCGACGTGCTCATCGAGGACGGCCGGATCGCCGCCATCGGCGCCGCGCTCGACGTCGACGCCGAGATCGTCGACGCGACGGGGAAGATCGTGCTGCCCGGGTTCGTCGACACACATCGGCACACCTGGCAGACGGCGTTCCGCGGCCTCGGCGCGGACTGGACGTTCGACCAGTACCGCGTCGCCGCACACGGCATGCTCAAGCCCCACTACCGACCGGAAGACGTCTACCTGGGCAACCTCCTCGGCCGCCTCGAAGCCCTGAACTCCGGCGTCACGACCGTGCTCGACTGGTTCCACTGCGCCCTCCACCCGGAGAACGCCGACGCCGCGATCGCCGGGCTGGGCGACGCACCCGGCCACTCGATCTTCTGCTACGGCGCCGACGGGCCGGACATCGCGCCGGAAATCCGGCGGGTGCGCAAGCTGCTACCGGGCGACGACATGGTGCTGGGCCTGCGCGGGCCGGTGATTTCCACAATGGACGAAACCGCCGCGGATGTCGCGCTGGCACGGGAACTCGGGCTGCCGGTGAGCATGCACGTCCACGGCACCGGTGGCTGGCCGCACGGAGACCGGCCGATCGCCGGGATGCGGGACCGCGGGCTGCTCGACGAGCGCACCACCGTCGTGCACGGCAACGACCTGTCCGACGACCAGCTCGTGATGCTGGCCGAGGCGGGGTCTTCGGTGTCAGTCAGCCCGGACGTCGAGCTGAAGATGGGCTTCGCGCCGCCGGTGACCGGCCGGGCCCTCGCCGCCGGCATCCGCCCGACGTTGTCGGTCGACAACTGCCTGTCCGCCGGTGGTGACCTGTTCGGCGCCATGCGCACGGCACTGGCCGCCGAGCGAGGCGGCGTCACGGCTCGGGACGTCCTCGAGTTCGCCACCGTGGACGGCGCCCGGGCCTGCGGGCGCACCAGCGGCCGCCTCGCCGTCGGCCTCGACGCCGACCTCGTCCTGCTGGACGCCGAGGATCTCTCGGTCTTCCCCGTCGGCGACCCGGTCCGCACCGTCGTCAGCGCCGGTCACCCCGGGCTGGTCGACAGCGTCTACGTCGCCGGGAAGGCGGTCAAACGGCACGGGCGCCTGCTCGACGTCGACCTATCGCCGTTGCGTGCGCGGCTCCTGGAGTCACGCGAGCGGATCGCCGCGGCCGCCGGCGTTTCCTGGACTCCCTAGGAAGCCGACGTCACGCGGTAGACGTCGTAGACGCCTTCCACGCCGCGGACCACCTTGAGGACGTGACCGAGGTGCTTCGGGTCGCCCATCTCGAACGAGAACCGGCTGACCGCGACCCGGTCGCGGGACGTGGTCACCGAGGCCGACAGGATGTTGACCTTCTCGTCGGCCAGCACCTTCGTCACGTCGGAAAGGAGCCGGTGCCGGTCGAGCGCCTCGACCTGGATGGCCACCAGGAACACCGAAGAAGCCGAGGGCGCCCACTCGACCTCGACCAGCCGCTCGGGCTGGGACTGCAGGTCGCCGGCGTTCGTGCAGTCGGTGCGGTGCACCGAAACACCGCCGCCGCGGGTCACGAAACCGAGGATCTCGTCGCCGGGCACCGGGGTGCAGCAGCGGGCCAGCTTCGCCCAGACGTCGCTGGCGCCCTTGACGACGACGCCGACGTCGTTGGAACCCCGGCGCCGGGTGACCGTGGACGGCGTGGCCCGCTCGGCGAGCTCCTCCTCCGCCGCGTCGACGCCGCCGATCAGCGCGACCAGCCGCTGCACGACGTGCTTCGCGCTGGTGTGGCCCTCGCCGACCGCCGCGTAGAGCGACGAGATGTCGGCGTGGCGCAGCTCGGTGGCGACCGCGCCCATCGACTCCGCGGAGACCAGCCGCTGGATCGGCAGCCCGACCTTGCGGATCTCCTTGGTGATGGCTTCCTTGCCGCCTTCGATCGCCTCGTCGCGGCGTTCCTTGGCGAACCACTGCCGGATCTTGGCGCGCGCCTTCGGCGAGCCGGCGAACTGCAGCCAGTCGCGCGACGGCCCCGCGTTCTCCGCCTTGGACGTGAAGATCTCGACGACTTCGCCGTTTTCCAGCTTGCGTTCGAGCGCGACCAGGCGGCCGTTGACGCGGGCGCCGATGCAGCGGTGCCCGACCTCGGTGTGCACGGCGTAGGCGAAGTCCACCGGAGTCGAGTCGACCGGCAGCGTGATGACGTCACCCTTGGGCGTGAACACGAAGATCTCGCGCGAAGCCAGCTCGTAGCGCAGCGACTCGAGGAAGTCGCCCGGGTCCGCCGCTTCCCGCTGCCAGTCGAGGAGCTGGCGCATCCACGCCATCTCGTCGACGTCCATGGCGTTGCCGGTGTGCGTGCCCTTGGTTTCCTTGTAGCGCCAGTGCGCGGCGATGCCGTACTCGGCGGTGCGGTGCATCTCATAGGTGCGGATCTGCACCTCGAGGGGCTTGCCGTCCGGGCCGATCACCGTGGTGTGCAGCGACTGGTAGACGCCGAACCGCGGCTGTGCGATGTAGTCCTTGAACCGGCCGGGCACCGGCTGCCACAGCGCGTGCACGACACCCATCGCGGCGTAGCAGTCGCGGACGTCCTCGACGAGGATCCGCACGCCGACCAGGTCGTGGATGTCGTCCAGGTCGCGGCCGCGGACGATCATCTTCTGGTGGATCGAGTAGTAGTGCTTCGGCCGGCCCTCGACCTTCGCGGTGATCCGCGACGACACGAGGTTGCTCGTCAGGTCGGTGATGACCGACCGCAGGTAGATGTCGCGCGAGGGCGCGCGGTCGGCGACCAGGCGGACGATCTCGTCGTACTTCTTCGGCTGGAGAATGGCGAACGCGAGGTCCTCCAGCTCCCACTTCACCGTGGCCATGCCGAGCCGGTGCGCGAGCGGGGCGAGGACTTCCAGGGTCTCGCGAGCCTTGCGGGCCTGCTTCTCGGGCGGCAGGAAGCGCATGGTGCGCATGTTGTGCAGCCGGTCGGCGAGCTTGATGACCAGCACCCGGGGGTCCTTGGCCATCGCGATGACCATTTTGCGGATGGTCTCGGCCTCGGCGGAGGTGCCGAGCTTGACCTTGTCCAGCTTGGTGACGCCGTCGACGAGCTCGGCGACCTTCTCGCCGAAGTCGGCCTTCAGGCTCTCGACGGCGTAGCCGGTGTCCTCGACCGTGTCGTGCAGCAGAGCCGCGACCAGAGTCGTGGTGTCCATGCCCAGCTCGGCGAGGATGGTGGCGACGGCGAGCGGGTGGGTGATGTAGGGGTCACCGGACTTGCGCCGCTGGTTCCGGTGCAGCTCCTCGGCGACGTCGTAGGCGCGCTGGAGCAGCCCGAGATCGGCGTTGGGGTGCAGCTCGCGGTGGATGACGGCCAGGGGTTCGAGGACCTGCTTGACCGGAGCGGCGCGCTGCGCGGTGATCCGCCGGGCGAGGCGCGCCCGGACCCGCCGGGTCGCGGACGGGTTCGGCGCCGCACCGTTCGGCCTGGGCGGCTGGGCCGCCGCCTGCCCGTTCTGCTGGGCGCCCTCTTTCGCGGGCACCGCGGCGTCGAGCTCCTGGCTCACCCGCACCTCCTGCTGCTCGTGCGGCCTTCGGAACACCAGGGTAGCCGTTGCGCCTCGCGGACCTGTGGGGTGCGCCCGTTCAGGGGGATACCGAGGTTCTGACCAGCGGGTTCGCCTCGGGGTGGGCCTCGCGGGTGGGCCTCGGGTAGGCCCATCACCCCGATGCCCGATTGTGACTACGGCCGGCAGTACCGCGTCAAGGCGGGAAAGCGTGCCTTGACCGGGCACCGCCGGCCGTGTTCTGGCTTCGGATCGGGGTGCTGGGGGCGGCCTGGGTGAGCGGCGGTGCGGGCTGACAGTCCGGCAACCCTCTCAGCAGGTCTTGAGTGCGTGGACGTTTCGGCCGCTCAGGACCTCGCGGCCGCCCAGCGCTGCCAGTTCCAGGACCACCGACACTCCGTCGACCACGGCTCCCGCGTCCTCCAGGAGCTTGCCCGTCGCCGCTACCGTGCCGCCCGTTGCCAGCACGTCGTCCAGGATCGCGATGCGCTGGCCCGGCTTCACCACGCCGGCCGGCAGCTCGACCGTTGCCGTGCCGTACTCCAGCGCGTAGTCCACCCGGCCCGCCACCTGCGGCAGCTTGCCCGGCTTGCGGATCAGCACCACGCCGAGGCCGCGGGCGTACCCGACGGCCGCGGCGAGGAGGAACCCGCGGGCTTCCACGCCCGCGAGCGCCTCGACACCGGGTTCCAGCGTTTCCGCCAGCGCGTCGGTCACGGCCTTGAACGCACCCGCGTCCGCGAAGAGCGGGCTCAGGTCGCGGAACAGCACGCCGGGCTCCGGGAAGTCCGGCACCTCGGCGATCAGGCCGAGGGCGTCGTCCAGCTCCACGTCAGCGCTTCCGCTTGCCCGCGGGCTTGCCGGACGGGCGCTGCTTCTGGATCCGGGCGGGGACGCTGGCCGCAGCCGCGTACGCCTTCTCCTTGCGCAGCTCCTTCGCCAGGGCGTCGTCGTCCCCGGCGTCGAAGTCCTCTTCGCCCGCGGCCCGGCGCTCCTGGGTGACGCGGCGCTGGCGGACCCGCTCGGCCTGCTGCGCGTACTTCGGGTCGCGCATCTTGAAGTCGACCAGCAGCGGCGTCGCCAGGGCGACCGACGACAGGACGCCGACCAGCGTACCGGTGAGCTGCACCAGCGCGAGGTCCTGCAGCGTGCCCGAGCCGAGCAGCACGTACCCGACGATCAGCAGGCCCAGGATCGGCAGCAGCGCGATGAACGCCGTGTTGAACGACCGCATCAGGGTCTGGTTGAGCGCCAGGTTGGCGGCCTCGCCGTAGGTGCGGCGGGTCAGCCCGAGCAGGCCGCGCGTGTTCTCGCGGACCTTGTCGAACACCACCACCGTGTCGTACAGCGAGAACCCGAGGATCGTCAGCAGGCCGATCACGGTCGCCGGGGTGACTTCGAAGCCGATCAGCGAGTACACGCCGGCGGTGACGAGGATGTCGTGCAGCAGCGAGACGAGCGCCGCCGCGGCCATCCGCAGGTCGAAGTAGATCGCCAGGAAGATGACCACCGCGACGAGGAACACGCCGAGCGCGATCAGCGCCTTCTGCGAGATCTCACCGCCCCAGGACGCGCTCACCGCGCTGTCGCTGATCGCCTGCGCGCTGGGCTGGCCGTTGGTGCCCTTCGGCCCCAGGTCCTGGAACAGGCCCTGCTTGACCTTCGCGACGTCGGCCGCGTTCAGCGTGTCGGTGCGGATCTGGATGGTCGACGCCGCGCCGGTGCCGACCTTCTGCGCCTCGGCCGCCGGGCGGCCGAGTGCCTTCTCGAACGAGTCCTTCGCCTGCTGCTCGGTGATCACGCCGTGCGTGCCGTTGGCCGGCATCTGGATCTGCGTGCCGCCCTCGAACTCGATGCCGAGGTTGAACCCGCGGATGACCATCGACGCGAGGCAGACCAGCACCAGCGCGCCGAAGAAGAGGTACCAGCGCTTGCGCTTGCCGACGACGTCGAAGGCGCCCGTCCCGACGTAGAGCCGGTGGAAGACGCTCTCCCTCTTGCCGGGCTTGGCGGCCGCCTTGGTGTTGCCTTCGGCGTCCGTGCCCAGTTCTTCGACCCCCACGTCAGGCCTCCTTCACGTTCGCGCGGCCGACCGAGGTCGACTTCTTACGCTGCGAACCCACTTGCTGCACGGCGCCGAGGCCCAGGTGCCTCGGATTGGACAGGAACGCGTTCTTGGACGTGGACACCATGGCCACCAGCGGGTGCGTCACCAGGTACACGACCACCAGGTCGAGCACCGTGGACATGCCGAGGGTGAACGCGAAGCCCTGGACGTCGCCGACCGCGATGACGTACAGGATGGCCGCGGCCAGGAAGCTCACCGCGTCCGAAGCCAGGATGGTGCGCCGGGCGCGGACCCAGCCGCGCGGCACCGCGGACCGGAACGTCCGGCCCTCCCGGATCTCGTCTTTCAGCCGTTCGAAGTAGATGACGAACGAGTCCGCCGTGATGCCGATCGCGATGATCAGGCCGGCGATGCCCGCGAGGTCCAGCGTGTAGCCGATCCAGCGGCCGAGCAGCACCAGCACGGCGAACACCAGCGCGCCGGACAGGGCCAGCGACAGGATGGTGAGCACACCGAGCAGCCGGTAGTAGAACAGGCAGTAGATGAAGACCACCAGCAGGCCGATGCCGCCGGCGATGAGCCCGGCCTGCAGCGAGGCCAGGCCGAGGGTCGCCGACACCGTGGTCGCGTCCGAGGACGCGAACGACAGCGGCAGCGAGCCGTACTTGAGGATGTCCGAGAGGTCCTTCGCCTCGGCCTGGGTGAACTTGCCGGTGATCTGGGTGTTGCCGTCGACGATGGCCACCTGGATGTTCGGCGCGGACACGACCTGCGTGTCGAGCACGAACGCCGCCTGCTGGTTGACGTTCTTCGTCGTGAAGTCCGCCCAGATCTTGGTGCCCTCGCTCTTGAAGCTGAGGTTCACCACCCACTGGCCGTTCTGCGTGTTGTAGCTCGAGTTCGCGTCGGCGATCTCGGTGCCCGGCAGGAACTCCGGCTCGAGCAGGTACTTGTACGTGTCGTGGTCACCGCAGGCGACCAGCGGCAGCTTCGGGTCGTCGTTGCCCTCGAGGGGGTCCTTGGCGTTCGGCGCGCAGGTGAGCGACGCCATCGCCTTCGCGACGAGCTCCTGGTTCGGCTGGCCGTCGGCGCCGATCAGGTCCTTGTTCTGGCGGACCGCCTTCGCGGCTTGGATCTCCTGCGCGGTCTGCGCGTCCACCGAGCCGTCCGAGGGGGCCGGGGCCTGGCTCGACGGCGGCGGCGTGGCGCTGCTGCTCGGCGGGGCCGGCGTGGTGCTCTGCTGCGGCGCGAGGGCGCCCGCGGCACCGCCACCACCGGCGGCCGGGCTCGACGGCGGCGCGCTCGACGAAGCGGGCGGCGCGGAGCTGCTCGGCGCGCCCGAGGTCGGCGCACCGGAGGTCGGGGTGCCGGTGGCCGGCGGCGGGGTCGTGGTCTGCGGCGGCACGACCGGCTGGGTCGCGTTCGCGACGACCTTGCGGAAGCCGAGCTTCGCGGTCTTGCCCAGGTTCTTCGCCTGGTCGCCCTGCTCGCCGGGGACGGTGATGACGACGTTGTTGCCGTCGAGGAGGACCTCGGTGCCGCTGACGCCGATCCCGTTGACGCGGCGCTCGATGATCTGGCGCGCCTGGTTCAGGGATTCCCGGGTGGGCTGGCCGCCGTCGGGGGTGCGGGCGGTGAGCGTGACCCGGGTGCCGCCTTGCAGGTCGATGCCCAGCTTCGGGGTCGGCTTGTGGTTGCCGGTGAGGAACACCAGCGCGTACAGCACGATCACGATCAGGGCGAAGAAGGCGAGATAGCGTCCCGGGCGGAGATGCCCGGCCGATGATGCCACGGTGCTTCGGTCTCCTCGGACTGGGTTGCCCCAACTATGCGGTGCCCGCCCGGAGGGTTACCGGGAGGGACTGTGTGCGATTCACTCCCGGGCACGGGTATGACGGCGGACACGCACGCAGCACCGAGACAGTACTCGGTGCTGCGTGAGCCCGGCGTGCGAGGCCACACCGACTTTCGTCGGGCGTTTCCCCGGCCCGCCCCAGGGTGCCGCGGGGGGCCTACTTCTTGCCGTGCTCCAGCGGCGGGGCGACCTGAGCCGTGGTCTGCGGCTCCTCGTCCTTGATGCCGGAACTCGTCTCGATGATCGACTCCTCGGCGGGGGCCTCCGCCTCGTCCGCGGTGTCCTCGTCGGTCTCGACGACCGGCTCGACCTTTTCGCGGACCGCCAGCCGCAGCCAGGTGGTGACGACGCCCGGCGCGATCTCGATGTCGATCGTGTTGTCGCCCGAAGCGTCGGCGACGGTGCCGTAGAGACCGGAAGTGGTCATCACGCGGTCACCGGGCGCCAGGCTGCTCTGCAGTTCCTGCTGCGCGGCCTGCTGCTTCTTCTGCTTCCGCGTGCTCATCACCAGCGGCACGGCGAGGACGAGCACGAGCAGCAGGGGCAGCAATAGCTGTTGCATGATTCTCCGTTCGACGGACACCGGGCCCAGCCGAAATGTCCGGTTTTTGGGTATGTGCTCCTGTCAAGTGTGCCAGGTACCAGCGCGGACGCCAGCACCCACCCGCCGGTTCGGGCCGTTCAGTCCTGCTCGAACAGCGACGGCCCGCCCTGGTCCGGGCGCCCCGGGAGGTCCGCGGGGGGCACCATGCCGAGGTGTTCCCACGCGGTCGCGGTGGCGACCCGGCCGCGCGGGGTGCGGGCGAGCATACCGGCGCGCACGAGGTAGGGCTCACACACCTCTTCCACGGTGGTCGCCTCCTCCCCCACGGCCACCGCCAGGGTCGAGATGCCGACCGGCCCGCCGCCGAACGACCTGGTCAGCGCGGTGAGCACGGCCCGGTCGAGCCGGTCGAGACCCAGCTCGTCGACGTCGTAGACGGCCAGCGCGGCACGGGCGACGTCGCGGGTCACCTTGCCGTCGGCGCGGACCTCGGCGTAGTCGCGGACGCGCCGCAGCAGCCGGTTCGCGATCCGGGGCGTGCCACGCGAGCGGCCGGCGATCTCGGCGCAGCCGTCGCGGTCGATCGGGATCTCGAGGATCGTCGCCGCGCGGCGGACGACCAGCTCCAGCTCG
The DNA here is from genome assembly GCF_051337345.1 of Amycolatopsis sp. MEPSY49. NCBI lineage: Bacteria > Bacillati > Actinomycetota > Actinomycetes > Pseudonocardiales > Pseudonocardiaceae > Amycolatopsis > Amycolatopsis sp. MEPSY49. The sequence goes on along the minus strand of NZ_JBDLYJ010000002.1, from coordinate 365,731 downwards.
GCGTCGGTGTAGAACTCCATCTGCCCGGTGAAGCCGAACCGGTCGCGCAGCGGGCCGGTCAGCGAACCCGACCGCGTGGTCGCCCCGACCAGCGTGAACGGGGCGATCTCGAGCGGGATGCTGGTCGCGCCCGGGCCCTTGCCGACGACGACGTCGACCCGGAAGTCCTCCATCGCGAGGTACAGCATCTCCTCGGCGGGGCGGGCGATCCGGTGGATCTCGTCGATGAACAGGACGTCGCCCGGCGCCAGGTTGGACAGCATCGCGGCGAGGTCGCCCGCCCGTTCCAGCGCGGGACCCGACGTGATCCGGATGGCCGCGCCCAGCTCGGCGGCGACGATCATCGCCATCGACGTCTTGCCCAGCCCGGGCGGGCCGGAGAGCAGGACGTGGTCGGGCGGCACGCCGCGGCGGCGCGCGCTCTCCAGCACCAGCTCCAGCTGCTCGCGCACGCGCGGCTGGCCGACGAACTCGTCGAGCTTGCGGGGCCGCAGCGTGCCCTCGACGTTTTCTTCGCCGGTCTGAGCCCACGCCGAGAGGGCTTCTTCTTCCTCCACGGCTTCATACTCCACGGCCGCGCCTACCGCTTCCGGCCGAGGGTGGCCAGCGCCGCACGCAGCACGCTCGCCGTCGTGTGGCCGTCACCGTCGGCGAGGACCTTGTCCACCGCCTGTTCGGCCTGCTTGGCCGGGAACCCGAGGCCGGCCAGCGCCTCGACGACCTCCGAGCGCACCGCGCCGGGCGCGGTGACCGCCGGCGCGTCGCCGGAGCCGAGCGCGGTGACCTTGTCGCGCAGTTCGAGGGTGAGCCGCTCGGCGCCCTTGCGGCCGATGCCGGGCACCGAGGTCAGCACGGTGATGTTGCCTTCGACCAGCGCGGCGCGCAGCTTGTCGGGGTCCAGCACGGCGAGGGTGGCCAGCGCGAGCCGCGGCCCGATCCCGGACACCGTCTGCAGCAGCCCGAACAGCTCGCGCGCGTCGGCGTCGGCGAAGCCGAACAGCGTCAGCGAGTCCTCGCGCACGACCAGGGCGGTGTGCAGGCGGGCCTCTTCGCCGCGGCGGAGGGTGGCCAGCGTCGCCGGGGTGGCCTGCACGGCGAAGCCGACCCCGCCGACCTCGACCACGACGTGGTCGAGACCGACCGACAGGACTTCTCCGCGTACCGACGAGATCATCGCGCTGCTCCAGGGTTCTTGGCTTGTTTCGCGGCCGCGGCGAGGCGGGCTTTGTGCGTGCGGGCCATTTCGGCCGCCCGGGCTTCGGCTTCGGCGAGCCGGGCCCGCATCGGCTCGCGCCAGAGGTGGCAGATGGCCAGGGCGAGGGCGTCCGCGGCGTCGGCGGGCTTCGGCGCGACTTCGAGGTTCAGCAGGCGCATCACCATGGCGGTGACCTGCGCCTTGTCCGCCCGGCCGGAGCCGCTGACCGCGGCCTTCACCTCGCTCGGCGTGTGGAAGACGACCGGCAGGCCCCGGCGCGCGGCGGCCAGGGCGACGACGCCGCCGGCCTGCGCGGTGCCCATCGCGGTCCGGACGTTGTGCTGGGCGAAGACGCGCTCGACGGCGACCGCGGCCGGCTTGTACTTGTCCATCCACCGCTCGACCTCGTCCGAGATGCCGAGCAGGCGGTGGGCCAGGTCGGCGTCGGCCGGCGTCCGCACGACGTCGACGGCGACGCACCGGACGGCCCGGCCCTTGCCGCCGTCGACCACCCCCAGGCCGCACCTGGTCAGACCGGGGTCGACCCCGAGCACCCGCACCCGTTTCTTCCTTCCCGCCGCGAACACCAGTTCGAGCTACGAGGCTACTGGGCGCGCCTGCGGCAGGATGGCAGACATGCCGGAGCCGTCGGATTTCGTCACCCACCTGGGGCTGACGCCCTTGCCGGTCGAGGGCGGGCGGTGGGCGCAGAGCTGGCGCTCGGCCGCCGGGTCCGCGATCTACTACCTGCTCGCCGCGCCGGAGCGCTCGGCCCCGCACCGGCTGGACCGCACCGAGGTCTGGGTGCACCACGCGGGGGCGCCGGCCGCGATGCTGCTGCTGCACCCGGACGGTTCGGTCGAGCGGCCGGTGCTGGGCACCGACGTCGCCGCCGGCGAGCGGCCGCAGGTCGTCGTGCCGGCCGGGACGTGGCAGGCCGCGGTCTCGCGCGGTCCGTGGAGCTTGCTGGGCACGGTCGTGGTGCCGCCGTATACGGACGACTGCGTGGAGTTCGCGCTGCCTTCCGAGCTTGCCGAGCGGTACCCGGACGCGGCCGCCGACCTGCGGGAGTTCTAGGGGCCGTCGACGCCGGGGGTCCAGCTCTCGGGGTCGCCGCTCTCGGTCAGCACCGGCTGCCAATGCGCGAAGCCCTCGGGGGCGTCCGGGTGCCAGGGGAACTTGCCCTCCGGCGTCGCGACGATCAGCTGCAGCGCCGGGAAGTCGCCGTCCGGGTAGATCAGGAAGGCCGTGCCGAAGTACTCGGGGTAGTGGCCCTTGTTGACGCGCTCGAGGACGACCGGGACGCCTTCGAAGAAGTCGTCGTAGCGGCGGCCGACCTCGAAGATCTCGCCGTTGGCCGCGCGGTCGACGTAGGCGTCGAGCAGCACCTGGCCCATCTGGTCGGGCAGCCCGACGACGACGGCTTCCGGCACGTGGTGCAGGGCCCACGCGCAGGCGGTGAAGCAGTAGCCGGCGCCCTCGTCGTCCCCGGCGACCGTGATGACCGCGTTGCCGCGTTCCTTCGCCTGCGTCTCGATCCATTCGATGAGGCGCAGGTCTTCGGCGGACAGTTCGGCGGTGATGTCGGCGGAGGCGGGGGTCGTCGAGGTCACGGCGCACATTCTGCCTGACGAGCCGGAAAGAGCACAGGGCCCGGGCCGGAAAGTTTCCGGCCCGGGCCCTGATTCCTTGCGGTGAAAGGGAAAACTCAGCCGACTTCGGCGAGCACCTCGTCCGAAACGTCGAAGTTCGCGTAGACGTTCTGGACGTCGTCGCAGTCTTCGAGCGCGTCGATCAGCTTGAAAACCTTCTTCGCGCCGTCGGCGTCCAGCGGGACGCTGACGGTCGGGAGGAACGTCAGCTCCGCCGACTCGTACTCGAAGCCGGCCTCCTGCAGGGCCTTGCGCACCGGCACCAGGTCGCCGCCCTCGGAGACGATTTCGAAGCTCTCGTCCAGGTCGTTGACCTCTTCGGCGCCCGCGTCGAGGACCGCCATGAGGACGTCGTCCTCGGTGGCACCGGCCTTCGGCATGAGCACGACGCCCTTGCGGTTGAACATGTAGGCGACCGAGCCCGGGTCGGCGAGGGAGCCGCCGTTGCGGGTGAGCGCGGTGCGGACCTCCATCGCGGCGCGGTTCTTGTTGTCGGTGAGGCACTCGATCAGCACGGCCACGCCGTTGGGGCCGTAGCCCTCGTACGTGATGTTCTGCCAGTCGGCGCCGCCGGCCTCTTCACCGGCGCCGCGCTTGCGGGCGCGCTCGATGTTGTCCTGCGGGACCGAGTTCTTCTTGGCCTTCTGGATGGCGTCGTAGAGCGTCGGGTTGCCATCCGGGTCGCCACCACCGGTGCCCGTGCGGGCGGCCACCTCGATGTTCTTGATCAACCGCGCGAAGAGCTTGCCGCGCTTCGCGTCGAGGTTGGCCTTCTTGTGCTTCGTGGTGGCCCACTTGGAGTGGCCGCTCATCTCTCCTCCATCTGTTCCGTACCCCGGCCGGGCACCGCGTCTCAGGCTGCCTTCCGCGCGAGGTCGACGAACAGCCGGTGCACCCGCACGTCGGGCGTCAGCTCCGGGTGGAACGCGGTCGCCAGCACCGCCCCCTGCCGGACCGCGACGATCCTAGCGGTGTCGCCGTCCACGCCGGGCACGCCGGGCACGCCGCTGACGGTGGCCAGCACCTCGACGCCGTCACCGGCCTTCTCGACCCACGGGGCCCGGATGAAGACGGCGTGCACGTCGCCGTCGACCCCGGCGAAGTCGAGGTCCGCCTCGAAGGAGTCGACCTGCCTGCCGAAGGCGTTCCGCCGCACGACGACGTCGAGGCCGCCGAGCTGCTGCTGGTCGGGCCGCCCGTCGAGGGTCTGCCGGGCCAGCAGGATCATCCCGGCGCACGAGCCGAAGGCGGGCATGCCCTCGGCGATCCGCGCTTTGAGCGGTTCCAGCAGCTCGAAGCTCTCCAGCAGCCGCGACATGGTGGTCGACTCGCCACCGGGCAGCACCAGACCGTCCACTTCGGACAGCTCCCCGGCCCGCCGCACCGGCACGGCGCGCGCACCGGCTTCTTCCAGCATGGCGACGTGCTCCCGCACGGCGCCTTGCATGGCGAGCACACCGATGACCGGTTCCGACGACACCCGACCTCCCGAAAGACCTTCCCACCAGCCTAGACGCTCTCACGTGACCAGTCCCCGGCAGGTCAGCCCCGGTCCCGCCGGGCAGCCGGCCGGCCCGCACCCGCCGCCGCAGACGTCATGAAAGAGTCGTTCACCGCGCCCAACGCCAGGGCTCCGGCAAAGTCAGGTCAGCGCGGCCGATCCGGTCGCCCGCACGCCATGAACGGGTCGTTCACCTCGTCAGACGACATGAACGACCCTTTCATGACATTCGCCGCGACGCCGGGCAGACCGCGCGGCCACGACTTTGCCGGAGCCCTGTCGCCCAACGCCCTGAAAGAGTCGTTCATGACAGCCGGCTCCACCCCGCCGCCAATGGCTCAGGGCACGCCCGCCAACCGCAACAGCGCCGCCGTCGCCGCCGCGGCCACCACCACCAGTACGAACGGCGCCTTCCGCCACGCCAGCACCCCCGCCACCAGCACCCCCACCGGCCGGGCGAAGCCGGCGAACCCGTGCCCCTCCGTCAACGCGCTCACCGCGACCAGCGCCGCCAGCAGCACCACCGCCGCCAGCGCCATCAACCTCTCCGCCCGCGGCGACAGCTTCACGCGGCTGCGCAGCACCGGCCCGGCGAACCGGAACGCGAACGTCCCCAGCGCCAGCACCGCCGTGCCGACCAGCAGCTCCACCCCGTCCATCAGCCCACCTCCTGCAGTTCCGGCTCCTTCGCCAAGGCCCCCACGACGACGCCCGCCAGCGCGAGCAGCACCGGCAGCCCGGCCGGCAGGAACGGCGTCGCGGCCAGCGCCACCACCACCCCGACCAGCACCGGCAACCGCGCCGCCCGGTCGCGCAGGGACGGCAGCACCAGGGCCAGCAGCACCGCCGGGAACGCCGCGTCCAGGCCGAACACGTCCGTGTCGCTGATCGCCGTCCCCGCGAACGCGCCGGCGACCACGCCGAGGTTCCAGCAGACGAACAGGCCGGTCCCGCACGCCCAGTACGCCGCCCGCCGCCGGCCGGCCTCGCGCTGGGCCAGGGCGAACGCCACCGACTCGTCGATCATCAGGTGGCTGCCCGCCAGCCGGGCGGCCCACCGCTCGCCCAGCACGTCGCCGATCGCGAAACCGAACGGCAGGTGCCGCGCGTTCGCCAGCAGTCCCGCGAGCACCGCGGCGAACGGGTTGCCGCCCGCGGCCACGATCCCGATGAACATGAACTGCGACGCGCCGGCGAAGACCAGCAGCGACATCAGCATCGGCAGCCACAGCGGGAAGCCCGAACTCACCGCGATGGCCCCGTAGGACACCCCCACGAGACAATCGGCCAAGCAGACCAAGCCGATGTCGCGGGCCAGGCCCCGGTCGAGTGTTCGCCAGATCGAACGCATGTGTTCTATGGTGAACACAGGGACCCGTGTTCGTCAAGGCGAACAGAACGACCGATGGAGCGAACAGCAATGTCGCAGGAAACGACGGGCGCGCCGCTGGAGATCATCGCGGCGTCCCTGCGTCGCGAACGGACCCGCGCGGGCTTGTCCCTGACGGAGGTCGCGCGCCGCGCCGGGCTGGCCAAGTCGACGCTGTCCCAGCTCGAGTCCGGCACCGGCAACCCCAGCGTCGAGACGCTCTGGGCGCTCGGCGTCGCCCTCGACGTCCCGTTCTCGCGGCTGGTCGAACCCGAACGGCCGAAGGTCCGCGTCATCCGGGCGGGCAAGGGCCCGACGGTGTTCGCCGAACACGCCGACTACGCGTGCACGCTGCTGTCGGCCTGTCCCCCGTCCGCGCGGCGGGACATGTACCTCATCCGGGCCGAACCCGGGACGCCGCGGCGGTCCGACCCGCACATGACCGGCGTGATGGAGCACATCGTGCTGTGCGCGGGCCGCGCCCGGGTGGGCGTGCTGGAGGCGCCGGAGGAGCTGAACCCCGGCGACTACATCTCCTACCCGGGCGACGTCCCGCACATCTTCGAAGCCCTCGAGCCGGGCACTTACGGCGTCGAGATCTCCGAGTACGTCTGAACCGTCACCAGCCGCGCTCGGCGAGGCGGTGCGGCTCCGGGAGCTCCTCGACGTTGATGCCGACCATGGCCTCGCCCAGGCCGCGCGAGACCTTGGCGAGCACGTCCGGGTCGTCGTAGAACGTCGTCGCCTTGACGATCGCCTCGGCGCGCTGGGCCGGGTTGCCGGACTTGAAGATGCCCGAGCCGACGAACACGCCCTCCGCGCCGAGCTGCATCATCATCGCCGCGTCGGCCGGGGTGGCGATGCCGCCCGCGGTGAACAGCACGACCGGCAGCTTGCCGGCCTGCGCGACCTCGCGAACCAGCTCGTACGGCGCCTGCAGCTCCTTGGCCGCGACGAACAGCTCGTCCTCGGGCAGGTTCTGAAGGCGGCGGATCTCCTGGCGGATCTTGCGCATGTGCGTGGTCGCGTTGGAGACGTCGCCGGTGCCGGCCTCGCCCTTGGAGCGGATCATCGCCGCGCCTTCGGTGATCCGGCGCAGGGCCTCGCCCAGGTTGGTCGCACCGCAGACGAAGGGGACGGTGAACGCCCACTTGTCGATGTGGTTGGCGTAGTCGGCCGGGGTGAGCACCTCGGACTCGTCGATGTAGTCGACGCCGAGGGACTGCAGCACCTGCGCCTCGACGAAGTGGCCGATGCGGGCCTTCGCCATCACCGGGATCGAGACGGTCTCGATGATGCCGTCGATCAGGTCGGGGTCGCTCATCCGCGCGACGCCGCCTTGGGCGCGGATGTCGGCGGGGACGCGCTCCAGCGCCATGACCGCGACCGCGCCGGCGTCTTCGGCGATCTTGGCCTGCTCGGCGGTGACCACGTCCATGATCACGCCGCCCTTGAGCATCTCGGCCATGCCGCGCTTCACCTTGGCGGTGCCGGTGACGGACTGGACGGTGCCACTGGTGGCGGTGGTCTGCTGCTCGGACACGACGAGGCCTTTCGACGCGAAATCGGGGGGTACGCGTCCGAGGGTAGGTCCGTGGTGGCCCCTTCAAGCAGGCCAGTACGCGGGTATCTCAGGAGTCCACTTCCAGCACCCCCGCCACCAGGACTTCCGCGGCCCGCGTGCGTGCGTAGAGCACGTGACGTCCGGCACGGTGCCCGCTGACCAGGCCCGCGGCCTTCAGGACGCCCAGGTGCTGCGACACCGCCCCGGCGCTGAGCCGGGTCCGGCGGGCGAGCTCGGCGGTGGACGCCGGCGCGGTCAGCTCGGTCAGCAGCATGGCCCGGCCGCGCCCGATCACCGCGGCCAGCGCGCCGGGCGCGGCGGCGGTGCCGGTCTCCCACAGCGTGGCGATCCCGCGCGGCGGGTAGCGCAGCACCGGCTGCCACCGCGGGTCGGTCTTCGAGAACACCCGCGGCCAGACGAACGCCGAGGGCACGAGCACCAGGCCGCGCCCGTCGAGCGGCACGGCCGCGTGCAGGTGGCGGTGGGCGACCGTGAGCGTCCCGGCCTGCCAGCGGACCAGCGGCGTCAGGTCGTTGAACAGCTCCGCGGCCCCGCCCTGGGCCAGCATCCGCGACCGGTGCAGCACGTCGGCCTCGAGCAGCGCGCGGATCCGCGGCCAGTCGGGGGCGAGCACGAGGTCCCAGTACCGCTCCATCAGCGTCGCGAGCCGGTCGAGCCCCGCCTCGGGCTCGCGGTGGAAGCGGTTCAGCGCGGGCGTGCGCGGCCCGGCCATCGCGTCCAGCTCGCGCCGGACGACGCGGGGCGGCACGTCGCGCAGGTCCGCGAGCTCGTCGGCGAGCTCGGGCAGCGGCGTCGACGGCGTGGCGGCCAGGAAACCGGGCAGGTGCCGCAGCGGGACGAGGTCGCGCAGCAGCCCGATGTCCAGCCCGGCCCCGGCGAGCGCGGCGGTGGCGCGCTTGACCCACGGCAGGTGCAGCGCGTGCTCCCCCGGCTGGTTCAGGACGCGGACGCTCGCCACGACCTCCCACGCCGGGGAGAACGCGAACCGGGTGTGCGCCAGGTCCTCTGTGGAGAATGCCAGGTCGAGCACGCGCTGCCTCTCTGCCGGAAAGTTCGCGCAGTCTAAGTCTCTCCGATGTGGACAGTCGAGCGGGGCGCCGAAAGCCCTTGCGGGAAAGCGAAAATTCCTCGCGGGTCATACTTCCGGGCGACCGCGAGCAGCCGCGGCAGGTTGACCCCGTAGTACGCCTCCGCCCAGTGCGGCATCTCCGGATCGAGGTAGTTGACGTAGCCGGTGCGGCCGAACTCCGGCCCGAGCCCGTCGCGCACGGCGGCGAGCGACCGCCGCGCGCCGGCCTCGCCGCCTTCCCCGGGCGCCGCGCCGTGCAGGAACTGGAGACTGGCGAGCGCGCTCCGGTACGGAAACGCCGTTTCCCGGGCGCCGACGCGCGCGATGGCGCCGCCCGCCGAGTCCACGATCGTGCGGACACCCGGGTCGCGCGTCAGCACGCCGACGACCGCGCCCGGGTCGGCGAGCGGCCGGGTCAGCATCCGCGAGGTGCCGATGTACGTCCCCCGGTCCGCGGCCGCCGACGGCCGGGACTCCTGGTCGTCGAACGACCGCATGGCCGTCAGGTGGTCCTCGACGGTCTCGTCCCACTTGGTCGGCGCCGTGCCGACGCGGCGGACGAGGTCTTCCAGCAGCGCGTGCATCCGGGCCCGGGGCCCGAGGAACGTGCCGCCGAGCGAAGCTTCGTTCCAGGCCAGCCCCATCCCCGACCACAGCTCGTCCGGCGCCGCCGGCTGCCACTCCTGCCAGGCCGCGAGCAGCGCGGCCCCGGCGGCGGGCGGGAACTGGAGGGCGAAGGTGGCGACGTCGGCGACCGGCACCGTCCGGAAGGTGAAGCCGGTGACGATCCCGAAGTTCCCGCCACCGCCACCGCGCAGCGCCCAGAACAGGTCCGGTTCGGCGGTCGCCGACACCGTCCGCACCCGCCCGTCGGCCGTGACGATCCGCACCGCTTCGAGGTGGTCGCACGTCAGCCCGTACTTGCGGTCGAGCACGCCGACCCCGCCGCCGAGGGCGAGCCCGGCGATGCCGACCGTGCCGCAGCTGCCCGCCGGCAGGACCCGGCCGGCCGCGGCGAGCGTCGTCGAAATCGGGCCCAGCCGGGCCCCGGCGCCGATCACCGCGCGGCCGTCCGCGCGCACCTCGATCCCGGAAAACCGGCTCAGGTCCACGACGATCCCGCCGTCCACTGTGGAATAGCCCGGGTAGCTGTGCCCGCCGCTGCGGGCGGCCACCGGCAGCCGGTGCCGCGCGGCGAAGCCGACGGCCTCCTGGACGTCCTCGACGCGCGCGGCGCCGACGACGGCGGCCGGCATCCGGTCGTCGTACATCGTGAAGAAACCCTGCTTGGCCTCGGGGTAGCCGGGGTCGCCCGGCCGGAAGAGCGGCCCCGAGAGCCGCCTCCGGAGCCGCTCCCAGTCGTCGGGCGGCGGCCACCCCGCCAGGCCCGCCACCGGCACCGCTCCGGAAACCCGCAAAAAGGTCCGCCTGTCCACGTCACTCCCCCTGCCCCGTGTCCCCCGGGCATTCGGCTGGTCCCGGGGGCCCTGCCTTGCCGTGACCAGGGTAGCGGGTGTGTGATCGAGGACACATCCCGTACACCAGCCGTTCGCCGAGGAGTCGTCATGGCAGACAAACAAGCCAAGAACGCCGACACCGGGGCCGCCGTCGCTGTGGACGACCCCGCCAAGGTCCGCAACGTCGTGCTCGTCGGCCCGTCCGGCTCGGGGAAGACGACCCTCACGGAGGCCTTGCTCGCGGCGTCCGGCACCGTCCCGCGCGCGGGCTCGGTGGTCGAGGGGACGACGGTGTGCGACCACGACCCGGCGGCGGTGCGCCAGCAGCGGTCGGTCGGCCTCTCGGTCGCGCCGGTGCTGCACCAGGGCCACAAGATCAACCTGATCGACACGCCCGGGTACGCCGATTTCGTCGGGGAACTGCGGGCCGGGCTGCGCGCGGCCGACGCGGCGCTGTTCGTCGTCTGCGCCGCCGAAGGCGTCGACGCGGCGACGGTCGCGGTGTGGGAAGAGTGCGCGGCGGTCGGGATGCCGCGCGCGGTCGTCGTCTCCCGGCTCGACCACCACCGGGCCGACGCGATGGCCGAGATCGCCGCCTGCCGGGCCGCGTTCGGCGACGGCGTGCTGCCGCTGTACCTGCCCGCCGGCGACGGCCTGGTCGGGCTGATCACCCAGCGGTACTTCGACTACTCCGGCGGGCACCCGCCGAAGCTCGGCGAGCCGGACCCGGCCGACCTCGAGCGGATGGCCGAGGCCCGCAACGAGCTGATCGAAGGGATCATCGCCGAGAGCGAGGACGAGTCCCTGATGGACCGCTACCTCGCCGGCGAGGAGATCGCCGAGGAGACCCTCATCGCCGACCTCGAAACCGCCGTCGCGCGCGGGTCGTTCCACCCGGTGATCCCGGTGTGCGCGACCAGCGGGATCGGCCTGGCCGAGGTGCTCGACGGGATCGTCCGCGCGTTCCCCTCGCCCCTGGAGCACAAGCCGCCCGACGTCACCACGCCGGACGGCGCGGAGCACGCCGCCATCACCGCCGACCCCGCGGGCCCCCTCGCCGCGGAGGTCGTCCGGACGGCCGTGGACTCCTACGTCGGCCGGGTGTCCCTCGTCCGGGTGTTCTCCGGGACGCTGCGGCCCGAGCGGCCGGTGCACGTGTCCGGGCACGGCCTCGCCGAACGCGGCCACGAGGACCACGACGCCGACGAGCGCGTCGCGCACCTCTACTCCCCGCTCGGCGCGAACCTGCGCGAAGTGCCCTACTGCGTCGCGGGCGACCTCTGCGCGCTGACGAAGGTCGGCTCGGCCGAGACCGGTGACACCGTCTCCTCGCCCGACGAGCCGCTGCTGATGGAACCGTGGGCCATGCCGGAGCCGCTGCTGCCGGTCGCGGTGGTCGCGAAGACCCGCAGCGACGAGGACACCTTGGCGCGCAACCTTTCCCGTCTGGTCGCCGGCGACCCGACGCTGCGGCTGGACCGCAACGCCGAGACCGGCCAGCTGGTGCTGTGGTGCATGGGCGAGGCCCACGCCGACGTCGTCCTCTCGCGGCTGCGGGCCGGCGGCGCGGACGTCGAGACCGAACCGGTGAAGGTCAGCCTGCGCTCGACGTTCACCAAGCCGGCCAAGGGACACGGGCGGCACGTGAAGCAGTCCGGCGGGCACGGCCAGTTCGCCGTCTGCGACATCGAGGTCGAGCCGCTGCCGCGCGGCGGCGGGTTCCAGTTCGTCGACAAGGTCGTCGGCGGCTCGGTGCCCCACCAGTTCATCCCGAGCGTCGAGAAGGGCGTGCGGGCCCAGCTGCAGAAGGGACTGGCCGACGGCCACCCGGTGGTCGACGTGAAGGTGACGCTGGTCGACGGGAAGGCCCACAGCGTCGACTCCTCCGACGCGGCGTTCCAGACCGCGGGTGCGCTCGCGCTGCGCGAAGCCGCGGCGACCGGGCACATCACGATGCTGGAGCCCCTGGAGGAAGTGGCGATCCGGTTGCCGGACGAGCACCTCGGCACGGTGCTGGGCGACCTGTCCTCGCGCCGGGGCCGGGTGCTGGGCACCGAGGCGGGCGACGGCGGCCGGACGGTGATCCGGGCGGAGGTCCCGGCGACGGAACTGGTGCGCTACCTGATCGACCTGCGCTCGATGACGTCGGGCACGGCGACGTTCACCCGCCGCCACGCGCGCTTCGAGCCGATGCCGGAAGGGATGGCGGTCCGCTGAACGTCAGAAGTCGAAGCCGCCCGGGCGGCCGTTGCGGTCGGCCAGGAGGCCGGCCAAGGTCGCGATCGCGATCTCCGCCGGCGTGCGCGAGCCGATGTTGAGGCCGACCGGCCGGTGTACGCGGGCGATGTCGTCGTCGGTCACCCCCAGGCCCCGCAGCGCGGCCACGTGCGGGCCGGGGTGACGCGGGTTGCCGAGCACGCCGATCCAGCGCGGGTTGCCGCCGAGCGCCGCCTTCAGCACCTCGCCGAGCTCGGGGCGGTGGTGGTCGGTGACGACGACGTCCGCCGACGCGTCCAGCGGCGGCAGCGTCGTGGCCGCCTCGATGCCGTCGGGGACGTCGGTGGCGCGCGCGGCGTCCGGCTCGAACAGCGCCACGTGGTAGCCGAGGTCGCGGGCGAACTTCAGCAGGTACCGCGAAACCGGCGACGCGAACACCGCCACCAGGGTCCGCACACCGGGGTCCGCCTCGGCCGTGCCGTGGGCGACGTCGCAGGTCTCGCTCATGCCGCCCAGTCTGTCAGCCGCCGCCCTGTTCGCCCACCGTCACGCGGAACTGCCACAGGTCCGTCTTGCCCTTCACCAGCACCAGGTACCCGTCGCTGACGCGCAGCACGACCCGGCTCTGCGGCGACGACGGCCGCGGCGGCCGGTGCTGCTTGGCGAGCAGGTACGCCTCCCCGAACGCGGTGTCGCGGTCCGCGTACGCCGCCGCGTCGGCGACGCCCCAGCCCCGGCCGTCACCCAGGCCGCCCTGCTCTTCGATGACCACCCACCACGTACTCATGCCGCTCCGACGCGGGCGGGCCGTCGCGGGTTTCAGATCTCTTCGAGCACGCTCAGCCGGAAGTGGAACGTCGAGGTCCGGCCCTCGACGATCACCAGGTACCCGCCGGGACCGCGCAGGACCTTCCGCGACTTCGGCGACCACGGGTAGGCCGGCTCGTACTCGCGGGCCAGCCGCAGCGCCTCGGTCTCGGCGGTCTCCCGGTCGGCGAACGAAAACTGCTCGGACAGCGACCAGTTCCGCTCGGAGCCGCGCTGCTCCTCGACGACCACCCACCAGCTCATTCCGGTGCCGTCACGGTCTCGCCGAGCGTCACGCGGAAGTGGAACGTCTGGGTGCGCCCGGTCGCGATCACCAGGTAACCGTCACCGACGCGCAGGACCTTGCGCTCCTTGACCCCCGACGGGTGGACGGGTTCGTGCTCGAACGCGAGCCGCCGCGCCACCTCGTCGGCGTGGGCGCGGTCGCCGCCCGCCGGCTTCGTCTTCGTGACGTTCCAGGCGCGCGCGTCCCCGCCGCCGCGCTGCTCTTCGACGACCACCCACCACATGTCAGACCTCCGGTTCCGCGAACTCGAAGTACTCCGGCAGCGGCGCCGTCCCCGCCAGCCGGAAGTACCGCACCTTCCGCCGTCGCCGCAGGCGCAGCGTGTCGCGGACGGCGTCGTTGTGGACGCGGCGGGCGATCACCACCCGGTGCTCGGCGTCGGTCAGCTCCTCGGCCAGCTCGGCGGGCAGGCCGGTCCGGTCGACGCGGCTCAGCTGCAGCGTCAGGTCGCCCTCTTCGGCCTCGCGGTCCGCGCGCGGCGCGGCTTCCGCGCGTTCGGCCGACGTCCGCAGCTCGGTGTCGCCCAGCACCACCGCGACCGCGCGGGCGACCACCGCCCGGCGGGCCAGCGCCGCGTCGAGCGCGGCCCAGCCCGCGTCCATCCGGACGTGCAGCCGGTCGAGCCGGTTCGCCGTCGCCACCAGGAAGAGCCCGCCCAGCACGACGACCAGCGCCAGCACGGGAAGCAGCCAGCCGAGCACGCTCACCGGGCCGGCTCCCGCTCCGGCGCCGCGACGCGACGCGGGTCGGCGGCCACGGCCGTCTCGTAGACCCGCAGCACCTGCGTCGCCACCACCGACCAGTCGAACATCGTCACCCGCTCCCCCGCCGCCGCGGCCAGCGACGCCCGGCGCGCCGGGTCGCCGAGCAGCTCGCGCAGCCCGTCCGCGAGGGCCGCGGGGTCACCGGTTTCGACGAGCATCCCGGCGTGGCCGTCGTCGAGGACGCGGCGGAAGGAGTCGAGGCCGCTGGCCAGCACCGGGGTCCCGGCCGCCATCGCCTCGGTGAGGATCATCCCGAAGCTCTCGCCGCCGGTGTTGGGTGCGCAGTAGACGTCGACGCTGCGCAGCGCCTGGGCCTTCACGACGTCGTCGGCCTGCCCGAGCAGTTCCAGGTGCGGCGCCAGCTCGGGGCCGGCGTCGCGGCGCAGCTGGTCTTCGTCGCCGCGGCCGACCACCACGAGCCGCAGGTCCTCGAACTCCGGCAGGATCCGCCGCAGCGCCTCCAGCAGCACGCCCATGCCCTTGCGCGGTTCCCCGAACCGGCCGACGAACCCGACCGTGCCGCCGGCCCGGGGATAGCCCGGCAGCGGCGTCGCCGAGGAGAAGAACTCGACGTCGACGCCGTTGGGGATCTCCACGGCGTCACCGCCCGCGTGCTCCACCTGGACCCGGCGGGCCAGCGCCGACACCGCTATCCGCGCCGTGATCTTCTCCAGCAGGGGCCGCAGCACCGGCTGGAACGCCGACAGCGTGCGCGAGCGCGTGGTCGCGGTGTGGAACGTCGCCACGATCGGGCCGTCGGCGATGAGCAGCGCCAGCAGCGAAAGGCTCGGCGCGGCGGGCTCGTGCAGGTGCAGGACGTCGAAGTCGCCGTCGCGGATCCAGCGCCGCACGCGCGCGTAGGACACCGGGCCGAACTGCAGCCGCGCGACCGAGCCGTTGTACGGGATGCCGAGCGCCTTCCCGGCCGGGTGCACGAACTCCGGGAGCTCGGCGTCTTCGTCGGCGGGCGCCAGCACGGACACCCGGTGGCCGCGGGCGAGCAGCGCCTTCGTCAGGTCGATCACGTGCCCCTGGACCCCGCCGGGCACGTCGAACGAGTAGGGGCAGACGATCCCGATCCGCATCGGGCGCGCGGCCACGCCTCAGCTCGCTTCTTCGAGGCTGACCCGCTCGCCGGCCTCGAGGTCGGCGGGCCAGAACTTCTGCAGCATGTGCCAGTCGGCCGGGTGCGCGGCGATGTCGCCGGCGAAGATGTCGGCCAGCGCCTGGGTGGCGGCCGCGACCTCGGCGCGCGCGGTGACGCGGATGCGCGGGTGCAGCCGGATCTGCCAGCCGTCCTCGGTGAACCAGCAGCCGGCCGGGATCAGCGCGGCGCCGGTCGTGGCGGCCAGCCGGGCCGGGCCGCCGGGGAAGCGGGCCGGTTCGCCGAAGAACTTCACCGGGATCCCGCTGTTGGTCAGGTCGCGGTCGCCGACCAGGCAGACGGCCTTGTTCTCGCGCAGCCGCTTCAGCAGCACGCGCATCGCCGAGCTGTCGCCGGTCAGCGGCACGATCTCGAAGCCGAGCGACTCGCGGTACTCGACGAACCGGCGGTAGAGCGACTCGGGCTTCAACCGCTCGGCGACCGTCGTGAACCCGCCGAGGTAGTCGGCCAGCCACACGCCGGCGATGTCCCAGTTCCCGCTGTGCGGCAGCGCCATCACCGCGCCGTTGCCCTCGGCGAGCGCGGCGTCGAGGTTCTCCACGCCGGTGATCGACCCCGCGACCTTGGCGCTGACCTCCTTGTGGTCCATCGACGGCAGCCGGAACGTCTCGTGCCAGTAGCGGGCGTACGAGCGCATCGCGCGGCGGGTCAGCTCGTCCATCTCGACCGGGTCGGCCTGCGGCACGACGCGGGCGAGGTTGGCCCGCAGCTGCCGCACGCCGCCGCCGTCCCGCCGGACGGCGAGGTCGGCGCCGAGCGAGAACACCGTGCCGCCGAACCCGGGCGGCAGCCAGCCGGCGAGCCGCCACCCGGCCGCGTAGCCGAAGGCGCTCAACCGCTCGGACAGCGCACTCATGCGGGCTGCTCCCCCGCGGCGGCCTCACGGGCCGCCTTGGCCACGGCGGCGAAGCGCTGCAGCAGGGTGATGACGGACAGCACGGCGAGCAGCCAGAGCGTCACGTCCACGGTGTACGGGACGCCGAAGCCGTGCAGGCCGGTGCCGACGAGGGCGATGATCAGCCGCTCGGCGCGTTCGACGAGCCCGCCGTCCACCGGCAGGCCGGAGGCGTCGGCGCGGGCCTTGACGTAGGAGATGACCTGGGCGAGCACCAGGCACAGCAGCGCCGCGGCGGCGGCCGGGTGGTTGTCGTCGACGACGAAGCACCACCAGGCGATCGCCGCGAACAGCGCACCGTCGACCAGCCGGTCGCACGTCGCGTCGAGCACCGCGCCGAACGGGGTGCCGTAGCCGCGGGCGCGGGCCATCGCGCCGTCGAGGAGGTCGAGCATGGCGAAGCCCCACACCGTGAAGGTGCCCCAGAGCAGGTAGCCGTTCGGGAAGAAGGCCAGGGCGCAGGCGACGGCGCCGGCGGTGCCGAGCACGGTCATCGCGTTCGGGGTCAGCCCGGCGCGGACCAGCGCCTGGCCGATCGGGTCGGTGACGCGGGAAACGGAGGCACGCGCGAAGATATTGAGCATCGGTTCGTCTGAGGCACCTGGCTACGAGGGTCGGGTGGGCGAATGCAGCCTATCCACCCGCTCCGGTGAACCCGACGCGCCGCCCCGGCTCAGCCCGATTTCGTGAGCTGGCCCTCGTGCTCGCGCGCCTCTTCGGCGGCCTGCGCGGCGGCGCACTTCGGCGACAGGCGCTGCCGGATCGCGGCGCTGATTTCCCCGAGCGCGGTGACCTGCTCGGGCGTCAAGGGGTCGAAGAGGCTCTCGCGGACGGCCTCGACGTGCCCGGGCGCGGCCGCTTCGAGCGCGGCGAAGCCTTCGTTGGTGAGGACAGCCCAGGCCCCGCGCTTGTCGGTCGGACAGGCTTCACGACGCACCCAGCCGTTGGCTTCCAGCCGCGCGACGGCGTGCGAGAGCCGGCTTCGGGACGCCTGGCGGGCGTCGGCGAGCTCGCTCATCCGCAGCCGGCGGCCTTCGGCCTCGGAGAGCGCGACGAGGACTTCGTAGTAGGTGTGCGGCATGCCCGAGTCGTGCTGCAGCTGGCCTTCGAGGTGCGCGCTGAGCATGCGGGTGGCCGCGTTGAACTCACGCCAGACGCGCTGCTCGTCGTCGCTGAGCCATCGGGTTTCGGACATACCCCCATCATACCCTCGGTTGAACACTCAATAAGGGTTTTCCGGGTGCGCCGAATTGGTGCTCACCAGGCGTCGGCCAGCAGGTCCCGCGTTTCGCCCAGCAATTGCGGCAGCACCTTCGTCTGCCCGATGATCGGCATGAAGTTCGCGTCGCCGCCCCACCGCGGCACCAGGTGCTGGTGCAGGTGCGCCGCGATGCCCGCGCCCGCGATCACGCCCTGGTTCAGGCCGATGTTGAACCCGTGCGCGCCCGACACCGCGCGGATCACCTTCATCGCGTGCTGGGTGAACTCCGCGACCTCGCGCGTCTCCTCGACCGTCAGCTCGGTGTAGTCCGCGACGTGCCGGTACGGGACCACCATCAGGTGCCCCGGGTTGTACGGGTACAGGTTCAGCACCGCGTACACCGTTTCGCCGCGCGCGACGATCAGGCCCGTCTTGTCGTCCAGCGACGGGATGCGGCAGAACGGGCAGCCGGTGTCCTCGTCGTTCTCCGGCTTGTCCTGGCCCTTGATGTAGGCCATCCGGTGCGGGGTCCAGAGGCGCTGGAACGCGTCCTGGACCCCGACTCCCTGCTGCTCGACGAGCTCGGGACCCCCACCGCTTTCGGGGGGTCCAGGGGGGCTTGCCCCCCGGCCGGGGTCTGGGGCTTGGCCCCGGATAACACCGCTCACCGAACGACCGTCTCCAGCGCGTCGGCCGACGGCGACGCGTTTTCGCGGCGCTCGACCCACTCCGCGATCGCCTCGACCGCCTTCGCCACCGGCACGCCGTTGATCTGGCCGCCNGCCCCCCCCCCCCGGGGTCTGGGGCTTGGCCCCGGATAACACCGCTCACCGAACGACCGTCTCCAGCGCGTCGGCCGACGGCGACGCGTTTTCGCGGCGCTCGACCCACTCCGCGATCGCCTCGACCGCCTTCGCCACCGGCACGCCGTTGATCTGGCCGCCGTCGCGGAAGCGGAACGACACCGCGCCCGCCTCGACGTCCTTCGCGCCGGCCAGCAGCATGAACGGCACCTTCTGCGTGGTGTGCGTCCGGATCTTCTTCTGCATCCGGTCGTCGCTCGCGTCGACCTCGGCGCGGATCCCCTTGGCGCGCAACGCCTTCTCGACGTCCTGCAGGTACTCGACCTGGTCGGCGGTGATCGGGATGCCGACCACCTGCACCGGCGAGAGCCACGCCGGGAACGCACCCGCGTAGTGCTCGGTCAGCACGCCGAAGAACCGTTCGATCGAGCCGAACAGCGCGCGGTGGATCATCACCGGGCGCTGGCGCGAGCCGTCCGGCGCGGTGTACTCGAGCTCGAACCGCTTGTTCTGGTTGAAGTCCAGCTGGATGGTCGACATCTGCCAGGTGCGGCCGATCGCGTCCTTGGCCTGCACCGAGATCTTCGGGCCGTAGAAGGCCGCGCCGCCCGGGTCCGGGACCAGCTCGAGCCCGGAGTCGACGGCGGCCTGCCGCAGCGTTTCGGTGGCCTCCTCCCACTCCCAGTCCTCGCCGATGAACTTGTCGGAGTCGCCGCGGGTGGACAGCTCGAGGTAGAAGTCGGAGAGGCCGTAGTCCGCCAGCAGGTCGAGGACGAACTTGAGCAGCGACCGCAGCTCGCCCGGCATCTGCTCCTTGGTGCAGTAGATGTGCGAGTCGTCCATCGTCAGCCCGCGCACGCGGGTGAGGCCGTGCACCACACCCGACTTCTCGTAGCGGTAGACGGTGCCGAACTCGAACAGCCGCAGCGGCAGCTCGCGGTAGGACCGCCCGCGCGAGCGGAAGATCAGGTTGTGCATCGGGCAGTTCATGGCCTTGAGGTAGTAGTTCTCCTCGTCGAACTGCACCGGCGGGAACATGGTGTCCGCGTAGTACGGCAGGTGGCCGGACGTGTGGAACAGCTCGCCCTTGCTGATGTGCGGCGTGTTCACGAACTCGTAGCCGGCCTCTTCGTGGCGGCGGCGCGAGTAGTTCTCCAGCTCGCGGCGGATGATGCCGCCCTTGGGGTGGAACACCGGCAGGCCGGAGCCGATCTCCTCGGGGAAGGAGAACAGGTCGAGCTCGGCGCCGAGCTTGCGGTGGTCGCGGCGCTCGGCCTCGGCGATGCGCTCGAGGTGGGCGTCCTGCGCCTCGGCGGATTCCCACGCCGTGCCGTAGATGCGCTGCAGCTGCGGGTTCTTCTCGCTCCCCCGCCAGTACGCGGCGGCGACGCGGGTCAGCTTGAACGCCGGGATGAACTTCGTGGTCGGCACGTGCGGGCCGCGGCAGAGGTCGCTCCAGACCCGTTCCTTGGTGCGCGGGTCGAGGTTGTCGTAGATGGTGAGCTCGCCCTCGCCCACCTCCATCACCTCGGCGGTGTCCACTTCGGACTTGAGGTCGACGAGCTCGAGCTTGAACGGCTCGTCCGCCAGTTCCTTCTTCGCCTCGTCCACGGAGTCGAAAACGCGCCGCGAGAACTGCTGGGCGCCCTTCACGATCTGCTTCATGCGCTTTTCGAGCGCCTGCAGGTCTTCCGGGGTGAACGGCTTGTCGACGGCGAAGTCGTAGTAGAAACCGTCCTTCACCGGCGGGCCGATGCCGAGCTTGGCGTCCGGGAACTGCTGCTGCACGGCCTGGGCGAGCACGTGCGCCGCCGAATGCCGAATGACGCTGCGGCCGTCCTCGGTGTTCGCGGCGACCGGCTCGACCTCGGCGTCGGCCTCGGGAGCCCAGGCGAGGTCGCGCAGCTTCCCGTCGGCGTCGCGCACGACGACGATCGTGTCCGCGCCCTTGGTCGGCAGGCCGGCTTCGCGGACCGCCGCGCCCGCCGTAGTGCCCGCCGGTACCACCACACGGGAGGCGGCCACGGGGGAAACGGGGGGCGACTGGGACACGATCGGCTCCTCAAGCTGGAGTGACAAAGACGACGCCGTCGATGCTAGTCGGCGGCGTCTTCGCGCCTCACGCGCGTGGCGCGAACGCCGGACGGGCCGCCTCCGGCTCCGGAGACGGCCCGTCCGATCGCGGTCAGAGGGTCTCGACGACCTGGTCGAAGTCGAGCCGCGGCAGGCGGTCGAACCAGGGGTTCTCGCCCGGCTTGCCGACGTTGACGACGACGAGCGAGCGCCACTTCTTGTCCGCGAAGAACTCGTCGTCGACGCCCTGGGCGTCGAAGCCGGTCATCGGGCCGGCGGCCAGCCCGGCGGCGCGGACGCCGATGATGAAGTAGCCGACCTGCAGCAGCGAGTTCAGCTTGGCGAACTCGACGCGGCCCTGTTCGTCGGAGAAGTTGTCCTTCACCTGCGGGGCGTGCGGGAACACCTGCGGGATGTTCTCGTGGAAGTCGACGTCCGCGGCGAGCACGACGGTCAGCGGCGCGGTTTCGGTCTTGTCCCGGTTGCCCGGAGCCATGTGCGGGAGCAGGCGGGCCTTCGCCTCGGCGGTCCGGAGCACCAGCGCCCGCAGGGGCTGGGTGTTCATCGACGTCGGGGCCCACTTGACGAGGTCGTAGATCGCGCGGACCTGCTCCTCGGTCACCGGCTCGGAGCTGAAACTGTTGGCCGTGCGGGCCTCGCGGAACAGCAGGTTCTGGACGTCCGCGGGGACCTGGAGGGCTTCGGTCTGCTCGGCAAAGGCGGTCATGGGGCTGTGCTTCCTTCCGTTGGGTCGGTACCCCGTGCAACCAGGTTGAGCGTTGAACTATTTCGGGTTCAACCAAGCCGGACCGGTGAAGTGGATCACAACGGTGACGTGGCGATCACAGCCTGCGAGCAGCGCCAGCCGATGGGGGCGGACAACCGCAGCGAACGGCGTACCGCCGGCGGCGCGGCGGGCCCAGGGGCCACGCGGCGAACAGCGGCGCCCAGGCGGCCGGGCGGGGACCGCGGTGGCGAACCCTCGGGACAGCCGGTCGCGCTTCGCACCCGTTCGGACGCGCTCCCGGGCGGCCGGGAACACGAACACGGCCGCCGACCCCCTCGGCGGGGATCGGCGGCCGTGGTGCGCGATGCGCGGCCGTGACGGGTCAGTAGGCGCCCTGCCCGCCCATCACCGCGCGGAACGTCTTCCACAGGATCACCAGGTCGAGCGCCAGCGACCAGTCCTCCACGTACCGCAGGTCGAGCCGGATGCTTTCGGCCCACGTCAGGTCGCTGCGGCCGCTCACCTGCCAGAGCCCGGTCAGGCCCGGCTTGACCAGCAGCCGGCGGCGGGCGTCGGGGGCGTACTGCGCCGTTTCCTCCGGGAGCGGGGGCCGCGGGCCGACGAGCGACATCCTCCCGGACACCACGTTGAACAGCTGGGGCACCTCGTCGAGCGAATACCGACGCAGGAAACCACCCACACGGGTGATCCGCGGGTCGCGCTTCATCTTGAACAGCGGGCCCGCGCCCTCGTTGTCCGCCTCGAGGGTTTTCCGGATTTCGTCGGCGTTCGTGACCATCGTGCGGAACTTGAGCATGGTGAACGTCGCGCCGTCGCGGCCGACGCGGCGCTGGCGGTAGATCACCGGGCCGCGGTCGTCGAGCTTGATCGCCAGCGCGATCACGAGCAGCAGCGGGGAAAGCAGCGTCAGCAGGAACGCCGATCCGGCGCGGTCCACGATCTCCTTCACCACGCGGCGGCCGCCGGTGAACATCGGGGCCGTGACGCGCAGCAGGGGCATCCCGAGCACGCCGGTGACGTTGAGGCGGGGCCCCGCGACCTCCATCAGCACGGGGGCCACGACCATCTCCGCGCCGGTGCCCTCCATGTCCCAGGCCAGGCGCTGCAGGCGTTTCGGCGTCCAGTACTGGTCCGCGGTGATCGCGACGACGCGGTAGCCACCGCGCCGCACGTAGCGGGACAGTTCCTCGAGCCGGCCGACGACCGGGACGCCGTCGATTTCGCCGCTGTCGCGGTCGGCGCCGTGGCCCGTGAACGTGCACGCCGCCTCGACGCGCCAGCCGACGTGGACCTCGGACTTGGTGCGCGCGATGAGGTCGGCGACGGTTTCCGGGCTGCCCGCGGCCATCACCGGCAGCAGGCAGAGTCCCTTGGCGCGCTTGCGGTGCAGCACCTGGCGCAGCAGGTACCGCTGTGGGAAGGCGACAAGCGCGATCGCCGGGACGACGACGAAGACCCAGACCTGGACCTCGAGCGCGCCGAACAGCAGGCCGCCGAGGGCGACCAGGACGGCCGCGGTGATGAAGCCGCGGCCCAGCGTGCGGTATTCCTCGGCGCCTTCGCCGAGCACGCGGGAGCTCCAGGCCCGGCTGGCGGGCAGGGAGACGAAGACGGCGAGGATGGTTCCGAAGGCGTGCATGTCGTGCGGGGCAAGGCGATCGATGACGAACGCGCTGATCGCGATCACCAGCAGCGTGATGAAGACGTCGCTGCCGATGACCCAGGCTCTGTATCTCGCCTCCCAGGCCGCCGGGAGTGCTTTGGGGGACGGCGTGGCGGCCGGTTCGGCCGGCCGGTCGTCCCGCTGGGCGGGGCGGGGAATGGCCTGGAGGTCGATGTGCGGCGGTGGCTGGCTCACCGTGTACGACGGCCGCACCGACTCTTCCATCTGACCTCCCGGGACCAGGGATCGGGTTGGGTCCGCACGCACGCTGCGTCACCGGAAGTGATTTCGTACAGTCACCACTACTGGATCTCGCGCTGTGCCCACGGAGGGCTTCACACGGCAAGGTATCGGCGACCCTCTCAGCATCGTTACAAGGATTTCCAGCCACATGCAGCGCGTCTTTCCCGCCAGAAAATGGCCGCATGATAACAAGATGATGACGATGCGTAATAGAGCGTATCCCCGCAAAAACTACGGAACGTAGTCAAGGAGACGATGCCCGCACCCGGGTGGACCCACGCTCTTCCAAACGGCCGAACGAGCCCCGCGGCTCTACTGTGGACACTGCGCTCGCCCACCCGTCCACAGTGGACCACTCGGCCACCGCGTGACGATTGCCGCCGAACCGTCACACGCGCGATTCGTTCGACAGAAGACCGCCGCGGCGACAGTTCTTGGAGGTAGTTCCACAGAGCCCGCGCGGCCGCCTCGAAACCCCTCTCGTGAACAGATACGGAGGATCCGAACGGATCGTTCACTCCGCTTGAGGGTGGCAGACACCACGGCCGTGGCGAACCTCACAGACGCAACCACGGCGGGGTCCGGGGGCGTGCCCCCGCCGGGGGCGTGGGGCTCGGCCCCCACAAAGCAGAGAGCCCCTGTTCGCGATATCTGCGAATAGGGGCTCTCTCTGCGAACTCGTGGGCGATACTGGGATCGAACCAGTGACCTCTTCGGTGTGAACGAAGCGCTCTCCCGCTGAGCTAATCGCCCGCTCGCGGTGTTGAAGGAAACACTAGCGTACGACTTACGGGCGCCTGCAAACGGGTGGTCCTGGACGACCACACTCCGCTTACCGGCGAGTACGGAACGAACAACCCCGAGCTAGCCGGGGTTGTGGCCGGTGGGGGCCGCCCGACACGACGTTCGACATCCGTGCGACGGTGCTATCGCCCGGCGACTAAACCGCGCAGTATGGAGGAGTGGGCTCACACGGGGCGCGCCGGTCGATCGCGCGCCGTGGGGTGAACACGGGCGCGAACGGGGGCTGATGGGCCCGTACGGGTGATGTGCTGCGCACCTGCGACGGAATCGGCCTCCCGATGCGTCCCAGTGGTGACGCCCTCGGCCGGGCCGGGCCGGGAAGGGAGACGAAGGGGAGGACGATGCGCAACGATCACGTGACGCTCCGCTCGACGGCGGTCTTCGACCTGCTGGCGCCGCGGACGCCCGCGGTTCCGGTGAAGGTGGAGCTGCGCTACGACACACGCGACCCGTACGCGGTCGTCGCCGCCTTCCGCACCGGCCGCGCCGGCTGGGTCGAGTGGGTGTACGCGCGCGACCTCCTCGCGGACGGCCTGCTGGCCGACGCGGGTGACGGGGACGTCCGCATCCGCCCTTCGGTCGAAGACCCCGAGTCCGTGCTGATCGAGCTGAACTCGCCGTCCGGGCACGCCATGTTCGAGGCGTCCGCCCAGGAGCTGGCCGACTTCCTCGACCGGACGTACGACGTGGTGCTGCCGGGCAACGAGCACCTGTGGGTCGACGTCGACGACGCGCTCACGCACCTGATCCCGCACGATCTGGCCTGATGACGGGCTTGCAACGGCTCAGTGACACCCCGGTGTCGGAGCCGTTTCCGGGGTCCGATATGGTTTTCCCACACCACGGCGACGGGGTGAGCGACAGGGCCACGGCCCCGGAGCTCCCGAACCGCAGCCGGGAAGTGCGGATGTAGCGCAGCTGGTAGCGCATCACCTTGCCAAGGTGAGGGTCGCGGGTTCGAATCCCGTCATCCGCTCGGAAGGGCTCTCGGGCCTGTCACGGTGGAGTGGCCGAGAGGCGAGGCAACGGCCTGCAAAGCCGTGTACACGGGTTCGAATCCCGTCTCCACCTCGCGCGATTAGCTCAGCGGGAGAGCGCTTCCCTGACACGGAAGAGGTCACTGGTTCAATCCCAGTATCGCGCACCACCTGAAACCGCAGGCAAGAAGCCCTGTCCCTCCCCGGAGGGGCAGGGCTTCAGCCGTCAGATGGCGATGAAATGGCGATGGGCCCCGACCCGGGTTCCAGACCGCGTCGGCCGCTACGGAGCACGTTGGCCACCGCTTCCCGGACGACGGCGCCGAACACCCTCGCGCCACGCAAGGCCTGCCGGGCACCGGAAAGCTCGGTGGCCGGTGACATCTCCCGGTAGCCCGTGCCCTTCAGACCCCGGTGGACCGCCACCGAGAAATCGGTCCATTCCTCCGGTCGCTCAGGAGCCGGTGAGACCGACGTGGTCGTCCAGGAAGTCGAAGAACCGCTGGGCGGCGAGCGACCGGGCCATCGGCTCGCAGTGCCCGGGGCCCTCGGCTTCGGTGAAGCGGAGGTGCACCTTCTCGCCGGGGATCAGGTCGTACAAGCGCTGGGGCTGGCCGGCGAAATACCCTTCTTGGTCGGGATCGGCGCTGAGGACCGGCGTCGTGATCCGCGCCGCCGGCTCCGGCGTGATCTCGTAGCGAGCGGCAGCCGGCCGCTAGGGCAGGAACCCGCAGATCAGCAGCCCGATCACGAGCAGGTCCGGGCCGCGCGCCAACTGCCGCACGAGGCCGGTCGGGACGAGGACGCCCTCGTACAGCACGAGGTTCATCGCGCCGAAGTCGACTGGGCCGCGGGTCACGGAACGGACCACCGCGTACGCGGCCACCGGCACCGCGACCAGCGACCCGAGCGACACCGGCACGCCCAGCAGAACCACCGCCGAAGTCCAGAAGACCGCGATGACCACCAGCACCAACGCCGTCGTCAGCCGCAGCCGGGGTTCGGACGTCGTCAGCCAGCGGCGCAGCGCCGGCACGCGGTGGAGCTGCGCGATCGGCGCCGCGAAGGGCAGCAGGGCCAGGTAGCCGCCGAGTCCGAGCAGCCAGACGGACGACAGCGCGGGGAACGTCGCGTGCGCGGCGGTCACGGCGAGGGCCAGGAACACCGGCAACCCCAGCGCATGGCGGCGCGCGAGGGTCCCCGCCACGACATAACGCACCGCGGGGAAACGGCCCGACAGGCGGACCCACGGGACGGGCCGGCCGGCGGGCAGCAGGGCCCAGACGTCGAGGAACGCCGTGGCGGTGCGCTCAGCCATCCGCTCGCCAAAAGCCCGGACCAGCTCCGGCCGTGACACCGTCACAGCGGCAGACGGTGCGAACGCGGCCACCACCGCGGCAGCAAGAGCCACCACCGCCAAAATCCACAGTGGACCGATCGGGAACGTCCCCAGCACCGCCGGCACGAGCGGGAGCGCGGCCTCACCGCGGATCGCGGGCCGCCGAGCCATCACCAGCGCCAGGGCCGCGACGGCGGCGTACAGGAAAACCGCCTGACCCGGCGGAAACCCGATGAGCACCCCGGCGACCACGAAGAGGTACCCCACCGCGGCGAACCGCACGGCCCAGGCGCCCAGCAGGCGCCGCGTCAGCACCCGTGGCCGGCGGCCGTCGAAGTCCGCCCAGGTCAGTGTGGCCGGGTCGGCACGCAGGTGGCCGCGTCGCAGCGTCGCGCGCCACGCGAGGGCCAGCCCGGCGCACAGCACGGCCACGCTGCCGGACGGCCCCACCGGCGCGTCGCCGATGAGCTGCGAACGCACCAGAGCCGTGTTGTACACCGGCGACAGAACTACGCCCGCCACGATGAACCAGCAGAGCACCAAATCAGGGCGCTTCACGAACCGACGCCCCAGCACGCCTCCCCCACAAAGGGTGACGATAACTCAACTCGGCGGCGAAGCGAGCCCATTCTTGTGAGTTCGATCGTCCGGGCCGCGAACCTCAGCGGTGGCGCGTAGCGTCGTTGATCAGGTCGTCGCAGAAGGCGGCGACGTCGGGGCCGATCAGCTCCAACACCCCCTTACCCGTAGCGGCTCCCTCCGCGAAGAATTCGACGATCCCCATGAGCAACCGGCCGTCGGACAAGTCGAGCGGGCTTACCTTGAACAAGTACTTCTGCATTTCCTGGTACACGATCCGGTAGTCCGGTGGGAGCGCCTTGACGCGAGCCGTGTGCGCCCGCCACTGCTTCTTGCCCTCGATGATCTCCTGGATGCCCACGTCAGCCTCCCAGCCGGGACAGTTTCCTCGCGACCGTCCGGTTCAGCTGCTCTCGCCACCGGTCGCGATGACTTCGAGCCCCTTCCCCGCCGGCCAGCGCCGCGCAAAAGCCCGCGATGTCGTCGCCCAGTACCGCTTCGACGCGCTGCCCGTCCGCCGCCGTCTCTTCGAGCAGGCCCAAGGCTCCGTCGAGGATCGGCATCAGGTTGCGGCCCGTGAAGCTCCCGTAGGCGAACAGGTGGCTGGTGACCTGGCCCCACGCCTCCCGGAAGTCGGGCGGCAACGCCTCCGCCCGGGCCTCGAACGCCTTCCACTCCCGGGTCAGATCGCTGCCGGTCAGGGTCTCCCAGGGGTTCATCTCCCGCCCTCCTTGAGCTTCTCGATGCGCGACGACAGGTAGTCCCACTTCGCCCAAAACCGCCCGAGCTCGTTACGGCCCGCGTCGTTGAGCGCGTAGAACTTGCGCGGCGGCCCCAGCCCGGACGGCCGCTTCGTCACCTGGACGAGCCCGTTCTTCTCCAGGCGCAGCAGGATCGTGTAGACCGTGCCCTCGACGACGTCGGCGAAGCCGAGGTCGTTCAGCCGGTGCGTGATCGCGTACCCGTAGGTCTCCTCGCCGCCGATGATCTCCAGCACGCAGCCCTCGAGCGTGCCCTTCAGCATCTCGGTCAGGTCCTCCATCGATCCTCCGGGTCGCCCTGGCTCCACTACTCAGTACTACTGTATACCAGTACTCAGCACTACTTAGTAGTCCGACGAGGGGAGACCCGATGACAGCGATTCACGTTCGCGGCCTCGAAAAGTCGTACCGGGACCTGCACGTCCTGCGCGGAGTGGACTTCGACGTCGCCCGCGGCAGCATCTTCGCCCTGCTCGGCTCGAACGGCGCGGGCAAGACCACCGCCGTGCGGATCCTGTGCACGCTGCTCAAGCCGGACGCGGGAACGGCCCGCGTCAACGGCTTCGACGTCGGCACCCAAGCCGACGACGTGCGGGCGGTCATCAGCCTCACCGGGCAATTCGCCGCCGTCGACGAAATCCTCAGCGGGCGGGAGAACCTCGTGCTCGTCGCCCGCCTGCGACACCTGAAGCAGCCGGGCAAGATCGCCGACGAGCTGCTGGCGCGCTTCTCGCTGACCGACGCGGCCGCGCGGAAGGTGTCGACGTACTCCGGCGGCATGCGCCGCCGCCTGGACATCGCCATGAGCCTCATCGGCGATCCGCCGGTGATCTTCCTGGACGAGCCCACCACCGGCCTCGACCCCGAAGCCCGCATCGAGGTGTGGGACGCGGTCAAGGGCCTCGCCGCGCGCGGCACGACTGTGTTGCTGACGACGCAGTACCTGGACGAGGCCGAGCAGCTCGCCGACCGGATCGCGATCCTGCACGAGGGCCGCATCATCGTCGACGGCACCCTCGCCGAACTCAAGCAGCTGCTCCCGCCCGCCAAGGTCGAGTACGTCGAGAAGCAGCCGACCCTCGAGGACGTCTTCTTCGCCGTCGTCGGCTCCCGCACGGAAAGGTGAGAACGATGGCCACCCACGTCCTCGGCGACACGACCGTCCTGTTGGGACGGTCCCTCAAGCACGTCACCCGCAGCCTGGACACCATCATCACGACGGCGATCATGCCGATCGCCATGATGCTGATGTTCGTCTACGTCTTCGGCGGCGCGATCGACACCGGCACGGACTCCTACGTCGGCTACCTGCTGCCCGGCATCCTGCTCATCACGGTCGCGTCGGGCATCGCCTACACCGCGCTGCGGCTCTTCACCGACCTGAAGAGCGGGATCTTCGAACGCTTCCACTCCATGCCGATCGCCCGCTCGGCGGTGCTGTGGGCGCACGTGCTGACCTCGCTGGTCGCCACCCTGATCTCGCTCGTGATCGTCGTGGGCGTCGCCCTCCTCATGGGATTCCGCTCCACAGCGGGGTTTCCGGCCTGGCTCGCCGTCACCGGCATCCTGCTCCTGTTCACCCTGGCGCTGACGTGGATCGCGGTGGTCGCCGGGCTCTCCGCCAAGACCGCGGAAGGCGGCGGCGCGTTCTCCTACCCGCTGATCTTCCTGCCGTTCCTCAGTTCGGCCTTCGTCCCGACCGGCACGATGCCCGGCCCGGTGCGGTGGTTCGCCGAGCACCAGCCGGTGACGTCCATCGTCAACACGATCCGCGGCCTGCTCACGCAAGCGCCGATCGGCGGCGACATCTGGATCGCCCTTGCTTGGTGCGCCGGCATCCTCGTCGTCGCGTACCTCTTCGCGACGGCCGTCTACCGCCGCAAGATCTCCTAGCGTCGCGCGTCTGAGGTTCGTTGACAGTCGCCCGGCGATGCTTACCCTGGTGACGGCCGGTCGGACGACATGAACGAGTCGTTCATGTCGTCGGGCGAGGTGAACGAGTCGTTCACTGCATCGCCGCGGCCCGGGTTGCGGGCTGCAGCCAACCTCGAACGTCAAACGACTTGCGACGCGTGACACCAGCCGTGTCAGTGCGGTGGCTGCCCCGTGTCAGAGCGGCCCGGGATCGTGGGCACATCTTCGAATCCCGGAAAGGACCACATCATGGCTGACACCCCCGCCGAGGGCGGCTACGTCGAGCAGGGCTGGGAGAAGGTCGCCGACGCGTTCCGCGCGAACTTCGCGGACCACCCCGGCGAGATCGGCGCGGCGTGCAGCGTCTACGTGGCCGGCCGGCCCGTCGTCAACCTGTGGGGCGGCCTCGCCGACCGCGAGGCGAACCGGCCTTGGGGTGAAGACACCATCGCTCAGGTCGCCTCCACGACGAAGGGCGCCACGGCGATCTGCGCCCACCTGCTGGCCCAGCGCGGCCGCCTGGACCTGGACGCCCCGGTCGTCGAGTACTGGCCGGAGTTCGGCGCGGCGGGCAAGGAGGAGATCCCGGTGCGCTGGCTGCTGTCGCACCAGGCCGGCCTCCCGGTCGTCGACGGGCCGCTGACGTTCGAGCAGGCGTGCGCCTGGGACCCGGTCATCCACGCGCTCGAAGCGCAGAAGCCGTTGTGGGAGCCGGGCACCCAGCACGTCTACCACGCCGTCACCTACGGGTTCCTGGTCGGCGAGGTCGTGCGCCGGATCACCGGCAAGTCGCTGGGCACGTTCTTCGCCGAGGAGGTCGCCGCCCCGCTCGGGCTGAGCGCGTGGATCGGGCTGCCCGAGGAGCACGAGCCGCGGGTGGCGCGGTTCGAGGACGCCGCGCCCTTCACCGTCGAGGAGCTGCTCGCCGGGATGATCGCGACGACCGGGCTGGACGCGGACACGGTCACGCGGTGGGTCGAGTCGATGTGGACGCCGGACGCGATCCAGATGCACGCGGGTGTCCTGGGCGGCGCCCTGGACCCCACGACGGGCTACTTCCGCACGCGGGCCTGGCGGGCGGCGGAGTTCCCGGCCGCGAACATGGTCGCGGACGCGCACTCGCTGGCGCGGATGTACGCCGCCACGGTCAGCGAGGTCGACGGGCTGCGGCTGCTCGACCCGGCGACCGTCGAGACGATGACCGCCGTCCAGACGGACAAGACGACGATGTACGGCGTGCCGGCGGGCCTGGACCTCCCGGCCGACCGCTCCTTCAACGTGTCCCTCGGCTTCTGGCGGGCCTGCCCGCCGCTGCCGATGGCCGGGCCTGGCTCCTTCGGCCACCCGGGTTCCGGGGGTTCGATCGCCTTCGGCGACCCCGACGCCGGTGTCGGCTTCGGCTACGTCACGAACCTCTGGAACTACCGGCCCGACGACCCGCGGGCGGCGAACCTCGCCAAGGCCGTCCGGGCCTGCCTCGGCTGAGGAGTCACCGGAGGGCCACAAGGGCGGCGGCGACGCGGGCGACAGCCTGGTCGTCGTCGTGGGCCAGCTGCCGCAGGGCGTCGTGCGCGAGGGGCGGCGGCAGCTCGGCCAGTGCCTGGGTCAGGCGGATCCGCGCCGCCGAGTCCGCGGTGCCCGCCAGCTCGCCGGCGATCGCGCTCATGACCTCGTCCGCGCGGCCGTGGTCGGTGGCCAGCGAGCTCAGGACCTCGGCGGCCTCGACGTCGTTCGTGCCCTCGACGACCATGCCGGCGAGGATCGGCACCGCCGCGCTCCCGCCCCGGCCGCCCGCGGCCAGCGCGGCCCGCCGGCGCACCGCCGGGTCCGGGTCGCCGAGCGCGCCCACGAGCGCCGACGTCGCTTCGTCGCCGGGCAGCTCGGCGATCGCCAGGACCGCGCGCCGCCGGACGCCGGCGTCGGGCGAACGCAGGCCGGCGGCCAGGCTCGCCACGCCGTCGCCGCCGGCCCGCGCGAGCGCCCACCGGAGCGCGCCGGCCACGTTCGGGTCGGACTCGGCGAGGACGGCCTTGGCCAGCACGTCGGCGGGCACCGGGCCGTCCTCGGCCGGGGCGAGGACGGCCTGCTGCCGGCGCGCGGCGTGGGGCGAGTCGAGCCCGTGCAGCAGCTCGACGACGCGCAGGACGTCCGGCCAGCCGTCGGGCGCCGAGGCGTCGATCGCCCGGAGCCGTTCGAGCAGCTCCTGTTCGCGCTTCAGCCGGTCCTCCGTGCGCCGGATGAGGTCTCCGACCAGCACGGACGGCGGGAAGTCCTGGTCCGCCAGCGCGGTCCCGATCTGCCGCAGCGACAACCCGAGGGACCGCAGGCCTTCCACGTGGAAGATCCGGCGGATGTCCGCTTCGGAGTACTCGCGGTAGCCGCCCACGGTGCGGCCGGTCGGCCGCACCAGCCCGAGGGAGTCGTAGTGCCGCAGCATCCGCGTGCTCACCCCGGACCGGCGGGCCACCTCGCCGATCAGCACGCCGCTCCCCCGGCGCGCTCCGGACCGAGCGCGACGACCCGCTTCGCCTCGTCGACGGCCAGGTCGAACCCGGCATCCGGGTCGTGCAGGAGCCGCTCGGTCGCCCGGGCGTGGGCGCGCACGGCCGGGTCGGCCGCGGCCACCGCCGTCCGCAGGACCGGCTCGATCACGTCCCCGAGCGCGACGAGGGCCCGGCTGAGGCTCAGCCGCGTGTCCCGGTCGCCGCGCCCGAACTGGGCGGCCAGCTGTCGTGCCAGGGCTTCCCGGCCGTCGTCGGGCACGAGGACGACGGCGGCCCGCCACGCGCTGCGTTTGACGTCGTCGTCGGCGTCGTCGAGCAGCACGGGTGTGATCGCGGGCCACGCGGTCCGGTCGCCGATCTTGGACAGCGTGTGCAGCGCCTGGCTCCTGGCCTGCGCACGCTCCGAACGGAGCTCGGCCAGGAGCCGGGGAACGGTCTCCTCGGCCGGCAGCCGGGTCAAGGCCCAGGTGAGCATGTCGCGCACGAAGAAGTCGGGCTCGACCGCGCACCGGGCGACGAGGGTGCCGACGAGGCCGGGGTCGGCGTGCGTGCCGGCCGCGAGCGCCGCTTCCAGGCGGGTGGACGAGTTGCCGGCCGCCAGCGCGGCGAGCAGGCGTGGGTCCTGATTGTGGTTGATGGGGATCACCTCCTGCCGCCAGTGAAGACCTTGTCACAGTGTCAAGGTCAAGCGACGGCAGGCGCCTCAGCCGAGACCGTTCAGGTGAATGTCGGCGAGGCCGGTGCGGACGAGCGTCGTCCGGCCGGCCGGGAAGGCGTACGCCTCCGCCTCGCCCCGGTACACCGCCACGAGCTCGCCGTCGCCGCGCCACCGCGTGTCCGCCAGGCCCGCGACCTCCGGGATTTCGCTGTACCCGGTGAGGTCGAACTCGCCCGCCGCGTCGCCCGTCAGCCGGGTCGTGCGCGTTGCCCGCTCCGACGCGTGGCCGGACAGTGCCAGCGACTCCACCCAGCCCTCGATGCTCGCGTGCAGCGGGGCCCAGTGGTCACCGTCCAAGCCGAACTCGCCGGCCGGGCCGATGACGAACCCGTAAGGCACTGCCGCGCGGGCGGCACCCGCGTCGAAGAGCCAGCCGGTTCCCGGTCGCCGGTAGGGGAAATCGGCGCCGAAGAACCGCGGGCCACCGTCGTAGCAGGGCGCCGGCGGGAGGGAGATCCCGCCCCAGCGGTCGTGGAACGCCATCGCCCGGCCGATCTGCTCGGCCGGGAACCCCGCGCGCAGCCAAGGTTCCCGGACCGGCTCGAGCGAGCCCGTGTCGAGCCGCACGCCGTGCCTGGCCACGAAGTCCCGCGCGCGGGCACTCAGCTCGGCTCCCGGCACGGAAAGGTCCACGCGCCCACGCTGGCGCGGAACCGTCCACCCGGGAGCCGCGCGCTCCCGGGTGGACGGTGGTCTCAGCTCACCTGTACGTCGATGCAGCTGTAGAACGCGTTCGTCGTGTCCGCGATGTTCCACACCGCCAGTACCGTCTGGCGGCCCGTGTGGTTGCCCAGGTTCACCTGGTGCGACACGGTTTGCGGCGGCTGCTGGTTGTTGCCGCTGATGTCGGCGACCTTGTCGTTGCCGATCCAGTACTCGTAGTTCGCCGTGCTGTGGCGGGCCGTGAAGGTCCACGTGAACGTCGCCGTGCGGCCGACCGGGGAGGCCTGCCAGCCCTTGCTGTTGTCGTTCAGCTCGGCGAACTGGGAATTGCCGCCGTTGCAGGACTTCAGCCCTTTCGGGCCTTCGACGCTCTGGGGCTCGTACTTGATGTTGCCGCAGGCCACCGTGCCCTGTGCGCACTGGGCTTGACGGCTCGCCGGGGCGTTGACGTAGCCGTGCGCGCTCGCGATGCCGGCGGGGTTCAGCACCACCAGGACCGGCGCCAGGAGTGCGCCCGCCGCGGCCGCGACCAGTTTGCGGTTCATACCAGCTCCTTCGGGGACAGGCTCGCTTCCCGGGTACGACGAACTCGCGGCAGGGGGTGCCCGCCGCGCCGGGAAGGGGGTTCGAGCGAAGGAAAATTGTGGTCTAGACCATACGGCGAATCGGACACGAGGTCAACAGATGGCAAAGTCTGGGTTCATGTTGGTAAGACGCCAACTGTCACTCGATGTTCCGGCCAGCGGGACCCGCCGGGGCGACCAGGCCGCACCGCGCGCCGCGCCTGCCTCTAGGATTCCGCCGGTGACCACCTACGACGACACGTTCGAGCACCTCGACGCCTCGGCCCTGCCGGAGCGGCAGCAGAAGATCCTGGTCGTGATCCGCGACTGGGTGGTCCGCCACGGCTACTCCCCCAGCACCCGGGAGATCGGCGAGGCCGTCGGCCTGCAGTCGACGTCGTCGGTGTCGAAGCACCTGGCGAGCCTGGAGGACAAGGGGTTCCTGCGCCGCGGGGCCACGGTGTCGCGCCCGATGGACGTCCGCGCGTTCCTGCACGGCAGCGCGCCCGCCGGGGACGCCGACTCCGTGCCCGTGCCCGTCGTCGGCGACATCGCCGCCGGCACGCCGATCTCCGCCGTGGAGCACGTCGACGACGTCCTCAAGCTGCCGCGCGACCTCACCGGCCGCGGCACCGTCTTCGGCCTGCGCGTACGCGGCGACTCGATGATCGACGCGGCCATCTGCGACGGCGACATCGTCGTGGTCAAGCAGCAGACCGAGGCCCACTCCGGCCAGATCGTCGCGGCGATGATCGACGAGGAGGCGACGGTCAAGGTGTACCGCCGCCGCGACGGCCACGTCTACCTCGAGCCCCGCAACCCGGCCTACGCCGTCATCGACGGCGACCGGGCGGCGATCCTGGGCGTGGTCGTTTCGGTGCTGCGGAGCGTCTGACCCGCTTCACCAGGTGACCGGCAGCTCGTAGACGCCGTACACGGACCCGTCGTGCTTGAACGGGATCCGCTCGACCCCGGTGGCCAACGCCAGCGTCGGGATCCGGCGGTACAGCGTGCTGTAGACGACCTGCAGCTCAAGCCGGGCCAGTGGCTGGCCGAGGCACTGGTGGACGCCGAACCCGAACGCGACGTGCCGGCGCGAGTCGCGGGTGACGTCCAGCCGGTCGCCATCCGGGAAGACCGCCGGGTCGCGGTTGGCGACGTCGTTCGCCATGATCAGGCCCTCGCCCGCGCGGATGGTCTCGCCGGCGACTTCGATGTCTTCGAGCGCGACGCGGCGGCGGCCGTTGTGCGTGATGTTCAAGTACCGCAACAGTTCCTCGACCGCCGACGCGACCAGCGCCGGGTCGGCGGACTCCCGCAGCAGAGCCAGCTGGTCCGGGTGCTCCAGCAGGGCCAGCGTGCCGAGCGCGATCATGTTCGCCGTCGTCTCGTGCCCGGCGATCAGCAGCAGCACGCCCATCTGCGCCGCCTCGGTCCGGGACAGCTCGCCCGCGTGAACGCGGGTGGCGAGCCCGGACAGCAGGTCGTCGGCCGGGGCCGCCAGCTTTTCCCCCAGCAACCGGTCGAGGTAGCCGACGAGCGCCTGGTGACCGGCCGCCCGCTCCTCGGGCTTCGCGTCGCGCCGGATGATGACCTTGCTGTTCTCCTGGAAGAAGTCGTGGTCGGCGTACGGCACGCCGAGCAGCTCGCAGATCACCAGTGACGGCACCGGCAGCGCGAACGCCTCGACGAGATCGACCGGCTTCGGGCCGGCCAGCAGCCGGTCGATCTGCTCGTCGACGATCCGCTGCACCGCCGGGCGCAGCGCGGCCGTGCGGCGGATCGTGAACGGCGCGGTCACCATCTTGCGCAGCCGCGCGTGTTCCGGGTTGTCCATCAGGATGAAGCTGATGCCGGTGCCACCCTTCGGCAGCGGGGCCGGGCTCGGGTAGCCGGGCCGGGTGATGTCCGCGCTGACGCGGGGATCGGCCAGCAGCGCCCGCTGCTCGGCGTAGCGCGTCACCAGCCACGGCGTGCTGCCGTCCCACAGCCGGACCCGTGCGAGCGGCGCCTTCGCCTGCAGCGCGCGGGCCGCGGGCGGCGGGTCGAACGGGCAGCCGGCGGCGCGCGTCATCGGGAACTCGGGGATCTCGGCGGTGCTCGTCATCGTTCCTCCGCGGTGGCCGTCAGTTCGTGATCAGTCAACCGAAGACTGCTACGCTAAGTCAAGCGACTGATTTAATTCGGACATCCCCACGGAGGACTCCTCGTGCCCGACCCGTCCACGCCCGCCGGAGAGGCGTCGCCGCGCGCGAACCTCGTCGTCGGGGTCCTCGCGCTCGCGGGCATCACCGTCTCGCTGATGCAGACGCTGGTCATCCCGCTGATCCCCGCCCTGCCCGGGCTGCTGCACGCCTCCGCGGCCGACGCCACCTGGGCGATCACCGCCACCCTGCTCGCGGGCGCGGTCGCGACGCCGACCATGGGCCGGCTCGGCGACATGTACGGCAAGCGGCGGATGCTGCTCGTCAGCCTCGGCGCGCTCGTCGCGGGCTCGGCGATCGGCGCGCTGTCGGACACCCTCGTGCCCATGGTCATCGGCCGGACGCTGCAGGGGCTGGCCGCCGGCGTCATCCCGCTCGGGATCAGCATCATGCGCGACGAGCTGCCCGCGGAACGGCTCGGCTCGGCCACGGCCCTGATGAGCGCGTCGCTCGGCGTCGGCGGCGCGCTCGGCCTGCCCGCGGCGGCGCTGCT
This sequence comes from Amycolatopsis sp. MEPSY49, assembly GCF_051337345.1. Taxonomy (NCBI): domain Bacteria; kingdom Bacillati; phylum Actinomycetota; class Actinomycetes; order Pseudonocardiales; family Pseudonocardiaceae; genus Amycolatopsis; species Amycolatopsis sp. MEPSY49. Next base: position 329,498 of record NZ_JBDLYJ010000002.1, on the reverse strand, counting down.
GGCCGAGAACGCCGACTGGCACGTGCTGTTCTGGACGGCGGCCGGCCTCGGCCTGGTCGTCACCGCACTGGTCGTCGCGCTTGTGCCGGAGTCGCCGGTACGCACCGGCGGCCGGTTCGACGTCCTCGGCGCGGCCGGGCTCTCGGTCGCCCTGGTGTGCCTGCTGCTGGCCATCTCGAAGGGCGCCGACTGGGGCTGGGGCAGCGCGGCCACGCTCGGCCTCTTCGGCGCGGCGGTGGTCGTCCTGCTGCTGTGGGGCCGGTGGGAGCTGCGCACGCCGCGGCCGCTGGTCGACCTGCGGACCAGCGCGCGGCGCCAGGTCCTGCTGACGAACATCGCGTCGGCCGTCTTCGGCTTCGCGATGTTCGCGATGTCGCTGGTGCTCCCCCAGCTGCTGCAGCTGCCGGCCGCCACCGGGTACGGCCTCGGGAAGTCGATGCTGGTGGTGGGCCTGGTGATGGCGCCGTCGGGGCTGGTGATGATGGCGCTGGCGCCGGTGTCCGCGCGCATCACGGCCACGCGCGGCCCGAAGACGACGCTCATGCTCGGCGCGGTGGTCGTCGCCGCCGGGTACGCGCTCGGCATCGTGCTGATGAGCGCGACCTGGCACCTGGTGCTGGTTTCGTGCGTCATCGGCGCCGGCATCGGGCTCGCCTACGGCGCGATGCCCTCGCTCGTGATGGGTGCCGTTCCGGTGTCGGAGACCGCGGCCGCGAACAGCCTGAACACGCTGATGCGCTCGATCGGGACGTCGGTCTCCAGCGCGACGGCCGGACTGGTCCTCGCGCGGCTGACCGTCCGGTTCGGACCGGTGGAACTGCCTTCGCAGAACGGGTTCCGGCTCGTGCTGGGCATGGGCTCGGCCGCGGCGCTCATCGCGCTGGGCGTCGCCGCCTTCCTGCCCAAGCGCTCGCCGGTGCCGGTGCCGTCGAATCCGGAACCCGCCGCCGTGGGCCGCTGACCGCGGGCCCGGCGGTCGATTCGCTCGAGGCGGCGGCCGAGCGGCCCGGTCAGGACCGGGCGGCCACGCCGTCGAGGTGCAGCACCCCGTCCGTGTGGTGCGCGGCGACGAACTCGGGCCCCTTGGTCACGAGCCGCGCGATCGCCGTCGCGTGGCCGTGACCGAGGCCGTGCTCGGTCTTGAGCCACGCGACGACATCGCCGTGCTTGGTGAGGCTCTTCTCCGCGGCGAGGCCGAGGAAGGCGCGCGGGGTGATGCCGGTCTGTCGCTCGGCGTTGTCGAGGTAGGCCTGAAAAGACATAGGTGGCTCCCAGTCCGGACCGAAGGTTCATCGGTCTCTCGTGCTTGCCACCAAGGTCTCACCGACAACTTTTCTTGTCAAGCCTTCTTCGCGGCCACCGCCAAGGTCGTGTACTCGAGGGTGAAGCCACCGCCGAGCGCGTCGATGGCCGCGCCGACGCCGCCGAGGACGTCGGCCAGCGCGTCCGGCGCGAGCCGCGTCAGGCCGCCGGTAGTAGGCAGGAAGTCGAGCCATTCGTCGCGGGTGTAGGTCCGTTCCCACGCGAAGGACCACCGCTCGGGCTCACCGAAGCAACCGGATTCGCGAACGCCGTCGGCGAACTTGGCGAACATGACTTCGTAGAGTTCGGCGGCGGTTCTGGACTCCCCCGCGAACGGCGAATCGGGCAGCACCCGCCGGATGCCGGCGGCAAGAGCTTCCGCCACCGCGACGGGCGGCTGGAACACATGCGCGAACAGGGCAAGCAGGCCACCAGGCCGCAGGACACCAGCCGCCTTGACGGCACCGGCCACGGGATCGACCCAGTGCCAGGCCTGACCGGCGACGACGGCATCGAAGGTCCGCCCCGCACTGTCCCAGTCCTCGAACGTCGCGACCTCGACATCGACGCCGGTCCCGCGAGCGAAGTCGGCCATCCGCGAATCGGGGTCGACGCCGAGCACCCGGCAGCCGGCGGCCCGGAACTGCCGGGCCTCGATGCCGGTGCCACAACCGACGTCGAGGAAGTCACGACCAGGACTTTCATCGACAACCCGAGCGACGAGTTCGGCGGGATACTCGGGACGGGCGCGGTCGTAGCGTTCGGCGTCGATCCCGAAGGATTCAGCGAGGGCACGAGCTTCGTGAGACTGAGTGGGCATGCGCCCACTCTAATGGGCAAGCGCCCACTACGGCAACCGCGCGGGCGTTCGCGGAGGGCGTACCGCAGAATGAGGGCATGCCGACCGGTGTCCACTTGCGCGACGTTCGCAAGCAGCTGTTCGAGGCGGCGGAGCGGGTCTTGCTCCGCGAGGGCCCGAACGCCCTGACGAGCCGGGCGGTGACGGCCGAGGCGGACGTGGCGAAGGGCGTACTCCACCGGCACTTCACGGACTTCGACGAGTTCCTGGCGGAGCTGGTGAAGGAGCGGATCGCCCGCCTGAAGGACCAGTCGGCCCTCCTGCAGGCTTCAGCGGGAACACGCACGGTCGCCGAGAACGTGATCGACGCCCTGGCGGAGCTGTTCGACCCGGTGTCCCTGGGCTTGATGAGCTTGACGTTCTTCCGCGACGAGCTGCGCAAGCGCCTACGGCACCAAGGAAACGGCCTCCCCCTCTTGGTGGAGGCAAGAGAGATGCTGTCGGCCTACCTGACGGCAGAGCGCGCCCAGGGCCGCATAGCGGCGGACGCGGAGGTGGAGTCCCTGGCCCTGTCTCTGATCGGAGGAGGCCACCTACTGTTCGCAGGCCGCAAGAAGCACACGCTCCCAGACCCAACAGAGCTGCAAAAACTGGTGAACACAGTCATCGCAGACGCACTACAACGAAGGCTCTTGTAAGAAAGTCCACTAAGGACAAACCGCCGCCCGACAACGAAACGAGACCACACGCAGGGGTCCGGGGGCGTGCCCCCGGCGGGGTGTGGGGGCTCGGCCCCCACAAGACACAACGAGAGGGTCATGTTCGCGCATTCCGCGAACACGACCCTCCCAACCATCTCGTGGGCGATACTGGGATCGAACCAGTGACCTCTTCGGTGTGAACGAAGCGCTCTCCCCCTGAGCTAATCGCCCGCGGTACGGACTTCCACGAGTTCCCGGGGGTGGGCTCGTGGTGCGCGATACTGGGATTGAACCAGTGACCTCTTCCGTGTCAGGGAAGCGCTCTCCCGCTGAGCTAATCGCGCGCTGCGGAACTCCGTACTTGCTGAAGCATATCGGACGGTTTCGGAGCGTCAGCGGGGGGTCCCCTGTGACGGCGGGCACTGCGGAAACCGCCGTGACACGAAGGCGACGGAACGGGCAGACTGCAAGGAGACCGCCTGCCTTCGCCGGCGGCCGCGCCCGATCAGGAGAGCTTTCGCCCCGATGACCGACACCGTGTCCACTCCGCCCGCCGACCTGGATCGCGCTCCGGCGCGGCCGGGGCTCCTCATCGGGGTCCTGGTGCTGTCCGCGTTCGTGATGATCCTGAACGAGACGATCCTGAGTGTCGCGTTGCGTGACCTGACCGTCGACCTGCGGGTGCCGACGACGACCGTGCAGTGGCTGACCAGCGGGTTCCTGCTGACGATGGCGGTGGTGATCCCGACGACGGGGTTCCTGCTGGAGCGGTTCTCGCCGCGGCAGGTGTTCTTGTTCTCGCTGTCGGCGTTCAGTCTCGGGACGTTGCTGTGCGCGCTCGCGCCGGGGTTCGGGATGTTGATGGCGGGGCGGGTGGTGCAGGCGTGCGGGACGGCGGTGATGCTGCCGCTGCTGATGACGACCGTGATGCGGCTGGTGCCGCCGGAGCGGCGGGGCGCGACGATGGGGACGATCACGATCGTCATCGCGGTGGCGCCGGCGATCGGGCCGACCATCGGTGGCGCGGTGCTGTCCTCGCTGGGCTGGCGCTGGATGTTCTGGATCGTGCTGCCGCTGTCGGTGGCGGCGCTGGTGACCGGTGCGCTGCAGCTGCGGCTGGACAGCGAGACGCGGCGGGTGCCGTTGGACGTGCCGTCGGTGCTGCTGTCGGCGATCGGGTTCGGCGGGGTGTTGTACGGGTTGTCGTCGAGCGGGGAGCAGGCCGGGGCGGAGCCGCTGGTGCCGGCGTGGGTGCCGATCGTCGTGGGCGTGGTCGCGCTGGTGGTGTTCACGTGGCGGCAGCTGCGGTTGCAGCGCCGGGACCGCGCTCTGCTGGACCTGCGGCCGTTCACGCACCGGAGTTTCGTGGTGGCGCTGGTGCTGACGGCGCTGCTGTTCGTGTGCCTGATCGGCGCTGCGGCGATCCTGCTGCCGCTGTACCTGCAGACGGTGCTGCACACGAGCACGTTCGTGAGCGGGTTGGCGGTGCTGCCGGGTGGGCTGGTGCTGGGACTGCTGGGCCGACCGGTGGGGGCGCTGTTCGACAAGGTCGGCGCGCGCCCGCTGGTGATCCCGGGCGCGGCGGCGATGGCGGTGTCGCTGTGGCTGTTCACGACGCTGGGGGCGGGTTCCCCGCTGATCGCGGTGATCGGGATCCACGTGCTGCTGATGGCCGGGCTGGGGCTGATGATGACGCCGCTGTTCACGGAGTCGCTGGGCGTGCTGCCGGACCACCTGTACTCGCACGGGAGCGCGATCCTGTCGACGCTGCAGCAGGTGGCGGGCGCGCTGGGGACGGCGGTGTTCGTGAGCGTGGCGACGCTGTGGAGTTCCGATGCCGCCGCCACGGGTCCGGACGCGTCGGGGCTGCGGGCGGCGTTCGTGGTGGCCGGGGTGATCGGCTTGCTGGCCTTCGCGGGGACTTGGTTCATCCGGAAGTCGACGCCGGGGGCGACGGCCGCGCCGCACCACTGACGGCGAGCGAGGCGGCCGGGAGGGCTCGCACCCACTGCGGAATGTAGTGAATGACTCATTCATGTCACCTGGCGACATGAATGAGTCATTCACGTCGGCCGCGGGACCGTCCACTGAGGACAAAAGTCCCGCTTCCGCTCGGCGAAGGCTGGGGGGAACCTGCGAGCGGAAACGGGAGTTCGGGGCCGGTACGGGGGTCGCCTCGCGGCGAAAGGCACTACACGGCTCCGGACGAACCAGTGTTCCGTGAAGGCGAGGGGTGAGGCCCGGGGACTCCTCCGTACCGACACCCTGTACAACGCCACGAAGACGCCGGTGTTCCCGACGTGACGGGGCTCATGCCAGCATCCGCCCCAGCAGGACGCCCAGCCGGTTGCGGTCGGCGGTTCCCAGCCCCGACGTCAGCGGGGCCATCCCCCGCCCCACCTCCGCCGTCAGTTCGCGAGCCAGCGCGACGCCCGCCGGGGTCAGGCTGACGCGCACCGAACGGCCGTCGTCGCGACTCGCCTCGCGCGCGACCAACCCGCGGCGGACCGCCCGGTCGACCAGGCCGCTCACCGACGACCGGTCCAGGCCCAGGTGCGTCGCCAGCTCCGCCATCTTCGGCGTGCGGTCGCGCAGGATGCCCAGCACGCGCAGCTGCGTCAGGGAAAGCTCGTGCGCCGCCGCCACCTGGCTCAGCACCGCCATCACCGCGAAGGACACCTGGGCGAGGTTGTCCAGCACGTCGTCGGGTTCGGTCATGGCGTCGAGACTACCTTGAACTAGTTGGTATTGCCATCTAAAGTAGTGGGCAATCCCAACTAACAGGAGCCGTCATGCGCGCAGCTGTCGTCACCGAGTTCGGTACTCCGCCCACCTGCCGGGACGTCGCCGATCCCCAGCCCCGCACCGATGACGAGGTCGTCGTCGACGTCCTCGCCGCCGGGCTGCACCCGCGGGTCCGCTCGCAAGCCGGCGGCACGCACTACACCGGAGAGGGTGAACTTCCGCTCGTCCCCGGCATCGACGGCGTCGGCCGAGACGAAGACGGCACGCTGCGGTACTTCGTCCTGCCCGACACGTCGCTGGGCTCGATGGCCGAGCGGACCGTGGTCGACGTCAGACGCAGCGTCGTCCTGCCCGAGGACGCCGACTCTGTCACCGTCGCCGCCGGGATGAACCCCGCGATGTCCGCGTGGATCGCCCTGCGCCGGCGGATCGAGTTCACCGCCGGGCAGGACGTCCTGGTCCTCGGCGCCACCGGGAACGCGGGCCGCCTCGCCGTCCAGGTCGCGAAGCACCTCGGCGCGGGCCGCGTGATCGCCGCCGGCCGGGATCCGGAGCGGCTCGCCGCGGTCGAGGCGGACGAAACCCGAGCTTTCGGCGAACTGGGCAAGGCCGCCGACGTCGACGTCGTCCTCGACTACGTCTGGGGCCCGCCGACCACCGAAGCCCTGCGCACGATCGTCACCGAACGCGCCGACCGGGGCCGCCCGCTGACGTGGGTGGAGATCGGTTCGGTGGCGGGGCCGGCGATCGAACTCCCGTCGGCCGCGCTCCGGGCGGCACGCCTGCAGCTCGTCGGCAGCGGCCAGGGTTCGGTGCCGACCCGGGACATCGTCGCCGAGCTGCGGGCGCTCGTGCCCGAAATCGAGAGCTTCCGCATCGACGCGCGTCCGGTGCCCCTCCAGGACGTCGAAAGCGCCTGGCGGGACACCGGAAGCACTCAGCGCGTCGTCGTCACTCCTTGACCTTCGGCGTCGCCCGCACGCCGGAGTGCAGGTACCGCTCCCCCGTCGGCAGCTCGTAGAACGTCACCGACACCCAGCCGCGCATGCCCGCCGGGCTGTACGCGAAGTGCGCCGGGCCGACCGGCACCAGTTCGTCTTCGGTCGTCGGCTCCGGCACCAGCTCGGCGAGCGGGCCGGTGACGGTCTGCCGGATCCACAGCTTCCCCTCGCGGATGAGGACTTCGGTGCGGACCGACTCCCGCTCGTAGACGCCGAGGAACTCCGAGGCGTCGACGTCGGGAGCCGGCACGGCCGGTTCGAGCGGCTGCGGCATGGCGACGCCGGCCAGCTCGGCGAAGATCTCGCGGTAGAGCTCCTCGTACAGGTCGTGGGTGCTGCCGCCGTTGGTGAGCAGCGTGACCGCCAGCCCGTGCCCGGGCAGGATCCGCAGGAACGCCGCCTGCCCGATCGTGTTGCCGTCGTGGCCGTACACGCGGTGGCCGTCCCAGCCGAAGCGGATCCAGCCGAGGCCCCACGAATCGCCGAGGGTGTCCTTGTCCGGCATTTCGAACTGCTCTTCGGTCATCGCCTGCGCGGACTCGGCCGAGAGCAGGCGCGAGCCGTCCGGGCCGAGGCCGCCGGTCAGGTGCAGGCGGGCGAACGCCAGGACGTCGTCGGTCGACGCCGTGATGAGCCCGGCCGGACCCGCCGAACGCTGCAAGCCCCACACCGGCGCCGGCTCGGGCTCGGCGTCCCCGGCCGCGACGTGGCCCATCGCGGCGCGCTGCAGGAGCGCCTCCTCCGGCAGGGTGCTCGTGCGCTTGAGGCCCAGCGGGGTGAACAGCCGCTCGCGCAGGGCCGCGTCCCAGGTCTTGCCGGTCAGCTTCTCGATCACCCGGCCGACGAGCACGAACCCCGAGTTGCAGTAGGACAGCGTCGCGCCGAGGGGGTGGGTCTGCGCGGCCTGGTCGAGGATCGCGACGTACTTCTCGAGGCAATCGTCGCCGCGGCCGGTGTCGGTGAAGACGTCGCCGTCGATGCCGCTGGTGTGGGTCAGCAGGTGCCGCAGCGTCACCTTCTTCGTGACGTCGGGGTCGGCCAGCCGCAGCTCGGGCAGGACGTCGACGATCGGCGCGTCCAGCTTCAGCAGCCCTTCGTCGACCAGCTGCATCGCGACGGTCGCCGTCCACACCTTGGTGATCGAGCCGATCTGGAACACCGAGTCGTCGGTGACCTCGACACCGGTCGCCTTGTTCAGCACGCCGTGGCTCACCTGGACGACCTCGTCGCCGTCGAGCCGCAAGATACCCAGCGCCGCGCCGGGGACGCGGTGCTTGCGCGCGAGCTCGGCCAGTCGCCGTCGCCAGTGCGCGGCGTCGAGCGGCACCCGCGCCGGCTTGCCCGGCTCGCCCGCGTACTGCTCGACCCAGTCGACGACGCGACGGTTGAAGTCGACGCGGTGCGACGGTTTGCCTTCGAGGATGAACAGGTGCGACGCGCCCGGGTAGAGCACCAGCCGGGTGGGCACGCCCTGCTCGCGCAGCGCGGTGAACCACTGCTCGGCCTGTCCGACCGGGCACCGGTCGTCTTCGGCGCCGTGCACGACCAGCGTCGGCGTGCGCACCTTTTCCACCTGCGCCAGCGGGGAAAGCGCCGCGTAGTGCGCGCGGTTCTCCGACGGGACGGCACCGAGTTCGGCGACGCCGAGGTAGTGCCCGCTGTCGGACGTGCCCGCCATGCTCACCGGATCGCTGACCACCCCGCCCGCGACCGCGGCGGCGAACCGGTCGTCGCGGCTGGTGAGGTAGCAGGTCATGAAGCCGCCGTAGCTGTAGCCGGTCACCGCGAGCCGCCGCGGGTCCGCCACCCCTTCGGCGACCAGGTCGTCGAGCGGCTCGAGGAAGTCCTTGGCGTCGGCCACGCCCCAGGCGCCGACGGCGGCGGTCAAGAACGCTTCGCCGTAGCCGTCGCTGCCGCGCGGGTTGAGCAGCAGCACCGCCCAGCCGCGAGCGGCGAGCTCCTGGTGGTGGACGTGCACGGCGTCGGCGGTGCCGTTCCACGCGTTGTGCGGGCCGCCGTGGATGTCGAGCAGCAGCGGGAGCGGGCCCGTGCGGGCGGGGTCACGCAGCAGCCAGCCGTGCACGACCGTGCCGTCGGAGACGGTGAATTCCCGCTCCTCGCGGGTGAACAGCTCGATCTCGGCCGGGCCGTGGGCGGTGTGCACCCGCGCCGCTCCCCCGGTGACGTCGACGGTCGCGACCTCGCCGAACGACGTCGGCGTCGTCAGCACGACCGCCGCGGTGGTCCCGGCGACGCTCAGCCCGTCCACGGCGGTCCCGGCCTCGCCGAGGACGCGCCGCGGCTCGCCCCCGGTGACGTCGACGGCGTACAGGTGCGTGCAGCCGCGGTCCCGGACGCAGAACAGGACCGTCGAGCCGTCGCCGGCGAGCTGCGGGACCGCGCCGGGGTAGCCCGGGCCACCCGGCATGACGTTGCGGTCGAGCGACGCGGCGAGGTCGACGGTCTCGCCGCCGTCCAGCGGCACGCGCAGCAGCCCGAGGTGGCCCGGCGCGGTGTCGGAGCGGCCGATGACGAGCAGGGCTTCGCCGTCCGCGGTCCAGGTGACGGTCCCGGCCATGCCCTCGGCCGAGCCGGCCAACCGCGGTTCGGCGGTGCGGTCGCCGGGGTCGAGAACGTAGACGCCGGACCGGAACGTGAGGTCGGCGTCGGCGTCGCGCGCCGCCGGGAAGGCCAGCCGGCCGCCGTCCGGCGACCAGGCCGGGTCGCCCGCGTGCCAGTCCCCCGCCGTGACCCGCCGGACCTCGCCGGTGGCGACGTCGAGGACGTGGACGTGCTTGCGCAGCGTGCGCAGGAGCCCGGCGCCGTCGGCCTTGAAGTCGAGGCGGTCGGCGACCACCGGGGCGCTGGCGCGGCGGCCCTGCGCGCCGTCGTCTTCGCCCTCTTCGGCGGCGAGGTCGATCGGGGCGCTGAAGGCGATCTCGGCGCCGTCGGGCCGCCACACCGGGGTGCCGGCGCCGAGCGGCAGCGTGGTGACCTGCTCGGGCTCGCCGCCGTCGGCGGGCAGCAGCCACAGCTGCGCCGGGCCGTCCTGGGCGCGCAGGAACGCGATCCGCGTGCCGTCCGGCGACCACACCGGGGCCGCGTCGGCCCGGCCGCGGGTCAGCCGGCGAGCCTCACCGCCGTCGGTGGCGACCTGCCAGAGCGAGCGGGTGTCGGTGTCCTTCTCGCGGTCCGCGGTGCGCACGGCGTAGACGATCCGGGCGCCGTCGGGCGAGATCGCCGGTTGTTCGGGGAACTCCAGGGCGTACAGGTCGTCGGTGCCCAGACGTCGGGTCATGCGGGATCTCCTTGTGGGAAACGGGTTCACGCGGCGAAGTGGCAGGCCGCGCGGTGCGGCCGGTGGGCGGCGTCGTCGGCCGGGTCGGCTTGGGTGCACAGCGAGCGGTCGGTGTGCACGAGCGGGCCGATCGGGCAGCGCGGGTGGTAGCGGCACCCGGCGGGCGGGTGGTGCGGGTCGGCGGGTTCGGTGTCGGCGAGCGGGTCGTCGGTGTCGGCCAGCAGACTGCGGTGCGCCGACGGCGCCGAGGCGAGCAGATCCCGCGTGTACGGGTGCCGCGGGTCGGTCAGCACCTGCTCGGCCGGCCCGGCCTCGACGATCCGCCCGAGGTACATCACCGCGACGACGTCGCTGACGTACCGCACCACGGCGAGGTTGTGCGAGATGAACAGCATCGACAGCGCGAGCCGCCGCTGGACGTCGCGGACCAGGTTGAGCACGGCGCCCTGCACCGAAACGTCGAGCGCCGAGGTGATCTCGTCGGCGATCAGCACCTGCGGCTGCCCGGCCAGGGCCCTGGCGAGGGCGACGCGCTGGCGTTGCCCGCCCGACAGCTGCCCGGGCAGCATCGCGGCGCGTTCCGGGTCGAGCTGGACGAGCTCGAGCAGCCGGGCCACTTCGGCGCGGCGGGCACCGCGGGAAGTGCCGCGCGGCATGGCCTCGGTGATCGACTCGCCGATCGCCATCCGCGGGTCCAGCGACGAGTACGGGTCCTGGAACACCATCTGCAGCGGGCGGCGCCGCGGCAGCCGCCGCACGTCGACGCCGTCCAAGCGCACTTGGCCCGCGCTGACCGGCGAAAGCCCCACCGCGGCCCGGGCGAGGGTCGACTTGCCCGAGCCGGACTCGCCGACCAGGCCGACGACCTGTCCGGAAGGGACGGTCAGGCTCACGCCGTCGACGGCGGTCAGCTTGCCGTACCGGACGCTCACGGCGTCGAACTCCAAGGCACTCATGCGGCCCCCTCCTCGTGCGACTGTCCGGAAAGGACATTCACCTGTGGGTGCCAGCAGGCGACCCGGTGACCGTCGCCGGCCGGTGCCAGCACCGGGTCTTCGGCCCGGCACCGCTCCGATGCCAGCGGGCACCGGGCGGCGAACGCGCAGCCGGCCGGGACCTGGTCCGGCTCCGGCGGGCGACCGGGGATCACGGCCAACGGCTCGTCGCGGTCCGTGTCGAGGTCCACCGTCGTGGCCAGCAGCGCCCGCGTGTACGGGTGCTGGGCCGGGCTGCCGGTCGGCAGGTCTTCGACCACGCGTCCGGCGTACATCACCAGCATCCGTTCGCACGTCTGGGAAACGACGGCGATGTCGTGGCTGATGAGCAGGATCGCCGCGCCTTCGGCTTCGCGGGTGCGGGCGAGCAGGCGCAGGACCTGCCGCTGGACCGTCACGTCGAGCGCGGTCGTCGGCTCGTCGGCGATGACGAGCTTCGGCTGCCCCATCAGGCCCATCCCGATCATCGCCCGCTGCCGCATGCCGCCGGAGAACTCGTGCGGGTACTGCCGGGCGCGCCGGGCCGCGGCCGGGACGCGCACCGCGGCGAGCCGGTCGACCGCGCGGGCGAACGCCGCCCGCCGCGACAGGCCGTGGTGCTGTTCGGAGACCTCCGCGAGCTGCCGTCCGACCCGGCGGGCCGGGTTGAACGACGTCATCGGGTCCTGGAACACCATGGCGAGCGATGTGCCGAGCTCCCGGTCCGGCGCCTTGTCCACGGGCTTGCCGTCGAACTCGAGCCGGTCCGCGGTGACCACCCCGGGTGCTTCGATGAGGCGCGACACCGCCAGCGCGGTCAGGCTCTTGCCGGAGCCGGACTCGCCGACGACGCCGATCGCCTCGCCCGGGCGGACGCTGAAGCTCACCCCGCGCACCGGCACGGTCCAGCCGCCCGGGCCGGGGAACGCGACCCGGAGGTTCTCGACGACCAGCACCGCGTCGGCGGCGGGTTCGGCCGCGACCGACGAGGGCACGGCCGGCAGCGGTCCGGCCGCGCGCCGCGACGCGCGGGTGCGGACCCCGACCACGCCGGCCACCGTCTCGCCGACCAGGTTGAACGCCAGCCCGGCGACCACCACCGCCGCGGCGGGCGCGAGCGCGGCCACCGGGCTGACGTAGATGCCGTCCAGGCCTTCGCGCAGCAGCCGGCCCCAGTCGTAGTCCGGCGCCTGCACGCCGATCCCGAGGAACGACAGCCCGGCGAACGCGAGCAGCGACGAGCCGGCCCCGATCGTCGCGTTGACGACGAGGGGCTCGCCGATGTTCGGCAGCACGTGCCGGACCAGCAGGCGGACCCGGCCGACACCGGAAACCTTGGCCGCGGCGATGAAGTCGCGGCCGCTCACCGACGCCGACAGGGTCTGCACGAGCCGGGCGAACCCCGGCGCCATCGCGAACGCGATCGCGAGCACCGCGCCCTGGGTGCCGACGCCGAAGATCACCGCGAAGAACAGCGCCAGCAGCAGCCCGGGGAACGCGACCGCGATGTCGACGGCCGCGACGAGCAGCCGGCCCGCCCACCGGGGCAGCACCGACGGCAGCGTGCCCAGCACGACCCCGACGCCGACGCCGATCGCCGTCGCCAGGATCGCGAGCCCGATCGACAGCCGGGTCGCGACCAGCGTGCGGAGCAGCAGGTCGCGGCCGAGGGAGTCGGTGCCGAACGGGTGCGCGCCGGACGGGCCCTGGCCGATGGCGTCGGTGTCGATCGCCGCGGCGCCGTCGCCCCACACGAGCGGGGCGATCACCGCCAGCAGGACCACGACGGCCAGCAGCACGGCCGAGCACGCGCCCACCGGGGTGCGCACGGCCGCCGCCCACGCCGATCCACGTCGTCGCATCTTCTCAGGCCTCCCGAATCGCCGAGCGGGGGTCGAGCAGCCCGAGCACGACGTCGACCAGCAGGTTGACCAGCAGCACGCCGACGCCGTAGACCAGCACGATCCCCTGCACCAGCGGGTAGTCCTTCGTGACGATCGACTGCACGATCGTCGAGCCGAGGCCGGGCCAGGCGAACACGTTCTCCACCAGGACCGTGCCCGCGACCATCGCGGTCAGCATCAGCCCGCCCAGGGTGAGCGTCGCGGTGAGGGCGTTCGGCAGCGCGTGCCGGACGTAGACCAGCCGCGCGGGCAGCCGCTTCGCCCGCGCGGTGCGGACGAAGTCGGCGCCCAGCACGGAAAGCAGCTCGACGCGGATGATCCGGGACAGCACCGCCGCCGGCCCGATCGCCAGTGCCGCGACCGGCAGGACGTACGAACTCGCGTCGTCGGTGCCCGCCACCGGGAACCAGCCGAGGCCGACGGCGAGCAGCGCGACCAGCCCGACCCCGATCAGGAACTCCGGGATGGCGGCCAGGAACACGCTCACCGACGTGAAGCCCAGTTCCGCGCCCCGGCGCCGGCCGCCGCGGGTGAGCACCGCGAAGCAGACGCCGAGCGGGACCGCCACGGCCACCACGACCGCGAAGGCGAGCACCGCCAGCTGCAACGTCGAGGGCAGCCGGTCGCCGATCACCTGCGCCACCGGCTGGCCGCTCGCCATCGACGTCCCGAAATCACCGGTGAACAGGCCGCGCACGTAGTGCCCGTACTGCACCCACAACGGGTCGTCCAGGCCGAGCTCGGCCCGTTTCGCCGCCACCAGCTCGGCGGGCGCGGTCATGCCGAGCGAAGCGCGCACCGGGTCGCCGGGGACCAGGTGGATCATCAGGAACGCCGCGGTGAGCAACGCCCACAGCGAGACGGCGAACCGGGCCAGCCGCCGCGCGGCGAACGCCGGCCACGGGTTGCCCCGCAGGCCGGCGGGCGCCGCCGCCGTGGTCATTTCGCGAACATCCGGATCGAGGTCGGCGTCAGGCTGCCCTGGCTGAGGGCGAACTTCGCGCCACTGGCGTAGAACGGGACGACGGAGTCGAAGTACGGCACCGCGTCCACCCGCTTGACCAGCGCGGTCTCCGCCGCGTTCCAGTCCGCGCAGCTGGCGTCGCCGGGCTTCGAAGCGGCCTGCTGCGCCGCCTGGTCGTACCCGGGATTGCTGATGTGGGCGAAGTTCGTCCCGTCGGGCGCGGCCGGGCCGGAGACGAACGGCACCAGCTGGCTCGGCAGCGAGAACCCGACCGGGCCGAGGGAGACCTCCCACTCGCCGGTGCCGAACAGGACCTGGCTGAGGCCGGGGCTGTCGACCGCCTTGAGGGTGACTTCGGCGCCGAGGGACTTCCACTGCTGCTGCACCAGTTCCGCGGTCGGCGCCATCGTCGGGCCGAGCTGGGTGCCGTAGAGGACGGTCAGGGAAAGCTTCTTGCCGTCCTTGGCGCGGACGCCGTCGGCCCCCTTCGCCCAGCCCGCGGCGTCCAGCGCGGACGCCGCCGCGGCCGGGTCGTGGGCCGGCAGGTTCCCGGTGACGGTGTCGCCGGGGCACACCGCGGGCTCGTTGGTGATCATGCCCTTCGACGGCCGGCCGGCGTCGCTGGTCAGGACCTTGCCGAGCTGCGGGAGATCGAGGGCCTGGGTGAGCGCGCGGCGGACGGCTTCGTCCTGGCCGGGCCGGCCCGCGGCCTGGTTGTAGAAGATTTCCCCCATCGGGGCCGTGAAGTCGGTGTGGAAGAGCTTGCGCGCCTCCAGCCGCTGCCGGTCCGGCCCGTTGATCTGGGCCGCGTTCAGCTCGCCGGACAGCAGCAGGTTCGTGGCGGTCGTCGTGTTCGGGATGACCCGGACGACAACCTTCTCCGGCAGGCCGGTTTCGGCCTTCCAGTCGCCCGGGCCCCACGTGTAGTCCTTGCGGCGGGTGAACGTGTAGTGGTCGTTGGGCACGGCCTCGCTGACGGTGAACATCCCGGTGCCGGCTTCGCCCTTGGCGAGCAGCTTCCGGTCGGCGAGCCCCTTGGCGCAGACGATCGGCACTCCCCCGACGTTGCGGGCCAGGAACGCGTCCGGCTTCCCGCTGGTGACGCTGATCGTGCCGGCCGCGTCCGCGGTCGCCTTGGTGCCGGGCGCGATGTACAGCCCGGCGATGGGCGACTTGTTCGCCGGGTCGCCGATGAAGTTGATGTTGGCCGCGACGTCGGCGGCGGTCAGCGGGCTGCCGTCCGCGCAGGTGAGGCCCGGGCGCAGCGTGAAGGACGCGGTCGTCGTCGACGCCTCCCACTTCGCGGCCAGCCCGGCGACCGGCTTGCCGGCGTCGTCGAGGTTCAGCAGCGTGTCGTAGAGGAACCGGTCGACCTGGAGGGCCACCGAAAGCACCGTCATGTGCGGGTCGAGGCTGCCGGGGTCGGAACCGACGCCGAGGCTGAACGTCTTGCCGTCCACGGGAGTCCCGTCCCCGGCCGCGGTGCCGCCGCCCGATCCCCCGCAGGCGGTCGCGGTGAGCGCGAGCACCCCGAGCACGACCCCCGCCGTCCGAGTCCTGGTCATGGTGTTTCCTTCCGGAGGTGGTCCACGGCGAGGCGGGCGGCCTTGCCGATCGCGGCGTCGACGGCGGGCTGGCGCTCGGCGAGGGAGTCCGCGCGGGTGAAGACGGCGACGGCGAACCGGCGGCCGTCGGGGTAGGACACGACGCCCGCTTCGTTGCGGACCGCCGGGAGCGTCCCGGTCTTGGCCGCGATGGTGACGTCGGAGCCGAAGCCGGACGAGATCCGGTGCGGCCAGATCTGCTGCGCCATGATCGTGCGCACCCGCTCGCACGCGGCCGGGTCGCCGGCGCGGTCGGTCCAGATCGCTTCGAGCAGCGTCGTGACCTCGCGGGGCGTCGACGCCGTCGTCCGCTCCGGGTCGAGCACCGCGAGCTTCCACGTCTGCTCGGGCGTCGCCCCGGCGAACACGGCGTCGAGGTCGGCGTCCTCGCCCGCGCCGAGATCCGCCAGCACCGACGCGAAGAGGTCCTCGCAGCAGCCGATCAGCCGGGTGCGGCGCAGGTCCAGGTCGGCGAGGACGCGGTCGACGGCTTCCTGGCCGACGCGGTGGTAGATGACGTCGGTGGCCGCGTTGTCGCTCATGGTCAGCATGAACAGCGCGAGGTCGCGCCAGCTCATTTCGACGTCGTCCGCGCAGCCCGCGGTGCCGATCCCGCCGATGCGGTAACGCTTTCCGACGCGGGTGCGCTCGGTCTCGTCCAGCCGGCCGGCGACGACCTCGCGGGCGTAGGCGACGGCGACCGGGATCTTGAACACCGACGCGAGCACCACCGGGTCGTCGGCGCCGACCGCCACCTCGCCTCCGCCGCCGATCTCCCGCGCGTGCAGGAAACCCCGCGCGCCGGCCGCCAGGAAGGCGTCCGCGATCCGCCGTTCGACCTTGCTCACGCGCTCACCCGCCGGTCGGCGCGGCCGGTGTGCAGGTACAGCGCGCGGCCGGTGCCGTCGTCGCCGACGAAGGCGTGCGGCAGGTACATCCCCTGCATCGGCTCGGCCAGGATCAGCGTGTCGCCGTTCATCGCGACCAGCTCGGTCTTCTCCGGCTTGGCCAGCTCCGCGAAGATCCCCTTCGGGACGCGCTCG
This sequence comes from Amycolatopsis sp. MEPSY49, assembly GCF_051337345.1. Classification (NCBI taxonomy): domain Bacteria; kingdom Bacillati; phylum Actinomycetota; class Actinomycetes; order Pseudonocardiales; family Pseudonocardiaceae; genus Amycolatopsis; species Amycolatopsis sp. MEPSY49. The sequence continues at coordinate 313,163 of NZ_JBDLYJ010000002.1, read as the reverse complement.
ACCCAGACGCGGCCGTCGTCGTCCTGGCTGACCGTGATGTCCGCGACGGACGACGAGTACTCGCCGACGTACCGGGTGGCGTCGATCCGCGGCGCGGCCGGGTCGGGCACCGGCGGCGCGGTGAGCTGGATGCCGGTCAGCTCCTTCAGCAGGTGGCCGACGACTTCGTGGTAGACGGCGATCGGGTTGCCGCCGTTGGTCAGCAGCGCGACGGCGACACCGTGCTCGGGCGCGAGGCGCAGGAAGGCCGACTGGCCGATCGTGCCGCCGTCGTGGCCGACGACCGCGCCGCCCTCGGACAGCGACCAGCCGAGGCCCCACGCGTCGCCCATCAGGCCGAGGTCGGGCAGCTCCACGACGCGTTCCCGCATCGCGCGGGCACTTTCCGCGCTGAGCACGCGGGTGTCCTCCGGGCCTTCGCCGTCGCGCAGGTGCATGCCCGCGAACGTCACGAGGTCACGCGCGCGCATGGCGAGCATCGAGCCGGCCGGGGCGTTGGACGCCGCCAGCGCCCAGACGCCGGCGGGCTGCGGGTCGGCACCGGGCTCGGGCGTGAGGTGGCCGAGCGCGGCCCGGAAGCGGATCGCCTCGTACGGGCTGGCCGCGGCGTGCGTCAGTCCCAAGGGGACGAACAGGTGGTCGGCCAGGCAGTCGTTGTAGGACTTGCCGCGCAGCACTTCCACGACCCGGCCGAGCACGCAGAAGGCGGCGTTGTTGTAGGAGAACATCTCGCCGGGCGCGAACAGCTGCGGGACGTCGCCGAGGGTGGCGACGTACTTCTCGACGCAGTCGGCGCCGCGGCCGGTGTCGGTGAAGATGTCGCCCTCGAAGCCGGAGGTGTGGCACATCAGCTGCCGGACGGTGATATTGGCGGCTGCAACATTGTCGGCGATCTTGAACTCCGGCAGGTACTTGCGCACCGGCTGGCCGAGGTCGAGCAGGCCCTCGTCGGCGAGCTGCAGGGCCAGCGTGGTCGTCCAGATCTTGGTGATCGACCCGATCTGGAACAGCGAGTCGGCGTCGGCCTCGACGCCGGTGCCCTTGTTGAGCACCCCGGCCGCGTGGTCGATGATCTCACCACCGGCGTACACGGCCACGGCCGCGCCGGGCACGTCGTGCTCGGCCAGGACGGCGGGGAACCGGCTTTCGAGCCAGGCGGCGAGTTCGGTCAGTTTCGACATGGTTGCCTCTCGTCCGACGGTGGGGAACCGGCGTTGCGGGGATGCTAGGGCGGGGACCGGGGCGGCCGATTCGTCGAATTCGACGAGACCCGGCGGAACTTTCATCGCGGGGGACGAATCATCGCGGATCGCGCGGCCGGAACCGCCGGAACGGCGCGGCGCGCACCGCCGCGTACGCCACCGCGACCCGGACCCGCGCCTTCGACGTGACGACCGCCGCCTTGAGCGCGTACTCCCGGACCCGCGCGGCCACCGCGTCCACTGTGGTCACGACGCCAGCCAGGACTTGGCGGTGGTGACCTCGGCCAGCCGCTCCGGGATCGGCGTGACCCCGAGACCGGGCCCGGACGGCACCGGCAGCCGGCCGCCTTCGAGGACGAACGGCTCGGTGATGTCGCTCGTGTAGAACCGGTCCGACGCCGAGGTGTCGCCCGGCAGGGTGAAGCCGGGCAACGACGCCAAAGCGACGTTGGCCGCCCGGCCGAGGCCGGTCTCGATCATCCCGCCGCACCACACCGGGACGCCGTGCGCGGCGCAGACGTCGTGCACCCGCCGCGCCTCCAGGTACCCGCCGACGCGGCTCGGCTTGATGTTGACGATCCGGCAGGCGCCGAGCTTGATCGCGTCGGCGGCCGAGCGCGCGGAGACGACGGACTCGTCCAGGCAGATCGGCGTCCGGATGTGCTTGGCGAGCTCGGCGTGGCCGAGCACGTCCTCCTCTTCGAGGGGCTGCTCGATCAGCAGCAGTTCGAAGGGGTCGAGCCGCTGCAGCTGCGGCACGTCCGAGAGCGTGTACGCGGTGTTCGCGTCGACCTGCAGCAGGATGTCGTCGCCGAAGCGCTCGCGGACCGCGCGCACCGGCTCGACGTCCCAGCCCGGCTCGATCTTCAGCTTGATCCGCACGTACCCGGCGTCCAGGTAGCCGCCGACGACGTCCAGCAGGTGCGGGATCGTCTCCATGATGCCGACCGACACCCCGCACGGCACCGAGTCCTTTGTGGACCCCAGCGCGGTCGCGAAGGACACGCCGTGCGCGCGCAGCTCGGCGTCGAGCACCGCCATCTCCAGCGCGGCCTTGGCCATCCGGTGGCCCTTGAACTTCGCCAGCAGCGGCGCGACCTTGTTCGCGGTGAGGTCGTCGGCGGCGAGCAGCGCGGGCACGAGGAAGGTCCGCAGGACGTGCTCGACGCCATCGACGTACTCCGACGAGTAGAGCGGGTCGACCATCGCGCCGCACTCGCCCCAGCCCTCGCCTTCGGACGTCACCGCGCGCAGGAGCAGGAGTTCGCGCTGCGCCTGCGTGCCGAACGACGTCCGGAACGGTGCCACCAAGGGCATCCGGACGCGCAGCAGTTCCACCCCGGTGAGTTTCACGACGACTGCTCCTTCGCGACGACGTACCAGCCGGCCCGATCGAATCCGATGACCGAGGCGCCGTCGGCGAGCAGGCCGCCGAGCACCTCCCGCAGCGCCACCCGCCACGCCCGGCCCCGCCCCGGATCGGTGCGCCGCAGCGCCTCGATGTCCGCCGGCACGGCGACGAGCACGAGCGGCGCGTCGGCGGGTCCGGTGACCGGTCCGCCGCCGGAGTCCGGCGCCAGCGCGACCGCGGCGCCCTGGCTTCTCAGCGCCGCCGCGTCGAAGGGCGCGGGTGCGCCCTCGGCGGCCGACCGCACGGCCGGGCTCGCCAGGTCCCAGACGGCCATGATCCGGTCGGTGTCGCCGGCGCCGTTGATGCCGTCGTTCATGGGGCCGTAGAAGTCGGGCAGGTACTGCTCCGGGCGGGCGGCGAGCTTGGTCAGGTTGAAGTGGGCGTTGCGGCGCACCAGCGGGTCGAACGTCCACGAGATCACCGGGACGTCCTGGCGCAGCGCCCACGCGCGCTGGTGCAGCTTGAGCGCGAAGCCGATGCCACGGCCGTGCCCGGCGGTGGCGACACCGGCGATGTGGCTGTGCAGTCCCCCCTTCGCCGGCCCGCCGAAGAACCCGAAGCAGGCGCCGAGCAGTTCGGGCCCGTCGAAGGCGCCGGCGACGTAATTGCCCGCCGAGACCATGGCCCGCAGCAGCTCGGACGTCACGGGCTGGTTTCCCGGTGCCGGGCGCCAGATCGACTCGAAGAGCCGGGTCACGGCGGTCAGGTCGGCGACCTCGGCCAGGGTCCGGACTTCGACCCCCGAGGCCGTGGCGGCGGCGGTCGCCGCGGCGGCCGCCTCGTCCCGCAGCGGCGGGGCTGTGTTCGTCACGACTTCTGTCACGTCTCCGATCCTCGCCGGAGAGCGGCCGCCGGTCACCGTTGCCCCGCACCGGTTTCACCCCGCGCGTTCGTCGGCGCGGACGAACTCCGTTGCGCCAGCACGGTTTCGGTGAGCGCGGTCAGCAGCGCGGTGCGGCGGGGCAGCTCGGCGACGACGACGTGCTCGTCGTCGGCGTGGGCGCCGCCGCCGACCGCGCCCAGGCCGTCGAGGGTCGGAATGCCCAGTCCCGCGGTGAAATTGCCGTCCGACGCGCCGCCGACCGCGGCCTCGGTGAGCGTCCCGGCCGCGAGTTCGTTCGCGAGCGCGAACAGCTCCGACGACGCTCCGGCGTCCAGCGGCGCGCGGTTGATGCCGCCGGCGATGTGGATCCGGGCGTCTTCGTGCACCGGTGCGAGGCTTCTGATGGCGCGGTCGACGCGTTCTTGTTCGGCGGCGTCCCACACCCGCACGTCGACGGCGACGCTTGCCTTGGCCGGGACGGTGTTCGTCGTCGTCCCGGCCGTCAGCGCGGTCGGCACGACGGTGGTGCCCAGGCCGGGGTCGGCGAGCGCGGCGATCGCGAGGATCTGGTGGGCGACCTCGATGCCCGCGTTGACGCCCTTTTCCGGCTCGAGCCCGGCGTGCGCGGCGCGGCCTTCGACCTCGACGCGGTACAGGGAAACGCCTTTGCGGCGCGTCTTCAGCGCGCCGCCGTCGGCCGAGGCTTCGAGCACGAAGACCGCGTGGCAGCTCTTGGCTTCCTCCTCGATCAGGGTGCGGGAGCGCGGCGAGCCGATTTCCTCGTCGCCGGTGACGAGGATCGAAAGGCCGTCGCGGTCGGGCAGCGCGGCGGCGGCGTGCAGGGCCATCACGACCCCGGCCTTCATGTCGAAGCAGCCGGGTCCGCGCAGGATCCCGTCGCGGACTTCGAAGGGGTGCGTGCGCAGGGTCCCCAGCGGCCACACGGTGTCGTGGTGGCCGAGCAGCAGGACGCGCGGGTCACCGTCGCCGAACCGCCAGCGCAGGTGCGTGCAGCCGTCGGTGACGATCCGTTCGGGCTCGACGCCGAGCAGGCGGCGGCCGATCCCGGCGACGACCTCGGCACTGCGCGCGACGGCTTCGTGGTCGGCCGAAGGCGATTCGCACCGGACGAGCGCCTCGATGTCGTCGATCACCGCGGCTCACCCCGCAACGGCTTGCCGGGCAGCGCGTCGGTGTTCAGGGTTCCGTCGCGGACCACGGGGACCCCGGCGACGTAGAGGTGCCGGACGCCGGCCGACGGACGGGTCGGGTCGGTGTAGGTCGCGGTGTCGGTGATCGCGGCGGGGTCGAGGACGACCAGGTCGGCGTCGGCGCCGGTACCGAGGTGGCCCTTGCGGCGCGCGGCGGGCGCGACGTCGTCGAGGAGCCGCGAGGGCAGGTAGGAGCACCGGCGGAACGCTTCGAGCCAGCTCCACGCGCCGGTTTCGCGGACCATCAGGCGCAGGGTCTTCGCGAAGGTGCCCGCGGTCCGCGGGTGCGTCGTGCCGCCCGGGGGCAGCGGCCACTCGGTGCTCTCGGTGCGGCCGTCCTTCCAGTAGACCGGCATCGCGTCGCTGGCCACCACGGCGTCGGGGAAGGCGAGCGCCTGGTGGAGCAGTCCGCGGTCGCGGGGGTCGGCCTCGTCGAGGAACTCGAGCAGGCAGGGCGCGCCAGGGTCTTCTTTTCGCAGCTGCCGTAAGCGGGCTTCGTCGCGCACCCGCTCCCCCGTCTCCAGGATGACGACGCTCGACGGCTTCAACCCCTTGAGCCGCAGGCGGTCCGGCTCGATGAAGGCGGCGCCGACGGCCGTGCTGCCCGCGCCGTAGGGGTAGGCCTCGACGGTGACACGCGAACCCTCGCTCCGGGCGGTTTCGAGCGTGGCGAGCACGCGGTCGATGTGGTGGCCGGAGGTGCTGTTGACGTGGCAGTGGTGCATCGCGGCCCCGGTCTCCCCCGCGGCGGCGACGATTTCCACGGAGCCGTCGACCGGGATGGCGGGATCGACCTCGACCAGCTCGCGGACGTGGGTGTAGGTCGGCACGCCGGCCTTCGCGGCGAGGTGCGCGACGGCCAGGAACTCGCCGGGATCCGTGGCGGGCGCGTAGCCCATGAGGATGCCGATGCCGAGGGCTCCTTGTGCCAGTTCGCCTTCGAGCAGCGCGAGCCAGGCTGCGAGTTCCTTCTTCGAGGAACTCCGTTGCCACTGCGGGTTCCCGAGGATCGCGAGGCCGCTGTCGATGCTCGCGTCGGGCGCGATGTTCGCGAGGACCTGCGCCCGGGCGGCGCCCCAGGACGCCGAAAAGCCGTAGTGCAGCGGACGTCCGGCTTTCGCGGCTTCGGCGTAGGCACGCTCGATCGGCATCAGGCCGGCTTCGAGGTCGAGGGCGGTGGTGACGCCGTCCATGGCCTGCAGCCGCTGCCCGGCGACGGAGTGCACGTGGCTGTGCAGGTCGACGAACCCGGGCCCGACGACGAGCCCTTCCACGTCTACTTCGATGGCCTCGGGCGCCCGAAGGCCGGGGCCGACGGCTTCGACCGTGCCGTCGTTCAGCAGGACGTCGGCGACGCCGTCGAACCCGCTCCCGGGGTCCACGACCCGGCCGCCCCGCAGAAGTGTGTGCACCCGTCCGCCTCCTCGTGGTCGCTTCCCGGCGACGTTAGGAGGATTTCCGGCGGGGCCGTTCGTCCGCGGCGACGAATCGGGGCGGCGGGGTTCAGCCGGGCGGACGAACGGGGTCACTGAGGCAGGCGTGGTCACCGGCCGAGAAGTGAACGGCTCCGGAAGCCGGCCGGAGTGGGAGGGGCAGCCGCGGGCTCCCACCGGCACCGGTGCAAGCCGGCCCGGGGAGATCACCGCGCGGCGCGGTTCAGCCGGGCGGACGAACCGGGGTCACCGGGGCCAGGAGGAGGCCGGTGATCGCGTCGATCAGCCCCGTCCCCGCGTCGTCCCACGTCGCGCGCGGGGTCGGCGTGCCCTCCGCCAGCGCCCGCTCGCGCTCGGCCACCATGTGGATCATCAGCTGGCGGGCCATGTCACTGCGCTCCGCGCGGACGTCCGGCGCCAGGCCGTCGAGGCAGCGGTTCAGCCCCTCGACCGCGCGGGCCAGCGCCGGGGACGACAGCGACTCCTCGGCGATGATCTCCCGCAGCGCCGGGTCGGTCATCACCTGGGCGCTGAACCGGGCGAACCACGTCGGGGCGCCCAGCTCGCGCAGGTACATCGTGCTCGGGAGGACCAGGCAGGCCACCCAGGCGCGCAGGTCGCCGTCGCCGTCGATCGCCTCGACGAGCTCCGCCCGCAGCCGCTCCATGCGCTCGGCGTGCCGGCGGACGATCGCGCGCACTAGATCGACCTTCGTGCCGAAGTGGTAGTTGACCGCGGCGTTGTTGCCCTGCCCGGCAGCCTCGCTGATGTGCCGGTTGGACACCACCTGCACCCCGTGCTCGGCGAACAGCCGCTCCGCCGTCACCAGGATGCTTTCCCGCGTCGCACTCGCGCGGGCCGCCTTCACGTTCATTTCGGAACCACCTGATCATCCACTGGCCCCCCACCTTACGGAGCCGCCGCGCTGGCGAGAAATCGGCGGACCGTGGCAGAACAGCCACTGGCCGTCCGGGTGCCGCGTTCCTAGCGTGGTCGATCATGATCGCAGTGCTCGCGCCGATCCTGATCGGCCTTCTCTACGTCGTGCTCAACTCCCTCATCGCCGAGCCGCACCGGCGGAAGTTCAACGCCGTCATGGTCGGCGGCGCGGGCGCGGCCTACCTCTCCGGCGGCGCGCTCGGGCCGTGGGAACTGCTGTTCTGCGCGGTCATGACGTACGTCGCCTTCCGCGGGCTCGACTCCTGGACGTTCATCGGCATCGGCTGGCTGCTGCACACCGGCTGGGACGTCGTCCACCACCTCAAGGGCCAGCCGATCCTGCCGTTCGCGCACGACTCGTCGTTCGGCTGCGCCTTCTGCGACCCGGTCATCGCGATCTGGTGCTTCACCGGCGGCCGGTCGGTGTGGCACCGGGCCCGGCGGGTTGGCGCGCCGGAGCCGCGGGTACTCGGGTGAGCATGAGCACCGACGTCGAACGCGCCGCGCACGCCTTCTGCCCGCGGTGCCACCCCGACCCGCAACCGGGCGAAGTGCTCGTCGCGCTGTGCGGTGCCCGGCACCCGTACTACGGCCGCCGCGACCGGCCGGTGAACACCTGCCCGGCGTGCGTCCGGCTGGCGTCGGAGCCGGTCTACGCGTGCGGTCACCCCGGGGGCTGAGGGGCGGTTGTGTGAGCGCGAACAAGCGGCTAACGTGAGAATCCTTCACGATCCTGCCGGCTGTTCCCGCTCCCCCGCCACGGAAGGAACACCGCCTTGCGCAGAGTGTTCACCGCCTTCGCGACGGCCCTGCTGGCCGCGTCCGGGCTCGCCGCCACCACGCTCCCCGCCGCCGCCGGCGGCACCTTCAGCGTGCTGACCTACAACGTCGCCGGGCTGCCCGAAGGCATCTCGAGCGCGCCCACCCCGCGCGCGCCGAGCACGACCGCGATCGGGCAGCGCCTCGGCCCGTACGACGTGGTGCACGTCCAGGAGGACTTCAACTACCACGCCAACCTCTACGCGGCCGACGCCCACCCGTACCGGACGCCGACGAGCGGCGGCGCCGGGTTCGGCAGCGGCCTGAACAGCCTGTCGTCCGTGCCGTTCGACGAGCTGGAACGCGTCCGCTGGGAGTCGTGCCAGTTCGACTCCGGCGACTGCCTGACGCCGAAGGGCTTCACGTTCACGCGGCTGCGGCTCGCCGAGGGCGTCTACGTCGACGCGTACAACATCCACACGAACGCGGGCACCAGCGACGGCGACCTCGCGTCCCGCGCGGCGAACCTGCGCCAGCTCACGGCGTACATCGCCACGCATTCGGCCGGCAACGCAGTGGTCGTCATGGGCGACACCAACACGCGCTACACGCGGGCCGCCGACACGATCCGGGCGTTCGCCGCCGACAACGGCCTGACGGACGCGTGGGTCCGGCTCGAACGCGGCGGCGTCCCGCCCGCGGCGGGCAGCGATCCCCTGGTGTGCGACGAAAGCGCGGTCACCAACGCCTGCGAGATCGTCGACAAGGTGCTCTACCGCGGCAGCAAGCAGTTCTCCCTGGACGCGACGTACTACAACAACGAGCACAACGCGTTCCTCGACGCGTCGGGGGCGATGCTGTCGGACCACGACCCGGTGACCGTCCGGTTCAGCTGGTCGGCCGACCCCGCGTTCCGGCTGAGCGACCGCTTCGGCGGCCCGCACGGCACGCCGTTCACCGACCTGGACCGTGTCCCGCCGGCCGCCCGCGCCACGACGCTGACGGTGAGCGCGGGCAGCCGGGTCGACCGGATCGGCTTGACGCTCGCCGACGGCAGCTCCTTCGGCCACGGTGGAAGCGGCGGTACGGCACGGAGTTACCAGCTGGCCGACGGCGAGTACGCGGTGTCCGCCGAGTTGTGCCGCGGTAGTTACAACGGGCACACGCGGATCTTTTCCGTCCGCTTCACGACGAACCGCGGCGGCACGCTGGCGGGCGGCACGAGGACATCGGACTGCACCACGGCGACCGCTCCGGACGGGTGGCAGATCGCGGGCTTCCACGGCCGGGCGGGCGACGAGGTCGACCAGCTGGGCCTGATCTACACGCGCCGCTGACCGGCGTACGTCCACAACGGACTACTCAGCGACCGCACCAGGATCGGCAGCACCGCCAGCAGGGCGATCCCGCGCACGGCGGCCGCCACGAGGTACGGCGCCCGCAGCCCCAGCTGATGGGCGACCAGCCCGCCGGCCAGGGTGCCCACCGGGATCAGGCCCCAGCCGAGCAGCCGGTACGCGCTCGTGACCCGGCCCAGCAGCGCGGCCGGCACGAGCTGCTGGCGAAGGCCCACCGTGACGATGTTCCACAGCGTCGTCACGAAGCCGGTCACGGCGAGGAAACCGCCGAGCACGACGGGTTCGCGGCTCAGGCCGGCGCCCGCGAACGCGCCGACGTTGGCCGCGAGCGCGGTGAGGAGCGCCGCCCGGGCCCCGATCCGGGCCACGACACGCGCGTTGACCAGGCCGCCGAGGACGCTGCCGAGCGCCGCCCCGGCGAGCAGCAGGCCGTAGCCGCCCGCGTCGAGGTGCACGACTTCGGTGGCGAGCAGCACCAGCGTCGCGGCGGCGAGCTGCCCGCAGAAGGTGTTGACGCCCACCAGGATCGCCAGCGTACGCAGCAGCCGGTGCCGCCAGAGCCACGACAAACCCTCGCGGACGGCGGAGCGCGTCCGGACGACGTGGGTCCGCCGGGGCAGCGTCGCCACCAGCACGGCGGAGAACGCGAACGAAAGGGCGTCGAGCGCGAACGGCAGCGCCGCCGCGACGCCGAACAGCAGGCTGCCCAGCGGCGGGCCGGCGAACTGCTCGGTGATCGTCGTGACGGCTTGCTGACGGCCGTTGGCGCGCGGCAGCAGGGGCGGCGCGACCAGGTCCGGCAGGATCGCCTGGGCCGCCATCGTGAAGACGACCTCCCCCGCGCCCAGCCCGAACGCCGTGACGACGAGGATCGGCACCCAGGCCGCGCCGCACGCGGCCAGGACGGCGGTCACGGCGACCAGTGCGGCCTGCACCGCCTGCGCGCGCCACATCAGGCCGGCGCGCTCGTGGCGGTCGGCCAGTGCCCCGGCGGGCAGGGACAGCAGCAGCCACGGCAGGTAGGCCGCGGCCGAGACGAGCGACACGAGCCTCGGGTCGCGGGTCACCGTGACGGTCAGGAGCGGCACCGCCGCGGTGAACGCGCCGGTGCCGAGGTTGTCGATGCCGGTCGCCCACCACAGCCGCCGAAACGCTTTCGGCAAGGTCATGGCCGGAAACCCTGCGGGCCGCACCGGAACCGGGACACCCTTTAGCGCGGTGCTACATACTCGGGGTCATGGTCCTGACGATCGAACTCGACGTCGCGGAGCTGGCGGCGACCCGCGTCGCGATTTCCCCGCTGTCGGAGACGGTCGCGTGCCTGCAGCAGCTGGGCGGCCGCGAGCGGCAGGCGAGCGCACTGCCGTGGCTGCGGTGGGCGGCGGACGAACTCGCCCGCGTACCACTGGACCTGCCGTGGACGTGGCCGCTGATCGTGAGCGACCGGCCCAACTGGCCGGAGTTCCTGGTCCCCGCGCCGCGCGGCTCCGGTCCGTCCATAGAGGACGATCTGGCCGCGCTGCGGCGGACCACCGCGCGGCAGGTCCGGCGCAGTCTCGCCCGGGTTTTCGGCACGGAACTGTCCGGGACGACCGCCGAACTCGCCGAGCGGCCGGCGGCGGGGCTGGAGGCGATCGCCGACGAACTGCGCGAGGCGCACGACCGCCTGATCGCCCCGCACTGGCCGCGGCTGCGGGCCGTCCTCGACGCCGACGTCGCCCACCGCGCCCGGGCACTCGCCACGGGCGGCGCCGCGAAGCTGTTCGACGGCCTGCACCCGGAACTGGAGTGGCGCGCCGGCCGGCTGCTGCTGACCGGCGACCGCGGCCCGGTGCACCTCGGCCCCGGCGGGCTCGTCCTCGTCCCCGTGGCGCTCGGCTGCCCCCACGTCCTGGTCAAGCGGAGCACGTCCACCCAGACGACGGTCCGCTACCCGGCCCGCGGCCGCGGCGCCCTGTGGACGGCGGGAACGCGCTCCCTGTCGAGCGGCACCGTCCGGCTGCTCGGCCGGGCGCGGGCCGGGCTCCTCGAAGCCCTCCGCTCCCCCGCCACCACGACCGAGCTGGCCCGCGCGCTCGGCGTGACGCCCAGCGCGGTGTCGCAGCACCTGAACGTGTTGCGCGAGAACGGCTTGGTGGAACGGGAACGTTCCGGGCGCCAGGTGCTGTACCTGATCACGGCGCTCGGAACGTCCCTCCTCGGCGGCTAGCCCAGCGAAGTCAGCGGCACCGCGAACACCGAGCGGCCGCAGACCTGGTCCTTCGCCGCGCAGTCCGCGGTCGACCACTCCGACTGCGACCACACCAGGCCCGTCGACCAGTCGTACGTCAGCGCCTCCGGGTGGATCGCCCAGCACGCGGTCGTGGAGCCGCAGGTCGCGGACGTGCTCGCCGCCGTCGTCTGGGCCCAGAGCTGACCGTTGATCGTCGCCGAGCTGTGGGCCACGTACCACTTGCCGTCGTGGGACAGCACGCCCTGCATGTTGCCCACGTAGCTGCGGAACGCCTCGGACGCGGTGCCGGTCAGCAGGTAGTCCGCGCCCATCGGGAAGCGGTAAAGACGGCCGTGCAGGCTCTGGTCGGAGAAGTACTCCGTCGTCACGATCGACGCCGGGGTCGTGCTGCGGTCCAGCGACAGGGAGGAGAAGCACGGCACCCCGGTGTCGGACGCCATGCTGCACGTGCCGCCGGCGTAGGTGTAGTAGCCGACCTGCATCATCGCGTACTTGTACGTGTACGCCGCATACCCGCCCGAGGTCTTGCCGATCGCGTTGGACGTCGTGTCGGTCAGCTGCAGGATGTGCTTCGTGCTGAACACCCGGATCGCGGTGGAGGTGTTGCCCTCCGCGGTGACGTAGATCTTGTCGCCGTACCAGGCCATCCCGCCCATGTGCGCCTGCGCGGCGGAGAAGCTGCTGCCGGTGCTGTTCGGCACGGCCAGGTACATCATCCGGTGCGCGGCCGACGCGGGGTCGTTGTAGTTGACGGCCTGGATCCGCGCGTCGTTGTAGCGGCCGAGCGCGTCGGTGCCGTGCCAGCCCGACAGGATGATCTTGTCCGCGCCCCACAGGCCGTCGTCGTCGGCGTCGCCGGAGGTCGTGATGCCCTGCGGAACCCAGGTCGTGCTGCCCGCGCGTTCGGAGTCCCAGCACAGCGACTTCGTGGCCACCGGTGCCTTGGGCAGCGCGGCCTTCTCGGCGGTGGTGCAGCCGGTCATCGCGTAGCTGGGGTCGTTGACGACGGTGTTGAGGCTGACGTTCGGCAGCGCGTTGTCGAGCGCCGTCAGCGCGGCGGCCGGCGTGGCGTGCCAGACGAGGTTCTGCTTGGTCGTCGTGGTGAGCGGGTCGCTGTAGGCGGCGCTGGCCGTCCCGGGCAGCGCCAGCGCGCCGGCCGCCACGGCCAGCGCGAGGAGGAGGGCTTTTCGGATTCGCATGGGCGACAGTGCGCCAGACGCGGATCCAAATTTCGTACAACGCCCGTACTAGTCGGCCAGCGACAGCACCGTCCGCGCCTGCTCGACCATGGCGACGTCGAGGAAGGTGCCGTCCGGCAACGCGATCGCGCCGACCCCGGCGGCCGTCGCGCCGGCGACCCGCGCGATGACCTCGCGGGCCCGCGAGACCTCTTCACGCGTCGGCAGGAACGCCGCCCGGATCGTCTCCAGCTGGACCGGGTGGATCGCGGTGCGGCCGCGGAAGCCGAGCGCGCGGCCCGCCCGGCACGACGCCGCGAGCCCGTCGAGGTCACGGACGTTCGCGTAAGCGGACATCGCCGGCGGCGCGAGCCGGGCCGCCCGGGCCGCGACGATCACGCGGCTGCGCGTCCACGTCAGGCCGGCGTCGTCGGCCACGCCGAGGTCCGACCGCAGGTCGGCCTCGCCGAGCCCGATCGAGGCGATTCGCGGCGACGCCGTCGCTATCGCCAGGGCCCGTTCGACGCCGAGCGCCGACTCGATCAGCGGGTGCAGCGCCCGGCCCGGCAGCACCGCCTCGACCGCCAGGACCTCCTCCGGTGTCTCGACCTTCGGCAGCCGCACGCCGACCGGGAGCGGCAGGCGCGCGACCGCCGCGAGATCGGCGTCGTGCCACGGCGTGCTCGGGTGGTTGACGCGCACCTGCACCGGCCTCGCCACGTCGGCCAGCAGCCGCACGGCGTTGTCCCGGGCTTCGTCCTTGCGGGCCGGAGCGACCGCGTCCTCGAGGTCGACGAGCACGACGTCGGCGGCCGAGTTCAGGGCCTTGGCCACCCGGTCCGGGCGGTCGGCCGGCGTGTAGAGGAACGTCAGCGGCGGGGTCACACCGCACCCCGCTCGCGCAGTTCGGCGATCCGTTCGGGCGAAAACCCCAGCTCGGCCAGGACGGCGTCGGTGTCGGCACCGTGCGGACGGCCGGTGAAGCCGATGACGCCCTCGTGCCCGGACAGCCGGAACAGCGGCCCCTGCATCAGCATCGGACCGAGCTCGGCGTCGTCGATCTCGTGGATCGTGCCCAGCGCGCGGAACTGCGGGTCCGCGACGATGTCGGCGGCGTCGTAGATCGGCGCGACCGCCGCCTGGGCCTGCTCGAACGCGGCCACGACTTCGTCGCGCGTCCGCTGCCCGATCCACTTGCCGACGGCTTCGTCGAGCTCGTCGGCGTGCCGGGCCCGCTCGGCTCCGCTCGCGAACCACGGCTCGTCCACCAGGTCCGGCCGGCCGACCATCCGGACCACGCGCTCGGCGATCGACTGGGCCGACGTGGACACCGCGACCCACTGGCCGTCGGCGGTCCGGTAGGTGTTGCGCGGCGCGTTGTTCGTCGACCGGTTGCCGGTGCGCGGCTGGACGGTGCGCAGCTGGTCCCAGCGCGTGATCTGCGGGCCGAGCATGGCCAGCATCGGCTCGATGATCGCGGTGTCGACGACCTGGCCGCGGCCGGTGTTCGCCCGCGCGGCCAGCGCGACCATGATCGCGTACGCCGTGGCCAGCGAGGCGACGCCGTCGGCGAGCCCGAACGGCGGCAGCGTCGGCGGCCCGTCCGGCTCCCCGGTGGTCGCCGCGAACCCGCTCATCGCCTCGGCGAGCGTGCCGAAGCCGGGCCGCGACCGGTACGGGCCGACCTGTCCGAACCCGGTGACGCGGGCGAGCACGAGCTCCGGGTTCCAGCTCGCCAGCTCGTCGTAGCCGAGCCCCCAGCGTTCGAGGGTGCCCGGGCGGAAGTTCTCGATCACGACGTCGGCGGTGGTGGCCAGCGCGAGGAACACCTCGCGGCCGCCTTCGCTGCCGAGGTCGGCGGTCACCGTGCGCTTGTTGCGGCCCAGGGTCTTCCACCACAGGTTGACGCCGTCCTTCGCGGCGCCGTGGGTCCGCGACGGGTCGGGCTTGCGCGGGTGCTCGACCTTGATGACGTCGGCGCCCATGTCGCCCAGGTGCATCGCGGCCATCGGGCCGGCGAAGAGCGTGGACGCGTCGACGACGCGCAGCCCGGCCAGCGCCCCGGCCGAGGGGTCACGCGAGACCGTCATGCCGGCACCTCCCACGCGCAGCGGAAGCCGACCGTCGAGCTCCGGGCGAGCCCCAGGCCGGGCAAGAGGAGCTTCACGGTGTAGTCCGGGTCCTTGACGCCGCCTTCGACGTACCACTCGGAGCCTTCGGCGCGGTAGTCGCTGCCGCCCTTGAGCATCACGAACCGCGTGCGGCCGTCGGAGTGTTCGCTCTCGGTCCAGTTCCAGACGGCAGGGGTGCCGCGGCGGAGCCTGTCCCCCGCCAGCTGCCATTCGTCTTCCGTGGGGAGGCGGCCGCCGCGCCACGCGCAGTACGCACGGGCGTCGTCGAGGTCGACGTGGGTGACGGGCTCGTCCGGGGCGCCCTTCGGAGTCCAGTCGTGGCCGGTGGCGGCCACGAACTCCGCGAACTGCGCGTTGGTCACTTCGGCGGCCGCTACCGCGACCGCCGAGGTCAGTTCGCCTTCGCGCTGCAGGGTACGGGCGTCGTGCAGGCGCGGCGGCAGGGGCTTCCATTCGTCCACATAGGGCGCTCCCTGGTACATGCCGGTCTCGCGCGCGCGGTAGCGGACGGTCAGCACGTACGGTCCTCTGGGGACTGTGACGACGTCGTCGTCGGGCTTTCCGGTAGTCCTCGGTGGACTTACTCGCTTCGCGATCCGGTGCGGGAACCGGGCATCCGGGTCGTGGGGCAACGGCGGGAGGTCCGGCAGCCATCCCTCGACGGCGGCGCCGATCCCGCGAGCCGGTACTCCGTCGAAGAGGTCCGTGCCGGGCAGCGGGCCGTGGTAGTCGGTGTCGCCGCGGTTGACGAGTGTCCACAGTGTCCGGCCGTCCAGCTCCCACTTGGACGCGTACACACCCACGGCTTCGGCCTCGGCCGGGAGTTCGGCCAGCGGTGTCCATTCGCCGTCCAGGAGCAGATCCTTGGCCGCGCGCTGGAGCGTGACCATGCGGCGGACGGTCGCGGCGTCGCGCGGCGACCAGCCGACCCACACGCCGAAGACGACTTCCCAGACCATGACGCCGACGCCGTTGAGCCAGGCGGACTGGAGCTCTTCGCTGTGGTCGCGGTGCCAGCGGCGGACGTGGTGCTGCATGTGCCGGCGCTCGTACCAGTGGGCGCGCAGCACGCCGGGAACGGGCGAGTCGGCGAAGAACTGGGCCCACGACGCCGTGTGGTCTTCGATCCGCTCGACCGGCAGCTTGGACTCGCCTTCGAGGACGATGCCGGGCCGGGCGGCTTCCAGGCGGTCGACGAAGTCCGGCTCGGCCTTCTTGAGCGTGTCGAGGAAGACGCCGTCCGCCTTCAGGCCCTTGACGAGGGCGGCCAGCTCGGTCAGGTCGTCGTCGCCCCGGCGGGTGCCGACGTCCCAGGGGTTGTAGTCGACGAAGACGTGGAGTCCTTCGGCGTGCAGGGTTTCGATGAGGTCGGTGAGCCCGGGGACGTCGCGGTAGAAGTCCCACTGGTTGCGGTCGTCGAGGCCGATGACCGGGTAGGCGTGCCAGAGCACGACGGCGTCGAGGCCGCCGAAGCGCTCGCGGGCGTCGGTGAGGAAGCGGTCCGGGGTGAAGCGGCGCTCGGCGAAGTCGTAGAGCAGTTCGTCCCAGAGCCAGACCTGGGCGACGGTGTAGCAGGTCGCGGCCCAAGTCGATTGTGGACGGTCGTAGGCCGCGCCCGTGTAGCCGTGCCGGCTCCGGGCGTCTTCGCGCCACTCACGGAGTTTCGCGCGCCACGCCGGGCGATCCGCGGGGTCGGCGGGGGCGGCGAAGATCTTGGCGTCGTCGAGGCCGGCCAGCGGGCCGCGGACCTCGGTGGGCTCGTCGATCGGCCGCGGGACGAGCGGGTCGAACTGGTAGGTCATGATGTCTTTCCTGCGACCTCGTCGGCGGTGGGGACGGCGGCTTGGGCGCCGGGTTTGGTGACGGCGAGCGCGCCGGCGACGGTGGCCCGTCTTGCGGCCACGGGAAGTTCTTCGCCCTGCGCGAGCGCGGCCGCGAGCACGCCGCAGAAGGTGTCACCGGCGCCGGTGGTGTCGACCACGTCGACGCGGAGGCCGGGGATCCGCACGGGCGCGCGGTCCTTCTGCAGGACAACGCATCCTTCGCCGCCGAGGGTGACGACCACGGCGGACACGCGCTCGAGCAGTTTCTCGGGTTCGCCGGCGAGGTCGGCGGCCTCGTGTTCGTTGACGACGAGGAGGTCGAGCACCTCCCAGAGCGAGTCCGGGAGTTCCCGCGACGGCGCGGCGTTGAGGATCATCAGGGCCTGCGGTCTCCTGGCCGCGGCTGCCGCCGCCACCACGTCGAGCGGGATCTCCAGCTGGGCGAGCACGACATCGGCCTCGCCGATCCGGCCGGCCTGGGCCGCGCCGATCTTGACGCGGTCGTTCGCACCGGGGGCGACGACGATGGCGTTCTCGCCGTCGGGGGCGACGGTGATGAAGGCGGTGCCGGTGGGTGCGTCGGCGCGTTCGACGAGATCCGTCCGGACGCCGGCGCCGCCGAGGGAGACGAGGAGCAGGTCTGCGCCTTCGTCCTCGCCGAGGGCGCCGACGAAGGTGGTGTCGGCGCCGCCGGCGAGCGCGGCGGCGACGGCTTGGTTCGCGCCTTTGCCGCCGGGGCTGCGGCGGAGCCGGTCGCCGAGGACGGTTTCCCCGGCTTTGGGCGGCCTGGGGACATCGACGGCAAGGTCCACATTGGCCGACCCGACGACGACCACGCGGCCGGCAGCGGGAGCCGGGTCGGCGGGCACGGCGCGGCCTTCGCCAACGGGCGAGCCGCCGGCCTGCCGATCGTCGGGTGCCGCACGGTCGGCGGCGGGAGCCGGGCCACCGGGAGCAGGGTCGTCTGCCGGGTCTTCGCGCACTGGGCGGTCGGTCATCGCTCCACCGCCGCCAGCGCCGCCGTGCGGGCCGCCAAGTCCGCGATCCGCCGCTCGCCTCCCGGCAGCGACGTCGCGATCCGCCCGTCCAGAGGCTTGCTCCAGTACTCGTCCACTCCGCTCACCGCGCCGACCACTCCCCCGACCGTCGCGGCCGCGGAGTCCGTGTCCCAGCCCGCCGTCACCGCGATCGACACACTCCGTCCGAAGTCCCCGCCACCCGCCGCCAGCGCGTAGGCGATCACCGCCGCGTTGTTGAGCACGTGCACCCAATGCAGGTGCCCGTATGCCTCGTGCAACCGGTCGAGTCCACTCGCGACATCCCCCGACGAGGCCGCCGAGCGTCCGAAGTGGACCGCCGTCGCCAGTTCACAGCCGACCGGGAGCACCGTCGAGGCCGCGTCGAGCACCTCGTCCACCGTGTCGCACACCATCGCCGCCGATGCCAGCGCCGCCGCCCACATCGCGCCGTACACCCCGTTGCGCGTGTGGCTCAGGCGTGCGTCCGTCCAGGCCAGCCGGGCCGCCGAAAGGACGTCGCCCGGGGAAACCCAGCCGAACACGTCCGCGCGGATCAGCGCGCCGATCCACTCGCGGAACGGGTTGTGGTGAGTCGCCGTCTCGGGGACAACCCGGGCGTCCAGGAGGTTCCGGTACGCCGCGCGCTCCGCCGTGAACACCCGCCCGGCCGGCAGGTTGTCCAGCCACAGCTGCGCCACGTCCTCCGTCGTGAACGAACGGCCGTGCTCCTCCAGCAACGACAACGCGAGCATCGGGTAGTTGAGGTCGTCGTCCTCGGGCATCCCGTCGATGTTCTCCTCCAGCGACGTCGGCGCCGACCGGCGGTTCCACGGCCACCGCGAAGCGACATCAGAAGGCAAGCCGACCGCGGTGAACCACCCGGTCAACGGCCAGCGGCCGGTCGCCCGCAGGATCTCCTCGATACCCTCCCGCGGGATCTTCTCCACCGGCTTGCCGAGCAGGCAGCCCGCGGCCCGGCCGGTCCACGCGGCCAGTTCGCGCCCCCGCGACCCACGCGGCAGCGACGCCACCGCAGGCAGGTCCAGCGCCTCCCAAGACGGATCGGCGAGAGGCGCGCCCAGCGAGTCCAGCAGTTCCCGCGCCAAGGGCCGCAACTCGGCGGCCGCCGGGCCCGCGCCGCTCACGGCCGGCACCGGCGAACCGCCCGCCGCGATCCACCGCTCCCGCACGGCCGTGACGTCCTTGCCTTCGGCGGCCGACTGCACCAGCTCGTGCGGGAGCAGGTCCTCCGGCTGGGCCCAGGTGAGCCTCACGCCGTCGCCTCCAGGAACTCGGCCCGGGCCGCGGCCCGCTCGCGATCGGCCTTCAGGATGTCCGCGGCCGCCGAGGCCAGCAGCCGCCCGGTCTCCCGCAGGTCCATCCGGCTCGCGTCGCCGATCGCGTCGACCCACTCGGCGGGCACGACCGCCGTCCCGCCGAGGGCGGCGCACAAGGCGCCCGCCATCACCGCGATCGAGTCGGCGTCCCGGCCGTAGTTGACGGCGGCGAGCACCGCGCCCCGGAAGTCACCCCGGTGCGCGAGCACGAACGCCAGCGCGGCCGGCAGCTCCTCGATCGACTTGGTCCGCGACGGGCGCCGCGCGTCCATCGACATCTCCCGGTAGTGCGGCCCGACCGAGTCGAACGGCGCGACGGTCTCGCGGACGAGAGCCGCCAGCGCGCGTTCTTCCCCGTCGGTGGCCGGGGGAACGGACCGGCCACCGAAGGTCTCCACGACCGCGCGCAACGCCGCCGCGGTCCCGTCGTGGGCCACGTCCAACGCGGCCTTGACGACGTCGTCGAGCGACGCGCCGGGAGCGACGCCGGCCGCCACCATCGCGGCCAGCACGCCCGCCGCTTCCCGGCCGTAGCTGGACTGGTGCGCGCCGGTGAGGTCGATCGCCTCGGCGTAGGCCGCCCGCGGATCACCCGCGTTGACGACGCCCACCGGAGCCACGTACATCGCCGCGCCGCAGTTGACGACGTTGCCCACGCCGGCCTCCCGCGGGTCGACGTGGCCGTAGTGGAGTCTCGCGACGATCCACTTCTCCGCCAGGAAGACCCGCTGCAGCAGCAACGCGGTCGACTCCAGCTCCGGCACCCAGCGCGGCTCGCCGATCATGAGCGGCACCAGGTCCTCGGCCATCGCGTACGCGTCGAGGTGCGCGCGGCGCTTCGCGTACACCTCGACGAGCGCCCGCGTCATGAGGGTGTCGTCGGTGATGTGCCCGTCGCCCTTGTGGTACGGCGCGATGGGCCGCGCGGTCCGCCAGTCCGGGTACCACGGTCCGACGACGCCGGTCACCCGGCCGCCGTGCCGTTCTTCGATCTGCTCGGGCGTCCACCCTTCGGTGGCGCCGCCGAGGGCGTCCCCGACGGCCGCACCGGTGATCACCGCGACGGCCCGGTCTTCAAGCCAGGTCACCAATTCGCTCCTGTCACTTGCTGACGCTCTTCCAGCCGTCCTCGAGCTGCTTCGCGAGGCCGGCGGCGTCGATTTTCTGCCCGAGGAACTGCTGGTACGCCGGGGTCGCGACGGTGTCCTTCCACTGCGCGTACTTGCCGGCGAACAGGTAGGGGGCCGAGGTCAGGTACTCGCCCGAGGCGAGGATTTCCTTCCAGCCGTTCTTCCCGCCGAGCTTGGTGGTCAGCGTCTGCCGCGCGGACGTCGTCGGCGGGATCAGCGCGTCGGCCTCGTTGATGGCGGCGAGGTTTTCGGTGCTGGTGAAGAAGTCGACGAACTCCGCGGCTTCCTTGACGTGGCCGGAGTCCTTGTTGACCGACAGCGTCTGCGGGTTGGCCGCCTGCGCGGGCCCGGCCGAGCCGGCCAGCGGCGGCAGCACGACCCAGTCGAAGCCCTTCGGCGCGTCCTTCGCGATGTTGGCCGCCTGGTAGGACCCCTGCACGGTCATCGCGACCTGGCCCGCGTAGAACGGCGCGAGCGCCTTGGTGCCCGACTGCGTCAGCGTGACCGGGAGGATCGAGTGGTCCTGGTGCGCCATCGCGTCGACGAGCTGCGGCAGCGCCTGCTCGCCTTGGCCGACGGTCAGCTTCGCGCTGTCACCGGTGCCTTCGAAGTACTTGCCGCCGAAGCCGGGAGCGAGGGCGACGAACGCCGCCGTCGGGCTCGACAGGCCCCAGCCGAGACCGAACTTGCCGTCCTTCGTGGTCGCCTTCGCGATGTCGCGCAGCTGGTCCCAGGACATCGTGGCGCCTGTCGGGATCGTGACGCCCGCCTGCTGCAGCTGGGTCTTGTTCGCGAAGACCACATAGGACTGCAGCTCGGTCGGGACGGCGATCACCTTGCCGTCGACGGTCACCGAGTCCAGAACGCCCTTGGGGATGTCCGCGCGCTTGGCCTCCGGCAGGTACTGCGACAGGTCCGCGAGGTAGCCGTCGGTGGCGAAGGGCGCGATGCCGGCCGCCTCGTAGTGCACGATGTCCGGCGCGGTGCCCGCGTTGAACTGGGTGATCAGCTTGTCGTAGACGCCGTCCCAGCCCGCCTGGACGATCTTGACCTGCACGTCCGGGTGCGCCTTGTTCCAGTCGCCGACGATCTTCTGCGTCGCGGCGATGGCGGCGGGCTGGTCCGACAGGGACTGGAAGGTGAGGGTGACGGGCCCGTTCCCGCCCTCCCCGCTTCCGCCGCTCCCGCACGCGGTGAGCAGCAGGCCGGCGACCGTCAGTGCGGCGGCGGCGATCATGCGTCGTGTCTTCATCGACCGACCTTTCGAGGGTTCCTTGGTGGGGTTCATCCCTTCACCGCCCCGGCCATCAGGCCGCTGGTGAGCTTCCGGCGCAGGATGCCGAAGAAGACGATGCTGGGAATCGCGGCGAGCACGGCGCCCGCGGCGAGCGGGCCGAGGGCGACCTTGCCCTCCCCGCCGACGAACATGTTGAGCGTGATGGGCAGGGTGTAGTTCTCCGGCGACTGCAGCAGCACCAGCGCGAAGAAGAATTCGTTCCACGACGAGACGAAGCTGAACATCGCGGTCGCGACGACACCCGGGGCGAGCAGCGGGAAGACGATCGTGCGCAGCACGGTCAGCCGGCTCGCGCCGTCCATCGCCCCCGCTTCCTCGAGTTCCACCGGGATCGCGGAGACGTAGCCCTGCAGCATCCAGAGCGCGAACGGCAGCATGTACGTCGTGTGCACCAGCGTCAGGCCGGCGAGGTTGTCGGCGAGGCCGAGCGTCCGCAGGATGAGGAACAGCGGCAGGATGATCAGCACGACCGGGAACACCTGGCTCACCAGGATCCAGCCGACGCCCGCCGCCCTGATCCTGCCCTTGAGCCGCGCGAGCACGTAGGCGGCGGGCACGGCGATCACGACCGACAGCGCGGTGGAGGCGAGCGCGACGACCAGGCTGTTGGCCGCGGACCGGACCAGGCCCTGCTTGTTCAGCGCCTCGGTGTAGTTGTCCCAGTGCCACTCGCTCGGCAGCAGGCTGACCGTCAGCGAGTTCAGCTCGCCCGACGACTTGACCGACGCGGAAATCAGCCACAGCAACGGGAAACCGAGGAACAGGATGTAGAGCGCGAGGGCCGCGTACTGGGCCGGGCGCACGAGAACCCGCATCAGCGCCCCTTCCCGGCGGTGCGGTCGTCGCGGAACTGCGACCGCAGGTAGACGGCGAGGATGAGCACGACCACGACGACGAGCACCAGGCCCATCGCGGCGGCGTAGCCGATCTCGCGGTTCTTGAAGGCTTCGAGGTAGATGAACAGCACCGGCACCATCGTCTTGCCGCCGGGTCCGCCCGCGGTGAGGACGTAGACCAGCGAGAACGAGTTGAAGTTCCAGATGAAGTTCAGCGACGTGATCGACGTGACGATCGGGCGCAGGCTCGGCCAGGTGACCGCGGTGAACCGCCGCCAGGCGCCCGCGCCGTCGACCGACGCGGCTTCGTGCAGCTCGGCCGGGATCTGCTGCAGGCCGGCCAGGAGCGTCACCGTCGTCTGCGGCATGCCGACCCAGACGCCGACGACGATCACCGCGGGCAGGGCGACCGAGAAGTCGCCGAGCCAGTTGATGTCGTCCGGCAGGCCGACGCTGCCGAGGAAGGCGTTGAGCGGGCCGCCGTTGGCCGAGTAGATCATCTGCCACATGATCGCGACGACGACCGGCGGCATCGCCCACGGCACGAGCGCGAGCACCCGCGTCAGGCCTTGCAGCCGGAGCCCGGAGTTGAGCAGCAGGGCGAGGCCCATCGCGGCGGCGAGCTGGAGCAGCGTCACGCCGACGGTCCAGATCATGCCGATCCGCAGCGAGTCCCAGAACAGGGTGTTGCCGGCCAGCTTCGTGAAGTTGTCGACACCGGCGAAGCCGTAGTCCGGGTGGCGGACGAGCCGCGCGTCGGTGAAGGCGAGGAAGATCCCGACGACGAGCGGGGCGACGCTGAGCACGAGGATGGGGATCAGCGACGGCAGCACCAGCGCGATCGCCTCGCGCCGCCGCGTGCGGGCCAGCGCGGGCTTCTTCTTCCCGGCCGGGGGTGCCGGGCGGGTCAGGGTCGCGGTCACTGCTCACCTCCGGTCGACTCGCGCACCCGCAGCTCCGGGCCGACGGCGATCTGCTGCGTGGCGTGGTCCGGGTCGTCGGCGAGCCGGAGCATGATCCGCGCGGCCGCGCGCCCGCGTTCGGTCGAGCCGAGGGACACGCTGGTCAGGCTGGGCTGGAAGACCCGGCCGAGCTCGGTGTCGTCCATGCCGGTGATCGCGACGTCGCCGGGGACCGACAGGCCGGTTTCCCGCACCGCCCGGATCGCGCCGATGGCGAGCAGGTCGTTCGCGGCGACGACGGCGTCGAGCCGTTCGCGAGCGAGCAGCTTCCGCGCGGCTTCGAGCCCGGCGGTGACGGTGAAGTCGGCGGCGACCTCCTGCTCCACGCGCTCGAAGGCGGTTTCCGCGGTGGCGGCGTCGAACCCCCGCTGGCGGGCCGCGCCGGGCGTGGTGTCGAGCGGGCCGTTGAGGAACCCGACGCGCCGACGGCCGAGGGCGTGCAGGTGGCGGACGGCGGCGCCGATCCCGCCCGCGGAGTCCGTGGAGACGGAGCTGATGCCGCGGTCGTCCAGGGCCCGCCCGATCACCACGACCGGGACGGGGGCCCGCTGGATCTCCTCGATCAGCCGGTCGTCGGTGCGCAGCGGGCTGACGATCATGCCGTCGACGAACCCGCTGTTGAGGCTGCGCACGAGCTCGGTGGTCGACGACGCGGTGTCCCCGGTGGACATGACGACGACCCGGTACCCGTGCGGCGCGAGGACTTCGTGGATGGCCCGCATCATCTCGACGTAGACGGGGTTCCCGATGTCGGCGACGGCGAAGGCGACCTGGAAGGTCTTCTTCAGCCGCAGCGACCGCCCGATGGCGTCCGCGCTGTAGCCGAGCTCGGCGGCGGCGGCGCGGACGCGCTCGACCATGGCCGGGCTGGCACCGGTGCCGTGCAGGGCGCGCGAGGTCGAGGCCAGGGAGACCCCGGCCCGCTCGGCGACCTGGAGCAGCGTGGCCCGTGTTGACGTCATCGGCTACCTCGGTGTGCGGGTTTGGAAACGTTTCCAAGTGCGGATCACGGTGTTGGAAACGTTTCCAATCGGATTAATCCCGATACTGACACCAGCTCGGCGCGCGTGTCAACACGGCACGGAGAGCGCGCGGGTGGTTACGGGACGGCCGGCGCGGGAGTGTGGGATGGCCGGAGACGGGAGCGTGGCGTGACCGGCGCGGCCGCGTAGGCCGGCCGGAGCAGCGGCGCGGGATGGAGAGCCGGCCGGCGGGCGCGGTCGGCCGTTCCCCGGAGTCGATCGCGCGGTCGCGATCGGAGGCCGCTCCCGCATCCTGGTACGGCTGGCCGCGGTGACCGGTATGCCCCGATAGTGGTCGCGTGCTCACTTCCCGTGCCGCGCTCACCCTCCCCCGGGCCGACCGGACCGGGACGCGAGTGTCCTATCGGGACGCACTCGTGGCACCACTCGCCGGCTACCGGCCGCTGCTGCTGGACCTCGTCGTCCCGGCGGGCGGCGGCGGCCACCCGGTGGTCGTCTACCTCTACGGCGGCGCGCCGGCGGCCGGGTCGCACAAGCACAGCCGGCTGGGCGACCGCGTCACGGATCGGTTGGTGGCGGCCGGGTTCGCCGTCGCGCGGGCCCAGTACCGGCACGGGCGCGAAGCCCCGTTTCCCGCGCAGGTGCACGACGTCAAGGCCGCGGTCCGCTGGGTCCGCCACCACGCGGCCGAGCTGGAGCTCGACGCCGGGCGCGTCGCGGCGTGGGGACATTCGGCGGGCGGCTACCTGGCGGCCATGCTGGCGGTGACCGCGGACGACCCGGACTTCGAAGGCGACCTCGGGATCACGGGCCCGTCGAGCCGGCTCGGCGCGGCGATCGCGTGGAGCCCGCCGACGGATTTCACGCGCATTCCGCCGCCACCGGCGGATTCGGTGCTGCACAGCAGCGGTCACGACCCGCACGACTGGCTCCCCGGCCCGACGGCGAGCCCGCTGCTGCACGCCTCGGCGACCGCGGCGCCGCTGTTGCTGGTCCACGGCACCGACGACGCCGGGATCCCGATCGCCCACAGCGAAGCACTGGTTGCCGCCTACTGGCGCGCCGGCGCCGGCGCGGACCTGATCCGGCTGGACGGCGCGGGCCACTTCTACGGCGAGCGGAAGCTCGAGCAGGTCACCGACGCCGGGATCGCGTTCCTCCGCAACCACCTCGCGGCCGGCGGCTGACCTTCTCGGCGGGTGATCGGCACTGCGCCGAACAGGTGACGTTCCCGGCCGGGCCCCAACCGGGTGCGCGGCTCCGGAGTGACCGGACCGCACACCCGCCGGCCCCAGGAGGACCCGTGCCGAACCGAAAGCTGCCCACCCTCGCCGCCGCGGCGGCCCTCGCCGTCTGCGGCACCGTGCTCGCCGCGCCCGAAGCGTCGGCGCACGACGCCATCGCCGAGGTGTACGGCTGCCAGTACCAGGGCCAGTTCCGCTGCGGCTACGGCGGCGTGACCAACAGCCACACCCGCGTCCACGCCTGCGACACCGCCGGCGACGGGTACGGCTTCCGCACCCAGTTCCTGCTCCGCAGCGGCGGAGGCGGCTACGTCGACGACGCCAACGGGAGCAGTTCCGGCTGCAGCGCGAAGGTTCCGGGCACGGCGGCCAACCCGGTCAGCATCTTCCGCGCGTGCGAGAAGAAGCCGGTGTTCGTGTGCACCGACTGGCTGACCGCCTGAGCGGCGCTCAGCCGACGATGTCGATCTCGAACGCCTCCGCGGCGCTGTACTCGAGGTCGGCCCACACCGCGCCCGGCAGGGCGAAGCGGCGGTGCGACGTCAGCCGGTCGTCGTAGTTCGGGTCGGTCTTCGGGTTGTGGCCGACGCCGGTCTTGTCGGAGCCCCACGCGAAGATGTTGCCGACCCACATCGGCTTCGACACGCCGTCCCGGTTGATCCGGGGACGGACGACGATGGCGGCGCCGGCGCTGCCGGACAGGTTGAGCCGCACGGTGTTCTGCCCGGCGTTGGGCGGGGTGACGGTGATGCGTTCCATGAGCTCCACTTCCGGTTCGGTGGTCAGCGACGCCGGCGTGTCCACGCCGGGCCAGTAGTCCGCGACGACGGAGATGTCGATGCCGGGCGCGACGTCGAGCAGGTACTGCGCGGCGATCGCGCCGGCGGGGATTTCGGGTTTGCCGGTGGCCGTGGCGATCCAGTACAGCGGCGGCTCGACGCCCTGGTCCGCGAACGCCGCCTTCACCTTCGGCCACGTCGACCGGTTGCAGTAGATGACCGGGTGCGCGAACCCCGACCGCCGCCGCATCCGGGCCCAGCCCGGCGCCTCGGCGGGCGTGGCGTCGCCCGGCTCGACGTCGAGGACGTGCCCGGCGTTGGTCGAGGCCTTCTTGACGATCTCCACCTTCAGCGCGTCCGGGAAGAGCGCCCAGTCCGCGGCGGTCCAGGGCGCGAGCTTGATCCGGTCGATGTACCCGGCCACGAGCGCGGGCCGCCGGTCCTTCTTGATGATGTTTCGCGCGGTGACCGCGTCGTACATGATACGCATCGGATCGCCTCGGAATCGTGGATCGGCGAATATCGGCGTATTCAGGATGTCCGAAAACGGAAAACGGCGCCAGGGCGAATGGGGCGCCTTTTCGGGCAGGATCTGCTTGCCCGAAAAGGCTTTCCGGGCGGCGAACCGATCCGGAAACAACCGGACCGGCCGCCGCGCCCGCTCATTCCTCCCGCAGATTCTCCAGGCTCGCCGTCCGCCACAATGCGGGCAGTGTCAGCGCGGTGACGATCAGTACCGCCGCGATCGCCGTCGCCGTCAGGACCGCGATGGCCGGCGCGTCGACCACCATCGGCCGGTGCACCACGAGGGTCAGCACCAGCCAGTCGAGAGCGAGCCCGGCCGGCACGGCGACGGCCACCGCGACCGCCACCGGGATCGCCAGCTGCCACACCAGCGACCGCGCGAGCACCCCGCGTCCGACGCCGCCCGCCATCAGCGCGGCGAGGCTGCGCCGCCGTTCCCGCAGCTGCTCCCACGCGGCGACCAGCAGGCTGCCCGCGACGAACAGCAGCACCAGCACCGAGCCGACCGACAGCGCGCGGGTGATGAGCGCGTACGTGCCGTCGCTTCCGGTACCGAGCGAGTACACGGTTCCGTTCCACCCCACGGTGTTCCGGACGCGTTCGACCAGGTCCGCGTCGGCGGTGGGGACGTCCGCGTCCACGGTGAGCCCGACGCCGGACGCCGTCGCGAGCGCGGCCGGGGTGACGAGCAGGGCCGCCGTCTCGTCGCGGGCGCCGGGGAGGCGGTGGACCGCCGGAACCGTCCACTGTGGAACGGCGCGCGGGCCGGCGGCGGAGAACCACACGTGGTCACCCGCCGCCGGCAGGTAGCCCACGGCGCCGGTGGCGTAGACGTCGCCGTCGCGGCACTCCGCGAGCCCGGCCCGGGCCCGCAGTTCGGCGCACGTCCCGACGGTGATCGAGGCCCGCTCCCCCGCGGCGTTCTCGATCAGGCCGCGGGTCCGCAGCGGCGCGTCGCGCCGGCCGGGCAGCGCGCGGAAGGCGGCGGCGAACGCCTCGCCTTCGGCGTAGCTGGTGGCGTGGAAGCTCGCGAGGACCTTGACCTCTTGCGGCGCGGGCCGGTCGCTCTCGGTGCGCGAGTAGACCCCTTGCAGCGCAATGGATCCGGCCAGCACGACCGCGACGCCGCTGACCAGCCGCGCGGCGGTCGCGCTGTCCAACTGGAGGCGGCGGACGGCCAGCAGCCAGGCGGGCGACCCGCCGCGCAGCAGGCCGGCGACCCGCTCGACGACCCACGGCAACAGGAGGGGCACGGCGGTGAGGATGAGGACGATGCCGGCGATCACGCCGGGGCTTTCGGCGTCGTCGGTGCCCGTGAACAGCAGTGCCCAGCCGGCGGCCACAGGCAGGAGGCGCCACCACAGCCGGCGCCGGATCCGCGTCCCGCGCCGCACGACGCCCAGCGGCTCGATGACGACCGTCCGCAGCGCGAACACCGCCGCCGCGCACGCGAGCACCGGCAGCACCAGCAGGGCCGGGACACCGAGCCGCCAGTCCGGGACGACGTCGGCGCCGAAGAGGCCACCGCGGAAGGCGGTCACGGTGATCCGCGGGACGAGCGCGCGGACGAGCTGGAACAGCGCCAGCCCGGCGAGCAGGCCGCCGAACGAACCGAGCAGGGCCTCACCGGCCGCGATCCGGCGCACCTGCCCGCGATCGGCGCCGATCAGCCGCAGCGAGGCGAGCCGCCGGTCCCGCGCCGCCGCCGCGAGCCGGGTGCTGGTGACGACGAAGACGAACACGGGGACGAGGCAGGTCGTCGCGCCGACCACGACGAGCAGCAGTTCGAGCGAGCTGAGGGCACGCCGGTGGGTTTCGGCACCGAACCGGCTCACCGGCGCGGCGTCGGGCAGCTGCGCGACGGTGGCGGAGCCGACGTAGAAGAAGAGCTCGTGCGGGCCGGTGAGCCCGGCGTCGCCGATGGTGCCGACGACGCGCTGCGGGAACCGCGGGCGCAGCAGCTCGCCTTCGGGCGACCGCAGCAGGTCGGCGAGCGCCGGGGACAGGACGGCCTCCCCGGGGCCGGGCAGCCGATCGACCCCCGGAGCGGCGGGCGGGTGCGGCCCGGTGGGTTGGACGAGGTAGCCGCCGAGGCCGCGGCCGCGGTACTCGTCGACGCGGGCGAGAGCGTAGACGGGATCGACGCCGGGAGCGGCGGCGGCGAAGTCGGGCACGCGGCCGCCGGCCCGGTCGTCCCGGGCGCCGATGAGGTGGGGGACGGAGGTGGCGGTGAGCAGGACGACCACGCCGAGCCCGACCCCGGTGGCGGTGAGGGCGAGCCGCACCAGGGCGGTGCGGGCGCCACCGCCGCCCAAGGCGAGTCGCATGCCGAGGAGGAGGTCGGCGATCCAGCGGCGGATCACCGGATCACCTCGGGGGTAAGGGAGTTGCCATCGCGCTGGGCAGCCGTGAGGCCACGGGAATGCGCGGTCGCGCGGGGTTCGAACGGGGCCACCGCGGCTGCCGGACCTCGTCCCGAGGACCGATCGCCGCCCCTGGTGGACTTCCGCGAGACCACCGCCCCACTCCGCGACCTCGTCACCGGATCACCTCCAGCTCCCGGGTCCGGCCGTCCCGCACCACGACCTCGCGGTCCGAATACGCCGCCACCCGGGGTTCGTGCGTCACCAGCACCACCGCCGCCTCGCGCTCGCGGGCCGCGCTTGTCAGCAGTTGCATCACCTGCTCGCCGTTCAACGAATCCAACGCTCCCGTCGGCTCGTCCGCGAACACCACCCGGGGCCCCGTCACCAGTGCCCGAGCCACTGCCACCCGTTGCCCCTGCCCGCCCGACACCTCGCCCGGGCGGCGGCCGGCGATGTCGGCCAGCCCGAGCTCCGCCAGCGTCTCCCGCGCCCGCCGGGCCGACACCCGGCCGCGCTCCCCGTTCAAGCGCAGCGGCAGCGCCACGTTCTCCAGGCACGTGAGCTCGGGAACCAGCCTGCCGAACTGGAACACGAACCCGAAGTCGGTGCGGCGCAAAGCCGAAAGCGCGCGGTCCGGCAACTCCGCGAGGTCCTGCCCCTGGTAGCGGACCGCGCCCTCGTCCGGCCGGACGATCCCGGCCAGGCAGTGCAGCAGCGTCGACTTGCCCGCCCCGGACGGGCCCATCAGCGCCACGACCTCCCCCGCGCACACCCGCAGGCTCGCCGCCGTCAACGCGTCCGTGGCGCCGTACGCCTTCCGGACGCCGGCCGCCTCCAGCAGCACCGCGCTCACGCGATCTCCTCCGCCAGCTGGTCGAGCCGGGCCGTGGTCAGCTCCAGCCAGCGGAGGTCGGCCTCCAGGTGGAACAGCGCGTGGTCGCAGACCAGCTGGTCGACCAGGTCGCCCCCGGTCTTGCGGCGGGTCAGCTCGCGCATCGCGTCGAGGTGGGCCGTGCGCTGGACGTCGAGGACGTCGGCGGCCGGACGCCCGGACAGCAGCGCCAGCACCACCTTCGTGTACAGCGTGTTCTGCAGGTACGCCTCGGGTTTCTCCGGGGTCGCCAGCCACGTGCCGACGTCGGCGACCCCGGCCTCGGTGATCGCGTACCTCTTGCGCTCCGGACCGCCGCCCGCCTCGGTGCCGTCGGCCTCGACGAGCCCCTGCTTCAGCAGCCGGGCCAGCGTCGAATACACCTGCCCGTAGTGGACGCGCCGGTCGTGCCCGAACCGGTCGTCGTAGGCGCGCTTCAGGTCGTAGCCGTGCCGCGGCCCGTTTTCCAGCAACCCGAGCAGGGTGTGTCCGATCGACATGCCACCCACTCTACACGCTGTGTATAGCCGGAGTGCATAGTGCTCACCCGAGCAACGTCCGCAACGGCGTGGCCTGCCGCCCGAGCAGGTCTTCGAGGTCCGGGCCCGTCGTCGCGAACTCGCCCCGGCGGGCCGCGTGGAACATGCCGAGCAGCAGCGTGGCCCGGTCCGCCGGGACGCCGTGGCCGACCAGGCCGGCCACCCATTCGTCGTCGTCGGCGACCACCCGGCGGATCGTCCGCCCGGTGCGGTCGCTCAGCATGTTCGCGACGTCGGACAGGTCGTACGCGACCGGCGCGGTCAACGGCGGCGTCGCACCGTCGAACCGCCCCTCGTCGGCCAGGATGACCGCCGCGGCCTCGGCGAGATCGGCGTGCGCGGTCCAGGACACGGGTCCGTCGGCGGGCGCGACCAGCTCCCCGGTTTCCCGCGCCCGACCGACCAGCAGCGGCACGGTGCTCGCGTAGAAACCGTTGCGCAGCGCGGTGAACACCCCGGCCGCCAGATGCCGCTCGGTCGCCGCGTGGTCGGGCATCGGCGCGAAGAGCGAATCGGCGGCCGCGCCCTGGTGGCTCGTGTAGAGCACGCGCTTGGCGCCGGCGTCCCGCGCGGCGTCGATCGCCGCGGCATGACGGCGAACGGCCGTCTCCCCCGTTTCATCCGTCGAGACGACGAGAACCTGCGAAGCGCCCTCGAAGGCATGAGCAAGCGACTCCGGATCGGCGAAGTCGCCGCGCCGAACCCGCACTCCCCGTTCGGCGAGGCCATCGGCCCGGCCAGGCTCTCGCACGCTGACCCCGACCTGCTCGGCCGGCACGCGCCGAAGCAGTTCCTCGACGATCCGCGAGCCCAGCTTGCCGGTCCCCCCGGTGATCACGATCATGGTCGATCCCTTCAGTTGGTTACCACTGATACTAACCACGTTATCACCATCGATAGCAAGTGCGAGTTATCATCGGAACCATGACGAAGGACCGGAGCGAGACGCGGGCGCACATCCTCGAGACCGCCGCGCGGCTCCTGCACGACGAAGGCGCGGCCGCGCTGACCATCCGCGCGGTCGCCCAGGCCGCCGGCCTGCAGGCGCCCGCGCTCTACCGGTTCTTCGAGGACAAGGACGCGCTGCTCGACGCGGTCGCCGAGCACGTCTTCGCCGCCTACGTCAGCGAAAAGGCCGCCGACGGGGACAGCGACCCGGTCGACGACCTCCGCGCCGGCTGGGCCGCGCACATCGGCTTCGGCCTGGCCAACCCGGCCCTGTTCGGCCTGCTCGTGACGCCGGGCCGGACGTCCGCGGCGGCCGAAGCCGGCCTCGCCGTCCTGCGAGCCCGCGTGCACCGCGTCGCCGGGACCGGCCGGCTCCGCGTCCCCGAACCCCTCGCGGTCGAGCTGATCCACGCGGCCGGCACCGGCGCGGTGCTCGCGCTGCTGAGCCGGCCCACCGAAGGTCTCGCCGACGCGATGTACGAAGCCGTGGCCGCCCGGATCCTGACCGACGCGCCGGCCCCGCCCGCCGTGCCGCCGGACCTGCCGACGCTCACCGGCGCCGAGCGCGCCCTCTTGCGGGAGTGGCTCGACCGCGACTGAGCGGTTCGTGTGCATTTTCCGTCCGGATGTAACAAATATCGGACTTCCGGCGCCATAGGGACGGTCCGGTCCCCGCGCACCAGGAGTCCGAATGAAGCCTTTCCCGTCCCCCCGAAGATCGCGCCGCGCGCTGGCCGCGGCGGTCGTCGTCCCGGTCGCCGCCGCACTCGCGGTGGCCGTCGCCGCGCCCGCTGCCGCCGTTCCCGCCGGCTTCGCCGACACCGTCGCCATCGGCGGCCTGACCTCGCCGACCGCCGCGGCGTTCGCGCCCGACGGCCGCGTGTTCGTCGCCGAGAAGAGCGGCCTGGTCAAGGTCTTCGACTCCCTGGCCGACCCGACGGCGACGGTGTTCGCCGACCTGCGGACGCCGACCCAGGACTTCTGGGACCGCGGCCTGCTCGGGCTGGCCGTCGACCCGGCGTTCCCCGCCCGGCCGTACGTCTACGTGTCCTACACGCTCGACGCCGTGCCCGGCGGCACCGCGCCGCGGTGGGGCGACACCTGCCCGACGCCGCCGGGCGCGACCGACCAGGGCTGCGTGGTCACCGGCCGGGTCTCCCGGCTCACCATGGGCCCGGACGGCACCGCCGTCGGCGAAAAGCCCCTCGTCACCGGCTGGTGCCAGCAGTTCCCCAGCCACTCGGTGGGCTCGCTCGCCTTCGGCCCGGACGGCGCCCTGTACGCGGGCGGCGGCGACGGCGCCAGCTTCAACTACGCCGACTACGGCCAGACCGGCAACCCCTGCGCCGACCCGCCGTCCCCCGCCGGGACGAACCTCGCCCCGCCCACCGCCGAAGGCGGCGCGCTGCGGTCGCAGTCCCCGCGCCGCGCGGCCGGGCAGCCCGTGCTGCTCAACGGCACGCTGCTGCGCATCGACCCCGACACCGGCGACGGCTTGCCCGGCAACCCCTTCGCCGGCAGCGCCGACGCCAACGCCCGCCGCGTGATCGCCTACGGCGCGCGCAACCAGTTCCGGTTCGGGTTCCGGCCGGGGTCCGGCGAGCTGTGGGCCGGCGACGTCGGCTGGAACACGTGGGAGGAAATCAACCGCGTGGCGAACGCCGGCGACGCGGTAGCGGAGAACTTCGGCTGGCCGTGCTTCGAGGGCACCGCCCGCCAAGCCGGCTACGACGGCGCCAACCTCGACCGCTGCGAATCGCTGTACGCCGCCGGCGGCCAGACCGCGCCGTTCTACGCCTACAACCACAACGCCAAGGTCGTCGCGGGCGACCCGTGTCCGACCGGCGGCTCGTCGATCAGCGGGATCGCCTTCGAGTCGGGCAGCAACTACCCCGCCGCGTACGCCGGCGCGCTGTTCTTCGCCGACTCCTCACGTGGGTGCATCTGGGCGATGCAGACGGCGAACGGCCAGCCCAGCCCGAGCCTCCTGGTACCGTTCGTGACCGGCGCGAGCACGCCGGTGCAGGTGCTCACCGGCCCCGGCGGCGACCTCTTCTACGTCGCGCTCGGCAGCGGCGAACTGCGTCGCGTGAGCTACCCGGGCGGCACCAACCGGCCGCCGGTCGCATCGGCCACGGCGACGCCGTCGAGCGGGCCCGCCCCGCTGACCGTGCAGTTCGACGGCACCGCGTCCACCGATCCGGACGCCGGTGACACCTTGGGCTACGCCTGGGACCTCGACGGCGACGGCGCGTACGACGACTCGGCGGCCGCCCGGCCCACGTGGACCTACACCACGGCGGCCGCGGTCGACGCCGGGCTGCGCGTGACCGACTCCCACGGCGCGACGGCGACCACGACGGTCCGCGTGACGGTCGGAACCCCGGCCGGGCTCGACCCCGTCCCGGTCATCGACGCGCCCGCCGCGTCGCTGACCTGGTCGGTGGGCCAGACCGTCGCCTTCTCCGGCCGCGCGATCGACGCCCAGGACGGCGAGCTGCCGCCTTCGGCGCTGTCGTGGCGGCTCGCGATCCGGCACTGCGCGGCCAACGGGACCTGTCACACGCACAACGTCCAGGACTTCCCGGGCGTCGCGGCGGGCACGTTCGTCGCGCCGGACCACGAATACCCGTCGTACCTGCAGCTCACGTTGACGGCGACGGACTCGAGCGGGCGCACCGGGTCCAAGACGATCGACCTGCAGCCGAAGACGGTGACGCTGAACTTCACGTCGAGCCCCGACCAGGCCCTGCTCACGGTCGGCGGAACGCAGCAGCGGACGCCGTTCTCCCGGACGGTGATCGCCGGTTCGACGAACTCGATCAGCGCGGACAGCCCGCAGAACCTGCCGCCGCTCAACCTCAAGTACGCCTTCGCCGGCTGGGCGCACGGCGGGCCGCGGACGCAGAACATCGTCGCCCCGGCGACTTCCGCCACCTACCAGGCGAAGTACCGGCTCTGCTGGCTGCTGCAGCCCTGCTGAGCGGGTGATCCGGCCCCCGGGTGAAGGGAGGGTTCCGGCAAAGTCAGGTCAGCGCGGCCGATCCGGTCGCCCGCACGTCATGAACGGGTCGTTCACCTCGTCAGACGACATGAACGACCCTTTCATGACATCGCCGCGACGCCGGGCAGACCGCGCGGCCACGACTTTGCCGGGACCCTGCCGGGTGAAGGGGGCCGGATCAGCCCTGGGGTTCCTTCGTCTTGTCCGCCTTCTTCGATGCCTTGGCGGACTCCTTCGCGGCTTTCGTGGATTCCTTGGCCGCTTGCTTCGACTCCTTGGCGGCCTGCCTCGACTCTTGGGCCGCTTCCTTGTCCTTCGTCGCGTTTTCGTTCGCTTGCCCGGCGTTTCCGTGCTGCTGCGCCTCGGACTCGTCGGCGGCCCCGTCCCCGGCGGCAGCCGGTTCGCCGGACGCGGTGGCCGGAACCGAGGTGAGCCGCGGGTCGGCGGCCGCGGTCCCCCCGTCGCCGCCGGTCACCCCGGGCCGCGCGGGTCGCGTGCCCACCGGCTGCGTGGTCGAGCCGTCCGCGCCGGTCGCCGGGGGCGGCGCCAGATCGGACGTGCTGGCGCCGATGGTCACCGTCGTCACCAGGGCCGCGCTCGCGGCGGCCACCTTCGCCGCGGTGGCCCACGACAGGGCGGACGCGCCCCCGCCGGCGGCGACGCCGGACGAGGCGACGGTTCCGCCGGTGGTCAGCCAGTGCGTCACGACCGGGATGCCGAGGATCAGCGGCGCGACGGTGGCGGGCAGCTCCGCGTTCAGCTCCTTGAGCCCCATGGCCAGCTTCCGGCAGTCCGGGCAGCGGTCCAGGTGGCTCGCGATCCGGTTGCCCTTGTGGTCACCGACGCTGTCGCGCACCCACCGGGCCAGCTGGCCGGAGACGATCTTGCAGTTGCGGCGCCGGGCCTCGGGAACGTGC
Organism: Amycolatopsis sp. MEPSY49; assembly: GCF_051337345.1. Classification (NCBI taxonomy): domain Bacteria; kingdom Bacillati; phylum Actinomycetota; class Actinomycetes; order Pseudonocardiales; family Pseudonocardiaceae; genus Amycolatopsis; species Amycolatopsis sp. MEPSY49. The sequence goes on along the minus strand of NZ_JBDLYJ010000002.1, from coordinate 277,904 downwards.
TGGTCCAGGTAGGCCTGCCGCAGCCCTTCGCGGGCGCGGTAGGCCAGCGCGGCGACGCTGTTCGGCGTCATGCCGAGGTCCTGGGCGATCCGGGCGGGCGACTCGCCCTCGATCTCGGTGCGCCACAGCACGGTCCGCCACCGCTCCGGCAGGCTCGCGAACGCGTCCGCGGCGACGGTGGCGTGCAGCCGGCTGCCGACCGGCTCGTCGCTGCCCTCGCCCGGCAGGACGTCCGGGACCTCGGCGACCAGCGAGACCGCGGAGTCGCGGCGGCGCCAGCTGATCATCGTGTTCCGGATCGTCGTCAGCAGATAGGGCCGGAATTCTTCGTCCGGGCCCTCGCCGGCGCGCAGGATCCGCAGTACGCGGGTGAACCCTTCGGCGATGAGGTCGTCGCGTTCCGCTTCGCCGGACGCGATCGCGGCCGCCACCCGGCGGGCCGCGACCAGGTGCCGGTCGTAGAGCCGGCCGTACGCGGCGAGGTCCCCGCTGCGCACCGCCTGGATCAAGACCGCGTCGCTCGGGACGTCCGTCGTCCCGGCCACCGCCGGTGCCACCTCGGTCACCCACACCCCCTCGCCCGTGCGCTTGCACGTGCAGAACGTCCCGCGATAGTCGTCCAACGAGAGGCCCGGCGCAAGGTTTCGGCGCCGAAAGCCCCTTTTCTTCTGCGGTGAGTGTCCCGCACCCCCGTCTTGTCAGGTGACTGAGCACTCCGGCGCCGTTTCGTCCCGGCCCCTCGGCCCACCGTTGCCCGGGCGCCGCCGCCCGGGTAGAGACGAAGGGCGGTGGCCGCCGCATCCTTGTCCACTGTGGACGGTCCACGTCCACCACCAGGAGGGTCTCCGAAATGCGCAGAGCCGTCTGCCTGCTGCTGACCTTGCTCCTCCCCGCCGTCGTGGCCACCGGCGTGGCCGCCGCGGCCGCCCTCGCGCCCACCGTGACGCCGGTACCCGCGAACGCCGGCAAGGGCTGGCCGGTCAGCGGCGCCGAAGGCGTCCTCGACCTCGCCGCCCGCGGGTATGTCGAACGGGAGTACCTGCTGTCCGGGCAGGCCGACACCTACGCCCAGGACGGCCTCTGGACCGACGACGGCCGCTGGGCCACGCGCGTCGCCACCACCGGGAACCCGTACACCACGCGGATGGTCGTGGTGCGGCCGGACGACCCGGCGCGGTTCAACGGCACGGTCGTGGTCGAGTGGCTCAACGTCAGCTTCGGCGTCGACATCCCGGTCGACTTCTCCCAGTCGTACGAGCACTTCGTCCGCGAGGGCTACGCCTACGTCGGCGTGACGACGCAGAAAGCCGGGGCGGACAAGCTGAAGAACCTCGACCCGGCCCGCTACGGCGCCGTGGACCTCAGCTCCGACACGCTCTCCTACGACGTGTTTTCGCAGGCCGCACAGGCGGTCCGGACACACCCGGAGCTGCTGGGCGGCCGCGCGCCGGCAGTCGTCCTGGGCACCGGGCACTCGCAGTCCGCGTTGCGGCTGACCACCTATGCGAACGCTGTTCAACCGGTCCGCGGGGTCTATGACGGCCTGATGATCCACGGCCGGGCGGCGCTCGCGGCCCCGATCGGCGACGGCATCGTCGGCCCGCTGTCCGCGCGCATCCGCGCCGACCTGACCGTGCCGGTGTTCGTGCTGCAGTCGGAAACCGACGTCATCGCCTCGAACTCGGTCCGGCAGGACACCGCGCGGGTCCGCACCTGGGAAGTCGCCGGCACGGCCCACGCCGACCGGTACGGGCTGGACCTCTACAACGCCGCCAACGCCCGTGACCGGTCGATCAACGACGGCGCGCCCACGACCTGCGACAAACCGGTGAACAGCATGACCTTCCGGTACGCGGAGAACGCGGCGTTCGCGCACCTGGACCGCTGGGCCCGCGGCGGCGCGGCCCCGCCGACGGCACCGCCGATCTCCCTGCTGCTGGGCCTGCTCATCCGCCGCGACGCCGACCAGAACGCCCTGGGCGGCATCCGCCTGCCCGACTTCGACGCCCCGGTGGCCGCCTACGCCCCGAACAACAGCGGCGGCAACGTGCCGGGCGCGTGCCTGCTGCTGGGCACGACGACCCCGTTGACCGCGGCGCGGATCCGCGCGCTGTACCCGGACCACGCCACGTACGTCGCGAAGTTCACCGCCGCGGCGGACCGGGCGCTGCGCGGCGGGTACCTGCTCCCCGCCGACCGTGACGAAGCCGTCGCCCGGGCCCAGGCCGCGCCGATCCCGTGACCGGCTCCCATCGGTGAAACCTGTTCCCTTCCCCGCCGTCGCGCGCAAGCACTTGCGTCAGGACGGTTCAACGAATAGAACTATAACGTGTTCTAGTAATTCGGCGGGGAAGGGACCGGGATGGACGAGCAGGCGATGCGGTATCCGAACCACCTCGGGCATCTGGTCGTCTCCGCCCTGAAGCGCCACCGGGACGCGCCGGTGATGGTGCTGGGCGAGACCACGATGACCGGGGCCGGGACCGCCGAGCAGGTCAGCCAGTACGCCCAGGCCTTCGAAGAGCTCGGCGCCGGCACGGGCGCGGCGGTGGCGCTGCTGTCGCTGAACCGCCCCGAGGTCCTGCTGATCATCGCGGCCGGCCAGCTGCAGGGCTCGCGGCGGACGGCACTGCACCCACTGGGCTCGCTCGACGACCACGCCTACATCCTCGGCGACGCCGGCATCACCACGCTGATCATCGACCCGGTGCCGATGTTCGTCGAGCGCGCGCTCGGCCTGCTCGAGAAGGTCCCCGGCCTGACGCAGGTGCTCACCATCGGGCCGGTGCCCGAGCCCCTGGCCCACGTCGGGCACGACCTCACGGCGGCCGCCGCGAAGTTCACCCCCGGCCCGCTCGAGCCCGCCGCGCTGCCGCCGGACCAGGTCGTCTCGATCACCTACACCGGCGGCACGACCGGCAAGCCCAAGGGCGTCATGGGCACGGCGCAGGCGATGGCCACGATGACCCAGATCCAGCTCGCCGAGTGGGAGTGGCCGGAGGCCCCGAAGTTCCTCATCTGCACGCCGCTTTCCCACGCGGGCGCGGCGTTCTTCGCGCCGACGCTGCTGAAGGGCGGCTCGCTCGTCGTCGTGCCGAAGTTCGACCCCGCCGACGTCCTGCGGATCATCGAGGAGGAGCGGATCACGGCCACCATGCTGGTGCCGACGATGCTCTACGCCCTGATGGACCACCCCGACTCGCGCACGCGCGACCTGTCGTCGCTGCAGACGGTGTACTACGGCGCCGCGTCGATCAACCCGGTGCGCCTGCGCGAGGCGATCGACCGGTTCGGGCCGATCTTCGCGCAGTACTACGGTCAGTCCGAGGCCCCGATGGCGATCAGCTACCTCGCGAAGGGCGACCACGACGACGCGCGGCTGTCCTCCTGCGGGCGCCCGTCGGCGTTCCTGCGCACGGCGTTGCTCGACGCCGAGGGCAACCCGGTGGCACCCGGCGAACCCGGCGAGATCTGCGTGGCCGGCCCGCTGCTGGCGGCCGGGTACTGGAACCTGCCGGAGGTGACGGCGGAGACGTTCCGCGACGGCTGGCTGCACACCGGCGACGTCGCCCGCGAGGACGAGGACGGCTTCTGGTTCATCGTCGACCGCGTCAAGGACATGATCGTGACCGGCGGGTTCAACGTGTTCCCCCGCGAGGTGGAGGACGTCGTCGCCGAGCACCCGGCGATCGCGCAGGTGGGCGTGATCGGCACCCCGGACGAGAAGTGGGGCGAAGCGGTGACGGCGGTGGTGGTGCTGCGCCCGGACGCGGCCACCGACGACGCCGCGATCGAGAAGCTGACGGGCGAGATCCAGGCGTCGGTGCGGGAGCGGAAGGGACCCGTGCACGTGCCGAAGCAGGTGATCATCGCCGAGTCGCTGCCGATGACCGGGCTCGGGAAGCCGGACAAGAAGGCGCTGCGGGCGCAGTACGAGCCCCGGCGCGCGAGCGTGTAGGGCGTTATACGGCGGCGCCTGCCAGTGTCGACAAGTCGCCTTCCCGGTGTTCCCCCATGCGCTTCTTCCGCACCTCGACCGGCGGCCTTTGCACGCACCTGCACCTGCAGGACGACCGTCTCACCGGTGGACGTCGCGACCGGGCTCTTGCCCGCGCACGCGGTGACGAGCGCGCCCAAGGTGGCGCCCGCGGCTGCGGTGAGGCTGTGGGTCGCCGAGCGGTCACGGACGGGGGTACGCTGCTACTAAACTTTTTGACTAGGTGAGGTGCTGCATGACCAGCTTCCGGAAGGCCGTCGAGGCCCGTGACCCCGACGCCATGGCCGCGACACTCGCGGAGAACGTCGTGTTCCGGAGCCCGGTGGCGTTCAAGCCCTACCCGGGCAAGGCGATCACGGCCGCGATCCTGCGCGGTGTGCTGCGGGTGTTCGAGGACTTCCGGTACGTGCGTGAGCTCAGCGGCGGCGAAGGCCGGGACCACGCGCTCGTCTTCGAGGCGCGGATCGGGGACGCGCGAGTCGAGGGCTGCGACTTCCTGCACTTCGACGACGACGGCCTGATCGACGAGTTCACGGTGATGGTCCGGCCGCTGTCGGCCGCGCAGGCGTTGTCGGAAGCGATGGCCGCGCAGTTCGACCAGATCCAGCGCGAGGCACTCAACTAGGTGAGTAGGTCGCTGCGCAACGCGCTGATGGCGGCGCTGCTGGAGGGCGAAGCGTCGGGCTACGACCTGGCGAAGGTGTTCGACGCGTCGGTGGCGAACTTCTGGCCGGCGACGCCCCAGCAGCTCTACCGCGAGCTGGACGCGATGGCGGCGGCCGGCCTGGTCCGCGCCCGCGTGGTCCACCAGGAGAAGCGCCCGGACAAGCGGCTGTTCTCCTTGACGGACGCGGGGTTCGCCGCCCTGCGCGAGTTCACGGCCCGCGCCCCGCGCCCGGGCGTCGTCCGCGACGAGCTGCTGGTCCAGGTCCAGGCGGTCGACGACGGCGACGCGGAAGCGGTCCGCCGGGCGCTGGCGGACCGCATGACCCGCGCGGAGGCGAAGATCGCCCGCTACGAGCGCCTGCGCGCGGGTCTGCTGGACGGCCGCTTCGAGGACGACTACCTGGCGGAAGCCGAGCGCGTGGGCCCCTACTTGACGCTCATGCGGGGGCTGGCGTTCGAACGGGAGAACCTCCGCTGGTGCGAACAGTGCCTGAAGGTCCTCGACCGCCGGACCGGTCGTGCGTGAGAACACTGTCTCACCCACGACCGGGTCAGGTCAGGCCGGCGTCGTGGACCACCAGCGCCACCTGGGTGCGGTTCGCCGCTTCCAGCTTGGCCATGATGTGTCCGATGTGGACCTTCACCGTCGACTCGCTCACGACCAGCGCGCGGGCGATCTCCGCGTTGCTCAGCCCGCGTCCGATGTGGACAGCGACGTCGTGCTCCCGCGGCGTCAGCTCCGCCAGCCGCGCCCGGGCCCGCGCACTTCCGCCCCCGGAAGCGAAATCCGTCAACAACCGCTTCGTGATCTTCGGCGACAGCATCGCCTCGCCACGGGCCGCGACGCGCACCGCGTTGACCAGCTCGCGCGGCGGGGTGTCCTTCAACAGGAAGCCGGCCGCGCCGTGGCGCAACGCCGCGTAGACGTACTCGTCCACGTCGAACGTCGTCAGCACCACCACCGCCGGCGCCGCCGGGTGCGCGGCCAGCCGCTTGACCACCTCGATGCCGTCCACCTTCGGCATCTGGACGTCGGTCAGCACCACGTCCGGCCGGAACCGGTCGGTCAGCTCGACCGCCCGCGCGCCGTTCGTGTCCTCGGCGACCACCTCGACGTCGCCGGCCGACTCGAGGATCATCCGGATGCCGCTGCGGACCAGCTCCTCGTCCTCCAGCAGCACGACCTTGACCGTCACTCGCCCTCCCCGACCGGGAACTCCGCCAAGACCTGGAACCGGCCGTCGCCCGTCGGGCCGGTGCGCAGGTCGCCCCCGGCCAGCTCGACGCGTTCGCGCATGCCCACCAGCCCGTAGCCGGCCCCGGGGACGGCGCTGCCGTGCGGAGTCAGCCGGTTGGTCACCTCGACCGCCAGCCGCTCCCCGGTGACGGCGAGCCGGACGTCGACGGCCGCGTGCGGCGCGTGCTTCCCCGCGTTGGTCAACGACTCCTGCACCACCCGGTAGACGGCCCGGCCGACCTGGTCGGGCACCGCGGGCAGCGGGTCGGGCAGCGTCAGCTCGACCCGTGCCCCGGTCGCCGCGACCTCTGCCACGAGGTCCTCCAGCGACGCCAGCACGCCCGGTCCCGCGTCCGAGGACGGGGCGTCGTCGCGCAGCACGCGCAGGATGCCGCGCAGCTCGTCGAGCGCCGTCGCGCTGGTGGCCCGGATCGTCTCGGCGGCCTGTTCGGTCTGCTCGTCCGGCGCCCGCAGCGACAGCGCGCCCGCCTGCAGCGCGACGGCCGTCACGCGGTGCGCGACGACGTCGTGCATCTCGCGCGCGATCCGCCGCCGTTCGGCGAAGACGGCCTGGTCGGCCAGCAGCGTCCGGGTCCGCTCGGCCTCCTCCGCGCGGTCGCGCAGCACGGCCAGCAGCGCCGCGCGCTGGTGCATCCACAACCCGGCCAGCACCGGCCCGAGCACGAAGAACCCCAGCACGATCACGACCTGGGTGAAGCTTTCCGGCGCGCTCAGCGCCGGCACCACTTTCCCGGCGAGCACCGCGACGACGACACCGAGCCCGGTCAGCCAGCCGACGCCGTGCCGGGCCGCGACCGAGTACTGCGCCACCATCAGCGGCAGCAGCGTCACCCCGGCCGGCAGGCACGCCACGGCGACCAGCAGCACCAGGAACGGCCACCGGCGCCGCGCCAGCAGCGCGACCCCGGAGACGAACACCGCGGGCACGTAGAACGCCGGGTGCGGGTCCCGCGGATCGCCGCCGGTCAGCGTCACCACGATCACCGCCGCGGCCACCGCGACGTCGAGCGCGAGCAGGACGACGCGGCCGTCCCACCAGCTCAGCCATCGCTTCATCGCGTACAGGCTAGGGCGCGCCGAGTCAGCCGTCACGGCGAGCCAGGGTGAACGTCGTCGCGACCAGGGCGAGGGCGACCAGGACGGCGAACACCACCGTCCCCGGCAGCGCGAACAAGGCCGTGCCGCTGAAGGGCAGCGCGGTCACCGGCACGCGGCCGAGCGCGGCCAGCGTCGTCTCCGCCACGAACGTCCACCCCGCGAACGCGCCGACGGCGAGGCCGGTGTGCCGCAGCAGCCCGCCGAGCGCGACGCCGGCGAGTCCGGAAAGGACGGTCAGCGGCAGCACCGCGGCCCCCGCCCTGCCTGCCGCCCCCGCGCCGGCAGGCAGGGCGCCTCCGCCGGTGAGCACCCCGGCGGCGGTCAGCACCACCATCAGCAGCCCGCCCAGCAGCGCGAGCCCGGCGGTGACCAGGGCCCGCGCGGCGACGATCCGGGCCGGCGAGCGCAGCACCAGCCGGGTGGTCGCGAGCGTGCCGTGCTGGTGGTCGAGCCCGAACGCGGCGATCCCGACGGCCGCGACCAGCAGGGCGCCGAGCCGGTCGACCAGCCCGAACGCCGAGGTGAACGCGTCGAGCGTGCCGAGGTCGCGCTTGAGGCCCCAGTACAGCCCCGACGCGAACTGCAGCACCCCCGCGCCCGCCAGCAGCAGCCAGGTCGAACGCAGCGAGCGGGCCCGCACCCATTCGTAGGCCAGCGCGTGCTTCACGGCAGCTCCCCCCGGTGCCGGACGGCGGCCGCGGTCGCGGCGAGGAAGGCGTCCTCCAGCCCGCTGCGCCGCACGAACAGCTCCCGCACCGCGATCCCCGCCCGGCCGGCGACCGCCGCCACCCGCTCGGGGTCGGCGGTCTCGACGACCAGTTCGGCGGCTTCCTGCCGCACGCGCAACCCGTCGCGGGCCAGCGCGACCATCAGCGCGCTGGGCTGGTCGGCGCGCACCACGACGTCGGTCCGCGCGTGCTGCCGGACGAACTCTTCCAGGGGCCCGGCCGAGACGAGCCGGCCGGCGCCGATCACGATGAGGTCGTCGGAAAGCAGCGACATCTCGGCCAGCAGGTGCGACGACGCGAGGATCGTGCGCCCCTCCCCCGCCAGCCGCCGCAGGAGGTCGCGGATCCACCGCACGCCTTCCGGGTCGAGCCCGGTGGCCGGCTCGTCGAGGATCAGGTACTCCGGGTCGCCGAGCAGCGCCGTGGCCAGGCCGAGGCGCTGCTTCATGCCGAGGCTGAACCGGCCGGCGGGCCGGCGCGCGACGGACTCGAGGCCGACGGTGGCCAGGACCTCCCGGACGCGCCGGGCGCCCACGCCGCCGCCCGCGGCGACCATCCGCAGGTGCGCGGCGGCCGGCCGGGCGGGGTGCACGGCGGCGGCGTCGGTGAGCACGCCGACCGTCCGCAGTGGACCGGGGACGTCCGCGTACACCCGGCCGCCGAACGTGGTGCGGCCGCGGCCGCGGGTCAGGCCGAGCATCAGCCGGATGGTCGTCGACTTGCCGGCGCCGTTGGGCCCCAGGAAGCCGGTCACCACGCCGGGCCGGACGGTGAAGGACAGGTCCTCGACGCCGGCGCCGCCGCGGTAGGTCTTCGCGAGCCCGTCCGCGACGATCACCGGCGCGCCGGGAGGTAGGCGTCGCGACGGCCGACCGCGAACCACAGCAGGCTGCCCAGGAACGGCGCGCAGAAGGCGAAGATCACCCAGACGAGCTTCATGCCGCCGGTGAGCCGCGAGCCGAGAATGCTGACCAGCGCGGCCAGGAACAGCACGGCGAAGGCGAGCAGGACGGCGCCGGTCAGGCCGAGCACCAGCCACGACCAGGTCTGTTCGTGGCCTTCGATCAGGGCGGCCGGATGCATGGGTTCTCTCCTCACGTCGGTGTTTCCGCATCCAAGATCGCCGATCGCGCGCGCCCGCACATCCGATCTTCGGGGAGTCCGGGATAGGCGGAAAGTACTAGGCCGCCCAGCGGGCTTGTACGGCTCTTGTACGGCGGCCGCCGACGATCGCACCGGACATCCGATGGAGGAAACGTGAAAACCACACTCAAGGCGGCGGTGGCCACGATCGGCCTGGGCGTCGCGCTGACCGGATTGGCCGCGCCCCCGGCCCAGGCCGCGTCGACCTACCCCGTCACGACCACAGTGGACGGTCGGACCGTCAAGGACCCGGACGTCGCGGTGGGCAAGCAGCGCATCGCGAACATGTACCCGGCGGGCACCTCGGTGGCGCTGGCGTGCCAGGACACCGGCCCGGAGTACGGCGGCAGCAGCATCTGGGACCTGACCACCGACGGCCTGTGGGTGCCGGACGCCTACGTCAAGACCGGCTCGACGTCGATGGTCGCCCCGCAGTGCACCACCCCGCACGCGTACCCGGCCAAGGCCGACCTCAACGGCCGCGCGCACAAGGGCGACGCGGCGGACGCGGCCGGCAGCGTGGCGGACAAGTACCTGACCGGCGCGTCGGTGCCGGTGGTCTGCCAGGCCACCGCGTCGGACGAGATCTGGGACTTCACCAGCGACAACCTGTGGGTGCCGGACGAGTTCGTCAAGACCGGGACCGAAGGCTTCGTCAGCGGTGTCCCGCACTGCGACACCGACGGCCTCAAGGCGGGCGGCACCGCGTACCCGGCGGACCCGCGCGCCGACAGCGCGATCGCGTTCGCCAAGGCGCGCCTGGGCCACACGGACTGGAACAACCAGTGCGAGCTGTTCGTCGAACGCTCCTTCGGCACCAGCGGCCGGTTCGCTTCGGCCACCACGCACTACCAGTGGCAGAAGAACAACGGCCGCATCCACACCGGTTCGGTCGCCCCGGCCGGCACGGCCGTGTTCTTCACCAGCACGACCAGCAACGGGCACATCATGCTCGCGCTCGGCGGCGGCGTCGCGATCAGCACCGGCCCGTCGGTGTACCAGACGAGCACGTACGCGCAGCGCTCCGACTACCTCGGCTGGGCCTACGTGCCGTCGAGCTGGTAGTCCCGCCGGCGTCCTCGAAATCGATCTGCCACCCGGCGGGCACCAGGGCGCGCTCGAAGCACACCCGGTGCTCGTCGGGGTCGGGTTCGGACTCCATGGCTGTGATCACAGCACGTCACCCCGCTCCCGCAGGTCTCAATGTGAGACGTCGCGAAAAGATCTTCCCTTTTTCACCGAGAAGCTGTTGCCCATTCACCTCGCCCGGTTCTAGCGTGTACCGGGCATTGATCGGACTACTGGGGGTCTCATGTCATTGCGCCACCGATTACTGAACGCCGCCGTCGGGGCGGGCGTCCTCGCGAGCCTGGTCGCCGCGCCTTCGGCGGCCCTCGCCGCGGCCGGGCCGACCACCCTGCCCGCCTCGCAGTACACCCTGACCGCGAACTACAACCAGTTCGACACCGTCAACTCGGCTTTGGTGTCCACGCTCGGCACAGCCGCCGTGCACACGGTCATGGACAACGCGAACCACGACCGCACGGCGCTGCCGTCGTCGTTCTCCGTCGCCGGGCTGTCCACCGGGTTCCGGTTCGACAGCGGCGACAACTCCGACTGCGCGAACTACCCGCAGGGCATCACGACCAGCCGCGACGCGGTCGGCACGGCCAACAGCGGCAACTACGACGGGCACCAGCTCGTCGTGGTCAGCTGGTACACGAAGGACGGTTGCGACGGCGCCCAGGCGCGCAGCCGGATCACCCTGGTCGACTGGGACGCGACGTACCCGAACAAGTACCGCAAGGTGCTGCTGGTCGAGCCGACCGGCACGGCGGCGGACCCGGACTTCAAGGACATCCCGATCCACGCCGGCGGCGTGTCCTGGTACGGCGACTACCTGTACGTCGCCGACACCGGCAAGGGCATGCGGGTCTTCGACATGCGGAAGATCCTCAAGACCGACACCGGCGGCACGGCCGACCAGATCGGGCACCAGAGCGGCAGCACGTACTACGCCCACAACTACGCGTACGTCCTGCCGCAGGTGGGCTCGATCACGTCGAAGACGACGTCCGGCACGAACCTCGCGTGGTCGTCGATCTCCCTCGACCGGGTGAGCAAGTCGATCGTGATGACGGAGTACACCTGCTCGTCCGGCTGCACGGACTACCCGAACCGCGCCCCGCGGGCGATCCGCTACCCGTTCGATGCGTCGGGGGTGTTCGCCGCGACGACGACGGCGAGCCAGGCGCTGCAGCTGCCGTGGTACAAGCTGAACGGCGTGGCGTCGCACAACGGGCGCTGGTGGTTCAACTCGTCGGGCTCGAAGCAGCTGTACTACTGGACGCCCACGGCGGGCGCGTCGACGTTCGCGTGGGTGGGCAGCGGCGAGAGCCTGTCCTATTGGGAGGACGACACCGCCGCCGACCTGCTGTGGTCCCTGCAGGAGGGCGCGGGCAACCGCAACGTCTTCGCGGTCACCCAGGCCACGTACGGCGGTGGCTGAGGTAGCCTGACCACATCGGACGATTCGGACAACCCGGCAACCCGAGGCGGCGGCACCGCCTCGGGTTGCTGCTTGCCGTCCTGCTGTTCTTCGGCGGGGCACCGGCTGTTCAGCCGTGGTCGTCGTCTTTCGACGGCCCCGCGGTGGCTACCGCGCAGCCGCACGAGGTCGTTTCGTCCCGGCAGGTGGCGTCGGTTCCTTGGGCTGAAGTTCCTTCTTCGCTCGAGCTTCCTCCGCCGTCGCGGTGGATGGGGGTCTCCTCGGCCGGTTCGGCTCCGCGGGCTTTCCCGGTGCCGACGTCCCGGTCCACCCGTGCTCCGCCGTCCTTCGTGAGCTGAATCTCGTTCTCCGGCGCCGGGTTCTTCCGGTGTCGTGCTCACTGCTGCCCGAAGGACGTTGGTCTGTGTCTGTTGCCGTGTTGGCTCTTCTTGTTGTGGCCGTTGTCGTTTCTGTTGGTTTGATGGTCAAGATGTTCCTCGATGACTCGCCTTTGCTTGGCGGGGTGGGGATTTGCGTGCTCGTCGGGCCTGGTTCCGTGTTGGCCTTCTTGTATGTGGGGTTGGCTTGATGGCCACCCTTTCGAGTGGTGAACTGGCGTTCGGACGCCGGTAATCTTGGTGTGTGGACAGCGAAACGGTGTGGCGAGCGGATGCGGTGGCCTTGGGCGATCGTGTCCGTTCGCTGCTCGCTGTTGTGCGGTCCGCTGAGGCTTCGATCGGTGCGTTGCTGGTGGAGATCGAGTCCCGTGGCGTGATGGAGTTGTTCGGCTATCGGTCTGTCGCGCGGTTGCTCGAGCACCTGGCCGACATTCCGAAGTCCGCGGCGGAGACGATGGTCAAACGAGCCCGCGCCCTCCATCCCGGCCATCACCTGGACAGCGCTCCCGCGGTCGCCCCTTCGACTGCCGCTGCCGCCGCGGAAGGTCGCCTGAGCAACCCGATGATCGACACGATCGTCGGAGCGTTGACTCAGATCCCGCCCGAGCATCGCGAGGATGCCGAGCAGCACCTGCTGGGGTTGGCCGAGGATGCGGGTCACAAGCAGGTCGCCGCCCTGGGCGCCCGCATCATCGCCCACCTCGACCCCGACGGCCCCGAACCCGACACCACCGAACCCGCGATCCCCGACCGCGAACTGTCCCTCCGCCGCAAAAGAACCGGAGTCTGGGAACTTCACGGCCGCTTCGACGATGAGACCGGAACCCGGGCCAGCGCCCTGCTCGACGCGTTGGCCGAACGCCGCACCAGCACCGGCGAAGGCGCCGACCTGCGATCGCCGCAGGAACGCTACGGCGATGCCTTCTCCGACGCGATCGATCTGGCCCTCAACTCGCCAAGCCTGCCGATGCAGGCGGGCGAGCGGGCCCACGTGATGGTCGCAGTGCATTTGAAGGACTTGAAGTCCGGTCTTGGTGAGGCAACGCTGGGCGACACCGGCACGATGTCGGCGGCGGAAGCTCGAATCCACGCGTGTGACAGCATGATCATCCCCGCGGTGCTGGGCGAGAAAAGCGAACCACTGAACTTGGGTCGCCTCCGCCGCCTGATCTCCGCAGGCCTGCGCCGAGCGCTTTACCTGCGTGACCGAGGCTGCGCCTTCCCCGGCTGTCACCGCCCGCCCCGGCATTGCCAGGGGCATCACATTCAGCACTGGTCCGAGGGCGGCCGGACAGACCTGACCAACCTGGTGTTGATGTGCGCCCACCACCACCGGATACTACACCGCTCAGGCTGGGAAGTCCGCATCGCCGCCGACGGCCTCCCCGAGTTCCTCCCACCAGCATACCTGGACAAGGAACGAAAACCCAGGCGCAACAACCTGCATGACCCGCTGCCCTTCGCAGCGTGACAACCGAACACGGGAAAGGCCCGCAGCCAGACGGCTACGGGCCCACACCCACGTGATCACCGCTCTTTCGCATGGTCGACCGCCCGCCACCGCCTCAACACCGGCAGTCTCGGCTCAAGCTCAGCGGATCACCCGCCCTGGCGACGCAAGCTCGAACGCGCGATTTTCTCAACCGTTCCCCGAACATCGCGTCTGCGATTGCCAACATTCCGCCCCGACGGGCGACCGCCCCTCGACCACTGTTCCGGCGCCACCGCGGCCAGACCCCGCGCTCCTGCGGTTGCCAATACCCCGCGCACAGCAGCAGTCGCACGCCCGAACCTGCGGCCTCCCCGCTGCTTTCTCACCCTCGTCCCGCGGTTGGCGATACTCAGGCACGTACTGCCGAGCCCGCGCCCGACATGCAGCCTCGCAGCCCGCGTTCCCACCTCGCGACTACAGCAGTCGACTCTCCCAACCCACCGGCCACCCAAGCACGAACCCGCAACCCGATCGTCACCCCAAGTCGGCCTCCGGGCGGATCTCGATCGCCGTCCCCGGCTCGTGCAACTCCAACACCACGATCGAATTCGCCCCCTTCCGCCACAGCGGCTCAGGCGCATACAACGTCCGCTGCGGCCCGATCGTCCAATACCGGCCCAAGTTGAACCCGTTGAGCCACACAACCCCCTTCTCCCACCCAGGCAACGCGATGAACCCATCCGCCGGCTCGGTCACCACCGCCGTAGCCCGATGGAACGTCGGTCCGTCCGCCTCAATCCCCGTGAACCGCAACCCCGACAAGTCGTCCAGCGGCAGGGGATGGATCTCCCACCCGAACAGCTTCTGCTGCGTGCTCATCGCCACCCAGCCGTCGATCCCCTTGCGGTCCGCCAGGTACGGGCCGTAGTTCACCCGGCCCATCGCGTCCACCAGGATGTCCAGCCGCGTAGTCGGCCGCGTCAACCGGAGGTCCAACGTCCCCGATGGCTGGTTGCGGTCCAGCACCCCCAGGAACGCTCCGTCCACGAACACCGATGCCCGGTCGGCCAAGCCGTGGATGCTCAACGGTCCCGCGTGCGGGCCCTGGACCGTCGTGCGGTAGTGGATCAGACCCGTCGACTGGCCCACCCGCTCCATCGGGACCGGTTGGGCCGAACGGACCGGCGAGGACAGCGCCGGCAACGAGTCCAGCAACGACACCGCCCCCGACACCGGTACCGTCTGGGCCGGCAAGCGCGCCGGCCGGCCCGGGATCGGCGCGGCAGGGACGCCCGAGTACTTCGTGAGCACCGGGCGCAACGCCGTGAACTTCGCGCCCAGGTCGCCCGCCTCGCCGACCGGGGCGTCGTAGTCGTAGCTCGTCACCGTCGGCTGGTACGTCGTTCCCGACGTGTTCGCGCCCGATGTGAAGCCGAAGTTCGTTCCGCCGCACGCCATGTACAGGTTCACCGACGCTCCCGTGGCCAACAACGCGTCCACATAGGACGCCATCTGGGCCGGGTCGCGCGTGTTGTGGCGCTCGCCCCAGTGGTCGAACCAGCCGTCCCAGTACTCCGCCATCATGACCGGCTTGCCCGGCTGGAACTCCTTCATCGCCGCCACGCTGGGCGCCGGGTCGCCGTCGCCCGTCCCCACCTCCAGCGTGCCCGGCAGGGAGCCGAAGCGCATGAAGAACTCCGACGCGCCGTCCGCCGCGAACAGCAGGCTCGTCATTCCGCGGCCGCGCAACCCGTCGCGCAGGTGAGCCAGGTAGCTCGTGTCGTTTCCGTAGCTGCCGTACTCGTTCTCGATCTGCGCCGCCACGATCGGGCCGCCGTGCTGGGCCTCCAAGGGCACCAGACGCGGGATCAGCTGGTCGTACCAGGCGTCGACGGCCTTCAGGTACGCCGGGTCCGCGCAGCGCAGCTCCAGGTTCCGGTCCGCCAGCAGCCACGCCGGCAGGCCGCCGAACTCCCACTCCGCGCAGATGTACGGACTGGGCCGGACGATCACCTGGAACCCCAGGTCACCCGCGATCCGGATGAACGCCGGCAGGTCGCGCCACCCGCTGAAGTCCGCTCGGCCCGGCCGAGGCTGGTGGAAGTTCCACGGCACGTACGTCTCGACGGTGTTCAGCCCCAGTGCCTTCAGCCGGGACAAGCGGTCGCGCCACTGGTCCGGGTGGATGCGGAAGTAGTGGATCGCGCCCGAAACGATCCGGAACGGCTTGCCGTCCAGCAGGAACTGCTCGCCGGACACGCTCAGGCCGCGCCGGCCCGCCGCTCCCGCCGGGCCGGCGAGCACCGCGCCCGCGGTGATCGCCGCCGCTCCGCCGAGGAAGCTCCGCCTGCTCACCGAGGTCATACCCGCTCCCGCAACTGGACGAGAAGGGTGTCGAGGACGCCGTCGCCGACGAGGGCCTGCCGGACGCCCCACCGGTTCGTGTTGCCGGTCTTGACCGCCTGTGCGCGCGTGACCAGGTCATCGGCACGGGCGGTGAGCCGGGAAGCGCGAGCGTGGTCACCTCGGGACGACGCGGCGAGGGCGTCGAGCCGGGTCACCAATGCCTCGCCCCACAGCGCTGTCGCGTCCAGCCACGGCCCGGCCTCGGTGACGAACGCGCTCTGCACCCGGCCGCCGCGGATCACGCCGGCCGCGTCGCGGATCCTGACCGCGTACCCGCGCAAGTCGGAGATGGCGTGCCGATCCCCCGCGGTCCACCGCTGCCAGAACTCGGCCGCGCGAGCGGCCAGCACCGGCGCCTGCGGCTGCCACGGCGTCGGGCCGAACGTCGGCGCGAGGTGTTCGAGGTCGGCGAACACCGTCAAAGCGGCGGATGCCCGCGCGTCACCACCGGCCAGCCGCGCCAGCGCCCGCGGCCACGACCGCGCGGGCGAGTAGCCCGCGTCGTTCCAGGCGAAGTCCGCCGCACCGAACTCGGCGACCTCGCTGGCCGCCTCCTGGTTCATCGGGTTCGCGACGATCCCGTTGAGGTACTGCGACAGCCCCGCCTCACGCCCCGCGTACGGTGCGAGCAGGAGCCGCCCGGCCGACTGCTCGTAGTCGTTCACCGGGTAGTTGTCCCACAGGAACACCTTGCGTCCGTACACAGTGGACACCTGCGCGGCTTCGTCCGTGGTGACGCTCGGCGGGACGACGTCGGTCCCGGTCCACTGCACCACCACCGACGGGTCGAGGTGCTCGCGCAGCTCGGTCTTGTACGGCGAATCCTTCAGGTCGCTGTACTCGGTCGGCACCGTCTGCAACGGACGGACGCCGTCGTGGGTCTTCACGAACTTCTCCGTGATCGCGTTGAGCAGCGACACCTGCGCCGTGCCCGCGGCGGCCTGGCCGGGCGCGCCGAAGGCGGCCTGGTCGGCGTCGCAGTTCCACTTCGTGTACGAGATGTCGTCGAACGGCAGCGAGAACGACCGCACCCCGAGGTCGTACACCGACTGGAACTTCGCCTCGACCGCCGCGACGTCGGATGGCGACGAGAAGCAGATCGAGACGCCCGGCGACAGCGCGTAGGTGAACTCGACGTGGTGCGCCGCGGCCGACCGGACGAGCTGGCCGAGCGTGCCCAGTTCGCCGGCCGGGTACGGGTCGCGCCACCGCGCGCGCAGGTAGGTGTCGTCCTTGGCGCTGTAGATGTAGGTGTTCGCCTTGACCTCGCCGAGGAACGCGAGCTGCCGCAGCCGGTCGGCGGTCGTCCACGGTGGACCGTAGAAGCCCTCGATCGACCCGCGCAGCGCCATGTCGGGCCAGTCGCGCACGGCCGCGCCGGCCACCGCCCAGCCGTGTCCCGAACGGACGAACAGCTGCCGCAGCGTCTGCACGCCGTAGTACTGGCCGGCGCCGTCGCGCCCGGCGATGGTGATGCCCGCGCGCGACACGCTCAGCGCGTAGCCCTCGGCCTGTTCCGGAACGTCACGACCGGTACTGCCGAGACGGATCGTGAGCCCGTGGCGGCCGGTGGTGACGCCGTGGTCGTGCAGCAACGACGTCAGCAGATCCGCCGCCGCCGGGTCGGTGGTGGAGTCCGTGACGAGCGCGATCGACGACGGCAGCGGCACGTCCGCGGACGTCCGGCTGATCTGTTGCGGCGTCGGGGAAACCACCGGAAGCGCGCCGCCGGCGGCAGCGGGTCCGGCAGCGGTGAGGGTGGCGGCCACCGTGACGACGGCGGCGAACAGGGCTCGGTGGCGGGTCATGGCTCCCTTTCAGACAGCGGTGCGGTACAACGCGAAGGTGGCCAAGTACGGCGTGGCGCGGGACTGCGTGACGACGACGCGAAGCCGGCGGGCGGTCACCGGTGCGGGCAGCGTGACCAGGCGGGTGTAGCCGATCGTGGTCACCGTGGCCAGGGTCTGCCAGCTGCCGCCGAGCTCGGCCTGCACGAGTGCGCCTTCCACGTGCTGGCCGCGGGTGATGTCCTCGCCGAGCCGGATCTGGTCGAACGTGACCGGCTTGGGCAGCCGGACGTCGAGTGGGCGGTCCAGCGGTACCGCCGTGGTCAGCGACGAGTCCGTGACGGCGCCGGGCGCACCGGCCGCGAGGTTGCGGCTCTGCGTCCGGGCGATCGCCCCGCCGAAGCCGGCCAGCGCGGCGGTGTCGGCGGACGCGATCCGGCCGTCCGGGCCGGGCGGGACGTTGAGCAGCAGCGACGAGTTCCGCCCGACCGTGCGGCGGTAGATCTCGACCAGCTGCGCCGGTGACTTCGGCTGTTCGGCAGGGTGGAAGAACCAGCCCGGCCGGATCGAGACGTCGGATTCGGCGGGCGCCCACTGCAGGTACCGCACCGACGGATCGGCCAGCTTCTGCCGCGATCCGAGGTCGTCGGCGGTCGCGCCGCCGAGGAACAGCTCTTCGTTGTGCGCGGTGTCCGGGTCGTCGGTCGTCGGCAGCGGGCTCCACTCGGTCTCGCGCGCCTGCCCGGCCTCGTTGCCGACCCAGCGCACGCCGGCGGGCCCGGCGAAGGTGACGGTGTCCGGCGACAGCGCGTGGATCAGCTTGAACCACGTGGTGAAGTCGTAGGTTTCGCTGATCCCGTGGTCGCGCCACGGGTTCGCGCCGTCGAGCCACAGCTCGTCGATGGGGCCGTACTGGGTGAACAGTTCGTAGAGCTGGTTGAGGTAGTAGGTGTTGTAGTCGTCCTCGTCGACGGTGAACCGCGGCAGCTTCCCGGCGGCGAGCGCGGCCGCGCGGTCGTCGTGCGGCACCAGCGTCGGGATGGTCCGGCGGGTCACCGCGCTGTCCGTGCCGTAACGGCCCTGACCCTGCGGTGCGCTCGCGCGGTCGTCGTAGGTGGCTTGTTCTTCGATGCTCAACGGCTGCCCGGCCGCGACCTTGGCTTCGATCCGCCGCACCTCGTCGGCGAAGAACGTCTCGGGCAGTTCGGCGCCGTCGGCGGGCGACAGGTAGACGCCGACTTTGAGCCCGGCCGCGCGCGCCGATTCGACGTAGTCGCGCAGGACGTCCCCGCGCGGGTTGGCGCAGTCGGCCCGCGTCTGCCAGAACGCCGACGGGTCCTGCGCGCGGTGCGCCTCCGCCTCTTCCCTGGCCGGAGCCGTGCAGCCGGGGGCGAGCCACCACGGGCTCGCGACGACGGAGTGGTTGGTGTAGCGCGTCGGGTAGAGGACGAAACCGTCGTGGTGCTTGGCGGTGAGCATCACCTGCGTGACGCCGGCGGCCTTCAGCGACCGCATCCACTGGGCGGTGTCGACGACCGGTGGGTCGAACACCGACTCCTTCTCCGCGCCGGAACCCCATTCACGGTCGGTGAAGGTGTTCATCCCGAAGTGCGTGAACGCGGTGACCGGCCGCTGCTGCCAGGCGAGCTGACCTTTTCGCGGAATGACGGCCGCGGCCTTGGCGACGATCCGGGCCGGGCTGTCGCAGGCCTGCACGGTCATGATGGTCGCGGGCCGAATCGGCCCGGTGCACGCTTCGGCCGCGGCAGCTGGGGAAACCGCTGGTAGAGCCATTGAAACAGCGGCGACGGCAGCGAAGACGAGAGCGCGGATCGGCATGGTGCTCCCTCGTGGCGGACCGCGGCCACGAACCCGGCGGCGGCAAGACGGGGTGGACGATCGCCAGACTAGGTCGGCCAGCCATCGGATGTCTAGACCTGACGAAGTGACAACGAATGTCGTGGACCGGCAACCCGATGGGAGTCCGGTAGCCTGTGTTCACTATTCGAACAGCGGTACCAGACTTTCGGCGGAGGCCCTCGTGACCAAACCGACGCGGTCCCCGGACGCCCGCGCCGACCAGGCGGACATCCAGGCGGTGAGCCGGGTCAGCCAGATCCTGTCGCTGTTCGACCCCGCGACGCCCGAAGTCACCGCCACCCAGGTCGCCGAGCGGCTCGGCCTCAACCGCACGACGGCGTACCGGTACTGCACGTCGCTGGTCGCGGCCGGCTTGCTCGAGCGCAGCAACGAAGGCGGGTACGTGCCCGGCGGCCTGCTGCTGCAGCTCGGCGCGTTCGCCATCGGGCACCGCCGCGTCGTGAACCTCGCGCCGCGGCACATGCAGGCGCTCTCGCGCGCGACGCAGACGAGCGTTGTGCTCAGCCTGTGGGGCCTCACCGGCCCGGTGGTCTCGCGGGTCGAGGAGAACGCCTCGACGATCGTCATCGTGTCCGTGCGGGTGGGCAGCCACCTGCCGCTGGACACCGCGCAGAGCAAGGTCTTCCTCGCCTACCACGCCGACCAGCTGTCGATGGAACGGCTGATCGGCAACCTCTCCGGCACCGCGCGCGACGAGCTGCGCGCCGACGTCGACCGGGTCCGCGCGGTCGGGCACTGCTCGGCGATGAGCACGCCGGGGATAGTGGCCGTGGCGGCGCCGGTCTTCGACGAGTACGGCATCTGCGCGACGATCGCGATCGTGGGCCCGGACAACACGCTCTCGATGGGCGACGACACGCCCGAGCTGCGGGTCGTGGTCGACACCGCGCGCGAGCTCACCCTCGAACTGGGCGGGCACTACCGGCCCGACGACCTCCAGCGCGCGGTGTAGGGCAGCCACGCCGGCGACGGCAGCGGCGGGACGTCCGCGTACTCGCGCGTCCCGGCCAGCGCGCTGCCGACGAAGCCGTCGGGGACTTCGGAAACTCCGTCGACCAGCTCCCGGAGCACGTTGGGACCGCCCGTCCACAACGCCGTCACGACTTCGACGGCCCGGGCGCCGGCCGCCAGGAACCGCCGGACATCGGCCGGAGTGCGGGCGCCGTTCGTCCCGATCAGGGGCACGTCGAGCTGCTGGAAAGCCCTGCCCACCCAGTAAAGGCTCATCGGCAGGCACCCCGGTGAGCTCCACGCGCCCCACGAGCCCAGGACCGAACCGCCGTCGAGATCCGGCAGGAAACCCGGGTACCGGCCGACCAGGCCGACGGCGTCCGCGCCGGCCGAGCGGGCCGCGCGGGCCAGCGCGACGACGTCCGACGCCTGGCCCGGCAGCTTCACGAACAGCGGGACGTCGACGGCGGCCCGCACGGTCCGCACCGCGTCGGCCACACCGTCCACTTCGGTCAGTTGCCGTACCGCGCGGGCCTCGCGGCCGTGCGGGGCGCCGATGTTCAGCTCGACCGCCGGGACCACCGAAGCCAGCGCACGCCCGATCCGCGCGGCCGCCGCCGGCTCGCCCAGGGTGATGCTGCCGAGCACCGGGCAGCCCCTGGCCGTGCCGTGGGCGACGGCGGAGGCCAGCATCGCCAGCCAGTCGTCGAGGTCCACGGCCGCGAGCCCGGACCGGTTGAGCAGCCCGTCACCCGGCCGGCCCGCACCCGGCGGCCGCACCTCGCCGCCGGGCGAAACGAAGGCGTAGTCCGCGATGGCCAGCTGCTCCCGCGCGGCGGCGCTTTCGTTCACCGACTTGGCCACCACCGCCCCGGCGCCCGCGTCGACGCACGCGGTGATCCCCTCCAGGGTCATGGTCAGCTCCGAGGAGCCGACCCACACCGGGTTGGCGGTGGCAAGGCCCGCGACGTCCATTCAGGACAGTTTGGGGATCGTGCTGTCGTCGGCCATGTCGACGTCCTTCGTCTCCGGGCCGAGGAAACCGCCCAGGCTGATCAGCAGCCCGGCGAGCACGATCAGGACGCCCGGGGCGAGGTGCGCCGGCATGAACCCGTCGAACTGCTGCAGGTAGAACTGGTAGAACGCCGGCGCGATGAGCGCGAGGCTGTAGCCGACGCCGTAACCGGTCGACCGGATGCTCGCCGGGAACCGCTCGGTCAGGTAGGCCGCGATCGGGCCGAACGTGCCGACCGTGAACACACCGATGAGCACGCCGAAGCCGAGTGCCGCGCCGAAGCCGCCGTCCGACGCCATCAGCAGCGTGTACGAACCCGCGCCGAGGACGACCATCGAGAAGCCGTAGCCGATGTAGAACCGCCGTCGCCCGATGCGCTGGGACAGCATGCCGAACAGCGGGTACGACAGCGCCGCGGACGCGTTGATCACCAGCATCGTCAGCGTGACCTCTTTGCTGGACAGTTCCAGGTGCGCCTTCAGCTGCGCCGGCGTCACGGCGGCTTCCATGTTGGTCGCGAGCCACGTGCCGGTCATCAGGATGAACACCTGGCCCAGCGCCCGCGGGTACTTCCTCAGCAGCCGGACGAACGGGAGCTTGTGCTTCTCGCCGGTCAGCTGGGCCGGCGGCTCGTGGACCTGCTTGAGGTAGTAGCGGAACAGCACCGCGGCCAGCAACGCGCCGACGAAGAACGGGATCCGCCAGCCCCACTGCACGTACGCGCTGTGCAGGCCCGCGGCGGGCAGCAGCTGCAGCATCAGCAGCGTGATCGCGGCGATCACCGCGTACGCGGCGGGCGAGGTCGACGTGATGATCGAGGCGTAGAGGCCGCGTTTGTGCTTCGGGCTCCACTCCATCGCCAACGGAACCGCCGTCGTGTACTCGCCGCCGAGGAAGATGCCGTCGACGAACCGCAACGCGATGAGGGTGCCGACCGACCACATCCCGATCGTCTCGTGGCCGGGCAGGCACGCGGTCAAAAGCGTGATGGTGCCGAAGCCGCCGACCGCGACCAGCGTCGTGCGCTTGCGGCCGACCGTGTCGGCGAAGTGGCCGAAGATGATCGCGCCGAGCGGCCGGCCGATCAGCGTCGAGGCGAACACCAGGGACGCCAGCAGGGCCGTCGTGCTCGCGCTGAGGTTCGCGGCCTGGAAGTACGCGGTCGCCGGCGCCAGCACGACGATCGGCAGGTAGATGTCGAACTGGTCGACGAAGTAGGCGAGCGTTCCGCCGCGGACCGCGGCGCGCACCTTCGCGGGGTCCGGGCCGTGCGGGGTGCCGGGGCGAACGGCCGCCTCCGCGGCGTCGGGCGGTGTGGACATCAGTGTCCTCCGTTTTCGAACCTAGTGTTCACGAAGCGAACGTCAGACACTCTAAATACCGCCAACCGTGAACACAAGAGCGGTCACAGGGTTGACAGCCGGTCTTATAGTGAACTTTGACTTCATAATGCGAACGAGAGGCACGCTGATGAGCCCCGCCATCGCCGCCGTCCTGGACGGCCTGGTCGACATGCACGTCCACTCCGGCCCGAGCCCGTTCCCCCGGCGCTTCGACCACGTCGAGGCCGCGCAGGACGGCGCGCGCATCGGGATGCGCGCCATGGTCGCGAAGTCCCACCACCACAACACGCAGATGGACATCCTCGCGATGAAGGGCCGTCTCGCCGACGTCAAGGCGCAGGCCTTCGGCGGGATCGCGCTGAACAGCACCGTCGGCGGGCTCAACGTGCACGCCGTGCGGATGACCCTGCGGATGGGCGGCAAGGTCGTCTGGTTCCCGACCATCTCCTCCGGCCGGCACATCGACTGCCACCCCGAGGACGGCGCCTTCCCGACCACGACCGTCCCGCTGACGCTGGAGCGCATCGACATCGTCGACGGCGAGGGCGCGCTCAAGCCCGAGGCGCTCGAGATCCTCGACGAGATCAAGGAGCAGCAGGCCGTCCTCAACGGCGGCCACATGTACCCCGAGTACATCAAGACGCTGTTCCAGGAGGCGCACGAGCGCGGGATGAAGCGGATGGTCGTCAGCCACCCCGACTTCGTCATCGGCGCCGACCCGGCGCTGTGCCGCGAGCTGATCGAGCTCGGCGCGTTCATCGAGCACGAGGTCGGCATGTACGACCCCGAGGGCACGCAGAAGTGGGACCCGAAGAACCTGCTGACCTGGATCGAGGCGCTCGGTCCCGAGCACACGGTGCTGGCGTCGGACTTCGGCCAGAAGGCCAACCCGAAGCCGGTCGACGCGTGGCTGCGCGTCGGCGAAGCACTGCTCGACCTCGGCCTGCCGGAGAAGGACCTGCGGCGGATGGTCCGCGACAACCCGACGTACCTGCTGAACCTCGACGCCTGAAAGGACCCGCTCGTGTACGAAAAGGACGATCCCCGCTCGGCCCTGGCCACCGCGGCCCGGCCCGACAGCGGCGACGCGATCGCGGCAGCGCAGTACCTCGACCTGCGGGAGACCCCGGTCGTGCGGGCGCAGAACGTCATCCTGATCCACACCGACGCTCGCGACGGCGACGACCTCGACAACGGCACCCTCGAAGGCGAGCTGGCGATCGTCGTCACCGGCGCCTCCCCCGCGTTCACCGTGCTGACCGGCGACGGCGCGTCCAAAGTGGACTCTCCCGGGCTCGTCGTGGTCCCGCCCGGGCCGTCGCGGATCAGCGTGCACGGCGACGGGCCGCTGGTCCGGCTGGTCGAGGCCACCGAGCCTGCCTGGCGGGATCGGGTCGCCAACGCCGCCGCTTACGCCCAGAACCACCCGCGCGTCACGCTGCTGGAGCGGTGGCCGGCGCCCGCCGAAGAGCGCGTCCGCTTCTACCCGCTGTCGGACGTGCCGGACGACCCGAAGCGGTTCGGGCGGATCTTCCGGACGCGGTCGTTCATGGTGAACTTCCTGCCCCTGCAGGACGGCCCGCGCGACCCACGCAAGCTCTCGCCGCATCACCACGACGACTTCGAGCAGCTTTCCTTGGCCGTGCAAGGCGAATACGTCCACCACATCCGCACCCCGTGGCTGCCCGACAGCACGACGTGGCGCGAGGACGAGCACGTGCGGATCGGCAGCCCGTCGGTGACGATCATCCCGCCGCCGACCGTGCACACCTCCGCGGCGAGCGACCCGGGCGTGAACCAGCTGATCGACATCTTCAGCC
The DNA here is from genome assembly GCF_051337345.1 of Amycolatopsis sp. MEPSY49. Lineage (NCBI taxonomy): Bacteria > Bacillati > Actinomycetota > Actinomycetes > Pseudonocardiales > Pseudonocardiaceae > Amycolatopsis > Amycolatopsis sp. MEPSY49. The sequence continues at coordinate 253,493 of NZ_JBDLYJ010000002.1, read as the reverse complement.
CGCCGCGGGTGGACTTCTCCGAGAAACCGGGCTGGGTCCTGAACGCCGACGACTACCCGATGCCGTGAGCGCGCGCACCGGCGGCGGGCTCTTCACCCGCTCGCACACCCCCGTGGGAACCTGGCTGAAGATCGCCTCGACCGAGCCGGCCGAGATCATGGCGTTCGCCGGGTTCGACTTCGTCGTCATCGACCTCGAACACGCGCCCCTCGACCTGGTGACCGCGTACCAGCTGATCAACACCGCGGCGGCGCTCGGCGTGACACCGCTGGTGCGGGTGCCGGACAAGACGCCGTCGACGATCCAGAAGATCCTCGACGCGGGCGCGAGGGGCATCCTCGTGCCGCACGTCGACACCGTCGAAGAGGCGGCGGCCGTCGGGCGGGCGTGCCGGTTCCCGCCGCACGGCGTCCGCGGCGCCGGCGGCACCAGCCGGGCGGGCGCGTGGGGCCTGCGCCCGAACGCGGAGTACCTCGCGGAGGGCAACGACGACGTCCTGTGCATCCCGCAGCTGGAAAGCGTCGAAGCGATCAAGGCCGCGCCGGAGATGCTCGCACTGGACACAGTGGACGCGGTGTTCGTCGGCGCGGCGGACCTGTCGATTTCGATGGGGTCGACGCCCGCGTCGCCGGACGTGCTCGACCTGATCGCCTCGGCGATCGCGGCCGCGCACGACGCCGGGAAGAAGTGCGGGCTCGCGTTCGGCGGCGTTCCGGAGAAGGCCGCGCGGGCGGTCCGGGACGGCTGCGACTTCGTGCTGCTCAGCAACGACACGACGATGCTCGCCGAGGCCGCCCGCGGGCTGGTCCGGGCGTTCCGGGACGCGACGGCATGACGCTCTCGCTGCCGCGCGCCGCGTTGTCGATCGCCGAACTGGACGGCCTCGACCACGACGGGGCCGTCCGGTTCGTGCGGGCGCTCGAGGAGTACGGCCACCGGATGGTGTGGATCCCCGAGGTGAACGGCCGCGAGGCGTTCACGACGGCTTCCTTGGTACTGGCCTCGACTTCGGTTTTGGTCGTCGGCAACGGCGTCGCCCGGGCCCTCGAGCGCGTGCCGAAGTCGGCGGGCTCGGCGGCCCGGGACCTCGCCGCCGGCCACCCCGGGCGGTACGTGCTGGGGCTCGGGGTCAGCGGAGCGGTCCGTGAACGCGGGGTCGGACCGCTCCCCTTCCTGCGGGAGTACCTGGACGGCGTCGACAAGGTGGCGTCCGGGGTGCCGAAGGTGCTGGGCGCGTACTCGGAGGGGATCACGCGGCTGGCCGCCGAACGCGCCGACGGGCTGATCACGTTCCTCGTCACGCCGGAGCACACCCGCTGGGCGCGCGAGACGGTCGGGGACCTCTTCCTGTCGGTCGTCCAGTGGGCGGTGGTGGGGCGGTCGCGCGCCGCCGCTCGCGAGGTCGCGCGGGATCGGCTCGCCTACTACCTGACGCTCCCCCACCAGCTCGCGAAGCTGAAACGGCTCGGCTTCACCGACGCCGACCTCGCGCCACCGGGGTCCGACCGGCTCGTCGACGCGCTCGTCGCCTGCGGCACGCCTTCGCAAGTCCGCGAAGCGGTGCAGGCCCAGTACGACGCGGGCGCGACCCAGGTCGCGTTGACGCTGGTGGGCCCGCTCGACGACGCGAAACTCGACGCCTACCGGGCGCTCTCACCACAGGAGGATTGATGCGCACGGCCGAGAAAGTCATCATCACCACCGCGATCACGGGCTCGGTGAACATCCCGTCGCAGAGCCCGTACCTGCCGCTGTCCGCCGACGAGGTCGCCGACGCCGCGCTGGAGGCGATCGAAGCGGGGTCGGCGATCGTCCACCTGCACGCCCGCGAGCCCGATGGGCGGCCGACGCCCGATCCGGACGTGTTCGAGAAGATCGTCGGGCGGATCACCGCGGAATCCGACGCCGTCATCAACATCACCACCGGCGGCGCGTCGTCGATGACGATGGACGAACGGCTCGCGGCCGCCTACCGGCTGCGGCCCGAGCTCGCGTCGATGAACATGGGGTCGATGAACTTCGTCTACTCGGGCATCGCCGACAAGGTGACGGAGTGGAAGCACGACTGGGAAAAGCCGTACGTGCTCAACACGTATTCGAAGCCGTTCGTGAACACGTTCGACAAGATCGAGCACACGCTGCGCACGCTCGGGGAGACCGGGACGCGGTTCGAGTACGAGTGCTACGACATCGGGCACCTGTACTCGCTGGCGTACTTCGTCGAGCTGGGCCTGGCGAAACCGCCGTTGCTGATCCAGGGCGTGTTCGGCGTCCTCGGCGGGATCGGCGCCGACCACGCGAACCTGGAGCACATGGTGCGGATCGCGGACAAGCTCTTCGGCGACGACTACTGCCTTTCGGCGTTCGCGGCCGGCCGCGACCAGCTGAGCTTCGGCACGCACAGCGCGTGGCTCGGCGGGCACGTGCGCGTCGGCCTGGAGGACAGCCTGTGGATCGGCAAGGGGCGGCTCGCGGAGAGCAACGCCCAGCAGGTCCGGAAGATCCGGGCGGTGGTGGAGGATCTGGGCAAACCGATCGCCACGCCGGCCGACGCGCGCGCGATGCTGGCACTGCGAGGAGGAGCGGCATGAGCTTGCTGACGGGCAAGGTGGTCCTGGTCGTCGGGGCCAGTTCGGGCATCGGCGCGGACGCGGCGCGGGTGTTCGCATCGGACGGTGCCTCGGTGATGCTGGTGGCCCGGAACGAAGAGCCGCTCGCCAAATTGGCGGCGGAGCTTTCGGACCACGACGTCGCGTACACGACGGGCGATGTCTCGTCGGCGTCCGATGTGGACGGTTTCGTTTCGGCGACGGTGTCCCGCTTCGGCCGGCTCGACGGCGCGTTCAACAACGCGGCGATGGGCGGCGGCGGCCGGCTCGACCAGGTGTCCGAAGCGGACTTCGACCGGATCATGGCGGTGAACGTCAAGGGCACGTGGCTGTGCCTGCGGGCGGAGGTCGCGGTGATGGAGCGCCAGGGGTCGGGGTCGATCGTGAACGTGAGCAGCATCGGCGGCCTGCGCGGCAGCCCCGGCATGGGCGCGTATCAGGCGACGAAGCACGCGGTGATCGGCTTGACCCGCACGGCCGCCCACGACTTCGGACCGCTGGGCATCCGGGTCAACGTGCTGGCCCCGGGCCCGACGGAGACCCCGATGCTGGACGAGCTGCGCCGCACGATCCCGGGCGGCGTGGAAGCCCGGATCGCGGCGACGCCGTTGCGGAAGGCGGGCACGGGCACGGAAGTCGGCTCGACGGCGGCGTTCCTGTTGAGCGACCGGGCGAGCCACTTGAGCGGAGTGGTCGTCCCGGTCGACGGCGGCTTCACGGCCTGAGCGGTGGGGCGGCCGCGGCCGCCCCACCGAACGTCAGGCCAGGTCCGGGATCAGCTCGCCGATCAGCCGGATGCTCTTCAGCACCTTGTCGTGCGGGATGCCGCCGATCTGCTGGAGGCACATCATCCGGTCGATGCCCAGCTCGGCGTACGCGCGCAGCTTCTTGCGGCACGTCTCCGGGCTGCCCACGATCAGCGAGTCCTGCGCGCTCAGCACCTCGAACACCTCGTCGTCCGGGACCTGCTCGCCCTGCAGGATCCGGGCGATCAGGAGGTTCGCCTCCGACGGCGCGTTCGATGCCTCGCCGCGCAGGAAGTCGCCCGTCAGGCCCGGGGACTTCACCAGCTCCTCGTTGCGGGCGTTGGCGCGCACGAACTCCGTCGCCGCTTCGAAGAACGTCAGCGCCGTCACCGTGTACCACGCCGCCGCGGCCGCCGCGCCGCCCCGCATGGCCTCCTCGTCCGTGTCCGCGCAGTGGACGAACGTGAAGAAGCCGACCTGGTCGTTGACGAACGCCCCGACCGGTTCCGTGCACTGCGCGGCCGCGGCCCGGTACAGGCCGACCAGCCGGCCCGCGCGTTCCAGGGACTCCCACATCGTCGTCCCCAGCACGCCCACCCCGCGCCGGCCGGCCTCCTCGAACGACGCCGGGCTCGCCGCCGCCTGCCAGAGCGGCGGGTGCGGCCGCTGCAGCGGCTTCGGCCCGATCCCGACGCCGTCGACGCGGTAGGCGTCGCTCTCGTAGGAGAACCGGTCCGAAGTCCACATTCTCGGCACCATCTCGAACGCCTGCTGCGTCTGCGCGCGGGCGTCGTCCGGTTCGATGCCGAAGAGGCGCCATTCGGGGATGGTCGACCGGGTCAGGCCCAGTTCGACGCGCCCGCCGCTGAGGTGGTCGAGCGTCGCCGCGCGCTCGGCGACGCGGATCGGATGGTTGAACCGCCCGGGCGCGAGCACCGCGGAGTGCCCGAGCCGGATCCGGCTGGTGCGCTGCGAAAGCGCGGCGAGCATCAGCTCGGGCGCGGACGAGAGGCTGAACTCCCCCGCGCCGTGGTGCTCGACCTGCCACCAGCACCCGTAGCCGAGCTCGTCGGCGAGGACGGCCTGTTCGATCGCTTGCCGGAACCGCAGCTGTTCGTGCCCTTCCGGCCACGGTCGCGGGTTCTGGATCTCGTTGAACAGGTCGATCTTCATCCACGGCCTCTGCTTCCTCGGGGTCACCGCAGAGTCAGTCTCCGAGCGCTACCGGGCCGTTACGGATGGCACCCGGACGGAGCAGCACCGGCTTAGCCACCACCCACCCGGATCGCCACGGCGCCCAGCGCGACGGTCCCGCACACGACGAGCCCGGTGTACCCCACCACGAAGGAGAGCTTGGCGAGCGACCGCGCGGGCCGGGGCCACACGCGGTCCAGCTGGTAGGCGGCGCCGGCGAGGACGTCCTGGCGCGTCTTTCCCTCGGCGACGAGCGAACGGGCTTTCGCGGTCAGCCAGAACCCGCCGATGATCTTGACCTGCTTGGTCGCGGCTCCGGCCATGCGCTGCACTTCGTAGGTCTGATTGCTGACCAGGAAGCCGTAGAGCAGCAAGAACCCGAAGGTGAGGCCGCCGAGCACGATGGGGAGGCGCCAGCCGATGCCCTGGGGCTGGTCCCGGTAGGTCACCCACAACAGCGCCACGGCGAGCGCGGCCAGCAGGCCGCTGACCTTCTGCGCACCACGGGGGACGTCCTCTTCGCTGGGCTCCCAGCGCGACCGGCCCCGAAAAGCCAGCGCGAGCGCCGAACCCATCGCCATGATGGTGCCGGCGACGTTGACTATGCCGGCGAAGGAACCGTAGTCGGGTTGCATCTCCGCCTCACAGGTACAGTTTCGCGCTGGTCGCCGCCGGCACGTCGTATTCGGCGTCCTCGAAGGTCAAGGGGAGGAATTGGCCGGTGGCGCCGAAGCAGTACCTGCCGGGCCGGAGACATCCTCGGACCGGAGTACTGGGCGCTCCGAAGACCAACGCCTCGTCACGCCAGTACGCCGGGTGGTAGTGCACGCGCAGGTCCGGTGAATTCGTGTGCACCTCGAAATCGAGACCGAACGACGGGGATTCCGCGGACCGCCGTCCTTCGCCGGACAGGCGCACCGACAAGAACCGCCCCATCCGCGCGACGAATCCCCGGCGAGCCTCGCCCGGATCGACGAGGTCACGGAACTCCCGCCTCCGTCGCCCTCGCCGGTCGCGCCCGGCCACCCGGCGCAGCAGGGTGAAAACCGTCCGCGGGTCGCTCTCGACGCCGTCGGCGGGAAAGAGCGCCGCGTGGAGGTTGACGGGCAGCGCCACCCCGTCGCCGGCGAAGATCGCCACCATCGGCAGGTTGTTCTCTTCGAGGTAGCGGTACTGCCGCGCGAACCGCTCGGCGTCGACGGCGACGTCCGTGATCACACCGGTGCGGTAAAGCCGCCTGGTCTCGACCGATCCGCGGCCGACCAAAGCGGTGGCGAGCTCTTCGTACTGCGACGGCGGTTCCGGCGACGACATCGGGCATCCCTCTCCCGAGGGCGGCCGGCGAAGTCCCGGGTCTGGTCTGCCGGCACCTGCCGCCATCGATGTTTACGAGTCGGCTTGCGGCCACGGAGCGTTACAGGCGCCAGTCAGAGCAGTTTGGTCATCGGGTCGTCCGGGTGGCACGCTTCTTCCGGACGAAGGGCGGTGCCCATGGCGATCCGGCCGGACGGGCCGCGGCGGGCCGAGGTGCTCGCCGCGCTTTCGCTCGCCATCGATCTCGGGCTCGGACAGCCCATGGAGCACATGCTGCGCTCCGCTCTCATCGCCACCCGGCTCGCCGACCGGCTCGGGCTCGACGATGACCAGCGCGGCACCACCTTCTACGCCACCCTCGTCGCCTGGATCGGCTGCCACGCCGACTCGCACGAACTCGCCGCGTGGTTCGGCGACGACATCGCCTTCCGCTCCGCCACCTACCGCGTCGACTGGGCCGGCCTGCCCTTCCTGCGCCTGCTCGCCACGCACGCCGGCCGCGAGCGGACGCCGGTCGCGCGGGGCGTCGTCGCGGCCGCCTTCCTCCTGCGCGCCCGCGGTCGGCTCGCCGAGCTCATCCACTCCCACTGCTCCTCCGCCGGGCGGCTCGCGGACCGGCTGGGGCTCGACGAGACCGTCGCCCGGGCGCTGGCCGGCACCTTCGAACGCTGGGACGGCAGCGGCCTGCCCGTCGGCGCCCGCGGCGACCAGCTGCCGATCGAGGTGCGCGTCGTGCACCTCGCCGAGGTCGCCGAGGTTCACCTGCGCCGCGGTGGCGTTGCCGCCGCACAAGCCATGGCCGAAGCCCGCAGCGGCCGCCAGTTCGACCCCGCCGTCGTCGCGGCTTTCACCGGCGCCGCAGGCGAAATCCTCGACGGCCTGCTCGACGCCGACGTCTGGACGGCCGCCCTCGAGCAGGCTCCCGACCGCGACCGGACGCTGACCGACGACGAACTCGACGACCTGCTCACCGCGATCGGCGACTTCGCCGATCTCAAGTGCCCCTTCGCCATCGGCCACTCACGGGGAGTCGCCGACCTCGCCGCCGAAGCCGCGCGGCACAGTGGACTGTCCGAACCGGACATCCGGCTCGTCCGGCGGGCCGGGCTGGTGCACGACCTCGGCCGGATGGGCGTGCCCAACAGCATCTGGGAGAAGCCCGGTCCGCTGTCGGAAGCCGAGCGGGAACGCGTCCGGCTGCACCCGTACCTGACCGGCCGGATCCTGCGCCGGGTCACGGGTTTGGAGCAGGTCGCCGCCATCGCGGCGGCGCACCACGAACGGCTCGACGGCTCCGGCTACCCGCTCGGCGCGGCCGGCGCGGCGCTCGGCCCGCACGCGCGGCTGCTCGCCGCCGCCGACGTCTACCACGCGCTGCGCGAACCGCGGCCGCACCGCCCGGCGCGCGACGCCGTGGACGCGGCCGAGATCCTGCGGCAGCAGGCGCGGGAGTCCCGGTTGGACGCTCACGCCGTCGACGCCGTGCTGCTCGCGGCCGGGCACGCGCGCCGCCGGACGGCGCACCCCGCGGGGCTGACCGGGCGCGAGGTCGAGGTGCTGCGGCTGCTCGCCGGCGGGGGCTCGAACCGGGTGATCGCGCGGGAGCTGTCGATCAGCGAGAAGACGGTCCGCAACCACGTCGAGCACATCTACACCAAGGCCGGCGTGTCCAACCGGACCGGCGCCGGGCTGTTCGCGCTCGAACACGGCATCGCCGGCCTGCCCGGAAGATGAGGCATCCGCCCCATGCGCGGGCGGCCGGGCGAGCACGAGGCTGAGGGACACCGAAAGGAGCCCGCCATGCCCACCCGTGCCGTCATCAGCCTCACCACCGGACTCGAAGACCCCGAAAAGGTCACCGTCGCGTTCCTCGTCGCGGTCGGCGCCGCCGAACAGCACCGCCCGACCCTGATGTTCCTCACCAAGGAGGCGGTCCGCCTGGCCCTCGACGGCTTCGCCCAGGCGACGGCCTGCGAAGGCTGCCCGCCGCTGGCCGACCTGGTCAAGCGCTACGAAGCCGCCGGCGGCCGGTTCCTGGTCTGCCCGATCTGCTTCACCGCCCGCCACCTCACCGACGAAGGCATGGTCGCCAACGCGTCCCTCGGCGGCACCGTGCCGATGTGGGAGTGGATCGGCGACGAGCCCGTCACGACGTTCAGCTACTGACGCCATGACCACCGCAGGCGAGAAGTTCGCCCACGCTCTCGCGGCCCGTGATTCGGCCGGGCTGCGCGCACTGCTGGCCGGCGAAGTCGACTTCGCCGCGCTCACCCCGGGCCGCCACTGGACCGCGACCGATCCCGCGGAGATCGTCGACAACGTCATCCTCGGCCGCTGGTTCGGTCCCGGCCGGACGATCCACGAGCTGTGCTCGGTCACCACCGGCCGGGTCGCGGACTGCGAGCACGTCACCTACCGGCTGCGGGTCGAACGCGACGGCGTCGACCACCTCGTCGAGCAGCAGGCCTACTACACGGCGCGAAACGGCGAAATCGGCTGGTTGCGCGTCCTCTGCTCCGGCTACCGGCCACTCGCCGGCTGAGAATCCGATCACGTCGGCGTGGCTCACCGCGCCGCGGGGCCGTCCGCCTGCCATCCTCTGGCGACCAGGAAGACAGGCGGACGGAGGCACCCGTGGGCGTCATCAGCTGGATCGTGCTCGGGCTCATCGCGGGCTTGCTCGCGAAGGCCCTCATGCCGGGCAAGGACCCCGGCGGCTGCATCATCACGATCCTGCTCGGCATCGGCGGGGCGTTCGTCGGCGGCTGGGTCGGCAAGACCCTGTTCCACACGGATCTCGGCACGTTCTTCGATCTCCGCACGTGGGGCTTGGCCGTCCTCGGCGCGCTGATCATCCTCGTCCTTTACCGGATGGTCTTCGGCCGCAGCCGCCGCGACTAGCCTCAGTTCAGGCTGACGCCGTAGGCGCTCATCGCCTCGCCGACCGGCTGGAAGAACGACGTCCCCGAGCCCTTGCCGGACGTGATGCCGAGGCCGACGCTGCCGGCGAACAGGCAGCCGCCCGAGTCGCCCGGGTTGACCAGCGCGTTGGTCTGGATCAGCTGGGACACCGAGCCCTCGGCGTAGTTCACGGTCACGTTCGTCCGCGTGACCGAGCCCGACGTCAGGTGCGTGGTGCTGCCGCTCTTGCTGATCCGCTGGCCGACCGTCGCGGTGCCGGCGGAGCTGATCCGCTGCGTGGAGCCGTTCCACAGGGTGACCGCGCCCGGCGCGCTGCCGGTGGTGTTGCGGATCAGGCCGTAGTCGTTGCCCGGGAAGCTCGACCCCTGCGACGGGCCGACGTTCCACTGCGACACCGCGCGCGTGCAGTGGCCGGCGTCGAGGATGTAGTTCTGGCCGCCGCGGTTGGTGTTGAAGCCGACCGAGCAGCGGGTGCCGCCGCCGGTGATGGCCTCGCCGTTGTAGATCGCCGTGTGCATCTCGCCGGCGACCCGTTCGACCCGGACGCGGTCGCCGAGCGACGCCGCGGCGTTCAGCAGGGCGTCGGTGCCCTTGGCCGCGTCCGCGACCGTCAGCACGACCTGGTTGGTCTTCGGGTCGAGCCCGATCGAGGTGTGCGCGACCGCGGGCAATGCCTGCAGGGCGTGCTGCGCGCCCGCAAGCGCCGCGCTCGAGTGCTTGACGAGCCGGGCCTGCGCGCCGGCCGCGGTGACCCGGTCGGCGGCCGCCTGGTCGAGCACGTTCACCACGGGTTTCGCGGCGGCGTCGAGGTAGCCGTCGGCAGCACGGGCGCCGAGCGCGGCGGTGACCTGGTGCAGCGTCTCGACGCTCGCCGCCTGCGTCCGCAGGAGCGCGACCGCGGCGGACTCGCTGACGCCGGTTTCCGCGGCGAGGGACGCGACGGCGTCGCGCTGGACGTCGGGTGAATAGCCGTCGATGGTGACCGCGCCGGCCGGGCTGGTCAGGAAGCCGGCGACCGCGGCGGTGGCCACCAGCGCGGTGGCGGTGCGGGCGAGCAGGTGTCTTGTGCGCATGCCGGTACTCGCTTTCACGGGGGAACCGGCACGAGGGATGTCCGCGCCGGTCGGTGGGGTGACCGGTGATCCGGTGCGCCCGAGGGTGTTCCCGTGGCAGGGCCCGCGGTACCGACTTTCGTCGTACAGGACAAAAGATAGGTACCGGGCATTTCGGACTCCCGTCCGAGCCCGCACAGTAACCGGGCAGCGAAGGCGGACCAGTCCCCCGCCGCGGTCCACCCGACCGTCCACTTGCGACGGACCGGGCGGCTCAGCTCCTTGGCGGCGAAGGCCAGGCGACGTCGTCGATCGTCAGGAAGGGCTCGCCCGCCACCAGCGCCGGCGTGGTCTCCGTGAACGCCCGGACCTCCCGGTGCAGGTGGGACTGGTCGGCGTAGCCGGCGTCGGCGGCGACGCGGGCCGCGTCCTGGCCCGCGACCAGGCGGTGGACGGCGTGGTCGAAGCGGACGAGCCGCGCCGCGCGCTTGGGCGGCAGCCCGGCCTGCGCCTGGAACCGGGACCACAGGCGCTTGCGGCTCCAGCCGACCTCGGCGGCCAGCCGGTCGACGCGCACCCGGCCGCGGGTGCGGACCATCCGGTGCCAGGCCCACGCGACCTCCGGGTCCGCCGCCGGTCCGGTCTCGCCGCGGCGGGCGAGCAGCGCGTCGGTCAGCGCGAACCGCTCGTCCCACGAGGACGTCTCGCTCAGCCGCTCGCCGAGCCGGGCCGCCTCCCGGCCCCACAGGTCCTCCAGGGCCACGAAGCCGTCGAGTTCGCCGGGGCGGACGCCGAGGACCGTGCCGGCGAGCACCGGAGGCAGGCGGACCTGCACGCAGGCGAAGTCCGTCGCGTGGGTGATACGCGTCGAGCCGAAGCCGAGGCCGAGGCCGGCGACGACGCTCCCCCACTGCCGTCGTCCGGCGGCGTCGGCCACGGCGACGGTCCCGGTACCGAAGATCACGGCCAGGGTGACGGCCGGGGGCGGGATCAGCCGGAGGCCGGCCGGGGTGCGGCCGCGGTCGCGGAAGCCGGCCATCGCCACCCCGGCGACGCGGCCGGGGCGGGACGGACGAGCGACGTCCCACAGCGCCTCGGCCACGTCTCCAAGCTACGCGGAACATTCGTCCAAGCCACCCGGGTTGGCGCGCGGCCAGGCTTGGCGCATGACGAACCTGCACGTGACCGACGACGGCCCCCGCGACGCCCCGGTCCTCCTCCTCGTCCACGGATCCGCCTCTTCGGTCCGGTCCTGGGACGCCCTGCTGCCCTTGCTCGCCGAGCGCCACCGCGTGGTCCGGATCGACCTGCTCGGGCACGGCCGGTCGGCCAAGCCGGCCGACGCCGGCTACGGCGTTCCCGAGCAGGCCCGCCGGGCCGGGGCCGAGCTGGACCGGCTCGGCATCGGGCGCGCCGTCGTCGTCGGCCACTCGACCGGCGGGCTGGTCGCGACCGCCCTCGCCGAGGAGCGGCCCGGCCTGGTCACCGCGGTCGTGCTCGTCGACACCGGGCCGAGCATGGACACCTACATCGGGCCGCGGACCGCCTTCGGCCCGGAACAGTGGGCGGGGCTGACCGACGAGCAGGTCCGCGAGGCGATGAGTTCCGCGTTCGGCCGTCCCGATCACGAAGCTCCGGCGTCGCTCGTGGCGGACGTGCGTGGGATGACCTTCGCGGGGTTCACCGCGGCGCAGCGCGGAGCCGTCGAATACCTTGCGCGGCAACCGGTCCCGGACCGTCTGACGGCGCTGGGCACGCCGGTGCTGGTGCTCTTCGGCGAGGACGACCGGCGCTGGCGGCCTTCGACGTCCCTCGCGGCTTACCGGGCCGTGCCGGGCGCGCGGGTCGTGTCCCTGCCCGGTGCCGGCCATTCGCCGATCCTCGAAGACCCGGCGGCGACCGCCGAAGCGCTGCTGGCGTTCACAGCAAACTGCCGGTAATACCCACTTCGGTCCGGACTCAAACACCGCACGGCTCGGCCCACGCCGCCGCGGCACGGGTGGCAGGATGTGGCCGGTGAGCATGCGGACCAGGAACAACGTCGTCGAGACCGGGCGCGAAGACGGGCCGGTCGTGCTGCTGGCCCACGGCTTCGGCTGCGACCAGAACCTGTGGCGCCTCGTCGTCCCCGCCCTCGCCGAGCGGTACCGCGTCGTGCTGTTCGACCACACCGGCGCCGGGCGCTCGGACCTGTCCGCCTGGACCCCGGAGCGCTACGGCACCCTCGACGGCTACGCCGACGACATCCTCGCCCTGTGCCGCGAACTCGGCCTGACCGACGTCGTGCTCGTCGGGCACTCGGTCAGCGCGATGATCGCCGTGCTGGCCGCCAACCGCGAGCCGAAGCGGTTCGCCAAGCTCGTGCTGCTCACGCCGTCGCCCTGCTACATCGACGACGACGGCTACCGCGGCGGCTTCAGCCGCGAGGACATCGACGAGCTGCTGGAAGCGCTGGAGTCGAACTACCTCGGCTGGTCGGCGGCGATGGCGCCGGTGATCATGGGCAACCCGGACCGCCCGGAGCTGGGCGAGGAGCTCACGAACAGCTTCTGCCGCACCGATCCCGCGATCGCGCGGGTCTTCGCGCGCGCCACCTTCCTTTCCGACAACCGCGACGACCTGGCGAAGGTCTCCGTGCCGACGCTGGTCGTGCAGTGCGCGCAGGACGCCATCGCGCCGCCCGAGGTCGGGCAGTTCACCCACGACCGGATCGCCGGCAGCCGGCTGGTGACGCTCGACGCGATCGGGCACTGCCCGCAGCTGTCCGCGCCCGAAGCCACCGCAGCCGCGATCACGGCGTTCGCGAGCGGCCCGTGATGTGCGAGGCCGGCGCGGGCGGCCGGGAGGACGCGGACCCGGCGTTTTCCGCGCTGCTGGAGGACAGCGCGGAGGACCTCTACGAGAACGCCCCCTGCGGCTACCTCTCGACGCTGCTGGACGGCACCATCGCGAAGATCAACGCGACCCTGCTGGGCTGGCTCGGCTACGAGCGCGGAGAGATCGTCGGCCGACGGCGGTTCTCCGACCTGCTGACCGTCGGCGGCCGGCTGTACCACGAGACGCACTTCGCGCCGTTGCTGCGCATGCAGGGCGAGCTCGGCGGCGTCGCCTTCGAGCTGAAGACCGCGACCGGCGACCGCCTGCCGGTGCTGGTGACCTCGACGGTCAAGACCGGCCTCGACGGGGAGGCCCAGCTCATCCGCACGACGGTGTTCGACGCGCGCGACCGGCGCGCCTACGAGCAGGAACTGCTGCGGGCGCGCGACGAAGCCGAGCGGGAACGCGACCGCGTCGAGCGGCTGGCGCGGACGCTGCAGCAGACGCTGCTGCCGCCGGCGCCGGCCGAGGTGCCCGGCATGCAGGTCGCGGCCTACTACCACCCGGCGTCGGCCGACCAGGTCGGCGGCGACTTCTACGACCTGTTCCCGGTGACCGGCGACACCTGGGGGTTCTTCCTCGGCGACGTCTCGGGCAAGGGTGCGCCGGCCGCGGTGGTGACGTCGCTGGCGCGCTACACGCTCCGGGCGGCCGCGGTCCACGACCCGGACCCGGTCGTCGCGCTCGGCACCCTCAACACCGTGCTCAACCAGCAGTTCCACGGCACCGACCCGCGCTACTGCACGGTGGTCAACGGCCGCATCCGGCCGGACGGCGACCACGCCGCGGTCACCCTGGCCGGCGGCGGCCACCCGCCGGCGTTGCTGATCCCGGCCGCCGGGACCGCGCGGTTCCTGCCGCTGCCGGGCGGTCAGCTGGTCGGCGCCCTGCCCGCCGCGCGGTTCGTCTCGGCCGACGTCCGCCTGGCGCCCGGTGACACGCTGCTGCTCTACACCGACGGGCTGACCGAAGCCCGCGCGAACGGCCGCGCCCGCTACAGCGAAGAACGGCTTCGCGACGACCTGACCGGCCTGGCCCCGACGACCGCCCCGGCGGTGGTCGAGGCGGTCACCGCCCTGCTGGCCGGCTTCGGCGACGGCGTCGAGGACGACACCGCCCTGCTGGCGTTCAGCATCCCCCTGCCCGGAGGCGATCAGCCATGACGAGCCCGTTCTCGACCTCGACCGAATCCGCGGACACGGGCCCGATCCTGACCGTCCGCGGCGAGCTCGACGTCGCCACCGCGCCCCGGCTGCGCGCCCGGATCGGGGAACTGGTGCTGGCCGCCGGGCAGCTGCTGGTCGTCGACCTGGCCGAGGTGACGTTCTGCGACTCCAGCGGGATCTCGGCGTTGATCGCGGCGCGCAACGCCGCCGAGGCGGCCGCGGCGTCGATCGCCCTGGTCGCCGTGCCGGCCCGGCTCGCGAGGACGTTCGCGCTGACCGGGTTGTCGGACTTCTTCCCGACCTACCCGACCGCCGAGGAGGCCGTCCGTCAGAGGCAGGGCGGCCGGTAGCCGTCGATGCGCAGGCCGCGGAACTCGAGCCGGTTCGGCGTCTTGCCCACGAAGACCAGGCCGCGGGCTTCGGTGAGCGCCGACGCGAACGAGTAGGCCGGCGTCCCCAGTTCCGGCAGTGACGTCCACGCGCGCGGCTGGAAGCCGAAGAACTTCGTGACGAGCTTGCCGTGCGTCGAGGGCACCAGCGTGAGCCACTTGTCCCCGCCGCTCCAGTGCGACGCCGGCCGCAGCTGGACGTACAGGTCGTCGGTCGCGCGGTAGGTCAGCCAGAACCCGGCCGACTGGGCGAGGTCGGCCTGCGCCTCGAACTGGTTCCCCAGCCACACGACGGCCACGTGCCATTCGGCGTTCAGGAAGTCGATCTTCGCCGAGTACCGGTGGCCGTCGCGGACAAGAAGGCTCCCGGTGGCCGGGACGGTGGTGCCCTCACCGCTGGCGAGCCACTGCTGCAGCCGGTCGATCGACGGCGTCGCGCACTCGCACGGTGCCGCCGGCGACGCGTTCGCGGCCGGGGTGACCAGGGAAAGCAGGAGGAGGGATGCGATGACCGCGAGCGTCCGGGCGAAGGCGAGGCGCATGCCGGGAAGCTAGCACACCGGATGTGCGCCGCGTCACGGAATGCGCGTCGATCTTGGGCGCTACACAGGAGTAGGAACCGATCGAACCCCCAAGGAGGGCCATGTCCGCCACGACCACGCCGGCCGACGCCTCGACCACCCCGGTGGTCCCGGTGCTCGACGACTTCGACTTCGACCTCACAGACGGCGCGGCCTGCCGCATCGACGACCCGGACTGCGAAGCCTGCCAGTGAGCCGGTGTCCCCGGTGCGGACCGCTGCCGCACCGGGGACCCGCGGGCGTCGTCCGCCACTCCGGAGCAGTCCGAAGTGGACACTCAGACCGTGCCCATGTCCAGCGACAGCCAGTGCTCCGGCCTCAGGAACACCACGATGTGCTCGCCGACCTGGTCCCGCTCGAACTCCAGGTACTCGTCCACCTTCTCCGGCGGCAGGTACCGGCTCGCCATCTCCCGGGCCCGCGCGGGGGTGTCCGGCTCGATCCGCGGTACCGGTCCCTCCACCGAGACGTACCGGACCGTCGGCGAGCTCCGCTGCGCCAGCAGGCTGAACCGCCCCGCCGCCTCGATCGCCTTCAGCTTCCGCGACCGCGGCGAGGTCCGGACCCACAGCTCGCCACCCGGGGTGTACTGGTACCACAGCGGTACCGTCAGCGGGGCCCGGTCCGGGCGCTCCACCACCGACAACGCCCCGATGTGGGGCTCGGCCAAAAACTTCTCGCGCTCTTCCGCCGAAAGTGCCATATCCGGGAAGCTACCCGGCAGCACCGACAGAAAACTCACGTCTCCGGCAGCGCGAAGACCTCGTCCACCGAATACCGGCGTGGGGACAGGCCTTGTTCGTGGTGGTACCGCAGGTACGTCTCCAAAACGACACGATTGGCTGAAATCCCGTACGGCCACCACTCCGGGCCGAACTGGGCCTCGTTGCGCTCGACCAGCGCGTTCAGCCACGGCACCATCGTCGGCACCTGGTACAGCCGGCGGTCACGCCGGTAGCGGTCCGCGGCCGACTCCGCCGCCGCCGAGAACAGCCGGTAGACCTCGCCCGCCGAATCCAGCAGCTCGCGGCGGATCACCACCGCGTGCATGATCGGGAAGATCCCCGTGCGCCGGTGGTAGTCGCGCTCGAGCGGCTCGTAGTCCGGGAACAGGCGGGCCACGTCCGGGGCGCCGTCGAGCACGCACTGTGGGACGTTCGCCGAGAACAGCGCGTCGATCCCGCCCGTCGCCAGCAGGTCTCCGAGCGCCCGGTCGGTCGTCGTCACCGAAACGTCGTGCGGGCGCGGGTGCGGGACGAACCCGAACGGCTCGGCCGGGCGCTCCAGCCCGCCGATCACCCACCGGTTGCGCGCCGGCTCGAAGCCGTGCTCGTCCATCAGGATTCCCTTGGCCCACACGCCGGAGTCCTGCCCGTACGTGCCGAACTCGCCGATCGTCCGGTCCACGAGATCACCCGGCCCGGTGATCCCGGAGCGCTTGTTCACGAAGACGCACGAGTGCCGGAACACCCGGTTGGGGAAGATCGGCAGCGCCACGTACGGAAGACCGGACTCGAGCAGCCGCAAGTAGAACGTCAGGCCCAGCTCGGCGACGTCGAACTCGTGGTCGCGGACCGTCCGCTCGAAGATCTCCGGCAGCGTGCCGGCCGTTTTCACCGTGACGTCCGTCCGGTCGAACAGCGGCCGCGTCGTGTCGTACCGGTAGCACCCGATCGTCAGTGTCATACCGGGAATCGTTCGCCACCGGCACCCCGCGCGTCCAAGTCCGGCTCGGTCCACCCGATACCGCGAAGGTATCGTGTCGCGGTGGACCTGCGCGCGCTCCGGTACTTCGTCGCGGTCGCCGACGAGCGGCACGTCGGCCGGGCCGCGAGCCGGTTGCACATGACGCAGCCGCCGCTCAGCCGGGCCATCCGGCAGCTGGAGGACGAGCTCGGCGCCGCCCTGTTCGAGCGCACCCCCAAGGGCGTCACCCTCACGCCCGCCGGCACCGCGCTCTACGACGAAGCCGACGCGCTCCTCAAGCAGGCCGACCGGATCCGCGGCCGGGTCACCGCCGCGGCGGGCGCGGCGAGCCTGACCGTCGGCACCCTGGCCGACGCGGCCGAGCACGTCGGCACCCGGCTGGTCCCGCTGTTCCGGGAGCGCCACCCGCACGTCGACGTCCGCGTCCACGAAGCCGGCCTCGGCGATCCGTCGGCGGGCCTGCGCGGCGGCCTCGTCGACGTCGCGCTGACGCGAACTCCCTTCGACACCACGGGAATCGGCACGTACGTGCTGCGCTCGGTGCCGGTCGGGGTGGTGGTGCGCGACGACGACCCGCTCGCCCGCCGGCCCTCGATCCCGGCCGCCGAGCTGACCGGCCGCCGGTGGGTCCGGCTGCCCGACGGGACCGATCCACTGTGGACCGGGTACTGGACCGGCGGCGCGCCCGGCGAGGGCGCGCCGGTGCTGCGGACCGTCCAGGAATGCCTGCAGGCGGTGCTGTGGAACGGAACCGCGGCGCTCGCCCCGGTCGACCAGCCGCTGCCGGCCGGCCTCGTCGTCGTGCCACTGGCGGACCGGCCGCCGAGCGACCTCGTGGTGGCGTGGCCGAAGACCGGCCGCAGCCCGCTGGTCCGCAGCTTCGTCCAGGTGGCCGTCACCGGCCACCGAGGGTGATCGCCGGATTCAAGGCTCCGCGCGCAGGCGGGCGCCCGCTCGACGTCCCGGCGTCCCGGCGGCAGTCGGTGCCGCTCAGCGGTAAGGCGCTCCACCCGGCGCCTGCGCCCGCGGCGCCTGCGGCCGCGGCACCTGCCCACGCGGCGGTTGCGCCCGCGGCGCCTGTCCCCGCGGTACCTGGCCACGCGGTGCCGGTGTCCGCGCTGCCTGCGTCCGCGGCGCCGGTGGTGGCCCCGCCCGCCGCGGCTGAGGCCGCGCCTCCGCCGGGCGTGGCGCCCGCGAGCGCTCCTCTTCCGGGACCCGCGACGGCCGGTTCGCCCACGAATCGAACAGCACGATCAAGCCCGCGAACACCGCGCAGCCCAGCCCCAGTGCCACGTTGACCAGCGACCCGATGATGCCGGCCACCAGCAGCACCGGCAGCACCGCCATCAGGCAGTACGGGTCGATCCTGCCGAACTTCGGGCGGGCCGGCCCCTCCCGGGGACTCACCGCGCGACCTCCGCTTTCCCTCGCGCCATGGTCGCAGTATGCAACCCGCGGGGCGGCGCGGCCACCTTCCGGGCCCAAAAAACCGGACAAAGCGACCGATCACGCAGGATCGCGCAGTGCGATCTCCACCTCAGTGCCCGTCAAGCGGCGGGGGCCGACGTAGTACAGCACCGCCCCGGCCGCCAGCTCCGCGTCCCACGGCGGGTTCACCACCAGGCCTTCGCCGGTGCGGGCCGCCAGCACCGTCGCCCCGTACGCGCGCCCCAGGGCCAGGTGGCAGCGGGAGGCTCGCAGCCGGCCGAGGGACTCCGGGAGCGTCACCGAGAACGTGTCGGCGCCGCCCGCCGTCATCAGCTCCGCGTACACCTCCGCGATCCCCGGGGACGTCAGCTCCTCCGTCACCATCCGCGGCGTGTGCCACTGGACACAGCGGATGCGGCGGTCCACGTACCGCACCAGCTCGGCCCGCTCGAGGTCGCGCAGCGTGACGACCACGTGCGCCGCGGGGCTGGCGTGGTCGACCGTTACCGCGACCGCCAGCGCCTCGTTGTCGTCGGCCACGTCGACCAGGACCGCGGCCGCGCGCGCGACGCCCGCGCGGGCCAGGACGTCCGCGGCCGTCGGCTCGCCGCGGACGAACTCCACCGGCTGCCCCGGCATCGGGTGCACCGGCACCTCCGCGCAGAGCACCAGCCCGCTCACGCCGTCGGCCAGCAGCTGCGCCACGATCCGCTCGGTCCGCCCCACCGCGTACCCGATCAGCACCGTGTGCCCGCTCAGCCGCACCGCCTCCGTCCCCTGCATCCGCCGTCCCTTCGCCTGCTCCAGCAGCCCCGCGAGCTTCGTGAACACCGTCGTCAGCGTGGCGAGGCCGCCGATGATGACGTACGCGCCCACGACGTGGCCGGTGGCGGTCTCGGGCGAGTAGTCGCCGTAACCGACCGTGGTCGTCGTGACGACGAAGTACCACCAGTAGTTGCCGGGCCGGACCAGCTCGCTGCCGGCCGGCTCGGCGAGCGCCATCAGCGGCCAGCTCGTCGCGAACACGACCACCACGACCACGACCGGCAGGAGCCAGCCCCGGGTCAGCACCCAGCGCGCGAGCAGCCGCGAGAGGAAGAACGACACCGATCCTCCTCACCGGACTCGGGTCACCGGTCCCGAAACCTGATCACACGGCGCTACCAGGCACAACGGTGTTTACCGGACCGTGACGGCCGGACAAGAACGGACAGATTCCCGCGGCCGGCGGGGAAGAACGCGCATCCCGTGGTGGACTGTCAGCGGTCCCCCGCCGCCGGAAGAGGTACGCGCATGAGGAAACGGGTCCGTTCGGCACTCTTCGCGACGGTGCTCGCGTGCGGCTTGCTCGCCACCCCGGCGGCCGCCGCCGCGGCGCCACCGAGCCTCGAGTTCGCGAACCCCGGCAGCCAGGCACTGTTCGGCACCGCTTATCAAGAAGCGCTCGACAACCTGCTCCGCACCAACACCATCGGCTACGACGCGAAGTACGACAAGAGCGGCCTGCTCGACCCGGCCACCGGCATCGTCCGCGCGGGCGGCGGCTACGACCAGCCGTGGACGCGCGACGCGTCGATCAACAGCTGGAACGCCACGAGCCTGCTCTCCCCCGCGCTCGCCCGGAACACGCTGTGGGCGGTCGTCGACAAGGACGCCGGCGGCGCCCTGCGCGTGCAGCAGGACGACCAGCAGTGGGACCAGGTCGTCTGGGCGACGGCGGCGTGGCACCACTACCTGGTCACCGGCGACACCGCCTTCCTCGGCAACGCCTACCGCGCGACGGCGAACACGCTGGCCATCCGCGAACACGCCACCACGGCGGGCTTCGACGCGAAGTACGGGCTGTTCACCGGCGCGTCGTTCTTCAACGACGGCATCGCCGGTTACCCCGCGCCGCCCGCCGACGCGACGGAGTCGGTCAGCACCGGCAGCATGCCGTGGCCGGGCGTCGCGAGCGGGATGTACCTCAGCACCAACGAGGTCTACTACGCCGCCTACGTCAACGCCGCGAACATGGCGGAAAAGCTCCGGCGCCCGGGCGCGGAGATCGCCGGCTACCGGACGAAGGCGAACGCGCTGAAGGCCGCGATCAACGACCACTTCTGGAACGCGAAGACCGGCCTCTACGACTACCAGCTCCTCGCCGACGGCTCCCGCGGCGCCTACCAGGAAGGCACCGGGCTGGCCTTCGCCCTGCTCTTCGGCGTCGCGAACCCGGCGCAGGCGCGGTCGATCGTCGCCAACGCGCGGGAAATGACGTGGGGGATGCCCGACACGTTCCCGAACTGGGCGCGCTATTCGGACGCGCAACCGGGACGGCACAACGCGATCGTCTGGCCGCTGGTCCAGGGCCTGTGGGCGAAAGCCTTGGCCGGACAAGGGAACCAGAGCGCTTTCGCGTCGGAAGTGGCGCGGCTGGCCAAGCTGGCGGGCGGCAACAGCGGGTACTGGGAGATCTACAACGGCGGCACCGGTGTCGTCGACGGCGGCTACCAGCGGCTCGGCGACACCGTGAAGTTCCACTGGGGCTCCGAACCCGACCAGACCTGGTCGGCCACGGCGTTCCTCGACATGATCCACACCGGCCTGTTCGGCCTGACGTTCACCGACCGCGGCCTGGTGTTCTCACCCGACCTCCCGGCGGGCTGGGGTGACGTCACCCTCCGGAACCTCCACTACCGCACCGCCACCCTGACGATCGCGCTGCGCGGCGCGGGCACCAAGGTCGGCTCGTTCACGATCGACGGCCGGCCCGCGCCCGGCAACGCCGTCCCGGCCACGCTGACCGGCGAGCACACCATCGCGATCACGCTCACCGGCGCGGCCGCCGGCGACCGGGACGGCGACGGCGTGTCCGACGCTGCCGACCGCTGCGCCGACACCGCGGGCACCGTCGGCGGGTGCCCGGCCCCGGGCCACCTCGAGGCGGAGGACGCGCTCAACACCGGCGGCGTGAAGACGAACGTCAACCACACCGGCTACTCCGGCCGGGCGTTCCTCGACGGGCTGTGGGCGCAGGGCGCGGCTTCGTCGTTCACCCTGCACCGCGCGTCGGGCGACCCGGCGACGACCGCGCTCACCGTGCGCTACGCCAATGCCAACAGCGACACCCGCACGATGACGCTGTCCGTCGACGGGCAGCGGCTGCGGCAGGTGAGCTTCCCGAAGGTCTCCGACAGCTGGGACGCCTGGGGCACGGTGACCTTCGGCGACGTCCCGATCGGCGGCCGCGACCCGGTGGTCACGCTGTCCTACGCATCCGGGGACACCGGCTCGATCAACCTCGACTGGCTGGCCGCCGGCTGACGCGTCACCCGAACCGGTGAACTCCCGGCCCGGCCGTCACAGCCGGGCCGGGGAGCCCCTCTCGTTGTTCGTCGCGGTGGCCGGGCGGCACGCCCCCCGACCGGCCGGCCACCGCGCACACGTCGCCGGGCGCCGCATACTGGACCGGTGAGCGAACCCATCCCGCTGTTCCCGGTCACGCGCGTCGACCCCGCGCGGTTCGCGGCCGCGCAGCACCGCCTCTTCACCGGGATGCGGCTGCGGATCGGCCGGTCCGGCGTCGCGCACCGCGTCGCCTGGGTGCCGTGGCTCGACGAGCTGACCCTGCCCGCGCCCGCCTGCCACCAAGGGTGGTCCGGGCTCGGCGCGGCGGGCGAGATCACCCCGACCGACGGGCCGGTGACCTGCCGCAAGTGCCTGCGCCTCGGCGGCGAACCGGACGATCCCGCCCAGCACCCGCTCTTCGCGCTGCCGGAGCCGCACTGACCGGTTAGGACCGGACCGGCCGGGTACCTGGCCGGGATGACGGAGAACCGAGACGCCGGCGCGCCGGTCCGGCAGTTCACCGCCGAGCTCGTCGGCGCGGCCATGGCAGGGGCATACGACGACGTCGCCGACGCACTGGGGGTGCTCACCCGCGCCGGCTCCTCCCGGTTCCCCGGCGAGATCGTCGCGGAGCTGGTCGGCCGCTGCGCGGCGGTGATCCACACCCGCCACCCGGCCGACCCCGGGTCGGTCTTCACCGTGGCCGTGACCGACGAGCAGGCCCGGCCGGTCGAGGTGGACCGGCTGCCGCCGGGGCCGCTGGCCGCCCTGCGCGCCCTGCTCGCGGCCCTCGGCGAGGACGACGAGAGCCGCGACATCCAGCTGGAGCTGGCGGCCCGCGGAGAGCCGGACGACGTCGTCGGCGTCGTGATCCACCTGCTGGTGTGGCTCGTCGAACTGTCCGGCAGCCCGGCGGCCACCCTGCCCTCGCTGAGTTGCTTCACCCGATGAGCGCGATCGAGGTCACGGGACCGGCCGACGGGACGGCGACCGTCCGCGCGCAGGGCGCGCCGGAGGCGGCGGACCTCGCGGCAGCCCTGGCCGGCGCGACGGCCGGGACGTCGACGGTGCTGCTCGACTTGACCGCGGTCGACCACTTCACCACCGAAGCGGTCGCGGCGCTCATCCCGCACCTGCACGGGGCGGGGTGCCGGGTGATCGTCACCGCGTCGGCGGCGGTGGAGGGCAAGTTCACGCGGCTCGGCTTGGGCGGGCTCGTCACGCCGGCGGCGGAGTTCCGGACCTGAACCGGCGAAAGGACCAGCCGATGTCCCCGTTCGGCCCTCCCGGCGGCGATTCCCTGATGTTCGTCGGGACCGCGACCACCGTGCTGCGGCTGGGCCCGTTCACGGTGCTGACCGACCCCAACTTCCTGCACCGCGGCCAGTGGTCGTACTTCGGCCAGGGCCTGTTTTCCCGGCGCCGCACCGAACCCGCGCTGCAGCCCGCCGAGCTGCCGCCGCTGACCGCGGTGGTCCTGTCCCACCTGCACGGCGACCACTTCGACCGGGTCGCCGCCCGCGAACTGCCGCGCGACACCCCGATCCTGACGACCGAGCACGCCGCCACCCGCCTGCTCCGCCGCGGCTTCCACGCTCCGCTCCCGCTGCCGACGTGGACGACGGAAACCTTCACCGACGGCGAAGCGCGGCTGGTCGTGACGGCCGTGCCCGCGCGGCACGCTCCCGGGCCGCTGCAGCGCGTCTTGCCGCCGGTCAACGGCACCGTGCTGGAGTACCGCGCCACGGAGGGAGCCGATCCCCTGCGAATCTACCTCAGCGGCGACACGGTGCTGCACGACGAGCTGAAGACCATCCGCGACCGGTTCCCCGGCCTCGACCTCGCGGTCGTGCACCTCGGTGGCACCCGGGCCTTCGGCGTCCTCGTGACGCTCGACCACCGCGGCGGCGTCGACCTGCTGAACCTGCTGGAGCCGCGGCGCGCGGTGCCGGTGCACTTCGACGACTACGGCCTGTTCCACTCCCCCGTGTCGAACTTCCTCGAGGAAGTCCGGGTGCGGAAGCCGGCGACCCGGGTCCACCTGCTGCAGCGCGGGGAGTACCTCCCGCTGTGAGTCCCCCGGATTGAGCCGCGACGCAGCGGGTAATCGTCCCCCATGGGACCGGACGCCCTTCTCCAGAGCCTGACGCGCGTGGTGACCGCCCTGGACGGGACCGGTATCCGGTTCGCCGTCGCGGGCGGGCTGGCCGTGTACGCCCGCGGTGGGCCGCCCTCGGACCACGACGTCGACCTCTTCCTCAAGCCCGGGGACACCGAGCGGGCGGCCGACGTGCTCACCGCGGCCGGGCTGCGGCGGGAGCACCCGCCGGAAGACTGGCTCACCAAGGTCTACGACGGCGACGTCCTCGTCGACCTGATCCACCGGCCCAACCACCGGCCGGTGACCGACGAGCTGCTCGACCGCGCCGCGCTGATGCGGGTGGGGCCGACCGCCGCGCCGGTCCTGTCCGGCACCGACCTGCTCGTGGACAAGCTGCTCGTGCTCGACCCGCACCGCTGCGACTTCGAGCCGCTGCTGCGGATCGCGCGCGACCTGCGCGAGCAGGTGAACTGGACCGAGGTCGCCGTCCAGGTGTCGGCTTCGCCGTACGCGCGGGCGTTCCTCGGCCTGCTCGGCGACCTGTCCGTGATCGACCCGAAGGAGGCTCTCGTGCCCGAACCGCCGCAGTACCTCGTCGCCCGCCTGAGCCGGGCCTTGGCCGAAGACGCCCGCACCGCCGAACTCGGCGTGCACGTGACCGTGCGCGGCGAGCACGTCCACCTGACCGGGGAGGTCACCTGCCCGTCCCGGAAGGCGGAGGTGGACGCCGTCGTCGCCGAGTACCTGACCGGGGAGCTGGTGCACAACGACGTCCGGGTCGCCGACGTCCGGGAACCGGCGAGCGCGGAGGAGATCAGCCGATGAGGATCGCCGCCGTCGGGGACGTGCACCTCGGAGAGGATTCGCGGGGCCTGTTGCGCCCCGCGCTCGAACACCTGGCCGGCACCGCGGACGTCCTGCTGCTGGCCGGCGACCTGACCCGGCACGGCACGTGCGCGGAAGCCCGCGTGGTGGCCGACGAGCTCACCGGGCTGGGCGTGCCGATCGCCGCCGTCCTCGGCAACCACGACCACCACAGCGACGAGGCCGAGGGGATCGCGGAGCTGCTCGGCGAGGCGGGCGTGGTGATGCTGGAAGGCACCGCCGCGCGGTTCGACCTGCCGGACGGGTCCCTGGGCGTCGCCGGCGTGAAGGGGTTCGGCGGCGGGTTCGCCGGCAAGTGCGCCAGCCGGTTCGGCGAGCGCGAGATGAAGGCGTTCGTCGAGACGACGATCGCGTCGGCGGATTCGCTGCGGTCGGCGCTGGCGTCGCTGGAGACGGACGTGGTCGTGGCGCTGACGCACTACGCGCCGATCCCCGGGACGCTGCACGGCGAGCCGCCGGAGATCCACCCGTTCCTGGGGTCGTACCTGCTGTGCGAACCGATCGACGAGGCCGGGGTGGACTTGGCGCTGCACGGGCACGCCCACTTCGGCTGCGAGCAAGGGGTGACGCCGGGCGGGGTGCGCGTGCGGAACGTGGCCCAGCCGGTGATCCGCAAGGCTTACGCGCTGTACGAACTGAATCCCGCGAAGCAGCCGGCCCGCCGCTGAGCCGTCGGGATTACTCCGCGCGGCGGGCGCGGTCGGTCCGGCGCCGGTTCTCCTTCTCCAGCGCCGTCACCAAGTCCTCTTTGGACATTCGCGACCGGCCGGGGATGCCGAGCTGCTTGGCCCGCTCGTACAGGTGCTGCCGGCCGGCCGTCGCGTTCACGCCGCCGCGCGTCGGCTTGGCCGGCCGGCCCGCGCCGCGGGCGGCCTGCTCGTCCGACGGGCCGCGCTCGGGCTTCGGCTCCCAGTGGTCGCCGACCTTCTCGAACGAGTGCTTCAACGCCGAGTACGCCGTCTGCTGCGCGCGGCGGCCGGGGCCGTAGGTGCGCAACGCCGAGTCGTGCGCCGCCACCCACGTGTCCTGCGCCTTGCGGGGCGAGCGCAACAGCGTGCTGGGCAGGTCTTCGCGTCCGGGCATGCCGGCTCGGCTACCCCCGCCCGCCCGGCGCCAAACCGGTGATCTCCTCGTCGATCAACGGATCCGTGTCGAACAGCATCCCGGCGAAGTGGCCGGCCAGCTCCAGTGAGAGCACGCCGTGCAGGCGCGTCCAGAACGACAACGCCCGGTGCAGCACCGCGGGCGGCGCGGGATGGCCGTACGCCCACGCCCGGTGGTCTTCGAGGTGGGCGTCGAACGGCGTCTCCGGCCCGCTCTCCCCCAGCGCCCCGCACGCTTCGATGAGCACGGCCATCACCTCGAACGAGATCGCCGTCGTGTCTTCGGGCGCGTGGTAGCCGGGCACCGGCGTGCCGTAGATCAGGAAGTACCGCTGCGGGTCGCTGCGGGCCCAGTCCCGGATGACGCGTGCCAGCCCGGCCAGGTCCGCACCCTCGTCGTAGGCCGCGCGGACCGTGTCGGCGATGCTCCGGTACGCGTCCCGGATGAGCGCGGTGATCAGCTCGTCCCGGCTCGCGAAGTACCGGTAGAGCGCCGGTCCGCTCATGCCCAGCTGCTTGGCGATCGCGTTCAGCGACAACGCCGGCACGCCCGCCGTCGCGATCTGCTCCCACGCGTGCTGCTTGATCTCCGCGCGCACCTGCGCCCGGTACCGCTCGCGCGAAGTCGGTCCTGCGTCCGTCATGACGGCTCCCTCCTGGCGAGTTAGAGGCTATCACTTTTCTTATTGACACTAAGCGGCCGTTGGTTATAGCTTCTAACTATAGCAATAGCCACTAACCCTGCGAGGGGAAGCGTCATGCTCAACGCCTTGCTCGCCGTCCCCCTGGCCGCCGCGGCCCTCTTCACCGCCGCACCGGCCGACGCGGCCGCCGCGAGCCCGCTGACCTGCCGCGGCCAGGGCGTCGACCCCGCCGCGCAGCTGCGCTACGGCGCCGAAAAGTTCGTCAAAGCGCCGCTGAGCACCGTCTGGGAGGTGCAGACGGGCATCGAAGGGTGGCCGGCCTGGCAGCCCGCGGTCACCAGCGCGAAGCGGCTCGATCCGGGCCCCCTGCACCCCGGCTCGCGGTTCCGCTGGACGACGCCCGTCCCGGCGACACCGTCGTCCCCCGCGACCACGCTCGTCATCACGTCCACGGTCCACCAGGTCCAGCACGACCACTGCGTCCGCTGGAGCGGCCCCGCGATCGGCGACGGCCTGCGCATCGACCGGGGCGTCCACGTCTGGACGTTCACGCCGGTCCGGGGCGGCGTCGTCGTCCGCACCGAGGAGAGCTGGACCGGCGAGCAGATCGAAGCCGATCCCGCGACGGCCATCCGGTACCTCGCCCCGGGCCTCGACCGCTGGCTGGCCGACCTCGAGACCGCCGCCGAAGCCGCGTGCTGACGCACTGAAAAGGAGAAGAAGATGACTGCGATCACTCGCGGCGTTCTCGTCGCCGCGTGGGCGTTCCCCGTCATGGTGCTCGGCCAGTTCGCGTTGCTCGCCGGCATCCCGGTCGCCATCGTGCTGGCGCGCACCGCGCGTTCGCCGGTGGCCCGCCGGTGGAGCGCGCTGATGACGACGGCCTACGTCGTCCCGCTGGCCGGCTGGCTGCTCGGGCCGGGTACGGCGCCGAGCCTGTCGAAGTCCTTGAGTCCCGTGGCGACCGGCGTCGTCGCCGCGGCCGGGGCCGTGGCGGCCGCCGGGCTGCACGTCGCCCGGCGGCGCGCCACGGCGGCGCCGGCTACTTCGTGAAGGTGAGGCAGTTGGCGGAGTGACCGCCTTCGCCCGGGCCGACGCGCACGCTCGACGCCGTGCACTCCAGCGACGAGTTGTGCCGGCAGTCGGCCCGGGAGCAGGCGCCGACTTGGGCCACGACGCGGTCGAGGCCACCCTTGGTGTTCAGCGGGACGAACGTGCCGCAGTCGGCGGACCCGTTGTCGCCGCCGACGGTGATCGCGAAGGCGTGGCAGCCGTCGTGGTTGTAGGAACAGCCGCTGACGGTGCATTCGTGCACGGCGGGCATTTCGGTGGTGGTCATGCGCGACTCCGGAATCCGTGGTGGGAAAACAGTTCGGTGCTCCGACGCTCCCACCGGGTCCAGGGCCGCGCAATTCGCGGCAACTCGGCCGGGTGACCCACTCCGCACGCCCGGGTGACGCGTCAGCGCAACGGCTCGAGCGCCTTCGCCAGCGGCTCCAGCACGGCCGGGGTGTGCGGCGGCGGCAGGTACACGATCGCGAGGTCGAGACCGGCTTCGCCGAGCGCCTCCGCTTCGGCGGCGACCTTGGCGTAGTCGCCGTCCGGGCTCAGCCGGACGTGCGAGGACAGCGTGATCTCCGCCGGGTCGCGGCCGATGTCCGCGCAGTGGCGGTGCAGGACTTCGCGCTTGTGGGCGAACTCCTCCGGCGTGCCGCCGACGAAGTTCCAGTGCTGGGCGTACTTCGCGGCGGTGCGCAGGGTGCGCTTCTCGCCGCTGCCGCCGATGCAGATCGGCGGGTGCGGTGTCTGCACGGCCTTCGGTTCGCAGCGGGCGTCGGTGAGCTGGTAGTGCACGCCCCGGAACGTCGTCGTCTCCTGCGTCAGCAGGCCGACGAGCACCTCGCAGGCTTCCTCGAAGCGGTCGCTGCGCTCCTTGACCGGGCCGAGCCGCATGCCGTACGCGCCGGACTCCTCCTCGTTCCAGCCGGCGCCGATGCCGATCTCCAGCCGGCCGCCGGAAACGATGTCGAGGGTCGCGGCCATGTTCGCGAGCAGCGCCGGGTGGCGGTAGTGGATCCCGCTGACGAGCGTGCCGACCCGGAGCCGCTTCGTGGCCTGCGCGAGCGCGGTGAGGGTGACCCAGCCTTCGAGGCACGGACCGGTCGGGTCGGAGAAGATCGGGTAGAAGTGGTCGAAGGTCCAGCCGGACTCGAACAGCTCGATCTCGTCGGCGGCCTGCCACACGGCGAGCATGTCCGCCCAGGCGGTGTCCTGGGGCGAGGTCTTGATGGCGAATCGCATGATCGTGATCGTAGACCCGGAGTTCCTCCAGGTGGCGGTGCGCGAGCCCGTCGCTCGATCCGGTGAAGCACCCCGTCGTCCCGCCGTCCCCGGGTACCCCACCGGAAAGGAGGAGGAGACGATGCCCGACAACGAACTCCCGGGGTTCCTGATCATCGGCCTGATCTTCGTGGTGGCCGACGGCCAGATCCTCTACCGCGGCGGCCGCCGCTATCTCAGCGGCCCGGACGGCGGCGAAGGCACCGGATCGATGGCCTGGATGGTGGTGACGGTCTTCCACCTGGTCGCGTTCGGCGTGCTGGCGCTGCTGTCGGTGGTGGGCCCGGGCTGGTCGGGCACGACGGCGGCGCTGGTCGGCCGGCTGGGCGTGTTCCTCCTGCTGCTCGCGGTCGCCCACGCGCTGACATTGGCGGTGCTGGGCCGCCGCCGCCAGGACACGATCGTGGAGACGCACTT
This sequence comes from Amycolatopsis sp. MEPSY49, assembly GCF_051337345.1. Taxonomy (NCBI): domain Bacteria; kingdom Bacillati; phylum Actinomycetota; class Actinomycetes; order Pseudonocardiales; family Pseudonocardiaceae; genus Amycolatopsis; species Amycolatopsis sp. MEPSY49. The sequence goes on along the minus strand of NZ_JBDLYJ010000002.1, from coordinate 224,688 downwards.
CCAGGAGAGCGAACGGCCGGCCGAGGTGTACGTCCAGCCGGTGAGCGAGCGGCCTGCCGAGGCGTACGTCCAGCCGGTGCCGGAGCCGGCGCTCGAGCAGACGACCGTCACGCCGGTTCCAGGGCAGCGCGGGCCGGCTCCGCGGGTCAGCCCGGACATCGGGAACCACGGGCCCTACCGCGCTTGAGCGGCACCGAAACGCCGTGGTGGTCACATGACACTGCGTGTTCGCCGCCGCCCGTCCAGGTAATCACTCGTCCGTGTGCGATCGGGCGTCGGATCGCCTCGAATGCCGCAACCCGCGCTACTCCCCGTCCACCCATCGGGGAATCCTTCGCCGAAGCGTGACCGCTTCGAGTTGCCCGCGGCGCCGGTGATCACTTTTCGCGTTCCGCCGGAAACGTCGGCGCCGCAACGAATCCTTGCCCCCGGTAGCGATTTTGATAGCGTTCGCTCGCCGCCGGGGCACGACCCCGCCCGCGGCTTCTCCCCGTTTTCCGTTCCGGCGAAAGGACTTTCCCCATGCGCACGACCCTGCTCCGAGCCGGGAGCCTGGCCGGGGTGACCGTCGCCGTGCTCGCCGGCTCTTCCGGTGTCGCCACCGCGGACGACGCCGTCACCGGGTCCGCCTTTGGCGCCTCCGCGAGCGTTTCCCTGCTGCCCGGGGTTCTCACCGACGGCAAGGGCAGCACGGTCGAAACCGGTCAGCTGGCCCGGTCGAGCAGTGCCGGCCCCACCGAGGCGAGCGTCGCCGACGTTCCGCTCAAGGGACTCGTCACCGCCAAGGCCGTCAGCAGCTCCGTCGTCGGCGGTGCCGGTTCCGTGGCCGCCAAGGCGAGCGTCGCCGAGGTGACGCTGCCGCTGCTCGCCGCGGCCGCCGGCCGCGTGCCGTCGATCCGGCTGATCAGCGCGCGCTGCGGGTCCGCCGACGGGCACGTCACCGGCAGCAGCGACCTCGCCGGCGTCAACCTCGGCCGGCTCGGCACGCTCCCCGCCGCGACTTCGCCCAACCAGAAGCTGGGGATTCCCGGTGTCGCCGAAGTGACCGTCAACGAGCAGCTCCAGCGCTACGACGGCGCTCTCGAAGTGACGGCCCTGCACATCAAGCTGCTCGGCGGCAAGACCGCCGGCGCGCTCGGCAGCGGCGACGTCAAGCTCGCGTCCGTCACCTGCGGCCCGTCGAAGGAACGCGCGCCCGAAGCGCCGCCGCGCGGGCCGGGGCAGGTCGTCGTCATCCCCGCCGGCGCGCCGCAGACCGGCGACGGCAGCCTGGCCGAGGGCTGAGCCGATGCTGCGTCGCGCACTCCTCGTCGCCGTCTCCGCGCTGCTGCTCGCCGGCTGCGGCGCGACGACGACCCCGGCCGCCGCCCCACCTCCGGCGCCGACCGCCGCGAACCTCACGCGGTCCCTGCCGACCGCGCTCGACGTCCCCGCGATCGACGCGAAGTCGACGCTGGTGTCCCTCGGGTTGAACGCCGACCGCACGGTCGAGGTCCCGCCGGTCGACCAGCCGCTGCAGGCCGGCTGGTACGAGTACGGCCCGACGCCCGGCGAGATCGGGCCGGCGGTGATCCTCGGCCACATCGACGGCGACCACCGCAAAGGCATCTTCTGGCGGCTGCACGAGCTCAAGCCCGGCGACCCGGTGCACGTCGACCGCGCCGACGGCGGCAAGCTGACGTTCGAGGTGACGAAGGTCGACCAGATCGCCAAGAAGGAGTTCCCGACCGAAGCCGTCTACGGCAACACCACCGACCCCGAGCTGCGCCTGATCACCTGCGGCGGCAAGTACGACGCGGCGAACCGGAACTACCTCGACAACGTCATCGTGTACGCCAAGCTGAAGCGTTAGCGGCGACCCGACCGGCTCGCCTTCCGGAACTCCCGGTTGAGACTGGCGATGCTGGCGAACGGGATCCCCTTCGGGCAGGCCGCGACGCACTCGCCGGTGTTGGTGCAGCCGCCGAAACCCTCGGCGTCCATCGTGTCGACCATGTCCAGCACGCGCTGCGCCCGTTCCGGTTGTCCTTGCGGGAGCAGGGAAAGGTGCGTCACCTTCGCGGCGGTGAACAGCGTCGCCGAGCCGTTCGGGCACGCCGCCACGCAGGCGCCGCAGCCGATGCACGTCGCGTTGTCGAAGGCCAGGTCCGCGTCCGGCTTCGGGACGGGGGTCGCGTGGGCGTCCGGAGCGCTGCCCGTCGGGGCGCTGACGTAGCCGCCGGCCTGGACGATCCGGTCCAGCGCCGAGCGGTCGACGACCAGGTCCTTGATCACCGGGAAACCCTTGGCGCGCCACGGTTCGACGTCGATCACCTCGCCGTCGCGGAACGAGCGCAGGTGCAGCTGGCACGACGTCGTGCGCTCCGGGCCGTGCGCCTGCCCGTTGATCACGACGCCGCAGGAGCCGCAGATGCCTTCGCGGCAGTCGTGGTCGAAGGCGACCGGTTCCTCGCCGTTCGCGATGAGCTCCTGGTTGAGCACGTCCAGCAGTTCGAGGAAGGACATGTCCGGGCTGACGTCGGCGACGGGGTAGGACACCAGCCTGCCCTCGGTCGCCGGGCCGGCCTGCCGCCAGATGCGGACGGTGAGGTTCATGTGTAGCTCCGCTGGGTGGGGTGGACGTGCTCGAAGGCGAGGTCTTCGCGGTGCAGTACCGGCGGGCCGCCCGGCCCGCCGTACTCCCACGCCGCGACGTACGAGAACCGCTCGTCGTCGCGCTCGGCTTCGCCTTCGGGGGTCTGGTGTTCCTCGCGGAAGTGGCCGCCGCAGGACTCCTCCCGTGCGAGCGCGTCGATGAGCAGCAACTCGGCCAGCTCCAGGAAGTCCGCCACCCGGTTGGCCTTCTCCAGCTCCTGGTTCAGCTCCGCCGCGCCGCCGGGGATGCGGACGTCCCGCCAGAACTCCGCGCGCAGCTCCGGCACGCGGTCCAGGGCTTTCCGCAGGCCTTCGCGGCTGCGGGACATGCCGCAGTGGTCCCACATCAGCAGGCCCAGCTCGCGGTGGAACGAGTCGACCGACCGCGTCCCCTTGACCGCGAGCAGCCGGGTGATCCGGTCGCGCACCTCGGTCTCCACCCGCGCGACCTCGTCCGGCGGGACGTCGCCGAAACGGTTCCCGCCGAGGTAGTCGTTCAAGGTGGCCGGAAGCACGAAGTAGCCGTCCGCGAGGCCCTGCATCAACGCCGAAGCGCCGAGCCGGTTCGCGCCGTGGTCGGAGAAGTTGGCCTCGCCGATGACGAACAATCCGGGGATCGTGCTCTGCAGGTCGTAGTCCACCCACAGCCCGCCCATCGTGTAGTGGATGGCCGGGTAGATCCGCATCGGCACCCGGTACGGGTCCTCCGCCGTGATGCGCTGGTACATGTCGAAGAGGTTGCCGTAGCGGGCTTCGATCGCCGGGCGGCCCATGCGCTCGATCGCGTCGGCGAAGTCGAGGTAGACACCCAGCCCGCCGGGCCCGACGCCCAGCCCGGCGTCGCAGACGTTCTTCGCCGCCCGCGACGCGATGTCCCGCGGCACCAGGTTGCCGAAGCTCGGGTACAGCCGTTCGAGGTAGTAGTCGCGGTCGGCCTCGGGGATCTCCGCCGGCGGCCGGGTGTCGCCCTGGCGCTTCGGCACCCAGATCCGGCCGTCGTTGCGCAGCGACTCGCTCATCAGCGTCAGCTTCGACTGGTGCTCCCCCGACCGCGGGATGCACGTCGGGTGGATCTGGGTGAAGCACGGGTTCGCGAAGTAGGCACCGCGCTTGTGCGCCCGCCAGATCGCGGTCGCGTTGGAGCCCTTGGCGTTGGTGGACAGGTAGAAGACGTTGCCGTAGCCACCCGTGGCGAGGACGACGGCGTCGGCCAGGTGCGTCTCGATCTCGCCGGTGACCAGGTCGCGGGCCACGATGCCGCGGGCCCGGCCGTCGACCACGACCAGGTCGAGCATCTCCGTGCGCGGGTGCAGTTCCACGTTCCCGGCGTCGATCTGCCGCGACAGCGCCTGGTAGGCGCCGATCAGCAGCTGCTGGCCGGTCTGGCCGCGCGCGTAGAACGTCCGCTGCACCTGCACCCCGCCGAACGAGCGGGTGTCGAGCAGGCCGCCGTACTCCCGGGCGAACGGCACGCCCTGCGCGACGGCCTGGTCGATGATCTGCGCCGACACCTGGGCCAGCCGGTACACATTGGACTCCCGGGACCGGAAGTCGCCGCCCTTCACCGTGTCGTAGAACAGGCGGTACACGGAGTCGCCGTCGTTGCGGTAGTTCTTCGCCGCGTTGATCCCGCCCTGTGCGGCGACCGAGTGCGCCCGCCGGGGCGAGTCCTGGAAGCAGAACTGGACGACGTGGTAGCCCTGTTCGGCCAGCGTCGCCCCGGCCGAGCCGCCGGCCAGCCCGGTGCCCACCACGATCACGCGGTGCTTGCGCCGGTTGGCCGGGTTCACCAGCTTGGCGGCGAACTTCCGTTCGTCCCAGCGGTTCTCCAGCGGGACGGCCGGTGCCTTCGTGTCGGCGATCGGGTCGCCGGTCAGGTAGTCGCCCATCAGTCCACCAGTCCCGTCATGATCGCGACCGGGACGAGCGCGTAGCCGCCCGCGATCACGATCGCCGTCGCGTTGCCGAAGAGCTTGATCGCCCGTTCCCGCCTCCCGCTGGTGACGCCCAGCGTGCGCGCGGCACTGGCGAAGCCGTGCTGGATGTGCAGGCCGAGCATGACCAGGGCGGCCAGGTAGATCAGGTTGACCCACCAGACCTGGAAGTCCGCCACGAGGTTGTGGTACGGGTCGCCCGGCACGAAGTCCCGGTTCACCGTGCCGACGGTGAAGTCGAGGATGTGCCAGACGACGAACAGCGCCAGCGTCGCCCCGCCCCAGCGCATCGTGCGCACGGCGAAGGTGGCGCGCACCGGCCGCCGGTGGACGTACGGGACCGGCCGGGCCCGGCGGTCGCGCTTCACCAGCTGGACCGCCGCCGTGACGTGCAGGACCAGCGCGACGAGCAGGACCACCCGCTGGATCCAGAGGAACCACGCGTAGTGCAGGACCGGCTCGCCGATCGTCCGCAGCCAGTGGGCGTAGTGGTTGAGGTCGTCGGCACCGAGGAACGTCTTCAGGTTGCCGACCATGTGCGCGAAGACGAAGGCGAGCAGCAGCGCGCCGGTCACCGCCATGACGATCTTCTTGCCGATCGTCGAGGCCCAGAACTGCCGGACGGGGCGCCGGGTCGCGAGGTCGTTCACCACCCGACCGACGTTAGGAGTGCGGCCAGCAGAGGTCAAAGACATGATAACTCTACTATCGATAGTCTGTGGCTATGCAGTTCCACCAGCTCGCGTACTTCGTCGCCGTCGCCGAAGACCGCCACTTCACCCGCGCCGCCGAGCGAATGCGCGTCGCCCAGCCCTCGCTGTCCCAGCAGATCCGGGCGCTGGAGCACGACCTGGGTGCGCCGCTGTTCCACCGGATCCGCGGCAACGTCTCCCTCACCGAGGCCGGCGAAACCCTGCTGCCGATCGCGCGGCGGATCCTGGCCGAGACCGAAAGCGCGCGGCTCGCGATCCGGGAGCTGGACGAGCTCGACCGCGGCCGCGTGCGGCTCGGCGCGCCGCCCAGCCTGTGCACGGGCCTGCTGCCCGCGATGCTGTCGGCGTTCCGCCGCCGCTACCCGGGCATCCAGCTGGAACTGCAGGAAAGCGGCTCGCGCGACCTGCGTCAGCGGCTGTCCGAGGGCGCGCTCGACCTGGCTTTGCTGGCGGCCGCGCCGACCGACCCGCACCTGGCGGCGACGCCGTTGCTGCTGGAGGAGCTGGTCGTCATCTCCCCCGCCGACGCGCCGGTGCGGAAGACCCGGCTCGAGGTCCGCGAGCTGGCCGACGTCCCGCTGGTGATGTTCCGCCGCGGCTACGACGTCCGGGAAGCGACGGTCAACGCCTGCCGCGCGGCCGGGTTCGAGCCGTCGTTCGCCATCGAAGGCGGCGAGATGGACGCCGTGCTGGAGCTGGTGCGCGCCGGCGTCGGGTCCGCGGTGGTGCCGAGCACCGTGGCGGGCGACCGGTTCCGGATGACGCGGTTCGTGCCGGAGGCGGGCATGACGCGGATCGTCCAGCTGGCCCACCGCAAGGAGGTGGAGCCGACCCGGGCGGTCCGCGCGCTGCGCACCGCGCTCGTCGGGTTCGTGGCCGACCGGGCGAGCCTCCCGCCCGGCATCGAGTCCCTTGTGGACAGAGGCGCCGCCGCCCGACCATCGGGGGGTTGACCGGCGGCCGGTTCGGAGAGTGACATGGACGCCGTGAATCGTCCGCGCTCGGCCGCCGTGCTCGCCGCCCTCGCCGGTTCCCTCCTGGTCCCGGCCCCCGCCACCGCCGCGCCCGCGCTGGGTTTCGACCTCGACGCGGCCACCATCCCCGAGCTGCAGCAGCGGATGGACCACGGCGGCCTCACCGCCGTGCGGCTGACCACCGCCTACCTCCGCCGCATCGACGCCCTCGACGGCAAGGTCCACTCGGTGGTCGCCGTCGACCCGGGCGCGCTCCGGGCGGCCGCCGCCAGCGACGCCCGCCGCCGCGCGGGCCGCACCCTCGGGCAGCTGGACGGGATTCCGGTGCTGCTCAAGGACAACATCGACACGCGTGCGCAGCCGGCGACCGCGGGGTCGCGGGCGTTGCCGCGCAGCCGGCCGGCCGCCGACGCGGCGCTGGTGGACCGGCTGCGGCGCGGTGGCGCCGTGATCCTCGGCAAGACGAACCTGTCGGAGTGGGCCAACTTCCGGTCGACGCATTCGACGTCGGGCTGGTCCGCGGTCGGCGGCCAGACGAACAACCCGTACGTCCTCGACCGCAACCCGTGCGGCTCGTCGTCGGGCTCCGGCGCCGCCGTCGCGGCGACGCTGGCGCAGGTCGCGATCGGCACCGAGACCGACGGCTCGATCGTCTGCCCGGCCGGCGCGAACGACGTCGTCGGCGAGAAGCCGACGCTCGGGCTGGTCAGCCGGACCGGCGTCGTGCCGATCTCCGCGGAGCAGGACACCGCCGGGCCGATGGCGCGCCACGTCGTCGACGCGGCCGTCACGCTGTCGGTGCTGCAGGGCCGCGACCCGGCCGACCCCGCGACCGCGGCGATCCCCGCGGGGCAGCCGCGGGACTACGCGGCGCTCCTGCGTCCGGACGCCCTGCGCGGGGCGCGGATCGGCGTCTGGCGGCTGGCCGGGCTGGACGCCGACGTCGACCGGGTCGTCGGCGACGCCGTGCGGACGCTGACGGCTCGTGGCGCCACGGTCGTCGACGTCGATCTGCCGTACCAGGACCAGATCGGGGCGGCGGAGACCCCGGCGCTGCTGACCGAGTTCAAGCGGGACCTCAACGCCTACCTGAAGCACCGGCCCGGGCACCCCGCGACGCTCGACGAGCTGATCGCCTTCAACCGGCGGGACCCGGTGGAGCTGTCGAAGTTCGGGCAGGAGCTGTTCGAGCAGGCCGCGGCCGCGCCGGCGCCGAGCGACCCGGCGTACCGGCAGCAGCGGGCGACGGCCACTTCGCTGGCGCAGCGGTCGATCGACGAAACGCTGTCGCGGCTGCACCTGGACGCGATCGTGGCGCCGACCAACAGCCCGGCGTGGAAGACGGACTACGCGGCGGGCGACGCGTTCGTCCTCGGCTCGTCGACCCCGGCGGCCGTCGCGGGCTACCCGAACGTGTCGGTGCCGGCCGGGTTCGCGGGCCCGCTGCCGATCGGCGTCTCGTTCTTCGCCGGCCGCTGGGCCGACGCGCGGGTACTGGCGTTCGCCGCGGCGTTCGAGCGCGCCGCCCCGGCGCGCCGGGCCCCCGCGTACCTGCCCACCTCTCGTTAAGGTGGGGGGCCGACGGTGAGGAGGGCAGCCGATGGTCACCCGCGCGGAGCGGAACGCGACGGACCCCGACCTGGGTGTCCTTTCGGGACGGCTCCTGTTCGCGGTGCAGCGTGAATTGTTCGCGACGTTGGCCGAGCAGGGGTTCGACGACCTGAAGCACCGGCACGGCGCGGTGCTGGCGTATCTGGATCCGGACGGCGTGCGGGCGACCGAGCTGTCCCGGCTTTCGGGGCAGTACAAGCAGATCATCGGCACGCTGATCGACGAACTGGCCGCGCTGGGCTACGTCGAGCGGCGGCCGGACCCGAGTGACCGCCGCGCGAAGCTGATCTGCCCGACCGAGCGGGGCCTGGCGCAGATGCGCGCGGCGGACGCGATCATGGCGGCCATCCAGCGCCGCCACGCGGACCGCCTCGGGCGCGAGGACTACGAGCGGTTCAAGCGCACGCTCGCCGACATCACCGAGCACCAGCGCAAGCAAGCGGGCTCGGCCGGCGAGGACTGACCGCCGGCGCTCATACCCGGCCCGCGAGCCACTCGACCACTTGTTGCCAACTGGCGTGCGCTGGGTCCATCACCTGGAAGTGGTCCGCGCCCGGCACTTCGAGGTACTCCGCCTCCGCCATCCGCGAGGCGTACGTCCGGCTGTACGACGCCGGGACCACGTCGTCGGCGTCGCCGTGCAGCGCCAGCACCGGCACGCCCGTCCCGGCCAGCTCGCTCGGCGAGGTCGTCGCGTACCGGTCGGGCAAGTCGGCCACATGACCGCCCAGCAGCAGGTTCACCACGCCCTCCCCGACACCCTGCGCGACCGTCGGCCAGAACTCCGGGTACGCGGGTGCCGGCGCTCCGGCCGGCCGCGCCGCCTCGCCGTCGGCCAGCACCGTGCCGAACCCCGTCCGGTCGGCCTCCACCAGGTCCAGCACCCCCGCCAGCGAAACCGCCGCGACCGGCACCACCTTCGGGGCCGCGCCCACCGCGCCGGCGGGCAGGGCCGGCCGGTGCGCGGACCAGGCCGCGAGGTGGCCGCCGGCGGAGTGGCCGACCACCGCGACGCGGGCCGGGTCGAGCGCCGGGTCCAGGTCCGCGACCACGTCGACCGCCGTCGCGACGTCCTCGAACGTCGCCGGCCAGCCACCACCGTCGCCGAGGCGGCGGTAGTCCGCGTTCCATACCGCGTAGCCGCGGGCGAGGAGGTCGTCGGCCAGCGGGGTCGCCGTGCGGCGGTCGAACATCGCCGTCCAGTACCCGCCGTGCAGCAGCACCACCACCGGGAACGGCCCGTCGCCCGCCGGCCGGTACAGCTCCCCCACCTGCGCCGGGTGCGGACCGTAGGCCACGGTGCGCACCGGCCTTCGCGGGTCGTCGTAGCGGGCGCCGCGGCGCGAGCTCACCAGCGCGTCGATCGTGCCGAAGAACTCCGCGATCCGCGGGTCGTCGCCGCCCTTGGCCTTCGACTCGTCCCACGCCGTGTCGTCGATCCACTCGACGACGTCCAGCCACGTCTCGGCGTCCAGCCGCACCAGCTTCGCGGAGACGAACCCGCGCCGTCCTTCGCGGAAGGCGGCCAGCATCCCGGGCCGCGCCGCGAGCATCGCCGAGGTCCGCTCGGGCCGGACGGTGAACGTGGTCAGCTCGATGACGGCCATGCGCTCCCCTTCATTTGGTCCATATTCATGACTATCATGACTTTGGACTACTTGTCACCCGGACGTGCGCCCGCTCGCCCTGCCGCCCGACGAGGCTGAGGAACTCGACCGGTCCCGCGCTCGTGGCCCCGAACCAGTGCGGCGTGCGCGTGTCGAACTCCGCCACCTCCCCCGGCCCGAGGACCAGGTCGTGCTCGCCGAGCACCAGCCGGAGCGTCCCGTTCAGCACGTAGGCCCAGTCGTGACCCTCGTGGGTGCGCAGCTCGGGCTCCCGGTCCCCGGCGGGCAGGACGAACTTGTACGCCTGGATCCCGCCCGGCCGCCGCGTCAGCGGGATGATCGTCGAGCCGTCCTGACAGGCGAGCGGCCGCAGGGTGACGCGCGGGTCTCCCGTCGGCGGCGCGTCGACCAGCTCGTCGAGCGTCACGCCGTAAGCCCGCGCGAGCGGCAGGAGCTGCTCCAGCGTGGGGCGGCGCAGGCCGGCCTCGAGCCGGGACAGGGTGCTGGCCGAGATCCCCGTCTGCTCGGCCAGCGCGGTGAGCGTGGTTTCCCGTTGCTGCCGAAGGCGCTTGAGCCGCGGTCCGACGGCGTCGAGGGCCCGGTCGATCGAATCGTCCATCCCCCCATTTTGCCGATCGGCAAGAAACTTTGCCAGTCTGTGGAGGACACCGGCACCTTGGGCGATGTGAACGACTTCGACCGGCCCTACTGGGACCAGCACTGGCGGCACGCCCGCCACCACGGCACCGAACCGAACCCCCACCTCGTCCGGGAGGTCGCCGGCCTTCCGCCCGGCACCGCACTGGACGCCGGCTGCGGCCGGGGCGCCGAAGCCGGCTGGCTCGCCGCCCGCGGCTGGGCCGTCACGGCGGTGGACATCTCGATCGAAGCCCTCAACCAGGCGGCCGCGAACACGGTGGCCTGGGTACGGGCGGACCTGACGACCTGGACGCCCGGCACGCGCTTCGACCTGGTCACGACCCACTACGCCCACCCGGCGATGCCGCAGCTCGCTTTCTACGAGCGCATTTCGGACTGGGTCGCCCCCGGCGGAACGCTGCTCGTCGTCGGCCACGCGCGAGGGCACCACGTCGCCGAAGCGTCGGCCACCGCGGCCGACATCACCGCGTTCCTCGACGGCTGGGAGATCGGCACCGCCGGCGACCACGGCCACGACGTCGTCGTGCGGGCCAGGAGGAAGGCATGAACGCGGTCGTCGAAGACCCGCGCCGGCGCCGCGCGATCCTGATCGGCGTCTGCCTCGCCCTGATGGCGGTGGTCGCGTCCGTCTCCGGCCTCAACGTCGCCCAGCCGCAGCTCGCGGTCGAGCTCGGCGCGTCACAGGCCACCGTCCTGTGGATCGTCAACGGCTACGCCGTCACCCTGGCCGCACTGCTCCTCCCCTTGGGCGCCGCGGGCGATCGCCTCGGCCGGAAACCGGTGCTGCTCACCGGATTGGCGCTCTTCGGGATCGCGAACCTCGCGGCGGCCCTCGCGCCGTCCGCCGGCACCCTGCTGGCGGCGCGGCTCCTGGCCGGGGCGAGCGCGGCGATGATCATGCCGGTCACCCTTGCCGTCATCACGTCGACGTTCCCGGACGCGGAGCGGTCCCGGGCGATCGGCGTCTGGACCGGCGTCGCCGGCGGGGGCGGGATCCTCGGCATGTTCCTGTCGGCGGCGCTCGTCGACCTGGCGAGCTGGCGGTGGCTGTTCGCGCTGCCGATCGCGCTCGCCGGAGCGGCCGCCGCCGTGACCCTGCGGTCCGTGCCGGACTCCCGCTCGGAAAACCGGCACCGGTTCGACGTCGTCGGCGCCGGACTGTCGTCGGTCGCCGTCGTCGCGCTGGTCTTCGTCCTCCACGAAGCAACGGCCCGCGGGTGGACCACGCCGGTGACCCTGCTGAGCCTGGCCGCCGGGGTCCTCGGCGTCGCCGGGTTCGCCGCGTGGGAACTGCGCCACCCGGCTCCGCTGCTCGACGTCCGGCTCTTCCGCGAGCACGGCCTGACCGGCGGTTCCGGGATCCTGCTGGCCGTCTTCGGCGTCCAGGCGGGGATCTTCGTGGTCCTCTTCCCCTACCTGCAGGCGGTCCTCGGCTGGTCCGGCTTCCGCGCCACCCTCGCGCTGATGCCGACGGCGCTGCTGATGATGGCCGCGTCCGGCCTCGCCCCGCGGGTCGCCGCCCGGATCGGCGGCCGCCCGGCGATGGCGGCGGGGCTCGTCGTGAGCGCGACGGGGCTGGCGCTGATGGCCGCCTTCGTCTCCGTCGACGGCGGCTACCTGTCGATCCTGCCCGGGATGCTGCTCATGGGGCTGGGAATGGGCCTGACGATGACCCCGGCCACCGAAGCCATCACCGGCTCGCTGCCGCGGGACCAGCAGGGCGTGGCGTCCGCGCTCAACGACGTCACGCGGGAGCTGGGCACGGCGCTCGGTGTCGCGCTGCTCGGCACGATCCTGACCGCCGGCTACCGCGCGGCCGTCGAGTCCCGGCTGTCCGGGGCGCCGGCCGAGCTCGCGCGCCGGGGCGTCGCGAACGCCGTCGCGGCCGGTCCGGTGGTGGCCGGCGCGGCCCGGGAGTCCTTTGTGGACGGTTGGCGGCAGTCGATGTGGGCCGGCGCCGGCGTCCTGGCACTCGTCCTCGTGCTCACCCTGGTGAAGAGCCCCTTATCGATTCAGAGATCCTCTGCTAGCCTGCGTCGCGGGACGGCTCCGGCCGGTGCCCTGGGGACCGACTCCGAGGAGATGGAATGACGGCAATCGCCCGTGTCCGTGGCCGTGAGGTGCTCGACAGCCGGGGCAACCCGACCGTCGAGGTCGACGTCGTGCTGGAGGACGGCTCGCTGGGCCGCGCCGCGGTCCCCTCGGGTGCCTCGACCGGCACGCGGGAGGCCGTCGAGCTCCGCGACGGCGACAAGGCGCGCTACCACGGCAAGGGCGTCCGCAAGGCCGTCACCGCGGTCAACACCGAACTGGCCGAAGCGGTCGTCGGGCTGAACGCCGAAGCCCAGGCCGAGGTGGACGCCGCGCTGATCGCCGCGGACGGGACGCCGAACAAGGCCCGCGTCGGCGCGAACGCGACGCTCGGGATCTCGCTGGCCGTCGCGAAGGCGGCCGCGGCGGCGAACACGCTGCCGCTGTACCGGTACGTCGGCGGGGTCTTCGCCCACCAGCTGCCGATGCCGATGATGAACATCGTCAACGGTGGCGCGCACGCCGACAACCCGATCGACTTCCAGGAGTTCATGATCGGCCCGGTCGGAGCCGAAACCTTCGCCGAGGCCGTGCGGATGGGCTCGGAGGTCTTCCACACGCTGCGCGCGTCGCTGAAGAAGGCCGGGCACGGCACCAACGTCGGTGACGAAGGCGGCTTCGCGCCGAACCTCGCCTCGGCCGACGAAGCCCTGGAGTTCGTCGTCCGCGCGATCGAGGAGAGCGGCTACACCCCCGGCGAGGACATCGCGCTGCTGCTCGACCCGGCCGCGTCGGAGTTCTACGACAACGGCGTGTACGACTACCGCGGCGAAGGCATCAAGCGCAGCGTCGAGGAGCACGTCGCCTACCTCGACGAGCTGACCACGCGGTTCCCGATCGTCTCGATCGAGGACGGCCTCGCCCAGGACGACTACGACGGCTGGAAGCAGCTCACCGACGCCATCGGCGACCGCGTGCAGCTCGTCGGCGACGACGTCTTCTGCACCAACGTCAAGCTGCTCCAGGACGGCATCGACCGCGGGATCGGGAACTCGATCCTGATCAAGGTCAACCAGATCGGCACGCTGACCGAAACGCTGCTCACCGTCGACACCGCGCACAAGGCCGGCTACTCCGCGGTGATGTCGCACCGCTCCGGCGAGACCGAGGACACCACGATCGCCGACCTCGCCGTCGCCACCGGGTGCGGCCAGATCAAGACGGGTTCGCTCTCCCGGTCCGACCGGACCGCCAAGTACAACCAGCTGATCCGCATCGAGGAGGAGCTGGGCTCGGAGGCGCGCTACGCGGGGCGGGCCACCCTGCGCGGCAGCCGCTGATCGGCGAACCGGGCCGATCTGTAGTCACATAGGACGGGTGAGCTCTTTTCACTCTTTCGTGGACAAGGTGGACGACCGGCTCGGCGACGGGCTCGAGCACGTCCTGTGCGCCCACCACCGGCGGCGGCTGCGCCGGCTCGGGTGGCGGGACGTGCTCGAACCGGCTGGCGCGGCGGACCGCCTCGGCGGCCGGGCCGCGGTCCGCGACGGCAACCGCGTCGAGGTGCTGATCGACGGCGAGGAGACGCTGCCATCGGTCGAAGAGGCCATCCGGCGGGCGAAGTCCCACGTGCACATCGCCAACTGGCACGCGAGCGCGGACTTCCGGCTGACGCGGGAGCCCGGCGCCCTCACCCTGCGGGAGCTGCTGGCCGAGACGGCCGACCGGGGTGTCGAGGTGCGGGTCCTGCTGTGGGCCGGGCCGCCGGTCCCCGCGTTCCAGCCGTCGCGGAAGCTCGCCCGGAGCGAGCGGCGCAAGTTCACCGACGGCTCGGCCGTGCGGTGCGTGCTGGACTCCCGTGAGCGGACCATGCACTGCCACCACGAGAAGCTGGTGGTGGTCGACGACGAGGTCGCGTTCGTCGGCGGCGTGGACTTCACGGCGCTCGAGGGCGACCGCCACGACAGCCCGGACCACCCGCCGCGGCCGATCGGCTGGCACGACCTCGCGTCCCGGCTCGAGGGGCCGGTCGTCGCCGACGTCGCGGACCACTTCCGGCGGCGCTGGACGGAGGTCGCGGGCGAGGACCTGCCGGCGCCGAAGGTGCCGGGGCCGGCGGGGGAAAGCCGCGTCCAGCTGCTGCGCACGATCCCGAACTCGACCTACGACTTCGCGCCGAAGGGCGAGTTCACGATCCTCGACGGCTACCTGCGGGCCCTGCGGTCCGCGCGGCGGCTGGTCTACCTGGAGAACCAGTTCCTGTGGTCGCCGGAGATCGCCGAAGTGCTGCTCGACAAGCTGAGAAACCCGCCCGACGACCGTTTCCGCGTGGTCCTGCTGCTGCCGCGCAAGCCGAGCAACGGCTCCGACACCACCCGCGGCCAGCTGGGCCGGCTCCTCGACGCCGACGACGGCAACGGCCGCCTGCTCGCGACGACGATCAGCGCGCACGACGGGGAATCCGCCGCGCCGGTCTACGTGCACGCGAAGCTGGGCATCGTCGACGACGAGTGGCTGACCGTCGGGTCCGCCAACCTCAACGAGCATTCGCTGTTCAACGACACCGAGGTCAACATCGCGACCGACGACCACGAACTGGCGCGCTCGACGAGACTGCGCCTGTGGGCCGAGCACCTCGGCCGGGACGTGGCGGAGGTGGACGGCGACCCGGCGGACGTCGTCGACCACCTCTGGCGGCCGCTCGCGGAGGAGCAGGCGGAACGGGAGCGCCGGGGCGAGCACCGCACGCACCGGCTGGTGCTGCTCCCCGGCGTCTCGCGGCGGGCGGGCCGGCTGCAGGGACCACTGCGTGGACTCCTCGTCGACGGCTGAAGCGAAGATCGCCCGCCCGCTCTAGATTGGGCGGCATGACTTCCACCGCCGAGAAGGCCACCCGGCTGCAGGAGCTGCACGCCGCGCCCGAGCTGCTGCTCGTCGTCAACGTCTGGGACGCCATCACCGCCAAGGTCGTCGCCGAGACGCCCGGCACGCAGGCCCTCGCGACCCCCAGCCACGGCATCGCCGCCTCGCGCGGCTACCCGGACGGCGAGAAGATCCCGCGCGACGAGATGATCGCCGAGGTCGCGCTGATCGTGCGGACGGCGGGCGACCTGCCCGTCACCGCCGACCTCGAAGCCGGCTACGGCGACCCCGGCGGCACCATCGCCCGCGCGATCGACGTCGGCGCGGTCGGGGCCAACCTCGAAGACCAGATGAAGCCGCTGGGTGACGCCGTGAAGGCGGTCGAAGCCGCCGTCGCGGCCGCGCAGAAGGCCGGCGTCGACTTCGTGCTCAACGCCCGCACCGACGCGTTCCTCAAGACCGACCCCGAGACCGCGTTGGAAGAGGCGATCACCCGCGGCCGCGCGTACCTCGACGCCGGCGCGTCGAACTTCTTCGTGCCCGGCAAGCTCGACGAGGCCCAGGTCTCGCGGCTCGTCGGAGAACTGGGCGAGCGCAAGGTCAACCTCATCGGCATCCCCGGCTCGATCCCGCTGAAGCGCGCGCAGGAGCTCGGGGTCTCGCGGGTGTCCTACGGGCCGTGGAGCCAGAACGTCGCCCTGACCGCGCTGGCCAAGCTCGCCGAAGACGTCTACGCCGGCGGCGGCCTGCCCGCCGACACCCGCAAGCTCAACTGATCAGCGGATCCGCAGCTTCCGCATGAGCTTGAGCCCGGACAGCATGCTTTCGACGTACTTCTCGTAGCCCTGTCCGGGCCGCGGGCCCATGACCTGCTTCTTCAGCACGGCCAGGTTCTGCCCGTCGGTGTACTTGAGCAGGCCCTGGTCGCCGTGGCGGGCGCCGACCCCGGAGCTCTTCACGCCGCCGGACGGCGTCCCCTTGGCGGCGAACGCCGTCGCGAGAATGTCGTTGATGTTGACGTTCCCGGATTCCAGGCGGGCGGCCACGGCGCGCGCGGCGCCGACGTCCCGGCTCCAGACCGAGGCGTTGAGGCCGTAGTCGGTGTCGTTGGCCAGCTCGACGGCTTCGTCGACCGTCCGGTAGCGGTGCAGCGCGACCACGGGCCCGAAGGTTTCCGTGACGCCGCAGAGCATGTCCTTCGTGACGCCTTCGAGGATCGTCGGCTCGAAGAACGCCGGGCCGAGGTCGGGGCGCGGCTTGCCGCCGCACAGCACGGTCGCACCCTTCGCGACGGCGTCGTCGACGTGCTCCTTGACCCGGCGCAGGTGGTCGGGCGAGACGAGCGAGCCCATGTCGGGCCCGAAGTCGTAGGCCGCGCGGACGTCCAGCGCGGTCGTGGCCGCCACGAAGGCGTTCTTGAACTCGTCGTAGCGGGACTCCGGCAGGTAGATCCGCTCGATGTGCATGCAGATCTGGCCGGTGTTGCCGAACGCGCCGAAGATCGCGCCCCGCACGGCTTCGGCGATGTCGGCGTCGTCGAGCACGATCATCGGGTTCTTGCCGCCGAGCTCCAGGCAGCAGCCGATGAGGTTGCGGCCGGCCCGTTCGCCGATCACCCGGCCGGTCGCCGTCGAGCCGGTGAACATCACGTAGTCGGCCTGGTCGATGAGCGTCGGGCCGACGTCCGGGCCTTCGCCGCAGACGACCTGGAACAACCCTTCGGGCAGGCCGGCTTCTTCCAGCATCCGGATGCCGTACAGCGGCGAAAGCGCGGTCTTGTTGTCCGGCTTCAGGACCACCGCGTTGCCGGCCATCAACGCCGGGATCGCGTCGGAAATGCCGGTGGCGAACGGGAAGTTCCACGGCGCGATGATCCCGACGACGCCCTTGGGCTGCCGGACCTCCGTCGACGTCGTCAGCAGCGGCACCGGGCCGCCGCGCTTCACCGGCGCGAGCAGCTTGGCCGCCCGCCGCAGGTAGTGGCTCATCACCATCGCGGGGTCGCAGGTCTCTTCGATCGCCATCCGCCGGTTCTTGCCGCTCTCGACCTGGATGAGGTCGGCGACGGCCCGCGCGCGGCCGACGAACAGCGCGTGCGCCCGCTTGAACACGGCCAGCCGCTGCTTGAGCGGGGTGGCGGCCCACTTCCGTTGCGCCGCGCGGGCGGTGGCGAACGCCTGCTCGATGTCGGCCGGCGTCGACTGCGGCAGGTCGACGAGCGCCTCGCCGGTGTAGACCTCGGTCAGTTTCCAGGTTTCGCCGGCCGAACCCGGCACGCGGGCGACGAGCTGCTCGAGAAATTCGCCGGTCACCGACGCCGGGCGGGTGAGCT
This sequence comes from Amycolatopsis sp. MEPSY49, assembly GCF_051337345.1. Lineage (NCBI taxonomy): Bacteria > Bacillati > Actinomycetota > Actinomycetes > Pseudonocardiales > Pseudonocardiaceae > Amycolatopsis > Amycolatopsis sp. MEPSY49. The sequence goes on along the minus strand of NZ_JBDLYJ010000002.1, from coordinate 207,330 downwards.
GCAGCGGGGTCACCGTCACGATCCGCTCCCGAGAACGAGTTGCGCGCCCATTTCGCCGATCATGATGGCGGGCGCGTTGGTGTTGCCGCCGGTGATGGACGGCATGATCGAGGCGTCGCAGACCCGCAGGCCCTCGACGCCGCGCACCTTCAGGTCGGGGCCGACGACCGCGAGCTCGTCGACACCCATCCGGCAGGTGCCGACGCCGTGGTAGACCGACGTCGCACGGTTGAGGATCGCGTCGCGCAGCTCTTGGCCGCGCAGGTCCTTGCCCGGGTGGATCTCTTCCTTCACCGCGCCCTTGAACGCCTTCGACGCGAAGATCTCGCGGACCATTTCCGAGCCTTCGGCGAGCACTTCGAGGTCGGCCGGGTCGGAGAGGTACTGGAAGTCGATCAGCGGCGCGGCCGTGGGATCGGCCGAGGCGAGCCGCAGCGTGCCGCGGCTCTTCGGGTAGATGAGCGTCGACAGGACCGTGAGCGCCGGGCGCTTGTCGACGTCGTGCCGGATCGGCGCGTCCTGGTTGGGCGAGACGTACGCCCACGGCAGGAGGTGCAGCTGGAGGTCCGGGACGGCGTCGGCCTGGGAGGTCTTGAGGAACGCGACCGCCTCGAAGACCGAGTTGGCCAGGAACGTGCTGCCGGGCTTCAGCAGCTCGCGGGCCAGGCCGCGGGCGAAGTACGGCGCGGACCCCTTGTTCTTGCTGGAGGACACGTGGAACGTCAGCGCGTGGAACATGTGGTCGTGCATGTTGTCCCCGACCGGCAGGTCGGCGAGCACGTCGATGCCGTGCTCCTTGAGGTGCTCGGCGTGGCCGATCCCGGAGAGCATGAGCAGCTGCGCGGAGCCGGCGAACCCGGCCGAGAGGATGACCTCCTTGCCGGCGCGAACTGTTCGTTGCCGGCCGTGGTCGACGACCTCGACGCCGACCGCGCGGCCGTTGTCGAAGAGGACCTTCTTGACGAGCACCCCGGACTGGAGCTGCAGCGACGGCGGGGCGAGGTGGTGGAGGTAACCGCGGGAGGCGCTGTAGCGGAGGCCGTCGGCAGCGTTCTGCTGCATCCGGCTGACGCCCTCCTGGGACTCGGCGTTGTAGTCGTCGAGGATCTTGCAGCCGAGCGCGTCGGCGGTGGCGTCGACGAACTGCAGCGAGCCCTCTTGGGGGTTCTTGGCGCGGGTGACCCGGATCGGCCCGCCCGCGCCGCGGAACGCGTTCTCGCCGTCCTCGAAGTCCTCCATGCGCTTGTAGGCGGCGTTGACGCGGTCGGCGTCCCAGCCGGCGTTGCCCTCGGCGGCCCAGGAGTCGAAGTTGGCGCGGTTGCCGCGGACGTAGACCATGCCGTTGATGGAGCTGGAACCGCCGACGACCTTGCCGCGCGGCACCGGCATCCGGCGATCGAGAACGTGTTTCTGCGGGATGCCGTAGAAGCCCCAGTCGAAGGGCTTCTTGAGCTGCGGCACGGCGTGCATCGGGCCGACCAGGCCCGGCTTCTTGATCAGCAGCCGCTCGTCGGTCTTGCCGGCTTCGAGGACGATCACGCTGGCCCCGGCCTGTGCCAGCCGCCCCGCGATCGCCGCCCCCGAGCTCCCCGACCCGACGACGACGTAGTCGGCCTCGTCGCCGCGCGGCGCCCTGTTCGCCATGTCCGCTCCTCGGTCCCGCCCGCCACAAACTATAACCTGTTCTAGTTTGCTCACGGTATAGCGTCGCCGCCTCGGAGCGCAACGGGTACTACCGGGACCCGCCCATGGCCTTCTTGATCTCCGCGACCAGCTTCCGCACCTGGCCGGTGTCCCAGCTGTTGTAACAGAACGTGTTCATGTCCACCTGGTCACCGCCGCTCGCGGGGTTCTTCACGACCTCGGTGGAGGCGCCTTCGACGGTGAACGTCAGCCGGCCGGGGTTGGCGAACCCGGGCTCGGAGTTGCTGATGCTCTTGATCTTGGTGACGCTGAAGGTGTGCTTGCGGTCGTTGCCGAAGAAGCCGTCCTTGACCGCCGCGCTGATCGTGACTTCCGTGCCGCTGAACCGGATGGACCGCCGTCTCGCGCGCATGCCGCCTCCCAGCGGAAGACTGTAGGCAGTCACCCCATCGAGCGACAAGCGGCCAAGTGTGACATCGGGTCACGATCCGCCACTATGCTCAGGCCGGGCGTCCATCCGGCGGCGTCCGGACGAGGGGGGCCGATGTCCGAGCAGCACCCGCTGAACCCACCGCAGTGGATGGTGGTGGCCCCGGGGTCGCCCAGGCCGCAGGGGCGCAACACGTTCGCGGTCGTGTCGCTGATCATGGGGATCCTCGGCATCTGCGGATTTTCGCTCGTGCTGGGGTTGATCTTCGGCATCGTCGCGCTGGTCCAGATCAGCCGCACCGACCAGCGCGGCCGCGGGATGGCGATCGCCGGGATCGTGTTCAGCCTGCTGTGGGTGGGCGGGTTGACGATCGGCGTGATCGCGGTGGTCAAGCGCGCGGAGCTGCTCGGCTCGACGCCGACGATCGTGGCGTTGAAACCGGGCGAGTGTTATACGACCCCGCCGGCGTACAGCTTGGACGCGACGAAGGTGTCGTGTACCGCGGCGCACGACGGGGAGGCTTTCGCGACGGTGCCGTTGAAGGGGTACCTCGAGGGCGAGTACCCGGGCGAGGACACGTTGGAGACGCAGGCGAAGGCGGGCTGCGACGCCAAGCGGGCGGAGGTGTTCGGGCCGGGGTACACGCCTCCGGTCGAGGCATCGGTGGGGGTGTTCTACCCGGACAGCAAGGCCTGGGCGGCGGGGAAGAAGGCCGCGGTGTGCACTTGGCAGGCGACTTCGGAGCAGCAGTTCACGGGGCCGCTCCCCCGCTGAGCGCGGCCGGCTTCCGGCGGTGGCCGGGTGCGACGTGGGCGCGGATGCCGGAGTGAATCAGGCTGCCGCAGGTCAGCCACCGCGGTTTTCGGCGCGGTAGGGCCACCGGAGCCGGAGTCGGTCAGGCGCCGGCCTCCCGCGCGGCATTGCCACCGGAAGGGCCGGCGTCGGTCAGCTCCCCCGGCCGATCAACCTTCGCGATCTCCCGTGGGAGACCGCCACCGTAGGACCGCCACCGATCAGCCGCCGCGACCGCCGGCCGGCGAGTGGTGCCGGGCGACGTAGTCGTTGACGAGGCCCGCGGCCGTCCGCGCCCCGTCGACGGTGACGACGAACGTTCTCCCGGAACGCAGGCGCAGCACCAGTCCGTCCCCGGCCCGGACCACGACCGCGGACCGGCCGGGGCGCCGCCGCCAGCCCCAGCCGCCGTAGGCCAGCGGCACGATCCGGTCGGCGCGCGCTTCGGCGATCTCGTCGTAGGCCAGATTCCGGCGCAGCGGCCCGATCCGCACGCGCACCCCGGCCGGTCCGACGAGCACCCGCACCGAGGAGAACATCAGCGTCGCCACCGCGACCAGCAGTCCGGCGAGCCACACGTGCGTGCTCCCCAGCACCGCGGCGAGGGCGGCCGCGAGCGGCGCGACGGCGATCAGGGCGAAGTTGTGCGCGGTCCCCGACCAGACCGCTTGTTCGCTCTCACCGAGACCAGCCGTCGGCGCCAGCCCCGACGCCGTCTCGGCCGGTTTCGCGGGCGCGAGGAGCCAGCCGGCTGCCGCGCCCGCCAAGCCCACCGCGACGATGCCGAGCGCGAGCGCCCAGCCGACGTGCCGGGCGCGTTCCCACGACGGCGCGTCGAGGTTGGCCCACAGCCCCACCGAGTGCGCGGTCAGGAGGACGCCGCCGAGGCCGTAGACGCCGCTCGCCGCCGACGCGGTGCGGGCCAGCGCCGCCCACGCCACCACCCAGAACACCGCGGCACCCGCGGTCACCAGCCACCAGGGCGCGTGACCGTTGGGCACACCGCCCCACGCCCAGTGCACGGCGATGGGGTCGGGCAGCCGCGGCGCGAGGACGAGCGCGGGCCCGACGATGGCGACCAGCACCACGGCCGGAACCCCGTACCGCAGGATCATCGGGCCTCCTTGATCATGGCGACCAGCTCCTCGTGCTCGATGCCGAGCCGTCGCGCCTCGTCGACGAGCGCCCGGAGCCGGTGGTGCAGCTCGGCCCGGTCCGGCCCCGCGGCCAGCACGGTCACCCCGCGCCCGCGCCGCATGGCGACCAGGCCTTCGTCGGCGAGCTGGGCGTAGGCGCGCAGCACGGTGTGCATGTTGACGCCGAGCGAGGCGCCGAGTTCGCGCGCGGCGGGCAGCCGCTCACCGACGGCCACCTCCCCCGCCGCGAGGGCACGCCGCAGCCCCGCGGCGATCTTCTCGTGCAGCGGCGCGGTGTCCCGGTCATCCAGTCGAACCAGCATTGTTCTACAGATACTAGAACAAGCCAGCGCGCACCGCCAGGTCACTTCACTCCGGCACCGGGTCCGGCTCCACCCCCAGCACGTCGTCGGCGAGCCCCGCCGCCAACGCGCGCAACGCCGCGTCCAGGTACACCGTCAAGTCCGCGTCCGCGCGGGCCGACCAGCGGTCGTACGCCGCCCGGCACGCCGCCAGCACCGCTCGGCCCACCACCAGCGGGTACAGCGATTCCTCCGGCTGGCCCGAGCGGCGGGCGACGAACGCGCTGATCGCCCGCTCCCACGCGTCGTAGTGGACCGCCGCGCTCGCGGCCAGGTCCGGGACCGTGCTCAGCAGCGTCATCCGCCGGCGCAGCTCCGGCACGTCCGCCGCGCTGTAGTGGTTGGCCGCGAGGACCGCCCGGCGCACCGCTTCCAGCACCGGCAGGTCCGGCGGCATCCCGGCGAGCAGCGTCCGGATCGTCTCGACCTCGGTGTCGAACTCGTTCCAGAGGACGTCGGCCTTCGCGTCGTAGTAGCGGAAGAACGTCCGCCTGCTGACGCCGGCCGCCGCGGCGATCTGGTCGACGGTCGTCTCGTGGAAGCCCTGTTCGCCGAACAGCCGCAGCGCGGCAACCTCGAGTTCGCGGGCGCTCGTGCCCGGCGGACGGCCCCGGCGGTTCGCGGGGCGGGCGAGCACGTCATCGGTCATTCGGGTGCCGTTCCCTCGTGAGCCTTGATTATCGACACGCGGTGACATTACTCTCCCTGCTATTCGTCACTGAGTGCCGAAAATCATCACTGCCGAAGGAGCCAGGATGAGCGAGAACCAGACCACGCCCGAGACCGACGAGGCCTTGACCGAGGAACTGCTGGTCGAAGAGGTCTCCATCGACGGCATGTGCGGTGTCTACTGAGGACGTGCCGGCGGGTTTCGACCTCGACGCCGCGTGGCGCCTGGACGACCGCGTGTCGATCCGGCCCGAGCGGTTCGGCGCCCTGCTGTACCACTTCGGCACCCGCCGGCTTTCCTTCCTGAAGAGCCCGACGCTGCTGGCCGTCGTCCGTGGCCTCGCCACGCACCCGGACGCCCGGGCCGCGTGCGCCGATGCCGGCGTCGGCCCCGGCGAGCTGCCGCGGTACCGCGCGGCGCTGGCCGCCCTCGCCGAGTCGCGCATGATCCAGCCGAGGAGTCTCTGATGTCCCTTGTGGACGAATTCCAGTACGGGCTCGACGCCCCGATCTGCCTCACCTGGGAACTGACCTACGCCTGCAACTTGTCCTGCGTGCACTGCCTTTCCTCCTCGGGACGGCGGGACCCGCGCGAACTGTCCACAGCGGAATGCAAGGCGCTGATCGACGAGTTCGAACGCATGCAGGTCTTCTACGTCAACATCGGCGGCGGCGAACCGACCGTCCGCCCGGACTTCTGGGAACTCGTCGACTACGCCACCGAGCACCACGTCGGCGTCAAGTTCTCCACCAACGGCGTCAAGATCACCCCCGAGGTGGCGCGCCGGCTGGCCGCGAGCGACTACGTCGACGTCCAGATTTCGCTGGATGGCGCCACCGCCGAGGTCAACGACCACGTCCGCGGCCCCGGCTCGTACGCCACCGCGATCCGCGCCATGCAGCACCTGGCCGACGCGGGCTTCGAGAACTTCAAGATCTCGGTCGTGATGACCCGCCACAACGTCGGGCAGCTCGACGCGTTCAAGGCCATCGCCGACCGCTACCGCGCCCAGCTGCGGATCACCCGGCTGCGCCCGTCCGGTCGCGGCGCCGACACCTGGGACGAGCTGCACCCGACCGCCGACCAGCAACGGCAGCTGTACGACTGGCTGGTGGCCCACGGCGAGAACGTCCTCACCGGCGACTCGTTCTTCCACCTCGCCGGCTACGGCGACGGCGGCCTACCGGGGTTGAACCTGTGCGGCGCCGGGCGGGTGGTGTGCCTGGTCGACCCGGTCGGCGACGTCTACGCGTGCCCGTTCGCCATCCACGACACGTTCCTCGCGGGCAACGTCCGCGGTGACGGCGGGTTCACGTCGGTGTGGCGGGAGTCGGAGCTGTTCACGTCGCTGCGGTCGCCGCAGAGCGGTGGGGCGTGCGAGTCGTGTTCGGCGTTCGACGCCTGCCGCGGCGGGTGCATGGCGGCGAAGTTCTTCACCGGCCTGCCACTGGACGGCCCGGACCCCGAATGCGTCCGCGGCCACGGCGAACTCGCGCTGGCGGGCGTCACGAGCGTCCCGAAGCCCTCGCTGGACCACTCCCACCGGCGGCGTCCGGTCCCGGTGACGATCGGGACGCGCCGACCGCCGGAGCGAGCGTGCGACGAGAGCCCGCTCGCCGGGTTCAGGGGCTGACCGTGCGGCTGGCGGACCTGTCCTGGCCGGACGTCGCCGCACGCGCGGCGGCCGGCGCGATCCTGGCCGTGCCGGTCGGGGCGACCGAGCAGCACGGACCGCACCTGCCGCTGTCGACCGACACCGACATCGCGCTGGCGTTGTGCGACCGGCTGTCGGAGAAGCGGCCGGACGTTCTGGTGGCGCCCGCCGTGGCCTTCGGGTCCAGCGGCGAGCACGCCGGGTTCGCCGGGACGCTCTCGATCGGCCAAGAAGCGACCGAACTCCTGCTGGTTGAGCTGGGCCGGTCGGCGTCGGAGACGTTCACGCGGCTGCTGTTCGTCTCCGCGCACGGCGGCAACACCGGACCGGTATCCCGCGCCGTCGCACGCTTGCGGGCTGAGTCTCGTGACGTCGGGGTTTTCACGCCTCGTTGGGACGGTGATCCGCACGCCGGGCGCCCGGAAACCGCGCTGCAGCTGGCTTTACGGCCTGGTGGGGTCCGGATGGACCAGGCGGTGGTGGGCGATTTGCGGCCCCTGGGCGAGGTCCTGCCGCTGTTGCGGGAGGGCGGGGTGCGCGCGGTGACCCCGACCGGGGTGCTCGGCGACCCGACCACCGCGACGGAGGCCTACGGCCGGACGTTGCTCGACGACCTGACCGCGCAGCTGGTGTCCTTTGTGGATAGTTGGGCATGAGGACCGCGCTCGTCACCGGCGCGGCCCGCGGGATCGGGGCCGCGACCGTGCTCCGGCTGGCGCAGCAGGGTTACGCCGTGCTCGCGGTCGACGTCGCCGGTGATGATCCGGCGTTGCCGTACGCGCTGGGGAGCGAGACGGAACTGGCGGCCGTCGCCTCGAAGGCGGGCGCCGAGGTCTTCGTGGCCGACGTCCGGGACCCGGCGGCACTGGCTGCGGCGGTGGCGGTCGTCGAGCGGCGGTGGGGCGGCCTCGACGTCGCGATCGCGGCCGCCGGAGTGATCGCGGGGGGCGTGCCGCAGTGGGAGGTGCCGCCGGAGCAGGAGGCGGCGGTGCTCGACGTGGACCTGCGCGGGGTGCTGAACCTGGCGCGGGTGGCGATCCCGGCGTTGCTGCGCCGTCCGGCGCCGAGGTCGGGCCGGTTCCTCGCGGTCGCCTCCGCCGCGGCGACGCGGGGGTTGCCGATGCTGGCGGCCTACTGCGCGGCAAAGGCGGGGGTGGCCGGGCTGGTCCGCGCGCTGGGTGCCGAGCTGGGCGGGACGGGCGTGACGGCCAACGCGGTCAGCCCCGGTTCGACCGACACGCCGATCCTCGCCGAGAGCGCCCGGCTGTACGGGCTGCCGGGGGCGGCGGATTTCGCCGCGCAGCAACCGGTCGCGAGGTTGCTGGAGCCGGCGGAGATCGCGCGGGTGCTGGCGTTCCTGGCCGCCCCGGACAGCGGCGCGACAACCGGTGCGGTGGTGCCGGTGGACGGAGGCCTGGCGTTGTGACCGCATTGACGACCACCGGCTTCCGGGTCGCCCGCATGCGACCACCCCTCGCCGAACTGGACAGCGGCGCGACACCCCGGCGCGGTCGTGCCGGTCGTTGGCGGGCCGGCGTTGTAGCCGCACTGACGATCACGACCGCCGCATTCCCGAACGGTGGGCTGGCCCCATGACCACTCCCCTGCCCACCGGTTTCCGCATCGTCCTCGACCCGGACACCAAACAGCTCCGCGAAGACCTCTGGTTCGGCGGCTCACCCACCCGCGTCCTCCGCCTCACCCCCGCCGGGCGCAGGGCGTGGCGAGAACTCGCCGATGGTCCCGTCACCTCCCCAGCCGGGGGCGCCCTCGCGCGGCGGCTGACCGATGCCGGCTTCGCCCACCCCGTCCCGCCCGAACCCACCGAACCCCCGGACCTCACCTTCGTCGTCCCGGTCCTCGACCGGCCCGGCCCCCTCGCCCGCTGCCTGGCGTCGCTGAGCCGCCGCCACCCCGCCCTCGTCGTCGACGATGGCTCCGAAGACCCTCGAGCAATCGCCGAAGTAGCCGCCGCGCACGGAGCCGAACTCATCCGCCGCGACGAAAACGGCGGTCCCGGCGCCGCCCGGAACACCGCCCTCCACCACGTCGACACCGAACTGGTGGCCTTCGTGGACAGTGACTGCACCGCCCCCGGCGACTGGGCGACCCGCCTCGCCGCCCACTTCGCCGACCCCCTCCTCGCCGCGATCGCGCCCCGCGTCCGCGCGCGAGCGAAAGACACCGCGGCCGGCCGGTACACGCAAGCCGCCGGAAGTCTCGACCTCGGTGACCGGCCCGCGCGAGTTGCTCCCCGGACCCGGACCTCGTACGTCCCCACTGCCGCGCTCGTTGCCCGGAGGACCGCTCTCCAAGAGATCGGCGGGTTCGACCCCGGACTCCGCGTCGGCGAGGACGTCGACCTCTGCTGGCGGCTGCACGCCGCCGGCCACCGGATCCGGTACGCCCCGGATGTCCACATCGGACACCACGAACCCGGGACCTGGCGCGAACTCCTCGGCCGCCGCGCGCGGTACGGCACGTCCGCCGCTCCGCTCGCCCGGCGCCACCCCGGGTACCTCGCCCCGCTGGTGCTGCACCCGTGGCCGGCCTTGACCGTCGCCGCGCTGCTCGCCCGGCGGCCCCTGCTCGCCGCCGGCGGCTTCGGCGGCGCCGTCCTGAGCATGCTCAAAACGCTCCGGAGCAACGACATTCCCACCGAAGGCGTCGTCCGCGCGATGGGGACCGCTGTCCACCAGACCTGGCTCGGCGCCGGCCGCTACGGGACGCAGTTCGCCGCGCCCGTCCTCGCCGCGCTGCTGGTTCCCCGCGGGTGGGGACGGCGCGCCGCCGTCGCGTCGCTGCTGCTCGGTCCGCCGCTGACCGCGTGGGCCGAGCGCGGACCCGGCCTGGACCCTGCCCGCTACACCGCCGGCGCCCTGGCCGACGACATCGCCTACGGCGCCGGCGTCTGGGCCGGCTGCCTGCTCCACCGGACCGCTGCGCCGGTGCTGCCCGAGATCGCCTGGCGCCCGTTGCGCGTCGACAGCAAGGAAAAGCGAGGCCCCGCATGAGCAACGCCTGGTTCGAATCGATCGCCGAAGCCCAGCGGCGCGCGAAGAAACGGCTGCCCGCGTCCGTCTACTCGGCACTGATCGCCGGCTCCGAAAAAGGGCTTACGCTCAAGGACAACCTCGACGCCTTCGACGAGCTGACCTTCGCCCCGCGCACCGCCGGGCAGTCCGGCGAGCGCGCGCTCGCCACCACCGTCCTCGGCCGCGAGATCGCGCTGCCGGTCGTCATCTCCCCCACCGGTGTGCAGGCGGTACACCCCGACGGTGAGGTCGCCGTCGCCCGCGCGGCTGCCGCCCGCGGCACCGCGATGGGCCTGAGTTCCTTCGCCGGCAAGCCGATCGAGGAGGTCGTCGCCGCCAACCCGAACACGTTCTTCCAGGTCTACTGGACCGGCAGCCGCGACGAAATCCTCGGCCGGCTCGACCGCGCCCGCCGCGCCGGCGCCGTCGGGCTCATCCTGACGCTCGACTGGTCGTTCTCCCACAGCCGCGACTGGGGCAGCCCGCACATCCCCGAAAAAGTCACCTTCCGCGAGCTGCTGCGCTTCGCGCCCGAGGGTCTGGCCCGCCCGCGCTGGCTGCTCGACTACGCGAAAACCCGCCGGCTGCCCGACCTCAGCGTCCCGAACATGGCCGAACCCGGCACCCCGGTCCCCACGTTCTTCGGCGCCTACGGCCAGTGGATGCAGACGCCTCCGCCGTCGTGGGACGACGTGGCCTGGCTGCGCTCGCAGTGGGACGGGCCGTTCCTGCTCAAGGGCGTCATCCGCGTCGACGAGGCCCGGCGCGCGGTCGACGCCGGCGTCAGCGCGATCTCCGTGTCCAACCACGGCGGCAACAACCTCGACGGCACCCCGGCGACGATCCGGGCGCTCCCGGCGATCGCCGACGCCGTCGGCGACCAGGTGGAAGTCCTGCTGGACGGCGGGATCCGCCGCGGCAGCGACGTCGTGAAGGCGCTCGCACTCGGCGCCACGGCGGTCCTCATCGGCCGCGCGTACCTGTGGGGCCTGGCGGCGAACGGCCAAGCCGGCGTCGAGAACGTCCTCGATGTGCTGCGCAACGGCATCGACTCGACGCTGCTGGCGCTCGGCCACCGCAGCGTCCACGACCTGACCCGCGACGACGTCCGGATCCCGGAGACGTTCCCCCGCGCACTGGGCGCCGAAAGCAAAAGCTCAGTGTGAGTGGGCTTCTTCCAGCGTCGCGCCGGCCAGCCGCGCGGCGACGCCGCGGCGGAAGTTCGGGCAGTCGTGGACGTCCTCGTGCGGGCAGTCCAGGCCGTGCGCGATCGCCGTGCGGGCGGCCTGGGCGCGGGCGATCCGGGCGTCCAGCTCGGCGAGCTTGCGCTGCTGCAGTTCGCGCCAGGCCGGCGCGGCCGACGTGCGCAGGGCGATCAGCGTCTTGAGTTCGCGGACGGTGAACCCGACGTCGCGCAGGATCAGGATCTCCCCCACCAGCGTGACGGCCGAAGGCGAATATCGGCGCTGGCCGGCGACCCGCTCGGGCGCGGGCAGCAGGCCCTGGTCCTCCCAGTAGCGCAGCGCCGAAGTGGCCACGCCGGTGCGGCGGGCCAGCTCGCCGATCGTCAGCTGCTCCTCGGGCATTTGACTTCGAGCGTACTTGAAGCCGTTCACTCGCGGCATGGCCAAGACAACTCTCAAGCAGCGGATGATCGGGCAGTTCCACCACCCGCGCGGGCTCGGCGGGCGGGTGGCCGGGTGGGTGATGGCCCACCGCGGCTCCAACCGGCGGCGCAACGTCTGGGTGGTCTCCCTCCTGGACGTCCAGCCGCACGAGCGCGTGCTCGAAGTCGGTTTCGGCCCCGGGATCGCGCTAGGCGAGCTGGCCGCCCGCGCCACCCGGGGCCGCGTCTACGGCGTCGACCACTCCGCGGTCATGGTGGCGCGGGCGGGCCGGCGCAACCGGGCCGCGGCCGACCGGATCGAGCTGGTCCACGCCTCGGTGGACCGGCTGCCGGCGTTCGGCCAACCGCTCGACGCCGTCCTCGCCGTCAACAACGCGGGCTTCTGGCCCGATCCGCCGGAACGGCTCCGCGAGCTGCGCGGCCTGTTGCGGCCGGGCGGGCGCGTCGCGCTCGCGTCCCAGCCCCGGTGTCCCGGCGCCGACCGCGGCACCACCGCCCGGGCCGCCCGCGAGCTGCAGGACCTGCTCACCGAGGCGGGGTTCACCGAACTGCGGGTCGAGACGCTCGACCTCGACCCGCCGGTCGCCTGCATCCTCGGCGTCAACCCACGCTGACCAGGCGCTGCCGCAGGCGGTCCGCGGCCGCCAGGTGCGGGCCGACGTCGGCGAGCAGCCGCCCGTGGCGCTTCACGACCCGGCCCGCGACCAGCACCGTGTCGACGTGCGCGCGGTCCATCTGCAGCGTCACCGTGCTGTCCGGGTCGAACACCGGCGCGACACCGATCCCGTCGGCCCGCAGCAGCACGACGTCCGCCGGCCGGCCCGGCGCCAGCGTCCCGCCGGCGGTGGCCGCATGCAGCACGTCCCGCACGCTCGTCACCGGCTTCCCCGCGGCCAGTTCGTCGTACCGGGCCACCTGGTAGGCGGCCCGCATCTGGGTGAACATGTCCGCGGCCACGGTCACCTCGACGTCGGTGCTGAGGCTCACCGGCACCCCGGCGCGCGCGGCGGCGGTGAACGGCGGGTACCCGTGCCCCATCACCAGTTCGACCGCCGGCGCGATCGACAGCGAGCCACCGCTGTCGGCGATCAGGCGCAGCTCGCCGTCGTCGAGGCCGGTGCCGTGGATGAACGTGGTGCCCGGCCGCAGCACGCCGAGCGCGCGCAGCCGGGAGATCGGCGCTTCGCCGTGGCGGCGGTGGACGACGTGCCGGGCGGTGCGGACGCCGAGGTCGTCGGCCAGGCGGGCGTTGTGGCGTTCGGCGTCCTCGTCACCGGGTTCGGTGACCAGTGCGAGCGTGACCAAGGCGTCGTCGTCCGGGAGGAGCTCCGCCCGGACGCGGCGGACGTCGTCGCCGAGCGCGGCGCCGTGACTCTTCGCGCGGGGGAAGCTGTTGCCGTAGGCGAAGACCGCGCGGATGCCACTGTCCTTGAGCGCCTGGACGAGTGCGTCGGTCGCGGCCGGGCTGTCCTGGATGTTCGAGATGTCCTGCACCGTCGTGACGCCCGCGTCCAGCGCCGCGTAGGCGGAGAGCAGGTTCCCGAGGTACAGGTCGGCGGGGGTCAGGGCCGGGCCGACGCGGCCGAGGACGGTGGTGAAGTACTCCGCGAGCGTGTGCTGCGGCGCGCTGCCGCGCAGGGCCGCCTGCCACATGTGCCGGTGGGTGTCGACGAAGCCGGGCACCGCGAGGCAGCCCGACCCATCGATCTCCGGCGCGGTGGTCACGAGGCCCGGGCCGACCGCGGCGATCCGGCCGGTTTCGACCAGGACGTCCGCGCGCTCGGTGGCGTCGCGCCCCGGTGCCATGGTGAGGACCCGCGCCCCGCGGATGATCAGTGAACCAGTCATGGCCCCACGATCGGCGGGGCCCTGCCTCGCTGACCACTCCTCGCTCCGGAATGGGAAGATCCTCCAGTGAAGGCCACCCGATGACCGATTCCGATGACTTCGACCTGCTGGACCGGAAGATCCTCCACGCGCTGATGGTCGACGGCCGGGCGCCGTTCCAGCGCGTCGCCGAAGTCCTCGGCGTCTCCCCGCAGACGGTGCACCGCCGCTACAGCCGGCTGCGCGTCGAGGCCGGGCTGCGGGTCGTCGGCCAGGTCCGGCCCGAAGCCGTCGGCGACGAGGAGTGGCTCGTGCGCGTCCGGTGCGCCCCGGACCGCACCGGGTCGCTCGCGCGGGCGCTCGCCCGGCACGCCGAGACGTCGTGGGTCCACGTCGCGTCCGGCGGCACGGAGATCATGTGCGTCGCCCGTGCCGGTGCCGCCACCGGGCCGAGCCTGCTGCGGGCACTGCCGAACACGCCGCGGGTGACCGGGATCAGCGCGCACTGCCTCCTGCACACCTTCTACGGCGGCGAGTTCAGCGTCGTCACCAAGACCGGCCCGCTGGACGACGCCCAGGTCGCGGCGCTGCGGTTTCCCGCCGGAACCGACGGCTGCCCGCTCACCGGGACCGACCGCGCGCTGACGGCCGTGCTCGCCCGGGACGGCCGGGCCGGGTACCCGGACCTGGCCCGGGCGGCCGGGTGCTCGGTCTCGACCGCCCAGCGGCGGCTGACCGAGCTGCGCCGCCACGGCGTGCTCTACTTCGACGTCGACCACGACCCCCGGCTCCTCGGCCGGACCAAGCTCGCGATGCTGTGGCTCAGCGTCGGCCCGGCCGGCCTGACCGAGGCCGGCCGGGCGCTGGCCGGACACCCCGAGGTGTCGTTCGCGGCCGCCACCACCGGCCCGACGAACCTCTACGCTGCGGTGAACTGCACGGGAAACCGCGACCTGCACCGGTACCTGACCGGGCCGGTCGCGAGCCTGCCCGGGCTGACCGCGGTGGAGACGGCACCGATCACGGAAACGGTGAAGCGCGCGGGAGTGGCGGTCACCCCACGGTGAAGCTCGCGGTGAGCGTGGCCGCCGAACTCGTGCCGACGTAGACCTCGATCTTGCCCGGCTCGACCCGGAACTTCGCGGCGTTGTCGTAGAAGCCGACGTCGTCCGGGGTGAGCGTGAACGAGACCTGCCGCGACGCGCCCGCGGCGAGGGTCACCCGCTCGAACCCGCGCAGCCGCCGGACCGGCTGGACGATGCTCGCGACGGGGTCGCGCAGGTAGAGCTGGACGACCTCGTCGCCCGCGCGGGAGCCGGTGTTGGTGACGGTCGCGGTCACCTGGACCCGGCCGCCGCGAAGGGACATCCGGGTGCTCGACAGGCGCAGGCCGTCGACGCGGAACGTCGTGTACGAGAGGCCGAAGCCGAACTCGTAGAGCGGACCGGTCTCCAGGTCGAGGTACTTCGACGTGTACTTGTTGTCCGGATCGGCCGGGCGGCCGGTGTTCTCGTGGTTGTAGTAGATCGGGATCTGCCCGACCGCGCGCGGGAAGCTGACCGGCAGCTTGCCGCCCGGGTTGACCGTGCCGAACAGGACGTCCGCGACCGCGTGCCCGCCCTGGACGCCCGGCGCCCACGCCTCGACGATCGCCGGCGCGTTGTCGTGCAGGTACGGGATCGTCAGCGGCCGGCCGTTGACCAGCACCACGACGAACGGCTTGCCGGTCTCCTTGATCGCGGCGACGAGCTGCTGCTGCACGCCGGGCAGATCGATGTTGCTGCGCGCGGCCGCTTCACCGCTCATCGCGGCGGTTTCGCCGACCACGACGACGGTCACGTCGGCCGCGCGGGCGGCCTGCTGGGCGGCGGCGAACCCGCTGGTGTCGGTCCCGTCGACCGGGCAGCCCGCGGTGTAGGTGACGGTCGCGCCCGGCGCCGCGGCCTTGATCCCGTCCACGACGGTCACCGGCGGGGTCGTGCCCGCGCCGGTGCCCAGGCCGGCCCAGGTGCCGTTGAGGTCGTAAGTCGCCGCGCCGAGCGGGCCGACGACGGCCACCGAGCCCACGGACTTCGCCAGCGGCAGCACGGGCCCGTCGTTCTTGAGCAGCACCATGCACCGCCCGGCGGCCTGCCTCGACGCGGCCAGCGCGGCCGGCGACGGCGCCGTCACCTCGCCGGCTTCGTCGACGTACGGCCGTTCGAAGAGCCCCAGCTTGACCTTGACCAGCAGGATCCGGCGGACGGCGTCGTCGAGCTGGTCGCGGGTGATCCGGCGTTGGGCCAGCAGTTGCTGGCCGTAGGTGACGTAGTTGGTGCTGACCATTTCCATGTCGACGCCGGCGGGCAGCGCGGCCGCCGCGGCGTCCGCGCCGTCGCCCGCGAGGCCGTGGTTGATCAGCTCTTCGATGCCGGTGTAGTCGCTGACGACGAAGCCCCGGAACCCGTACGCGCCCTTGAGGACGTCGTGCAGGACGTAGCCGTTGCCGTGCGCGGGGACCCCGCTGATGGTGTTGAAGCCGGCCATCACGGTCGCCACCCCGGCCTCGACGCTCGCCTTGAACGGCGGCAGGTAGAGGTTGTGCAGCCGCTGGAGCGAGACGTCGACCGTGTTGTAGTCGCGGCCGCCTTCCGCGCCGCCGTAGGCGACGAAGTGCTTGGCGCACGCGGCGAGCCGGTCCGGGGACGAGTAGTCCTCGCCCTGGAAACCGCGGACCTTCGCCACGGCCATCCGAGACGTCAGGTAAGGGTCTTCGCCGTTCCCCTCGGCAATGCGCCCCCAGCGCGGCTCGTGGGTGACGTCCATCATCGGCGCGTACGTCCAGTGGATACCGCTGCGCCGGGCCTCCTTCGCCGACACCGTCGCGTCGGCGGCCGGCACGCCGGGGTCGAAGCTCGCGCCCTGGGCCAGCGGGATCGGGAAGTTCGTGGTGTAGCCGTGGATCACGTCCAGGCCGAAGATGAGCGGGATCCGCAGCCGGGTCTGCTCGACGGCGATCTTCTGCAGCGCGTTGAGCTTCGCGGCGCCCACGACGGAGAACACCCCGCCCAGCTGCCCGGTCGCGAGGGCCGCCCGCGCGAGGTCTTCGGTGCCGACCAGCTGCAGCTGCCCGAGCTTCTCGGCGAGGGTCATCCTCCCGAGCAGGTCCTCGACCCGCGGGTTCCGTTCGGGCCGGGCGGCGGGGTCGGCGGCGGCGGGCGGCGCGAGCGCCGACGCGACTCCCCCGGCGGCGAGGAGACCGCCGACGCCGGCGAGCAGGCTGCGCCGGTTGACGCCGTCGGCGGTCGCGGTGGCTGCGTGGCTCTCGGGTTGTTCCATGGCGGGGACCCTTTCGCGAGAGGACGAAGGCCGCCAGCATAAGCACGGACCCCGGATTCCACCGCGCGTGCGGGCAAGCGCTTTCCGGCTCCCGGCGGGCGGGCCGCCGGGAGCCGGCCGGTCAGCCGAGGTGCGAGCTGATCACCGAATAGTCGTTGCCGACGTTGGTGTACACACCCGGGAAGTCCTTGCGGGCACAGCCTTTGCCCCACGAGACGATCCCGGCGAGCTTGCCGTCGACGTAGGCCGGACCGCCCGAATCGCCCTGGCAGGAGTCCTTGCCGCCTTCGGGCACGCCTGCGCAGAACATCGAGGCCTTGTCGTACTTCGCCCCGCCGGTGCTGTACTTCTCGGCGCAGGTGTCGTTGTCCACCACCGGCACCGATACCTTGAGCAGCGTGTCGGAGACGGCGCCGCCCTCGGACGTCGTGCCCCAGCCGACCACCGTGACGTCCTTGCCGGCCTGGTAGGCCGCGTCATCGCCCGCCTGCACCAGCGTGGCCGGCTCGTACGGCAGGTCCTTGTCCAGCGTCAGCACGGCGTTGTCGTGCTGCATCCCGCTCATGTCGAAGTCCGGGTTCTGCCAGACGTCGCTCACGCCCGCCTTCGTGCCGGAGGTGTCGCTGAACTTCGTCTGCCCGCCGATGATCTCCATCTGCGCCGCTTCGACGCCGTCGGTGCAGTGCGCGGCGGTCAGCACTTTGTTCTTCGCGACCAGGGTGCCGGCGCAGTGCTGCGCGCCGTTGACGTTGAAGATCACGGTGGCCGGGAACTCCTCGATCGTGGTCGGTGTGCCGCCCACGATCCGCGGGTCACCGGCCGACGCACCGGGGGCGGCGACCACGACGACAGCGGCGGCCACGGCGAGGGCCGTCGCGGCCCGCCGGACCACGGAACGTCCGTCTACCTGCATGAACATCTCCCTTCGGGGACCTGAGTGGTACCCGGGAGCAGACCAGACGGGCCGCGGCCGCGGTTAGCTACGAAAGTCGCTTCCTGACGCATTGACGACGATGGTTGGTTTTTGTCCGACTTGAGTGGCGGAGAATCACGGGACGCGGTAGCTCGCGCGTCAATCCTTGACATGACGCCAACAGGGACTTACCGTTTTCCCACGCCGCCGGGTTGTCCAGACCATTTACATCGTGAAGGGACACCTCGATGCGCTTGCGTTCCCTGCTCGTCCTGCTGGCGGTGCCGGCCCTGGTCGCCACCGCGGCGCCTGCCCGGGCCGCCGACCCGACCGTGGCCCCGGGCGGCAACTTCGACCTGGGGATCTGGCAGCTGCAGGAGCCGGTCGGCTCCCCCGGCTCGCCGACCACCATCTCCTCGTCCCGCCTGAAGGGCCCGAACGGCTTCCAGGACAGCTACTTCTACACCGACACCCGTGACGGCGCGATGACGTTCTGGGCGCCGGAAAAGGGCGTCACCACCCCGAACTCGAAGTACGCGCGGTCCGAGCTGCGCGAGATGAACCGCGACGGGTCGGCGGCGAACTGGTCGCTGAGCGGGTCCCACAAGCTGAGCGCGACCCTGCGCGTGGTCTCGGTGACGTCGAACGTCTGCGTGGGCCAGGTCCACCTCGGCACCGGCGGCTCGTCGACGAAACCGTTGCTGGAGCTGTACTACCGCTCGAGCGGCGACATCGTCCTCGGCACCGAGAACTCCCCCGACGGCGGCCAGACACCGCACACCGTCGGGCACGTCTCGATCGGCAAGACCTGGACCTACACGATCGGCATCTCCGGCGGGAACACCATCGACCTGACGGTCAACGGCAGCACGACGCACTACTCGATCCCGTCGTCGTTCAAGGCGTACAAGCAGTACTTCAAGGCGGGCTCGTACAACCAGTCCTCTTCGGACAGCACGACCAGGGGCGCGCGGGTCGCGTTCTACGGCCTGACCGTCTCGCACGGCTGACGCGGTCCGGCCCGGTGGCCGCCACCACCGGACCGGTTCGCCGTCAGCGCCAGCCGAGCTCCGGGGCCACGTGGGTGAGGATGCTCTCCAGGACGTGCGCGTTGTAGTCGACACCCAGCTGGTTCGGGATCGTGAGCAGCAGGGTGTCCGCGGCCTGGATCGCCTCGTCCTCCTTGAGCTCCCGGACCAGCTCGTCCGGCTCGGCGGCGTACGACCGGCCGAAGATCGCCCGGGTGTTCTCGTCGATCATGCCGACCTGGTCGCGCGAGTTCCGGTCGCGGCCGAAGTACGCGCGGTCGGTGTCGTTGGTCAGCGCGAAGATGCTCCGGCTGACCGACACGCGCGGCTCGCGCTCGTGGCCGGCTTCCTTCCACGCCTCGCGGTAGGCCTCGATCTGCTTGCGCTGCTGGACGTGCAGCGGCTCGCCCGTCTCGTCGTCCTTGAGCGTGGAGCTCTGCAGGTTCATGCCCAGCTTGGCGGCCCAGACGCTCGTCGCGTTCGAGCTCGACCCCCACCAGATGCGCTCGCGCAGACCTTCGGAGTGCGGTTCGAGCCGCAGCAACCCGGGCGGGTTGGCGAACATCGGCCGCGGGTTCGGCTGCGCGAAGCCCTCGCCGTCGAGCAGCTTGAGGAAGACCTCGGTGTGCTGCCGGGCCATGTCGGCGTCGGTCTCGCCGTCGGCCGGGGCGTACCCGAAGTAGCGCCAGCCCTCGATGACCTGCTCGGGGGATCCCCGGCTGATGCCGAGCTGCAACCGGCCCCCGGAGATCAGGTCGGCCGCCCCCGCGTCCTCGATCATGTACAGCGGGTTCTCGTAGCGCATGTCGATCACGCCCGTGCCGATCTCGATCTTCGACGTGCGCGCGCCGATCGCCGAGAGCAGCGGGAACGGGCTCGCCGCCTGCCGCGCGAAGTGGTGCACGCGGAAGTAGGCGCCGTCGACGCCGAGCTCCTCGGCCGCGACCGCCAGGTCGATCGACTGGTGCAGGAAGTCGGCGGCGGACCGCGTCTCGGAGTGCGGGCTCGGCGACCAGTGGCCGAACGAGAGGAAGCCGATCTTTTTCACGCCGGGTTCAGCGTCCGGCGGCCGGGTTTGATTCCCCGGTGTGAGCGGGCCGACCGCCGCCGCGCCCCGAGCGCGGCGGCGGCCGGGGCGCTCAGCCGCAGTGCTCGGCCTTCTCCTGGTCGGTCATCGGCGCGGTGTGCTGCGTGATGTCCCCGGTCGATCCGGGCACGGGACCGTCCGCGTCGAAGTCCTGGTACCAGATGTAGTGGTCGTAGAACCGGTCCGGGAAATGCATTTCGTAGGTGCCGTGCACCTTCTGCATCTTCGGCGCGCGTTCCACCCAGCCCTTTTCGCCGGGCCGGACGTCGACGTTGGTCGCCTGCCCTTCGGTGTGCGAAGACTCCCACGTGTGCTGGTAGGACGTTTCGATCGACACCTTGAACACTTCCGAAAACCCGTATTCGGCCGAAAGGGAAACGCCGAAGCTGTTCGACTCCCCCGTCGTGTCCGACCAGTTCACCGTGCTGCGCTGCAGATCACCGGTGCAGTTGTAGGCCGCTTCCCCGACCTGGTGCCCGGCCCCGGTGTGCTCTTCCGGCGGACCGGCGGGGTGGAAGACGCACGAATCGGTGCCGTTGTCGCACTTGTCGAGCAGCTCCCGGGCGGTCGGGCCGCCCTCGGCCGACGCGCCGGGCGCCGTGAGCACGAGTCCGGCCGCGGTCAGCAGGCCGAGGCCCGCCGCCGTCCACGCGGTGCGCTTGCTGGTCATGGTCTCTCCTTCGCTCAGCTGAACCCGATGGACTGGGTGCGGTTGTCCATGAAGGACCCCACGTTGCCGGTGTTCTCCTTGAACGGGCCGTCCCGGTCCCCGCCGAGGTTCGGCTCCGGGTAGAGCCAGACCCAGCAGTCGCCCCACGGCTGCACGGACGAGATCTTGTTCTTCCAGTCGTCGCCGAGGTCGAACTGCCAGTTGACCCAGCCGTCCTTCTTGCACAGTTCGGGTCCGGTGATGGTCAGCGAGTTCCCGGTGTAGTCGGGGCCGTCGAAGAACGTGCCCTGGACGACCTGACCGGCTTCCTGCGCGACGAGCGCAGAACGCTCGGTGCCGGTGCTGCATTTCTGAACTCCGGTTTCGGAGTTCAGCACGCAGTGCCGGGTCGTCGTCGCGGCCACCGCCGGAACCGCGCCGAGAAGGCTCACGCCCGCCGCCGCGGCCGCCGTCGTGATGGCTGTTCTGGTCCAATTGCGCGCCATTGTTTTCCCCTTTCCAGGGAATCGGAAAAGATCTTCCCTTCCGAAAGTACGACGGTCCCGGCGGAGAAGCGCGCGCGTTGCCCATCGGGGCATCGGGGTCTGCCCCATTCCCTCGCGGGACCCGGAGCCGCCGTGCGGACCACTCGAGCCCGCGGTACAGTACGCCGTCCCGGTGACAGTCAACGTCGATCACGTCACCCTCGGTGACACGATCATGAAAATTCATCCCGTCATAACTTGACTCATTCCAGAGAAGGCCCCTAGGGTGGCCGACGTGATGACCGACTTCGAGGCGCAGCTGCGAGCGGTCTCGTTGCGGGTGACGCGGCCGAGGCTGGCCGTGCTCACCGCGTTGCGGGACCACCCGCACGTGGACACCGAGACGGTGATCGAGCTGGTGCGGGCCGAGCACCCGACGGTGTCGCACCAGACGATCTACGACGTCCTGCGGGCGCTCACCGACACCGGCCTGGTGCGGCGCATCCAACCCGCGGGCGCGACCGCCCGGTACGAGTCCCGGGTCGGGGACAACCACCACCACGTCGTGTGCCGCACCTGCGGCGCGATCGCGGACGTCGACTGCGCCGTCGGCCACACCCCGTGCCTGACCGCCTCGGACGACCACGGTTTCGTGATCGACCAGGCGGAGGTCGTGTACTGGGGCACCTGCCCCGACTGCGCGGCCGCCCGAACTCCCGAATGAACGCCGGCTCCGGAAGGAAGTAGATGAGCAACACCCAGGACAACACCCCCTCGAGCGCACAGGGTGTGGACCAGAAGGCGGCGGCCGGCTGCCCGGTCGCGCACGACTCGGTGACCTCGCACGGCAGTGAGAGCGAGAACCCGGCGATCGATTCGCCGCAGCCGAAGACGGGTGGCCGTCCGCGCACCAACAAGGACTGGTGGCCGAACCAGCTCGACCTGACGGTGCTGCACGCCCACTCGTCGAAGAGCAACCCGCTCGGCGAGAACTTCGCCTACGCCAAGGAGTTCGCGAAGCTCGACGTCGAGGCCCTCAAGCGGGACATCACCGAGGTGCTCACCACCTCGCAGGACTGGTGGCCGGCGGACTTCGGCCACTACGGCGGCCTGATGATCCGGATGAGCTGGCACGCCGCGGGCACCTACCGCATCCACGACGGCCGCGGCGGCGCCGGTGACGGCAGCCAGCGCTTCGCGCCGCTGAACAGCTGGCCGGACAACGCCAACCTCGACAAGGCGCGCCGCCTGCTGTGGCCGGTCAAGCAGAAGTACGGCCAGAAGATCTCGTGGGCGGACCTGCTGGTGCTGGCCGGCAACGTGGCCCTGGAGTCGATGGGCTTCAAGACCTTCGGCTTCGGCTTCGGCCGCGTCGACACCTGGGAGCCCGAGGAGATCTTCTGGGGTCCCGAGGACGACTGGCTGGGCGACGAGCGCTACGTCAGCGACTCGGAGATGGCGCCCGAGGTCGGCGCGACCGAGATGGGCCTCATCTACGTCAACCCGGAGGGTCCCCGCGGCAGCGCGGACTTCGAGGCGGCGGCCCACTTCATCCGCGAGACCTTCGCCCGGATGGCGATGAACGACGAGGAGACCGTCGCCCTCATCGCCGGCGGCCACACCTTCGGCAAGACCCACGGCGCCGGTGTCGCCGACGACCACGTGGGCCCGGAGCCGGAGGGCGCTCCGCTCGAGGCGCAGGGTCTCGGCTGGCTGAGCACCCACGGCAGCGGCAAGGGCGCGGACGCGATCACCAGTGGCCTCGAGGTGACGTGGACGGACAAGCCGACCGAGTGGAGCAACCGCTTCTTCGAGATCCTCTTCGGCTACGAGTGGGAGCTGACGACGAGCCCGGGCGGCGGCAAGCAGTACGTCGCCAAGGACGCGCCGGAGATCATCCCGGACCCGTACGACCCGAACAAGAAGCACAAGCCGACGATGCTCACGACGGACCTGTCGCTGCGCTTCGACCCGGTGTACGGCCCGATCTCGCGCCGCTTCCTGGAGAACCCGGACGAGTTCGCGCTGGCGTTCGCCAAGGCCTGGTACAAGCTGCTGCACCGTGACATGGGCCCGGTCAGCCGCTTCCTGGGCCCGTGGGTGGCCGAGCCGCAGCTGTGGCAGGACCCGGTGCCGGCCGTCGAGGGCGAGCTCGTCTCCGACGCCGACATCACCGCCCTCAAGGCGAAGGTGCTGGAGTCCGGTCTTTCGGTGTCCCAGCTGGTGTCGACGGCGTGGGCGTCGGCCGCGAGCTTCCGCTCCACCGACAAGCGCGGTGGCGCGAACGGCGCCCGGATCCGCCTGGAGCCGCAGCGCAACTGGGAGGTCAACCAGCCGGAGCAGCTCGCGACGGTGCTGTCGAAGCTGGAAGACATCCAGCGCGAGTTCAACGAGGCGGGCGGCGCGCGGATCTCGCTGGCGGACCTGATCGTGCTGGCGGGCTCGGCGGCGGTCGAGAAGGCGGCGCGCGACGCCGGCGTCGAGACCACGGTGCCGTTCCACCCGGGCCGCACGGACGCTTCGCAGGAGCAGACGGACGTCGACTCGTTCAAGGTGCTCGAGCCGCGCGCCGACGGGTTCCGCAACTACCTGCGGGCGGGCGAGAAGCTCCAGCCGGAGACGCTCCTGGTCGAGCGCGCGTACATGCTGAACCTGACGGCCCCGGAGATGACGGTCCTGGTGGGCGGCCTGCGCGCGCTCGGCGCGAACACGACCCAGCACGGTGTCCTGACCGACCAGCCGGGCGTGCTGACGAACGACTTCTTCGCCAACCTGCTCGCCCCGGGCACGAAGTGGAAGGCGTCCGAGTCCGAGGAGAACGTGTACGAGATCCTCGACGTGAGCACGGAGAAGCTGAAGTGGACGGCCACGGCGGTCGACCTGGTCTTCGGCGCGAACTCCCAGCTGCGGGCCTTGGCCGAGGTGTACGCGAGCGACGACGCGCGCGAGAAGTTCGTGTCGGACTTCGTGGCGGCGTGGACGAAGGTCATGGAGCTGGACCGGTTCGACCTGGTCTGATCCTGCTTTGACGAACGGGCCCGGCCGATCTTCGGCCGGGCCCGTTCGTTTCGGCGCCGAGGTTTTCGTGGTACGCCTGAGGAAGGTCGCGTCACCAGGAGGCTGCCGGTGGGATTCGACGTCTTCATCAACTACCGCACGGCCGACACCGCTTTCGGTGCGGCCGCCACCTACGAGTTTCTCGCCGAACGGCTGGGGAAGGACCGGGTCTTCCTCGACAACCAGTCTCTCGCCCCCGGCGCCGACTACCCGAGTTCGTTGCGCACCGCCCTGGAGTCGGCACAGCTGCTGCTCGTGCTGATCGGCCCGGCCTGGCTGACCGCCGGTCCGGCGGCTTCGGAGCCGCCGATAGCGCGTGAACGTGACTGGGTGCGCTACGAAATCCGCCGGTCTCTGGCCCGGGGTATACCGATCGTGCCCGTGCTGCTCGACGGCACCGCTCTGCCGGATGCCGCGATGCTGCCGACCGACGTCCGCCGCCTGGTCCACCACCAGACCATTCAGGTCCGGCACCAGCACTTCGCGGCGGACCTCCGGCTGCTCGCAGAGCGGGTGACGGACCTGGTACCCGGCGCCCGGAGGACCGACGGCCAGCTCGTGCCGCGTCAGGTACCCGCCGGCTGCGGCTCGCTCATCGGCCGAGAACCGGAGTTGATCCGTCTCGGCGCGCTGGTCGGCGAAGCCCGACCGGGGCGAGCCAAGGTCGCGGTCATCTCCGGTACCGCCGGGGTGGGCAAGACCGCTCTCGCCGTGCATTGGAGCCACCAAGCCGCGGAGCACTTCCCGGACGGCGCGCTCTACCTCGACTTGCACGGGTACGGGACCGAGTCTCCGCTTTCGCCGGCCGAGGCCCTCGCCCACCTCCTCCGGTCGCTGGGGGTCGAACGCCCCGAACTGATCGGGCCCGTCGAAGAACGCGCCGCCCGGTACCGCAGTGTGCTGAGCCGGAAGAAAGTGCTCGTGCTGCTGGACAACGCGCGTAGCGTCGCGCAGGTGCGGCTCCTGGTGCCCGGTGGAGGAGAATCGGCCGTCCTGATCACCAGCCGGCACCGGCTCGGCGGACTCGCCGTCCACCACGCCGTCGAACGGGTTTCCCTTTCGCCGCTGGACCCCGAAACCGCGGTGGTCCTCCTGCGCACGATCATCGGCGACCGGGTGGGGGCCGATCCCGACGCGGCAAGGTCGCTGGCGACATTGTGTTCGAACCTGCCGCTGGCCCTTCGGATCGCGGCCGAACCGGCCGCGAACCGGCCGGGATTGCCCCTGCGGGAGCTCGTCGAGAACCTGACGGACGAACGGACCCGGCTCAGCGTGCTGGACTCCGGCGACCCGTATTCGGCGGTGCGGTCCGTGTTCGCCTGGTCGTACCAGGAGCTCGACGAGTCCAGTGCCACCACGTTCCGGACGCTCGGGGTGCATCCCGGCCACACTTTCGACATCCGCGCCGTACTCGCCGCGACGGGGCGAACAAGCCGCGAAGTGCGCGATGCGATGAAGACCCTGACGGACGCGTACCTGGTCACCGATCTCGGTTCGGGCCGGTACTCGATGCACGACCTGCTGCGCGTGTACGCCGCGGAAATCGCCGGGGAGCGCCCGGACGAACGTCATGGCACCCTGGAGCGCCTGTTCGACCACTACCTGCACACGGCCGAGCACGCCGACCGGGTGCTGACCCCCCACCGGTTCCGCATCCCCTTGGACGGAAACCCGGGTTCGGCTCTCCCCATCGGCGACGCGGCCGGCGCCCGGGAGTGGTTCGACCGTGAACGGGAGAATCTGGTCGCTCTGTGCCGGATCGACGACTCCGCGCTCGACGGGCGGCGCTGGCAGCTCGCGTTCGTCCTGCGCGGTTACTTCTACCTCAGCAAACACCTCGACGCCTGGGTGGATACGCACACCCATGCCCTGGCCGCCGGCCTGCGTGCCGGCGACCGCCGCGGCCAAGCCGTGACGCGCAACAACCTGGGCATGGCTCTCGTCGCCGATGGCCGGCTGGACGAAGCACTGAGCCACTACCAGGAGGCGGAAAGTCTCTTCGCCGCCGAGGGCGACGAGCACGGCGTCAGCAATGCCTTGGCCAACCAGGCCGCGGTGTTCCGGCGCCAGGGACGGTACGAAGAGGCGATCGGCAACCAGCGGCGCGCGCTCGCGCACTACGAGCTGAGCGGCGCGAAGCGGAACGCGGGAATCACCCTTCGCAGCATGGCCAGGGTCCACGTCGACGCCGGCCGGTTCGAAGACGCCGTGCGCTGCGCCGACGAGGCTGTGAGCACAGCGCTCGGGCTCGGCCAGGACCTCGACATCGCGCAGGCGTTCACCGTGCTCGCGCTGGCCCACCATCGCGCCGGTCAGGCCGCGCTGGCCGCGATCGCCGCCCACCAGGCCATCGACTCCAGCCGGCGGTGCGGCAGCCGGCACGAGGAAGCCCGCGCCGCCTACCAGCTCGGCAGCCTCGCCGCCGAGGCCGGCGAGATCGAGGACGCCCGCCATTGGTGGCGTATCGCCCGGGACCGCTACCGGGAACTCGGTTCCGCGGAAGCCGAGCGGGTGGTTGCCGAGCTGACCGCCATCCCGGACCCCTAGCTTCCGGCGTGCCGATCGGAGGGGGCGCCGTGACGTAGTGTGCTCCCGGTGTTCGATGTCTTCCTCTGCTACAACTGGACCGACGACAAGACCGCCTGGGCAGATGCCTTGTACGTCGAACTGCGCCGGCTCGGGGTGTCCGTGTTCAAGGACGACGCGGACATCCCGTTCGGTGACACGCTGGCTCCCCACCTTCACGACGCGTTGCTCGGCTCCCGAATGCTGGTGCCCCTCATCGGGCCGAGCTTCCACCAAAGCGCCACCTGCCGGCTCGAGCTGCTCACGGCTCTGGACCACGCCTACCGGCTCGGTGCTGGCACCACGGAACGGGTGATGCCGGTGACCTGGCGCGTCCGGCCCAGTGCCCTGCGCCCGGCCCAGCTGAAGAGCGCACGGCTGGTTTCGCGCGAGCAACACGATGTCGAATCGCAGGCCGCGCTCATCGCGGCAAAGGCGGCCCGGATCACGACCGCGGACGACCGGCGGTTCGGGGACGTTCCGGCCCTGCCGAGACCGGAGTGGTTTCCGCGCCCCTTGCCGGCCAACAAGCGGTTCCACGGGCGCGGCGAAACCCTGTGGGACTTGCACGACGCGTTCCTCGTGCGGGACAGACCCGGCAACCTCGGCCATCCGGTCGTGTCGGTGACCGGCGTCGGCGGTCAGGGCAAGTCGGTCCTGTGCGAGCAGTACGCCCGGTTGTTCGCCCAAGACCACCCCGGGGGTGTGTTCCTCATCCGCCTGGGCGGGAGCGACCACCGAGTTCACGCGGATCACCGCGTCCTGCTCAGCCAGTTCCAGCTCGGCCTGCGCGCGATCGGAGAACGCCTCGGCCTCTCCGGTACCGACACCGCCGATGCCGCGGCCATCGCCGGCGAGCTGGCCGGCCGCGCCCCCTACCTGTGGATCGTCGACGACGTGCCGCCCACCTTGGACGAACGATGGCTGGAACGGCTGGTCGCCCCGACCGGCAACGGCCGGACACTCATCAGCACCCGCGGCCGGCTCGCCAAGTGGGCTTCGGTGGAGATCACCCTGACTCCCCTCGACCGGCCCGCGGGCATCCGCGTGCTGACCGACGAGCGGTCGTTGCCCGACGACGATCCGCGGGCGAAGGAGGCAGCAGCCGGAATTGTCGACGACCTCAACGCACATCCACTCGGGTTGACCATCGCCGCCGGGCTTACCTCGCTCCCCTCCTTTTCGGGCTACCCGGCTTTGCGGCAGGAGTTGCGCCGGACGACGCAGGACTCGTTGGAGCTGGCGGCGCACCTGGCGGACGAACTCCCGGCGGGGTACGCGAAACCGTTCAGCGCAACGCTCACCCGAAGCTTCGACCAGCTCACCGACGCCGGTCGCGACCTCCTTGCGGTGACCAGTGTCCTGGGCCCGGCACCGATCCCCCTCGACCTCGCCGGCGGGGTGCTCGCCCGGCTCGGGCGCACCAGCGTCGATCAGGGCCTCCCCACGATGAGTGCCCACGGCCTGGCCGACGACCTGGGAAACGATTCCTACCTGACCCACGCGCTCGTAGCGCGCGCGGCACGCTTCAGATTCCCCGCGGCTCACCTGAATCGGCTAAGGGAGAACGCCTGCGACCTGATCGGTGACTCGCTCGAAGGCAACCGCGGCCGGTTCGACCTGGTCCGGTCGACCGAGCCCTACCTGCCTCATGTCCTTCCCTTGATCACGAACGCCGAATGGCCGTCCGGCGAGAAGCAGTGGCACATGCTCAACGAAGCGGGCCGGACGCGGTACGAGCTAGGTGACACCGCGGGCGCCCTGCGGTCACTGGAGATCTTGAACGACCGGTGCGCAAACTCGGCGGAGGTCGACGAGCAGACGCGGGTGGCCGCGCTCGTCAGCCTCGGCGCCGCCCAGTTCGGTCAGGGGAACCTGACCGAAGCGCTCCGCCTCCAGCGGGAGACCGTGCGCCGTTTCGAGGAGTTGAGCGGGCCCGACCACAGTGACACCCTGCAGGCGAAGGAAAACCTCGCCAACACCCTTTCGGCGCTCGGCGACCACGGCACCGCGAGGGAACTGCTCACCGGTGTGTACCGGGCGCGGCGGGCCAAGGGCGCGCTCACCGGCAGAGCGACCCTGATCACGATGAACAACCTCGTCATCGCGATCGGCCGGTGCGGGGACCGTGCCTTGGCCCTGCGGATCGCGCTGGGAGCGGCCGCCCTGTGGTACCGCGCGGCGGGGCCGGACGCTCCGGAAACGCTGGAATGCGTCGAGAACGCCGCGAACAACCTCCTCTTTCTGGGACGACGGGACGAGGCCGCCGACACCTACGGGTACCTGGCAGAACGACGGCGCGTCGTGCTCGGTCCCGACCACCCGGACACGATCGACGCGGAGGAGAACCTCGCGACCGCTCTCGGGACGTCCTACTGGCCGCTGTACGCGAAACGCCTCCGGGTTCAAGGACCGCTCCACCCGGACGTGCTGAACACGCTGGAACGCCTTTTGCGCGCGAACCTCGACGGCGACGGCGGCAGGGAGGCCTTCGACCCGGTGCACGAAGAACCGGCGCCGGTTCCGGTGCGGAATGTCCGGCTGGACGGCGAGCACGCGGAATGGCTGGCGGACATCGTCGCGCTCGCCGTGCGGTTCGAAGGCCAGGCGGCCGCCCACGGCCCAGCCGACCCACTGGCTCTGCGCGCGAAGATCGTCCTCGCTCACGCACTGGCGGCGGCGGACCAGTACGACGGTCAGATCGAAATCGCTCTCACCATTGCCGAAGACTCCCGGGACGGTCTCGAGGAGGCAGCCTCACGCATCCCTGACGGGGTCGGCCCCGATGATCTGAGGATCGCCGAAATGATCCACCACTGGATCCTGGCTCTTCAGGGCGAAGAACCGTCCTACCAAGGGCGGTGACAAACGGTTCACCGGCCGGCTTCTCCGCTGCCGTGTCCCGCGGCCAGGATGTACTCGGCGAGCCGGTCGAAATCACCGTCTCTCTCCAGGTGCTGTCGTTTGATGCCCCGGAGGACCTCAGGAATGGCGTCGTCGTTGCTTTCGTGTTCGTACAACTTGAGCACGAGCACCTTGGCCGCACCGCCGCGTCGCTTCACGTCGAGGTGCAGCACCGAATCGATCTCACGGTTCGCCCACGCCGAGGCCTTGAGGTTCGCGCTCGCGCAGAGCAGCAGGAAGCGGCTGGCGCGCAACCCTTTTTCGATCGTCCTGCGAGTCAGGTCCCCCGGCTTCAGCTCGACGTCGTCATACCAGGACCGGATGCCGTAGTCCCGCCAGAGCCGGTCCTTGATCCCGACGACGACGTTCTTGTCTTCGCTCGCATGACACAGGTAGACATCGTATTCGTACTCGGAAGGGACGCCGCCCACGGTGTTTCGCAGAGAACGCTGCAGTTCCGCTCGCTGTTCGGGGGACAGCTTCCCGATTCCACTCGCGCCGATCCACATCACCATGACCGGCTCTTTGATCCGGGTGTAGGTTTGCGGCTCTTCGAAGAAGAGCTTGGGCAAGTTCACCCAGAGCAGGGGACACTGCGTCTCGGAAAGGACCGCTCCCGACGACGACCGCACCCGGCCGGACACGAGGACGAACAGACCCTCTTCCGCGTTCGCCCGGCTCACCTTGCGCGTCGCGTGCTCGAGTTCGAGTTCGAGCTCCAGGTCGACCTCCCCGCCGTCCACGGTGACCAGCTCGGCGTGCTTGACCAGCTCGCGCACCGTCAGCTCCCAGGCTTCTCCGGCGCCGGCGCGAGCGCGGCGCCGCGCGTCGGCAAGACTGAGCGGGCCCTTCCGGCTCGGCCCCAGCAGGTACGGCGCCACCTGGACCGTGTGCTCCAGAGCCCGGCTCCGGAGGAACAACTCCCACTGCAGAGCCGCCTCCCGGCCGGCCGGGGTGTCGACGCTCTTGAGCTTCTCGCTCACCTCCTCCCCGATGAACGAGAGCAGCGCGACATCCGTCAGCGCGACGAGATCCGCGGTGCGGTTGCGCTTCAAAGCCGTCGCCAGTTCACCGACGACCTCACCCGCGTGGTGGGTGTGCTTGGGTTCGGCGCTGCCCCCGAACCCCTTGCCCTCCAGGTTGTAGACTCCGACGTCACCGTGCAGGATCACGAAGAGGGAATCACCGGGCTCGTCGACCCGGCAGATGATCTCCCCGGGCGCGCGTTCGACCAGATGGCCCAGCTTCAGCATCTCGGTCAGTTCGCCGGATCGCAGCGATTCCAGAAAGCTTCCGTTGCCCGTCGTCCCCGAATCCAGGATGAGCGAGACCCGCTTGAGCGCGCTGTCGATGTCCGGGTCCGTGGGGTTGATCTGGGAAATGCGCTTGGCGTAGTACAGGGCCTCCCACGCGTTTCCCGCGTCGAGACTGGCGCTCAGCGATCCGTAGTCGGCCGGCTCCGGATCGGCCCACTCCGAAGGAACACCGTTCATCGACATCAAATGCAGGATCTGCCGGGTTGAACGGCGATCCACCTGCAGCCGTTCACCGTGGAAGGTGACTTCGGCCGCGATCGGGGAAGAACCGATGCCGCGGCGGAACGCATCGGACACGACGATGCCCGTCCCCGGGGCCACCCGGATCAGCCACCCGGCGAAGTTGATCCCGGGGCCGACGGCCTGGGTCCGGCCGTCGGCCCCGGGAAGGGTGGTGACGTCGCCGACGTGGCCCGTGACGCGAAGCACCGCGCCTTCGGCACACGCCCAGCGGTACAGGCGCCGCATCAGCCTGACGGCGTCCGGTTGCCAATCCTCACCGAAGAACATGACGTGGCCCCCGTCGCCGCCCGACGACCAGATGATCCGATCCGGGGCTCGCCGGCACATCGCCGCAGCCACGATCGCGTTGATGGCGGCCACATGGCGGATCTGGTCGGCCCCGTTCGCGGCCGAATGACCGAGAATGTCGCAGGAGACCACCGCGACCTCTCTGAACCTCGCCGCGTGCCCCGTCACGCCAATGCCCTTCCGCACGTCCACTCGAACTGTCTTCGGCCACCCCGTCGAAACCGACCGTCGTGACGCGTTCGTTGCACCCTACCCGTCGTCGGACGACGCCGGTGAACGATGCCGAATCGTCGTCGAATGCGCAGCGAGGACGAGAGTCCGCCGTGGCCACGGCCGTATGACATCATCGCCGCTCATGAGCCTCGAACGGCGGATCTTCGTGATCCACGGACGCGACCGGAATGCCCGGCGACAGTTCTACTCGTTCCTCCGCTCGATCGGGCTGCACCCGATCGAGTGGTCGGAGGCGCTGGCGGAGGCCACCGGGGGCGCTCCGCTGATCAGCGACGCACTCGACCAGGCGATCGGCCCCCGCCGTGCCATCATCGTGCTGCTGACTCCGGACGACATCACGTACCTGAAGAGCGAACACGCAGATGACGTGGACGACCCCGATTCCCGGCCGTCCGGACAGGCACGCCCCAATGTTCTCTTCGAGGCCGGCATGGCGTTCGGCCGATTTCCGGAACACACGATCGTGGTCGAATTCGGGAAAGTGCGCCGGTTCACCGACCTGGACGGGCGATACCGCGTCCGGCTCGACAATTCCCCCGAGAGCCGCAACAAGCTCGCGCAGCGGCTGAAGTCGATCGGGTGCGAGGTCGACCTGAGCGGTTCGGACTGGATCACGGCCGGCGACCTCACGCCACCCGTCTCCGCTCTGCCATCGGCTTTGCCACCGAAGGCCGCCGCTGCGGTGTCCCGTCCCGAAGGATCCGGTACACCGGTCTTCACCGGCGACCCCGGCAAATGGAAGATCAAGTTCAGTGGGTTCGAGGTGAACCCCGAGAAACGTTCGCCACTCACCGTCCACGGAGAGGTGACGAACCATCACGGGGCGGTGCTGACCCTGATTCTCAGGGCCACCTTCTACGCCACGGACCGGATCATCGGTTCGGCTCGCGGCGCCGTCGATGACCTCGCTCAGGAGGAATGCCGCCCCTTCGAGCTCACCACCTGGGACGATCTGGACGAGTTCACCCGCATACACGTCCAGGTCGACATGGGGTTCTCGCCTCAGTCTTGACCGAGGCTCGTCGCCCCCGTCACGGAGAGGCAAAACCCGGGCCTTCCCGGCGGCCCGCGATAGGCCGTCCGGTTGAGATAGCACCTCAGCGGTTGTCCAAGTGGGTCATGCTGGGATATCCCCTTAACTCCGGAGGGCGAGGGAGGGGCGGGGTGACGTCGTGGAACGGCTCTGACTACCCGAGCTCCCTGGGGTTCCTCATCGACTGCCTGGAGCAGATCCCGTCCCTGCGCGACCCCGGCAGCCGGCGCCTCTGCCTGGAGCTGCTGGCCGACCACCTCGGCATGCCGCTGGTCGTCGAAGACCTGCCGACCACGCGGGCCAGCCTGATCGGCATCGTGCAGGCCTGCCGGCGGCAGCACCCGCGGGCTCTCGCCGCCTTCGTCGACGCCGTCGAACAGATGGAGCCCGGATCGATTCCCGTGCAGCGGGCTCGGTCCGCCGTCGAGGACATGGCCGCCCTCGACCTGGTCACCGAATACGACCGCCAGGAACTGCTGAACCTGCTGGGCGAAAACCCGAGCAGCCGGCTGGCCGAACTCGTGCGTGCGGCCGCCGGGCCCGCGGCCGAGCTGACCTCGGCCGACCACCGGCCGGCGGACGCGCTCGCCACGCTGGAACGGATGAACGCGCAGCCCGACGGGGTTCCGCCCTTGCTGCTGTTCGTCGAGTACCTCGCGGCCGCCGCCGACAGCGAACGCGCCGAAGGGTTGCGCGGCTGGAACGACCGCCAGGCCGCACGGCTGGGGGTGACCGAGCAGATCAATGCCGTCCGTCTGGCGCGGGCCACCGAGCCCGCCACGCCCGAGGAGGTCGTCGCCTACCTCGTCGTCCGCATCGAGCCGGACCTGCTCGATGCCGGGCTGTTCGTCGTCGTGCACTGGCGGCACAACGATCCGACCGGGTGGCGGCCGCGGCGGAGCGAGCCGTTCACCGGCGATCTCGACGCCGTCCGCGCGCACGTGGCCGCGCTGGTCGCCGAGGGCGAAACCGGCTGGGCGCAGAACGCCACGGCGATCCGGATCGAGTTCCTGCTTCCCTATTCACTGCTGAACCTGCCCGTCGACCAGTGGGACCTCGAGGCGGGCAGCTCGCTGCCGCGCCCGCTCGGCCTGCACTACCAGGTGGTCGTGCGCAGCCTCGACCGCGCGCGAGCGCCGCGCTGGCACCGGGAATGGCGACGACGCTGGGACCTGCTCAAGAAGGTGCCCGCCGGGCTGACCACGCCGGAAGAGCACTGGCTGTGGAGCGACGGCTCGAAACGACGGCACCTGACCGCACTCGACGCGAAACTGGCCGCGCAGAAGAAAGTCCTGTCGCTGGTCCTGCGTTCGGTGCCGGACAGCACGGACCCCGGCGAGGTGCTCGTCGGAGTCCGGAGCGGCATCCCGGTGATGATCTGGCACCGCACCGAGGCCGCCCGCTCGGCGTTCGAAGCGGAGATCAAGTCCCTGCGCGACTTCCTGCCCGAGCTCGTCGAGCACCTACGCCTCCTGCGCAGCCGGGCCCGCCAGGCCGCCCGGCCCGACTCCCACGTCGGAAGCCGGGTTTCGCTGTTGTGGGACGACCCGGACAGGCCCGTCGAGCCGCAGGATCCCCCCGCGGCACCGATCGAGGAGGTGCCCGCACGATGAGCGGTGCCGAGATCCCGCCCTGGTGCGTCTACCGCGGTCACGGGCTGCCGCCGCCCGCCGGCGAGGACGCGCCCGAACTGCCCGCACCGCCCAGCTGGCGCACGTTCGACGGCGGGCCGGCGCTGCCGGTCCCGACGGCGTCCGACGCCGAGTTCGTCCGCCGGCTCGGCGTGCCGGCCGTGGCCTCCGCGCGGGACGCGACGCTCGAAGAGGTGCTGACCGTGAATGCGGCGCTGTACCTGCGGCGGCCGCTGCTGGTCACCGGCAACCCCGGCACCGGAAAGTCCAGTCTGGCCTACAAGATCGCGCGCGAACTGGGTCTGGGCCCGGTGCTGCGCTGGCCGATCAGCAGCCGCACGATCTCCCGCGACGGGATGTACACCTACGACGCCATCGGCCGGGTCCAGGCCGCCGCGACCGAGGAGGGCGCCGACATCGGCGGGTTCGTCCGCCTCGGCCCGCTCGGCACCGCGCTGCTGCCCTACGACCGGCCGCGGGTGCTCCTGATCGACGAGCTGGACAAGTCGGACATCGACCTGCCCAACGACCTGCTGTCGGTGTTCGAGGACGGCGACTTCGAGATCCAGCCGCTGGCCCGGATCGCCGCCACCCGGCCCGAGGTCACCGTCTTCACGCACGACCGCGGCGGCCGGGCAGTCGTGCGCGACGGACACGTGCGGTGCCGCGCGTTCCCCATCGTCGTGGTGACGAGCAACGGCGAACGGGACTTCCCGCCCGCGTTCCTGCGCCGCTGCCTGCGGCTCGACATGCCGCAGCCCGGCTTCGAACAGCTCGTGAGCATGGTCGCGGCGCACTTCCGCGACGTGCCGCCGCGCAGTGACGACCTGATCCACGAATTCCTCGCCAACAGCGGGCAGGAAGGCGGTCTCGCCAACGACCAGCTGCTCAACGCCCTGCACCTGACGACGTCGGGCGCCCACCAGCACGACGCGAACTGGGAGGTGCTGCGCGGCACTTTGTGGCGGCGGCTCAACGTCCTGGGAACGGACTGAGCCGATGGCCGACCCGGTCGACCGCCTCGCCACCGAGGCGCTCAGCGCGGACGAGATCGCCGACGCGGTCTGGCTCGCCGCCCGCATCGCGGCGAGCGAATCGCCGCGCGCGGCGCCGCGGCCCGAGCCCCCGCCGCCACCACCTCCGCCCCCGCCCCCGCCGGACCCGGAGCCCGAACCGACATCGCCGACAGAACCCCGCGTCGACCGTCTGCCGCCGGGCCGGCCGGACCCGGGCCGGCCGGGCGACCACCCGGAACCGGTGCCCGTTCCCCCCGAACCGGTCCCGGTGCGGCCGCGAACGCTCCGGCCCGCCGCCGCACGGCCGGTCCGCACGATTCCGCCAAGCCTGCCCCGAGGCCTGGCGAAAGCGCTGCGGCCGTTGAATCGCCTCGTCCGGCTGAAGCACAAGAGCGAACTGGACGAGGAAGAAACGGCGGTCGCGGCGGCGGAGACCAGGGTGTGGCTGCCGGTGCACCGGGCCTCGCGAGGTCACCCATTCGAGGTCGTGCTGGTCGTCGACCGCGGTTCTTCGATGGTGTTCTGGGAACGCACTTCCCGCGCCTTTCGCGCCCTGCTGGAAAGGCAGGGCGCGTTTTCCGACGTCAAGACGGTTTCGGTGGACACCGACGAACCGGTCGTCCGATTCGTGGAAACCGCACCGGGCACCGGCTGCGAACCGGCTCAGCTGGCCGACCCGACCGGGCGACGCGTCATCGTCGTGCTCAGCGACGGCGTCGGCCCCGCGTGGCGCAGCGGGTCGATGTTCGGGCTCCTGTCGTTGTGGGCCAAGACTTGTCAGGTCAGCCTGTTCCACCTCCTGCCCGCCGAACGCTGGAGCTGGACCGGCATCCGCGTGGTGTCACGGACGTTGCGAGGTGTCCGCCCCGGCACCGCGAACCCGATCCCGGTGCTGGAAATGGAACCCCGGCACGTACACCGCTGGGCGGAACTGATCTCCGGTACTCCCGCCGTGCGGCTCCCGGTACTGGTCCCCCCTACGGACGAAGATCTCGCCGGCGACGTGGGACAGACCGGAGAACCGCCATCGCCCACCGAAAGACTCGACCAGTTCCTCGCCACCGGCACGTCGCCCGCCATCCGGCTGGCCGGGTTGCTCGCGGCGGCACCGCTCACCCTGCGCGTGATGCAGGCGGTGCACGGCACCCTGATGCCGCAGGCACGGCCGGGGCACCTGGCCGAAATCCAGCTGGGCCGATTGCTGCACCGCGTACCGGCGGACGGGGAAAGCCCGGTCGAGTACGATTTCGCGCCGGGACTGCGCCGTCGGTTGCTGGCCCTGGTTTCGCGCGCGGACACCGCGCGAGTCCAGCGGGTGGTCCAAGACGTCCTGGGTCCCCAGGAGCCGGCCGTCGCGAATCTGCGCAATGCTCTGGCGGCTCCCGATGACGCCACTCTACCGGTGGTTACGTCACGCTCTGAACCGTTGTTGACTGTCCAACGTGACGTTCTAAGAGCACTGTCGGGGCCTTACACACGCCGAGCTAACCGATTGGGTGATGCCTTGGAACGGTTTAGGGGGTCCCGTAACGATGGCGGCGCACGCGCGACTAGGACGTCGGAAGGCCTAGGGGCACCTCCAGGCCAACATCCGGTAGGGTCCGACCCGCAAGCTGAACCGATCAACCACCCTCGAGGGATCTCAGTGACTACCACGAGATCGGAGCCGGGCACCGAGGTCCGCCACTCCGGCCAGCAGCCCGCCGTCTGGGGCGGCGTTCCGCTGCGCAATGTCAACTTCATCGGGCGCGGGGACATCCTGCGGGCATTGCACGGTGAACTTTCCAAATCGACCCGTACGGCCGTACTGCCCGGCGCGCTGCACGGGA
This sequence comes from Amycolatopsis sp. MEPSY49, assembly GCF_051337345.1. Lineage (NCBI taxonomy): Bacteria > Bacillati > Actinomycetota > Actinomycetes > Pseudonocardiales > Pseudonocardiaceae > Amycolatopsis > Amycolatopsis sp. MEPSY49. The sequence goes on along the minus strand of NZ_JBDLYJ010000002.1, from coordinate 170,557 downwards.
TGGGCGGTATCGGCAAATCGCAGATCGCGGTCGAGTACGTCTACCGCCACGCCGAAGAATACGATCTGATCTGGTGGATTCCCTCGGAGAACCAGTCGGAAATCCAGGCGTCGCTGGTGAAACTGGCGAAGCGCCTCGATCTTCCGGTGGAGCAGTCCGTCGACACCGCGGTGCCCGCCGTGCTCGAGGCACTGGGCAGCGGCGAGCCGTATCGCCGCTGGCTGCTGGTGTTCGACAACGCCGACCGGCCCGAGGACGTCCGCAAGTTCTGGCCGCGGCGAGGTGAGGGCCACATCCTCGTGACCTCCCGGAATCCGCAGTGGTCCGAGGTTTCCCAGGCGGTCGAGGTCGACGTCTTCCGGCGGTCGGAAAGCCGCGAACTGCTCCAGCGCCGCAACCACGACCTCGCCGACGAGGACGCCGACCGGCTGGCCACCGTGCTGGGCGACCTGCCGCTGGCGGTCGAGCAGGCCGCGGCCTGGCGCGCCGAAACCGGCATGGCGACCGACGAGTACCTGGAACTGTTCGAGAACAAGCGAACAGAACTGCTCCAGTCGCGCCCGCCCGCGGACTACGACGTCGCGGTGGAAGCGGCGTGGAACGTTTCGCTGGACCGGCTGCGCGACGAGAACCCGGGCGCGCTCGAATTGCTCGAAGTGTGCGCGTTCTTCTCCCCGGAGCCGATTCCCCGGGCGATGTTCAGCGGCGTCCGCAACGTCCCGACGTCGGAAGCCCTCGAGCAGACTCTCGGCGACCCCATCCAGCTGAGCCGCGCGATCCGCGAGATCAACCGCTACAGCCTCGCCAAGATCGACCACCGCAGCGACACGCTCCAGCTGCACCGGCTCGTGCAGCTGGTGCTGCGCAACAAACTCGGGCCGGAGGACCAGGAGCGCGTGCGCCACACCGCGCACCTGCTGCTCGCCAACCGCGACCCCAAGCAACCCGACTCGGTCGACTACTGGTCGCGCTACGCGGAAATGCTGCCGCACATCCGCGCCGTCGACGCCCGCAACTGCACCGACCGCTGGGTGCGCCGGATGGCGATCAACGCGGTCAACTACCTCTTCGCCTTCGGCGACCCCGCGGGCGCGCTCGAAATGGCCGAGGACTACGCGAAGTTCTGGAACGAGAAGCTCGGGGAAAAACACGCCGACACCCTCGTCGTTTCACGTTGGTGGGGCCGCATGCTCCGGGCTCTCGGCCGCTTCGAGGAAGGCCGGTCCGTCGCGGAGCGGACCCTGGCGCTGATGCAGGAAACGCTGGGCGAAACGCACGAAGAAACGCTGCTCACGATGCACGGCGTCGCTTCGGACCTGCGGGCCAAGGGCGATTTCGAGCGCGCTCGCCAGATGAACGAGTTCGCCTATTTGAGTGCACTGGACCGGTTCGGCGACGAAGATCCGGACACCCTCGCCGCGGCCAACAACTACGCACTAAGCCTGCGGCTGGTCGGCGATTTCGCCGGCGCGCGCGACCTGGACGAGCGGACGGCGCAGCGCAAGCAGACCGTCCTGGGCCCGGATCACCGGCACACTCTGCTGACGCTGGACAACTGGTCGGTCGACCTGCGCGAAACGGGCGATTACCTACGGGCCCGAGCCGAGCAGGAGGACACCGTCCGCCGCATGCGGGCGCAGCTGGGCGGCCGGCACCCGATGACTCTGTCGGCCATCAAGAACCTCGCGATCGCGTACCGCAAAGCAGGCCTGCACCGCGACAAGAAGGCGCTCACGCTGGCCATGGAGGCCACCGACGGGCTGGTCACCAAGTACGGGGAATCCCACCCCGACGCGATGTCCGCGACCATGGACCTGTCGATCGAGCACCGCCAGGACGGCAATCTCGCCGAAGCCCGGCGCCTGGGCGAGCACGTCAAGCACCTTTACGAAGGGAGCTGGGGCGAGAAGCACCCGTTCAGCGTGGCCGCCGCGACGAACCTCTCGGTCACGCTGCGCCTGCTCGGTTCGGTCGAGCAGGCGCGGGCGCTGGGCGAACGCGCCTTGGCCGACATGACCGAAGCGCTGGGCGACGACCACCCGTTCACTCTGGTCTGCGCGACGAACCATGCGAGTGACCTGGCCGAATCGGGTGACTACGAAGCCGCGTACGCGCTCGACGTGGCAACGCTCGAACGCTCCCAGCGCGTGCTGGGCGCGGATCACCCGTCGACGCTGGCACTCCTGGTGAACCAAGCGCTCGACCTGCGGGGGCTCGGCCGTGGTGAAGAAGCGGACAGCCTCCAGCTGAACGCCGTCCAGCGGCTGCGCCAGGTCCTCGGTTCGGAGCACCCGGCAACCGCGGACGCTCAGTTCAACCACCGCGCCAGCTGCGACATCGACCCGATGCAGATCTGATCACACGGGTCACCGCACGAAGCCTCCGGCCGGGAAACCGTCGGAGGCTTCGTGCGTTCGTCGTCAGCCGAGCCAGCGCGCCAGCCGATCCGGGTTCGGCGCCACCCCACGCTGCCGCCGGACTTCGCGGTGCACCGCCGACACCAGTTCCGGACGGCTCAGCAGCACCGGGTGCCGGGTGGCCAGCGCGAACCCGGCCCACGCGGCCGGCGAATCGGGCGTGGTCGTGAGCTGACGCCGGTAGTGCTCGGCCGCGGTCGTCGTGTCACCGTCAACGAGCGCCAAGTCCGCGGCGCACATGCCGGCGATCTCGGCCATCGCCAGTTCCGGCTCGGCGCGGTAGACGTCGTACAGGTCCGGGTCGGTCAGCCAGGTTCGGGCGAGGGTGAGCCGCGCGCGCCCCGCGGGGCCTGTCGCCGGTACCAGGCTCGGCGGCGCGACCGGGACGACCGGGCAGGGCCGGTTTCGCAGCCAGGCCTCGGTCAGCTCCGCCACGACCCGGTCCGCGACCCGCAGGTGCCGCAGCCGCCAGCACAGGCGGTGGTCGAGGTTCGCCCGCCCGGCCGCTTGCGCGATGTCGGTCGGCAGTGGCTCGGTCCCCCATTCGCACAGCCTCTCCTTTGCTGTGGCGAGGAACCGGCGTCCCAACGCCGACGGCACCGCATCGGCGAGTAACGTGTTGACGGCGTGCGCCGTCTGCTCGCGCCGGTAGGCGAACTCGAACTGCGCGGCTCGGGCCGCCAGTCCCTCCGCCACCGGGTACTGACCGCGGTAGAACGCGGTCACCCCGAGGAACGAATAGGCGCCGTGCAGGAGCCCGACCGCCGGGCGCGGGTCGTCGCGCCACGGCGCGTACAGCCGTGCGGATTCGTTGTCCCCGGCTGGGTCGAGCAGATCGACCAGCCCCAGCAGCACACCGAGCTTGCTGTGCTGGAACTCGTGCACCAGGGTGGCAGCGAACGTCGTCGCGTCCGGCGGCCGGGACAGCACCAAGGAGCCGAAGACGTCGTTGTGCGACGCACTGTAGGGGGTGAAGCGGTCGATCGCCGCCCTCGGCACCAGCGTGGTGAGCCCCGCGGCGAGCTCCGCCGCGATCGCGGGGTGGTGCTCGGTCAGCAGGCGCCAGGTGGCCTCCAGGATTTCCGACCACTGCGCCACTTCCGCCGCCTCGAGCCGCTGCGGCGGAAGCGGTCCGTCGAACTCGCGGTACGGATCGATGTCGTCGAGGAACACCTCACCGTCGCCGATGGGCAGTGAGCGCAGGGGAAACCAGCCCGGGCCTTCGGCCGAGCTGTCGTCGGGCAGCTGCACGCTGCCGAAGGGCCCCCGCACGAGGACGTGCCCGCGTTCGGCGTGCACCTGGGCGAAATCCCAGTCCCGGCGGCTGCGGACGTCGGCGAGCCCGAGGGTCGGCAGCATCAGCCGGCCGCGCCACACCGGGACCCGGGACCGGAAGTCGTGCCCGGCGCGGATCGCCGCGGCGGTGGCCAGCCGGTGGAGACCACCGAGATCCGCCCACAGCGGCGGGTCGCCGCCCCCGCCTTTCGCCAGCCGCTGCAGGACGTTCGCCGCCCACAGGCCCGTGTGCGGGTGCGCGAGGACGCGATCGGTCGCGGCCGGATCGCGTTGCTGCGCCTCGATCAGCAACGTCCACGCCTCGTCGAGCGGCGGCAACGGAGACATCGCGGGCTTCAGTTCCCCGGCGGCGTCGAGGACCGCCCGCAGCAATGTCAGCCGCCGGCTGCGGTCGGCCTGACGGAGCTGCCCCACGACGGCCGCGTCGCTCCGCCCCGCGGCCATCGCGTCGAGGTTGGTCAGTGACACCCGATGGGTGTCCAGCATCGGGTCGTGAGTTCCCTAACCCCCGCTCAACGCGCGTCCGGCGCTTCGTTCTGGAGAACGCCGGTGCGGCTGCACTCGGCCCGCCCGGCGACCAGCCGGAGCGAGTGGCGGAGCGCCGGGTCGTCGCTCAACCGCAAATCGGCCAACGAAACGGTGGACAGATCGACCATCCTGGTGGTGACTTCGCCCCGCGCCTGTCCCATGTCAGGTCCTCCCTCACGACGAGCCCCGCGATCAGGGGGAGTAATCATCATGCAACAACAAAACGGTTTTGTGACCGTCCGCTTGGCGGATCAATCCCGCCGGTCCGGATACTGTGCGTTTCCGGAAGACGGCCGGTCCCGCTTGTCCGTCAGCTTCAGATGGGACTGCGGTGCGCTCACCGGCGGGCGGTGATTCCCACCGCCACCGCGAAAACCGCCAGGGCCGCCGCCAACCCGCCCAACCCGAGACCGAGCGAACCGGCCGTTGCCAAAGCTCCGACGAACAGCGGGCCTCCCGCGTCGCCCAGTTCGCGGCCCACCTCGGCCGCTCCCATCGTCTGGCCCAGCCTCTCCTTCGGGGTTGCCGCCGCCAGGTGGGCGAACGCGATCGGCGTTGCCAAGCCCGTTCCGGCGCCGATCGTCACCGCCGCCACCAGCAGGCCCGCGATTCCCGGTAGCACCGTTGCCGCCGCCGAGCCCAGGGCTGCGGCCGCGAGTCCCGCCGCCATGCCCGTCGCGTCGCCGATGCGGCCCGCGTCGTGGGCGCGGCCCGCCCAGGGCTGGACCAGCGCTTCCGTCGCCGCCAGCAGGGACACCACCGCTCCCGTCACCAGCGCGCCCAGACCCGCGCCGGCCACCGGGAGGAAGCCCACGCCGACCGCCACCGCCGCCGTTGCCGCCGCCAGGGTTGCCGTCGGGCGCAGGAACCCGCGGCCGGTCAGGCGACGCACGAGGTCCAAGACCGTCTGGCGCGTGCGGGGCAACGGCGGCGTCACCGGGACCGCGATCGCCGCCCAGCCGGCGACCGCCAGCGCCAGCCCGCCGAGCGTCGCGAACAACAGGCCGTAGCCCCCGAAAGTGATCAAGACTCCGCCCAGGACCGGGCCGAGCGTGTAGCCGAGACCCTTCCACGCGCCGTAGCCGCCGAACGCCCGGCCGTGGCCATTTTCCGGGGTCAGCCGGGCCACCAGCGCTCCCGCGGCCGGGGAAAACGCGGCCGCCGCGGCGCCCTGGCCGAACCGTGCCAGGCCGACCAGAGCCGGGTCGCCCGCCACCACGAACGCCGCCGACGCGACGGCGAACGCCACCAGCCCGCCCAGCAGCACCGGGCGCGGCCCGACGCGGTCGGCCAGCGCGCCGAACACCGGCTTCAGCACGACCTCGGCGCCGTCGTACACCGCCAGCAGCAGCCCCAACGTCAGCAGCGAGGCGTGTTCGGCCTCGGCGTAACCACCGAGCCCGGCGGCGATGCTGTGAGCACCGAACGCCGTGACGAATCCCGCCGCGTACACGGGAAAGAGCCGGTTGGTCACCGCGGCCGCAGTGCGTCGACGATGAGGTCGAGCAGCCGGCCGATCCGCTTCGCGTCCTGGTCGGCCGACGTCGAGAGGAACACGCCGAGCACCATCAGCGTGACGTCTTCGGGGTCGGTGTCGGCGCGGAACACCCCGTCCCGCGCCCCCGCGGCGAGGATCGCGCCGATCGCCTCGGTGATGCGCCGCCGCGTCACCGGGGTCGTGATGCGGCCCGACGCCATGCTCGCGCGCAGGACGTCGCCCATCCCGCGCTTGGTCTCGATGAACGCCGCGTACCGGTCCATCCACGCGCGCAGCGCGGGTTCGGGCGGCAGCTCGGCCAGCAGCGCCGGGGCGCTCGCGGTGACGTCGTCGAGTTCGGCCGCGTAGACGGCTTCCACGAGCGCCTCGCGGGTGGGGAAATGGCGGTAGAGCGTGCCGATCCCGACGCCGGCCTCGCGGGCGATCGCTTCCAGCGCGACGGTCCCGTCGGCGGCGGCGAAAGCGGCCCGCGCGACCGAGACGAGTTTTTCCCGGTTGCGGCGCGCGTCGGAGCGCACCGGCCGGTCAGGTTCCGGCGAAGGCAAAGCGGAGGCACCTCCGGTTGTGCTACGGTCGAATTAGCGGAGGCTCCTCCGCTTCACCATCATCGCACGAGGACGGGACCACGCATGCCCTTCACCAAAAGTGCCCAGCTCGCCGGCCGCGCCGTCTCCCGCGTCGGCTACGGGGCGATGCAGCTCGAACGCCTCCACACCGACCGCGACCAGGCCGTCGCGCTCCTGCGCCGGGCGTTCGACCTGGGCGTCGACCACGTCGACACCGCCCAGTTCTACGGCAACGGCTTCGTCAACGACGTCATCCGCGAGGCCGTCCGGCCCGGAGACGACGTTCTGATCGTCAGCAAGGTCGGCGCCGACCCCGACCCCGGCGGCCCGATCCCGCTGCGTCTCGCGCAACGCCCCGAGGAGCTGCGCGCGAGTGTCGAGGACAACCTGCGGGCGCTCGGGCTCGACCGGATCCCGCTGGTGAACCTGCGCCGCGCCGACCGGCGGCCCGGCGTGCTCGCCGAGGGCGACCAGGTGGTCGGCCTCGACGACCAGCTCGCCGTCATGACGGCCCTGCGTGACGAGGGCAAGATCGGCGCGATCGGGCTCAGCAGCGTCACCCTCGACACCCTGCGCCGGGCGCTCCCGGCCGGCATCGCGTGCGTCCAGAACGCCTACAGCCTGGTCGGCCGCGACGACGAGGACATGGTCGAGCTCTGCGTTGCCGAGAACATCGCGTGGGTGCCGTTCTTCCCGCTCGGCGGCGCCTTCCCCGGCCTGCCGAAGGTGACCGACGAGCCGGCCGTCCAGGCGGTCGCGCGCGACCTCGGCCGCACGCCGGCCCAGATCGGCCTCGCGTGGCTGCTGCACCACGCGCCGAACGTCCACCTCATCCCCGGCACCGCCAGCGCCGACCACCTGGAGGCCAACCTCGCCGTCGGCGACATCGAGCTGGACGCGGACACGCTGGCCGCCCTGGACGCCGTCCCGACGCGCTCCCTGGACGCCTCGCTCGGCTGAGCGTCACCGCCAGGGCAGGACGGCTCCGTCGCGGACCAGCTCGCCGTACTGCGCCGGGTCGACCGGCCGGAACACGAGCTCCAGCAAGGCATCCGCCGCTTCGGCGGGGCTCGGCGCGGTGCTGACGTCCCACCACAGCGCGGACGTCGGCGTGTTCATCATCCCGGGGCAGACGGCGGCGAGCAGGATCCCCCGCGCCAGATCGTCGTCGCGGCGCTCGGCGGCGAGCGTGCGCACGGCCGCGACCTGGCCGATCTTGGACGGGATGTTGACGAAGCCCGGCCAGTCGCCCGCGCGGGCGCTGCCGTCCTCGACCGCGTCCCGCCAGGCGGCCACCTGCTTGTCCACCTCGTCCAAAGAGGACAGACCGGCGAACCGGTCGTGCAGGGCGGGCGCCAGGTGCCGCAGCGTGCCGAACGAGCTGGCGACGACGAGGAACCGGCCGCCGTCCCGCAGCCGCGGCGCGAAGGCGCGGAGCAGGCGGGTGGTGCCGAAGTTGTTGACCTCGGCGTAGTCGCGGACGATCGCGCGGGGGTCGTCGTCGGGGCCGACGCGCATGACGGCGTTGCCGATGACGACGTCGATGCCGCCGTGGCGCTCGGCCAGCTTCGCGGCAAGGCGGCCGGGCGCCGCGGGCTCGGCGACGTCGAGGACTTCGCCGCGGACTTCGGCACCACCGGCGGGCAGGGCTTCGACGGCTTGGCCGACGCGGCCGGCGTCGCGGCCGGTCAGGTACACGGTGTCCGCAGTGGACAGCCGCTGGGCGAGCCCTTCGGCCAGGGCGAGGCCGAGGCCCTGGGTGGCACCGGTGACGAGAGCGACTTTCGGGGTCATGCGATTCCTTTGGCGAGCAGGGTTTCCGACAAGGTCCAGAGGCGGTCGGCGCCCTCGGGGTCGAGGGCGTAGCGGGCCACGCCCTCCAACCGCGGGGCTTCGCCGCGGCGGTCGATGGTCATGGTTTCGTTGCAGTTCACGAAGTAGCGACCGCCGATCCCGTCGAGCAGCGGCGACGTCGCGAGCAGGACCGACGTCGCCGCGCCCTGCTCCGGCGTCTTGATCAGCTCGGGCGGGACCTGGCCGCTGCCGCGGCCGCCGGTGTGGCGCTGCAGATTCGTGTAGATCGCGCCCGGCATCAGCGCGTTCGCGGTGATGCCGTCGCCGGCCCAGCGGCGCGTCGCCTCGACGGCGAAGAGCACGTTGGCGGTCTTGGACTGGCCGTAGGCGAGCCACGGGTCGTACGGCCGGAAGGCGAAGTCGACGTCGTCGAAGACGACCGGGGACAGCTGGTGGCCGCTGGAGCTGACCACGACGATCCGGGCGGCGCCGTCGGCGGCCAGCGCGTCGTGCAACCCGGTGGCGAGGGCGAAGTGCCCGAGGTGGTTGGTGGCGAACTGCAGTTCCCGGCCCCGCGGCGTGTGCTGCTCGGGCGTGGCCATGACACCCGCGTTGGCGACCAGGAGGTGCAGCGGTCCGTCCCACGCCGCGACGAAGGCGTCGATCGAAGCGGGGTCGGTCAGGTCCAACGGCGCGACGCGCACCGCTCCGGCGATGTCCCCGGCGACGCGTTCGCCCGCGGCGACGTCGCGGACGGCCAGGGTGACCTCGGCGCCGGTGGCGGCCAGGGCGCGCGCGGTCTCGACGCCGAGGCCGGAGGACGCGCCGGTCACCACGGCCTGGCGGCCGGCCAGGTCGATGCCCGCGGCGACCTCGGCCGCGGTGCTGCTGAAACCGAAGGGGGTTTGGATCAGGTTCATGACTCCAAGCTAGGACGGCCCGGACCATGCGGAAAGCGAAAGAACCGCAGACCTGGTATGCGTAGATGTCATGACCTTCTCCGATGCGTCCCTGACCGCACTGCGGGTCTTCCGCGAGGTGGCCGAGCGGGGCACGCTCACCGCCGCGGCCGCCGCGCTCGGCTACACGCAGTCGGCGGTCTCGCGGCAGATCGCGTCGCTGGAACGCGCCGCGGGGACGCCGTTGCTGGAACGGCGTCACGACGGCGTGCGGCTCACCTCGGCCGGGCAGATCGTCGTGCGCCGGGCCGCCGGGGTGATCGACGCGCTCGACGCCACCGCGCGCGAGCTGGCCGGGCTCCCCGGCGAACAGGGCACGGTCCGGCTGGGCTGGTTCCCGACCGCCGGCGCCGACCTGCTCCCCCGCGCGCTGGCGGCGTTGCGGCGGACGCACCCGGCCATCACCGTGCTCAGCCGGGAGGGCGGGACGCCGGCGCTGGTCCGCGCCCTGCGGGCCGGCACCCTCGACCTCGCGCTGGTCGCGTCGGCGCCGCCGTTCCGCCCGCCGGACACCGAGACCCCGGCGCTGGCCGTGCGGGTGCTGACCGAACGCAGCCTGCGCGTGGCCGTGCCCGCGACCCACCCGCTCGCGCGCCGGGACTACATCGACGTCGCCGACCTGCGGGGACAGCGTTGGATCGCCGGTTCGGGCGACGACCGGGTGATGGGCGTGTGGCCGGGCCTGGACGAACGGCCCGAGATCGCCCACACGGCCCGCGACTGGCTGGCGAAGCTGCGGCTCGTCGCGGCCGGCTGCGGGATCACGACCGTGCCGGGCTCGCTCGACGCCGTGGTGCCGCCGGAGGTGCGCGTGCTGGCCGTGCGCGGCGGGCCCGGGGAGCAACGCCGCGTTCTGCTCGCGCACCTGCCGCGGCCGCTGTCCGACGCGGCTGAGCGTGTCGCCTCGGCGCTGCGCGACGCCGCCGTCAGCGAATGACGGCTTCCCAGGCGATCGTCGTCGAGCTGTCGGCCGTGGCAGGCCGCCGCTACGGCAGCCCCACCACGGTCCGCGGGGTCAGCCGTCCCTTCTCCGGGTCCCGCGTGATCTCCCCCGCCGCGATCGCGGAACCCAGCGCACCGATCGCGTCCTCGGGGCGGTAGATCGTCTCCAACAGCGTGAAGCGCTGCAGCTCCGCCACCGGGCACCTCCCCCGCCGCCCCAGCTCCGCCGACAACGCCCGGCGCAACGGCAGCAGCTGCGGCGTCAGCGAGATGTCGACCAGCGTCCGCTCCGGGTCGTGCGGGTCGCGGTAGCGGATGCCCGCGAACTCGTCCACCGCCCACAGCTCGCTCTTGAACGTCGCGAGGTGCTTCTCATCCGGCGTAAGGAACATCAGCAGCCGCGCTTCGCCGTCCTCGGCGACCAGTTCCACCGCGCACCCTCGCGAGACCCGGTGGTCCCCCGCCGGTGCGGTGACCACCACCTCGCGTCCCTTGCCGCGGGCCATCGGGGCGACCAGCGGCCACGCCCCGGGACCGTCCAAATGGGTCAGCACCGGGCCGCTCAGCGCCAGCTCCGCCACATCGGCGACCACCCGCACCGAAAGCCCTTCGGGCACACCGGACGGCGCGGCCGAACCGACGATCACCAGCTCCAGGTGGTGCCCGTCCAGCCGGTCGGCGAACTCGCCGAACACCCGGAGCGCGTCGGCCGCGAAGCCGCCGCACTCGACGTACGTGCCGCCGCGCTGGGACCGCAGTGCCTTCGCCGTCCACGCGTCGAGGTACCGCACCAGCACGTCCCGCTCCACCGCGGCATGCCCTGCCACGTCTCCGGTTGTACCTCAGTGAACCGTTCGGCACCAGGGTCGGCACCCGATGGGCTCGGCCTCGAGCGGTCAGCCCTCCGGGTAGAACAGGAACAACGTGCAGCCGGTGGCGCTCGCGGGGACGTGCCACGAACCGGCCGGCGCGTGCAGGAAAGTGCCCGCCGGGTAGTCGCGCGCGCCGTCGTTGAACGTGCCCGCGACGACGAACACCTCCTCCGGCCCGGGTTCGTGGACGTCCCGGCGCGGCCACGACGTGCCGGCGTCCATCTCGAGGACTCCCGCGTGCGCGCCGCCCGGCCCGGTCCACAGTGGACGGAAACGGATGCCGGGGAACAGCTCGCGGACGGGTGCTTCCCGGACAGCGGCGGAGGTGTAGCCCGGTTGGTCGAGGATCTCGGGGTGCATGACCGTCACGATGCCGCCGTCGACGGGGCTCGGCCAGTGTCCGGGAAGACACCTTGGGGTACTTTCCTGCCATGCATCGCGTGGTGGCCCTGGTGCGGCCGGTGCAGTCGACGTTCGAGCTCGGCTGCGCCGCCGAGGTCTTCGGCACGCCGCGCGACGGCGTGCCCGGGTACTACGAGTTCGAGGTGTGCGCGGAGACGCCCGGCCCGGTGCCGACGACCGCCGGGTACGCGATGGCCGTCCCGCGCGGCCTGTCGGCGCTGGACACCGCGGACACCGTGATCATCCCGGGCTGGGCCCCGGTCGAAGCGCCGCTGCCCCCGCGCGTCCGCCGCGCGCTGCTGCGGGCCCACGCCCGGGGCGCGCGGCTGGTCACCATCTGCTCCGGGGTGTTCGCGCTCGCCCGCACCGGCCTGCTGGACGGCCGCTCGGCCACGACCCACTGGGGCCGCGCCGAGCAGCTGCGGCGCGAGTTCCCGCGGGTGCGCGTCGAGCCGGACGTGCTGTACGTCGACCACGGCGACGTCGCCACGAGCGCCGGGGCGGGCGCGGGGATCGACCTGTGCCTGCACCTCGTCCGCAAGGACCACGGCGCCGCGCACGCCGCCCTGGTCGCCCGGCACATGGTGATGCCACCCCACCGCGAAGGCGGCCAGGTGCAGTTCGCGCCCCCGCCCCCGCCGCCGGACGCGCTGGACGGGCTCCTCGGCTGGGCGGGCGACCGGCTCGGGACGCTGTCCGTGGCCGACCTGGCCGCGCACGCCGGCGTCTCCCCGCGGACGCTCGCCCGGCGCTTCGCCGCCCAGCTCGGCACCAGCCCCGGCGCGTGGCTGCTGGCCCGCCGGGTGACGGAGGCCCGCGCCCTGCTGGAGGACACGGACCTCCCGGTCGAAGCGATCGCGGCCCGGGTCGGCCTGACCTCGGCGGTCAACCTGCGCCGCCGTTTTCGCGCCCAGGTCGGCACGACGCCGGGCGCCTACCGGCGGGCGTTCCGGACGCCGTAGCCGTGCTCAGCGCTCCAGCGCGGAGGCCGCCGAGCTCTGGTCCCGGCGGCTGACCGCGGCCGCCGCGGCCAGCGCGACCGCGAACACCGCGTAGGCGGCGAACAACCCGCCCGCGGAGCTCAAAGCGCCGCCGACCGCGCGGCCGAGCAGCTGCCCGACGCACTCGGCGGTGATCACGGCGGTGGCCAGCTCCGTCGCGGTGAGCCCGCTCGACCCGGCGGTGCTCGCGCGGATGTAGAGGGCGGGATAGGCGAGCCCGACGCCGATCCCGGCCACCGTCCACGCGGCGAGCGCCACCGGGAACGGGCCGCCGAGCGCCAGCGCGGCCGTGCCGAGCGCGGTGAGCGCCAAGCCCGTCGCCGGGAAGTGCCTGCGGGCCACCAGGCTCGTCACGGCCCAGGCGAGCGGGGCGGCGCTCAGGACGATCGCCGCCTGGCCGAGGCTCTCCCCGTAACCGGTCGTGAGCAGCACGGTGATCAGGCTGTCGGCACCGAAGTAGCCGACCGCGAACAGCACCATCGCGGCGAGCGCGGCGGGCGTCCCCCGGCGCAGGCGGGCGGTGCCCGCCGGGAGGATCGCGACCATCCCGGCGACGGCGACGGCCGCGCCGGCGAGCGCGAGCGGCCACCAGCCCTCGCTCAGCACGACGCCGGCCGCGCCGAGGGGCACCAGCAGCGTCCGGCCGAGCGGCCGCGGCGACGTCTCCGGCTCGTCCCGGGCGGCCCGCACGACGAGCAACCGTCCGAAGAGGACGAACGGCACGGGCAGCAGCAGCGTCCAGCGCCAGCCGACGAGGTGCGCGAGGCCGAGCGTCGCGGCCGGCCCGACGAGGGCGGGCAGGATCCACATCGCCGACGACGCCGCGACCACCTTGACGCGCAGCCGGTCGTCGAGGTGGCGGATCGCGGAACTGACGCCGAACACCGCGAGCAGGCCACTGGCGAGCCCGGTGGCGAGCTGGCCCAGGGCGAAGGTGGCGGCGTTCCGCGCGGTGGTCGCGACGACGAGCCCGCCGACGTAGGCGAGCATCCCGGCGGCGAGGGTCCCGCGCGTCCCGAGCTTCGCCAGCACCCGGCTCGCGAGCGGCAGGGCGACGAACAACCCGAGGGTCGAACCGGCGATGAGCAGCCCGAGCCGGTTCTCGGCGTTCAGGTCGCGGGCGACAAGGGGCAGCAGGGTGGAGGCGACGAAACTGGTGACGGCGGCGGCGAACTCGAGCGCGACGATCCCGGCGGCGAGGGACAGCGGCCCGGCCCGGGTCACGTGTAGAGGTCTCGGTCGTAGGCGTTGATCTGAACCGGGACGCCGTCGGGGTCGTCCACGCGGAGCGACTGGCCGAAGCCTTCGTCGATCACGGGGCCTGGCCGGTATCCGGCTTCTTGTAGGCGGTTCATCACGTCTTCGAGCGGTTCGTCGGTCTCGAAGGCGAGTTCGCACCGGCCGGCGCTTTGTTCTTTGTGGACGGCGAGCGTGCCGCCGTCGGCGGGGAGTTCGACCCAGCCGCCGGGCCTGGATGCGGGACCTTCGTGCAGGCCGAGGGCGGTGTAGAAGCGCGTCAGGGCTTCGACGTCCGAGGTGTAGCGGATGGGCAGCAGTCGCATCACGGGCGCTCCTCAGTGCGTCGCAGGTGGTCTTCGAGAACGCGTTCGACGTAGGCGGAGAGGGACTCGTCGGCATCGACGGAGGCGTGCTTCACCCGCCGGATGAGGTCGACCGGCAGGTAGACGCTGAACTGCCGCTTGACGGGCTGGGTCATGCCCACATGCTAGCAAATGAGTATGCCCACATCACTCAGGTTGAATCCGAGCCGGACTCAAGCGGCCGACATCGCTCCCGAAATCAACAACGTCAACCCGTGCGCCAGCGCCGGCGCCAAGTCAAGATGCAGCGCCGTCAACGCCGGATCCACTTCGTACGCCGCCAAAGCGCTCGGCGACGGGCGGCAATGCGTCCACAGGCCGCCGGTCAGGATCATCGCCAGCATGCAGATCGAGGCCGCCTGCTCCCCCACCTCCGGGACGTACTCGCGCATCAGCTCGGCCATCGCGTCCAGGCCGGCGAGGGCGGACCGCTTGAAGCGCACCACCGCGTCGGTCGACACGTTGTGCTCCAGGACGCCGGCCTGTGCGCCGATGAGGTCGCACAGCACCGTGCGCCGGGCCAGCGAGTGGGCGACCACGGCCGAAAACCGCTCGGCCCGCTTCCCCGCCGGCAGCTTCCGGTCGACGCCCTCGGCCAGTTCGTCCGCCACTTCGGCCAGCCACTCCCGCAGCGCCCGGTCGAGCAGTTCGAGCAGGACGGCTTCGCGGGATTCGAAGTAGCGCAGCACGTTCGACTTCGCCAGCCCGACCCGCCGGCTGAGCTCGTTGAGGCTCACGTCGGCCACCGGCATCTCGTCGAGCATCGCCAGCGCCGTGTCGAGGATCGTGCGGCGCCGCTCCTCCCGCTGCTCGGCACTGCGGGCTCGCTGGAACGTCATGCCACCAGCGTAACGCCCAGCGCGCGAAATTGGAGACCGGCAGTCTCTTGACAACAGACCGACGGTTCCTTAACGTCGGAGGCATAACAGACCGCCGGTCCGAAAGGGCCGCCACGGAGGGAACCGTCATGGGCGAGAACTGGACCGAACGCGACGTGCCGAGTCAGCAGGGCCGCGTCGCCGTCATCACCGGGGCCAACACCGGGCTCGGGTTCGACACCGCGAAGACGCTGGCCGAGCGGGGCGCGACGGTGGTGCTGGCCGTCCGCGACGTCGAGAAGGGCAAGCAGGCCGCCGCCAAGCTCGGCTCGACCGCCGACGTCACCGTGCAGGAGCTGGACCTGTCGTCGCTGGAGTCCGTCCGCGCCGCCGCGGCCGACCTGCACGGCGCGCTGCCGAAGATCGACCTGCTGGTCAACAACGCCGGCGTGATGTACCCGCCGCGGCAGACCACGCGGGACGGCTTCGAGCTGCAGTTCGGCACCAACCACCTCGGGCACTTCGCGTTCACCGGCCTGCTGCTGGACCTGCTGCTGCCGGTCGAGGGCTCGCGCGTCGTGACGGTCGCCAGCATCGCCCACCGCATCCGCGCGGCGATCCACTTCGACGACCTGCAGTGGGAGAACTCCTACGACCGCGTCGCGGCCTACGGGCAGGCCAAGCTGGCCAACCTGATGTTCGCCTACGAGCTGCAGCGCCGGCTCGCGCCGCACGGCACGACGGCGTCGCTCGCCGCCCACCCGGGCGTGGCCCGCACAGAGCTGATGCGCAACTCCCCCGCCATCGCCCGCGCGCTCTTCCCGGTGGTCGCCCCGCTCTTCACCCAGAGCTCGGAGCGCGGCGCGCTCCCGATCCTGCGCGCGGCGACGGACCCGGCGGCCCTCGGCGGCCAGTACTACGGCCCGGCCGGCCCCGGCGGCTACCGCGGGCGCCCGCAGGTGGTGGCGTCCACGCCGCAGTCGTACGACGCCGGGATCCAGCGGCGGCTGTGGGCGGTTTCGGAGGAGCTGACCGGGGTCAAGTTCCCGGTGGGGTGACGGCGAAGCCGCCACCGCGGCGCCTAAAGCCAGTCGTGTTCTCGGGCATAACGGGCCGCTTCGTGGCGGGTGCGAGTCTGGGTCTTCTGCATCGCGTTGGACAGGTAGTTGCGCACCGTGCCCTCGGCCAGGTGCAGCCGGCCCGCGATCTCCGCCACCGAAAAGCCTTCCCGCGTCGCGCGCAGGACGTCGACTTCGCGGTCGGTCAACGGGCAGTCGTCGACGACCGCCAGTGCCGAGACGTCCGGGTCGATCCAGCGCTTGCCCTCGTGCAGCGTCCGGATCACCGACGTGATGTGCGCCGGCTCCGCCGCCTTGCTCACGAACCCCTGGACGCCCAGCTTCAGCGCCTTCCGCAGCACCCCCGGCCGGGCGTGCCGGGTCAGCATCAGGATCACCTGCTCCGGCCGCGCCCGCCGGATCTCGGCCACCGCGCCGAGACCGTCCACAGTGGGCATTTCCAGGTCGATGACGAGCACGTCCGGCCGGTGCCGCAGCGTGGCCGCCACCGCCTGCTCGCCGTCCTCGGCTTCGGCGAGCACGATGATCTCGCCCTCGAGCGGCAGCAACGCCGCCAATGCCTTGCGGAGCAGGGCTTCGTCGTCGGCGAGCACCACGGTGGTCATCGGCCGTCCTCCCCCGCCGGGAACGCCGCCGCCGTCCGGAAGCGGCCGTCCGTGCGCGACACCTGCAGCTCGCCGCCGTGCTCGGCCAGGCGGTGGCGCAACGCCGAAAGCCCGCTCAGCTCGGGCTCGCCGTCCTCGGCCGCGCCGTCGTTGACGATCTCGATCCCCGACCGCGACAGCGTGATCCGCACCTGCCGCGCCTGGGCGTGGCGCAGGATGTTCGTCGTCGTCTCGCGCAGGACCTGGCCGAGCAGCTCGCCCGCGCGGGTGTCCACTTCGGACTCCCGCTCGACGCGCACGTGGATGCCCGCCGCTTCGAACAGGTTCTTCGCGTTCTCCAGCTCGGCCGGCAGGTTGAGCCGCCGCTGCGCGTGGGCGAGCTCCTTGGTCTGGACGATCGTGTCGCCGACCAGGCCGCGCACCTCCCCCAGCTCCGCACGCGCCCGCTCGAGGTCGCTGTCCAGCAGCTTCTCCGCCAGCGCGACCTTCAGCTTCACCACGTGCAGCGTGTGCCCCTGGATGTCGTGCAGGTCGCCGGCGAACCGCGCGCGCTCCCGGGTCACGGCCAGCTCCGCCTCCCGCTCGCGCGACTGCTCCAGCTCGGCGATCAGGTCGAAGAACCGCTGGCTGACGAACATGAACCCGGTCGAGACCAGCACCGCGACCGCCGGGATGGCGGCGTACTGGATCAGCCGGGCCCCGACGCGGTCTTCGTACACCAGCACGTTCGCCGCACCCAGGACGGCGACCAGCGCGGTGAACCCGGCCAGCGCCGCGAGCCGGCGGCGCGGCAGCGGCGGGATGAGGAACGACCCCACCACGGACACGCCGAAGAACGCGGACGGGTCGCCGGTCAGCGCCCCGGCCAGCCAGACCACCGCGGTGACGGCGAAGCTGGGCCGCGCGACGCGCAGGTAGTCCCCCGCCGTCCAGCGTTCGGCGGTCGCCAGCGCCGCGACCAGCCCGACGACCTGGATGACGACGTGCCACCAGGTCCGGGCGGTCAGCAGGAGCAGCAGCACGCCGACGATCGCGAGCGGCGGGACCGTGGTGATCAGGTTGAGCCGGCGCAGCCGCTCCTGGACCGCCCCACCGGTCCAGGAGCTCCTGCGCGCGATCGTCGGCACCTCCACGGGTTCGAGCGTATCGGGCCCGGCGGGCCGCACCAGTGACACTGCGTCATGGATCGCGGTGACACCGCCGCACTGCCGGCCGCGCGCCGATCCGGGCTGGAATCGGCGCATGTCCACGACACCCGTCATCGACGTCGACCGCCTCACCCTCACCTACGGCGGCTTCCCCGCCGTGAAGGACCTTTCGTTCCAAGTGGAACGCGGGGAGCTGTACGCGCTGCTCGGCACCAACGGCGCTGGCAAGACCTCGACGCTGGAGACCGTCGAAGGCCACCGCGCGCCGACCTCGGGCGCGGTGCGCGTGTTCGGGAAGGACCCCCGCGACCGCGCCGCCGTCCGGCCGCGGATGGGGATCATGCTGCAGGAAAGCGGGTTCTCGCCGGACCTGACCGTCCGGGAGACCGTCGGGCTGATCGGGCGGCTCACCGAACGGTCCGACGACGTCGGGCGCGTGCTCGGCGTCGTCGACCTGACTCGCAAGGCGACCACCAAGGTCGGGCAGCTCTCGGGCGGCGAAAAGCGGCGGTTGGACTTCGCCACCGCCGTGTTCGGCGCGCCCGAGCTGGTCTTCCTCGACGAGCCCACCACCGGCCTCGACATCCAGTCCCGCGACGCGCTCTGGGGCGCGGTCGACCGGCTGCGCGAAGACGGCGCCACCGTCGTGCTCACCACGCACTACCTCGAAGAGGCCCAGCAGCGCGCCGACCGCATCGGGCTGATGCACCAGGGCGCGTTCCACCGGGAAGGGACCGTCGCCGAGCTGACGCGGACCCTGCCCGCGACCATCCACTTCGGCCTGCCGCCACGCGCGCCCGCGCCGCCGCTGCACGCCACCCGCCAGGCGGACGGCCACTTCCTCGTCGAGACCTTCGGCCTGCAGAAGGACCTGCACACCCTGCTCGGCTGGGCGCAGGACCACGCCGTGGAACTGCGTGACCTGCGCGCCGGGCCGACCCGGCTCGACGACGTCTTCCGCGCCATCGAAAACTCCTGAGAAGAGGACATTCCCATGTGGACGATCGCTCGCGGCGAGCTGATCCAGATCTTCCGCAACCGTCTCGTGCTGGTCACCGCCCTGGTGCTGCCGGCCGCGTTCAGCGCGTTCTTCATCGCCAAGCACGACCTCTTCACCGAAGCCGGCAGTCTCGGCTACATCGCCACCCTCGCCCTGTTCTTCGTGACGGGCATCGGGCTGTACACAACGTCGGTGACGACACTGGCGTCACGCCGCCAGAACCTGTTCCTCAAGCGCCTGCGCTCCACCGCGGCGCCCGACGCCGGGATCCTGGGCGGGCTGCTGCTGCCCATCACCGTGCTGTCGGTGGTCCAGATCGCCGTCATCCTCGGCGCGCTGGCCGCGGTCACCGGGCCGCCGGCGGACCCGGTGCTGCTGGTGGCGGCCGTCGTCGCGACCGTGGCCATGATGCTGGCGCTCGGCCTGGCGACCGCCGGGCTGACGAACTCACCGGAGCACGCGCAGGTCACGACCCTGCCGGTCAGCCTCGGCGTCATCGGGGTGGCCGGCTGGGTCGGCGTGACCGGCACCGGCGACCTCACGCTGCTCAAGCGCCTGCTCCCCGGCGGGTCGGCGACCGAGCTGGTGCTCAACGGCTGGAACGGCGGCAAGCCGCTCACCGATTCGCTGGTCCTGTTCGGACCGACGCTGGCCTGGGTCGTCGTCGCCGTCGCACTGGCCACGCGGCTCTTCCGCTGGGAACCGCGCCGCTGAAGCGGCGGCGCGAACGAGAGAGGGGAAACACCGATGCGCAGGATACTGCTGGCCACGGCGGTTGCCGTGCTGGGCTCGACGGCTTTGGCGCCGCCGGCGTCCGCGAGCGAACCGAACTGGGGCCCGTGCCCGGCGGGGGCGTTCCCGACGCCGGACCTGGAGTGCACGACAGTGCGGGTCCCGCTGGACTACCGGAACCCGGACGGCCGCAAGCTCGACATCGCGGTGTCGCGGCTGCCGAGCAAGCACCCGGAGAAACGGCGTGGCGTGCTGCTGACGAATCCGGGCGGGCCCGGCGGCGAAGGCCTGAACTACCCGCAGCTGCTGAAACTCGTCAAGCTGCCGCAGGACGTGCTCGACTCGTACGACATCATCGGCTTCGACCCGCGCGGCGTCGGGCACAGCGCGCCGGTGACCTGCGACCTGACGCCGGAACAGCTGGCGATCGGCAACCTGCCGTACGCGAACGGGCCGGCCGACGTAGTGAAGCAGGCGGCGGTCGCGAAGGCGGAGGCGAAGCAGTGCGCGACCGCTTCGACGGCGTCGATGCTGCCGTACGTCACGACGGCGAACACCGCGCGGGACATGGACCGCATCCGCCAGGCGCTGGGCGAGTCCGCAGTGTCCTATCTGGGCGCGTCCTACGGGACGTACCTGGGCGCGGTGTACACGACGATGTTCCCGGAGCGCAGCGACCGGTTCGTCCTGGACAGCAACCTCGGGCCGGGCGGGTACGACATCGACGCGATGCGCGGCTTCGGCCGGGGCATGGAGGACCGCTTCCCGGACTTCGCGAAGTTCGCCGCGGCGCGCCCGCAGTACGGGCTCGGCACGACGCCGGCGCAGGTGACGGCGAAGTTCCACGAGCTGGCCGCGCGGCTGGACCGGGCGCCGATCGACTGGGTCACGGGATCGGCCTTCCGCGGCTTGACGTTCCAAGGGCTCTACGCCACGAACCTGACCCAGCTGGCCGAGGACTGGCGGGGGCTGAACGAAGGCCGGGCGCCGAAGCCGCCGGACGGCTCGGTGTCGACATCAGTGCAGAACCTCTTCGCCGCCCGGTTCGCGGTGCTCTGCGGGGACACGGCGTGGCCGCGGTCGGTGGCGAGCTACCAAGTGGACGTCGCGGTGGACCGCATCCGCTACCCGCTGATCGGCGCGGCGACGGCGAACATCGCGGCGTGCGCGTTCTGGCCGTCGCCGCCGGCGGAGCCGAAGGTGCGGATCACCGGCCGCGGGCCGTCGAACGTGCTGCTGGTGCAGAACGAGCGTGACCCGGGAACGCCGTTGTCGGGCGCGCGCAAGCTGCGGGCGGCGTTCGGCGACCGGGCGCGGATGGTGACGATCGACCAAGGCGGGCACGGGGCCTACCTGTTCGGGCCGAACCGGTGCGGGAACACCGCGGTGACGGAGTTCCTGACGACCGGGGCGCGCCCGGCGCACGATCTGGCCTGCGCGGCGGAGACCGCCTGACGAGGGGCGAGGGCTGTGCGGCGAGCCGGGGTGCTCGCCGCACAGCCCGCCGTCAGTCCGTCGCCACGCGGATGATCGTCTTGCCCGGCCCGCGCCGCCGCCGGGCGAACGCCTCGGCCGCTTCGGCGAGCGGGCGCACCTCGCCGACCAGGGGCTTCAACCGGCCGTCCCGCACCCGCTGGGCCAGCTCCGCGAGCCGCACCCGGTCCGGCTCCACCACGAAGAACACCGCGCGCCCGTGCTCCGGCCACACCACGGGCGGCTCGGCGATCGTCACGAGGGTGCCGCCGGGGCGGACCAGCGCCGCCGACTGCGCGAGGACGTCGCCGCCGAGGACGTCGAACACCACATCGACGGGCTCTTCCCACTTGTCGGCGGCCAGGTCCACGTAAGCGTCGGCGCCGAGGCCGAGCACGAGGTCGCGGTCGCGGGCCCGGCCGGTGCCGACCACCCGGGCGCCCGCTTCCTTCGCGAGCTGGACGGCGAGCGATCCCACGCCGCCGGCCGCGCCGTGGATCAGCACCGTCTGGCCGGTGGCGAGCCCGGCGTGGTCGAACAGTCCCTGCCACGCGGTCAGTCCCGAGATCGGCAGCGCCGCGGCCACGGTGTGGTCGAGGTCGGCCGGCAGCGGCGCGAGGTTGCGGGCCTCCACGGCCGTGTACTCGGCCAGCGAACCGTCGCGCGCCCAGTCGGCGAACCCGAACACGCGCTGGCCGACGGTCAGGCCGGTCGTCCCGTAGCCCAGCTCGGTGACGACGCCGGACAGCTCGTGCCCGGGCACGCTGTGCGCGCGGTCGTGGCCGGCGCGGTCGGTCCAGGTGGCCGGCCAGGTCAGCTCGCCGGGGGTGAACCCGGCGGCGTGGACCCGGACGACGACGTCGTTCTCGGCGGCGTGCGGGTGGGGCAGCTCGGTCAGGGTGAGCCCGTCGACGCCGGCGTCGCGGCCGCTCGCGGTGATGGCACGCATGTCAGCTCTCCCAAGCGGAGCCGAGGACGCGCTCGACGGTCGTCGTGCGCTTGAAGCCGGGGAGGAAGTGCTCGATGACGTCGGCGTTGACGGTGCCGTTGGTGGTCTCCGGGCGGTGCTTCTGCCCCTCGAAGTAGGCGGTCAGGAACTCGTTCTTGAAGTCGCCCCGCGGGTGCGCGGTGACGATCTCCGCCAGCCGGCCGGGGTCCAGCTCGCCGAGGCCGAACCCGACGACGTCGGTCAGCACGCCGAAGTGCGTAGCGGCGATCTCCGGACCCATGCGGCCGGGGATGCCGGGCGTGGTGTGCAGCGCGATCGCCGTCCACACGGTTTCCGCGGCCGCGGCGGAGAAGCCGTGCTCCAGCAGGAACCGGCGCCCGTGGTCGGCGCCGTCGACCTCGAAGCGCTGTTCGACGTCGGAGAACGGCGTCGCGAGGCCGGTGTCGTGGAACAGGGCGGCCAGGTAGAGCAGTTCGGGATCGGGGTCCGCGCCGAGCCGTTCGGCGTGCAGCCGGGCGAAGAAGTAGACCCGGCGGGAGTGGTGGTAGACGAGCGGGCTGGTGGTTTCCCGGACGAGCCGCGCCGCTTCCGCGACCGCCGCCGTCTCCGGGACTTCCACTCCCGCGATGACTTCCGTCATGACCTTTGCCTTTCCTCCTCGAGTACCGCGACGAAATCGTCGGGACGGGTCAGGAACGCTTCGTGATCACCCGGCACGGCGACCGGCGCGACCCCGAGCCGGTCGGGGAACCGCGGGCACCAAGCATATTCGCCGGGCGGCATGGCCAGATCGGCTTCACCGGCCAGGTAGCTCACCGGCACGCCGAGCGCCGGCGCTT
Organism: Amycolatopsis sp. MEPSY49; assembly: GCF_051337345.1. Lineage (NCBI taxonomy): Bacteria > Bacillati > Actinomycetota > Actinomycetes > Pseudonocardiales > Pseudonocardiaceae > Amycolatopsis > Amycolatopsis sp. MEPSY49. The sequence goes on along the minus strand of NZ_JBDLYJ010000002.1, from coordinate 148,038 downwards.
CCATCGGCTGCTCGAAGTAGCTCATGGGCTGCGGGACGAGCAGGTCGTACAGCAGCTTCCGCGCGGGCTCCGGGGTCTCCTGGGCGAAGGCGTTCTGCCAGACCTCGTACGGCAGGACGACCGAGTGGTCGGCGGACTCCCGGGCGAGCTGCCGGAACAGGGCGGCGTGCCCGGGCGGCACGTCGTCCACGAGGGCGACGCCGTCCTCGGGCACGAAGGCGCTGTAGAAGACGAGCCGGCGCAGCCGGTGCGGGACGCGGTGGGCCGCGCCGAAGACCGGGTAACCACCCCAGCTGTGCCCCACGAGGGTGACGTCGGTCAGGTCGTTCCGGTCGAGGAAGCCCGCGACGAAGCCGATGGTGTCGGCGAGCCCGAACCGCCGGGGATCATCACCGTCCGCCAGCCCGGGCAGCGTGAGCGCGAAGACCCGGTGCCCGCGGGCACGCAGCCGCTGCGCGACGGGCCGCCAGGACCAGGCGCCGTGCCAGGCCCCCGGGACGAGCACGTACGTCTCCGCCATCGAGCGAACCACCTTTCCCGCGGCGCCGTCGCCGCCAGCTCGAAGGTAGGCGCCAGTTTCATTACAGTCAACCTTTGTAACGTAACCCACGCAGGTACGGCGCTTCCGAGTTCGGACGGCCACCCAGCGCAGTGCCCGGCCGACTTCCGGTCCCCCCAGGGTTCCGGCAAAGTCCCGGTGCCTGCGCGCGGGGTTGCCGCGCGCAGGCACCAAGCTCACCGGTTGGACGCGATGAAGTACACGACCACGCCGATCAACGCGAGCACTTCGCTCAGCACGAACGTCGAGTACCCGATCGTCTGCAGTTTCCCTCGCATTTCCGGCTGCCGGGCGGTACTGTTGATGACAGCGGCGAAAATCAGGCCGACACCGATTCCCGGGCCGATCGCGCCCAATCCGTAGCCGATGGCGGCGAGGCCGGGGTTGATGTTGGTGGTTTGAGTCAGAACAGCGTCGTTCATGGACATTCCCCTTCACATCGGTCCACGCGCACGCTCGCGTGGAGCAGCGGCTTCTGGTGTCACACCGAACAAGCGAAGGCGCCGGAAAACGGCGGCTGGGTCAGGTTGGGGGATCTCGCCGGGCAGGAGAATCGACGGGGCGGGAATTCACCGGAACCGATGGTTCGAACACGGCAAGGATATCAGAAAAACAGAGTCGTCGCAGGCGCGGGCACGGCCGGGAACTGCCGGTTTTCCCGCGCCCGGCCGCAATCGCGTACCCAGGGAAAGAACTAAGCGTCCCGCAGGGAACGAATCATGCTCTGCAGGCTCCGGAACGCGTTCGCCTGCTCGGCCTCGGTCATCCCGGCCAGCATCCGCACCTCGACGGACCGGACCGCCACCGTCGCCTTCTCCAGGCTCCGCCGGCCGCGGGGCGTGAGCCGCGCGGGAAGCGCCTTGCCGACCGGCGCCTCCGCGGGCCTGGTCACGTAGCCGTCCCGCTCCAGAGCCTGGAGCAGCACGTTCATCGTCTGCCGCGTCACGAACGCGCCCCGCGCGAGCTCGGAGTTCGACAACCCCGGCCGTTGCGCCAGCAGCTCGAGGCAGGAGTAGTGCGTCACGCTCATCCCGAGCGGCCGCAGCACCTCCTCCATCGCCGCGCGCAGGGCGCTCGATGCCTCCTTCAGCAGATAGCCCAGGGACGTCCGCAGGTCGACACCGTCTTGACTCATGTCAGCATTCTGACATAGGTTGATGCGTGTCAGAAGACTGACACGAACGAAGGAGCGCCACCATGCCCGCCACCGGACCCGACTTCATCTCGCTGCAAGCGCGCGACCTCGACGCCTCGCAGGCGTTCTACGAGCGGTACCTCGGCCTCGTCCGCTCGCCGGCCGGACCGCCGCACGCCGTCGTCTTCGAGACGAAGCCGATCGCGTTCGCACTCCGCGACGTCGTCCCCGGCACGGATCTCGCGTCCGCCGCCCGGCCCGGCATCGGTGCCGCGATCTGGCTCCACGCCACCGACGTCCAGGCCATCCACGACGCCCTCGCCGCCGACGGGCACACCATCGTCGCCGAGCCGATCGACGGCCCCTTCGGCCGGACGTTCACCTTCGCCGACCCCGACGGCTACCACGTCACGCTCCACGACCGCGGCTGAGCGCGTCCGCTCAGTCCTCTTCGGCCGTCGCGGACAGGAACGCCGCCAGGTCGTCGGTGAACCTCAGCAGCAAGTCGTAGAACGTCCGGCGGTCCTTCGCCGTCCACTCCGACAACGCCTCGCCGAACCAGCCGAGCAGCGTCGTGACGTACCGGTCGGCCAGCTCGGCGCCATCCGGGGTCAGCTCGACCAGCCGGGCGCGCCGGTCGTCCGGATCGGCCAGGCCGCGCACCAGGCGACGCCGCTCGAGCACGTGCAGGTGCCGCGTGACGTGCGGCCCGGCGACCTGCATCCGGTCCGCGATCTCGCCGACGCGCATCGCCTTACCGGTCATGTGCAGGGCGAGGATGATCGACAACCCGGGCCGGTCGAGGTCGGCACCGACCCGCTTCATCGCCCGCTCCCCCAAGCCGCTGCGGTTCATCAGTGTGCCCAGCTGCATGAGCCGGGGCAGCACGGAGCGCAGGTCGGGCCCCTCGCCGGCGTCGGTGTCGGCCATCACACTCCTTAGATAGCTAAGTTAGGTATATAGTTGCGTCATACCGCAGCGTCTCCGCGGCATTGTCGCACCTACAACATAGATACCTAACTTAGCTATCGGGGGTTTCCATGACCACCACACGATCGGTCCTGATCTCGGGCGCGAGCATCGCCGGTCCCGCACTGGCCTACTGGCTGCGCCGGTCCGGGTACGCAGTCACCGTCGTCGAGAAGGCACCCGTCCTCCGCGACGGCGGCTACCCCATCGACGTCCGCGGGACGGCCCTGGACGCCGCCCGGCGGATGGGAATCCTCCCCCGCCTGCGGGACCTGCACATCTCCACCCGCCGGCTGGTCTTCCTCGACACCGACGGCAGCGAGATCGCGGCGCTCGACCCCAACGCGGTCGCCGGCGGCACCGCCGGCGAAGACGTCGAAGTCCGCCGGGGCGACCTGACCCGCACGCTGTACGACCTGGTCCGCGACGACACCGACATCCGGTTCGCCGACAGTGTCGAAACCCTGGCGCAGCACGCCGGCGGCGTCGACGTCACCTTCCGGAGCGGCCGGCAGGAGACCTACGACCTCGTCTTCGGCGCCGACGGCCTGCACTCGCAGACCCGCGGGCTGGTCTTCGGCGACGAAAAGCAGTTCCACCACTACCTCGGCTACAGCTTCGCCGGGTTCACCATGCCCAACGTCTTCGGCCTCCACCGCGAAGGCATCGCGTGGAGCACGCCAGGCAAGGGCGCGGCGCTCTACTCGGTCCTCGACAGCGACGAAATCCACGGTTTCCTGGTGTTCGCGCGGCAGGACCCGCCGATCGAGGCGTTCCGCGACCCCGGGGCCCAGCGCGACCTGGTCGCCGAGACGTTCGCGGGCGAGGGCTGGGAAACCGCGCGCATGGTCGCGGCGATGCGCGAAGCCGACGACCTCTTCTTCGACGTCGTCAGCCAGATCCACCTGCCACGGTGGACGGACGGCCGGGTCGCGCTCGTCGGCGACGCCGCCCACGCGCCGTCGTTCCTGACCGGGCAGGGCACCAGCCTCGCCCTGGTCGGCGCGTACGTGCTCGGGCACGCCCTGGCCACGATTCCCGACCACACCACGGCTTTCGCGGCCTACGAGAGCCGGTTGCGGGACTTCGTCGAACGCAACCAGGCCACGGTGTCGGAAGGCAAGTCGACGCTGTTCCCCGCGACGGCCGAAGACCTCGAACGCCGCAACGTCGCCCTTCGCCGGCTGGCGGAGAGCCCGTCAGGGAGCCCGCGGCCCGAGCATTCGGCCTTGACGCTGCCGGACTTCCCCTGACCGGTTCAGGTGCGCGACCAGGATTCCGGCCGCTTCCCGGGGCGTGCACGCGCCGATGAGCACGTGCGCGGTGAGGCCGTCGACCAGCGCCGAAGTCGCCCGCGTTTCGTTGCCGGACACCGGTTCGGTGGTGGCGACGCGCGTGTGGAGCTCCCGGTGCAGGGCGCCGAAGCGCAGGCGCACCGGGTCGGCGAGGTCCGGGCCCGCCGTCGAGCGGACGAGCAGGCCCAGCCACGGCCGGTGCCCGGCCAGGTCCGGCACCGCCTGCCCGGCCAGCGCGCCGAGCAGGCCGGGCTCGTGCCGGGCGGCGGCGATCCGGCGGTCCACGGCGTCGACGGTGTTCGTGAGGGTCAGGCGCAGCAGCAGTTCTTCGGCGGCGGCCTGGCGCGCCGCCCACTCCGCCGGCCGCCGGGCTTCCGCGGCGACGGCGGGCGCGGTCACCGCCGCCAGCCCGTCCCGCGCGATGATCCGCACCACCGCGTCCGCCACCTCGGCCCTGCGCATCCCCGGCCTCCCCGCCTCGATCGGTACCGCCATCGTCGCCGCGCGGGCGGGGGCGGCGCGACGATTAGGGCAGCACCGAATCGTCGTGCAGCAGGCCGGCGCCGCGCGCGGTGCGTTCGTAGAGCACGACCCGGCCGGCGCGGCGGGACCGGACCAGGTGGTTGAGCCGCAGCACGGCGAGGTGTTCGCTGACGGTGGCGGGCGTGACGCCGAGGTGCCGCGCGAGCTCGGTCGTGGACCGGGGCAGGTCGAGCAGGGCGAGCAGCGCGGCGCGGCTGCGGCCGACGAGCTCGGCCAGCGGTGCCCGCGCGACCGGCTCCTGTTCCCAGAGCCGGCCCACGCCGCGGGCCGGGTAACCGATCGAAACCTGGTCGTGGCCGTCGCAGACGCTCAGCCGCGGCCAGATGAACGCGCTCGGCTTGAGCAGCACGCCGACGCCGTTCACGGTGTGCCGGACGTCGTGGTGGGGCAACAGGACCCGCAGCACGTCGCCGGCGTACTCGATCCGCGGGTGGAGGTCGTCGAAGAGCCGGGCGAGGCCGCCGCCGGTCAGGGTGGCGGACCGGTGGACGAGGTCGGCGTCGTGCACCGCGCACAGCCGCGGCCAGACCGGCTCGATCGCCGCGCGCCAGTACGCGGCGAGCAGGTCGCAGAACGGGCCGAGCTCGCGCCCGGGGTCGTCGTACAGCGGGCGCAGGACCGCCGGGATCTCGCCGGGCGCCCAGCCTTCGTCGAAGTAGCACCGGACCCCTGCGTCGTCGGTGGCGCGCACGCGGTCGAGCTGGTCGGCGAAGGTTTCGCCGGGTTCGGTCAGCGGGTTGAGGAAGCCGGGGAAACCGTGGTCGAGGGACAGCAGGGTGAAGAGCGGGGTGAGGTCCAGGTCGGCCAGCCGGGAGCGGGCCATGGTGATCCACGGCCGGTGGAGGTCCGCGCCGCGGCGGCCGGCCAGGACGTAGACGCTGTTGCGCAGCTCCTCCATCGGCGACCGCGCGAACCGCACCTTGGCCAGGTCGAGCGTTCCCAGCAGCAGCTCGATCACGGGACCGATCGTACGTCAGGCGCGGGAAACCCGGATCCGGATCGGGCCCGTCCAGGCGCCGCCGGGGTCGAGCGGGCGGCCGTGCTGGGTGAGCTGGACCTCGCCGGTCTTCGCCAGTTCGCGGGCGAGCTCGCGGGCTTCGGGGAGCAGGGGCCGCCAGTCGTCGGCGATCGCCCTCGCCGCGTCCGACGGGCACGTGCTGCTCTCCGGTCCCCGTGCCGACGCCAGGGCCAGGATCGCGGCCCGGAGCCGGTCGGGTGGGGAGGTCGCCGTCAACGCCGTGCGGGCGTGGTCCGCGCCGGGGCCGCCGCCGTCGCGGACGCGCTCCAGTTCACGCCGCGGGGCCGGCTGATCGGGCATACCCCAGCATCGCACCGATCACCGCGGCCTGCCCGGCACCGGGTCGTCCCGGCGGGTGAGCACGTCCTCGACCGACCGGCGGGCGGTCGGCCGTGCCGGGTAGCCGTAACCGATGCGCAGCAACGTGTGCGGCTGCCCGAGCCCGGCGAAGAGCCGGTCGAGCGACTCGCGCGTGCGCGGGGTTTCGAACGGCTGCGACAGGAACGACGTCGCCAGGCCCTCGGCGGTCGCGGTGAGCAGCACGCGCTGCATCGCCATCCCGGCGCGGACCTCCGCGTGCGGCCCCCGGTCCCGGGTCAGCACCACGCCCAGCAGCGGTTCCCGCTCGTACGCGCGCTCGGGCAGGCGGGGGTTCTCGTGCGACGCCCGCATCGACACGACGCCGGGAGCGTCCGGCGGCGGCCCGGAGGCGGTCTCGGGCACGCCGTCGGGGCTGCCGGCCGCGCGGTGGGTCCAGAACGCGGTTTCCGCCTTGAAGGCGTGGTCGTCCGCTTGCAGCGCTTCGGCTTGCCGGACCAGCGACGCGACCGGCGTGTAGCAGCCGGTGGCGTCGAGGTATTCGACCTGGCCGCCTTCGCTCAGCGCCGCCGACTCGAGGGCCGCCCGCACCGCGGGCGGCACCTCCTTGTCCAGCAGCGGACGGCGGTTGGTGTGCCGGCGGAACACGGCTTCGGCGAGCTTGCGTTCGACGGCGGTCGCCTTTTCGTTGCCGTCGAGCCGGATCACCGCGACCAGATCGGGCTCGGCCGGGTCCGGCAGCAGCCGCACGACCGCGGCGAGCCCGTTGGCGCGCAGGCAGATCTGCAGGTTGAAGGCGGCCGCGCCGCAGGCGAGCCGGGCCTCCCGCCCGTGCGGGTCGGCGACGGTGAGCACCCGCGCGCGGTCCAGCCGCACTTCGGCCCGATCGCGCCCGAGCACGAACCGCCAGGGCTGGGTGTTGTGCGGCGACGGCGCGCGCACGGCGGAGGCGAGGGCCTGGTCGAACACGTCGGGCAGCGGTCGGTTCATCGCGGGCTCCGGTTTCCGAAGGGCGGACCACCCCAGCATCACCGGCGACGGTCCCGCGCGGCGACGGTCGCCGGTCTGGCGGGACCTAGGTCCTCACTTTCCGCCGGCACCACCTATGTCCACAGTGGACGGCGTCGTCCGCCGGTTCGGTTCGGCGAGGCCGATCAGCAGCAGTCCCTGCGGTACGCCGGGCAGCACGCCGGCCTGGCGGGCCCGCTCGGCGGGGGTCAGGAGGGGCAGCGGGACGCGTTCGGAGGCGAAGCCGCGGACCGCCGGGTCGCGTGGAGGGCCGCGCCGGCCAGCACGCTGTGGCGGCGGCTGTCGGCGGGCGTCGTGACGAGCAGGGACGACTCCCCGGTGAGGTGGGCGCCGAGCCGTTCGAGCGCCGGGGCATGGGCCACCTCACGGATCTCCGGGTGGGAGGGTGGGTGGGCGCGGCCGGCCAAGGGGTCGCGCCCACCCACCACTCGTCGCCGGACCAGGAAACCCCGGACCGGACGTTCGGCGCCTCGGCCGGATTCCCTGGGCGGGCGGGTCTTTCGGCACCTTGCGCGGACGGTCCCTCTTGGCGGTGGGCCAAAGAGGGGGCGGGCCGCAGCGGTCGCGTGGTCCGGCCGCAGCTGCGCATACGCCGGCCGGCGACCAGCGAGACCGCGGATCCCGAACATCGGCCACGACGGCAGGCGCTGCCTACCCGGCGAGCAGGTCCCCGACCGCGCACATCCTCCGCGACGGCAAGCCATGCCGACCGCCCGAAAATCTCCCGCGCCCGCCGCGGCTGCGCACGCGCTGCCCACCCGGCAAGCAGGCCTCCACACCGCGCACACCCACCACGACGGCAACCACGCCCACCGCCCAAAACCCGCACCCGCCGCCCACCCGGCAACCAGACCTCCACACCACGCACACCCACCACGACCGCAACCACGCCCACCGCCCAAAACCCCGCGCGGCCGCAAGGCATGCGGCGCGACGCCGATGCGCTACCCCGGGCCCGGCGCGCGGAGCCGGCCGAGCGCGACTTCACCCGTTCTTGAACGGGCGGCGACCGGAAACATTGGGGGTGGTCGGCCGCCGCCCGTCCGGGCGCGGCGATCCCGGAATGGGGGTGGTGGGATCGCCGCTGGTCCGTGGTCCGGCCGGGTCAGTGGCCGGGCCGGCCGGGTGGGGGGCCGTTCGGGTGCGTGCCCGGCGGGCCGTTCGGGTGTGTGGCGGCCGGGTGGTCCTTGCCGTTGTCCGCATTGCCCGGGCCGGTGGCGTGCCCCCGGCCCGAAGATTCGTCGTCCAGGAGGGCCGCGCAGTAGCCGTCGACCTTGGTCCGGTCCCCCGCCGCCGTGATCAGCGCCGTGAACGCGGGGCTGTCCAGCGCCTTGCCGTGCTCGGCCTTGCCGCCGGCAACGTAGGCGTGGCACAGGCCGGTCAGCGACGGGGATGGCGTCGCCGGGCCGGCCGTCCGGGTCCCCTCGCTCGGGCGCGCCGAGGTGGCCGCGGCCGACGAGCCGGCCGGCGGCCGGCCGTGCTCGGACGCCGCGGGGGCGGGGGTACCGCCGCCGCCCGGCAACGGCAGCACGCCGGTGGCGGCCGCGGCGACGCCGCCGACGGCGAACACCGCCGCCGCGACGGCCGCGACCTTCACCGCGCGCAGCCTGCTCTTGCTCATCGAGGGGCTCCGTGGTCGAGGGGCTCGGTCGTGACGAACCGACTCGAGGAACGCCGTCACGGCCGCGGGCTCCCCACCCAGCTCGCCGTCGCGCGGTGGGGCGGCCGCGGCGGCGAGCAGGCCGGCCAGCGCGTCCGAGGTGTCGGCCGGCGCACCCCGCAGCAGCTGCTCCGCGGTGTGCCGGTCGAGCCGGCGCCCTTCGTGCTTGCTCATCACACCTCCCTCAGCGCCGGGCGGCCCGAAAGTGTCACACCTGACCGCCGAGCCGGTCGGCGAGCGTGCGAAGTCCCCGGTAGGCGGCGGTGCGCACGGCCCCGGGGCGCTTCCCGAGCACCGCCGCGGCGGCCTTGGCGTCGAGGCCGACGACGGCCCGCAGCACCACGGCTTCGGCCTGGTCACGCGGCAGCGTCGCGATCAGCGCCAAGGCCGCGTCGGTGGTCGTCGCCTCGATCGCCGCGCTCGCGGTGTCGTCGGGCGCGGCGCGTTCGGGGAACCACTCGGCCGGCGCGTCGGCGACCGGGCGACGCCGCCGGTGACGCAGGTGGTCCAGCGCCCGGTGCCGCCCGATCGTGGCGGTCCACGCCCGGAAGCCGGCCAGGTCGCCCCGGAACGACGTCAGGTCGCGGGTGATCTGCAACCACGCTTCCGAGGCGACGTCCTCGGCGTCCTGGCCCACCAGCACCCGCAGGTACCGGCACAGCCCGGGCTGCACCGCCCGGTACAGCACCCGGAAAGCGTCCTCGTCACCCCGCCGCGCCCGCTCCAGGGCCGACGGCAGATCGGCGTCCCCCGCCGCGCGGCAAGGGACCGACTCCAGCTCCACACGCATCCTTCGCGGTCTGCCCCACCGCATTGGTTCCGAGCCATCATGAGTCATCGGCCGGACGCGCGAAAGCCCGCCCCCCGCCCCCTGGTCACAACGCCGCATCGGATCACGGCGACGCGTAGCACCGCCGCAGGAGATCGATCGCCCGCGCGCGTAACACGGCCTCGTCGCACGGGCAAGTGACATCGGTCCCCTTTGATCAGGCCGGTCGCCCGGGGACCACTCAGGCCGGTCGCCCGGAGTGACGAACGTCTCGGATTCCGCACACTCTTCGTGACGGTCCGCTTCGGACCAGCCGGTGCTCCCCGCCCCGGCGTCCTCCCGTAACAGCCAAGGAGCCTTCTCATGCGCAAGATCAGCAAGCGGTCCGCGGTCGTCCTGGGCGCCGCCGGCGCCGTCGTCGTGGCCGGCGTCGCCTACGCGGCCTGGACCAGCACCGGCGCGGGCTCCGGCTCCGTCACCTCGACCACTGCGGTCAACTCGGTGATCGGTTCCGACACGACCGGCACGCCGCTCTACCCGGGCGCGGTCAAGACGTTCACCGTGAAGATCGACAACCCGAACGACTACCCGGTCGTGGTGAACAGCATCAGCGCCGGCTCCTCCACCGCGACCGCCGGGGGCTGCGCGGCGGGCACCGTGACGAGTGCCGCAGCCACCAGCCCGAGCGGCACCATCGCCGCGCACGGCAGCTCGGTCTACACCCTCACCGCCACGATGAGCGGCTCGGCCACCGACGCGTGCCAGGGCGCGACCTTCACGCTGCCGCTGACCGCCACCCTCTCGTCGAACGCCTGATCGCGCGCCGATGTCCAGGTGGCGCTTCGCCCTTCCGGCCGGCGCGCTGGTGGTGTGCACGTGGCTCGTGGTAGGCCCGTCGGCACCGGCGCCGGCCGCGAACGGCAACGGCATCAAGCAGTTCGCGATCACCGACGTGCCCGGCCGGGCCACCGCGCTCGTCCCCGGCGCCACCGGGACGCGGTGGATCCGGCTCGGGAACGGCGAAAACTTCCCGATCCTCGTGCAGACCGTCACCACGACGGTCGGCAGGCCCGTCGACGGCGGCGGGCGGCCCGTGCCGGCCTGCCCGGCGTCGGCGGTGCGGGTCGACGCGCTCGCCGCGCCGGTCAAGGTCGCCGGCAACGGCACCGCCGACGTCGCGCTCACCACCCACCTGGTCGCCGGCGCGCCCGACGCGTGCCGCGGCCTCACCTTTCCCCTGACGTACACAGGAACGGCGGTCAAGCCATGAACAGCCCCACCCTGCGCCGCGCGGTCGTCGTCACCGCGGTGGTCGGCGCGACGCTGGGCGGCGGGATCGCCGTCGCGGCCTGGACGAGTTCCGGCTCGGGCTCGGCCACGGCGAAGGCCGGCACGGCGAGCGCCCCGACGACCGGCGCGGTGGACGCGTCGGCGATCACGACCGGCCTGCTCTACCCCGGCGGCACGGGCACCGCGAAGCTCCTGGTGACCAACCCGAATTCCTACCCGGTGACGGTCACGCACGTGGCCGCCGGGACCGGTGCGCCGACCGGTTCCAGCGGTATCGGCACCTGTACGCAGACCGGCGTCTCATGGGTCAAGGACCAGACACCGGGCACGCCCATCGCGGCGGGTGGCAGCGCGACGCTCACCCTGCCGGACGCTGTCGCCATGGCGTCCACTGTGGACGACGGCTGCCAGGGCGCGGCGTTCTCGATCCCGGTCGTCGTGACGGTGGCGAGCGCATGAGCCGCATCGTGTTCGCCACGGGCCTCGTGGCGGCGGCGTGGGCGCTGGCGATCGGCGGATCGGTCGCGGTCGGCGACGCGCGGGCCGAGGCCGCCTGGCTAAAGGACGGAACCGGGAGCGCGGGCGCCAAGGCTCTGCAGCTCGCCGTGCCGGCTTCCTTCTCGGTCACGCCGGCGAAGTGCAATGGCAACAACAAGTCGGTGAACATCGGCTGGGCCGCGGTCACCGGCGCGCTGAGCTACGAGGTTTACGCGACCGATTCCACCGGTGGCAGAGGCCAGGTGCTCACAACCACGACCGCGACCGGCCTGACCGGCTACGACCTGCCGTACAAGCCCGCGGTGATCACGGTGCGCGGCCTCAACAACAAGTGGCGCGGCCAAACTTCGCCCACCGCTACCGGCTGCCCCTAGCGGCGTTGGGGCGCGGTCCCGACGGTAGGCCGCGGACAAGCGCGCGGCTGTGGCCGTTCGTCCCCGGCGCCGGGACGAACGGCTCACTCCGCGGCGAAGCTCTCCGTGCCGAGCACCGTGAGCAGGGCGAGCTTTTCGTGGCTTTCCGTCCCCGGCGTCGCGGTGAAGACGAGCAGCGACTGGCCCTGGTCCGGCTCCAGCAGCAGCTGGCAGTAGAGGTCTAGCCGGCCGACCTGGGGGTGCGCGAACCTCTTGGTTTCGCTCCACCGCAAGCCCACTTCGTGACGGTCCCACAGCCGGGCGAACTCGTCGCTGGTGCGCCGCAGGACGTCGGCCAGCTCCGCCGCCGCCGAACCCGGTCCGTCGCGGGTGACCGCCCCGCGCAGCTGCGCGACGGTGATCCGGCCGTTCTTGTCGTGCTCCGCGGGGTCGTACCGCTCGCGGGCGGCGGGATCGGTGAACCAGCGGTAGGCCGCGCTGCGGGCGTTGCCGGTGTAGCGGGTCTCGTCGCCGAGCAACGCCACCGCGGACGGCGTCTGCAGCAGCGTCTCGCCGAGCGGGCCCATCACCTGGGCGGTGGTGCCCGTCAGGCCGTCCATGATCCGCATCAGCCCGGGACTGACGTGCCGGGCCCGCAGGTCGCGCCGGGCGGTGCGGTAGCCGGCGAGCAGGAACAGGTGGTCGCGCTCGTCGGGCGTCAGCCGCAGGCCGCGGGCGATGGCCGCGACCATCGGCTCGGACGGCTGCGGTCCGGTGCCGCGTTCGAGCCGGGCGAAGTAGTCGGCGGACATGGCGCACAGCTCCGCCACCTCCTCGCGCCGCAGGCCCGGAGCGCGCCGGCGCTGCCCGCGTCGCAGCCCGACGTCCTCCGGTTGCAGCGCCGCGCGCCGGGTGCGCAGGAACGCGCCCAGCGAGGCGAGGTCGAAGCTCATGGTCACCATCGTCGACGAACCGACCGGGTTCAGCCACGGTCTGCGAGTCAGTGGCTGAGCGCGTCCTTCCTCCCCTCGCGGCCGCCGCGTTCACTGGGGAAGCGATCGGACTTCGAGTCGAGGAGCGGAAATGACCAAGTGGACGACGGCCGACCTGCCGGACCTGACCGGACGGACGGTGGTGGTCACCGGCGCGGGCCGCGGCCTGGGACTGATCACGGCGCGGGAGCTCGCCCGCGCCGGCGCCCGGGTCGTGCTGGGAGTGCGGGACGTCGGCAAGGCCGGTGCCGCGGTCGCCGGGCTGCCCGGCACCTTCGACGTCCGGCCGCTGGACGTGGCGGACCTGACGTCGGTGCGGGCGTTCGCGGACGCGTGGTCCGGCCCGCTCGACGTCCTGGTCAACAACGCCGGCGTGATGGACGTCCCGGCCGCGCGGACGGCCGACGGGCTCGACCGGCAGACCACCACCAACCACACCGGCCCGTTCCTGCTGACGAACCTGCTGCTGGGGCACGTCACCGACCGGGTCGTGCACGTCACCAGCCAGCTGCACCGGCAGGGCGAGCTCGTCCTCGACGACCTGGACTGGCGGACCCGCGACTACCACGGGATGGCCGCCTACCAGGCGTCGAAGCTGGCGGTGGTCCTGTTCTCCCTGGAACTGCAGCGCCGGCTGGACGCGGCGGGCAGCCCGGTCCGCTCGGTGCTGGCCAGCCCGGGGATCGCGCGCACCGCGCTGGCCGCCCATTCGCGGTCGAACGTCGTCAACCGCTTCAAGTTCCTGACCAACTCACCGGAACAGGGCGCGCTCTCGGTGCTCTACGCCGCCACGGCGGACGTCCCCGGCAACGCCTACGTCGGGCCGGACGGGCCGGGCGGCCTGCGCGGCGGCCCGGCCCTGCGCCGGGCGGGCAAGGCCGGCCTCGACGCGGCGCTGGCCCGCCGCCTGTGGGACGCGACCGCCGGCCTCGTCGAAGCGGCAGCCCGGTAGGGAATTCCGCGTTTGCTCGTATCGGGCACCGGTACCTCCTACTCTCACAGGAGTGGACGGCATCGACAGTCTCCGGCACGCCATCGAGACCATTCCCATTCCCGGCGCTCCGCCCCGCCTGTCGCGGCAGGGGGCCGCCGTCGGGCTGGCCCTGCTCGACACCTCGTTGCGGCTCAACCACGTGCGCCGGCTCACCGAGCGGCTCACCGTCGTCGAGCACGGGACCGCCCGGCGCAGCACCGAGGTCGACGTCAGCCTCAAGCTGCTCGACGAAGGCCAGCGGCAGGCGACCGCGCAGCTGCAGGACCTCATCGGCCGGGAACACGGCGAGCGCGCCGCCTCCAGACCCGCGCGGCAGCGGTCCCTCTGGGTGCCGCTCGCCCGGCTGCCGCGCCGGGACGTCTCCCCCGTCGACGTCTTCGACTCCTCCGGCCAGAAGCTGCCGCGGCTGACGCAGCACGAGGCGTCCCGGCTGGTCGCCGCCGGGCTCTACCGGCTGCTGCGCGGGATCCTCGCCAGCGACGAGAACGCGCAGACCGCCAAGCACGAGCTGAACACCTTCCTGTTCCAGGTGCACGAACCCCGCTGGCTCATCCAGCAGGCACTGCTGACGCTGCTCACCGAACGGAACCACCCGGAAGAGCACTTCACCCTGGCTCCGACCGGCGGCACGGTCCCCGGGTACGGGCGCCAATGCCGGGAACTGGCGCTGGACATCCTCGCGGGCTGTTCCGAACTGCTCGTCGAATACGCGTACCTGCTCAACGTCGCCGTCCGGGACTACATGCTGGTGGTCGCGCTCGACGACTCGGTCGAGGAACACCGGCTCAGCTACGAAACCCCGCTGCACGTCGACGCGCGGCGGCCCGCCGCGCAGGAGCAGTGGCGGCGGCTCGCTTCCAGCCGCCGCGGGTACGTCGTCAGCTACGAGACCATGATCCCGGCGACGCTGAAGTCCTACCACCTGGTGGCCGGCACCGCGCCGGAGGCCGAGATCTCGCGGATGTACCTGTCCACGGACGCCGACCAGCACCAGGTCGACGGCTTGGCCGAGGACCTGGTTTCGCTGGCCGAACGGCAGGACGCCGCCCCGCTGCAGGAAGCCGACGGCGCCCGGCACAAGATCCTCGAGCTGCAGGCGCAGACCGTGCTGCGCCGGCTCGCCGACCTGCTGCGCCGCCGCAAGTGGGAGGCCGGCCAGTCCGGCGTCGAGCTGTCCCCGCGCAGCCTGCCCGCCTGCCACCGGCTCGCCGCCGCGGCCACGACGGGCGAGGCCGTCCGCATCGACACGAACGAGCTGGACAACTCGCTGCGCCGGCACCCGGAGTTCACCGCCGCGAACCTGCGCGAGGCCGCGCGCGAGCTGACCGACCGGGAGTTCGGGCAGGACCTCGTGCTGGTCACCGGCATCGCCGACAACGAGGCGCGCGCGTACTGGCGCCGCTCGGGCGGCCGCGACCCGCGCGGCGACCACGTCCGGGTGCGCGCGACGCTCGTGCTCAAGGACTCCACGAAGTCCGGCCCGCTCAACGTGACGTTCTACGCGCTGGCCGTCGCGGCGGTGTCGTTCGTGCTCGGGTGGATGCTCGTGGGCAGCCCGTGGCCGTACGGCCGGGCCGCCACCGACGCGCTCGGCCACATCGGTGACGGCCAGTCCGTGATCACGATGCTGCTGCTGTTGCCGGGTTTCCTCTACAGCCGCCTGTCGCTGCCGCCGCGCCGGACCGTGCTCGGTTACCTCGGGACGTTGCCGCAGGCGCTCGTCCAGCTGAGCATCGCGGCCGTCGCCGCGTTCGCCGCGGCCGTCGCGACGCAGAGCCGCGGCGAAGTCGTGCAGACCACGCTGACCGTCGCGGTGGCGCTGCCGGTGCTCGCCGCGCTGGTGCTGTTCGGCCAGGCGTCGTGGCGCGAGTCGGCGATCCCGCTGTCGCGCATCGGGGCGCCGCGCTGGGCCGGCACCGGGGCGTGGGACCGGCGCAAGCCGCTGGAAGCCGACGTCCGGTTCGACTCGTCCGGGGGGTGGTGAAGGTGCGCAGCCAGCGCGTTTCCGTGCGGAACGTGGCCGACCTCGCGCGGGCCGGGTTCGAGATCGCGCGCCAGCCGGTGACCAAAGTGGACTTCGAGGTGCACCACGCGCTGGCCCGCAACGGCTACCTGCGCGACCTCGTGTCCGCGGACGCCGACAGCGCGGTGTTCCTCGAGACGCTGTGCTCGGCCACGAACGGCGCCGGCGTCGTGATCGGCACCCGCACCCGGAAACCCCTGGACGGCACCGAAGCCGTCGAGCACAGCGACGGCAGGCAGCCGGCGGAACGCCCGGAGGAGAACTCGGGCGGCTGGGTCTTCCACCAGACGACCTCGCCCAACCCGACGTTCATCTACGAGTCCGCGCAGACCTTCGAGGGCCTGATCGCGATCGACCCGGGCGCGCGCGAGGTGTGCGAGTGGCACGGCCTCGCGGTCCGCGACCTGGTGCGGGAGATCTCGGACGCGGCGTCGGCGCTGATCGACGCGCCGCTGCTGTCGCTGCAGTGCCCGGCCCAGCTGCCGACGATCGTGAAGACCCGCAACCACGACCTGCGGACCCGCAAGGAGGTGGCGCCGCCCTGCTCGTCGCTCGCGGTCCGGTTCGCGATCGCGCTGCGGGACGTGTCCGCGGCCGCCCGGTTCGAGCTGGCCGACCGGTTCCGCGAGCTGTGCGAGAAGCACGGGTACAGCTTCTGGCTCGCCGACACGCGGCCGGGGCACCGGCAGGGCAACTGGTTCGAGGTCTACCACGCCGACGGCGAGTTTTCCCCGCTGTACAAGGGCGACCTCCGGTCCCGCCAGCGGATCGGCACGTGCCTGCCGGTGACGTTCGTCGGCCCGGCGCGGATCGGCTCGACGCACGCGATCGTGTCGTTCCTCCAGCGCTACCCGCAGGTGGGGGTGGTGGGCTGCGCGGGCACGACGCTGTCGGACGTGGCGTTCGTCCACCTGCAGCTGTCGGTCCAGGGCGTGGCGGCCGATCGGCTCAACCGCATCCTGACGAAGCTGCTGGGCGAATCCACGACCCCGGCCCGGCCGCAGAAGCTGCTGCGCGAGCTGTTCAAGCGCCTCGGCCTGCCCCCGGACCCGGAGGAGACGAGCGGGCCGTTCGCCGACCCGACGGCGGACTACCAGACGTTCGCGGGCCCGGCGCTGCCGTACCGCCCCTTCCAGATGCCGGAGAGCATGGCGGTGTGGGTGTCGTGGGAGATCGCCCGCCAGCACCGGGGTCTGGCGGCGCCGCTGGAGTGCCTGTACCGGGCGTTGGCCCAGGTGGCGTCGGCGGACGAGCTGGCGACGGTCGAGTACTTGATCTGCCGCGCGACGGAGCAGTCGGTGGTCCGGGGCAAGGCGAAGCTGGCGGTGCCGAAGTCGGTGTTGAAGCAGTTCACGGCGGGCGGGGTCGAGCTGCCGGCGTCCAAGCTGTGCGCGTCGCTGGAGGAGGCTTGGAAGGCGCAGGTGGATCGGTCCGGTGTGGACGGGGTGAGCGAGTTGACGGTGGCTTGGCGCGAGTCGTGGCTCGGCCATTGGACGTACTCGTGAGTCCTTGCAGCGGCCGGCTCGCATCCGGCCGCCGCGGTCTGCTTCGGTCGCCTTCTCGTCCACGCTGACCGCGGCCGGCCGCGCCCTCACAACGTCAGCACCACCTTGCCGTGGACGTGGCGGCCCGCCTGCAGCTCCACCGCCTCGCGCACCCGCTCGAGCGGGAACGTCGCCGCGATCGGGACCGTCAGCTCCCCTGACAGGATCGCGTCCGTGATCCGCTTCAGCTCGGCCGGCCCCGCGTCGATGCCGCCCGTCGCGCGGACTCCGCCCGGTGGGTTGGGCCCCGCCGCGATCGTCGAGATCCGCTCCGGCGGAATGCCGAGCGACAGCGCCGCCGAGGCCGTCTCCGTGCCGAACAAGTCCGTCGCCGCGGTCGGCGCGAACGACCGGACCCGGTCGGCCAGCCCCGGGCCGTACGCCACCGGCTCCGCGCCCAGCTCACGCAGGAACTCGAACGTGCCCGGAGAAGCCGTTCCGATCACCCGGGCGCCCGCCACGCGCGCCAGCTGGACCGCGAACACCCCCACTCCGCCCGCCGCGCCGCCGATCAGGACCGTGTCTTCCGGCCCCACGCCGATCGCCGACAACGCCGCTGCCGCGGTCATGCCCGCCACCGGCAGCGTGGCCGCCACGACGTCGGAAACCCCCTCGGGCGTCGGCCAGAGCGTCTCGGTGGGTGTCGGCACCACCGCGAAGTCGGCCGCCGCCGCGGCCATCACGCCGCCGAACACCCGCTGGCCCACCGAAAAGCCCGTCGCGCCGGGGCCGACCTCGTCGATCACCCCCGCCAGGTCGTAGCCGAACCCCGAGGGCACCGTCACGCCGAACTGCGCCGCCAGCTCCGGGCGCGCCGCCAGGCCCCAGTCCATCGGGTTCAGGCCGGCCGCCGCCACGCGGACGCGGATCTCGCCCGGTCCCGCGTGCGGCTCCGGCACCTCACGCACTTCCAGGACTTCGGGACCGCCGAACTCTTCGTAAACCACCGCACGGCTCATGAGCCACCTCCGAGTGATGAGACTTGGTCCCATCACCGTACACGAGATGACGGGACCAAGTCCCGTACACTCGGTTCATGGCCCGCTGGCAGCCCCACGCCCCGGAGCGGCTCGTCGTCGCCGCGCTCGACCTGTTCGAGGAACGCGGCTACGAAAACACCACCGTGATCGAGATCGCCGAACGCGCCGGGCTGACGAAGAGCACCTTCTTCCGGCACTTCCCGGACAAGCGCGAGGTCCTCTTCGGCAGCGACGCGATGGCCGGCCTCCTCGCCGGCGGCATCGCCGACGCCCCGGACACCGCCACCCCGCTCGAAGCCGTCGCCCACGCCTTGGACGCCGTCGGGCGGGAGGCCTTCACGCCCGAGCGTCGCGACTTCACCGCCCGGCGCCGGGCGGTGATCGCCGCCAATACCGAACTGCGGGAGCGCGAAGCGCTGAAGGGGCTCGTGCTCACCGCGGCGATGGCCGACGCCCTCGAGCGCCGCGGGGTGCCCGACCCGGCCTCGCGGGTGGCCGCCCAGCTCGGCGCACTCGTCATGACGCTCGCCTACGAACGCTGGTGCGACCCCGCCGAAGAAATCACCTTCGGCGAGGCCGCACGAGACGCTCTTCGTGAGGTGCAGGCGGCTACAGCAGCTTCCTGACGTCACCCGCCCGGGCGCCGGCGGTGGGCGCGCCGCCGATGTCCGACTCGATCGCCGCCGTCACGATGCGGTTGCGGTCGCCCGACGACAGCACCCCGTTGCCGACCAGCTCCTGGGTCACCGCCTTCACGTGCTTGACGAACCGGTCGTGCGACGCGTACTCCGCGTTCGCGTCGATGACGTCGCTGATCGTGCAGCCGTTGCCGGTGTCGACGTTCACGACCTGGCTGTCGATCTCGCCGATCACCACGGTCTCGCGGGTGTCCGAGACCGGGCAGGCGTCCGGCGGCGGCGGGGCCGCGACCACCGTGAACGTCCCCGGCGCCTCCGCCGAGACGTTCCCGGCGACGTCCGTGGCCCGTGCCCGCACCGTGTGCTCGCCCAGCGCGGTGAGCACCACCGGCGCGGTGTACCGCGTCCACCCGCCACTGTCCACTTCGTACTCGATGGAGGCCACGCCGGACTCCGGGTCGACGGCGGCCAGCGTCACGGTCGCCTTGCCGACGAAGTCCCAGTTGCCGTCCTGGTCGCCGGTCACCTGCATGGAGACCACCGGCGCCGTCGTGTCCCCGCCCGCGACCACGGTGAACGCCACGCTGCCCTCGGCAGACGCGTTCCCGGCGACGTCCCGGGCGCGGTAAGCGACCGTGTGCGCCCCGGCCGAAGAAACCTGGACCGGCGCGGAATACGGCGACCACGTTCCACTGTCTACTTTGTACTCGATCGCGGCGACGCCGGACCCGGTGTCCGACGCCGTCACGGTCACGACAGCTTTGCCGATGTAGTTTCCGTCCGCGTCCTGGGTCCCGGCCACCGAAGCCGAGACGGTCGGTGCCGTCGTGTCGCGCTTGACCACGGTGAAGCTCGACATGCCCTCCGGTGAGGTGTTGCCGGCGGCATCGGTCGCCCGGAAGTGGACCATGTGCGCGCCCGCCCCGGTCACCGCGACCGGCGCCGAGTACGGCGTCCACGCGCCGCCGTCGAGCTGGTATTCCACCGAAGCGACCGGGGAGTCGGCATCGGTCGCCGTCAGGGAAACCGTGGCGACGTCGAGGTAGTTGCCCGCCGAGTCCCGGTCTCCGGAGAGCGAAGCGGTCACCGTGGGCGGCGTCGTGTCACCCTGCCCCTCGACGATCGTGAAGTGTTCCATCCCTTCCGGGGACGTGTTCCCGGCGACGTCGGTCGCCCGGTAGTGCAGCATGTGCATGCCCACCGCGCTCACCACCACCGGCGCCGAATAGGTGGTCCAGGTGCCGCCGTCGAGCTGGTACTCGACCGAGGCCACGCCGGAACCCGCGTCGGTGGCCGAAAGCGAAACCGTGGCCGACTCGATGTAGTTGCCCGACGAATCGCGATTCCCGGCCACGGACGCGGTCACCACAGGTGCGGTGGTGTCGCCACCGCCGTCGGAGACGACGAACTCCCCCACCATCGCCGTGTGGCCGGGGATCGTGCAGAAGTACCGGTACTTGCCCGGGGTCAGCGTGACGACGGCTTCGTGCCGCCCGTTCTGCGGGTCGAACGGGTTGGCCAGGATGTTGAGCGAGACGTCGTGGTTGTAGCCCGGCGTCGAGGTGTCGAACGTCAGGGTGTGCGACATCCCCGTCGTGTTGCCGGTGGCTTCGCTGTTCTCGAAGACGATGGTGGTCTCGCCGGGCAGGGCGCCGCTCGGCGCGGACCCGTATTCGGTGGTGCTGTTGTTCCCGGTCCAGGTCAGCGTCTGGACCGGCGCCGCCAGCGCCGCCGCCGGAGTGGCCAGCCCGAGCACCGCCAGCAGAGCCGTCAGCAGCACGGCTATCGGTCGTGGGGACATCGCGGGGAACCCTTCCTGAAGAGAGGGATGGGGGCCGGGCACGCCCGGCCCCCATCGCGCTACAGCTGCCGCACCCGGATGTTGCGGAACTCGATCAGGTCGTTGTCGCTGTGGTTCTGCAGCCCGATGAACCCGCTGACGAACTGCCGCAGGTCGGTCGGCGGGTCACCCGCGCGCGACGACTGCTGGCCCGGCGTGTTGTCGAACTCGTTGATCACCACGCCGTTGCGGATCATCGTGTAGTGCTGCCCGACGACCTTGATCTCGTACTCGTTCCACGTTCCCTTCGGCCGCGCGCCCGCCTGGTCGAGCGGGCGCGGGTCGAAGTTGTAGACCGACCCGGTCTTCTGCGGCTCACCGGTGTCGCCGTCGTAGATCTGGATTTCGTGGCCGCAGTAGATGGCCACCCACGCCTGCGACGTCCGCGCCGAGCCGACCGTCCCGCAGCTGCCCGGCGGCCGCTGCTCCAGCGGTGTCCGCGGATCCGGGAACCGGACGAAGAGGCCGCTGTTGGCGCGGTATCCCTCGGGGGCGATGTCCTTGAACTGCACCTTCACCGAGAAGTTCGCGAACTGCCGCTGGGCGTACCAGAGCATCCCCAGCCCGCCTGCCGAGCGGATCGACCCGTCGGGTTGCAGCGTGAACTGCCCGGAAGGTGCTTGCTCCCAGGCCCGCAGCGACGCGGCGGTGCCGTCGAACAACGCCTCATAGCCCGTCGTGCCCGGCTTCCCGATCGGCGACGCTTCGGCCGCCGCGTTCAGCTCGTCGGATTCGTCGCCGTTGATGACGCCGAGGTCGGAGAGCGTCTCGGTGGCCTGCTCGACGTGGTTGACGAACGCCGCGTGGGTGGTCCACACGCCTTCGTCGTCGATGAAGTCGTCGACGGTGCAGCCGCCACCGGCGTTGCGGTTGACCACCTTCGTGATGCTGTCGCCCAACGTCACCACCGGGCTCGGGTCGGCCACCGCGCAGCCGACGTTCACCGAGGTCCGGGTCGTCACCGCTTCGCCGTTCGCGTAGGTCACGGTCAGCTTGGCGGTGAAGAGGCCGGTGCGCGGGTAGGTGTGCCGCGGGTCGGCCTGGGTGGACACCGAGCCGTCGCCGAACTCCCAGCGGTAGGACACGCCGCCGGACTTCGAGCCGGTGAACGCCGCCGTCAGCGCCTTGTTCTGCACCATCGTCGACGAGGCCGCCGGCGCCGGGGTCGGCGCGCCACCCGTGTAGCTGATCTTCAGCAGCTTCTGGTTGGCGTCCAGGGAGAAGAACCCGTTGCCGTAGTCCAGGACGTACAGCGCGCCGTCCGGCCCGAACTTGGCGTCCATCCAGCTCTGCACCCGGGTGTCACCCGCGCCGCCCGGGATGATCTGCCGGAACGTCTCGGCGAACACCGGCGGCTGGTGCGTCGGCACGCCCGCCGGGTCGACGGTCACCGCGACCCGGTTCTGCGCGTTGGACTCGTCGCCGATGAACCACTTGTTGTCCCAGTACGCCGGCCACGCGACGCCGCTGTTCGTGTTGACCAGCGAACGGTGGTACGTCGGCCCGGACATGACCGCCTGGCCGCCGCCCCGCAGGTACGGCTGGGTGTAGGTGGCGTCCGCCGCGACGTACGTCGGGATGGACGAGCCCGGCCGCTTCGGGAAGACCGGGCCGCCGCCGTCCGGCGAGTACCAGATCATGTTGTCCTTGATCGGCGGCAAGTTGACGAGCCCGGTGTTGCGCGGCGAGGTGTTGACCGGGTTGTCGCAGTCGTACCAGCCGGTCAGCTCGGCCGCGTTGGTGCTGCTGCGGTCGCGGTAGGGCTGCCGGTTGCCCATGCAGTACGGCCAGCCGTGGTTGCCCGCTTCGGTGATGATGGTCGCCGTCTCGTACTTCGCCGGGCCCAGTTCGGGGCTCGGCGAGGACGCGTCCGGACCGACCCAGCCCGCGGTCATCCAGTTGTGCACGGGGTCGATCTGCAGCCGCGAGATGTTGCGGACGCCCATCACGTAGATCTCCGGGCGGGTCTTGTCCGCCGGACCGTTCGGGAACAGGTTGCCCGGCGGGATCGTGTAGGTCCCGTTCGCCTCCGGGTGGATGCGCAGGATCTTGCCGTCCAGGTCGTTCGTGTTGCCCGCCGTGCGGCGCGCGTCCTGGAAGGAGATGCCCTTGTAGTCGAGCGTCCAGTTGTTTCCGGAGTAGCCGTTCGAGCCGCCCGAGGAGTTGTTGTCCCCGGACCCGATGTAGAGGTTGCCGTCCTTGTCGAACGCCATGCCGCCGCCGGCGTGGCAGCAGCTGTGGATCTGCACGTCCCAGGACAGCAGGTCCTTGCGGGTGGCCTGGTCGAGGGTCTGCGCGGTCAGGTTGTAGGTGAACCGCGAGACCGTGCGCTTGCCGATCCGCTTGTCGCGGTCGATCGACTCGTGCGGCATCCAGTAGGCGTACATGTAGCCGTTTTCGGCGAACTTCGGGTCCAGGGTCAGCCCGAGCAGGCCCTCTTCGTTCTTGACCAGCTCGTCACCGCTGCCCCGGTTGCCCATCACGCGCAACGTCGTGAGCAGCTTGGGCTTCTTGGTGACCGGGTCCCACTGGTGGATCGTGCCGCAGCCGAGGCCGACGTTCGGGTCGTCCCAGCTGACGACCGGGCCGGTCGGGCAGGCCGCCTTGCCGATGTAGAACACCTTGCCGTCCGGGGCGATCGTCAGCCCGTGCGGCTCGCCGATCTGGTCGAGCTGCCCGGCCGCGTTCTTGCCGGTCAGCCGCTCGACCTTGTAGTTCGCGGCGATCCCGGCCTGGCAGTCGCCGCGCACCATGCCGGTCGTCCAGCGCAGGGCGCCGAGCAGGTGCTTGCGGAACTGGTCTTCGCCGTAGGAGCCTTCGGTGCGGCCCATCCCGGTGTAGAAGGAGCGGCCGCCGTCGTAGTCGCGGCACCAGGAGATCGGGTGGAACGCGCCGTTCGCGCCGACCCCCGGTTTGTAGCCCTTCTCCTCGACCTGCGCGACGGTGTGGACGGTGCCGACCGGGTTGGTCTCCCAGTTGAGCCAGCGGTCGGTGCGCGTCCAGTTCTGCGGCAGCCCGGCGGTGGCCGGGTGCTGCGCGTCGAGGACGTCGATGACGGCCTGCTGCGGCTCGGGCTCGGGCGGCGGCGGGGTGGTCGAGGTGTCCTTGAACAGCTTGAGGTCCGCGAGCTGGATGATCGGGTCACCGGCGTTCGCGGTGATGTTCAGCCGGTAGTTCGCGTACGCCGTGGTGTTGGCGAAGGTGAAGGTCCGGGTCTGGAACGGATCGGTGAACACCTCGTTCGCCCGCGTGTCCAGGTCGGTCCACGTGGTCCCGTCGGCGGAGCCCTGCAGGGTCCAGTTCTTCGGGTTCCGGCCCGCGAAGTCGTTCGCCGACACCAGCGAGTAGCTGCTGACCGCGACCGGCGCCGCCATCTTGTAGGCCGCCCAGCCGGTCGGCGAGAACGTCAGCCACTTCGTGTTCTCGTTGTTGTCGGCCAGCTTCTCCTTGGTCTCGTTCGGCGGGTTCTCCCCGCTCGCCGTCACCGCCGCGACCGCCTCGGGCGTGGGCCGCGCGCCGACCGGCCGTGCGCCGATCAACCCGGTGAACCACTGGGACGAGTCCTGCGCACGGGCCGCGTCGGAAATGCCGAGGAAACCGCCACCCGCCTTCATGTAGGCCTGCAGCGCGCCTTCCTGGTCACGGCTGAGCGTCACGCCCTGCGCGGACAGGTACACGACACCGCGGTACTTCGCGAGGTTGGCGGCGCTGAACACGGCCGGGTCCGAGGACGCCGTCACCGTGATGCCGTTGTCCGTGCCCAGCCTCGCGATCGCGTCGGCCGCGCGCAGCACGGGGTCCTTCTGGTCCGCCGCCGCGCCGTGGAAGACCAGCACGTTGACGGGCACGTTCACCGCGGCGGGCGCGGCCTGCGCCACCGGCATCGTGATCAGCGGGGCCCCGGCCGCCAGGACCGAGCCGATGGCGAGCACGAGCGCCCCGCGCCTTCCGAACCACCGTTTTCTCATAGCTCCCGTCCTCATGCGTGCGTCCGTCCATCCGGGTTCATGTCGTGCCCGGAGTGGTCATGCAGCTTGAACCGGTCGATCGCTTCCTGCGCTCCCTCGGGGAGGCTGCCGTCGGCGTTGCGGACCAGGAACAGGCCCACCATCCCGCCGTCGGAGTGGGTCTGGACGTGGCAGTGGTACATCCACGCGCCCGGCCCGACGCCCTCGCCGGCGATCACCTGGAAGCCGAACGAGCTGCCGGGGTCGAGGTTCTTGTTGTCGACGATGGCAGCGTTGTCAGCGGCTCCGCTGAGCATCCCGGTGCGGGTGTCGGCCCAGCGGTGGGCGTGCAGGTGGAACGTGTGCGGCAGGCTGCCGTACCCGACGCACACCCATTCGACGCGCTCGCCGAGCCGCGCCTCGAGGATCGGTGTGTCCGGTGCCATCTTGTGGTTGATCATCATCTCGTTGAACACGACGGTGTACTGCTTGCTCGGCAGCAGGTCGCCGCGCTTGCGCACGATCAGCCCGCCGTAGAGCCCGCGCGCGAGGCCCGCGGTGCCGTGGTCGGTGCCCATGGCGTGGTCGTGGTAGTGCCAGTAGCCGGCGTTGCCCGGCATCCAGAACCCGCCGCCGGCGTCGTACCGGGCCCGCGTCTTCCAGGTGTAGGTCCGCGTCTCGTACGGCTTGTTGAACGACGCGTTGAGCGGGGCGCCGTCGGATCCGGTGTCGTAGTTGACGCCGTGCGGGTGGATCGACAGCCGCTGGTCGGTCCGGTTGACCAGTTCGATCTCGAGGGTGTCGCCCTCGTAGATCTCCAGCAGCGGCCCCGGGATCGTGGCCTTGCCCGGTTCGAGCCCGTAGCCGTAGAGGCCGCCGGGCAGGGCTTCGGCGTAGATGGTGATCTGGCGGTTCAAGCCCGCCGCGAAGGCCGAATCGGCCACCCCGACCGCGGGCGCGAGGACGCCCGCGGCGGTTCCGGCCAGCATCGACCGACGTGACACTCGCATGCGACTTTCCCCCGGGGTCTCAGAAACGCACGGTGCGGAGGTATTCGAAGCCGACCTTCGCGGTGTTCAGCGGGTCGGCGGGCTGGTCGTGCTCGACGATGTACTCGCCGATGGTGTGGCAGGACGCGGCGAAGATGCGCGGGAAGTTGATGACCCCCGCGCCCGGGTCGACCATCTGCCCGTCCGCGGTCCGGTCCTTGACGTGGTACTGCGTCACGCGCGGGTAGTTGCGGCGGAACAGCTCGACCGGGTCCGCGCCCCCGTTCACCGCCCAGAACAGGTCGATCTCCAGGTGCACGAGCCGCTTGTCCGTCTTCGCGGTGAGCACGTCGTACGGGACCACGCCGCCGATCGGGGCGAACTCGTGGTCGTGGTTGTGGTAGCCGAGCTTCAGCCCGGCCTTCTTGAAGGCGACCGCGGCGGTGTTCATGCGGCCCGCGAAGGCTTCCCACTCCGCGATGGTGCCGAAATTCGCGTACGGCACGACGACGGAGCGGTTGCCGAGGACCTGCGCGTCGGCGATCGTCTGGTTCAGGTCGCCGTCGATGCCGACGTGCGTCGAGGAGGCCTTGATGTGGTTGCGGTCGAGGATGGCGCGGAACTCGGTGGCGCTGCGGCCGTACGTCCCGGCCAGCTCGACCTTCCGGTAGCCGATGTCGGCCAGCGCCGACAGCGTGCCCTCGGGGTCGTTCTGGAGCAGGGAACGCAGGGAGTAGAGCTGGATGCTGATCTTGTCGAGCGGGATGCGCCGGCGGGCCGGGGAGGCGCCCGCGGTGCCAGGCAACGCGATGGCCGCCGCCCCCACCGTGAGGGCGGCTGTCGCCACGTTCAGGAACGTCCGTCGGGAGTGCTGCTCAGCTTGGGGACCGCACATGGAACTCCCTCATTTCTGGTTGCTGAAAGCCGCGTCGAAAGCCGCCGACGGCTGGTCGAACAGGTGCTCGCGCAGGTACTTCACCGCCTCCGCCGCGCCTCGGAGCCGGTCCATCCCGGCGTCTTCCCACTCCACCGAGATCGGGCCGGTGTAGCCGATCGAGTTCAGCGCCCGGAAGCAGTCCTCCCACGGGACGTCGCCGTGGCCGACGGACACGAAGTCCCAGCCGCGACGGGGATCCGCCCAGGCCAGGTGCGAGCCGAGCCGGCCGTTGCGGCCGTCGAAGCGCTTTCTCGTGTCCTTGCAGTCGACGTGGTAGATCCGGTCGGCGAAGTCGAGGATGAACCCGACCGGGTCGAGGTCCTGCCAGACGAAGTGCGACGGGTCCCAGTTCAGCCCGAACGCCGGCCGGTGGCCGACGGCTTCGAGCGCGCGCTTGGTCGTCCAGTAGTCGTACGCGATCTCCGACGGGTGAACCTCGTGCGCGAACCGGACACCGACCTCGTCGAAGACGTCCAGGATCGGGTTCCAGCGCCGGGCGAAGTCCGCGTAACCGTCATCGATGTCATCGCGCGTGACCGGCGGAAACATCGCCACGTACTTCCAGATCTTCGATCCCGTGAAGCCGATGACCGTGTCGACGCCGAGCTTGGCCGCCGCCCGCGCGGTGTCGGCCATTTCGGCCGCCGCCCGCTGCCGGACGCCCTCGGGTTCGCCGTCGCCCCAGATGCGGGACGGGAGGATCGCGCGGTGCCGGGCGTCGATCGGGTCGTCGCAGACGGCCTGCCCGACGAGGTGGTTCGAGATCGCCCACACCTTGAGCCCGTGCTCGGCGAGCAACGCCAGCCGCGCCGGCACGTAGTCCTCTTCGGACAGTGCGCGGTCCACCTCGAAGTGGTCGCCCGAGCAAGCGATTTCCAGGCCGTCGTATCCCCAGTCGGCGGCCAGCTTGCAGACCTCGGTGAACGGCAGGTCCGCCCACTGGCCGGTGAACAACGTGACCGGACGGCTCACTTCTCCTCCTCCAC
Source organism: Amycolatopsis sp. MEPSY49 (assembly GCF_051337345.1). Lineage (NCBI taxonomy): Bacteria > Bacillati > Actinomycetota > Actinomycetes > Pseudonocardiales > Pseudonocardiaceae > Amycolatopsis > Amycolatopsis sp. MEPSY49. The sequence continues at coordinate 120,732 of NZ_JBDLYJ010000002.1, read as the reverse complement.
CGGCGTCCAGGCGGCCTGCGCGGCCGCGCTCTTCTCGACGGCGTCCAGCACGCGCTGGACGCGCAGGCCGTCGTCGAAGCTCGGCGCCGGGTCGGTGCCCGCGCCGATGGCGTCCAGGAGGTCGGCGACCTCGTGCGTGAACGTGTGCTCGTAGCCGAGCAGGTGCCCCGGCGGCCACCACGCGCCGACGTACGGGTGCTGCGGCTCGGTGACGAGGATGCGGCGGAACCCGGCTTCGGTCCCGCTGCCCTCGTACCACTGCAGTTCGTTCATCGACTCGAAGTCGAACGCCAGGCTCGCCTTCGACCCGTTGATCTCCAACCGCATCGCGTTCTTGCGGCCGAGCGCGAACCGGGTCGCCTCGAAGGTCGCCACCGCTCCCCCGGCCAGCCGGGCGAGGAACAACGCGGTGTCGTCGACCGTCACGTCGTCCGTGCCGCCGGTTTCGGAGGGCCGTTGCTTCACGAAGGTGTTCGTCAGCGCCGAGACGCCGGTGATCACGTCACCGGTGACGAACTGCGCGGCGTCGACGATGTGCGCCCCCAGGTCGCCCAGCGCGCCCGACCCGGCGGACTCCTTGCGGAGCCGCCAGGTCATCGGCGCCTCGGGGTCGGACAGCCAGTCCTGCAGGTACACCGACCGCACGTGCCGGATCTCGCCGAGCGCCCCGCCCGCCACGAGTTTCCTGGCGTGCGCGAGCGCGGGCACCCGGCGGTAGTTGAACGCGACCATGGCCCGCACCCCGCGGTCCCGGGCCCGCCGCGCCGCCTCGGCCATCGCCTCGGCCTCCGCGACCGAGTTGGCCAGCGGCTTCTCGCACAGCACGTGCTTGCCGGCGTCCAGCGCGGCGATCGCGATCTCCGCGTGGCTGTCCCCCGGCGTGCAGACGTCGACCAGGCCGACGTCGTCCCGGGCGACGAGCTTCCGCCAGTCGGTCTCGACGTCCTCCCAGCCGAACTTCTCCGCGGCGGCCTTGGCCCGGGCCTCGTCCCGGCCGCCGAGCACGGCGAGCCGCGGCACCAGCGGTGGATCGAAGAACCGGTGGACGCTGCGCCAGGCGTGCGAATGCACCGCACCCATGAACGCGTGGCCGACCATGCCGATCCCGATGGTTTCCCGTCCCGGGCTCATACCCCTCCTTTGGTCCAGCTGGAAAGTTCGCGTCAGGAGTCGAAGCCGACGTCGAGGTACTGGTCGACGTTCTCCTTGGTGACGACCGCCGAATACGTCGTGATCTCGGCCGGGATGTCGTGCTCGGCCAGATCGCCGATCCCCTTCTGCTGCCCGAGCAGCCGGGCGAGCGCGACCGCCGTCGAGGCCATCGACGGGCTGTAGAGCACCGTCGCCTTGATCGGCGAGCTGTCGGCCTTGATCAAGTTCATCATGTTCTTCGAGCCGGCGCCGCCGACCATGATGAACTCCTTGCGGCCCGCGGTGTCGATCGCGGCGTTGACGCCGATGCCCTGGTCGTCGTCGTGGTTCCAGAGGGCGTCCAGCTTGGGCGCGCCCTGCAGCAGGTTCGCGGTCTGCTGCTCTCCCGACTCCGACGTGAACTGCGCCGACACCCGCGGGCCGACCTTGAACCCCGCGCGGCCCAGCGCGTCCGCGAAGCCCTTGCTGCGTTCCTGGGTCAGCGGCAGCGAGTCGATCCCGGCGACCTCGCCGATGATCGGGTTGGCGACGTTCTTCTTCTTGAGCTCCGCGGCGATGTAGTTGCCCGCGTTGACGCCCATCCGGTAGTTGTCGCCGCCGATCCACGTTCTGTACGCCAGCGGAGTGTCGAAGACGCGGTCGAGGTTGATCACCGGGATGCCGGCGTCCATCGCCTGCTGGCCGACCGCGGTGAGCGCCTTGCCGTCGAACGGCAGGATCACCAGGACGTCGACCTTGGCGTTGATCAGCGTCTCCACCTGGGAGATCTGCTGGTTGACGTCGTTGGTGCCCTCGGTCGCGTTGAACTTCACCTCGCTGAACTTCTGCGCCTGGGCCTTGGCGTTCTTGGTGATCGCCGCGATCCAGCCGTGGTCCGCGGCGGGTGCCGAGAAGCCGATCGTGACCGGCTTGCCCGGCTGGGCGTTGTTGCCCGCGTTGGCGACCGGCGCGTTCGACTCCGAGTTCGCGGGCGTGTTCGACGTGCAGCCGGCCAGCAGCGCGCCGGCGCCGACGGCGGCCCCGCCCAGCAGGAATCCCCGGCGGCCGAGGAAGGGTTGTTCGGTCATGACGGCCTCCAAAGGTGTTTCTACGGACCGGTCCTGGCTTTCCTGGCCCGGAACTGCAAGAGCACGGCGAGCACGATGATCACGCCCTTGGCGATGTTCTGGATGTCGGTGTCCAGGTTGTTCAGCGTGAAGATGTTCGACAGCACCGTGAAGATCAGCACGCCGACGAGGGTGCCGATGAGCGAGCCGCGGCCACCGGTCAGCAGCGTGCCGCCGATGACCACCGCCGCGATCGCGTCGAGCTCGTAGAACATGCCGTTGGTCGACGCGCCCGCCGTCGTCCGCGCGACGACCATCAGCGCGGCGATCCCGCAGCACAGCCCGGCCACGCCGTAGACGAGCGCGAGGTGCCGCTTGACGTTGATGCCGGCCAGCCGCGACGCCTCGGCGTTGCCGCCTACCGCGTACGTCCGCCGGCCGAACGTGGTGCGGTTGAGCACGACCCAGCCGACCGCGAACACGAGCGCGAACAGCCAGATCAGCGTCGGGATGCCGAGGAAGCCGCCGCGGAAGAAGGCGAGGAAGTCCTGGTCGGCGACGACCTGGGTGCGCCGGCCGCTGATCCGCTCGGCGAGCCCGCGGGCCGAGACGTACATCGCCAGCGTGGCGATGAACGGCACGACCTTGCCGTAGGCGACGAGGACGCCGTTGATCAGCCCGCAGCCGAGACCGACCGCGAGTCCACAGAGGACCATGACCCACGGCCCGTAGGACTGCGTGGCCAACGTCGTCAGCCAGACGCCGGCCAGGCCGACCATCGAGCCGACGGAGAGGTCGATGCCGCCGCTGATGATCACGAACGTCATCCCGACGCTGACCACGCCGATCGCCGCGGCCAGCCGCAGGATCGTCGAGATGTTGCTTTCGGTGAAGAACAGCTCGGGCCGGGTGAACTGGCCGACCAGGCACAGCACGACGAGCACGCCGGCCAGGCCGAGCAGCCGCGGGTCGGCGGAGAAGGCGAACCGCCGCTTCCGTTCGGCGGGAAGCGCTTCCTGTGGCGGTGCTTGCGTTTCGGTCATGCCGCGCTCCCCTCGAGAATCACGTCGAGCACCTCGGCCTCGGTCAGCCCGCCGGAGCGCCGGTCGGCGAGGACACGGCCCTCGCGCAGCACCAGCACCCGGTCGGACAGCCCGAGCACCTCGGGGATTTCGCTGGAGACCAGCACGATCGCGACGCCGGTCGCGGCCAGCTCGTCGATCAGCCGGTACAGCTCGGCGCGGGCGCCGACGTCGACCCCGCGCGTCGGCTCGTCGAGCAGCAGCACCCGGCACCCGCGGACCAGCCACCGCGCGAGCACGGCCTTCTGCTGGTTGCCGCCGGACAGCGTGCGGACGATCCGCCGCGGATCGGCCGGCCGCAGGTCGAGGCGCCGCAGGCTCGCGCCGGCGTCGTCCAGCTCCTTGGCGCGCTCGGTGAACCCGAGCTTCGCGTACCGGCCGAGGCTGGCCAGGGTCACGTTGTGCACCACCGGGAGGTCGAGCAGCAGGCCCTGGCTCTTGCGTTCCTCGGGTGCCAGCCCGATCCCGGCCTTGACGGCGGCCCGGACGTTGCCGGTGCTCAGGGGTTTCCCCTGCACGGTGATGGTTCCGGAGTCGGCCTTGCGCGCGCCGAAGATCGTCTCGAGCAGCTCGCTGCGGCCCGAGCCGACCAGCCCGGCGATGCCGACGACCTCACCCGCGTGGACGGTGAAGCTGACGTCCTCGAACTCGCCCTGCCGGGAGAGGTGCTCGACTTCGAGGGCCGGCTCCGGCCGGGCGTGGCCGTCGTGGCGCGGCCCGAAGACCGTCTCGACCTTGCGGCCGGCCATCAGCGCGACCAGGTCGGCGGTCGGCGTCGCGCGGGCGTCGAGGCCGGTGCCGACGGTCCGGCCGTCCTTGAGCACGGTGACCCGGTGCCCGATCCGGCGCAGCTCCTCGAGCCGGTGGGAGATGTAGACGACCGCGACGCCGTCGGCGGTCAGCTCGCCGACGATCCGGAAGAGGTTGTCGACCTCCTCGCCGGCCAGCGCGGCGGTCGGTTCGTCCATCACGAGCAGGCGGGCGTCGTGGGCCAGCGCGCGGGCCATCGAGACGAGCTGCTGCCCGGCGGCGGACAGCTTGCCGACCTCGGTCGACGGCCGGATGTCGGGGTGGCCGAGCCGGGCCATCAGGCGGGCGGCCTCGTCGCGGGCCTGCGAGATGCGCGTGAAGCCGAAGCGGGCGCGTTCGTGGCCGAGGAAGATGTTGTCCGCCACCGAAAGGCCGGGCACCAGGTCGAGTTCCTGGTACATGGTGGCGATGCCGAGGCGCAGGGCGTCGACCGGCGAGGCAAGCGTGACGGGTGCGCCCTGCCAGGTGATCTCGCCGGTGTCGGGCTGGTGCGCGCCGGCGAGGACCTTGATGAGCGTCGACTTGCCCGCGCCGTTCTGCCCGAGCAGGCAGTGCACCTCGCCCGGTTCGACGTCGAGGTCGACGCCGTCGAGCGCGCGGACACCGGGGAAGGTCTTCACGATCCCGCGGACGGAAAGCAGGCTCATACCGTTGCCTCCTCGACGAGCGTCGGGTTCGCGAACAGCCGCTCGGCGGCCAGGTGCGCGGCGCCCCGCAGCGGCGCCCCCAGGCCGAGCCGGGACGGCACGATCCGGGCGTGGCCGAGCGGCCGGGCGGCGAGCTCGACGCGGATCGGTTCCACCAGCCAGTCGCCGAGCTCGGCGAAGTAGCCGCCGAGCACGACGACGTCCGGGTCGAGCACGTCGACCACAGTGGACAGTGCGACGCCGAGCGCGACGCCGAGTTCGTGGACGGCCGTGCCCGCGCGCTGGTCGCCGAGCCGGACGCGCTGCTTGAGCAGAGCGACCCGGCCGCCGACGCCGAGAGCGGGGTCGTGCAGCGGATCGCCGGGCGCGGCCGCCGCGCGCAGGACGGCGGCCAAGCTCGCCTTCGTCTGCAGGCAACCGGTCCGGCCGCAGGAGCACCGTTCGCCGGACGGGTCGACGGCGATGTGCCCGACCTCGCCCGCGAACCCGCGCGCGCCACGCAGGATCGTTCCCCCGGAGACGAGTCCCCCGCCGACGGCGGTGCCGCCGCTGAGGTAGAACAGCTCGCTCCCGGCGCCGTCAGCGGCTTCGGCGAGGGCGCCGAGGTTGGCGTCGTTGTCGACGGCGACGGCCTCGGCGGGCACGCCCAGCCGGGCGGCCATCAGGCCGGCGATCTCGGCATCGCGCCAGCGCAGGGCCGGGGCGAGCCGCAGCACGGCGGCGGCCGAGTCGACGAGCCCGGGTACGGAGACGGCGACCCCGACGGGGGTGCCGGGCAGCACCTGGTGGGCGAGGTGGGCGAGTTCGTCCATGCAGCGCGGCAGCCCGAGCGCGGCGACGTCGACGATCTCGGCTCTTTCGGCGAGGGTCCGGCCGGCGAGGTCGGTGACGACGGCGGACAGCCGGTCGGCTTCGATGCCGAGGGCCAGGGCGTAGGCGTCTTCGCCGTGGAGTTCGACGAGCCGGCTCGGCCGCCCGTTGCCGGTCCGGACCCCGGCGGCCCGGACGAGCCCGCGGCCGGAGAGGTCGGCGAGCAGTCCGGGAAGGGCGGACTTCGCGATCCCGCACCGGGCGGCGAGCTGGGTGCGCGAGAGGGGGCCGGCACGCAGGGCGCGGAGGACGGAGGCGAGGTTGGCTCGCCTGGTGTCGGCCACGGTGCCCCCACTTGTGTCGAAGATCGACGGACTTTGTCGCTCAGGCAGCGAAAGTAGGGTGGCGCGCATCACTCGTCAAGGTGAAGGAGTAGCCCAGTGCCCGGTTTTCACCCGGATAGACGTGCGAAACCGGACAGACTTTCGATCGGTTCATGCGAAAGTCTGTCCGGTTCAGACATTACTAGGACGACTGGCCCAGCGACCGCATGTGACTTCTCAGCCGGCTCCAGACGACGTGAATGACTCATTCATGTCGTCAGGTGACAGGGCTCCGGCAAAGTCGTGGCCGCGCGGTCTGCCCGGCGTCGCGGCGATGTCATGAAAGGGTCGTTCATGTCGTCTGACGAGGTGAACGACCCGTTCATGACGTGCGGCGACCGGAGCGGCCGCGCTGACCTGCCGTAGCCGGACCCTGTCGTCAGGTGACAGGGCTCCGGCAACGGCGTGGCCGCGCGGTCTGCCCGGCGTCGCGGCGATGTCATGAAAGGGTCGTTCATGTCGTCTGACGAGGTGAACGACCCGTTCATGACGTGCGGCGACCGGATCGGCCGCGCTGACCTGACTTTGCCGGACCCTGTCGTCAGGTGACATGAATGAGTCATTCACGTCGTTCGTGCGGGAGCGGGAGGGGGAGCCGGCGAGCGCGCGGCTCAGCTGCTGAGCGTGAACGCCCGGTCGGTTGCCGACCAGGCCGCCCCGATGACGCCCGCCGTCTCCCCCAGCTCCGACAGCACGATCGGCAGGTTCCCCGTCGCCAGCGGGAGCGACCGCCGGTACACCGCGCTCCGCACCTCGGCCAGCAGCTGGTGCCCCAGCTGGGCCACCCCGCCGCCGATCACCACCATCCCCGGGTTGATGAAGCACACCAGCGAGGCGATCACCTGGCCGAGCCGGCGCCCGCCGTCGCGGATGAGGTTCACCGCGCCGAAGTCGCCCGCCGCCGCCGCTCTCCCCACGTCGCGGGCCGTTACCGCGCCGCCCTCCGCCGCCACCTCCGCGAGGTGCGCCGAACGGCCGCTGCGGGCCAGCGCCAGCCCGTCGCGGGCCAGAGCCGCGCCGCCGAAGTACGCCTCCAGGCAGCCGACCTCGCCGCACGCGCACGTCGGCCCGTAGTCGTCCAGCCGGATGTGCCCGATGTCGCCCGCCGTGCCCGCCACCCCGCGGTACACCTTGCCGCCCAGCACGATCCCGCAGCCGATCCCGGTGCCGATCTTGACGAACATCAGGTCGTCGGTCGAACGCGCGACCCCCGCGTGCCGCTCCCCCAGCGCCATCGCGTTGACGTCGTTGTCCACCGCCACCGGGCAGCCCCACAGCCCGCCGAGGTGGTCGCGCACGTTGAACCGGTCCCAGCCGGGCATGATCGGCGGCGCCACCGCCATCCCCTCGGCGAAACTGACCGGCCCCGGCAGCCCGATCCCCGCCGCGACCAGCCGGCCGGGCGCCTGGTCCCGGATCTTCGCCGCCAGTTCGGCGACCCGCCGCAGCACCGGGTGCGGCCCCTGCCGGACGTCGCAGTCTTCGATGGTGTGCGCGAGCACCTCGCACGAAGCGTCCGTGACGGCCAGGCCGACCGACGTCGCCCCGACGTCCACCGCCAGCACCCGCAGGTCACCGGCGAGCCGGACCAGCGTGGACCGCCGCCCGCCGCGACTGGCCGACGGCCCCGCCGTCTCGACGAGCCCGACCTCCCCGAGCCGGGTCACCTCGGCGCCGACGCGGGCGCGCGGCAGCTCGAGGCGCTCCCCCAGCTCGACCCGGGACATCGGGCCCTCGTCCCGCAGCAGGGTGAGCAACCGGGTCTGGTGCCGGGTCTCGACCATCGACTGCTCCGGACTGGATACCGCGCTCATTCGGTTGAGCGTAGTGCGTCCGCGCGCCGGCCCGGCGTCACTCGGGCCAGCGCACCTCGTCCGGGTACGAGTGGAACTGCCGCAGGTGCCGCTCCTCGGTGCGGCCCTGCAGCGGGAACTTGAAGCGCGAACCGTCCGGCCAGGTCAGCGTGCGCTTGCGGAAGCTGACCTCCGGGGCCGCGTTCCCGCGCGCCTCCCACACGATCCGCGGCTCGGGCGCGTCGGCCGGGTCCAGGTACGTCGCTCCGGTGTCCACGAACGCGACCGACGACGGCGAGCACACCAGCCACGGGCCCTTCGCCCGCCGCAGCCCGTCGAGCGGTTCGAGGACCTGGGCGTCCGCCGGGCCGGTCACGTGGACCTCCGGCTCGCCCTTGCCGCCGCCGCTGCCCGCCGCGCTCGCCAGGTACGCGACGTACCCGACGGCCGCGCCGATCCCACGCGCGACGGTCAGGAAACCCTGCCGCACCAGGCCTTCACCCTCGACCGTGCCGTCCGGGCGGCGGCCGGGAACGGCGAACCGCACGTCCGGGTCACCCAGGCGCAGCACGATCACCGGCTCCCGCCAGTGGTCGCGCATCAGCGCTTCGACGCGCTCCCGGAACCCCGGGCGTACCAAAGCGGCGTCCTTGACGGACTCCATGCGGTCGCCGAACTCGACGGCCTTCCGCTCTAGATGTCCAAGTTCCGCCGGGTCTCCTCCGGCGTCCGGTCGCCACCGATCCGGCTCTTGTCGAACCACGGCTCGTCCTCCTCGGGAGTAACGGCTTCCTTGCCTTCGGTGAACGCCGTCTTGCCCGCGGCGATCCCGGCCTTCACACTCGCGCCGGCGACCAGCGGGCTCGCGCCGACCGACGTGCCGAACATCGTGGAGAGCATCCGGTTCCCGGGCGTGAACGCCACGCCGGCCGTGTTCTCCAGCGTGTCCAGGCCGAACCGCGACTCCCCGGCGTACCGGCCGAGCCGGAACTTCCGGGTCATCTCCACGACCTTCGTCGAGTACTTCGCGAGGAACTCGATGAACGTGTCGAGCAGCTTGCCGAACTTGCCGAGGTAGCGGGTGACCTTCTGCAGCACGCTCGCGGCCTTCGCGATGGACGCCGTCATCGCCGCGGCGACCGAGCTGCCGAAGCTGATCACCGACGCGGCCAGCGCGGGCAGCCAGATGGTGATCAGCCAGGACACCAGCTCGGTGATGATCGCCTTGATCACCTCTTCGATGACCTGCATGACCATCGACCACATCTGCAGCACCTCGGCGACCGACCCGGCCGCCGAGCCGACGCCGCGGATGCCCGAGGAGAAGTCGCCGAGCGCTTCCTTGGCCGCCTTGCCCGCCTCGTCGACCCACTCGGCCAGTGCGGTGTCGCCGGTCTGCTCGAAGTCCTCGGCCAGCGCGACGAAGCCGTGCGCGATCGAGGCGAAGTTCTCCGACGCGTGCCCGATGGCCGGCCCGTCGCCGGTGACGGCGTGCAGCGCGTCCTGCAGCGGCTGGACCAGCTCGAGCAGCATGTTCAGCCCGTGGCTGACCAGCCAGCCGATCGGGTCCATCGCGAAGGTGACCATGTCGGTCGCGGCGGCGCCGACGAACGCCGCGCCGTCGCCGACCAGCGCCTTGCCGGCCGAAGCCAGCTCACCCGCGCTGTCCGCCGAAGCCGCCTGCTGGGCGTGCTCGGCGATCGACTTGCCGGACTTGTACACCGTGCCGACGACCGGCGTGGCCTCCGCCGCGCGGTCGAGGTTCGCGCTCATGCTCTCGTCGTACGGCTGGACGTCGAGGGCGTCCGCGATGCTCTTCTTGGGCTCGGTCACTTGCCCTGCCCCCCGATCGCGTCGATCTCCGCCTCGTACCGGCCGAAGGCGATCACCCCGGCCTCCTCGGTGCCGCGGTACATCTCGGCGGCCTTGGTCATCTTGGTGGTGAGCCCGTCGACGCCGTCCTTCAGCTCGCCCAGCAGCGACCGCAGTTCGCCGAGGCGCTCGGTGTAGCCCTGCTTCGCCCAGATCCCGACGACGCCCCAGGCGGTGTCGGTCACGTCGGCGGCGTCGATCTTCGCGCCGAACTTGTCCGCTTCCTGCTCGTAGTACGGCAGCTGGCGCGCGTATCCGGAGATCGCGTCGATGTTCGTCTGGATTCCGTCTGGCATCGCGGAGAGTTCCCTCGGTCGGATCAGGAGCGGCGGAGGATCGGGCCTTGGTCGAAGTCGTCGTCGTCCCCGGGATCGGGACGGCGCCGCGGCCGCGGCGCCTGCGGCTCCGACGCGGGCTCGGGCGCCGCGGTTCCGAACGCTTCGGCCTGCGCCTGCCGGACCTGGCCGCTGACGTCGGAGCCGAACGCCTCGTCGACGATCCCGGCCTGCTGCTGGGCGGCCCCGGCCACGGCCTGGCGCAGGGTGGCCATGATCCGCTGGGCGAGCTGGCCCGCTTCCAGGTGCATCGCCCCGGCGGTGAGCCGCAGGTCGGTGACGGTGCCGCCGGCCCCGGCGACGACGGTCACGGTGCCATCCGGCGAAGTCACCGACGTCGAGACCTGCGCGACGCGCTCCTGCAGGTCGCCGACCTCGGCGAACCGGGCCTCGGCCTGGCGCACCTTGGCCTGGAAGGTCTCGAACTGGGCGATCAGCTGGTCCATCTCGGCCGACATCGTCACTTCCTTCGCGGTACGGGGGCGTGGCCGGAGCATGACAGATCCGGCGCGTCCCCGCGGCATTTCGCCGGAATGCGAAGATGGTCCCGCCCGGTGGACGGATTCCGGTGCCGCAGGCATCGACCGGCCGGCAACTCCCCGGCCCGCCGTGGCGAGCACGCGTCCCAGCCGGCGTTTCTCTCTCCCGCCCGGGGCAGGTGCACCTCCCGCCGCCGTCCCCGATCTGCGCCACACACGGCGCGGACCGACGGGCGGCAAGCGAGCTCGGTGAGCGACCGAAGCCCCGCCGGCCTCAGCCGATGAAGCCCGCCGCCTTGAGCCAGTCGTGGGCCACCGTCGCCGGCTTCTGGCCGTCCACGCTCACCTTCTTGTTGAGGTCCGTGAGCGTCGCGGTGTCGAGCTTCGCGGCGATCGGCGTGAAGACCTGCTCCAGCTGCGGGTACTTCTGCGCGACCCCGGCGGCGATCGAGATCGCCGGGTTGTAGGTCGGGAAGAAGTGCTTGTCGTCCTCCAGCACGGTCAGCTTCTGGCCGGCCACCCGCCCGTCGGTGGACGCGACCGAGCCGAAGCCGCACGTGTCGCCCTTGCCGACGCTCGGGTAGACGACGGCGTCGTTGAGCAGGTGGACCTGCGGCTCGGGCAGCGTGAACCCGTAGGCCTTCGCGAGCCCGGGGAAGCCGTCGTCGCGGCTCTTGAACTCCGGGCCCATGCAGGTCGACGCCGTTGCCGGGTCCCGCTTCACCAGCGCCGCGTAGTCCGAGATCGTCTTCACGCCGGTCTTGGCCACGACGGCCGCGTTGCCCGCGATCGCGTAGGTGTCGTTGGCCGGCGACCGGGCCCACCACGTGACGCCGTTGGCGGCGTCGGCCTTCTTGACCGCGTCGTACTGCGCCTGCGCGTCGGCGATCGGCTTGGTCTCGTGGAGGTAGCTGATCCACGCGGTGCCGGTGTACTCCCAGTACAGGTCGACCGCGCCGCTGGTGAGGGCCTGGCGCACGTTGCTCGACCCGGTGATGTTGGTCTTGTCCTGCGGGCTCGCCCCGGCCGCCTGCAGCGCGACGAGCGCGATCTGGCCGAGCAGCAGCTGTTCGTCGAACTCCTTGGAGCTGACGCGCAGCTGCGCGCCGCTCAGCGCGTCGATCTTCTTGATGGACCCCTCGCCCACCCCGGCGCCGGGCTGGTCCTTGCCGATCGTGCACCCGGCGGCGAGCGCCGTGACGAAGGCGAGAACGACGGCTGTCGTGCGTCGCATGGCTTGTCCTCCTTGGGGTTCACAGTCCTCGCGGGTGCAGGACCTCCTCGGCGACCAAGCCCAGCCAGTCGGCGAAGAGCGCCAGTGCGGCGACGACGATGCCGAACGTCAGGCTCAGGATCGGCCGGTACAGCCCGATCCCGGCGACGAGCCCGCCGCCGAGACCGCCGCCGTCGATGAACGTCGCCAGCGTCGCGCTCGCGACGGTGAGCACCAGCGCCGTCCGGATCCCGGCGAGGATCACCGGGACCGCGAGGGGCAGCTCGATCCGCCACAGGATCGCCGTCTTCGTCATGCCCATGCCGCGCGCGGCGTCGACGAGGGTCGGGTCGACGCCGTCGAGCCCGACGATCGTGTTGCGCAGCACGGGCAATGTCGCGTAGACGACCAGCGCCGCGACCGCCGTCGCGGTGCCCGTGCCGACCCAGAGCGCGAGCAGCACGACGAGCCCGATCGACGGGATCGCCTGGCCGAGGTTGCCCAGCCCGAGGCCGATCGGGCGGGCCCACCGGGCGCCCGCCCGGGTGAGCAGGACGCCGAGCGGCAGGGCGATGGCGATGGTGCAGACCGTCGAGATCAGTGTCAGCCGCAGGTGCGCGCCCAGTTCGGCGAAGATCTCGCCGGCGTTGAGGTAGCGCTGTTCGATCGAGTCGAGCGGGTACGCGCGCACGACGAGGAACAGCGTCAGCAGCGCGAGGGCGAGCAGGACCGGACGGATCAGCAGGCCGAGCCGGCGTCGGCGCGGCCGTCCCGGGACCGTCCTCTGCGGGGTTTCCGCGACGGCCGCCGGCGGGGTTTCGACGGCGGGCTGGAGGGCCGCGAGCAGTCGCGGGAGGTCGAGTGTCCGCCCGTTCACCGAGACCGCCGTGCTGCCGGTGCGCACCATCGTGTCCAGCGCGTCCCGCAGGGTGGCCTCGCGCGGGATCCGCGGCAGCCCGTCCGCCGCGGGCCCGAGGTCGAGGTCCGCCACCGGGATCAGCGCCAGCCGCTTCAGGTTCCGCTTCGAACCGGCGAAGGACGCGACGTAGTCGTCGGCCGGCGCGGCGAGGATCGCCTGGGGCGTGTCGTACTGCGCGATGACCGAACGCGGGCGCAGCACGGCGATCCGGTCGCCGAGCTTGAGCGCCTCGTCGAAGTCGTGCGTGACGAACACGATCGTCTTGCGCACTTCCCGTTGCAGGCGCAGGAACTCGTCCTGCAGCCGGGCGCGCGTGATCGGGTCGGTGGAGCCGAACGGCTCGTCCATCAGCATGACCGGCGGGTCCGCGGCCATCGCCCGCGCGACGCCGACGCGCTGCTGCTGGCCGCCGGAAAGCTCGCGCGGATAGCGGTCGCCGTGTTCGCGGGTCAGGCCGACGACGTCGAGCAGCTCGCGCACGCGGCCGGCGATCCGCCGCCGCGTCCAGCCGAGCACCCGCGGGACCACGCCGATGTTGGCGGCCACCCGCAGGTGCGGGAAGAGCCCGATCTGCTGGATGACGTACCCGGTGTGGCGCCGGTGCTCGTCGAGGTCGAGGGCCGAGACGTCGGTGCCGCCGACCGTGACGGCCCCGGACGTGGGCTCGACGAGCCGGTTGATCATCCGCATGGTCGTCGTCTTGCCGCACCCGGACGGGCCGGTCAGCACGACGATCTCGCCGGCCGGGATCCGCATGGTGAGGTCCTCGACGGCGGGTGCCGCCTGTCCCGGATAGTGCTTGCGCAGGTTCCGCAGCTCGATCGTCTCGCCGGCGGTGCCGTTGCCCTGCTCCGGCTCGATCTCGCCGAGAGGCCGCGGCCGCCGCCACGTCGTGAGCTTGCCGATCACCACGAAGGCGAGGTCGAACAGCAGGGCCAGCAGCATGATCCCGAGCGTCCCGGTCAGCACCTGGTTCAGGGAGTTGACCGAGCCGAACCGGCCGAGGCCGTCGAAGATCTCGTTGCCGAGCCCGGGCCCCTTGACGTAGGCGCCGATCGCCGCGATCCCGATGGTGATCTGCGTCGAGACGCGGATGCCGGAGAGGACGACCGGCCAGGCCAGCGGCAGCCGCACCCGCCACAGCACCCGCGCGCGGCCGAGCCCCATGCCGCGCGCGGCGTCCACGACGGCCGGGTCGACGCCCCGCAGCCCGACGATCGTGTTGCGCGTGATCGGCAGGAGCGCGTAGAGCACGAGTGCGAACAGGACGTTGGTGAGGCCGAGCCCGAACGGGCCGATCAGGATGCCGAGCAGCGCGATGGAGGGAATGGTCAGGAAGGCGGCGGTGGTCGTGGTCGCGACCTCGCCGAGCCACCGCCGGCGGTAGGTGAGCAGCCCGAGCGCCATGCCGACGAGCACGGCCAGCGCGACGGCGGCGAGGGTGAGGTCCACGTGGAGGATCGCGTCGTTGACGACGTCGATCCAGTTTTCGCGGAGGTACTCCCAGAGGCTCAGTGCCGCGCTCCTCGACGTCGGTGAATTACCGCCCGGCTGTCAGCCCAACACGACCGGCGGGCTCTTGTCCACCGTCCGCTTCGGAATCCGGGTGTATCACCGGCCCCGCTCGCGGCTCCGTCTCGGTGAGGGAAGGGGAGAAACCGTGAGCGTCCTGCTGATCGTTCTCGTCCTCGTGCTGGCGGCCGTGCTGCTCGTGCGCCGGAGTCGCCGCCGGCGGACCACCGCCGTGCTCACCGGTCCGCCCGGTGGGATCCCCGCGTTCCGGATCGTCACGCTGGGGCTGCAGGGCTCGGGCAAGACCCTGCTGCTCACCGGCATCTACCGCCGCCTGCAGACACCGGGCGACCGCGGCTTCTACCTGCGCGTGCCGCACGAACAGCTGATCGAGCTGAACCGGTGGTACCGCAAGGCGGCCGACGTCCACGAGGAGTGGCCGCGCGGCACCACCCGCGGCGAGCTGCGCGAGTTCGAGTTCAGCGTCATGGCCGACGTCGGCGGGGCGACCGAGCCCGTCGTCAAGCTCGGCTACCTCGAGTACCCGGGCGAGCTGCTGACCGACCCGGACGCACCGGGCTCGACCGCGCAGGCGACGCTGCTGCAGGCCATCGCCGGCGCCGACGCGCTCGTCGGGATCATCGACGGCTTCCGGCTGCTGCAGGCCGAACAAGGCGACCAGCGCGGCGCGCTCATGCTCGAAGCCTCCCTCGACGCGATGATCAACGCCATGCTGCCGGTGCGCAGCCCGATCGTCTTCGTGATCACCAAGTGGGACCTGCTCGACCACCTGCACCCGGACGAGAACGAGCGCCTGCGGATCGTGCGCGACCGGCTGATGGCGACACCGGGGTTCGCCGACCTCGTCAAGGTGCACAGCGCCCGGCGGATCGTGCGGCTGATCCCGGTGACCGCGGTCGGGCACGACTTCGCGGTCTTCCGCGACGGGGCGGTCCGCAAGAAGCCCGAGGGCCGGTTCCGGCCGGGGAACGTCGAAGCCGCGTTGTCGGTGGTGGTGCCGGACATCCTGCGCCAGACCGAACTCGCCCTCGACCGCGCCACCCGCGAGGAACTCCTGAACGCCGCGCAACGGCGGTTGCGGATGGGGCCGGCCGAGGCCCTGCGGACGCTGGGCGCCCACCTCACCGCGCACGCCGCGCGGGCGCTGGCCGCCGCGGTCGGCGCCGGGGTGGTCGCCGAGTCCGGCCTGATGCTGCTGCTCGACACCCTCTCGCCGCACGACGACCCGGCCGGGCGCACCGAACGGCTGGCCCGGCTCGGCGAGGCCGACCGGCTGGCGGAGGACTTCGTCCAGGCCCGGCGGCGGGTGGTCGGCGAGCTGCAGCGGCAGGTCGCGGTGCTCGAGGCGAAGCTGCCGGTGTCCCGCCTCGGCGGCGACCGCTGGGGTGACTGGTGACCGGCCGCGCGTGGCCGTTCCTGGTCGCCCGCGGCCGCCGGCGCGGGTACTCGGCGCTGCTGGTCCCGGGTTTCCTGCGGGAGCACGGGTTCCTGGAGGCGACCGCGACCCCGCTGGACGACGTGCCGTCCCGGGCGGCGCCGACCCCGCACGGCGTGCTGGTCTGGGCCGAGCACGCGGTGACGGCGGCCGAAGCCCACGGCGAACCCCGCGACGAGTACGGCCGTCCGCTGGTGCTGCTGCACGGTTTCCTGTGCCCGGACGGCGATCCGGTGACGGTCGCGGACGCGCTGGCCCGGACGGAGACCACCGCGCTCGCGGTGTACGACCGGTTCCTCGCCGACGAGGAAGGCTTCACGGCACAGCGTTCGGAGCCGTTCGGAATCGAGGTCGTCGCGGTGGCCCGGCCGCGGGCGGCCCCGCCGGTGGAGCCGGCCCGGCCCGCTCGCGCCCTGGTGTGGGCGGGAGCGGGCGCGCTCGTGCTGGCGGCGGGAGTGGCCGCGGTGGTCGGCTTCGCCTCCGGCGGCGAAGAAGCTCCGCCGGCGTGCGCCCCCGAAGTCGTGGCACTGACAGTCACGCCGACGACTTCGGTGGCGACCTGCGTCCGCGACGGGAAAACGGTGCAGTACTCGTCCTCCCGGCCCTAGCCGGCCGGGAGGATGCGGCCGCGGACCTCGCCGAACGCGATGCGCTCGCCGTTCGCGCCCGGGGCCGTCGCGGTGATCACCACCTCGTCGCCGTCCTCCAGGAAGCTGCGCTCCTCACCCTTGACCGTCAGCGGTTCCTTGCCGCCCCAGCTCAGCTCCAGGAACGCGCCGCGCTGGTGCTTCTCCGGGCCCGAGATCGTGCCCGACCCGTAGAGGTCGCCGGTGCGCGACGACGCGCCGTTGACCGTCAGGTGGGCCAGCATCTGCGCCGGCGACCAGTACATCTCGCGGTACGGCGGGCGGCTGACCTCCTCGCCGTTCCACGCCACGACCAGCTCGACGTCCAGCCCCCACGGCCGGGTTTCCCGCAGGTACGGCAGCGGCTCCGGGTCCTGGCCGGGCAGCGGGGTCCGCGCGGCCTCCAGCGCCAGGATCGGCACGACCCACGCCGAGATCGACGTCGCGAAGCTCTTGCCGAGGTTCGGGCCCAGGGGCACGTACTCCCACGCCTGGATGTCGCGCGCGGACCAGTCGTTGAGCAGCACCGCGCCGAACACGTGCCGCGCGAAGTCGTCGGGGGCGATCGGGGTGTTCAGCGGCGTGCCGGTGCCGACGACGAACCCCAGCTCCGCCTCGATGTCCAGGCGGGTGCTCGGCCCGAACACCGGCGCCGGGTCACCCTTGCGCTGGCCGCTCGGGCGGACGATGTCCGTACCCGAGACCAGCACGGTCCCGGCCCGCCCATGGTAGCCGACCGGGAGGTGCTTCCAGTTGGGCAGCAACGGTTCCGCGTCCGGCCGGAACAGCCGCCCGACGTTCGACGCGTGGTGCTCGGACGCGTAGAAGTCGACGTAGTCCGCGACTTCGATGGGCAGGTGCAGGGTGACGTCGGCGACCGCGTGCACGGCGTCGTCCGGGACCTCGCCGGCGACGAGCTCGGTCACGCGCGACCGGACGGCCACCCAGCGGTCGTAGCCCTGTGCCATGAACGGGTTCAGGGTCGGCGCGGCGAAGACGTCGTCGCCGAGCGCGCGGGCCAGGTCGAGCACCGAGTCCCCGACGCGGACGCCGACGCGCGGGGCGTCGCCGTCCACCGAGAACACGCCGTAGGGCAGGTTCGCGGTGCCGAAGGGGGAATCGGCGGGGATGTCGATCGTGGTCATGCCTCTCCTCGGGGCAGCAGGCCGAGCGCGGCCAGCTCGGTCAGGGGGTCGCCGATGCTGCAGGTGCCGAACGACGTGAACCGGGTGCGGACGCCCTCGTCCAGGTCGCGGACCAGCCCCGCGACGACCGTGCCGTCCCGCTCGGCCAGGTGCGCTTCGGCGTGGTCGGGGTCACCGGCCGCGAGCAGCAGGTTGAGGAACCCGTGCTGCTCGAACCCGGTTTCCGGGTCGGTGTTGCGCAGCGCGTGGTGCAGCCCCGCGGTCGCCTTGAACGGGACGTCGGCGTCGACGGCGGCGCAGATCGCGGCGGCCAGCTCGGCCTCGGAGGGGTACAGGTCGGCGCGCACCCCGCCGGTCCGGAACTTGGCCCGGTGGCCCGTCCCGGAGAGCGCCCGCAGCAGCGGGACGCGCCGGTCGTCGCGCGGGATCTCGACGTAGACCGGGGCGGTCGCGGCCGCGACGGCGTCGAGGACTTCGTCCGGTCCCATGCCGTCCGGCACCGCGATCTCCAGCGCTTGGAGGTCCACCGGCAGGGCCGGCACGGCGGCGAGCACGCCGGGCAGCTGCGCCGGACCGCCGGGCAGCGTCACCGCGACCGGCAGCGGGGTGGCGCGCGGCCCGAGCAGGTCGCCCAGCGCGTCGAGCGCCGGGGCGGCGAGCACCAGCGGGCCGACGAGGTCGCGGTACCAGGCCTTGGTGTGCGCGTCGTGCGCGGCGACCGCGTCCGGCAGCGGCGCCAGGCCGGGCGGGAACACCGCGGCGTCGTCGCACAGCCCGGCGAAGAGCGCGGGGATCACGCGTCCGGCCCCCGTCCGGACCAGGTCCACGCGTAGCCGGGGTCCTCGCTCGCCAGGCCGCCTTCGCCGAGCTCGAGCGGGCGGAACGTGTCGACCATGACGGCCAGCTCGTCGAAGAACTCCGCGCCGAGCGACCGCTCGACCGCGCCGGGCTGCGGGCCGTGGCTGTGCCCGCCCGGGTGCAGGCTGATCGAGCCCTGGCCGATCCCGGATCCCTTGCGGGCCTCGTAGTTCCCGCCGCAGTAGAACATCACCTCGTCGGAGTCCACATTGGAGTGGTAGTACGGCACCGGCACGGCGAGGGGGTGGTAGTCGACCTTGCGCGGGACGAAGTTGCAGATGACGAAGTTGTGGCCTTCGAACACCTGGTGCACGGGCGGCGGCTGGTGCACGCGGCCGGTGATCGGCTCGAAGTCGGCGATGTTGAAGGTGTACGGGTAGAGGAACCCGTCCCAGCCGACGACGTCGAAGGGGTGGGTCGGGTAGACGTACCGGGTGCCGGTGACGCCGCGCGAGCCGCGGTGCTTGACCAGCACCTCGACGTCCTCGCCCTCGGCGAGCAGCGGCTCCTCGGGCCCGTGCAGGTCGCGCTCGCAGTAGGGCGCGTGCTCCAGGAGCTGCCCGAACTTCGAGAGGTACTGCTTCGGCGGCGTGATGTGCGAGTTCGCCTCGACGACGTACGCGCGCAGCGGCTCGTCGCCGGTCGGGACCCACCGGTGCGTCGTCGCGCGCGGCAGGATGACGTAGTCGCCTTGCCGCGCTTCCAGCAGGCCGAACACCGTCTCGACACGGGCCTCGCCGGACTCGACGTACACGCATTCGTCGCCGACGGCGTTGCGGTAGAGCGGCGATGCCTCCCCCGCCGCGACGTAGGAGATCCGGACGTCGCCGTTGCCGAGGACGAGCCGCCGCCCGGTGACGACGTCGGCGCTCTTGTGGTCGTGGCCCGGGAACAGCTCGTGCAGCTTGAGGTGGCGCGGCACGAGCGGGCGGTTCTCGGTGAGCGTCTGGTCCGGCAGGTCCCACGGCGTCGCGCCGACGATCGCCGACGGCACCCCGCGGTGGTAGAGCAGCGAGGAGTCCGACGAGAAGCCCTCCTCGCCCATCAGCTCTTCGTAGTACAGCCCGCCTTCGGGCGTGCGGTGCTGGGTGTGCCGCTTCGGCGGGATGGTTCCCGCTCGGCGGTAGTACGCCATGGTCGCCTCCTGACCGATCGGCTGATTTAGTTCACAGTTTTACTATCTCCTGGGCAGCCTAACGCGCTGCCCAGCCCTCGGGAAGAGGCTCGCCGTCGCGCCGGTGGCTAGCGGCGGCGGCGGGTGTCGGCGCCCGCCCGGCTGGTGATCAGCTTGCCCAGCAGCATCACCAGGATCCGCTGCTCGGTCTCGGTGAGGGCGTCCGTCCAGCCGAATTCGCGCTCGTTGTGCTCGCGGAACACCGCGACCATCTCCTCGTGGCCCGCGTCCGTCAGCGACAGCCGGACCGACCGGCCGTCGCGCTCGTCCGGGACGCGGTCGAGCAGGCCGTCCGCGACCAGCGTCTTCACCAGGTTCGACACCGCCGCCCGGCTCATCCCGGTGAGCCGGGCGGCGGCCGACGGGTCCATCGGCCCGGCCAGCCAGACGACGAACAGCAGTCGGAAGGCCGACCACGAGCGGCCGCGCGGCCGGTGCACCGCGGCCTCCAGGTCGTAGGTGACCAGGTCGGAGGCCCGGTTGAGGGTCAGCAGCACCTCGGTGGCCAGCTGGTGGCGGAAGCCGTACTCCGTCGCGAGCCGGCGGTTCGCCAGCTCGACGAACGACCAGAAGTCCAGCTCCGCCTCCATGCCCGCAGCCTAGCAACTAGTCAAACTCGAAACTAGTTGCGCTCGCGGGGGACCTTGAGGAACGCGAGCATGATCGCCGAGAGCACCAGGCAGCCGATCGGGAAGTACAACCCGACCGTGACGTCGGTGTCGGTCGCCGCGAGCCCGATCGCGTAGGGCCCGAAGAACCCACCCAGCGCCGCGATCGAGTTGATCGCCGCCAGCCCGACCGCCGTGTACTCCTTCGACAGCACCTTGGACGCCATCGCCCAGTACGGCGCCAGGTAGCCGAGCACGCCGATCGCGGCCAGCGACAAGCTGATCAGCGACAGCGCCGGCACGGACTTGAACTGGATGGCGCCGAAGAAGCCCAGCGCCGCGACGAGCACCAGCGCGATCACGTGCCCCTTGCGCTCGCCGGTCCGGTCGGAGTTGCGGGCGAGCAGCAGCATCCCGACCGCGCCCACGACGTACGGGATCGCGCCGAGCAGGCCGATGTTCGTCGAGGAGTACTTCGGGTCGAGCTGCTTGACGATCAGCGGCAGGAAGAACGTCAGCCCGTACAGCCCGCACGCGATGAACAGGTTCGAGAACGCCAGGTGCAGCACCTTGCCGTTGCGGACCGCCTTCAGCTGCCCGAGGAAGGTTTCCTTCTCCTCCGGCACGTACTCCTTGTCGATCTCGGCCTGCAGCCAGCCGCTTTCGGCCTTCGTGAGGAACTTCGCGTCGGCCGGCTTGTCCGGCAGCCACAGGAACGTGACGACGCCGATCAGCACGGCCGGCGCGCCCTGCAGCACGAACACCCACTGCCAGCTGCTCATCCCCAGCCAGTGCGCGTGGTCGAGGATCCAGCCGCCGGTGAGGCTGCCGAGGATCAGCGCGATCGGCTGGGCCAGCGCCAGCGTCGCGATGGCGCGGCCGCGTTCCTTCCCGCGGAACCACAGCGTCAAGTACAGCAGCAGGCCCGGGAACAGCCCCGCTTCCGCGATGCCGAGCACGATCCGCGCGATGAACAGGTGTGTCGTGCTCGCGACGAACCCGGTCACGACCGTGACGATGCCCCAGCTGACCGCGATCCGGCTCAGCCACAGCCGCGCGCCGACCCGTTTCATGATCATGTTGCTGGGGACCTCGAACACGACGTAGGCGAGGAAGAAGATCGCCGACGCGGCCCCGAAGGTCGCGGCGTTGATCGCCAGTTCCTTGCCCATGCCGAGCTGGGCGTAGCCGATGTTGGCCCGGTCCATGTAGTTGAAGATGTAGAGCAGGCCGACGATCGGCATGATCCGCACGGCGACCTTGCGGACGGTGCGTCTCCCGACCGCGACGCTCGCGGGTCCGGTGTGGACGGTCATGGGGTGCTCCTCGGCGTTGAGTGAGTGGCGGCGCGGCCGGCGACCCGGCCCATGGTGATGGCGTTGGCGACGGCGTTCCCGCCGCCGACGTACCGCGGCCCGAGCACACCGGCTCCGGCCTCCCCCGCGGCGAACAGCCCGGGCACGCGCTCCCCGCGCGCGTCGAGGACGGCGGCGGTGCCGTCGATCTCGAGCCCGGCGTGGGTGCAGACGAGCTCGGCGGGCCGCGTGCGCGCGGCGTAGAACGGTGGTTTCCCGAGCGGCTCCGGTGGTTCGGTGCGGCCCTTGGCTTTCAGGGTTTCGTGGCGCAGGAAGTCCGGGTCCTCGCCGGTGGGCAGGTGCGCGTTCCACCGGTCGACGGCCGCCCGCAGCGCGCCGGCGGGCACGCCCAGCTTCCCGGCCAGTCCCTCGACGCTGTCGGCGCGGACGGTCCGGCCCGCCTCGGCTTCGGCGAGGACGTGGCCGGCGTCCCAGTGCGCGTACCCGGCGGGCAGGCTCAGGCGGGCCTGCTCGTCGAAGACCGTCCACACAGGACCGTCCTGGGCGTCGATGATCCCGCCGGACACGGCGTAGGAGGCGTCTTCGTCCATGAACCGGCGGCCGTGGGCGTTGACCATGATCCGCGACACCGGCGGGAAGCCGGACTGCCAGTGGTGCAGCCGCTGGAAGTAGGCGGTGGGCAGCAGCAGGCCCCAGCCGTCACCGGCGACGGCGGCGTCGACCTGCTCGCCGAACGCCAAGTGGTCGCCCCTCGATCCGGGGGCCGCCACGACGAACAGGTCCTCGCCCGCGGCGTCGGCGGCCGGGTAGTACCGGGTGACCAGCGCCGGGTCCCGCGCGAATCCGCCGGTCGTGACGATCACGGCCTTCGCGGGCACCTCGATGCCGTCGGCGACCACGCCGGTGACGCGCCCGCCGTCGACGAGCAGCCGTTCGACCCGTGTGTTCAGCACGGCTTCGACGCCGGCCTGGCGTCTGGCCCGGTCGAGGACCTGGACAAGGCCGTAGCCCTGGTCCTTCGGGACGTGCGCGCGCCAGACGTCCTCGACGCCGGCCCGGGTGAGGCCCGGCGAGTGCGCGTTGTGCGACACCTTCGCCGGGATCTCGGCGCCCAGCCCGATCAGCCATTCCAGCGCCGGGCCTGCCTCTTCGCAGAACGCGCGGACGAGACCGGGCTTGAGCTGCCACTGGTTGAGGTCCATGTAGTGCTGGAAGAACTTCTCCGGCGTGTCCTCGATGCCCAGTCCCTTTTGGACGCTGGTGCCGGCGGCGGTGAACATCCCCGCCGACAGCTGTGTCGACCCGCCGAGTTCCTTCTCGGCCTCGAACAGCAGGACGGACGCGCCGCGCTCGGCGGCGGACACGGCGGCCGCGAGGCCCGCTCCCCCGCCGCCCACGACGACGACGTCGTACTCCTCGGCGCTCATCCGAGGTCACCTCCCGACTCCGCGACGATGCGGTGGTAGAGCCCGTTGGAGACGAGGCCGCCGTCGACGGTGACCTCGCTGCCGGTCATGTAGGTGGACCGGTCGGACAGCAGGAAGAGCACGGCGTCCGTGATCTCTTCCGGGCGGCCCACGCGGCCGGCCGGCACACTGTCCACAGCGGACTGGACGAAGCTGCCGGCCCCGGCGAGCAACGCCGTGCCGACGAGTCCCGGATGGACGGAGTTGACGCGGATACCCCACTTCGCGAAGTTCCCGGCGGCTGATTTGGACAGTCCGGTGAGACCCCACTTGCTGGCCGAGTACGCGGGCGAGAAGTACCCGATCTGCCCGGAGATCGACGAGATGTTGACGATCGACCCACCGCCGGAGTCGCGCATCAGCGGGGCGGCCGCGTGCATCCCGTGGAAGGGTCCGGTCAGGTTGACCGCGAGCACCTGGTCCCACACCTCGGCCGTGGTGTCCATGAACTCCAGCCGCCGCGAGATCCCGGCGTTGTTGACGAGCCCGCCGAGTTTCCCGTGCTGCCGCTTGATTTCGCCGATCACGACAGCCCACTGCGCGGCGTCGGTGACGTCGAGGTGGTGGGCCGAGGCCGAGCCGCCGCCGGCGACGATCTCGCCGGCCACATCGGACGGATCGGCGACGTCGGCAACGCAGACGTGGACGCCCAGGTCACCGAGCGCGCGGGCGTGGGAAGCGCCCATGCCACCCGCGGCGCCGGTGACCAGGACGACGTCCGGGTACTCAGACATGACGAGACCCGCCGTCGACGGCGATGCTGTGGCCGGTCACGTACCGGGCGCTGTCCGAGAGCAGGAACAGCAGCACACCGGCGACCTCCTCGGGCGAGCCGATCCGGTGCAGCGGGACGGCGTCGAGGGCCTTGGCCAGCGCGGGGGCGTCGTCCTGGATCCACCGGGTCATCTCGGTGTCGATGTAGCCGGGCGCGATCGAGTTGACGCGGATACCCTGGTCGCCGAGCTCGACGGCGAGCGACTCGGTGAGGTGTGCGACGGCGGCCTTGGAACTGCAGTACGCGCCCCGGCCCTTGCGCACGCGCACGGCCGACACCGAGGACATGTTGACGATGGCGCCACCCGGACGCATGTGCTTCGCGGCGGCCTGAGCACCGAACAGCACACCCTCGACGTTGACCGACAGCGTCGCGCGGATCTGCTCCGGCGTGATCTCGGGAACCTCGGCGAACGGGAAGATGCCGGCGTTGTTGACCCAGAAGTCGATCCGCCCGAACTCGTCGATCGCGCGCTGCGCGAGGGCGAGGTGGTCCTCGGCTTTCGTGACGTCGAGAGTGGCCGGCACGATCCGGCCGGGCTTGGCTTCCAGGGACTTCTCGCGGCTCAGTTCGGCGGCGGTGGCGGCCATGGCAGCACCGTCGATGTCACCCCCGACGACGTCGACCCCGCGGGTGGCGAGCGCGGCGGCGAAGCGGGCGCCCATCCCCCGGGCGGCGCCGGTGACCACGGCGACCTTGCCGGGGAACTCGGGGTAGAGCGTGGTGACCGGCTGGTGCAGGACCCGCCCGGGACCGGTGGGCTCGTGGGTCGTCATCAGTGTTCTTCTCTCTTTCGTGGATCAGGAATCGCGGCGGACGGTGCGCCGCCGGACGAGCCAGCCATCGCCGGCGCGGACGAGCTCGTCCTCGAGGACGGTCAGCCGCACCAGGTGCGTGGGCGCGACGATCTGCAGGTAGGCATCGGCGCGCAGCGTGTCCGGGGTATCGCCCGGGCGGACGTGGACAGTGCTGATCACATGCCTGAGCGTCTCCCCGGAAGCGTGGAAGCGCTCGGCGAAGGCGGTCAGCTCACCGGTACCGGCGGCGGGCTCGGGGTAGGTCGGCGAGCGGAATTCGCCATCGGGGGTGAAGGTGGCGGCCCAGTCGGCGGCGCGCCCGGAGTCGATGGCGTGGCTCTGCCGGCCGTAGAGCTGGTGCACGGCCACGACGTCCTCGGTCGCCACCATTCGGAACCTCCGTTGTCCCTGTCGCCTAAACGTGCTATATTCGCACGCAGTGTGCGAATATGTGTAGGACAGTAGGTCGCCACTTTCGTGTCGTCAAGGGAGCCGTGTGTGGAATCGACGCTGCCCGCGTCCGGGACATCGAAGACGCTGCACCACGGGCTGCAGGTGCTGGAGCTGCTGGTCCAGCACCCGGGGGGCCTGACATTGACCGAGATAGCGGACGGCATCGGCGTCCACCGCACGGTCGCGCACCGGTTGGTGAGGACGCTGGAGGCGCACTACCTTTGCCGCCGCGACCGGTTCAAGCGCATCTCACTGGGAACGGGCTTGGTCCGCCTGGCCGAGCCGGTGGAGCAGGACTTGCGCACGCTGGCCCGCCCGGTGCTGGAGGAGCTGACGGATTCGGCTCAGGCATCCGCACACCTGGTGGTGCGCGAGAACGCGGACCAGGTCCGCATGCTGATGATCGTGGAGCCGAGGAGGGCGGCAATGCACGTGGCGTTCCGCTCGGGCCAGCTGGACCCGATCGGCCGCGGCTCGGCAGGCTTGGCCTTACTGGCGGCGGGGCCACCGGTGGAGGGCGAGCGCGCAGAGGTGACGCTGGCGCGGGAGCGGGGATACGCGGTGTCGAAGGGCGAGATAGCACCGGGCATCACGGGCATTTCAGCGGTGGTGAAAACGGGACGCGACCAGCCGGAGACGAGCATCGGCCTATCGCTGTTCGAGGCACCGGACCCGGACGAGCTGGGGAGATTGGTGGTAGCGGCCGCACAGAGGCTGAGCGCCCAGCTCGGCTGACGTCCGAAACCGCCGGCCGCCCCGAAAACCCAGCCCCCGCAAGAAGAGCCCAGACCCCGCCAGCGGCCGGGCGACCCGAAAACCCGGCCCCCTGGGAGCCCACACCCCCCGCAACCCCGATCCGAAGCCAGAACACGGCCGGCGGTGCCGGGTCAAGGCACGCTTTCCCGCCTTGACGCGGTGCCGCCGGCCGTAGTCACAATCGGGCGCCGGGGTTGCGAAGAACAAAACGGACACCGCTTCACCCCACCAAAGGCGGCCGAGACCCACGGGACCGCCAAGGCCACCGGCGAGGCCGGGGCCGCCGACAAGGCCGGGCGCTACCAAGACCACGGGAGGCGAAGCAGACCGAAAGAAGCCGCCGGTCTCAGCCGCGCACCTGCCCCCGCGCCAAGGTCTCCGAAAGCGCATGGGCTTCCCGCAACAACAGCGCCCCCAGCTGCGGAATCCGATCACCGCCGAACCGATGCTCGACCCCGGTCAACGTCAACGCCCACCGCGGCGCCCCGGCCTGATCGAACACCGCGGCAGCCAACCCCCAGCTGCCCTCGACCACCAACCCGGGATTGACCGAATACCCCTGCTGACGAGTCAAAGCGATGTGCCGCCGAATCTCCCCCACCTCGTGCTGAGGCCCGTGATCGGCAGCCAGATCGACCCGAGCCAAGTACTCGTCGATCTCCCGATCAGGCAAATGCGCCAGCACGACCATCCCAGCCGAGACGACCCCCAGCGGAAACCGCGCCCCTTCGAAGAGAACATGGCTCCGAATCGGAAAAGCCCCGTCCTCCCGAATCAGACAGATCGTCTCCTCCCCCCGTCGAGCCGAAAAGAACGCACTCTCCCCGGTAGCCAGCGCCAACCGCCGCACGACCGGCAAAGCGGCCTCCGTGACGTCGTACCGCCGCGCCGCGGCCACCCCGAGGAAGTACAGCTCCGGCCCCAGAACCCACCGGTCGGCGTCGCGCTCCACCAACCCGACTCCCTGCAACGACATCAGCAGCCGGTGCACCGTCGGCCGGGGCAACCCCGCCTCCCGAGCCACAGCGGTCGTAGTGGCCCCACCAGGCTCATGAGCCGCAACGGCCCGCAGCGCCAGGTGAGCCCGCCCGACGAGATCCACAGGTGCGTCCACTCAACGGACACTACCCGCGTCCACTCAACGGACACTACCCCACCGAAACCGACCACCAGATGAACAATCGCCAGGTGGCACGCGTTCACTGGTTGACCACGAACGAACTCTCATCGTCTGATGACCCCATGGACAAAGTGTTCGCTACCGCCGGGGAGGCCGTCGCCGACATCCCCGACGGCGCCACCCTTTCCGTCGGCGGGTTCGGGATGTGCGGCGTCCCCGCCGTCCTCGTCGGCGCCCTCTTCGAAGCCGGGACCACGGACCTCGAAGTCGTGTCGAACAACGCCGGCGTCGACGGCTGGGGCCTCGGGATCCTCCTGGGCGCGGGCCGCCTCCGCCGCGTGGTCGCCTCCTACGTCGGGGAGAACAAGGAGTTCGCGCGCCAGTACCTGTCCGGTGAGCTGGAGGTCGAGCTGACGCCGCAGGGCACGCTCGCCGAGCGGCTGCGCGCCGGCGGCTCCGGCATCCCCGCGTTCTTCACCGCCACCGGTGTCGGCACCCAGGTCGCCGACGGCAGCCTGCCGTGGCGGTACGCCGCCGACGGCACTGTGGCCAAGTCCAGCCCGGCGAAGCAGACGCAGACGTTCGACGACCGGGAGTACGTCCTCGAGCGCGCGATCGTCGCCGACTTCGGGCTGGTCCGCGCCTGGCGCGGCGACCGCCACGGCAACCTCGTCTTCAAGGACGCGGCCCGCAACTTCAACCCTCTCGCCGCGATGGCCGGCCGGGTCACTGTCGCCGAGGTCGAAGAGCTGGTCGAACCCGGCGAGCTGAACCCGAACGACGTCCACCTGCCCGGCGCGTTCGTCCACCGCGTGGTCGCGCTGACGCCCGAGCAGGCCGCGGACAAGCCGATCGAAAAGCGCACCGTGCGCATCGCCGAGGAGGGTGCCTGAGATGGCCTGGACCCGCAACCGGATGGCCGCCCGCGCCGCCGCGGAGCTGCGCGACGGCGACTACGTCAACCTCGGGATCGGCCTGCCGACCCTGGTGCCCAACTACGTTCCCGACGACGTCGAGCTGGTCCTGCAGTCGGAGAACGGCATCCTCGGCGTCGGCCCCTACCCGGCCGAGGACGAGATCGACGCCGACCTGATCAACGCGGGCAAGGAGACGGTCACCGTCCGGAAGGGCGCGTCGTTCTTCGACTCGGCCTTGTCGTTCGGGATGATCCGCGGCGGCAAGATCGACGCGGCCGTCCTCGGCGCCATGCAGGTCTCCGCGTCCGGCGATCTCGCGAACTGGATGATCCCCGGCAAGATGGTCAAGGGCATGGGCGGCGCGATGGACCTGGTCCACGGCGCGAAGAAGGTCATCGTCCTGATGGAGCACGTCGCCCGCGACGGCTCGCCCAAGATCCTCGACGAGTGCACGCTGCCCTACACCGGCCGCGGCGTCGTCCAGCGGATCATCACCGACCTGTGCGTCCTGGACGTCACCCCGGACGGGCTCGAGCTGGTCGAACTCGCCCCCGACGTCGAGTTCGACGAGGTCCAGGCGAAGACCGGGGCCAAACTCAATCACTGATTGAATCACTGCTTGAACGTCGGCGTCCGCAGTGGTGTACTCGGCGGATGGCGGAAACGATCGACTCGACGCGGGACCGGCTGCTGACCACCGCGGAACGGCTGCTGCTGGACTCCGGCTACGACAGCGTGTCCGTCCGGGCGATCTGCACGGCGGCCGGGCTCAACCCGGCCGCCGTCCACTACCACTTCGGCTCGAAGGACGCGCTGGTCGCGGCCATGCTGGAGGACCGGCTCGCGCCCGTCTGGCGGGACGTGCTCGACGACGTCGAGCGCCGCCGGCAGGAAGGCTGGGTGCCCGCGGCGGCGGACCTGGCCGACGCCGTCCTGGCGCCGCTGGCCGGGCTGGCCGCCGACCCGGTGGGCCACCTCCGGCTGCACCTGCTCGCCCGGGTTCTCCTTTCCGGGCAGCGGATGCACTGGCGGTCGCCGTGGTTCAGCCTGGACCCGTGGGTGGGGCTGCTGCGCGCGGCCCGGCCGGATCTGACGGCGGAGCAGGCGGCCGGCCGGTGGACCCTCGCGTTCCAGCTGCTGCTGCAGGTGTTCGGCACGCCGGCCGCGCCGGCACCCCGACCGCCAGGGCTCCCGCTCGCCGCGGTGCGGTCGTTCGTCGTCGCCGGGCTGGACGCGCCGTGAGCGCGCCGGACGTCTTCGCGCCGGCTCGCCTGGGGCCGGTCGAGCTGCGCAACCGCGTCATCAAGGCGGCCACCTTCGAGGGCCGGACGCCGGACGCGCTCGTCACCGACGAACTGATCGAGTACCACCTCCGGCCGGTCCGCGGCGGCGTCGGGATGACCACGCTGGCCTACTGCGCGGTGTCACCGGAAGGCCGCACGGACCGCCACCAGATCTGGATGCGGCCCGAGGCGGTCCCGGGACTGCGCCGCTTCACCGACGCGATCCACGCCGAAGGGGCGGCGGCGTGCGCGCAGATCGGGCACGCCGGACCAGTCGCGAACGCGGCGTCGAACCGGCTGCCCGCGCTGTCGCCGACCCGCCGGTTCAGCCCGCTTGGCCTGCGCCCGACGCGCGCGCCCACCCCCGCGGACCTGGACCGCATCATCCGCGCGCATGCGGACGCGGCCCGCACGGCGCTGGAGTCCGGGTTCGACGCCGTCGAGATCCACTTCGGACACAACTATCTCGTGAGCGCGTTCCTCAGCCCGCGCCTCAACCACCGCACCGACGCCTACGGCGGCAGCCTCGCCAACCGCGCGCGCCTCGCGCTGGCGATCGCCCGCGCGGTGCGCGACACGGTCGGCGGTCGCCTCGCGATCACCGCCAAGCTGAACATGGACGACGGTGTCCCCGGCGGGTTCTGGCTGGACGAAAGCATCGAGGTGGCCCGGTGGCTGGAGGCGGACGGCACGGTCGACGCCCTGGAACTGACCGCGGGCAGTTCGCTGCTCAACCCGATGTACCTGTTCACGGGCGACGCCCCGGTCCGGGACTTCGCGGCGGCGTTCCCCCAGCCCGCCCGGCTGGGCCTGCGGCTCGGCGGCCGGTTCTTCCTGCGCGAATACCCGTACCGCGAGGCGTACCTGCTCGACCGGGCCCGCCAGTTCCGCGCCGCGCTCGACCTGCCGCTGATCCTGCTCGGCGGGATCACCACGGTGGAGACGATGAACCTGGCGATGGCGGAGGGCTTCGCGTTCGTCGCGCTGGCCCGGGCGTTGCTGCGCGAACCCGACCTGGTGCACCGCATGCGGGCGGACGCGGGGGTCCGCGGCCTGTGCGTCCACTGCAACCACTGCATGCCGACGATCTACCGCGGGACGCGGTGCGTGCTCACCGAGAGCGTATCGCCCACCGGAACGAGCTAAGCGAGCTGACACCCCGAAGTGCTACGATAAGACGGAAATCGTTCCTGTCAGCGAAACAGTTTTGAGGACCACGAGCTTGGCCGTCAACAGTACCGCCGGGCGCAAGCCCGCCACGCCGTCGGACAACGCCGGCACCGAAGCCGCCGCGCGGGTGGCCGATGTGCTGCTGCTCTTCACCGGTGGTCCCCGCTACCTGGGCGTCAGCACGATCAGCCGCGAGCTCGACCTGTCCAAGGCCGTCGTCTACCGGATCCTGCAGTCGCTCGTCTCGCGCGAAATGCTGGCGACGGACTCCGGCGTCGCCGGCTACCGGCTCGGGCCCGCGGCCGTGGCCCTCGGGGCCAGCGCTTTGCGACGGTTCGACGCCCGCGTCGCCGCCACCCCCGTCCTGCGCCGGCTGCGCGACGAAACCGGGGAGACTACGACCCTGTCCGGCCTGGTCGGCGACGAACGCGTGTACCTCGACCAGTTCGAGAGCCCGCGCGAGATCAAGATGACCGTCGAACTCGGGCGGCGATTCCCGCTGCACGCCGGGTCGTCCGGCAAGGTCATTCTCGCGTCGCTGCCCGAAGACCGCAGGGAAGCCGTGCTGCACCGGGAACTCCCCGCGCTGACCGAGCACACGATCACCACCGCCGAACGGCTGCGCGAGGCCCTCGCCGAGGTGGCCCGCGACGGTGTCGCCGTGTCGCTCGGGGAACGGCAGCCCGGCGCAGGGTCCGTCGCTGCTCCCCTCTTCGGGCCGGACGGGGAAGTCCACGGCTCGATCAGCATCTGCGGTCCGCAGTACCGCTTCACCCCCGACGCCGTCGGCCGCTACCGCGATCTCGTGCGCGAAGCGGCGGCCGAGATCCGGCAGAGCTGGGCCTGGCTGCAGGAGCCGGGCGGTCGGTAGAACGTAGTGAATGACTCATTCCTGTCGCCTGACGACAGGAATGAGTCATTCACTACAGCGGTGCGGGGTCAGCGGCCGCGCTTGAGGTACTTGCCCACCGGGTCGCCGGTGATCTTGCCGTCGGCGAACACGTGGTGGCCGCGCACGAACGTGTCGGTCACCTTGGCCGTCATGTCGAAGCCCTCGAACGGCGTGTACTCCTGCGTCGACTCGGACTCCGCCGCGCGCACCGTCCACCGGACGTCCGGGTCGACCAGCGCGAAGTCGGCGTCGAAGCCCTCGGCGATCGTGCCCTTCTTCAGCAGCCCGTAGCGGCGGGCCGGGTTCTGCGACGTCAGCTGCGCGATCCGCTGCAGCGAAAGACCGCGCTTCACGCCTTCGCCGACCAGCCCGGGCAGCAGGTACTCGGCGCCGCCGAAGCCGGACTTCGCCAGGAAGACGTCGTCGCGGTCCGCACCGAACTTCAGCTCGTCGCGGCAGCACGCGTGGTCGCTGACCACCCAGTCGACGTCGCCGGCGAGCACGTGCCGCCACAGCGCCTCGACGTCTTCGCGCTCGCGCAGCGGCGGGTTGACCTTGCCGCCGACGCCCGACGCGGTGTCCACGTCGGCCAGCAGGTGCCCGATCGTCACCTCGCGCCGGAAGTCGATGTGCGGGAACGCCTTCGCCATCGTCAGCGCGGCCGACAAGGCCTTCTCCGACGACAGGTGCAGCAGGTTGATGTTGGGCAGCCCGGTCTCGTGCGCCAGGTAGGACGCGATGGTGACGGCCAGGCCTTCGGAGTGCGGCGGCCGCGACGCGCTGTAGGCCCGCAGCCCCGACAGCGAGCCGTCCTGCTCGACCAGTTTCGTGTACGCGGTCATGATCTCCGCCGTTTCGCAGTGCAGCGAAAGCGAAAGGTGTGGCGCGTACTCCGTCAGCACCTCGCGCGCGTGCTGCACCCCGCGCATGACGAACTCGAAGTGCGCGATGTCGTAGCGCTCGTCCGGCGGGATCATCAGGAAGTCGCTCTGGCTGGTCGACCGCCCGTGCAGCCCGTGGCTGCCGTAGAACATGAAGATCTTGAACGACGTGACGCCGAATTCCTCGACCAGGTAAGGGATTTCGGAGATGTGCTGCGAGCTCATCGGCGCGAGGTGGAAGGCGTAGTCGACGTAGGCGTTGCCTTCCGACGCGCTCAGCACCTCGGGGAAGAAGTCGCGGTAGCTGCCGCCCTTGTTGAGGTAGTACTGGCCGGTGCGCATGTACGTCAGAGACGTCGTGACGCCGCCCTGCGCGCTCGCGCGGCTCTCGGTGCGGGTGTCGGTGGCCAGCTCGTTGTAGATACCCCAGTGCTGGTGCGCGTCGACCACGCCGGGGAAGGCGAGCAGGCCGCGGCCGTCGACGACCTGCGCGACGTCGTCCGTGGGCAGGTCCGGCGCCACACGCGTGATCGTGCCGTCGTTCACGGCGATGTCCAGCAGTTCGGGCTCGGACCCGTCGGCGTCGTCGGGGCGGACGACCCGGACGTTCTTCACGAGCAGTTCCGTGGTGGCCATTTCTCTCCTCAGCTTGCGGTGTTCGAAGTCAGGCGCCGGGCGACGTCGGCGGCGGCCAGGTAGGCCAACCCGAAGGCGGGCAGGAGCCCGTTGCCGGGCAGGTAGCCGGCGGCGCCGTGGCCGGAGATGCTCGCCGCGGCGCCACCCGCGGCGTACAGCCCGGGGATCGGGCGGTCGCCGTGGTCGACGACGGCGGCGTGCTCGTCGACCAGCAGCCCGCCCTGGGTGTGGAAGAGCGCGGGCACGACGCGGACCGCGGCGAGCCGGCCCGAAAGCGGGCGCTCCCAGTGGGTGCGACCGTGCTCGTCTTCACGTTCGCCGCGGGCGATCGCGGCCGCCGCGGCGATTTCCGACTCCAGAGCGTCCGGTGGCAGGCCGGTCGCCGAAGCGAGCCCAAGAGCGTCGTCGGCCCAGACGAGCGCACCCGCCGACACGACGTCCCGGAAGTCCTGGAAAGGCTGGCACTGCTCGAAAATCTTCTCGTCGAGCACGATCCAGCCCGCCGAACCGGGGCGCGCGGCCAGCTCGGCGGCGTACTCCGAGTAGCCGCGGGTCTCGCTGCCGAAGCGGCGGCCCGCGAGGTCGACGAGGAACCCGCCGTGGATGATCGTCGCCCAGCCGACCAGGGTGCCGGCGGCCGCGGAAACCGCGCCATGGCCCTGGTACGCGTCGAGGAACCCGGTCGCGGCACCCAGCTTCTCGCCGATGCGCAGCGCGTCCCCGAGTGACTGGTCACTCCCCTGGTACAGCGCTCCCGAGATCTCCGGCAGGTGCTGCGCGACGAGGTCGGCGTCGGCGCCGAACCCGTTGGTGGCCAGCAGGACCGCCCGCGTCGGAATCTCCTCCTCGGTGCCGTCCGGGTACCGGACCACGACTCCACGCACACAGTCCACATCGGACAGAACGTCGATGAGCCGGGCGGGGGCGAGCAGCTCGATGTTCTCGTGCTCGGTCACGCGCCGGGCGAGGTGGTCGACGACGCCGGAGCCGTGCCGGCCCGGGATCGTGTGGCACCGGGGCACGGAGTGGCCGGGGTAGTTGAAGTCCGTCACCAGCGACAGCGGCAGCCCGGCGGAGTCGGCGAGCCACTCGACGAGCGGCGCGCTGACCTCGGCGAGGGTACGGGCCAGCCGCGCGTCGGCCTGCCCGTGCGTCTTGGCCATGATGTCCGCGACGAACTTCTCGGGCGAGTCGTCGACGCCCTCCTCGGACTGCCACCGGGAACCCGCGCCGGGGAACATCGCCGTGGACATCGAGGTGTTGTTGCCGCGCCGGAAGTGCTCGCTCGCCTCGACGACGAGCACGGAAAGCCCCAGCTCGGCGGCCCGCAAGGCACCGGCGAGGCCGCCGCCCGCGCCGGCGACGACGAGATCGGGTCCGTCGGTCACCGCTCCTCCACAGCCAGCAGCCGCATCGCCAGCTCCGTCGGGTCGACGATCCGCGCGGGCAGGTCGGCGGGCTCGACGTCGACGGCCGAGCAGCCGTTGATCACCGCCGTGGCGCCCAGCGCGGCGAGTTCGCGCACGGCCGTGCCGAGCGCCGCGTTCCACGTCTCGGTCTCGGCGATCGCGGAGAACGGCAGGTCCAGTACGCGGACGCCGACGAAGTACTCGGTCAGCCGGTAGGCGGCGATGCGCTTGGCGAATTCCTCCGCGATGGCCTCGTTCCGCACGACCGCGCCGAACCGGACGCCCTTCGCGGCGAGGTAGGTCGCCGACAGCTTGAGCAGGCCGTGCACCGGCACCGGCGGCCCGGCGACGGCGTCGGGGACCGCCGGGTCGAGCACGCAGTCCGGGAAGGCCAGGTCCCAGCCCTCGCCGGCGGCCGCGAGCGCCGCGGCGACCTCGCGTTCGGACGCGCGCACGGCCTCGCCGGTGTCCAAAGTGGCCGGCGCGGCCGGGCCGACGTCCCGCAGCTCGATCGTCAGACCGGGCGGGGCGAGCCGGTCGTAGCGCTCCTGCCGCCGCCGGATCTCCTCGGGCGGCAGGTGGATGGGCGTCACCGCGAGGGCACGCATCAGTTCGGCTCCTTCTCTTCGGTTCCGGCCAGCTCGCGCAGCGCGGCGCCGACGCGGGGCCGGCCGGGCAGGTCGTGGCCGAGCGCGGCGGCGCGGCCGACGACGGGCCCGGGCAGCCACGTCCCGAGCATGCCGACCAGATCGGACTCGGTCAGCGGACGGTGGTCGGCGTCACCGACCGGGTTGGGGACTTCGCAGGTCAGCGACGTACCGTCGGCGAAAGCGACGGTCACGCGGGCAGCCCGCTCGTCCGGAAGACGTGCGGTGAGGTCGGCGGCCTCGACGACCCGCACCCGGCTCGCCAGCGCCCGCACGCTCGCGTCGCCGAGCGGGCTTTCCGGCCCGACCTCGCCGGTCAGCGCGGCGGTCGCCACCACGAACGGCGTCGAGAACATCGCCGAGAGCCGGTTCGACCAGTCCGCATCGGACAGACCGGCGCCGAGGACGTGGGTCTCCACCAGGATGCGCATGATGCCGTCGGCCTGGAATGCCGGCCGCGTGCGCAGCTCCAGCACCGCGTCGGCGGCCGGGTGCGTGAACGAGCAGGACGCGTGCCGCTTGAAGTACCCGCGAGTGATGTCCCAGCGGGTGCCCAGGTCCGCGGTCAGCTCCGCCGCGTCCAGCGAACCGAGCAGTGTGCCGAGGGAGAGCGCGGCGGTGCCGGTCGTCCGGGCCATCCCGGCGGCCGCCATCCGCGCGGCGGCCAGCCCGGACGTCGCCGACGCGCCCAGCCAGGCGTTGCGCACCGGGTTGCCCTGGGTCGCCGAGTCGAAGTGCCCGGCGACCGCCAGCCCGGCCGCGGTGTCGATGGCGGCCGCGACCGCGCCGGGCGGGAGCCCGAGCAGCCGTGCGCAGCCGGCCGCCGCACCGGGGACGCCCCAGCTGCCGTGCGGGTGCGCGCCCGCGCGCAGGGTGGTCGCGCGGCCGAACCGCGCGGCCACCTCGTAGGCGGCCAGCAGCGCCGCCGCCGTGTCCGCGCCGGTGCTGTCCAGCTCGGCCGCCAGCGCCAGCACCGCCGGGAAGCCGTGCGCGGCCGGGTGACCCTTGGCGTACTTGTGCCCCTCGTCCAGCTCCAGCGAGACGAGCGCGACGCCGTTGAGCCAGGCCGCCGCGTCGGTCGTCACCAAGCGCCCGCCGCCGATGAGCGGCGCCGGACCGGCCGGCGCGCGCCAGGCATCGACCAAGGAGCGCTGCTCCGGCAGCGAGGCACCCAATGCGGTGACGCCGACAACGTCGAGCAGGACGAGGCCCAGCCGGTCGAGCACCGCGGCCGGCACGCTCGCGACGTCCAGTTCGGACACCCAAGCTCCCAGCGACGCGGTCGCCGATGCGGTTTGTTCGCGTTTCACAGTCCCAAGTACGCCTTCCTGACGCGCTGGTCGCCGGCGAGCTCGGCGCCGGTGCCCTGCAGGACGGTCGACCCGCTTTCCAGCACGTACGCCCGGTCGGCGATGGCCAGCGCCTGCTTCGCGTTCTGCTCGACCAGCAGCACCGCCACGCCGTTGTCCCGGATGCGCTGCACCGCTTCCAGGACCGTCCAGGTCAGTTTCGGGGACAACCCGGTCGACGGCTCGTCGAGCATCAGCAGGCGCGGCCCGGCCATCAGCGCGCGGCCGATCGCGAGCATCTGCTGCTGCCCGCCGCTGAACGTCTGGGCGAGCTGCGTCCGGCGCTCGGCGAGCACCGGGAACAGCGCGTAGACCTCGTCCAGCGACGAAGCGGCCTGGGCGGGCGTGCGGGTCCACGCACCCATCCGCAGGTTCTCCTCGACGGTGAGGGTGCCGAACAGCGCCCGGTCCTCGGGCACGTGCACCAGGCCGTCGCGCACGAGCTGGTCGGGACGGCGGCCCGCGGTGGACGCGCCGTCGAGCGTGACGCGGCCCGACAGCGGCTTGAGCTGCCCGCAGATGCTGCGCAACGTCGTGGTTTTGCCCGCGCCGTTCGCGCCGACCAGGGCGACGATCTCGCCCGCATCGAGGTGCAGGTCGACGTCGTGCAGGATCCGCATCCGCCCGTACCCGGCGCACACCTTCTCAAGCGTCAGCATGGGTCGGCTCCTCACCGAGGTAGGCGTCGATGACCCGCGGGTCGCTGGTCACCTCGGCGGGTGAGCCGACGGCCAGCACGCGGCCCTGGTCGAGCACGACGACGCGGTCGGCCAGCCGCATCACGGCGGCCATGATGTGCTCGATGAACACCAGCGTCACGCCTTCCTGCTCGCGCAGGGTGGCGAGCAGGTCGAGCACCGGCTCGCGCTCGGCCGGGACGAGCCCGGCCAGCACCTCGTCGAGCAGCAGCACCTTCGGCCGGGTCGCCAGCGCCCGGGCCAGCTCGAGCCGTTTGAGCCCGGCGGTCGGCAGGTCGGTCGCGTTGCGGTGCGCCCACGGCCCGAGGCCGACGCGCTCCACGACGTCGAGCGAATGCTCCCGCAGCTTCTTCGCGCTCAGCCGGTGGTGCTGGGCGGCGAGGCTGACGTTCTGCGCGACCGTCATGCTCGCGAACGGCCGCATCAGCTGGAACGTGCGGACCATCCCGGCCCGCGCGATCCGGTCGGGGGCGCGGCCGGTGACGTCGTCGCCCGCCAGCCGCACCCGGCCGGTGTCCGGGGTCAGCGCCCCGGAGATCACGTTGAACAGCGTGGTCTTGCCCGCGCCGTTCGGCCCGATGACACCGAGGATCTCGCCCTCGGCCACGGTCAAGTCCACATCGGACAGGGCGTGCACGCCGCGGAACGCCTTGCCGACGCCGGTCACCTCCACGATGGTCATCGACGCCACCTCGCAGCGAGAGTTCCGACGATCCCCTTGGGCAGCAACCGGACGATCAGGATCACCAGGACCGCGTACAGGACGACGTCCAAGCCGCTGCGGCCCTGCAGGAAGCCCAGGAACTCCGGTGGGGTGCGCAGCAGGGTCGCGGTGACGTCGGTGAGCGAGCCGATGATGATCGCCCCGACCACCGGACCCCAGACCGTGCCGATGCCGCCGATGACCACGGGCACGATGGCCTGGATCGAGATGGCCGAGCCGAACCCGAGGTCGGGGTTCACGAACAGGTAGTACTGGGTGTAGAACGCGCCGGCCACCGCGGTGATCGCCGCGGACAGCGCCACGGTCAGCAGCTTGTGCCGCAGCACCGGGGCGCCGAGTGACGCGGCCGCCAGCTCGTCGTCGCGGATCGCCGTGACGTACCGGCCGGCGCGGGAGTGCAGGAACAGGATGCTGACCGCGACCGCCGCCCCGGCCAGGACCAGGGCCACCCAGAAGTACGCGGGCGAGTCGGCCGGGAACTGGATCAGCCACAGCGACGAGTCCTGGATCAGCGGCACGCTGAAGCCGACCGCCTTGTTCGCGAACGCGCTGCTGGTGACGATCAGCCGCAACATCTCCGCGAAAGCGAACGTCGCCAGCGCGAAGTAGGCACCTTGGAGCTTGTAGCGGAAGGAGAAGTAGCCGATGACCACGGCGACCGCGGCGGCCACCGCCATCCCGGCCAGCATCCCGATCCACGGCGACACGTTGTGCTTCACCAGCAGGTACGCGCTGGTGTAGGCGCCGAGGCCGAAGTAGGCGGCGTGGCCGAAGCTGAACATCCCGCCGAAGCCGCTCATGATGTTCCAGCCGACGGCCATCAGCAGGAAGATCAGGATCCGGACGGCAACCGCGCCCTGGGCGGCGGGCAGGATCAGCGGCAGCGGGATCGCGACCAGCACGAGGATCGCCAGGATGGCGAGCTGCTTGTTCTGCGGCCGCAGCGGCGGCGCTTTGACGGCCTCCGCGGAACCGGCGGGAGCTTCGATCGTGATACTCACGCGCGCCTCCCGAACAGGCCCTGCGGACGCAGGAACAGCACCAGCAGGAACACCACGAACACGCCGAGCAGGGAGCTCTGACCGCCGAGGTAGATGGTGGTGAGCTGCTCGACCAGCCCGATCAGCAGGCCGCCGACGAGCGCGCCGGCGACGTTGCCCATCCCGCCGAGCACCACGACCACGAACGCCGTGATGTTGAACTGCTCGCCCAGCGTCGGGGTCACCGTGACCAGCGGGCCGGCGAGCACCGCCGCGGCCCCCGCGCACGCCGTGCCGATGGCGAAGGTCAGTGTGTGCATCCGGCGGACGTTGATGCCGACCAGCGCCGCCCCGGGCGCGTTCGCGGCGACCGCGCGGATCGCCGTGCCCAGCCGGGTGCGCCGCAGCAGCCAGTACAGCAGGCCGCCGAGGACGATCGCGCCGAGGAACGCGTACAGCCGCGAACCCGCGACGACCGCGCCCAGCAGCGGGAACTGGAAGTCGCCGGGCAGGTCGATCGTCTTCGGCTCGGCGCCGAAGAACATCAGCAGGCCGTTCTCCAGCAGCAGCGACAGGCCGAGCGTGATCAGCAGCTGGTTCTCCAGCGACCCGCCGCCCGCCCCGGACAGCAGCCCGCGGTGGACCGCCGCGCCGAGCAGGAACAGCGCCGGCACCGCGACGATCAGCGTCAGGTACGGGTGGAGCCCGGTCGCCTGGATCATCCCGAAGGACAGGAACATCGCCACGGTGAGGAACGCGCCGTGGGCGAAGTTGACGATGTCGAGCACGCCGAAGATCAGCGTCAGGCCCATCGCGATCAGGCCGTAGAGCCCGCCGGTCAGGATGCCGGTGACCACCGACTGCCAGACCACCAGGCCGCTGCCGGACTGCAGCAGCGCGACGACGATCGCGACGACGAGCACGACGGCCACGACGCCGGCGCGGCCGAGGAAACCCTTGTCCGCCTTGCTCTTTTTCTCCGGTGGTGCGGTGTCGGGGACGACGGGCGCCCCGGTGTCGAGTTCGGTCATGGTCGCCACGCCACCCTGTAGTCGGGCCGGGATTCGGCTTTTTCGGGGGGATACACCTGCTGGACCCGCCCGTCCCGGACCTGCATCAGCACCGGGAAGGCGTTGCGGTTGTCGCCGTTCGGGGCGAACTGGATCGGCCCGCGGCCGACGGTCAACGGAGACACCTGCGAAGCGGCGATCGCGTCCCGCACCTTCTGCGGGTCGGTACTCGCGGCCTGCTCGACGCCGTGCGCGATCACCTGGACCGCGTCGTAGGACAGGACCGCGCCGGTGCGCATCGGGTCGCCGTAGCGCTTCTGGTACTTCTCGCGCAGCGCGACGGTTTCGGGGTTCGTCGCGTCGTAGTGGTAGTTGGTGCTGAAGTAGAGGTTGCCGAGCGCGGCCGCGTCGGCGACGAACTTCGGCTGGTCGTAGGCGCCGTTCGAGACACCCCAGACCGCGTTGAGGTCGGGCTTCACCGAGGCGATCGCCTTGGCCGCCAGCAGACTGTCGCGGTAGTAGCCGGCGACCGCCAGCACGTCCGCGCCCGAGGCCTTGACCTGGGTGATCTGGGCGGTCAGGTCGCTGACGGTGGTGGCGTCGTAGCTGATGTTCGGGCCGACCTCGACGCCGAGCTGCTTGGCCGCGGCGGTGAAGGCGTCGGCCGCGCCGCTGCCGAAGTCGCTCTGCTCGTGCAGGAACGCCACCTTGCGCACGGGCTTGCCCGCCTGGTCCGAAACCGCCTTCAGGTACTGGGCGGCGGCCGTCGCGATCGCCTTGCTGCCCGGCTGCACCCGGAACGAGTACTTGTAGCCGTGGGAAAAGATCGCGTCGGACGCGGTCACGTCCATCACGAACGGGACCCGGTTGCGTTCGGCGACGACGGCGACGTTGGTGCTCACGGCGCTCTGGTAGGTGCCGACCAGGCTCACCGCGCCGGCCGAGATCAGCCGCTGGGCCTCGCTCTGCCCGATGTCGGCCTTGCCCTGCGTGTCCCCCGTGACCAGCTCGACCTTGCGGCCGCCGAGCGACTTGATGCCGCCGGCCGCGTTGATCGCGTCGACCGCCAGCTGCGCCCCCCGGCGCATCTGCAGGCCGTCGACCGCGTTCGACCCGCTGACCGGGTGCAGGGCCCCGATCTTGACCGGGCCCTCGTCCCGCCCCGCGGCGGCGCCCCCGGCTCCCATCGGAGCCGATCCCC
The DNA here is from genome assembly GCF_051337345.1 of Amycolatopsis sp. MEPSY49. Taxonomy (NCBI): domain Bacteria; kingdom Bacillati; phylum Actinomycetota; class Actinomycetes; order Pseudonocardiales; family Pseudonocardiaceae; genus Amycolatopsis; species Amycolatopsis sp. MEPSY49. The sequence continues at coordinate 80,332 of NZ_JBDLYJ010000002.1, read as the reverse complement.
CGCACCCGGTCACGAGCAGGGCCAGCGCCCCGAGTCCCGCGACGAGCATTCGTGCGGACATGTCACCTCTTCCCACTGGAAGGACTGTTGTTCCGCTAAGCGAAACGCCAGGTTTGTTGCCGGTCATCGTGACACCCGCCCCGACTTCCGGTCAACATCTGCGCATAACTTGACGGACACGTGCGATCAGTGCGAACTTGGGAAACACCGAGAGACGTCGCTACGAAACCAGACGTTCACAAGCGTTCCCCCCGGCGAAACGGTAGTCACATCCGGACCGCCGGACGAGAAAGGCAGGTAAGCCCCATGACGGGCGCTTTGTCCGGGATCCGGGTGCTCGACACCGCCACCCTGTTCGCCGGCCCGCTGGCCGCCACGCTGCTGGGCGACTTCGGCGCCGAGGTGATCAAGATCGAGCACCCGAACGGCGACCCCGTCCGCAGCCACGGCGCGCAGCGCGACGGCGTCGGCCTCTGGTGGAAGATGCTCGGCCGCGGCAAGAAGGCGATCACGCTCTACCTCGGCTCCCCCGAGGGCCAGGAGATCTTCAAGAAGCTGGTGGCCGACGCCGACGTCGTCGTCGAGAACTTCCGGCCCGGCACCCTCGAACGCTGGGGTCTCGGCTACGACGAGCTCAGCAAGATCAACCCCGGCCTGGTGCTCACCCGCGTCACCGGGTTCGGGCAGATCGGCCCGTACGCCAAGCGGCCCGGCTTCGGCACGCTCGCCGAGGCGATGAGCGGGTTCGCCGCGATCACCGGCGAGCCGGACGGCCCGCCGACGCTGCCGCCGTTCGGGCTCGCCGACGGGATCGCCGCGCTGACCACCGCCTACGCCGTGCTGACCGCGCTGCGGGCCCGGGACCAGACCGGCCGCGGGCAGGTCGTCGACCTCGCCATCATCGAGCCGATCCTGACCCTGCTCGGGCCGCAGATCATCGCCTACGACCAGCTCGGCACGCTGCAGCCGCGCACCGGGAACCGGTCCACGAACAACGCGCCGCGCAACACCTACCGCACCCGCGACGGCAGCTGGGTCGCCATCTCCACCAGCGCGCAGTCCATCGCCGAGCGCGTGATGCGGCTGGTCGGGCGCCCGGAGCTGATCGACGAGCCGTGGTTCGCCAGCGGCGCCGAACGCGCGCAGCACGCCGACCTCCTCGACGACGCCGTGGGCTCGTGGATCGCCGACCGCGACCGCGACGACGTCGTCAAGGCGTTCGAGGAGGCCCAGGCCGCCGTCGCGCCGATCTACACCGCCGCCGACGTCATGACCGACCCGCAGTTCGCGGCGCTGGGCAGCATCACGACGGTCGACGACGAGGAGCTCGGGCCGGTCAAGATGCAGAACGTGCTGTTCCGGCTGTCGGAAACCCCCGGCGGGATCACGTCCGCCGGGGCGCCGCTCGGCGCGCACACCGCCGAAGTCCTCGGCGGTCTCGGCCTCGGCGAGCCGGAACTCGCTGCGCTGCGCGAGAAAGGCGTGATCAAGTGATTCCGCGCAGCTGGCTCTACGTCCCCGGCGACCGGCCGGACCGGATCACGAAGGCGCTGAACGGCCCGGCGGACGCGGTGATCATCGACCTCGAGGACGCCGTCGCCGCGGCCGCGAAGAACGAGGCGCGGCGGACTGCGGTGTCCGCTTTGGACGGTGGCGCGACCGCGTACGTCCGGATCAACGCGCCGGGCACCCCCGCCGGGGAAGCCGATATCAAGGCATTGCGCGGCGCCGCGGGCGTTCGCGTGCCGAAGTGCGAGGACCCGGGCGAGGTGCGCCGGGTCGCCGACGCCCTCGGCGTGCCGGTGTACCCGGTGCTGGAATCCGCGCTGGGCGTGGAAAACGCCCTGGACATCGCCACCGCGCACCCGCTCGTCGCCGGGATCTCGCTCGGCGAGGCCGACCTCGCCGCGGACCTGCGCGTGACCGGCGGCGACGCGCTGACCTGGCCACGCTCGCGGGTCGTCGTCGCGGCGCGGGCGGCCGGGCTGCCGAGCCCGGTGCAGAGCGTCTGGACCGCCGTGCGCGACCTCGACGGCCTGCGCACCAGCACCGAAGCCGGGCGGGCGGCCGGGTTCTTCGGCCGGTCGGTGATCCACCCCGCCCAGATCCCCGTGGTGCACGAGGTCTGCGCACCCGACCCGGCCGAGACCGCCTGGGCGAGCGACCTGCTCGACCACCTGGAAACCACCGGGTCGGCGGCCTGGATCGACCACCACGGACAGTTCGTCGACGCCGCGATCGTGGCGCGCGCCCGCTGGGTGCTCGCCCTCGCGGGAGAAAGGGAAGGCCAGCACTCATGACACGTCCCCAGGATCCGCTGCTGTCGGCGGTCGCCGGCGGGGTCCGGCTGATCGAGCTCGGGCAGCCGTTCTTCACCGGCATGCCCTGCTCGCCGAACCACCCCGGGTTCCGGATGACCCTGATCCGCCGCCACGGCGACATGCGGCGTCCGGACGGCGGGTCGGCGGCCAACGAGATCATCGTGACCGGCGGGCACGTCGGCACCCACATCGACGCGCTGTCGCACGTCAGCCACGACGGCAAGCTGCACGGCGACGTCGACGCCGCCGAGGCCCAGCAGGGCGGCGTGTTCCGGACGCACGGCGCGGAGAACCTGCCCGGCCTGCTGCGGCGGGCGGTCCTCCTGGACGTGGCCGCCGTCCACGGCGTCCCCACGCTGGAGCCGGGCTACGGCGTCACGGCCGAAGATCTGGACGCGGCGGCGAAGCGGGCGGGCACCGAGCCCGGCGCCGGGGACGTCGCGCTGATCCGGACGGGCTGGGCGCGGAACTTCGACGACGCTGTTTCCTATATGGGCAAGGAGACCGGCGTTCCCGGCGCGACGACGTCGGCCGCGGAATGGCTGGCGGCGCGGGGTGTCGTCGCGACCGGCGCGGACACCACGGCTTACGAGCAGATCCCGGCCGGCGCCGGGCACGCCGTGCTGCCGGTGCACCGGATCCTGCTGGTGGAGTCCGGCATCTTCATCATGGAGCACCTGAACCTGGAAGCGGTGGCCGAGGAAGGCGTCCACGAGTTCGTGTTCGTGCTGGCGCCGCTGCGGATCGTCGGCGGCACCGGCTCCCCCGTGCGTCCGCTCGCGGCGGTGAGCGCGTGACCGCCACGATCGTGCAGCAGCTGGCCGCGTTCGCCGCGTCGGTGCGGGCCAAAGGGCTACCGCCGGAGCTGCGGGACGACGCCGCCCGGCGCGTCCTGGACGTGCTCGGCAACAGCCTCGCCGCCACGGGCGAGCGGCCCGCCGCGGCCGTCGGCGCCCTGGTCCGGGAGTGGGGCGGCACCGGCCGCGCGACGGCCATCGGCACCGGCGACCGCCTGCCGGAACCGAGCGCGGCCCTGCTCAACGGCACCCTCGCGCACTCGCTCGACTTCGACGACACGCACCTGCCCTCGGTGCTGCACCCGTCGGCGTCCGTGGTACCGGCCGCGCTGGCGGTGGCGGAGTCGCGCGGAGCCACCGGGGCCCAGCTCTTGGACGCGATCGGCGTCGGCGTGGAGATCACCGTCCGGCTCGGCATGGCGGGCTACGACGAAGAACTCGGCAACTCCGTGTTCTTCGAGCGCGGCCTGCACGCGACGGCGATCTGCGGCGCGCTCGGTGCCGCGGCGGCCGCCGCGATGCTGTCCGATGTGGACGAAGCGGGGATCGCCGACGCGCTGGGCATCGCGGCCAGCATGGGGTCCGGCCTGCTGGAGGCCAACCGCACCGGCGGCACGGTCAAGCGCGTCCACTGTGGCTGGGCGGCCCACGCGGCGGTGACGGCGGCGGGCATGGCGCGTCACGGCATCACCGGCCCGCCCACGGTGCTGGAGGGGCGGTTCGGCCTGCTGCAGGCGTTCTGCGGCGACCGGTCCGATGTGGACGCGATCGTCGACGGCCTCGGCGAGCGCTGGGAGCTGCCCGCGATCTTCTTCAAGCCGTACCCGTGCAACCACTTCACCCACGCGGGCATCGACGCGGCCCGGCGGCTGGGTTCGCGAGGTGTCGACCCGGCGGAGATCGAGCACCTGGAACTCGGTGCGCCGACGGCGGTGCTGCGGACGATCGGCGAACCGCGGGAGTCGAAGATCCGGCCGCAGTCCGGCTACCACGCGGCGTTCTCCGGCCCGTACACGGTGGCCGCCGGGCTCCTGGGCGGCGGCGGCCTCGGCGTCTTCCACGACGACTTCACCGACTCGGCGGCGGCGGACCCGGCGCGGCTCGCGTTGGCGGCGAAGGTGCGCTGCGTCCCGGACGCCCGCTGCGACGAGATCTTCCCCCACCAGTTCCCGGCGGTCCTGCGGGTGCGGCTGCGGGACGGCCGCGAGCTGGAGGAGCGCGTCGACGCCAACCGGGGCGGACCAGAGAACCCGCTGTCGGCCGACGAGCTGGCGACGAAGTTCCGCCTCAACGCGGCGCGGGTGCTGCCGGCGGACGTCAGCACGCGGATCACGGAGCTGACCTACGGGCTCGCGGAACTGGGCGACCTGACGGAGCTGACCGAGCTCCTGCGCGTGACGGGAGCCACAAACTGACCAACTGAACGATTTGGTCAGTATGGTGGTCGGCATGACGGAACACAAGACCGGCCGGGTGCTCGTCGTCGGGATGGGCGTGAGCGGGCTCGCCACGGCGGCCCGGCTGCACGCCGCGGGCTGGACCCCCGTACTCGTCGAACGAGCACCCGCCCGGCGCTCCGGCGGCTACTTCGTCGCGCTGTTCGGCGCGGGCAAGGCGGCCGCGCGCCGGCTCGGCATCGACGGTGCCCTCCACGACCGCGCCGGTGACCGGCCGCCGCTGACCCTCGCCCGGCACGGGCGCGTCCGAGCCGGTGCGGGGCTCGCCGACCTGCCGGGCAAGCCGTGGCTGATGCTGCGCGGCGACGCGGAAAAGGCCGCGTACTCGGCGCTGCCGGACGACGTGGAGATCCGGTACTCGACCGTGCCCACCGCGATCGAGCAGGACGACGGCGGCGTCGACGTCACCCTGCGGGACACCGCGGCCGGCACCTCGGTCACCGAGCGGTTCGACCTGGTCGTCGGCGCGGACGGCCTCCGCTCGACCGTCCGGTCGCTGGTGTTCGGGCCGCACGCCGAGCACCTGCACCGGCTCGGCTACGTGGTCGCCGCGTTCGAGTACGACGGCACGCCCGCCGGCCTCACCCCCGGACAGGGGGCGACGCTGCTCGAGCCGGGCCGCTCGATGTGGGTGTTCGCCTTCGCCGACCACAACCCGACGATCATGCTGACCTACCGCACCGACGACGTCGACGCCGAGTTCACCGAGCCTCCCGCGCGGCGCCTGCGGACAGCGTTCGGCCCCGAGCCGCTGGGCCGCACGCTCACCGACGTCCTCGACCACCTCGAAACGACCGGCGACGTCCTGTTCGACTCGGTGGAACAGGTGCGGATGCGGCGGTGGCACCGCGGGCGCGTCGTGCTGGTCGGCGACTCCGCCTGGTGCGTCACCCTCTACGCGGGCATGGGGGTCTCGGCCGGGCTGACCGGCGCCGACCTGCTCGGCACGATGCTCGAACGCCACGACGACCTCGAGACCGCGCTGACCGAGTGGGAACGCGGGCTGCGGCCCTACCTCGACCACTACCAGGACGGCGCGTTCGCCGACCGAAAGATCTTCATGGCCGACACCCGGCTGGAGGTCCGGCTCCGGCGGGTCCTGCCGAAACTGGGCAGGACGAAGCTGGGCGGCCGCCTGCTGCGGCGGATGATGCGGGTGGACGACATCGAGCGGTTCAAGAACGCCGATATCGTCGCCCGCAGCACCGACGAGAGGACCAGCGTTGCCGGACCTGCCTGAACACAGCTCGCCCAAAGCGGCGCGCATCCTCGCCGCCGCGGGTGAGCTGCTGCTCGGCCGCGGCAGCAAGGGCGTCACGATCGCCGACGTCGCCGCGAAGGCCCACATCGGCAAGGGCACGGTCTACCTGTACTGGAAGACCAAGGAAGACCTGCTGCTCGGCCTGATCTGCCGGGACTTCCTGGCCCTCGCCGACGACGTCACCGAAGCGGTCACCGCCGACCCGGACCTGGCCCGCCCGTCCCGGCTCCTTCCCCACATGCTGCGGACGGCGTCCCGGCACCCGTTCGTCAGCGCCCTGCGCGGGAGCGACGACGGCCTCCTCGGCGCTCTCGCCGAGGACCCGCGCTCGGCCGAGCTGCTCGACACGCTCGGGCCGGACGCGGTGATGTACGACGTGCTGCCGATCTGGCGGCGCCACGACCTGGCCCGCACCGACTGGGCGTTCGAGGAGCAGGCCATGGCGCTGCACGCCCTGCTGACCGGTTTCGTCGTGCTCACCACGCAAAACCGGTTCCGCCCGGGCGGGTCCGCCGACCCGGACCCGGCGTTCGCCACCGCCGTCACGGCCTTGCTCGGCCCCGAGCGCGCCACCGCCGACCAGGTACGGGCCACCGCAGCGGAGGGTCTCCGGTCCCTGGCCGAAGGACGCGCGACGGCGCTGGAAATCATCACCCGGCCGACGCTCGGCTGACCGTCCGGCGCGAATCATCCTGCGCTACCACGGTTCCCGCGCGAACGGCCCCCTGGGCGAAGTTCCCGTCCCGCCCTGACCTCAGCCGACCAGGCGCGGGAACAGCTCGCGGACGCCGCGCCGGAAGTCGTCCAGGGCTTCGGCCGTATCGGCCAGGTGGCGCAGCAGGGCTTGCTGGAACAAGCCGTCGAACAGCGCGTAGGCCTCGGCCGGGGTGCAGTTCGGCGACCCGCCGGCGAGCTCGGCGTAGGCCGAGACGTTGCGCCAGATCATCTCCTGGAGGCCCTCGTCGATCTCGGCGACGTCGGCGCGGAACGCTTCCTCGAACATCGACTGCGTGCGCAGGTCGTACCAGAGGCGGTGCATGAGCGGGGCTTCGGCCAGCGCCGTCGCCAGCCCGTCGGCGCAGGCCGCGGCGAGGTCCTCGGGGGTGTCGGCGGCCCCGACCCCGCCCTCGTACCGCTGCACGCACGCCTCCTTGTAGCGGCGCACGCAGTAGGTGATCAGCTCGACCTTGTCGGCGAAGTAGTAGTGCAGCAAGCCGTGCGAGAACTTCGTGTGCTCGGCGATCGTGCGCAGGCTCGTGCGGGCGTAGCCGAGGTCGGCCAGGGCGAGCAACGCCGCGTCGGCCAGTTCCCGGCGGCGGTCCTCGAACTTGTCGACTCGGCGCCTCACGGCGGCTGCGCTGGTCACCGTCCGAACATACCATCGAGCACTTCTCTGACCAATCGTCCAAGAAAATCTTGACATTCGTCCAAACGGCGGCCAAGGTCGTCACCAGCCGCCGGCGGAGTTCGGGAGGGACGACGATGTCTCTGTTCTTCTACCTGGAAAAAGGCGCCTCCCTGGACCCCGGGGCGCCCTGCCTCACCCTCGACGGGGTTTCCCGCTCCTACGGCGAAGTGGTCGCGCTCGCCGAGGCCGTCGCCCGCGCCCTGCGCCGGTCGGGGGTCGCGCCCGGCGACAAGGTCGGCATCCTCTCGGCCAACGACCCGACCGCGTTCACCTGCGTCTTCGGCATCTCCCGGGCGGGCGCGGTCTGGTGCCCGATCAACCCGCGCAACGCCGCCGGCGAGAACGCCGAGCTGCTGGACCTGTTCGACTGCACCACGCTGGTCTTCCAGCCCGCCTTCGAGGACCTGGTCCGCAAGATCGCACCCGACCTGCCGAAGCTGACCACGCTCGTCCGGCTCGGCGAGGGCGACGGCTTCGCGCCCGGGTTCCAGGACTGGCTCGGCCAGGCGAACGACGACCCGCCCGCCGCGGCCGCGCAGCCCGACGACGTCGTCGCCCTCGTCGGAACCGGCGGCACCACCGGCCGCCCCAAGGGCGTCATGCTCACCGACCGCAACCTCGAGGTGATGTCGGCGATCACGCTGATGAGCTACCCCTTCGAGGGCCGCCCGGTGTACCTGGCGCTGGCTCCGCTGACGCACGCGGCCGGCGTCCTGTGCTTCCCGGTCCTCGCCCGCGGCGGCGAGGTCGTGATCATGCCCAAGCCCGACGTCGGCCGCTTCCTGGAGCTGATCGAACGCCACCGCGTCACCCACACGTTCCTGCCGCCGACGCTCATCTACCTGGTCCTCGGCCACGAAGCCTTGGACACCACGGATCTCTCGTCGCTGCAGTGCTTCTGGTACGGCGCGGCGCCGATGTCGACGACCCGGCTGGCCGAAGCCCTCGACCGCATCGGGCCGATGGCCCAGCTCTTCGGCCAGTCCGAGGCGCCGATGATGATCTCGACGATGTCACCCGCCGAGCACCGGCACCCGGACGGCACCGTCCACACGGGACGGTTGTCGTCGGCCGGCCGCCCGTCGCCGCTGGTCACCGTGGCGATCCTCGACGCCGACGGAAACCCGTTACCCCAAGGCGAACGGGGCGAGATCTGCGTCCGCGGCTCGTTGGTCATGGCCGGCTACTACCGGAACCCGGAGGCCACGGCGGAGGCGTCGGCCCACGGCTGGCACCACACCGGCGACATCGGCTTCCTCGACGGCGAAGGCTTCCTGCACATCGTCGACCGCGCCAAGGACATGGTCATCACCGGCGGGTTCAACGTCTACTCCGCCGAAGTCGAGCAGGCCGTGCTGGCCCACGACGCCGTCCGCGACTGCGCCGTGATCGGCCTGCCCGACGACAAGTGGGGCGAGCGCGTCACCGCCGTCGTCCAGCTGAGACCCGGCGCCGAACTGGACACCGGCGAGCTGATCGCGTTCGTCAAGGACCGCATCGGCAGCGTCAAGGCACCCAAGCAGATCGAAGTCTGGCCGGAACTCCCCCGCTCGACCGTCGGCAAGGTCCTCAAGGCCGAGATCCGCACCTCCCTCACCGCCCGCTGAAAGGGAACACCCATGAAACTCGCCCTCTACCTGCCGAACTTCCGCGACAAGGTGACCGTGCCGGAGCTCGAGGACCTCACCGCCCTCGCCGAGGACCTCGACTTCGACTCCGTCTGGACGCTCGACCGGATCATCGTGCCGGAGACGTCGGACACCGAGGAGATGCAGTACGCCTTCGGCATGATCGAGGGGTTCCCGAAGGGCCTGCCCGTCAGCTCGCGGGGCGAGTTCCTGCAGGGCATGCCGCTCATCCCGTGGCTCGCGGCCAAGACGTCGAAGGTGCGGATCGGGATGAGCATCATCGACACGCCCTACCGCTCCCCCGGCGTCCTCGCCGCGGAGCTGGCCACCATCGACCACCTGTCGGGCGGCCGGCTCAACGTCGCCGTCGGCTCCGGCTGGATGCCCGAGGAGTTCGCCGCCGCGAGCGCGTCGCACATCTTCCCGAAGCGGCACAAGCACGTCCGCGAAACCCTGGAGATCATGCAGGGCATCTGGACCAACGACCTGTTCGAGTACCACGGCGAGTTCGCCGACTTCCAGCGCAGCGGGTTCGGCGCGAAGCCGGTGCAGAAGCCGCACCCGCCGATCTTCTTCAGCGGCCTCAAGGACGCGAAGCGCTCGGCCGCGCGCATCGCGAAGTACGGCCTGTCGGGCTGGATCGGCATCCAGGACTCCCCCGACGACATCAAGCGCTGGCGCACCGAGATCCAACGCGAGCTCGAAGCCCTCGACACCCCGCGCTCGGTCGACGACCTCGAGATCTCCAGCATGATCTGGTTCGTCATCACCGACCAGGACATGGACCAGTCCTTCCTGGGCAAGGGCACCAATCTGCTCGTCGGCTCGGAACGGCAGATCACCGACCAGCTCAAGCGCTACCGGGAAGCCGGGCTGACGATGCCGTTCCTGTGGCCGCCGTTCCAGGACGTCCCGGTTGCGAAGACGCTCGACGACATGAAGCGTCTCAAGGAAGAGATCCTGCCCAAGATCGAAGCGATGTGAGAGGAACCAGCATGTCCGAACTCGAGGGAAAGCGCGTCTTCGTCACCGGCTCCGGCGCGGGCATCGGCAAGGCGATCGCGGCGCTGTTCACCGAACGCGGCGCGAAGGTCGTGGTCAGCGATATGAACGCGGACGCGGCCAAGCAGGCGGCCGACGAGATCGGCGCCGCCGGCGTCGCCAACTGCGACGTCACCGACGAAGCCCAGGTCCAGGCGGCCATCCAGCAGGCGGTCGACCTCCTCGGCGGCCTCGACGTCCTGGTCAACAACGCCGGCATCGAGGTGTCGTCGCCGCTGCTGCAGCAGTCGACGGAGAGCTTCGACAAGATCTTCGCCGTCAACGTGCGCGGCACGTTCGTGGCGATGAAGGCGGCGACCCCGCACCTGGTGGAGTCCAAGGGCAACATCGTCAACATCGCGTCGATCGCCGGCATCGGCGGCAGCCCGCTGCTCGGGTCGTACTGCGCGACGAAGGCCGCGGTCATCCAGCTGACCCGCGTCGCGGCCGTCGAAATGCGGCCGGCGGGGATCCGGGTCAACGCGGTGTGCCCGGGCTTCGCGGACACGGCCATGGTCGAGCGCCTGGTCCCCGACTTCGAGGCGGCGACCCAGGTGCCGTTCGGCGACCTCGTCGCGGCGAAGCAGGGCCGGCTGGGCACCCCGCGGGACATCGCGGAGGTGGCGGCGTTCCTGGCCTCCGACCGCGCGACCTGGATCACCGGCAGCCACTACGTCCTCGACGGCGGCCTGACGGCGTCGCTGGTGTGAGGAACCGGCCGGCGGGCCATGCCCCGGCCCGCCGGCTCCCTCACTCGAAGAACTTCAGGCTGAACCCGGTGTCGGTGTTCGCGCCGGGGACGTTCGCGCGGCTGTAGGTCGTCGAGCCCCACCAGCAGAACGTGCCGGTGTACCAGGAGCGGTTCGCCCAGGAGTACGGCGTCCCCTTCGGGACGGCGTGGAACATCAGGGGGAACCGCGGGCCGGCGGGCGGGCTGGTCGCGATGTCGCCGTTGAGCAGGACGAAGGTGTTGTGGCCGGGGCCGTTGACGTACAGCGTCGGATCCCAGCCGGCCATCATCGTGGCGCGGTTCGAGCCGAAGAGGCACCCGTTCGACTTGTACCAGTCCCACACGTAGGTCGGATCGCCGCCGGCGCGCAGGCGGAGTTCGGCGATGCAGTACTGGTCGCTCCAGCTGCCGTTGGCCGAGTAGACGATGTGCAACTGGCCGTTGGGATCCTTGATGGCTTCGGGCGCTTCGTTGATGTACGGGTTGCCGACGACCCGCTCCCAGCTTTCCCGCGGCTGCGAGATGACGTACCGCCCGCCGGTCGGAGTGGTCGGGGTGCTCATCCGGGCGATGTAGAGGTTCTGCTCGACGTTGGTGTCCCCCGCCCAGCCGGACCAGACGAACCAGCGCTGGCCGTTGAAGGTGAAGAGGGTGCCGTCGATGGCCCACTTGCCGTCGGGCAGCGCGAGCTGGGTTTCGCCGGTGTACCCGCTGTCGGCGACGGTCGAGCTGATGACGTACATCCGGTGCGCGGCGCCGGTCCCGGCGGTGAAGTACACGTAGAACCGGCCGCCGTCGGTGACGATCTCCGGCGCCCAGACTTCCCCGAGCCCCCGGGTGTCCGACCAGATCCGTTTTGCCGTGGCGCTCGCGAGGCCGTCCGGCGAGGTGGCTTGCCGGACGACGATCCCGCCGCCGGACGACTGCACGCCGACGTAGGTGGAGCCGACCCGCAGAACGCTGGGGTCGGCGGCTTTGAGGGAGGTCTGGCCGGCTTCCGCTGGTGAGCCGGTGACGATCATGGTGAGGAAGAGCAGGAAAGCGGCGGCGAGTTTCATGACCCCACCCCTCGGTCGAGTGCGGTCCCGGAGAGCGGGAACCCTCAGGCAGGATCACCGGTGATCGAGAGGGATGGGTAGGGCCGCCGGTACTTGCTCGATCCAGTCGGGGCGAAATTGGTCTGAACCGGTGACGGCCTCAGTCGAGGCAGAACTCGTTGCCCTCGACGTCCTGCATCACGATGCACGACTCGTTGTACTCGTCGGCGTACAGCGTCTGGAAGTGGCTCGCCCCCAGCGCGATCAACCGGTCCCGCTCGGCTTCCAAAGCGGCCAGTCGCTCGGCACCCACCAACCCCGTGCCCACTCGCACATCCAGGTGCACCCGGTTCTTCACGACCTTGCCCTCGGGCACCCGCTGGAAGAACAACCGCGGCCCCGCCCCGGACGGATCGGCACAAGCGAACGCCGCCCCCTGGCGGTCGGCAGGCAGCGACGCGTCGAACTCCGCCCAGGACGCGAACCCCGACGGCGCCGGCGGGACTGCGTACCCCAGCACCTCGCACCAGAACCGGGCGACGCGCTCGGGTTCCGCGCAGTCGAACGTGATCTGCACCTGCCTGATCTTCCCCATCCGCCCACCCTAGACGGCCCGGGGCCGGCACCCCGCCCCCGGGCCGCCGGGGGCTCAGCGCACCATCGCGTCGTGGCCGAGGAGGTCGCCGAACACCGAGATCGCGCGGTCGACCGCGTCGTCGTCGATGCCCGCGTGCGTCACCGCGCGGATGCGGTCGGTGCCCAGTTCCTCCACCCGGATCCCCCGCCTGCGGGCCGCCTCGATCAGGGTGCGGGTCGTGTAGCGGTCGTCGCGGACCTTGAAGAACACCATGTTCGTCAGCGGCGGGCCCGGGTCCAGCCGGACGCCGGGGATGCGCGACAGGCCACGCGCCAGCCGTGCCGCGCGGGCGTGGTCGTCGGCCAGGCGCTCGGTCATGTCCGTCAGCGCCACGATGCCGCAGGCCGCGATCATGCCCGCCTGGCGCATGCCGCCGCCGAGCATCTTGCGCATGCGGCGCGCCGCCGCGATCGTCACGCGGTCGCCCACCAGCACCGACCCGATCGGCGCGCACAGGCCCTTCGACAGGCAGATCTGCACGGTGTCCGCGTGCTTGGCCACCTCGGCCGCACTGACGCCGAGCGCGACGGCCGCGTTGAACAGCCGGGCGCCGTCGAGGTGCAGGGCGATGCCGTGCGAGCGGATCAGCCGCGACACCTCGCTGAGGTAGTCCAGCTGCAGCGGCAGCCCGCCGCACCGGTTCTGCGGCGTCTCCAGGCTGAGCACCGCCGGTGGCGCGATCTGCGGGTCGCTGCGGTCGACCGCGCACGCCTCGGCGATCGCCGCCGGGTCGATCGTGCCGTCGGGCAGGTTCGGCAGCGGGTCGTAGACGATGCCGCCGCACAGCGACGCCCCGCCCGCTTCGTAGACGTACACATCGGACTCGTGCCCGACGATCGCCTTGCCGCCGCGCGGGCAGTGCGCCAGCAGCGCCGTCAGGTTGGCCATGGTGCCGCTCGGCATCAGGCAGCCGGCCTGCTTGCCGAGCAGCTCGGCGGCGAGCTGCTCCAGCCGGTCCACGGTCGGGTCCTCGCCGTAGACGTCGTCGCCGAGCGGAGCGCGCGCGGCGGCCTCCAGCATGGTCGGCGTGGGCAGGGTGAAGGTGTCGCTGCGCAGCTCGACGTAAGTGTCCTGAGTGGACGAAGTCTCCGGACGGAGGGTCGCGAGGTCGTCGGCGAACGTGGTCACAACGGGCTCCTAGAGGGTCAGCGGGTGGTCATGCGTTCGCGGAGGCTCCGCGGGCGCATGTCGGTCCAGACGGTGTCGATGTGCGCGAGGCACTCCTCGCGCGTGCCGGTGACGCCGGCGCTCAGCCAGCCCGGCGGCAGGTCGCGGCCGGCGGGCCAGAGCGAGTACTGGTCTTCGTCGTTGCGGACGACGGTGAACGTCACGGCGTCCTCCGGGGTTCGATGAGGGAGCGGACGGCTTCGTCGAGCCCGACATCGGCCTTGCTCCAGCGCCACCGGCGGTCCTCGGCCGCGGTGCGGATCCGGGCGTACGCCGTCTCGGCTTCGGTGACGGCGGCGAGCACGGACGCCCGCGCCGGACCGCCGCCGTGGGCCGCGTGCTGCGCGACCTCGGCCGGGTCGAGCGCGTGCTCGAGCTGCCCGCCGAGCCGGGCCCGGGCGACTTCGTGCAGCGGCGCCCCCGCGGCCAGCGCCTCCTTCGCGATGGCGCCGACGTCGTGGTGGGCCTGCCGGAACGGGACGCCGGTGTCGACGAGCCGTTCGGCGAGGTACGTGGCCGCGGTCTGGCCGTCGACGGCACGCGCGTACATCCGCTCCGGCACCGGTTCGGCTCCCTCGACGACCAGCCGCAGCAGGACGACGGCGTCGGTCGCGGCTTCCAGGGCCGACCACGCCGGGGCGACGGCCTCGGTGCCGACAGCGATGGCGTTGGTGAACCGCGCGGTGGCCATCGCGCTCGCCGACGCCGTGAACGCGCCGAGCGGGGCGAGCGCGCGGCCCTGGACGTGCTCCAGCAGGAACGGGTTGCGCTTCTGCGGCATCATCGAGCTCGACCCGACGACGTCGTCGGCGAGCCGCAGCAGCCCGGCCTCGGCGCTGGTCCACGCCTGCAGGTCGTGGGCGACGCGGCAGAGCAGGACGCCGAGGACGGTGGCCGCGGAAAGCTGGCGCAGCACCAGGTCCCGCGAGGCGACGGCGTGCAGCGAGTTCGCGATCGGGGTGGCGAAGCCGAGCAGCGCGGTGGTGCGGTGCTGGTCGACCGGCAGTGACGTGCCGCCGACCGCGCCCGCGCCGAGCGGGTTCTGGTCGATCTCCGCACCGGCCTGCCAGAGGCCCTCGACGTCCCGGACGAGCGCGCTCGCCACCCCGGCGAGGTAGTGGCCGTAGGTGATCGGGACGGCGGGCTGGTGGTGGGTGTAGGCGGGCATGGTGACGTCCGCCCAGCGCCGGGCCCGGTCGAGCAGGGCGCGGCCGAGGGCGTCGGACTCGGCGAGCAGGCGTTCGTGCGGCTCGCGCAGCCGCAGCCGGACGACGGTGGCGTTGAGGTCGTTGCGCGAGCGTCCACTGTGGAGGATGCCGCCGACCTCGGCGCCGAGGGTGTCGATGAGGTGGGTTTCGTAGGCGAGGTAACGGCCGCGCGGCGCGGGGACGTCGTGCAGCGGCGCGAACCGTTGTTTCCTGAGGTCCTCGATGCCGGCGAGGAGTTCGCCGGCCCGGTTCCGGTCGACGATGCCGCGTTCGGCGAGCATGACGACGTGGGCGCGGTCGACCTGGCTGATGAGGCCCAGCTCGGCGGCGACGGGATCGGGCGCGGGCGCGGTGTCGCGGTCGAAGAGGATCTCGCGGGCCGCGGCGGAGATGGGGCTGGTGAGCCGGCCGGTCCCGCCCGTCGGTGGTGAGTGGTGGGCGATGGTCATCGAGGTGCTCCTTCCGGGGTGTCCGGGTGGGGTGCGGTGGCTCGCCCGGATGTCATGAACGACTCGTTCATCGCGTCGGACGACATGAAAGAGTCGTTCATGTCGTGCGCCGGGCGGTCGGTGCGGGCAGCCTGGGCCACCGTGGTGATGAGGAACCGCAGGGTCACCGAAGTCCTCCTTGCGGGACCAGGGCGGCGCGCAGCCGGTCGAGACCGGCCGCGGCCGCCGCGCGGGCGCCGCGGGGGCGGTCGGAAACGGCGAGGACGTACCCCGCCCGGTCGCGGTAGTCCCGCGCCGGGCGGACCACGGTGCCGTCCGCGCGGGACAGCCGGGCCTCGGCCACCCCCGGAACCGCCGACGCCTTCTCCGCCGCGTCGCCGGCCGAAAGCACCGAAGTGGCGGTAGCCGTGAGGAAGCGCAGCGACGCACAAGCCCGCCGAGTGGCGCGGAGGTCCGGGGAAAGCCCCAGCACCGCGGAAACCTGCGCCGCGACCAGGTCGACGCCGGTCGCCGCGCGGACCAGCTCCGGGATCATCCCGCCCGCCGGGCGCGGGTTCACCTCCATCAACCGCGGCCCGGACGGCGTCAGGCGGATTTCGACGTGCGCCGCGCCGAAGCCCAGGCCCAACGCCGTCACCGCCGCCCGGGCCGTGTCGATCAACGCCGTCTCGTCCGCGGGCGGCAGCGCGGCCGGGACGTCGTGGCCGACCTCGACGAAGAACGGCGCCGGCCCGAGGTGCTTGCGCACCACGGCGACCACGACGTCGCCGAACAGCTCCACCGAGTACTCCGGCCCGCTCGCGTACGGCTCCACCAGCACCTGCGCCGGCACCGGCAGCCCGCGTTCGTTGTGCGTCACCGAAAGCAGCGCCGCCGCCTGGGTGGCCACCGCCTCGGGCGTCTCGCACCGCAGCACGCCGACGCTGCCCGATCCCTCGGCCGGCTTGAGCACCACCGGGAACTCGACCGCCGCCGCGACCGCCTCCGAAACCGAGGTCGCCACCGTGCACGGCGCCCGGAGGACGGCCCGCTGGTGGGCCTTGTTCCGGCAGTCCGCCACGGCGACCGGATCGGGCCCGGGCAGCCCCAGCTTCGCCGCGACCCGCGCCGCCACGGGGATGAAGTACTCCGAACTGCTCGTCACCCCGGCGGGCTCGCCGATGTCCGCCTCCAGCACGGCGCACGCGTCCGCCGTGTCGCAGCGGACCACGCGCACGCCGTCCTCGGCCGCGTACGGGTAGCGAGCCGGCTCGGCCGCGGCCAGCACCGGCTCGAAACCGAGCGAACGAGCCTGCCGCGCGAACAGCCGTCCGGTGCCGGTCGTGTTGCTCTCGACGAGCAGCAGCGTGCGGGTCACGACGCGTCGGCCAGCGACCGCCGGCCCCAGTTCAGCCACGTCCACGAGCCGCCGGGCTCGGTCGGTGCGACGACCTCGTACGGCTCGGCCGCCCCCGCGTGCGCCAGCCCCTGCGCGCGCAGCCATTCGTCGGAGTAGACCGTGTCCTGGTAGCGGTAACCCTCGTCGGGCAGCAGGGCGACGACGGTGGCGTCCGGGTTGCGGCGGGAGAACCAGTCGGCGACTTTGAAGGACGCGCCGCTGGTCGGGCCCATGAACAGGCAGTGCCGCGCGTACAGGTCCCGCGTCGCCGCGAAGGCCTCGGCCGCGCCGATCCAGTGCACCTGGTCGTAGCTGCCGTGGTCGACGTTCGGCGGCACCAGGCTGTTGCCGAGCCCGCGCAGCACGCGCGGCCCGTCCGGCTGGCCGAAGATGGCGCTGCGCTGGGTGTCGACGCCGATCAGCGTCATCTCCGGGACGAGCATCCGCAGGAACGAGCTCGTGCCGGACG
Source organism: Amycolatopsis sp. MEPSY49 (assembly GCF_051337345.1). Lineage (NCBI taxonomy): Bacteria > Bacillati > Actinomycetota > Actinomycetes > Pseudonocardiales > Pseudonocardiaceae > Amycolatopsis > Amycolatopsis sp. MEPSY49. The sequence continues at coordinate 63,344 of NZ_JBDLYJ010000002.1, read as the reverse complement.
TCGAACCGCCGGAGCCGACCGCGCCGACCAGGCAGTCCGGGACGCCGATCGTCTCGGCGAGCTGCTCGGCCACGAGCGCGTACGACCGGGGGTTGTCCGGGTTGCTGTACTGGCCCGGTACCCAGTGGTTCGGGTACTCGGCCCGCAGTTCCTCGAGCCGGTCCAGCCGCGCGCGCTGGTAGCCGCCGACCGGGCTGGGCTTCGGGCAGATTTCGACGCGGGCGCCGAGGTGTTCGAGACGCCGGCGCAGCGGCTCGTCGATCGCGGGGTCGCCGACGATCGTGAGCGGGTAGCCGCGCAGGCGGCAGACCATCGCGAGACCGAGGCCGAAGGTGCCCGACGACGTCTCGAGCACGGTGGTGCCGGGGCCGACTTCGCCGCGTTCCTCGGCGCGGTCGAGCATGAACCGGGCGGGCAGCAGCTTCATCAGCCCGAAGGCGGCGACGTGGAAGCCGGGCCGGATGCGGATGATCCGCGGCAGCTCGGTGGCCTCCACAATGGACCGGCTGACGGGGGCGGCAAGGGTCATCGGACTCACCTTTCGGTTTCGAACTGCCAGGTCTCGGTCACGTCGAGCCGCGCTGCGGCGAACCGCAGCCGCGCCGGGGTTTCCGCGTCGGTCGCGTCGAAGAGCAGCCCGGCGACGTCGCCGCTGTGGGCGACCTGCACGCCGGCGGCCCCGGCGGCGCGGGCGACGGCGAGGATGTCGTCCAGCCCCGGTACCGGCAGGTGCCGCTGGTTGAGCAGGGTGCTGGCGGTGGCGACGCGGCCGAGCAGGCCCGCGTCGCCGTCGGCCACGGCCCGCCGCAGCAGGCCGCGCAGCGGGCGGAACGCCTCGATCTCCCACGACGTGTAGCGCGCGGGCGTGAGTTCGAGGGTGTCGACGCCGCGCCCGCCCGGGCTGGTGCCGAAACCCAGGACGGACAGCGGCATCAGCTCGCCGAGGTCCTCGATCGGCTCGCCTTCGCGGTGCGCGAAGACCACCGCCCGGCCGCCGTACATCAGCGAGTCGGACGCGGTTTCGGCCTCGACGGCCAGCGCGCCGACCTCGGCCGCCGGAAGATCGCGGCCGGTCGCGGCGAGGACCGCGCCGATCGCCGACGTCACGTCCGCCGTCGAGGAGCCGAAGCCGCGGCACAGCGGGATGTCGCTGGTGAGGTCGAGCAGCCCGCCCGGCACCGGGTGGCCGAGCCGGGCGAGGGTGAGGTCGGCGGCGCGGCGGGCCTTGCCGCGCCACGCGGGCCGCACGGTCGTGCCGGTGTCTTCGGTGGGCAGGAAGGTGGCGCGGGTGCTGTAGAGCGGGCAGGGCAGGGTGACCAGGCCGCGGCGCAGCCGGCCGCCGGTGACGAACACCCCTTGCAGGATCTCGCCGTGGTGGGCGTCGACGCGGAAGCTGCCCGCGCGCGGACTGGTAACGGTGGCGGGGGCCGGTGCGGCGACCGCGAGGTCTTCGGTCATGGCGTTCTCCTTCACTCGTCGGCGGTCACGGCGAGCCCGGCCAGCACGGCGCGGGCCAGCTCCGCCACGTGCGGCGGTTCGACCATGTCCCAGTGGTGGCCCGGGACCGGCGTCACCGTGAGCTCGCCGCGCGTGCGGGCGCGCCAGCTCTCCGGCCGGACCTCCGGGCGGCCCTTCACCGGGTGGGTGCCGGTGGAGGTGATGAGGTGGATGCCGGTGTCGACGACCGCCCGGCAGCGGTAGGCCTCGACGGCGTCCTTGCCGGCCAGGTAGACCCGCGCCATCTGCTCGACGACGGCGTTGCCCGCGACTTCCGAGACCATGCCGCGGTCCCGGGCCTCGGCGAGCATCTCGTCGAGGGTGTCGACGGCGCCCGGTGCCAGCTTCAGCACGGCCTCGCCGAACCAGGCCAGCGGGTCGCTGGTGTCCACCTCCGGCAGCGGGTTGCCGTAGTCGTCGACGCCGAGCACGGTCGCGTCGATGATGCACAGGTGCTCGACGGCCCGGCCGGCGTTTTCCAGCTGGGCGGCCATTTCGAAGGCCACCGACCCGCCCTGGGACCAGCCCGCGAGCCGGATCGGCCGGTCCCCCACCACCGACAGCAGGTCGGCGACGAAGGCCGCGGCCAGCTCTTCGATGGTGTGCACCGGGTCCTCGCCGGGTGCGAACCCGGGCGCCTGCAGGCCGAACACCGGCAGCGCCGGATCCAGCTCGGCCACCAGCTGGAGGTACGGGAACGGGCTCCCGGCGGTCGGTGGCAGCAGGAACAGCGGCGCGACGCCCGCACGCCCCGGCGACAGCGGCACGACCAGGCCGCCGCCGTGGTCCCCGGCGCGGATGAGATCGGCCAGCGCGCGGATCGTCGGCGCTCGGAACACCTCGGCCAGTCCGACGGTCGCGCCCAGCTCGGCCTTGATCCGGTCGACCAGCACGACCGCCAGGAGCGAGTGGCCGCCGACGTCGAAGAAACCGTCGGTGACGCCGACGCGCCGGCCCAGCAGGTCCTCCCACAGCTTGGCCAGCGCCATCTCCAGCTCGTCGCGCGGCAGGACACCGGAGGTCGACACCGGTGCCGCGTCCGGGGCCGGCAGGGCGACCCGGTCGATCTTGCCGTTCGACGTCAGTGGCAACGTGTCCAAAGTGGTCAGTGTCGCCGGGACCATGTACTCCGGCAGCCGGTCGGACAAGCGCGCCCGCAGCGCGTCTACGTCGACAGTGGACGGTGATACGTAACCGGCGAGGGCGCCGTCGCGGACCACGGCGACTGCCTCGGTGACGCCGGGGCCGCCGACGAGCGCGGCCTCGATCTCGCCCAGTTCGATGCGGTAGCCGCGGACCTTGACCTGGTGGTCGGTGCGGCCGACGAACTCCAGCCGGCCGTCCGGCAGGTAGCGGGCCAGGTCGCCGCTGCGGTAGAGCCGGCCGGGCCCGAACGGGTTCGGCACGTACTTCGCGGCGGTCAGTCCCGGGTTGCCGGCGAAGCCGCGGGCGAGGCCGGCGCCGCCCGCGTACAGCTCGCCGGTGACGCCGACGGGAACCGGCCGCAGGTGCTCGTCGAGCAGGTAGACCTCGGTGTTCCAGATCGGGCGGCCGACCGAGATCGGCGTGGTCACGCACTCCGCGGCGGGCAGCAGGTTGATCACGTTGGCCACGGACGTCTCGGTGTGGCCGTACTCGTTGGCCACCACGACGTCCGGGGCGTGCTCGCGCCAGAACTCCAGGGCTTCGGCGGTGAGCTGCTCGCCGCCGACGACCAGGTGCGCGGCCGCGGCCGCCGCCTCCGGGGCGAGACACCGGCGCAGCGGCTCGAGGTGGGCCGGGGTGAGCTTGACGAAGCTGAACGTCCGGCCGCTGGACAGGACGTCGGCGAGCCCGGCGACCGGGTGCTCGTCCTCCGGGACCAGCGTCACCGTCGTGCCGCACAGCAGCGGCAGGAACAGCCCCGTGACGGTCAGGTCGAAGGCGAGCGACGAGTGCACCGGGGCGCCGTCGCCCTCGTCGGCGCGGTAGGCCTGGCGGCACCAGTCCAGGTAGTGGAGCACGCCCCGGTGGCTGATCATCACGCCCTTGGGCCGGCCGGTGGAGCCGGAGGTGTAGATGACGTAGGCGAGGTTCTCCGGGTCGACGACCGGGTCGGTCCACGGCACCGGGTCGTCGGCGACCGGCTCGTCGGCCAGGAGCACGACGTCACCGAGCTCCTCGCCCGCGAAGCGGCGGGTGGTGACGAGCACGTGGGCGCCGGCCTGGCGGAGCATGTACTCCTTGCGGTCCTGCGGGTACGCCGGGTCGAGCGGGATGTAGTGGCCGCCGGTCTTGAGGGTGGCCAGCAGGACCGGCAGCAGCAGCGGGCCGCGTTCGCAGAGCACGCCGACCGGGGTCTCGACGCCGACACCGCGCGCTCGCAGCCGCTGCGCCAGCCGGGTGGCGCGGTCCTCCAGCTCGGCGTAAGTCAGCTCGGTCTGCCCACAGCGGACGGCGATCGCGTCCGGGGTGGACGCGGCCTGCGCGGCGATCCGGCCGTGCAGCGTGCCGCGCAGATAGGGCTCGGCGGTGGCGTTCCAGGTCTCCAGGAGCAGCTTCCGCTCGTCCGCGCCGAGGATGTCCACTTCGGACAGCCGGACGCCGGGGCGGGCGGCCAGCTCGGTGAACAGCCGGACGAAGTGCTCGCCCATCCGCGCCATCCGGATCTCGTCGAACAACGCGGTCGCGTATTCCAGGACGCCCTCGACGGAACCGTCGGCCTGGCGGACGAAGGAGATCATCAGGTCGAACTTCGCCGTCGTCGAAGGCAGGTCCACCGGCGACACCCGCAGGTCGCCCAGGTCCGGCGAGCCGGACGAGGAGTCGTAAACGGCGAACATGACCTGGACGACCGGCGTGTGTGCGAGGTCGCGCTCCGGGGCCAGCTCCTTGACCAGCTGCTCGAACGGCAGGTCCTCGTGCGCCTGGTCGGCCAGGCGGGCCACGCGGACGCGGTCGGCGAGTTCCGCGAAGTCCGGATCGCCGGAGAGGTCGCCGCGGGCGACGACGGTGTTCACGAAGAAGCCGACCATGTGCTCCAGCTCGGCCCGGCCGCGGCCGGCGACCGGGGTGCCGACGGCGATGTCCTCGCGTCCGGTGTGCCGCCCGAGCACGACGTACGCGGCGGCGAGCAGCGTCACGAACGGCGTCGCGCCCGTCTGCTTTCCCTGATCAAGCACCGCTTCGGCGGCGGCCGAGGGGATCGTGAAGCGGACGGAGGCGCCGTGGTGGTCACGCTGGGCGGGCCGCGGGCGGTCGGCAGGCAGCTCCAGGGTTTCCAGTCCGGCGAGCCGCTCCTTCCAGTACGCGAGGTCGGCGGCGTGGGCGTCCGCTCGGGACTGTTCCCAGACCGCGAAGTCCGCATAGGACAGTTCGACCGGCGGCAGCTCGGCGCCGGTGTAGAGCTTGCGGAGGTCGTCCATCAGGATCGGCAGGGACCAGCCGTCGCAGGCGATGTGGTGGACGTTCAAGGCGAGCACGTGCCGCTCCGGCGCCTCCCGGACCAGCAGCGCCCGGAACACCGGGCCACTGGCCAGGTCGAAGGGACGGCTGACGTACTCGGTCAGCACGGTGTCCAGATCGCCTTCGACCACCGGCAGGTCGACCGGCGCCGGCGCCCCGATCACCTGGCGCGGCCGGTTGTGCTCCGCGGTGTACGTCGTGCGCAGGATCTCGTGCCGCGCCACCAGGGCGTCGAGGGACCGCCGGAGTGCATCGACGTCGAGCGGGCCCTCCAGCCGCAGGAGCAGCGGCACGGCGTACTCGGCGCTGTCCGGGTCGAGGCGGTCGAGGAACCACAGGCGCTGCTGCCCCGCCGACAGCGGCAGCGGGGCGCCGCGGTCGGCCCGGCCGAACGCCCGGGCCGGCGTCGCGGCCCGGCCGCGCAACCGCTTCGCGAGCACCGCGGCCCGCAGCCGGGCCGCCCGCTCGGCGTCGGCCTCCGGGCGGATGTCGAACGTGGTCATGCGCTGGCCTCCTCGGAAAGGGAGTCGAGGAGCTCCTGCTCGGACATGCCGGCGAGCTCGGCCTCGATCTCGGTGTGGACCACGGCGGCGAGCGCGGCGACCGTGGTGGTCTGGAACAGCACGGGCAGGGGCAGGTCCACCCCGAACGCGGCCTGCAGCCGCATGCGGACCTTGGCGGCGAGCACGGAATGCCCGCCGAGGGCGAAGAAGTCGTCGCCGAGCCCGACGCGGGGCACGCCCAGGACCTCGGCCCAGATGTCGGCGATCAGCTGTTCCTCGGGGCTGCCCGGAGCGACGTAGTCCGCCGTCTCCTCGGCTGGTTCGGGCAGCGCGGCCCGGTCGAGCTTGCCGGACGCGTTGACCGGCAGCGCGTCGAGCACGACGAACGCGCTCGGCACCAGGTGCTCCGGCAGCCGCTGCCCGAGGAACGTCCGCAGCTCGGCGGCCGGCACGTCGCCGGCGACGTAGGCGACCAGGCGTTTCTGCCCGGCCGGGTCGGGCTTGGCGAGCACGACCGCCGCGGTGAGCGCCGGGTGCGCCCGCAGCGCGGACTCGACTTCGCCGAGTTCGATGCGGAAGCCGCGGATCTTGACCTGGTCGTCGGTCCGGCCGAGGAACTCCAGGTCTCCGGCGCGGGTGCGGCGGACGAGGTCGCCGGTGCGGTACATCCGGCCGCCCGCCGGGTTCGCCACGAACCTTTGGGCCGTCAGTCCCGGCCGGCCGAGGTAACCGCGCGCCAAGCCCGGGCTCGCCACGTACAGCTCGCCCGCGACGCCCGGTGGCACCGGCTGGAGCCGGTCGTCCAGGACGTAGGCCTGCGTGTGCCGCAGTGCCTGGCCGATGGTCACCGGGGCACCGACCACCAGGGGTTCGGACACCGTCGAGACGACCGTGGCTTCGGTCGGGCCGTACATGTTGAGCATCCGCCGGCCGGGTGCCCACTTCGCGACCAGGTCGGGCGGGCAGACGTCGCCGCCGACCACGACCGTCCGGAAGTCCGGCAGGTCCGGGTCCTCGACCGTGGCCAGGGCCGCCGGCGGAATCAGCGCGTGCGTCACGCGGCCCTCGGCGAGGACGTCCCGCAGCTGGTCGCCCAGGAGCGGCCCGGGCGGCGTGACGACCAGCGCGGCCCCCGTCATCAGGGACGCGCACAGCTCCAGGATGGCCGCGTCGAAGCTCGGCGAGACGTACTGCAGCACCCGGTCGCCCGGGCCGACCTGGTAGGCGGCGATGGTGTTGGCCACCAGCGTGCCGAGGCCGGCGTGACTGACGACAACGCCCTTCGGCCGTCCTGTCGACCCCGACGTGTAGATCACGTACGCCGCGTTCTCGGGTTCGACTTCGACGTCCAGCGGACTGTCGTCCATTGTGGACACAGGAAGTTCTTCCAGGGTGAGCACCGGGTTCGCGTCGTCGAGCATGTAGCGGACGCGCTCGGCCGGGTAGCTCGGGTCGATCGGGAGGAACGCCGCACCGGTCTTGACCACCGCGAGCTGCGCGACGACCAGGTCGGCCGAGCGCGGCAGCAGCAGGGCGACCACCTTCTCCGGACCGGCCCCCTGACTTTGCAGGTACCGGGCGACGCGGTTGGCGGCCGAGTCCAGCTCGCCGTACGTGAGCGAGTCCGGTCCGGCCACGACGGCCGGAGCGTCCGGGTCGCACCGCACCTGCGCCTCGATCAGCTCGGCGAACGTTCCGCCGGGGGCGGCGTCGTCGATTGGGGCGATCTCGGCCGCGTCGAGCATCGGGACGCGGTCGACCGGACGCCGCGGGTCGGCGGCGAACCCGGTCAGCAGGCGCACGTATCGCTCGGCGAACGCAGCGACCGTGTCCTCGTCGAACAGCGCGACCGGGTACTCGAGGGCACCGCCGACCGTGCCATCGGCTTGCTCGCGCAGCACCATGGCGAGGTCGAACTTCGCCGCGCCCGTCTCGACCCCGACGGGCTCGCAGTCCAGGCCGGCGAACTCCCAGCCGCCTTGCGCCACCGTCTGCAGCGCGAACATCAGCTGTACCAAGGGGTTCCGGCCCGGGTCGCGGTCCGGCCGCAGCTCGGCGACGACCCGGTCGAACGGGACTTCCTGGCGGCTGAAGGAGTTCAGCGCCGTCTCGCGAACCCTTTCGAGCAGCTCGGTGAAGCCCGGTGAGCCGGTCAGGTCGGCGCGCAACGCCAAGGTGTTGACGAACTGGCCGATCAGCCGCTCGGTGTCCGGGTGGTCCCGGCCGGCGACCGGGCTGCCGATCGCGAACTCGCGCAGCCCGGTGTGCCGCGCGACGAGCACCTGGAACCCGGCGAGCAGCGTCATGAACAGGCTCGCCCGAGCCTCCGCGCCCACCTCGCCGAGGCGGGCGGCCAGCTCCGCGGGCACGCTGAACTCGTACCGCGCGCCTCGCGGGTCACGCACCGGCGGCCGCGGCCGGTCGGTGGGCAGCTGCACCACCTGCGGCACTCCGGCCAGCTGCGTCCGCCAGAACTCGACGTCCGCCTCGCTGGGCTGGGACCAGGCCGCGACGTCGGCGTACTGCACCGGCAAAGGCGGCAAGTCGGCGCCGGCGTAGAGGTCGCGCAGCTCCTCGGCGAGGATGCCTTCGGACCAGCCGTCGAGGACGATGTGGTGCGCCGACAGCGCCAGCACGTGATCGTCGTCGGCGAGCCGGCCGAGCGCGGCGGCGAACACCGGCCCGGTGGCGAGGTCGATGGGCTGCACCTGGAGGAACGGCACTGTCTCGTCGATCTCGGTGACGGGCAGCGGGACCGGCCCGGCTGGGTCGACGACCTGCTTCGGCTCGCCGTCGATCTCGACGAACCGGGTCCGCAGGATCTCGTGCCGGGCCACCAGCTGGGTCAGGGCGGCGGCCAGCGCGTCGACGTCGAGGGGGCCGCGGAGGCGGACCGCGTTCGGCACCAGGTACTCCGCGCTCGACGGCGCCATCCGGTCGGCCAGCCACATGCCGACCTGGACCCCGGCCAGTGGTGCGGGGCCGTCCGGCCGCTTCGGGATGGCCTCGAACTCGCGCTTGGTGGCGCGGGCGACGGCGTCGGCGAGTTCCGCGACCGTGGGCGAGTCGAAGATGAGCCGGATCGGGATGTCCGCCGAGAGCCGCTTGCGCAGCTCGGCGACCACCCGCACGCCCAGCAGGGAGTGCCCGCCCAGGTCGAAGAAGTTGTCGTCGGCACCGACCCGCTCGACGCCGAGGACGTGCTGCAGCACTTCGGCGACCAGTTCCGCGACCGCGCCTTCGGGGGCGCGGTACTCGGCCCCGGCGGCGGCCGGTGCCGGCAGCGCCTTGCGGTCGATCTTGCCGCTGGTCGTCGTCGGGAACTCGGGCAGCACGCTCAGCGCCGTCGGCACGAGGTAGACCGGCAGCCGCTCGCGCAGCTGCTCGCGGATCTCGGCCTCGGTGAGCGTGACACCGGCCTGCGGGGTGACGTATCCGGCGAGCCGCTTGTCGCCCGGCACCGGCTGCCACACCGTGACCGCGGCTTCGCGGACGCCGGGCAGCTCCAGGAGGACCTGCTCGACCTCGCCGGGTTCGACGCGGATGCCGCGGATCTTGACCTGCGAGTCCTGGCGGCCGAGGAAGGTCAGCGCGCCGTCGGGGGTGCGCAGGCCGCGGTCGCCGGTGCGGTAGAGCCGCTCCCCCGGCTCGAACGGGCTGGCGAGGAACGCCGACGCCGTCTTGCGCGGGTCGCCGAGGTAGCCGCGGGCCAGGCCGACGCCGCCGATGAACAGGTCGCCGGGGACGCCGACCGGGACCGGCCGCAGGTGCTCGTCGAGGACGTGGATCTGGTTGTTGGCGATCGGTGAGCCGACGCTCACCGAGCCCGCGCCTTGCAAGTCCGCCGGCACGCACTCGCGCATGGTCGAGTCGATCGAGACCTCGGTGGCGCCCCACTGGTTGTGCAGCGTGGCGGTCTCGCCCAGGCGGTCGAAGAACAGCTTCAGCAGTTCCGGCTGGAGCGCTTCGCCGCTGGTGATGACGTTGCGGACCGTCTTGAGCGCGGCCCGGTCGGCCGGGGTCAGCTGCTCCAGGAACAGCGTCAGCATGCTCGGGACGAACTGCAGGTTCGCGACCCGGTGCCGGATCGCGCCGTCGAGGATGGCGGCCGGGTCGCGGTGCAGGCCCGGCGGGATCAGCGCGACGCGCCCGCCGACGATGAGCGGCCACAGGCATTCCACGGCGGCGTCGTCGAAGACGAGGGTCGTCTTCTGCAGGACGCCTTCGCCCGGCTGGAGCCGGTAGGTGTCCTGGTGCCAGCGCAGCCGGTTGACCCAGCCGCGGTGGGTGCTGGCGACGCCCTTCGGTTTGCCGGTGGAGCCGGAGGTGTAGTAGATCGAGACGAGGTTGTCGGGATGGGTGGTGTCCGTTGCCGGTGCTGCCTCACCATCCAAGTTGGACACTTCGAGGAAGGTGACCTCGGAGCTTTTCGGCGTCGGCGCCCCTTCGTTGACCAAGCACACCGGTGACTGCGCGTCGCCGAGGATGCCGAGGACACGGGGTTCGGGGGCGTCGGTCTCGATCGGGACGAACGCGCCGCCGGCCTTGAGGATGGCGACCAGGCCGACGATCAGGTCGATCGAGCGGTCCATCCGCAGGCCGACCGGGACGTCCGGGCCGACGCCGTGCTCGGCGAGCCGCGCGGCGATGACTCCGGCTCGGCGTTCGAGTTCGGCGTAGCCGATGTGGTCGTCGAGGTATTCGACGGCGATCGCGTCCGGGGTCTTCTTCGCCTGCTCGGCGATGAGGTGGTGGAGGCAGACGTCCTCGTCGTAGGCGACTCGCGTGTCGTTGACGCCGTGGACGACGTGGTCCCGCTCGGTTTCGGTGAGCAGGTCGAGCTCGCCGATCGGGGTTTCGGGTGCTTCGGCGATCCTTCCGAGCAGGGTCGTGAAGTGGCCGGCGAGGCGCTCGATCGTCGTGGCGTCGAACAGGGCGGTCGGGTACTCGAAGATGCCGGTCAGGGCGCCGTCGGGGTCCTGGGCGAGGGCGAGTTCGAGGTCGAACTTGCTGACCTGGGTGTCGGCGGCGAGCTTTTCGACGGTCAGGTCCGGCAGTGCCCAGCCGGCCTCCTCGTTGTTCTGCAGGGCGAACACGATCTGCACGAGCGGCGTGCGGGTGAGGTCGCGCTGCGGGCGGAGGAGCTCGACGATCCGGTCGAACGGGACGTCGTCGTGGTCGAACGCGGCGAGGGTGCCGGTGCGGACCCGTTGGAGCAGTTCGGTGAAGGCGGGGTCGCCGGTCAGGTCCGCGCGCAGCGGCACGGTGTTGACGAAGTGGCCGATCAGCGGCTCGGTCTGCGGGTGGTTGCGGCCGGACACCGGGGTGCCGATGGCGAAGTCCCGCATGGCGGTGTAGCGGCTGATCAGGACTCCGAAGGCGGCCAGGACGGTCATGAAGAGGCTCGCCCCGTGCTCGGCGCCGAGTTCCTGCAGGCGGTGGACGACTCCGGCCGGGACGTGCACGGCGGTCTTGGCACCGGCGATGTCCCGGGTGAGCGGCCGCGGCCGGTCGGCGGGCAGCTCGGCGACGTGCGGCATGCCGTCGAGGGCGCGGCGCCAGAAGTCGAGTCCGGCTCGGTCGTCGGCCGCGGCCTGCCAGGCGGCGACATCGCCGAACTGCACCGGAAGGGCGGCGGGCTTCACGCCGGCGTAGTGGTCGCGCAGCTCCTGCGCCAGGACCCCCATGGACCACCCGTCGGCGACGATGTGGTGCATGACCAGCACCAGCACGTGGTCACGCTCCGCCACACGGGCCACTGCGGCGCGGAGGACGGGGCCGTGCTCCAGGTCGAGCGGGACGTCCAGCTGGGCGCGGACGAACGCCTCGACGTCGGGCACCTCGGTGACCGGCAGCGGCACCGGCCGCACCGGGTCCACCACCTGGACCGGCTCCCCCTCCACCTCCACGAACCGGCTGCGCAGCACCTCGTGCCGAGCCACCACCGCCGACAGCGCGCCACTCAACGCCGCCACGTCGAGGTCCCCGCCGATGCGCAACGCCAGCGGCACCAAGTACTCCGCCGAGCCCGGCGCGAGCCGTTCGGCGAACCACAACCCCCGCTGCACCGGCGACAGCGGCGTCCGCGTTCCGCGCGAGCGGACCGGGATCGGCGCGAAGTCCACAGTGGACGCCTCCGGCACCAGCCGCGCCAACGAAGCGATCGTCGGGGCCTCGAACAGCGCCCGCACCCCCAGCCGCACGCCGAACTCCGTGCGCATCCGGCCGGTCACCTTCGCCGCCAGCAGCGAGTGCCCGCCCAGCGCGAAGAAGTTGTCCGCCACCCCCGGCGCCGGAATCCCGAGCACGTCGGCCCAGATCCCGGCCAGCGCGACCTCGGTCGGAGTCCGCGGGGCCACGTGCCCGGCCACGACCCGCCGCGGCGCGGGCAACGCCGACCGGTCCAGCTTGCCGTTCGCGGTCCGCGGCAGCTCCGCCAACGGCACGATCACCGACGGCACCAGGTACTCCGGCAACCGCGCCGCGGCGAACTCCGACAGCACCGCGGGATCGACCGTTCCCACGACGTAGGCGACCAGCAGCCCGTCCCGGACCACGACCGCGGCCTGCGTGACCCCGTCGTGCCCGGCCAGCACGGCCTGCACCTCACCCGGCTCGACGCGGAAGCCGCGGATCTTGACCTGGTCGTCGGCCCGGCCGGCGTACTCGAGGACCCCGGAAGCGTTCCACCGCGCGAGGTCGCCCGTCCGGTACATCCGCTCACCCGGTACGAACGGCGAGGCGACGAACCGCTCGGCAGTCGCTCCCGGCGCACCGAGGTACCCCAGCGCCGTGCCGACCCCGGACAGGTACAGCTCGCCGACGACGCCCGCCGGCACCGGCCGCAGCCGCGCGTCGAGGACGTACGCGTGCTTGCCCACGAGCGGCCGCCCGATCGGCACCGGGCCGTCCACCGCCGTGACCTGGTGGAACGTGCTGAAGCCCATCGTCTCGGCCGGGCCGTACCCGTTGACCACCGCGACGTGCGGGTACTCCCGCAGCACCTTCGCCAGGTGCGCGGGCGAGGCCGCCTCGCCGCCGGTCATCGCGCGGCGGACCGTCGCGAACACCGCCGGGTGCTCGTCGACCAGGAAGTTGAACAGGCTCGCCGAGACGTCCAGCACCGTCACGCCGTGCGCCACGACCAGCTCCTCGATCAGCGCGGGCTCGGGCCGCTGGCCGGGCTGGAGCACGACCGTGCCACCCGAAAGGAGCGGGCCGAGCAACTGCGTGCCGAACGCGTCCCACGACACCGGCGCGCACTGCAACCACACGTCGTCCGGGCCGAACCCGGCGTAGTCCTGGCCGGTCAGCGTGCCGACGACCGCGCGGTGCGGGGCCGCGACCGCCTTCGGGACACCGGTCGAACCGGAGGTGAACATGACGACGGCGAGGTCGTCCGGGCTGCCGGGCAGGCCGAGGACACCGCCGTCGCGGACGGCTATCGCGGCCGCGTCGGCCACGACGTCGATCCGCCGCCAGGGCAGCTCACGGCCGTCGGTCAGCACGACCGCCGCCGACGTCCGCCGCAACGCGGAGACCAGGCGCTCGGCCGGGAAGTCCGTGTCCAGCACGGTGTAGGCCGCGCCCGCCTTGAGGACGGCGAGGAGCGCGACGGCCAGCCGCGGCGATCGTCCGATGTGGACACCGACCAGGTCGCCGGGCCGCACCCCCTCGGCCACCAGGTGCCGGGCGAGGCGGTTGGCCTCGGTGTCGAGCTGCCCGTAGGTGAGGGTCGAGCCCTCGAAGACCAGCGCGGTGGCGTCCGGCGCCCAGGCTGCCTGCCGCTCGACGAGCTCGTGCAGCCGCATCGCCGGCGCGGTCACCTGAGTCGAGCCGAAAGCCAGCAGTTCGGCCCGCTCGCCGGAACCGAGCACATCCAGGTCCACAACGGATACGTCCGGTGTCGCGACGGCCGCGGTGAGGAACCGCGTGAACCGCTCGGCGATGGCGGCAGCCGTGGCTGCGTCGAACAGGTCGGTCGCGTACTCCAGCTGCCCGGTCAGGCCGGCCGGGGTGCCGTCGGCAGCGTGGTTCTCCTCGATGCCCGCGGTGAGGTCGAACTTGGCGACGTCCCGGCGGACCGTGACCCCTTCGGTGGCCAGCCCGGGCAGGCTGACCTGCGCGGTCGCGTTGTTCTGCAGCACCAGCATCACCTGGAACAGCGGGTGCCGGGCCGCCGATCGGGCCGGGTTCAGCTCCTCGACAACGCGCTCGAACGGGACGTCGGCGTGCGCCAGCGCGGCCAGCCCCGCGTCCCGGACCCGGGCCACGAGCTGCCGGAACGTCGGCTGCCCGGAGACGTCCGTCCGCAGGACGAGGGTGTTGACGAAAAACCCGGCGAGGTCGTCCAGCGCGGTGTCCCCGCGCCCCGCGACGGCAGTACCCAGCGGCACGTCGTCCCCGGCGCCGAGCCGGGACAACAAGGCCGCGAACCCGGCCTGCAGGGCCATGAACAGCGTCGCGCCGCTGCCCCGGGCCAGGTCGGCCAGTCCCTTGTGGACTTCCGCGCCGAGCGCGAACTCCACGGAACCGCCGCGGTGGCTCGCGACGGCCGGGCGGGCCCGGTCGGCGGGCAACGCCAGCTCCTCGGGCGCGCCGGCGAGGGTGTCGCGCCAGAACGCGAGCTGGCCGGCGAGCTCCGGTTCGTCGAGGACTTCGCGCTGCCACAGCGTGTAGTCCGCGTACTGCACCGGCAGCGGCGCCCAGTCGGGCGCGTGCCCGCCGAAGCGGGCCGCGTAGGCGGTGGCCAAGTCTCGCCACAGCGGCGCGGCCGACCAGCCGTCGGACGCGATGTGGTGCAGCACCAGCAACAGGACGTGGTCGTCGGCGGAGACCGAGACCAGGTGCGCCCGGATCGGCAGCTCGGTGCGCAGGTCGAACACGTGCGCCGCGGCCTCCGCGAGAACGTCCGGCAACGAGTCCTCAGTGGACTCGACGAACGTCCACGGCACCTCAAACGTCGCCAGGATCTCCTGCCACGGCTCGCCTTCGTGTGACGGGAACACCGTCCGCAGCGACTCGTGCCGCTCGACGACGTCGGCCAACGCCCTTTGCAGAGCGGCCACGTCGAGGTGGCCACGCAGGCGGAGCGCACGCGGGACGTCGTAGCCCGCGTTGGCCTCCTCGGCCTGGTCGACGAACCACAGCCGCTGCTGCGCGAACGACAGCGGCAGCCGGTCCGGCCGCTCCCGGCGGGTCACGGGCGGCCGCGCCGGGGCCGCGTCGCCGAGCACCTCGGCGAGCCCGGCGACGGCCGGCGTGCGGAACAGGTCCCGGATGCCCAGCTCGACGCCGAGCACCGCCCGGACGCGGCCGATCAGCCGGGCGGCCAGCAGCGAATGCCCGCCCAGGTCGAAGAAACCGTCGTCCAAGCCGACCTCGGGCAGCCCGAGCACTTCCGCGAACAGTCCACAGAGGACGTTCTCGGTGACCGTCCGGGGACGGCGACGCGAACCGGCCGCGAAGTCCGGTGCGGGCAGGGCGCGCCGGTCGAGCTTGCCGTTGGCGGTCCGCGGCAGCTCGGGCAGCGGCACGATCGCGGACGGCACCAGGTAGTCGGGCAGCCGCTCGGCCAGGTACGCCCGCAGCGCGGCGGGTTCGGCGGTACCGACGACGTACCCGATCAGCCGGCCGTCGCGGACGACGACCGCCGCCTGCTCGACGCCGTCGTGCCGCGCCAGCACCGCCCGCACCTCGCCGGGTTCGACGCGGAAGCCGCGGACCTTGACCTGGTCGTCGGCGCGGCCGACGTACTCGATGACACCGTCGGCGCGCCAGCGGACGAGGTCGCCGGTGCGGTACATCCGCTCTCCCGGAACGAACGGCGAAGCCACGAACCGCTCGGCCGTCGCGGCGGGCAGGCCGCGGTAGCCGTCGGCGAGGCCGTGGCCCGCGAGGTACAGCTCCCCCGTCACGCCGGGGGCGACCAACGCCAAGTGCGCGTCGAGGACGTACGCGCGCTTGCTCGCGACGGGACGGCCGATCGGGATGGCCGTGCCGCCGAGGTCAGCGTCGGTGATCGGGTGGAACGTCGTGTAGCCCATGCTCTCGGCCGGGCCGTAGCCGTTGATCAGCCGGACGTCCGGGTACTCGCGCAGCGCCTTGGTGACGTGCTCGACGGACGCCGGCTCGCCGCCGGTCATCGCGCGACGCAGCACGGTGAAGACCTGCGGTTCCTGGTCGAGGAGGTAGTTGAACAGGCTCGCCGACGCGTGCAGGACGGTGACGCCGTGCTCGGCGACCAGCGCGGCGATCCGCTCCGGCTCGGGGTTCTGGCCGGGCTGCAGGACCGTGCGGCCGCCGTAGAGCAGCGCGCCGAACAGCTGGAGCGCGAAGCCGTCCCACGAGACCGGGGCGCACTGCAGCCACACCTGGTCGGCGTCGAAGGTGGCGTAGCCCTGACCCATGGTGGCGACGACCCCGCGGTGCGAAGTCGCGACGCCCTTGGGCACCCCGGTCGAGCCGGAGGTGAACATGACGCAGGCCAGGTCGGCCGGGGTCAGCCCGACGTCCGGGTTCGTGCGGTCCGGGTGACTCGGCAGGGACTTCAGCACCCGCCGCACACCGGCCTGTTCGGTGACGGCGGCCAGCCGCTCGGCCGGGTAGCTCGGGTCCAGCAGCGTGTAGGCGGCCCCGGACTTGAGCACGCCCAGCACCGCGATCGCGAAGTCGAAGCCGCGCTCCATCAGGACACCGACCACTTCACCGCGGCGGACTCCGTCGTCGAGGAGGTGGTGTGCGACCTCGTTGGCGCGGGCGTTCAGCTCGCCATAGGTCAGCGACTCGCCCTCGAACAGGATCGCGACGGCGCCGGGGTCCTGCCGTTCGACGATCGTGTGCAGGCAGTCTTCCGGCGCGTCGCTCACCTGAACGGCGTTGCCCACCGCCAGGACGAGGTCGCGCTCGCCGGTGGTGAGCACGTCGTACGCCGTCACCGGCTTCGCGGGTGCGTCGGCGATCTGTTCCAGCAGCCGCACGAAAGCGTTCGCCAGCCGCGCGGCGGTGGCGGCGTCGAACAGCGCGGTGGCGTACTCGAACGCACCGGTGATCCCACCGCCGTTGCCGTGCTCCTCCAGGGCGGCGGTGAGGTCGAACTTGGCGACCGCGCGGGCCACCTCGTACGGCTCACACTCCACTCCGGACAGCACGGGCGCCGGGGCGTCCTGCTGCAGCACCAGCATCACCTGGAAGAGCGGGTGCCGCGCGGCCGACCGCGCGGGGTTCAGCTCCTCGACGAGCCGCTCGAACGGGACGTCGTCGTGCTCGAACGCGCTCAGATCGGCTTCGCGGACGCGGTCCAGCAGCTCGGTGAACGTCGGTGCGCCGCTGAGGTCCGTGCGCAGGACGACGGTGTTGACGAAGAACCCGACGAGGTCGTCGAGCGCCGGGTCGGGCCGGCCGGCGACCGGGGTGCCGATGGGAACGTCGTCGCCGGCGCCGAACCGCGCCAGCAGCGTCGCGAGCGCGGCCTGCAGGACCATGAACAGGGTCGCGCGCTGCCCGGCCGCCAGCTCCAGGAGCCGGGCGTGCAGCTCGGCCGGGATCACGACGGCGGCGGACCCGCCGGTGTGGTCCGCGGTGGCGGGCCGGACGCGGTCGTAGGGCAGCGCGAGTTCCTCGGGCAGGCCGGCGAGGGCATCCGTCCAGTACGCGAGGTCGCCGTCGAGTTCTCGTTGCCACAGCGTGTAGTCCGCGTACTGCACGGGCAACGGTGTCCACTCGGGAGCGTCGCCGTCGAGCCGGGCGGCGTAGGCGGTGGCCAGGTCGCGCAGCAGGACCGGGATCGACCAGCCGTCCCCGGCGATGTGGTGGGTCAGCACGAGCAGGACGTGCTCGTCGCCCTCGCCGAACAGCCACGCCCGCACCGGCGGCGCGGCGGCCAGGTCGAACGGCGTCCGCGCGGCGTCGGCGACCGAGCCGGTGCCGATCTCGAACGGGACCTCGAAGGAGTCCAGGATCACCTGGTACGGGCCGGCCTCGTCCTCCGCGTAGTACGTGCGCAGGGCTTCGTGCCGACCGGCCACATCGGACAGCGCGGTCGCGAGCGCGGCGGCGTCGACGTCGCCACGCAGCCGCAGCGCGATCGGCATGTGGTACGCGGTGTCGTCACTGTCCATCTTGGCCAGGAACCACAACCGCTCCTGACCGGGCGCCAGCGGCAGGCGGTCCGGCCGCGAGCGCCGCGTGACGGCCGGGCGCGCCGCGACGGCGGCACCGAGGCTCTCGCTGAGCCCGGCGACCGTCGGGGTCGCGAACAACGCCCGCACGGTGACGTCCAGGCCGAGGACCGCGCGGATCCGCCCGGCCAGCCGGGTGGCCAGCAGGGAGTGGCCGCCCAGGTCGAAGAAGCCGTCGTCGATGCCGACCTCGGGCACCCCGAGGACCTCGGCGAACAGCTCGCACAAGGCGTGTTCGCGCGCGGTCCGCGGGACCCGGCCGGCGCCGCTCTCCAGGGCCGGTGCGGGCAGGGCCTTGCGGTCCAGCTTGCCGTTCGGGGTCCGCGGCAGCTCGTCGAGCAGCACGAACGCCGACGGCACCATGTACCCGGGCAGCGCGGCCGCCAGGTGCCGGCGCAGGTCCTCGACGTCGACCGGCTCGCTGGGCACGACGTACGCGACCAGGCGCTTGTCGCCGGGCCGGTCCTCGCGGACGACGACCGCGCGCAGCGCCACCGCCGGGTGCGCGGCCAGGACCGTCTCGATCTCGCCCAGCTCGATGCGGAAGCCGCGGATCTTGACCTGGTGGTCGACGCGGCCGAGGAAGCGGATCTCGCCGTCACGGCGGCGCGCGACCAGGTCGCCGGTGCGGTACATCCGCTCGCCGTCGCCGAACGGGCTGGCCACGAACCGGTCGGCGGTGAGGTCCGGGCGGCCGAGGTAGCCGCGCACGACACCGTCCCCGGCGATGTACAGCTCACCCGGCACGCCCGGCGGGACCGGCCGCAGCGCGCGGTCGAGCACGTGGACCTGCGTGTTCGCGATGGCCGTGCCGATGGTCGGCGAGCCCTCGCCGACGCGGGCGGTCGTCGACCAGATCGTCGTCTCGGTCGGGCCGTACATGTTGGTGACCGACGCGGCCCGGGCCCGCAGCGCGACGGCGAGGTCGTCGGGCAGGGCTTCGCCGCCGACCAGGACGTGCACGGCCGAGAGGTCGACCGGCTCGGCCAGCAGTGCGTGGAACAGGCTCGGCGTCGCTTGCAGGAGCGTGACGTCCTCGGCGAGCGCGGCCAGGGCGCGGGTGTCGCGCACGTCGTCGCGGCTCGCGAGCACGACGGTCGCCCCGGCGAGCAGCGGCGCGAAGATCTCCAGGCCGGCGATGTCGAAGCCGACGGTCGTGACCGCGAGGAGCCGGTCCCCCGCCGTCATCCCGAACCGGTCGACCATGTCGAGCAGGAAGTTCAGCAGCGGCCGCCGCGGCACGACGACGCCCTTGGGGCGGCCGGTCGAGCCGGACGTGAAGATCACGTACGCCGGGCTGTCGGGCGACGCGGTGTGCGCCAGGTTCCCGGTGTCCTCCGCGAAGACGAGATCGTCGCGGGTCAGGACCAGGGCCGGGTCGGCGTCCTCCAGCATCATCGCCAGCCGGTCGGCCGGATACTCCAGGTCGAGCGCGAGGTAGCCGGCGCCGGTCTTGAGCACGGCGAGCATCGCGATGATCAGCTGCTCGTCGCGCGGCAGCGCCAGGGCGACGTACCGCTCGGGCCCGGCACCGCGGCCGGCCAGGTGGTGGGCGAGCCGGTTGGCCCGGGTGTTCAGCTCGGCGTAGGTCAGCGTCGTCGCGCCGAACTCCAGCGCGGGCGCGTCCGGCGTTGCGGCGGCCTGAGCCTCGAACAGCTCGATGACCGAGGTGTCGGGCAGCGGTCGCGCCGTCTCGTTGTTGGCCGTGTCGATGGCCGTGCGTTCGCCGTCCGACAGCAGGTCCACAGTGGACAAGGCCGTCTCGGGTGCGGCGACGGCCGCGGACAGGAGCCGGACGAACCGGTCGGCGAGGTCGGCCGCGGTGCCTTCGTCCAAGAGGTCGGTCGCGTACTCCAGGTACCCGCCGATGCCGGCCGGTTCCCCGTCGGCGCCGGTGTTCTCCTCCAGGTTGAGCGTGAGGTCGAACTTGGCGGTGTCGGTGGTCACCGGGACGTCCGCCGCGGCCAGGCCGGGCAGGGTCAGGTTGGCCGCGACGTTGTTCTGCAGCGCCAGCATGACCTGGAACAGCGGGTGCCGCGCGGTCGAGCGCGCCGGGTTCAGCCGCTCGACGACCCGCTCGAAGGGGACGTCGGCGTGGTCGAACGCCGTCAGCGCGGTCTCCCGGACCCGCCGCACGAGTTCGGTGAAGCTGGGATCTCCGCTGAGGTCGGTGCGCAGGACGAGCGTCGTGACGAAGAAGCCGACGAGGTCGTCGAGCGCGGCGTCGGGACGGCCCGCCGAGGGGGTGCCGACGGCGACGTCGTCCCCGGCGCCGAGCCGCGACAGCAGCGCGGCGAACCCCGCCTGCAGCACCATGAACAGCGTCGCGTGCTCGCCGCGAGCGAGGTCGAGGAGCCGGGCGTGCAGGTCCGCGTCGAGGCGCACGGGCAGCGTGGCGCCGCGGTGGCTCGCGACCGGCGGGCGCGGGTGGTCGAAGGGCAGGCCGATCTCGTCGGGCAGCCCGGCGAGCGCCTCGGCCCAGTAGCCGAGGGAGTCGTCGGTCAGCTCCTGTTGCCACAGCGCGTAGTCCGCGTACTGGACCGGCAACGGTGTCCACTTCGGACTTTCACCGGCGAGGCGGGCGGCGTAGGCCGTCGACAGGTCACGCAGCAGCGGGGCGAAAGACCAGCCATCGCCGGCGATGTGGTGGGTGACGAGCACCAGCACGTGGTCGTCGCCCTCGCGCCGCAGTGCCGCGCGGATCGGCAGGTCGATGGCCAGGTCGAACTCGCGCGCGGCGAACTCGGCGACGTCCACCGCGGCTTCGGTCCACGGCAGCTCGGTGAGCGGCCGGATCTCCTGACGCGGCACGCCGTCGGTGTCCGGGAACACCGTCCGCAGGGCCTCGTGGCGCTCGACGACGTCGGCGAACGCCTGGCGCAGCGCCGTGACGTCGAGGGGGCCGGTCAGCCGGAGCGCGCGGGGCACGTTGTAGGTCGCGCCGGCCCGGTCGAGCTGCTCGACGAACCACAGGCTGCGCTGCGCCGACGAGAGCGGCAGGACGTCCGGACGCGGCCGGGCCACGACGGCGGGCCGGGCGGCCCGGGCGCTGTCCAGGACCGCGGCCAGGCCGGCGACGGTCGGTGCGCGGAAGACGTCGGCGACGCCGATCCGGGCACCGAGCACCGACCCGATCCGGGCGACGAGCCGGGCGGCCAGCAGGGAATGCCCGCCGAGGGCGAAGAACCCGTCGTCGACGCCGACCGTCTCGACCCCGAGCACGTCGGCGAAGAGTCCACAGAGGACCTCCTCGCGCGGGCTGCGGGGCGCGCGGCTCGTGCTGGTGCGCTCGGGTGCGGGCAGCGCCCGGCGGTCGAGCTTGCCGTTGGGGGTCAACGGCAGCGCGTCGAGTAGGACGAACGCGCTCGGCACCAGGTGTTCCGGCAGCCGCTCCGCAAGGTACGCGCGGAAGTCGGCGGGGTCGCCGACAACGTAGGCGACCAGGAGCTGCTGGCCCGGCCGGTCCTCGCGGACGACGACCGCCGACTCCGTCACGGCCGGGTGCGTGCCCAGCACGGTCCGGACCTCGCCCGGCTCGACGCGGAACCCGCGGATCTTGACCTGGTCGTCGGCGCGGCCGACGTACTCGAGGACGCCGTCGGCGCGGCGGCGCACCAGGTCGCCGGTGCGGTACATCCGCTCCCCCGACTGATGAGGGCTGGCCACGAACCGCTCGGCGGTCAGGCCGGGCCGGCCGACGTAGCCGTCCGCGATGCCGCCGCCCGCGGCGTACAGCTCGCCGACGACGCCGGGCGCGACCGGCCGGAGCCGCTCGTCGAGGACGTACGCGCGCTTGCCGTTCAGCGGCACGCCGATCGGGATGGGCGCGTCGAGATCCGCCGGCGTGACGCGGTGCGAGCTGACGAAGATCATGTTCTCGACGGGGCCGTAGCCGTTGGTGAACGCGACATCCGGGAAGCTTTCGAGCGCTTTCGCCAGGTGCGTGACCGAGGCGGCCTCACCGCCGGTGTAGACGTCGCCGACCCGCGTGAAGACGGCCGGGTACTCGTCGATCAGGAAGTTGAGCAGGCTGGCCGAGACGAACATCGTCGTGACGCCGTGCCGCTCGACCAGCTCGGCGATGAGCGCGGGCTCGGGCTTCGGGCCGGGCTGCAGGACGCAGGCGGCGCCGGTGAGCAGGGCGCCGAACAGCTCGAACGCGAAGGCGTCCCAGGAGACGGGCGCGGTCTGCAGCCAGACGTCGCCGGCGTAGCCCTGGCCGAGGATCGTGGTGACGACGGCTTCGTGGGAGGCGACGACGCCCTTGGGCATGCCGGTGGAGCCGGAGGTGAACATGACGCAGGCGGGCCCGGCCGGGCTGACCGCGCGGCTTGGTGCGGCCGGCCCGGCGTCCACTTCGGACAGGTCGTCGAGCACGACCGGGGCGTCGACCTGCTCGGCGAGGAGCTGACGGCGTTCGGCGGGGAACGACGGGTCCAAGAGCGTGTAGCCGCAACCGGCCTTGAGCACGCCGAGGATGGCGGCGACCAGGTCCGGGCCGCGGTCGAGGCAGATCGCGACGATCCGGCCGGGATCGACGCCGGCCAGGAGCGCGGCGACGCCGTTGGCGCGGGCGTCCAGCTCGGCGTAGGTGACGACCTGGTCCTCGAACAGCAGCGCAGTGCGGTCCGGGGTGCGGCGGGCGTGGCCTTCGACGACCTCGTGCAGGGTGACGGCCGGCGCGGCGGGCGCGAGCAGGCCGCCCGTCTCGGCCTGGCGCCGCTCGGCCGGGTCGAGGAGGTCGAGGTCGCCGACGCGGGTGTCCGGGTCGGCGGCGACGGCGGCCAGGACGCGCAGGAGGCGGGCGGCCAGCGTGGCGGCGGTGGCGCGGTCGAACAGGTCGCTCGCGAACTCCAGGAGGCCGGTCAGCTCGCCGTCGCGCTCCTCGAAGATCGCGGCCAGGTCGAACTTCGCGTAACCGATGTCGACGCGTTCGCCGGTGGCGCGGACGCCTGGCAGGTTCAGCTCCGCAGCCAGGTTGTTCTGCAGCACCAGGAGCACCTGGAACAGCGGGTGGCGGCCGAGCGACCGCGCCGGGTTCAGCTCTTCGACGACCCGCTCGAACGGCACCTCGGAGTGCTCGAACGCGGCCAGGCAGGTTTCGCGGGCGCGGTTCAGCAGTTCGCGGAACGTCGGGTCGCCGCCGGTGGCGGTGCGCAGGACGACGGTGTTGACGAAGAAGCCGACGAGGTCGTCCAGGGCGGCGTCCGTGCGGCCCGCGACCGGCGAGCCGACCGGGACGTCGTCGCCCGCGCCGAGGCGGGTGAGCAGGGCGGCGAACGCGGCCTGCAGGACCATGAACAGCGTCGCGCCTTCCGCCGCGGCCAGGTCGGCCAGCTTGCGGTGGACGTCGGCGGGGACGTCCATCGGGACGACACCGCCGCGGTGGCTCGCGACCGCCGGGCGTGGGCGGTCGGTGGGCAGCGGCAGTTCTTCGGGCAGCCCGGCCAGGGTGTCACGCCAGTAGGCGAGGTCCCGCTCCACGGGGAGTTCTTGTTGCCACAGCGTGTAGTCGGCGTACTGGACCGGCAGCGGAGTCCACTTCGGAGGGTTGCCGGTGACGCGGGCGGTGTAGGCGGCCGACAGGTCGCGCAGGAGCGGGGCGAAGGACCAGCCGTCGCTCGCGATGTGGTGCACGACCAGCAGCAGCACGGCGGTGTCGCCGGGCAGGGTGAACAGGGTGGCGCGGATCGGCAGTTCGCGGGCGAGGTCGAAGCCGGCTTCGGTGGCGGCGGTCAGGCCGTCGGCCAGGGTGTCCTCAGTGGACTGTTCGATCGACAGCGGGACTTCGCCGGACGTCAGGATGTGCTGCACCGGCTCGTCGCCGTCGCGGGTGAAGACCGTGCGGAGGGCTTCGTGGCGGGCCACGACGTCCCCGACGGCCAGCCGCAGCACATCGGCGTCGACCGGGCCGTCGAGGCGGACGGCCTGCGGGACGTGGTAGCTGGCGTTCCCGGTGTCGGCCTGGTCGAGGAACCACAGCCGGCGCTGCGCGAACGACAGCGGCATCGGCTCGGGACGGTGGCGCGGGGTCAGGGCCGGGCGCGCTTCGGGGGCGTCTTCGAGGAGGTCGGCCAGGCCGGCCGGGGTCGGCGCGCGGAAGACGTCGCCGATGCCGGCCTCGACACCGAGGGTGGCGCGGATGCGCGAGACGAGCTTGGCGGCCAGGAGGGAGTGGCCGCCGAGGGCGAGGAAGCCGTCGTCGATGCCGACGCCGTCGACGCCCAGGATCTCGGAGAACAGCTCGCACAGCGCGGCCTCGCGCGGGGTGCGCGGGGCGCGGCCGGTGCGGGCGGCGGACCAGTCCGGGGCGGGGAGGGCCTTGCGGTCGAGCTTGCCGCTCGGGGTCAGCGGCAGATCATCGAGCACGACGAACGCGGCCGGGACCATGTATTCCGGCAGGTTCTCGGCGAGCGCCGCGTGCAGGGCGTCGATGTCGGGAGCGGCGCCGTCCGGGACGACGTAACCGACCAGGCGCTGGTCGCCTTCGCGGTCTTCGCGGGCCAGCACGCAGGAGCCGCCGATGCCGGGCTGCCGGTCGAGGACGGCCTCGATCTCGCCCAGCTCGACGCGCAGACCGCGGATCTTGACCTGGTGGTCGGTGCGGCCGAGGTAGTGCAGGGCACCGTCGGCGGACCAGCGGGCGAGATCGCCGGTGCGGTACATCCGCTCCCCCGGCTGATGAGGGCTGGCCACGAACCGCTCGGCAGTGAGGCCGGGCCGGCCGTGGTAGCCGCGGGCCAGCTGGATCCCGGCGAGGTACAGCTCGCCGGCGACGCCGGGCGCGACCGGCTTCAGTTCGGCGTCCAGGACGTACGTTCGGGTGTTCCACACCGGACGTCCGATGGGGACGGTCGTTTCTCCGGGCTTGCACGCCCAGTACGTGACGTCGACCGAGGCTTCGGTCGGGCCGTACAGGTTGTGCAGCTCGACGCCCGGGAGCGTGGCGAAGAACCGGGTCTGCAGCTCGGCCGGCAGGGCCTCGCCACTGCACAGGACGCGGCGCAGGCCGGTGCAGGTGGCGGCGGCGGGGTCGAGCAGGAACGCCTGCAGCATCGACGGGACGAAGTGGACGGTCGTGATCCGCTCGGTGCGGATGAGCTCGGCCAGGTAGGCCGGGTCGCGGTGGCCGCCGGGACGCGCGACGACGAGCGTGGCGCCGGTCAGCAACGGCCAGAAGAACTCCCAGACGGAGACGTCGAAGCTGGACGGCGTCTTCTGCAGCACGCGGTCTTCTTCGCTGAGGCCGTATTCCGCCTGCGTCCACATGAGACGGTTGACGATGCCCTCGTGCGGCACCAGGACGCCCTTGGGACGGCCGGTGGAGCCGGAGGTGTAGATCACGTACGCGAGGTCCTTTGTGGACGTACTTGCTGCCGGCACTGGCGGGGCGGAGAAGTCCACGGCGTCGAGGAGGATGGTCTCGGCGTCGATTCTCCCGGCCAGGTGGGTCTGGGTGAGGACGACCGGCGCGGCGCTGTCGGCGACCATGTAGGCCAGCCGGTCGGCCGGGTAGTCCGGGTCGAGCGGGACGTAGGCGCCGCCGGCCTTGAGCACCCCCAGCAGGGCGATCACCAGCTCAAGGCTGCGGTCGGCGCACACGCCGGTGAGGACACCGGGGCCCACGCCCCGCTCGACCAGGAGGTTCGCGAGCCCGTCGGCCCGCCGGTGGAGTTCGCGGTAGGTCAGGGACTCGCCTTCGAACACCACCGCCGGCGCGTCCGGGGTGCGGGCCGCCTGCTCGGCAAGCAGCCGGGTCAGCGTGCGGCCCGCTTCCGGGACGTCGGTGGTGGTGTCGTTCCAGGCCGCCAGCAGCTGCCGGGCGTCGTGGTTCACGGTGATCAGCTCCAGTTCGTTCACTGCCGGCGGGGGAAGGGGTCAGCGCATCGCGGCGACGAGGCTTGCCGGGCGCAGGTCGGTCCAGTTCTTTTCGACGTACTCGAGGCACGCGGCGCGAGTGTCCTCGCCGTGGACCTTCGTCCAGCCGGCCGGGACGTCCACGGTGGACGGCCAGAGCGAGTGCTGGTTCTCGGCGTTGACCAGGACCAGGAAGGTGCCGTTCTCGTCTTCGAAGGGGTTGGTCATGACTGCTTCTCCTCTGTGAGTGCGGCCCGGCCGAGTGCCGGGGTGGCGACGAGCAGGGCGAGCGCGACGAGCGCGACCGCGGCGTGGGCGAACATGGTGAGCGGGACGCCGAGCGTCTCGACCAGCACGCCGATCAGCAGGTTCCCGATCGGGGTGGCGGCGAGGGTGAAGAGGGCGAGGATCGACATCACGCGGCCGCGCATCTCCGGGGTGGCCCAGCGCTGGGCGAGGCTCACGAGCACGAGCGCGGTGAGCCCGGCGACCAGGCCGAGGGTGAAGAAGGCGGCGATGCCGACGGCGAGGTTCGCGGTGGCCAGCAGGGCGAGGCAGCCGACCTGCGCGGCGAGTCCCGCCGTCGCGAGCCGGCCGGCTTTCTCCCGCGGCGGCCACTTGACGGAGACGACGAAGGCGAGGGACGCGCCGAGCGTCATGGCGGTGAGCAGCCAGCCGGCGCCTTGGTTGCCGCCGAGCAGGACGAGTCCGAGGTTGATCGGGCCGGCGCCGCTGAGTTCGAGCAGGCCGGTGACGATCATGGCGGTCCGGAGCGCGGGCCTTCTCGCGACGTACCGCGCGCCTTCCGCTATTTCCTTGCCCAGCTGCTTGATCTTGACGCGCTGCCGGGGTTCTTTGCCGGCCAGGGTCTTGGTGTTCCCGGCGGCGATGGCGGAGACCGCGAAGCTGATCCCGTTGACGACGGCGACGGTGACGAGTCCCCCGAGCCCGGCGAGCCACGAGCCGAGCGCACCCCCGGCGGCCTGCCCGCCCCGCACGGCGGCGAGGTAGACGGCGTTGCCGCGCACGAGGTGTTCGGGCGGCAGGAGGTTCGGCCGCAGGGCATCGGAGGCCGGGATGAAGAAGGCACTGGCGACGGCCATGACGACGATGAGGCCGGTGAGCAGCGGGAGTTGGGGGCCCACGAAGAGGACACCGGCGGCTCCGGCGAGCATGGCGCCGGCTCGGATGAGATCGGTGGTGATGAGGACGCGCCGTGGCCCGGTCCGGTCGGCGACGGCGCCGCCGACGAGGAGGGTGAGGACTTTGGGGAGGGATCCGAGCGCGAGGACGAGGCCGGCGAGGGCGGGACCCGCGGTGCCGACGAGCGTGACGGAGAGGGCGATGAGCCAGACCGCGTCGCCGAAGGAGGACAGGCCCATGGCGAGGACCAGGCCGAGGAAGGGAGCGGGAAGGACTTTGCCGGGCTTGGCTGCCTCACCCGGGTCGGCCACGCCCGCGGCGGCCTCGACCACCGCACCCGGGTCGACCGGTCGCGGCAGACCCGCCAACTCGCGCGTCATGACAGCACCTCTTCGGCCACCCGCTCCGCCTGGCCCGGGAACCACACGTCGTCCGGGGTCAACGCGTCCGCCCGGTACTGGCCCAGCGCGCTCAGCAGCAACCGCAGCTCCAACGCCAGCGCCTCCACGAACCGGACCAACCCGTCCGCGGGATCCGTATCCACCGCCAGCAGCGCAGCCCGGCCCAAACCCGCCGCGCGCGCTCCCAGCGCCAGGACCTTCGCCACCCGCGTCCCCTCCCACATCCGGCCCGATGCCAGCAAGCAGCCGGCCGGTGTTCCGATGCGGGACAGGCACTCCGCCAACGGCAGCCCCACCGAAGCGAACGACACCGGCGCCCAGCCGGAACCACCCTCGGCACCGTCCACAGTGACCGCGGACGCTCCGGCCGCCCAAGCCACCGAAGCGGCAGAACCGATGTCACGCCCCGGCGGGAGCTTCACCCACACCTCCGCCCGGGGGAAGTTGTTGCGCATCAAGCGGATCTGCTGCCGGAGGATCTCGTCGGTGAACGTCCCCGGCGAACTGCTGCGCAGAACCTGCGAGCCCAACGACAGATCGACCGCGTACAGCGACGCCAGCGAAGCGGCTTCGGCAGAAGACACCAACGTCATCCCGCCGAGCCCCGGCTTCGCGCCCTGGCCCACCTTCAGCTCGAACGCCAGCCGTCCGGACTCGAGCAGCGGCAGCGCCGACGGGTCCGAATACACCAGGTTCCACACCTCGGCGTCCGCGTCCTCCGTGCTCTGCTGGACGACCACGCCGCCGAGCCCGTCGGGCACCGCGTCCGCGTACGCCCGCAGCCGCTCCAGGAGCGTCCCGGCCGACGCGCCGTCCACGCGGCCGTGGCCGTGCATCGGGACGACGTTCTCGCCGATCACCATCGGGATCCCGAGCCGCGCCGCCTGCGCCGACGCCGCCGCGCCCAGCCCGCGGCCCGCCACCTGCGTCGAGCCGAACGCCGACAGGTACAGCGGCAACGCGGACGCGAACCCGCCGATCGACGTCGACAGCGCAACGTCGCCGTACAACGGTTCCCGGCCCAGCTCGATCAGCTTCTCCAGCCGTCGCGGCACGAACACCGGTGGCACCAGCCGTGCCGACTCCAAGACATCGCCGGAAACATCCGTCGTAGCACCGAACAACGCGGTCCCGTAAGAAGAAGCGGCGGGGAACACCGCCGCGGCACCGTGCCGGGCGCGCTCCCGGACGAGATCAGCAGGGAAACCCTCAGCCTGCAACGCGGTCACGGCGAGACCACCCCCGGCAGCTTCGGGAACGCCGTCGCCTGCCACACCGCGTCCAGCCCGGCCACGTACCGGGTGAACCGCTGCACGCCCAGCCCGAACCCGGCGCTGGCCGGAATGCCCGAGCGGACCAGGTCCAGGTACCACGCGTACTTCGCCGGGTTCTCCCCCGTCTCGCGCATCCGCGTGACGATCCGGCCGTAGTCGTGCTCGCGCTCGCTGCCGGAACACAGCTCGCCGTAGCCCTCGGGCGCGATCAGGTCGAAGTTGCGCAGCACTCCCGGCGTGGAAACGCTTTCGCGGTCGTAGAACCCGCGCGAGCCCTTCGGGTAGTCGACGAGGAAGAACGGCCGCGCGTGCTTCTCCGACAGGATCGCCTCGCCCGCCCAGTCGATCTCGGCGTCCGCGCTCTGCGGGTGGCCGAGCTCGCGCAGCGTCTCGACGGCGGTCGCGTGCGACAGCCGGCCGAACGCGCCGCCGAGCAGGTCGGCGAACGCGCCCGAGTCGCGCCCGAGCGCCTCCAGCACGTCGCCCGCGTCCTCGACGACCCGGCGGACCACGTGCGCGACCAGGTCCTGCAGCAGGTCGAGCACGTCGTCGCGGGACGCGCCGGCGACCTCGACGTCGAGCTGGTGGAACTCGGCCAGGTGCCGGCTGGTGTTCGCCGTCTCCAAGGGCTCCAGCCGCACGTTCGGCGCGACGTAGAAGATCTTCGAGAAGCCCAGCAGCGACGCCTGCTTGTACAGGATCGCGCTGGTCATCAGCTTGTACCGGTGACCGTAGAAGTCGACGTCGACCTGCTTCGCGCCGCGGCCGCCCGGGTCGGTGACCGGGCCGATCACCGGCGGCAGCAGCTCGGTGAAGCCGCGGGCGGCGAGGAACGCGCGCGCCTCGGCGAGCATGCGGTGCTGCAGGCCCAGCACGTGCCGCGTGGTCTCCGAGGTCAGGTGCGTACGCGGGTCCGGGGGATCGGTGTACTCCATGGCGTTCTCACTCCCAAGCTGGTCGGGGCGGATCAGGACAGGACCGGGTCGAGCCTTCGGCGGTGGTAGGACAGATCGGCGAGCAGCCGGGTCGCGGTGACCCGGCCGTGGCCGCGGCGGCCGCCGAGCGCGGCGGGCAGCGGCATCCGCCCGGTGTGCCACCACTGCAGGCGGCCGTCGTCGTCGAGCACGCACCGGGTTTCGCCGCCGTTGTCGGGGTGCAGGCAGTACGGGACGTCGAGCAGGCCGCGTTCGAACGCCGCCGGCAGCGCCTCGGCGAGCGTCGGCGCGAGCGAGCGCACCTCGTCGACGAGCAGCCGGGCCTGCAGGTACACCTCGGTGTCCCCCGGCGGCGGCGAAACCGGAGACGGCTGGGCCAGCGCGGTCGCGTGCGCCAGCCGCAGCGCCTCGACGTTCTCCTCGACGGTCGGGATCCGGTGCGCCTCCGCGGTGGTCTTGACGATCAGCCGCTCGGTGCCGGTGCGCACGGCCAGCCGGACGCTTTCGGCGACCAGCTCCCGCGCCCCGGCCGCGGACTCCGGGAACAGGCCCATGTAGGTGTAGAGCACCACGTGGTGGTCCACGCCTGCCAATTCCTCGGCGCACAGGCGCCGCATCGCCCACAGCGCTTCGGCGTCCTGCTCCGGGCTGGTCTGCTGCGCGTAGCTGGCCGAAACGCTGCGCACGCCGTGCTCGGCGAAGAACAGGCACTCCAGCACCGACAGCGCGACCAGCAGCCCCGGCGGGCACAGCTGCCCGAGCATGCAGCCGCCGAAGCTCTCGAGATGGCAGTCCACGGTCTGCTCGGCGAGCAGCAACGCCGACCGCGTCCACGATTTCGTCGCCGTCCGCAGCGGGACGCTGCTGTAGGGCAGGCAGTAGGACACCGGCCCGCCTTCGGAGGCGTCGAGCCCGGCTTCGAGCATCGCGGCGAAGACGTCCTCCGGCTGCGCGGACCCGTGCCGCACCTGGACCGGGAAGCGCGGGCCGTACAGCCCGTCCACCAGTTCGGCGGTGGCGGCGGGCCCGAGCGCCACCAGCGGGTAGCCGTTGAGCGGGACGCCGGAGGCGATCGACATGGCGGCGAGGTCGTGCTGCCCGGTGCGGGTGTAGCTGTCCAGGGTCACGGTGCCCACGGCCGGCACGCCGGCCTCGGCCACCGCGCGCAGTCCGCGGCGCATCACGACGGGGTCGGAGAACCCCATCCGCGGCTGCACGACCAGCGTCCGGCGGTGCCGGTGCTCGGCCACGAAGCTGCTGAACACCGACCGGGCAGCGGTCACCGCAAGGTCCGGACGTTCGCGGCGACGAATTCGCGGAACGACTCGATCGCCTGGCCGGAGTCGCCGGCGCCGACGTGGAACACCGCGTCGTAGCCCAGCGCCAGCAGCTCGGTCTCCAGCTCGGCGTCGGCGGCGCCCCGCACCCCCAGCTTGCCGCCGATGACGGCGGGCAGGCCGGCCAGCGCGGGGTCGGCGCGCAGGGCGGAGATCACCCGGGCGCCGTCGACGTGCCCGTGGCCGTTGATCGTGCTGATCACCAGGCAGTCGGGGCGCTCGTCGCGGCAGGCGGCGAGCAGCCGCTCCACCGGGACGCAGGCGCCGAGGTTGACCACCTCGTGCCCCATCTCCTCCATGATCAGCTGGAGGGCGACGAGGTTCCACATGTGCGAGTCGGACTGGACGCTGGACAGGACGAACTTGAGCGGGGGGCCGGCGGCCACGCCGGGCCCGTCGGGGGTCTGCTCGATCTGGAACGTGGTCATCGTGCGTCGCTCCCTGTGCGTTCGGGGAACGTCCGCGGGGCGAGCCGCGAACTTCTCACGACGAATCGTCATCGGCGGACGGCCGGCGCACATGGGTGCGGCGGCCCCGCATTCCGGCGCCGCACCGGCACCGGAGTCCGCCTCGCGCGCGGGCG
>NZ_JBDLYJ010000002.1:0-32036 GCF_051337345.1 Amycolatopsis sp. MEPSY49 | reverse complement strand
CGCGGCCGCGCGCGCGACCGCGGAGTCCGGTGGGACGTGGGTGCCCCACATGGGGGATCAGGGACGCGGACCCCACCGTCAACCCCGGTCGAGCCCGCCCGCCGAATGGATCAGCCGCCACGTCCGGACGGCCCCACCACCCAGTCGGTGACCAGGCGTTTTCCCGGCAGCGCCCCCATGAACCCCTAGAAGGCCCCCATGCCGCGTCGGAATGCGGGCGCGGCACCCCCATGTAACCCACGTCACCCGCTGGCATGCTCGATCCCGTGATTCCCCCGCAGCCGAACCCGGCGACCACGACGCTCCCGCCCACCTGGTGGGCCGCGGCGCTGACCACGCAGGAACGCCGCCCCGGCGGCGCCCGTCCCGCGTGGGTCGACTTCGCCGAAGCCGCACTTTCACGTGAAAGTGCGACCCCGGGAGCCGCACTTTCACGTGAAAGTGCGGGGTCTGCGCACTGGCGCACCGCCTTCGCCGCGGTGTTCCGGCCCTTCACCGACGCGGCCCGCGCCGCGGTCGCCGGCGCCGCAGCGGCTTCGCCCGCCGTCGACGCCACCGCGATCGCCGACGGGTGCGCGACGCGGCTGGGGCACCAGCTCGCCGGGCTCGCCGCCCGCAGCCTGGTGCTGGAGCTGGGCCGGGCCCGCCGCGCGGGGATCCTGGCCGGGGACACCGGGGAAGAGCGGTTCGCCGACTTCGTGCGGCGGACCGGCACCCCGGCCGGGCTGACCGACTTGCTGCACCGCTACCCCGTGCTCGCCCGGCTCGCCGCGCAGGCGTCGCTGCAGGCGATCGCGGCCGTCACCGAGCTGCTCGGCCGCTTCGACGCCGACCGCGCCGCCCTCACCGCGTTCACCGGTCCGGAGCCCGGTCTGCTGGTGGAGATCAGCGGCGGGACCGGCGACGCGCACCAGCGCGGCCGCTCGGTCCGGGAGCTGCGGTTCGCCGGCGGCGCGCGGGTGATCTACAAGCCGCGTCCGCTCGACCTGCACGCCGCGTTCACCGGCCTGGTCGAGTGGCTCAACCCGCGCGTGCCCGGCCTCGAGCTGAGCACGGTGGACGTCCTGGTGCGCCCCGGCTACGGCTGGCTCCGCTTCGTCGAGCACCGGCCGTGCGCCGACCTCACCGAGGTCGACCGGTTCTACCGCCGCCAGGGCGTGCTGCTCGCCCTGCTGCACGCCCTCGACGGCACCGACGTGCACTTCGAGAACATCATCGCCGCCGGCGACCAGCCCGTCCTGATCGACATCGAGACGCTCTTCCAGCCGGTGCTGCCCGCCGACGCGGAGGACGTCGACCCCGCGGCCGAGCTGCTCGCCCGGTCGGTGCACCGGACCATGCTGCTGCCGCAGATGATCGTCGGCGAGCACGGCGCGGTCGACATCTCCGGCCTGGGCGGCGGCCGCGCGGCGGCCCCGGCGCTCACCCGCGTCGACTGGCTCGACGCCGGCACCGACCGGATGCGGCTGACCCGGGTGCCCGGCGGCGTCGGCACCGGCGTCAACCGGCCCACCCTCGGCGGCGTCGACGTCGAGCCCGCCGAGCACGGCGCCGCGCTGCTGGCCGGGTTCCGCGCCGGGTACGACGCCATCGCCGCCGGCGCCGGTGAGTTCGGGCCATTGCTCGACCGCTGCGCCGAGGCCGGCATCCGCGTCCTGGTCCGCCCGACCAGCTTCTACACGCGGCTGCTCGACGAGACCACGCACCCGTCGCTGCTGGCCGACGCCGCCGCGCGCGACGAGGCCTTCGGGCTGCTGCACGACGACAGCACCGACGACGTCCGCCGCGGCCTGGTCGCCGCCGAGCTGACCGACCTGTGGGCGGGCGACGTCCCGATGTTCACCGGCCGGGCCGGCACCACGGACCTCTGGGACGCCGAAGGCAATCGGCTGCCCGGGCTGCTGGCCGAACCGCCGCTCGTGTCGGTGCGCGCGAAGGTCGCCGGGATGACCACGATCGACCGCCGCGACCAGGAGTGGCTGATCTCCGCCGCGCTGGCCACCCGGCCCGCCGCCGAAACCCACACCGGCACCGGCGTCACCGATCCCGTCCTGCCGAGCAAGAGCCCCGAACCGGCGCACCTGCTCTCGGCCGCCTGCGGCATCGCCGACGCGATCGTCGCCCGCGCGGCCTCGGGCGGCGGCCGCGTCAACTGGGTCGGGCTGGAGCTCGTCGACGAGAAGTACTGGACCGTGCTGCCGATGGGCGCCGGGCTCGGCGAGGGCTACACCGGGGTCGCGCTGTTCCTGGCCCAGCTGGCCGAGCTGACCGGCATCGACCGCTACCGCGAACTGGCCGGGAAGGCGCTTTCCGGGCTGCCCGGGCTCGTCTCGGCGCTGGAGGCTGACCCGGACCTCGCCGCGGCGGCCGGTCCCGGCGGGCTGCTCGGGCTCGGCGGCGTCGCCTACGCGGCGGCCCGGCTTTCCCGGCTGCTCGACCGGCCCGACCTGCTCGACCTGACCGCCCGGACGGTCGCCGTGATGCCCGCGCCGACCCCCGAGACGTCTCCGCGGTACACCACCGGGCTCGCCGGCGGGCTCGTCGCCCTGCGCTCGGTGGCCGGCCAGACCGGGCTCTCCGGCGCCGCCCTGCTGGCCGACGCCTACGCGGCCGAGCTCGCCGTCCGCTCGATCGACCCCGACCTCGCCGACCCCGGGTTCGCGCACGGCGCGGCCGGCGTCGACTGGGCGCTGGCCGGGTACCCGCGCGAGACCGCGACTCTCCCGCCCGCGAAAACCGCCACCGGGCACGGCTGGTGCTCCGGGCTGGCCGGCCAGGTCCTCGCCTACGCCGGCGAACCCGCGCTGCTCGGCCTCGACGAGCAGGTCGCGGCGCTCGCGGGCCAGGACCCGCTGCGCGACCTGAGCCTCTGCCACGGCGAAACCGGCATCACCGACGTCCTCGGCTTCCTCGCCGAAGCCGGCCACGAGGGCGCCGCCGCCGCGGTCGCCACCCGCACCGGGCAGCTGCTCACCGCCGTCGAACAGGACGGCGCGCGCTGCGGCACGCCCGACGGCGTCGCCTCCCCCGGCCTGCTCACCGGCCTGGCCGGCATCGGCTACGGCCTGCTGCGCCTCGGCTTCGGCCGTCGCGTCCCCTCCGCGCTGCTGTTGCAGCCACCGACTCGCTGACCCGTCCCCGCCCCACCTCACGAGGAGAGAACGAACGATGCCCGAAACCACCGCCGAGACCGTCGAAGCCACCGTCGGTGCCCTGGTGCTCCCCCGCGCGAACCGCGCCGGTGCCCGCAACCAGGCGCTGGCCGGCACCCGGCCCCGGCTGTCCGGGATGACCCTCGAGACGCTCGGTGGCCCCACCGTCGTCACCAACGGCACCTTCGCCCTCTGACCTCCGTCCCTCCCCGACCTGCGACCGAAAGCGGAGAACACGCCATGAGCGAGCACGACTTCACCGGCACCGACAACCCCATCGGCGACCCCACCCTCCCGGCGCCGACCCGGACCGGCGCCCGCAACCGCGCCCTCGCCGGCCGGAGCGCGCGGCTGAGCCACCACGGCGCCGACACCCTCGACATCACCCCGGTCTTCACCGTCGGCATCGGTTTCGCCGAATAACCCCGTCCGGCCCAGCACTACCGAGAGTGGAGCCACCCGCATGACCGAGCACGACTTCGCCGGCACCGACAACCCGATCGGCGACTTGACCCTTCCCCGGACCTCCCGCACCGGCGCCCGCAACCACGCGCTGTCCGGCAAGGCCGCACGGGTCGGCCAGAACTCACTGACCACGATGGACATCACGGTCGTCACGGGCGGCTTCACCGAATAGTGAGACTGCCGGGCGTCGGTAATTCGACCTACGTCCGGAGGGCGCGCATCCGGTTATAGTGACCGCGATGGGCATCCGTTCGACGCGTCTCATCGGACGCGACAGGGAGCTCGGCGCCCTGTCCCAGGCTCTGGAGAAGGCCCGCACCGACCACGGTGGGGCCTTCTTCCTTGTCGGTGAAGGCGGGATCGGGAAGTCCCGGCTCGCCGCCGACATCGCCTCGCGGGCACTGGCGACCGGGCTCCCGGTGCTACGCGGACGGGCCAGCTCGATCGGCCCGATGGTGCCGTTCCGGCCCCTGGCCGAAGCCCTGCTGTCGCACTTCCGCGGCGGTCTGCCGCCCGCCGCCCCCGAACTCGACCCGCTCGTGCCGGTACTCGCCCGGCTCGTGCCCGACTGGTACCGCGGCGACCGCCCGCACGACAACGGGAACCTCCTGGTCCTGGCCGAAGCGGTGTTCCGGCTGCTGTCGGTCGCCGGCCGCGACGGCGGCTGCCTGATCGTGCTGGAGGACCTGCACAACGCCGACGCCGAGACGCTGTTCATCGTCGAGTACCTCGTCGACAACCTCGCGTCCAGCCGGGTGATGCTGATCGGCACCCTGCGCGGCGAACCGGGCGAGGCGCTGCGGCTGGCCTCGGCCGCCGCGCAGCGCTCGTCCAGCCACACCTTCGAACTGAGCCGGCTGGACGCCGAACGCACCCGCGAGTTCGCGGCCGCGTGCCTGGAGACCGACCCGGCCGCGGTGCCCGCCGCCGTCGCGAACCTGTTGTGGCAGAACAGCGAGGGCGTGCCGTTCGTCGTCGAGGAGCTGCTGCACGGCATGCTCGGCGACGGCCTGCTCGTCGGCGGGCCGGGCGGCTGGCAGGTCGTCGGCGAGCTGCAGGCGCGCGTGCCGGAGGCGCTGATCAGCAGCATCGCCGCCCGCGTCGACGCGCTCGGCGAGGACGGCGAAACGCTGCTGTCGGTGGCCGCCGTCCTGGGACGGCGGTTCCCGCTGTCGGTCGTGCAGGCGGTGACCGACATGGACGACCGCATGCTGCACAACCACATCAGCGCGAGCGTCGCCGCGCACCTGGTCACCACCGACGAAACCACCCCCGGCTGGTACGCCTTCCGGCATCCGCTGACCGCCGAGGCGCTGCTGGCCCGGCTCGTGCCGTCGACGAAGGCGAACCTGGCACGCCGGGCCGCCGACGCCGTCGAGCAGCTGCACCCCGGCCTGCCCGGCGAGCTGTGCGCGCTGGCCGCGGCGCTGCGGCTGACGGCGATGGACCACCCCGGCGCCGGGCGGCTGTTCGCCGAAGCCGGCCGCCGCGCGCTCGACGGCGGCGCGGCCGACACGGCGGTGACGATGCTGACCCGCGCCGTCGAGCTGCTGGCCACGGCGAGCCCCGACGACCGGGCCGACGCGCTGGAGTCCCTGCTGCACGCGCTGGGCCAGACCGGGCAGTTCGACCGGGCGGTGGAGTTCTCCGCGCGGTTCGCCGAGATCGGCAGCCTCGAGCGGGCGGTCGACCTGCACGTCCAGCTGGCGTGGGCGGCCTACATCGGCGGCCGCCACGACGAGTGCCTCAACCAGATCGAGCAGGCCCGCGCCCCGCTCGGCGGCGAGATGACCGAGGAGCAGAACGCGGCCCTCGACGCCGTCGAAGCGACGCTGTGGCTCGACATCCCCGGCCCGGCGCACACCGAGCGGGCCCGGAAGCTGGCCGAGCAGGCGTGGGAGGTCGCCGAGCGCGCCGGCGTGCCGTTCGTGTCGTGCCAGGCGCTGCAGGTGCTCGGCATGGTGGCGCTGGAGTCGGACCTGGCCGAGGCCGAGCGCTACCTGCAGCTCGCGCGGCGGCTGGCCGAACGCCACCAGCTGACGCACCTGCGCACCCAGGTGCTGGTCCGCCTCGGCGGGCACCGGATGCTCGCCGAGGGCGACATCCGGACGTTCGACCTGGCCCGCGCGGAGGCCCAGCGCACCGGCGCGATCACGCTGACCTGCGCGGTCGACGCGAGCCTCGCGGTGCACGCGGTGATGCGCGGCGAGTTCGCCCACGCCGACCGGATCCTCGACGAGAACCTCGCGGTGCTGGGCCGGCTCCGGCTGGTCGCGCTGCTGCAGTACACGCACATGACGCGCGCGATGGTGGCCGCCCACCAGGCGGACCGGCCGCGGATGGAGCGCGCGCTCGAGGACTTCCGCGCGGAGGGCGGCGCGACGGCGCAGGAGCTGGTGCTGAGCGTCGGGCTGGCCCAGGTGTTCTGCTCCCTGCTGGAGGAGGACGCCGAACGCGCCCGCCGCGAGCTGGCGCAGGTGCTGGCGCTGGAGGAGCGCCAGCCGAGCCGCTTCCACCTGGCCGGCCAGCACGGCCTGCGGTTGCTGATCGAGGCGCTCGACGGTTCCCCGCCACCCGACCGGCCCCCGGCGGCGGTGAGCGGAATGCGCTGGAACCGTCAGTTCGTGCTGCTGGGCGACGCGGTCCGCTACGGCCGCGCGGGTGCCGTCGACCAGGCCGACTCCGCCGTGGCGGCGGCGATCGAGGCGGCGGCCCCGTTCCCGGTGAGCAGGCACCTGGGCCTGCGCATGGTGGCCGAGTCCGCGGCGGCCGACGGCTGGGGCAACCCGGTGGCGTGGCTCAAGGAGGCCGAGGAGTTCTTCCACCAGGCGGAGGTGACGGCGGTGGCGAGCGCGTGCCGCGGGCTGCTGCGCAAGATCGGCGCCCCGGTCGGCCAGCGCCGCACAGGTTCGGACCGCCTCCCGGCGGAGCTGCGCTCGGCGGGCGTCACGGTCCGCGAGTACGAGGTGCTGCAGCTGCTGGCCGACAACATGGGCAACAAGGACATCGCCCGTCGGCTGCACATTTCGCCCCGCACGGTGGAAAAGCACGTGGCGAGCCTGATGGCGAAGTCCCATTTGGAGAACCGCAGCGCGTTGACCGAGTACGCGCGCAACACTCCACAGTAGACTCAGGAACCCAGGACGCTCAGCGGATCGGTGTGCGCCGGCGTCCGGCCGAGCTCGCGCTGTGCCTTGGCCGACGTCAGCCGCTGGTCGAGGGCGAACGCGTCGGCGATCGGGCCCATCCGCTCGCGGGCCTCGGCCAACGCGATCGAAGTGGTCTTCAGCCCGGCAGCCCGGGCACACGCTTCGGCGACCTCCTTGGCCGTCGGGTCGACTCCGCCGACCCCGAGGTACACCGAGCCCGCCGGAGCCGACAGCGCGGCCGCGTAGAGCCGGGCCAGGTCGTCGACGTGGATCAGCGCCCAGTGGTTGGCGCCGTCGCCGAGGTACGGGATCGCGCCGCTTTCCCTGCCCGGCTGGACGTAGAAGACGTCGATCAGGCGGTTGTCGCCGCCGTAGAGCAGGCCGGGCTGGACGACGACGGGCCGTCCGCCGTTCTTCGCGCGGGCCAGCACCGCGTCTTCGACGGCTTTGCGCCACGCGACGATGGCCGGCGGGTTCCACGGCGCGGTCTCGTCCTGGATGCCGTCGGTGTCGCCGTAGACCCAGCTGCCGCCGGTGTGCACGTAGGTGCCGCCGCCGACGCCGTCCAGCATGGCGGTCGCCGCGGCGAGGTCCTCGTCGCCGCTGACGGCTTGGGCCAGGTGGATCACGGCTTGCGCGCGGGCGGCGGCGTGGTTGAGCACGTCGAGGTCGGTCAGGCCACCGCGGACCGCGCTCGCCCCGGCGGCGGCCACGGCCTGCTCCGCGCGGTCGCTGCGGGGAGCGCCTCGACGGTGTGCCCCAGCCGCACCAGCTCGCGATCGTCGCGCGGCCGATGTAGCCCGATCCGCCGGTGAGGAAGACCTTCATCGCTGTCCTTTCGGTTGGGTGTCTGCGCTTTCCAGCGTGTCCCGCCGGGGTGGGACGCGTCCAAGACCCGTTGCGCGCGCTGTGATGCCCGCGCGGCGTCACGCGGACATGCGATGATCGGTGCGGAACCGGACAGGAATGGTGATCCACTGTGGACCTCGACCTGCGGAAGCTGCGGTACTTCGTCGCCGTGGCCGAAGAGCTGCACTTCGGGCGGGCCGCCGCGCGGCTGCACGTCGCCCAGCCCGCGCTGTCCCGGCAGATCCGCGCCCTCGAGGACGAGCTGAAGACCGCCCTCTTCGTGCGGGACCGCCGCAGCACCGTGCTCACCCCGGCCGGGGAGCAGCTCCTCGACGACGCGCGCGGCCTGCTGTCCGCGGCCGACGCGGTCCGGCGGCGGGTCACCGCGGCCGCCGAGCCCGTGCTCACCGTCGGGTTCATGCCCGGCATCGTCGTCACCCCGGCGGTGCGGATACTGGCCGAGCGGCAGCCGGACCTCGCCGTCCGGCTGCTGCGCACCAGCTGGCACGACCAGGTCGAGGTCCTGCACGACGGCCGCGTCGACGTCGGCGTCGTCCGGCTGCCCTTCGACCGGCGCGGGCTGACGGTGCGGCCGCTGTTCGAGGAACCGCGCGTCGTCACCGTGCCGGCCGGGCATCGCCTGGCGGGCAAGGAATCCGTCTCGGTCACCGAACTCGCCGACGAGCACCTGCTGCAGGACCCCGACGCCGTCCCGGAGTGGCGGGACATCGCCGTCGAACTGCGCGGCACCGACCGGGCCGAGGTCCCGCCGATCCACAGCGTCGAAGAGAAGCTGGAGCTGGTCGCGGCCGAGGCGGGGATCAGCATCATCCCGCGGTCGACCGCGGCGTTCTACACCCGGCCCGACGTGGTCGCCGTGCCGGTGGAGGACATCGCGCCGAACCGCGTGTGCCTGGCGTGGCTCGCCTCGCGGCGGTCGGCGCTGATCGACGCGTTCGTCGAAGCGGCCGCGAGCCTGGTGCCCCCGGAGGGCTGACCGGTCAAGCGCCCTCCACGGCACCCGGCGGCAGGAACTCGACGTCGTGCAAGGCCGAGAGCCGGACCACCTCGGCCGGGTCCGCGAGGTCGTGCAGCCGGTCGAACAGCTGCGCCAGCCGTCCGGCCGGGCTCACCCAGAACAGCCCGCGCGTGCTGCCTTCGCCGCGGTTGTAGTACGCGTGCGGGAGACCCCTCGGCATCCGCACGGTGTCGCCCGGCCCCGCGGTCTCCCACTGGCCGTCGAGGTACAGGGTGAACACTCCCTCCAGGACGTAGATGTGCTCGTCCTGGGTCGGGTGCACGTGCGGCGGCACGCCGGTGCCGGGCGGGTCGTACGTCTCGAACGCGAAGCTCGTTTCGCTCGCCGCCTTCAGGGAGTACCTGTGGCCGAGGACGTTCCACACCTTCCCCTCCCCGGCCGGGGTGATCCCCTTCGGCAGCGGGCCGAGCACGATTTCCTCGCCGGTCATGACATCTCCTCCTGGTGGGCCTCGGCCAGCCGCTCCTGGACGCGGGCGTGGCGGAACTGGTAGACGCCGCCGGCCTGCCGGAGCACGCCGCGGCGGTGGGCGTCGTCGAGGAAGTGCATCAGGCGCCACGGCAGGCGGCCCGTGGCCGCGAGCCAGATGTGGTGGACGAAGTAGTTGCCCCACGCCCGCGTCACCAGCACCGCCAAGCCGATTCCGCCGCCGAAGCACACGCCGGCCACGAACGGCAGCACCGGGTCCGTCGCCGCCGGGAACACCTGGCCGCCGGCGATCGCGCCCGCCAGGCCGTAGCACACCGCCGCGACGCCGCGGGCCATGAAGAACCCGAATGACGCGCCCGCCAGCCCGCCGGCGACGGCCAGCGCCAGGTCGTACCGGCCGCCCAGCACCGGCAGGAACCGCGTCTGGGCGGTGAACGCGAACGCCATCCCGTCGAACAACCCCAGCGTCACCAGGAAGGACACCGACAACGCGATCGCGCCGGTGCGTTCGTTGCGCAGGATCGTCCGGGGGCTGGACACGCGGCTCGCGTCGACCGGCTTGGCGAGCCACACGTGCACCGCGAACACCAGGCCGAACACCAGCGCCAGGAACACGACCAGGCCGGTGGCCAGCGACCAGCCCAAGCCGAGCAGCACCCCCACGACGGCCCCGATCGCGAACCGGCCGGCGAACTTCCGGGTGGCCCCGGCGAAGCGCACTTCGGTGCGCAACGGCTCGGGCGCACGCCCGAAGCGGTGGGTCAGGTAAGCGGCGCCGCCGAACGAGACGCCGTAGATCGCGGCCAGCGCCGGGCCGTCGTCGACCCAGCCGGTGACGACGAAGAACAGCGCGACCAGTGCCCCGACCAGACCGGACCGGGTCCGCGCCGGCACCGCCCGGTACAGCTGCCACCACGCCAGGTCGCGGCTGCGCGCCCGCTCGAGGTGCCGCGCCAGGAAGCCCAGCCAGCGCGTCGCCTGCGCCGCGGTGTACCGGCCGGACGGGCTCGTCTTCGGGTTCCGCCCCGGCGGCTGCGGCACCTGCGCGTAGGCGTTGGGGACGAACGAATCGAGCAGCTGCCCCTCGAGCGCCTCGGCGTCCGAAGCGCCGAGCAGCTCCGCGGGATCCGCGCCGGGACGGCCGTAACCGATCCGCGCGAGGTCGACCATCAACGGCGTCCGCAGCACCCGGGCCAGCGGTGCGCCCGGATCGCGGCGCAGCCGCTCGGCGACCGGGCCCCAGCGGTCCCGGCCGTCCCGCGCCGACAGGTACGTGATCGCCTCCTGCCGGGCGACCGGTTCGAGCCGCACGACCGTCGCGGCGCTCAGCACCGGGCCGGCTTCGCGCACGACCTGGTCGTACTCGGCGGAGCGGCACGTCAGCACGAGCGCGCGGCCCGCGCCCATGGTCTGGTCCAGCGCGTCGAGCGCCACGGCGCGCAGGTCGGCCGGCATCTCGTCGAGGCCGTCGAGCACCGGGAGGACGTGCCCGCCGAGGACGAGCCGGGTGGGGGCGTCGCGCCCGTACTCGCGGGCGTTGAGCAGCGCCGGGTGGTCGTCGGCGAGCCGGGCCGCGAGCCACCGGTCGAGGTGGTCACGCCGCGGATCCCACGACGCCAGCGAAAGCAGGACCGGCACCGGGCCGCCCGGCGCGCGGGCGCGCAGCAGCTCCAGCGTCAGCATCAGGGCGAGCACCGACTTCCCGGAACCCGGTTCGCCGAGGACGACCAGCTGCGGCACGGGCAACGCCCTGAACGTGTCCGCGATGTCGTCGAGATCGCCACGCGGTTTGCCCCGGAGTGCCGACCAGCGCAGGACGATCGGCTGTGGCCGGTGCAGCGACCGCAGCTCGGCTTCCGCGCGCCACTGCCACGTCACGGCTTCGGCCAGCTCGGTGACCGCGCGGTCGAAGGAATGGTGTTCCGGCGCCGGCTCCGGTTCGT
This sequence comes from Amycolatopsis sp. MEPSY49, assembly GCF_051337345.1. NCBI lineage: Bacteria > Bacillati > Actinomycetota > Actinomycetes > Pseudonocardiales > Pseudonocardiaceae > Amycolatopsis > Amycolatopsis sp. MEPSY49. Next base: position 21,010 of record NZ_JBDLYJ010000002.1, on the reverse strand, counting down.
CGGGGGTGGCTTCGGCGAGGATCTGCTCGTGCAGCCGTCGCAGCTCGGGGTTCGGGTCCACGCCGAGCTCGTCGGCCAGCCGCCGGCGCAGGCCGTGGAACAGCGTCGAGGCTTCGGCGTAGCGGCCCTCTTTCGCGAGGGCGCGCATCAGAAGCAGGTGGGACAGCTCGCGCATCGGGTGTTCGCCGCAGAACTCGGTCAGCTCGCGGACGACCTCGCCCGTTTCGCCGAGCCGCAGCCGCCATTCGGCGCAGAGTTCGACGGCGTCGGCGCGCTGCTCGTCGAGCACCGCGGCGCGGCCGGCCAACGTCGTCGTGCGCAGCCCGTCCAGCGCCGGGCCCCGCCACAACGCGAGCGCGGCCCGGATTTCTTCGACGGCGTCGACGAGTTTCGCCTGCCCGGCAAGCCCCCGCGCGGCGGCGACGTGCCGGCGGAAGCGCAGGGAGTCGAGATCGTCGGCGTCGGTCCGCAAGCGGTACCCGGGGCCGTCGGTGACGATCAGCGCGCCGGCCTCGCCGAGCCGGGACCGCAGCGCGGAAACGCAGTTCCGCACCTGCTTCACGGCGGTCGCGGGCGGCTCGTCCTCCCAGAGCGCGTCGATCATGCGCTCCACCGGGACGACGGAGTTCGGACTGAGCAGCAAAGCGGCGAGCGCGCGCTGCTGGCGCGGGCTCGCCAGGGTGACCCGATCCCCGGCCGCCCGCACCTCCAGCGTCCCGAGAATCCGGAACCTCATCGCATCCCCCCTCGTCCCCCAGGCTAGCGCCGCGCGCCCCGGCTCCGAAACACGCAGGTCGCGCCCCGGATGCCGAGGCGAGGACGAAACGAGGACGGCGTCGGGAACCCTAGGGGCACGGCGAAAGAGGGGGAATGCCGGGGCGACCCGGTGGCGGGCGCGTCGTTGGGGGTCGCGCCCTCCACCGGGCCGTAGTCGGCCAAGGCGCCGGGATCGTCGTGGGCCGGGCGGTGGTGGGCCGGGCGGTCGATCGGGGGCATGATCGCACCATGACTTCCCCCCGCCGCGAGGGCGACACGTGGGACCTGGCGTCCAGTGTGGGCGCGACCGCGACCATGGCCGCGATGACCCGGGCGATCGCGACCCGCGCCGACGACGCGCTCATCGACGACCCGTTCGCCGAACCGCTCGTCCGCGCGGTCGGCATCGACCTGCTCACACAGCTGGCGACCGGCGAAGTGCCCCCGGGCGACCTGGTCGGCCGGGCGGCGATCGACGGCGCCAAGGTCCGCACCCGGTTCTACGACGAGTTCTTCCTCGACGCCGGCCTCGCGCAGGTGGTGATCCTGGCTTCGGGACTGGATTCCCGCGCGTACCGGTTGCCGTGGCCGGCCGGGACGGTGGTGTACGAGCTGGACCAGCCCGAGGTGGTCGAGTTCAAGACGCGCACGCTGGCCGGGCTGGGAGCGGAGCCGACCGCGGAACGGCGGGTGGTGGCGGCCGACCTGCGCGACGACTGGCCGGCCGCATTGCGCGCGGCCGGGTTCGATCCGGCGCGGCCGACGGCGTGGAGCGCGGAAGGCCTGCTGGGGTACCTGCCGCCCGAGGCGCAGGACCGCTTGCTGGACACCATCACCGAGCTGAGCGCGCCGGGCAGCCGGGTGGCCACCGAGAGCCGGCCCAACCCGCGCCCGGGCGAGGAGGACCGGACGAAGCAGAGCTTGAACCGCATCTCGGAACTGTTCCGGTCGAAGGACTTCGACGCGGACATGGCCAAGCTGCGGTACTTCGGCGACCGCAACGAGGCGGCGCCCTACTTGGCCGGGCTGGGCTGGGAGGTGGCGGGCCGCACGGTTCGCGAGCTGTTCGCGGCGCACGGCCTGCCGCCGCTCGAGGAGGACGATTTGCGGATGGCCGAGGTGCGCTACATACGCGGCACCTTGGGCGCGGCTGAGGGGTAGCCGGGCACCCGCTTGGGCCTCGCCGGACGTTGAGCGCCCACCGCCTCCCCGCCAGGTCTCCGTGGCCGCGTCAGCGGAAGCGGGTCACCAGCTCGCCGAGGCCGTCGATGCGGCTGGTCAGCACGTCGTCCGCGGTGAGGTAGCGCGGCGGCGTCCGGCGGTTGCCCACCCCCGCCGGAGTCCCGGTGAAGATCAGGTCCCCCGGCAAGAGCGGGCACACCGCCGACAGCCGCGCCACCAGCTCCGGCACGCCGAAGATCATGTCCGCCACCGACGCCTTCTGCACCACTTCGTCGTTCAGCAAGCACGTGATCGAGGCGTCCGGAGCAAGCTCGGTGACCAGGTGCGGACCGGTGGGCCCGAACCCGGGGAACGACTTCGCCAGCGAGAACTGCGGTGGCTTCCCCAGCGCCTGCACCCGCCGCTCCGACAAATCCTGGCCGACCAGGTACCCCGCGACGTGCGAAAGAGCCTGCTCCGAGCGAATCCGGTGACCGCCGCGGCCGATCACCGCCACCAGCTCGACCTCCCAGTCGACGCGGTCGCCGGGCAGCTCGACCGGCTCGTGCGGCCCCGCGACGCACGTCGGGAACTTGGTGAACACCAGCGGGTCCGCCGGCGGCGAGAAGCCGGCTTCGGCCGCGTGCGGCGGGTAGTTGAGCGCCACCGCGAAGACCTGCCGGGGCCGCGGCACGGGCGGCCCCAGCAGCAAGGGGTCATACGGGCTGCCGGACGCGGGCACCGACCGCGCCCACGCCGTGAACCTCGGCCAGTCCGCCAGGACGTCCATCGGGTCCGGGCCGAAACCACCCGCCTCGAAGACGTCCAGCGCGCGGTCCCCGAAGATCAAGGCGGCGCGGCCGTCCAGGTTCGCCAGGCGCATCACTCCGTCCACGGTGCGCCGTACGCGTCTTCCCACGAGACGACCCGGTTGCGCAGCACCCCGAGCTTCTCGATCTCGGCCTCGACCACGTCCCCGGGCTTCAGGTAGTACGCGAACGGGTCGTCGGTGCTCGCGGCGACCCCGGCCACCGTGCCCGTCGTGATCAGGTCGCCCGCGCTGTAGACCTGCGGCGAGTGGTAGGCCACCAGCTCCGGGATCGTCACGGACATGCGCGAGGTGTTCGACTTCTGCCGCACCTGGCCGTTCACCCGCAGCTCCATGTCCAGGTCGTGCGGGTCGCCGACCTCGTCCGCGGTGACGATGTACGGGCCGATCGGGCAGAACGTGTCGATCGCCTTGGAGAACGAGAACACCCCGGACGCCATCTCGCGGCGCTGGATGTCGCGGGCGGTGATGTCGTTGAACACCAGGTACCCGGCGATGTGCTCGGCCGCCTGCTCCGCGGTGAAGAACTTGCCGGGCTTCCCGATCACGACGGCCATTTCGAGCTCGTAGTCCAGCTCGTTCGTCAGGTGTGACGGGTACACGACCGGGTCGCCGGGGCCGATGATCGCGTCGACGTTCTGGAAGAACACGATGCCCTTGTTGACCGGATGCGACCAGTTGACGCGGGCGAGATCGTCGTGGTGCTCGCGGAAGTTCCCGGCCGTGTGGAAGAACTTCTTCGGCACGATCGGGGCGCGCAGGCGCACTTCGGACGCGCGGAAGCGGCGCCCGGTCTCGGGCACGCTCCCGCCGCGTTCGAAGAACTCGCGCGCCGAGGCGGTGTCGAGTTCCAGGACGAGGTCGTCGGCGAGGCGGCCGACCAGGCCGTCGTCGAAGGTCACGAGCTTCACGGCTGCTCCACGGGGACGGTGACTCGGAAGACGCGCAGCTGCAGGGCCAGCGTCGCGTAGTAGCCCACCAGGGTGGTCAGCTCGACGGCCACGCGGTTGCCAATGGTTGGCACGGTCTCGGCGTAAGTCACGTCGTCGACGTCCCCCTCCAGCAGGGCGTCCACGAACCGCAGCGCCGCCGCTTCGACGTCGGAGAGGTCGTCGGGCACCGTCCCCGCCGCGAGCTGGGCGTCCGTCACGCCGGCGGCGCGCGCGGCGGGCTCGTGCGCGTACCGCTCGAACGCGCAGTCCCACCGCGCCGCCACGGCCAGGATCGCCAGCTCCCGCACGCGATCGCCGAGCGCGGTCTCGTACCGCACGGCCGCACCGAGCCGCTGCAGGGCCTGCCCGGCCGACGGGGCGAAGAGCATCGCGTTGAACGGCCCGGTCAGCACGCCCGCGGCGTCGGTGAGCGGGAACGGCCCGCCCGCGCGGGGGCCGCCGGCGATGGCGTCGTAAAGCGCGCGCTGGTCGTCACTCAAGGAAGCCGGGGTCAGCCCGGGCAGTCTCGTCATGCCCCGATCCCAGCAGCGCCGCACGCGGGCGCGAGCCGGTCTGCCATTGAATGGAACAGCCGTTCCCGCTGAACGGACCCCGCGCCTAGCGTCGCCGGGACGTCGGGAGCGAGGAGCGGGAGTGGACTGGCTGGGTCTGCGGGGCAAGGGCGCGCTGGTGGCCGGCGCGGGCGGGATCGGCGCCGCGGCCGCGCTCGCGCTCGCCGAAGCGGGTGCGGACGTGGTCGTCGCCGACGTCGACGCCGAGCGGCTCGGCGACCTGGCGCGGAAGGGACTTCGCACGCTGGAAGCCGACCTCACCGACGCCGACGGCGCCCGCGAGTGCGTCACCCGCGCCGACGAGCTGCTGGGCCGGCTGGACGTGTTCGTCCACGCGGTCGGCGTCAACGACCGGCGGCCGGTCCTCGACACGCCCGACGACGTCTGGCGCCGGATCATCTCGGTGAACGCCGGCAGCGCGTTCCGGACCGGCAAGGCGGCGGGCGAGCTGATGGTCGCCCGCGGGTACGGCCGGATCGTCTACCTGTCCTCGGTGTCCGGCCTGCTCGCCCACCCGCACCACGCGCCCTACGCGGCCAGCAAGGGCGCGGTCGACCAGCTGTGCCGGGTGATGGCCCGCGAGTGGGCCGCCTCCGGTGTCACGGTCAACGCCGTCGCGCCCGGCTACACCGAGACCGGCCTGACCCACGACCACCTCGAAAAGCCCGGCGTCCGCGCCGGCCTCACCGCGTTGGTGCCGGCCGGGCGGCTGGGCACCCCGGCCGACCTGACCGGCCCGATCCTGTTCCTCTGCTCCGACCAAGCCGCCTTCGTCACGGGACACGTCCTGTACGCCGACGGCGGCCGCACCCTCGTCTGAAGGAGTCCTTCGTGCGCTTCACCGGCAAGACCGTCCTCGTCACCGGCGCCGGCACCGGGTTCGGTGCCGAGATCGCCGTCCGCGCCGCCCGCGAGGGCGCCGACGTCGTGGTGCACTACCGCGGCTCGCGCGCGGGCGCCGAGCGCACCGCCGCGCGCGTCGAAGAGCTGGGGCGCAAGGCGTTCCTCGTCCAGGCGGACATCTCGGAGCACGCGCAGATCCGGCGGATGGCCGACGAGGCGTGGACCCACTTCGGCCGCGTCGACGTGGCGATCAACAACGTCGGCGACGTCGCCCGCGACCAGATGTCGTGGCGGGACCTGACCGAGGAGTCGGTCGACCACGTCCTCGCCGTCGACATCAAGGGCACGCTGCTGTGCACGCACGAGTTCGGCGACCGGATGCTCGCCCAGGGCGGCGGCGCGATCGTGAACATCGGCTCGACCGTCGTCGCGCGCGGCAGCGCCCGCGCTCCGCAGTACGCGGCGGCGAAGGCCGGGATCATCGGCCTGACCAAGTCGTACGCGCACGCCTTCGCCCCCACCGTGCGGGTGAACGTCTTCGCGCCCGGCTTCATCGAGACCGAAGCCACGCTCGGCCGCGAGGACTGGCGCACCGGCCGTGCGGAGAAACTCCGGGACGCGACCCCGATGGGCCGCATCCCGAAGCCCGAGGAGCTGGCCGGGACCGCGTTGTTCCTCGCCACCGAGGACGCCGGGCACATCACCGGCGGTTTCCTGGTCGCCGACGGCGGCTACACCATGCTCGGCGCATGACTTCGGCAAGGAGGACGGAGATGGCACCCAGAGTCGTGTTCACCGGCGGCCGGGTCTTCGACGGCTCGGGCTCGCCCGCCGTCCCGGCCGACGTCGTGGTCCGCGGCGACCGCATCGAGAGCGTCCGGCCCGGCGGCGGCACGGAAACCGGGCCGGACGACCGCGTGGTCGACTGCCGCGGCGCCACCGTCATGCCCGGTCTGGTCGAGTCGCACTGCCACCTGACGTTCCCCTCGGCCGTGGGCCACCTCGACCCGTCGTTCAACCCGCCGATCGACGTCGGCTTCTTCCACCGCATGCCGAGCCCGGACGAGCACCTGGCGATCGCCGAGCGCAACGCCCGGATCCTGCTCGACCACGGCTTCACCAGCGCCTACTCGGCCGGCTCGCTGACGCCGGTGCCCACCGAGGTGCGGCTGCGCGACCGGATCGCCGCCGGCCTGGCCGCCGGGCCCCGGATGCGGGCGGCGTCGTTCGAACGGGACAACAACCCGGTCCGGCTGGGCCCGGACGGCCCGGCCCCGCAGGAAACCGGCCCGGACGCCGTCCGCGCGTTCGTGCGGGAGCAGGCCGAACTCGGGTTCGACAGCGTGAAGCTGCTGATGAGCAACGACGACGTCTTCTTCGAAGGCGGCTCGATGGTCACCCAGTACAGCGCCGAGGAGGCGAACGCGGCCGGCGAGCAGGCGCGCGAGTCCGGCGTGTGGCTCAACTGCCACGCCCAGTCGCCCGAGTCGATCAAGCTGGCCGTGCGGGCCGGGTTCCGCTCGATCTACCACTGCTCCTACGCCGACTCCGAAGCCATCGATCTCCTCGAGGAGCACAAGGACTCGATCTTCCTCTCCCCCGCCGTCGGCATCATGTGGGCCAACGTCCACGAAGGCGCGGAGTTCGGCATCGACGCGGCGATGGCCGAGAAGATGGGCTCGGTGAAGTCCCTGGCGGCGATGGAGCAGCTGTACCCGGAGCTGCGCAAGCGCGGCCTGCGGGTGCTGCCCGGCGGCGACTACGGGTTCCCGAACAACCCCATCGGGCGCAACGCGCGCGACCTGGAGCTGTTCGTCCGGCTCTTCGGCTACTCCCCCGCCGAAGCGTTGCGGGCGACGACGTTCCACGGTGGACAGGTGATGGACCTGCCGGTCGGGCTGCTCACCGAGGGCTACTTCGCCGACGTCCTCGTCGTCCGCGGCGACCCGACGTCGGACGTCACGCTGCTGCAGGACCCGGCCAACCTGGCCGTCATCATGCAGGGCGGGCGGTTCCACCAGGCGAGCGCGTGATCTACCGCGAGGTGCCGGGGTTCCGTCCGCTGGAACTGGACCTGACCCCGGCGGACGACCCGGTCGCGACGATCGTGTACCTGCACGGCGGCGGCTGGCGGCGCGGCTCCCGGCGCACGCCGCTACCCGGGTTCGAGCACCTGGCCGAAGAGCTGGCGGCGCAGGGGTTCCGCGTCGCCGCGGCCGACTACCGGCTCAGCGGGGAAGCGATCTTCCCGGCACCGTTGGAGGACGTCCGGGCGGCGATCGAGTTCGTCCGGGACGACAGGCCACTGGTCGTCTGGGGCGAATCGGCGGGCGCGCACCTCGGCCTGCTGGCGGCGCTCACCGGGTCCACAGTGGACGCCGTGGTGGCGTGGTTCCCGCCGACCGACCTGCTCGGCCTGGCCGGCGACGTTTCCCGCGAAGCGGCCTTGCTGGGGGCAGCGCCGGAGTCGGTGCCGGACCTCGCGCGCGAGGCGAGCCCGCTGACGCACGCCCACGCCGGCGCACCGCCGGTCCTGCTGATGCACGGTGCGGAAGACGACCTGGTGCCGGCCTCGCAGAGCGTCCGGCTGGCCGAGGCGCTGCGGGACGCGGGCGCGCCGGTGGAGCTGCACCTGGTGCCCGGCGCCCGCCACCGCTGGACGGGCGCCGATCCCGCGGCCGTCGTGGCCACCTCCGTCAAGTTCCTGCGCGCCGCACTGAGCCGCTGACGTACCCGAGCGGGAACAGCGGGTCCGCGGTGCCGCCCGGCCGGTCCTCCGGGTGGGCCTCGACGGCGGCCATGGACGACGGCAGTTCGATCGGCAGCCGCCCTTCGGCGGTGGCGTGTCCGAAGACGACGTCGAGGACGGCGTCGTCGGCCGCGCCGAAGTCGGCCAGCAACGCGGCGGCGTGCTCGGCGAGTTCGGGGACGACGGCCGCCCGGTCCAGGAAGACGTCGACGACCGTCGGAACGGTGGCCATGAGGGCGCGCAGGTGGTCGCTCGCCTGCCGGGGCAGGTCGAGCCGGCCCTGGTGGAAGAACGCCTCCGGGAGCCGAGGTCTCGGCTCGTACGGCGTGCCGATCCGGACGACCGCGGCGTCCGCCGCGGCCGGTGAATCCACAATGGACGCATAGCGCGCGGCGACGGTGGGGTTGATTCCCTCGACGTAGAGCCGGATCCCGGGTTCCAGCGGAAGCGATCCGGTGAGCAGCAACATCGACCGGCGTTGCGCGCCGGCTCCGGCGGCGGCGAAGTCGGCCCGGCCGACGGTGGCGACCGCGTGCCTCTCGTCGATGTACGGGTTCTCGAACAACCCGAGCCGGAACATCAGCGCCAGCACGCGGCCGGCCGACTCGTCGAGTCGCGTTTCCGGCAGCCGGCCCGTCTCGACGAGGCCGACGACGACGTCCGGGCACCACTCGCCGCCGAACTGGTCGACGCCCGCGTCGAGCAGCCGCAGCACGCGCCCGGCGACGTCGAGGTCCTCCGCGCCCCACGCGCGGGCGGGCCACACCGAGCCGCCGGGCAGCACCACGTCGGTCAGCAGCCCGAAGTCGGTGCACACCAGGCCGTCGAAGCCCTCGTCGCGCCGCAGCTGCCCGGCGATCACCTTCCGGTCGAACGCGAACCCGACCCCGGCGAGCCCGGGCACGCCGACCGGGCGGCCGTAGTACGGCATCACCGCGGCCGCGCCGGCCCGCAGCGCCGGGCGGAAGACGGCGCGGTGCTCGTCGTACCGCCCGTCGGGGTAGACCTGGTCCTTGCCGGACGCGAAGTGCGCGTCCTCGCCGCCGGCCTGCGGGCCCGCGCCCGGCCAGTGTTTGACCATCGCCGCGACCGAGCCCGGTCCGAGTTCGTTGCCCTGAAGGCCTTCGACGTACGCGGCGGCCAGCCGCGCGACGACGTCCGGGTCGGCGCCGAACGTGCCCGAGGTGCGGCACCACCGCGGTTCGGTCGCCAGGTCGGCCATCGGGTGCAGCGCCAGCCGGATCCCGACCGCCGCGTACTCGGCGCGGACGACTCCGGCGAAGGCCCGCACCGCGTCTTCGTCGGCGAGCGCGCCGAATCCGAGCGGTTCGGGCCAGCGCGAACAACCGCCCGACGGCACCGACGTCAGCGGGTTGTCGTTGGCCGAGTGCCGCGGGTCCGACGAAACGAGCACCGGGATGCCCAGCCGGCTTCGGGCCGCGAGCCGCTGGACTTCGTTGTGCCAGCGGGACAACGGGCCGGCCGAGACCGGCGCCATCAGCGACAGGCAGCGGAGGTGGTTGTCCCGCAGGACTTCCGTCGTCGGCGCGGTGGGCAGCGGTCCGGCCGGGTCCTCGACGAACCCGCCGTCCGGGCGCACCGCCACCGGGGCGTGGAAGAGGAGCCCGGCCTTCTCCGGCAGGGTCATCCGGGCGAGGAGGTCGTCGACGCGCTCGCCGACCGGGCGCGCCGGGTCCTGGTAGGGGAACATGCGGCCGAGCATGCCGACCGGTCCGGGCCGCGCCCATCGACGTGCCATTCAATGGCAGATCAGTGCGCGCCCAGCTCCCGCGAGATGCCCCGCGCCGCCGTCTGCACCGCCAGCCCCAGGTGCCGCGGCTGCGCCACCCGCTTCGGCACCAGCACCCCCAGCACGCCCGCCGGCACGTCGCCCCGGCCGAAGATCGGCGCGGCCACCGACACGATCGCCACGGTCTCGTCCTGGCGGCGGAAGATCGCGAGCCGTTCGCGCCGGACCTCCGCCAGCGTGCGGCGCAGCTTGTCGGCGGGGATCAGGCGGTTGTCCGGCTCGCTGTAGACCGGCTTGGCCAGCAGTTCCTCCTGGACCTCCCGGGGCGCGAACGCCAGCAGTGCCAGGCCGACGCCGGTGGAGTGCAGCGGCAGCCGCCCGCCGGTGCGGTAGTCGACCGGGGCGGCCTGGTGCCCGGAGAGCCGCTCGACCAGCAGGGCCTGCATGCCGTCGCGGACCGCGAGCTGGACGTGCTGGTGGGTGACCTCGGCGAGATCGTTCATGAACGGCAGCGCGACCTGCCGCAGCCCGTGCCCGCGCGGGGCGAGCGTCGCCACCTCCAGCAGGCGCAGGCCGACGCAGAAGCGGCCGGCGTCGTCGCGTTCGAGCGCGCCCCACTCGCGCAGGCGGTTGGCCAGCCGCAGCGCCGAGCTCGGCGGCATCTCGCAGCGGCGGCTCAGCTCCGCCAGCGAGAGCGTCCGGTGCTCGGCGTCGAACGCGGCCAGCAGCGCCAGCGCGCGGTCGACGACCGGCTCGCCGTGCGCCGGCCGACGGCCGCGCTTTCCATTGGTTGGCACAACCGGTGACCGTACCCGAAGCCGCTGGTCATCCTTCCGGGCAACCGCGGCGAAAGGTGCCCGACGATGAGCGCTTCCCTCGAAACCACTTCGGCCAGACCCGATCCGGCCGTTCCCCGCCGGGGATTCCTGCTGTTCCTCGGCCTCGCGGCGGTCGGCGCCGCGATGGCGAACCTGGTCCCGGCCGTGCTGACCCTGTCCCTCAAGACCACCGAGCTCGACGCCGCCCGCGCGACCACCACGGTCTCGGTGGTCACCGGCGTCGGCGCGCTGGCGTCCCTGGTGGCGTTCCCGCTGCTGGGGCGGCTCAGTGATCGCACGACCAGCCGCCTGGGCCGGCGCCGGCCGTTCCTCCTGCTGGGCGCGGCGTTGTTCGCCGCCGGCGCCGTCGTGATGCTCGTGGCCGGGAGCACGCCGCTGCTGACGCTGTCCGCGGTCGCGACGTTCACCGGGTTCAGCTCGGTGACGGTCGCGTGCACGGCGGTGCCGGCCGACCAGGTCCCGCCGCACCGGCGCGGGCCGGCGTCCGCGGTGCTCGGGCTGAGCCTGCCGCTGGGTGCCGTCCTCGGCCTGTTCGTGGCCCAGCTGGTCGCCCCGGACCTGGCGGCGATGATCCTCCTGCCGGCCGGGGCGGCGATCGCGGGCACGTTGCTGCTGTTCGCGTTCCTGACGGACACGCCGATCGCGGAGCGTCCGCCGTTCGACGCGCGCGAGCTGCTGCGGACGTTCTGGGTGAGCCCGCGCCGCCGTCCCGACTTCGCGTGGGCGTGGGCGAGCCGGCTGCTGGTGTTCCTCGGCGTGGCGGCGATCCAGGCGTACCAGACGTTCTACCTGATCCTGGTGCTGCACTTCCCGCCGAGCGGCGTGGCGAGCGCGGTGTTCCTGTCCACTTTGGTCCTGACGGCCGCGGCGGTGGTCTTCGCGCCGATCGCGGGCAAGCTGTCCGACCGGGTCCGCCGCCGCAAACCGTTCGTGGTCGCGGCCGCGCTGATCTTCGCGGCCGGCCTGGTGCTGGCGGCGTTCGCCCACTCGTTCCCGGCGTTCCTGATCGCGGTCGGCGTCGTCGGGCTGGGACAGGGGGTGTACCTGAGCGTCGACATCGCGCTCGTCACCCAGCTGGTGCCCGACCCGGCGAACCCGGCCAAGGACCTGGGCTTGATGAACATCGCGAACACCTTGCCGAGTTCCCTGGTGCCGGCGGTCGCCCCGGCGATCCTGGCGCTGGGAGCGACCACGGAAGCTCCGCAGAACTTCGCGGCGCTGTTCGTCTTCGGGGCGGTCGCGGGGCTGCTCGGTGCCGTGCTGATCCTGCCCATCCGCCAGGTCGCCTGATGCGGTCAGTCCGCGCCGAACGCCCGCAGGAACGTGTCGACGATGACGTCGGCCGCCTGCGCGTCGCCCAGCCCGGGAAGCTCCTTTGTGGACAGGTGCACCAGCTGACCGAGCACGTTGCCGGGCCAGCGGGCGGGCACGTCCGGCCGGAGGAACCCCTCGTCGGTGGCGCGCTGGAGGAACGCGTCCACCTCGTCGATCGCGCGCAGGCGCCGGGCCCAGATCTCCGGGTCCGAGCGCATGCGGCTGACCTCCGTCGGCCACTTGCGGTTGACCCCGACGATCTCCTCGACGTACCGGTGCAGGGCGACCGGCACCGGCGCCTCGCGGAGGCGGGCCGCTTCGATCGCCGCCTCGATCGCGTCCAGCCGGGCCTGGTACACCGCCGTCAGCAGCTCTTCGCGGCCGGTGAAGCGCCGGTAGACGGTCCGGCGGTCCACGCCGGCCTCCGCCGCGATCGCCGCGATGCTCGTGGCCGGATCGTCGGCGAGCATGCGGGCGCCCGTCGTCAGCAGCAGTTCCAGGTTGCGCGCGGCGTCGGCTCTCACGTCCCCAACCTACCCTTCGGTGTCCCTTTCCCGGGCGTAACCGTCACCCGGCTGAGGCCGCTCAGCGTTCCTCGGGCGGGAAGTCGGCCGCCCGGCTCGCCTCGGCCCACCGCTCGGTCTCGGCGGCCCGCTCCTCGCCGGCCTTCAGCGCGGCCACGACGGCGTCGCCACCGAGGACGAGCCGCCGCGGCGGGTCGTCCGAGCCGACCGCGTCGACGACGACCTTCGCGCCGCGGGCCGGGTCGCCCGGCTGGTTGCCGTCGTGCTCGTCCCGGTAGCGGTGGATGGCGCCCACGGTCTCCTCGTAGTCGGCGCCCACGGCGTGCCGGGTCATCGAGGAGCCCTGCCAGTCGGTCCGGAACGCCCCGGGCTCGACGATGATCACCTTCACGCCGAAGGGGGCCGTCTCGCTCGCGAGCACCTCGGAAAAGCCTTCCACCGCGAACTTCGCGGTCTGGTAGGCACCCATCCCGGGCGTGCCGCCGACGCGGCCGCCGATCGAGGAGAACTGCACGAAGGTTCCCGACCGCTGCGCCCGGAAGACGGGCAGCGCGGCGCGCGTGACGTTCACGACGCCGAAGAGGTTGGTCTCGATCTGGGCGCGGAAGTCGTCCTCGGGCATCTCTTCGATGGGCGCGCTGTTGGCGTAGCCGGCGTTGTTGACGACGACGTCGAGCCGGCCGAAGGCGTCGGTGGCCTCCTTGACGGCGCCTACCGCCGCGCCGGCGTCGGTGACGTCGAGGGCGAAGGGGCGGATGCGGTCGCCGTGCCGGGCGACGAGGTCGTCCAGTTGCTTGGGCTGCCGCGCGGTGGCGAGGACGGAGTCGCCGGCCGCCAAGACCGCTTCCGTGAGGCTGCGGCCGAAGCCCCGGGATGCTCCGGTGATCAACCAGGTCCTGCTCATCGTCGTGCTCCTGTCGTTTAAGTGCGTCATCGTTGTGTCAATTAGAGCACTTAGTGACACATGGTGCGACTCGATGTGACCACCGCGACAGCTCGCCGAAGGGGCGACACCCGAGTCCGAAGTGGACAGTCACTGCGGAAAGCTGACGAAACCCTTACCGCCGCCCCACAATCCGCGATCCGGTCACGGACGTCACTACCGTCGGCCCAGTGCCCACCCTGCTCCTCGCCGGCCTGCTCGCCGGGATCGTCACCAGCGTCTCGCCGTGCGTCCTCCCGGTCCTGCCCGTCGTGCTGACCGCCGGCGCGCGGCGCCCGTGGGCGGTCGTCGGCGGGCTCGTCACCAGCTTCAGCCTCGCCACCCTCTTCGGGTCCCTCCTCCTCGACGCACTCCACCTGCCCACCGGCCTGCTGCGGACCGCGGGCATCGCCGCGCTCGTCCTGCTGGGCATCGGGCTGCTCGTCCCGCGCGCCGGCGAACTGCTCGAACGGCCCTTCGCCCGGCTCCGCGGCCGGGCCGCCGCCGACGGCCGCGGTGGGTTCGTCACCGGCCTGGCGCTGGGACTCGTGTACGTCCCGTGCGCGGGACCCGTCCTGGCCACCATCGCCGTGGTCGGGGCGACCGGCCACATCGGGTTCGGCAGCCTGCTGCTGACCGCCGCCTTCGGGGTCGGCTCCGGCATCCCGCTGCTCGTCCTGGCCATCTCGGGCGGCGCGCTGGCCCGCCGGGCGCGGTTCCTGCGGACGCACGCGCGGAGCCTGCGCGTCGCGACCGGTGCCGCGCTGGTGCTGGTCGCCGCCGTCACCGCGTTCGACCTCGCCGCACCGCTGCAGCGCACCGTGCCCGACTACACCGCCGCCGCCCAGCGGGCCGTCGGCACCGACCAGCTCGACCAGCTCACCCACGCCCCGGAGTTCGCCGGCATCACCACCTGGCTCAACACCCCCGGCGGGCAACCCGTCTCGCTCAAGGCCTTGCGCGGCAAGGTCGTCGTCGTCAGTTTCTGGACCTACAGCTGCATCAACTGCCAACGCGCCCTGCCCCACCTCGAGCAGTGGTCCGGCACCTACCGCGACGCCGGCCTCGAGGTGATCGGCGTCCACACGCCCGAGTTCGCGTTCGAGCACGACCCGGGCAACGTCGCCGACCAAGCCAAGGCACTCGGCGTCCGCTACCCCGTCGCCGTCGACAACGACTACGCCACCTGGAACGCCTACCACAACCACTACTGGCCCGCCGCGTACCTCATCGACGCGACCGGTCAGGTCCGCGGGACGAGCAACGGCGAAGGCGGCTACGCGGAGTTCGAACAGCAGATCCGCACCGCGCTCACCGACGCCGGGACGACCCGGCTCCCGCCGCCCACCGACGTCCCCGACACGACACCGACCACCTCGCTGACCCCGGAGACCTACCTCGGCGCCGAGCACGCTCCCCTGGCCACCACCGGCACCCGGGTCGCCACCGGCCGAACCCGCGGCTACACCTTCCCCGCCGCCCTCGACGCCGACACCTTCGCCCTGGACGGCACCTGGACCTCCGACACCGACAACCTGACCGCGGGACCGGCCGCCCGGCTGCGGCTGGACTTCCACGCCACGTCCGTCCACTGGGTACTCGGCGGGACCGGAACGGTGACGGTGGACGGCACGAGGACGATCACGGTCGCCGGCCCGCCGACGCTGTACACCGTGCTGGACGGCCATTCCGGCCGCGGCGAGCTGACGTTCTCGGTCAGCCCGGGCGTGCGGGCCTACTCCTTCACGTTCGGCTGACGCGGCCGGCGCCGGCAGCTGCCACACCGTCCTTCCCGCGGCGACGGCGTCCTCGGCGAACCGGTCCAGCAGTGTCGGCTTGCCGATCCCGGCGGGTCCGGGCACGACAGCACTTCGCGGCGGCGGCGGTTCAGCATGGCCGCGAAGTCGGTGGCCTTCGCGTCACTGTGCACCGCCTCACACGTGCGCTCCTTGTCGACAGTAAGTGCTACATTGATGTGGCATATCGAGCACGACCCAGGAGGCAGCAGTGATCACCCACAACCAGCTCTTCATCGGCGGCGAGTGGACCACCCCGAGCAGCGCCGAGCTGCTGGACATCGTTTCCCCGCACGACAACGCGGTCATCGGCCGCGCCGCGCAGGCACTGCCCGCCGACGTCGACCGCGCCGTCGCGGCGGCCCGGAAGGCCTTCGACGAAGGCCCGTGGCCGCACACCACCCCCGCGGAGCGGATCGCCGTCCTCCGCCGGCTGGCCGCCCTCCGCGAGAAGCGCGCGGACGAGATCGCCGCGCTCATCTCCGCGGAGAACGGCTCGGCGCTGTGGTTCACCAAGGCCGGCCAGCCCGGCCTTGGCCGGCAGGCCACCGCCTACCTGAAGGCGGCCGCGGAGTTCGACTGGGAGAAGACCCTCGAGCCGTCGGACCCGGCGCTGCCGTTCCGGTCGGTCGTGCGCCGGGAGGCGATCGGCGTGGTCGCCGCGATCATCCCGTGGAACTCGCCGTTCTCCTCGGCCATGGCCAAGATCATCCCCGCGCTGCTCGCCGGCAACAGCGTCGTCCTCAAGGTCTCGCCCGAGAACACGCTGAGCATGAGCCTGCTCGCCGACCTGCTGGTGGAGACCGGGCTGCCCGACGGCGTCATCAGTGTCCTGCCCGCGGACCGCGAAACGAGCGAGTACCTCGTCAAGCACCCGGACGTCGACAAGATCGCCTTCACCGGTTCGACCCGCGCCGGGCGCCGCATCGCGTCGCTGGCCGGGGAGCAGCTCAAGCGGGTCAGCCTCGAACTGGGCGGCAAGTCGGCCGCGATCATCCTGCCCGACGCCGACGTCGACGCGGCGGTCCAGGGCCTCAAGTTCGGCTCCCTGCTCAACAACGCCGAGTCCTGCATCGCCCAGACCCGCATCCTGGCGCCGCGCAGCCGCTACGAAGAGGTCGTCGCCGGGCTGAAGAAGCTCATCGAATCCCTCGGTGTCGGCGACCCGGCCGACGACGCGACCTTCATCGGCCCGATGATCCGCCGCGACCAGCAGCAGCGTGTCCTCGACTACATCCGCCTCGGCATCGCCGAGGGCGCGCGGCTCGTCACCGGGGGCCCGGAGGTCCCGGCGGGGCTGGAAAAGGGCAACTACGTCACGCCGACGCTCTTCGCCGACGTCGACAACGGGATGCGCATCGCCCAGGAGGAGATCTTCGGCCCGGTCCTGGTCGTCATCGCCTACGACGACGAGGACGACGCCGTCCGCATCGCCAACGACTCCGAGTACGGCCTCTCCGGCGGGGTGTGGTCGGCGGACCCGGCGCACGCGCTGGCCGTCGCGCGCCGCGTGCGGACCGGCACCGTCACCGTCAACGGCGCGCCGATCGGCTTCGACGGCCCGTTCGGCGGGTTCAAGGCCAGCGGCCTCGGCCGCGAATACGGCGCCGTCGGCCTCGGCACCTACACCGAGTACCAGACCATCACGATCCCGGAAGCGAACGACCGATGACCCTCGACGTCCCCGTCAGACCCGCGGTGCGCCCGGCGATGGCGGCGCTGATCCTCGCCGTCCTGCTGGCCGCGCTGGACCAGACCATCGTTGCCACGGCCCTGCCGAAGATCGCCGCCGACCTCGGCGGGTTCCGCGACATCGCCTGGATCACCGCCTCCTACCTGCTGGCCTCGACCGCCGCCACCCCGCTGTGGGGCAAGCTCGGCGACATGCTCGGGCGCAAGCGCCTGTACCTCGTCGCCGCGACGGCGTTCGTGGTCGCGTCCGCGCTCTGCGGGCTGGCCCAGGACCTCCCCCAGCTGATCGCCGCCCGCGCCGTCCAGGGCCTGGCCGGCGGCGGGATGATCGTGTGTGTGTTCGCGCTCGTCGGCGACATCGTCGAACCCGCGGACCGCGGGCGCTACCAGGGCCGGTTCGGCTCGGTGTACGGCGTCGCCAGCATCGCCGGCCCGCTGCTCGGCGGGCTGTTCACCGACCACCTGTCGTGGCGGTGGGCGTTCTTGGTCAACGTGCCCGTCGGGCTGGTCGCGGTCGTCCTCGCGGCCCGCGCCCTGCCGGCCCCGGTCCGCAAGCCCGCGGCGCGCGTCGACTACCTCGGCGCGCTGCTGCTGGCCGGCGCGGCCACCGCGCTGGTGCTGATCACCTCGTTCGGGCCGCGCTGGGGCTGGACGTCGCCGGGCACCCTGGCGCTCGCGGCCGCGGCGGTCGGGCTCGCCGTGCTGGTGATCCCGGTCGAACGCCGGGCCGCCGCACCCGTGCTGCCGCTGTCGATGTTCGCTTCCCGCACGGTCGTCCTCGCCTCGCTCGTCGGGTTCGTCGCCAACGTCGCGATGTTCAGCGTGCTGGTGTACCTGCCGACGTACCTGCAGGTCGCCGACGGGGTGTCGGCCACGCTTTCGGGCGTGCACATGCTGCCGCTGGTGCTCGGGCTGGTCGTCAGCCAGTCACTAGCCGGCCGGTGGGTCGCGAACCCGGCGCGGCTGCGGGTGGTCCTGGTGACCGGCATGGCGCTGAACGTCGCCGGGCTGCTGCTGCTGAGCACCTTGGCGCCGGGCACGGCCCAGCTCGCGCTGGTCGTCTACTTCCTCGTCGCAGGCGTCGGTATCGGCATGGTCCCGATGGTGGCGCTGACGGCGGCGCAGAACGCGGTGCCGGCGGCCGACATCGGCGCGGCGAGCGCGGTGGTCACCTTCGCCCGCTCGATCGGCGCCGCGTTCGGGGTGGCGGTCTTCGGCAGCCTGCTCGGCGAGGACGTCGCGCACACGATCGGCGCGGCGTTCCTGGCGATCACCCCGGTGGTCGTGCTCGGGACCGTCCTCGCCGGGCTGCTGCGCCGTCAGCCGCTGACCTCCGCGAACATGCCGGCCTCGTAGGAACCGCCCTTCTGGTGCACGATCACCGCGAGCCGGTTGGCGGCGTTGATCAGGGCGACCAGCGCGACGAGGGCGGCGACCTGCTCGTCGTCGTAGTGCTCGCGCACCCGGGCCCAGGTCGCGTCGGAGACGCCGTCGTGGTGGTCGGCGAGCCGGGTGCCCTCCTCGGCCAGCGCGAGCGCGGCCCGCTCGGCTTCGGTGAACACGGTCGATTCCCGCCAGGCGGCGACGAGGTGCAGCCGGACCGAGGTCTCCCCGGCGGCCGCGGCTTCCTTGGTGTGCATGTCGATGCACCAGCCGCACCCGTTGATCTGGCTGGCCCGCAGGCTCACCAGCTCCTGGGTGGACTTCGGCAGCGGCGACCGCGCGACCACCTGCCCGAGGTTCGCGAACCGCTTGCCGAGCCGGGCGCCGGTTTCGGTGGTGAACAGGTCGATGCGGGGTTCCATGGCTTCGTCCTCACTCGTGTCGTAGCGGGTGAACGACCTCAAGACACCGGGTGCGCGGACCCTGTGACAGCCCATCGTCGTGACGGGCGTCACCACCACCAAACCGGCGTGGCTCGGCGCCATGGCCCTCTTCGCCGGAACCCAGCCGCAGGGTTTCTTCCGCGAAGGCGTCGCCGGCACGGCCGACCGCTGGGTGTGCTCCTCTACGAGCAAATGGGGTTCAAGCACGCCGAGAACCGGTCGCTGTTCACCACGTGAACCGCGGCCACGAGCCGGGTCTCGCCCGCCGCCGGAGCCGGTGGAGGACCACGGCGACGGCCGCGCCGAGCACCACGCCGCCGTAGACGTCGCTGGGCCAGTGGACCCGCGTGCGCAGCCGGCCGTAGCACACGACCGCCGCGAGCGGGGTCACCCACAGCCCGGTCGCCGGCCGCTCCACCGCGACCGCTGTCGCGAAGGCGGCCGAGGTCACGGCGTGTTTCGAGGGGAACGAAGGGGACGACGGCGTCTCGGGCAGGGCTCGCCGGGCCGGCAGGTCCCGGGCCCGCGGCCGGTGGCGGCCGACCAGCCGGGCGAGCGCGCGTGGCTCGCCGCCATCCCGCCGGCCGCGGCGAGCAGGCCCCGGCGGGCGGCCTGCCCCTGCCCGGCACGGGCGAGGACCACGGCGACCCCCAGCCAGAGCAGCCCGCCGCGCGCCGCCGTCGTGACCACAATGGTCGCCCGATGTGGCGGGGACGTCGACAGTTCGTTCTCGTCCAGGACATCGTGGCCCTCGGTCTCGGCGGCGCGCGGCATGCTCAGTGGTTCCCACCGCGCCCGGCGCCCAATCCCCTGCGTTCGGCCCGCCGGCAGAAGCCGGCCGAGGCTCACGTCACCGGGTTCTCCACCAGGTAGACCTCCGGCGACGGCGCGCCGCACGTGATCGGCAGCTCGCCCGCGTTGCCGTCGAACGCGATCGCCGCCGCGGCCGAGCCGAGGGACACCGCCACACTGCTCGCGCCGGGGTCCGGCCGGAACGGCCCCGCCGACAGCGTGCCCGTGGTGGGCAGCGGGAGGACGATGTCGCGGTCCCGCACCAGCGGCGTCGGCGGGATCGGCACGTTCGCCGCCACGTTCTGCACCGCCGGCGTGCCGCCGCGCACCACCAGGTTCAGCTCCGTGACCCGGCCGGAGAAGCTGCCCGAGAACCCCTTGTCGAGGAGCTTGTTCACGGTCGCCTTCGGAATCGTCAGCGCGCCGGAGGCGTCGGTGAAGGACATCGAGCCGGTGCGCGGCACCGTGAGCGGGATGGTGCCGCCGACCGCGATGCCCGCGTCGAGCTGCTCACCCCCGAACGAGCACCGGTACGGCGCGTTGATGATGCCGTTCAGGTACCCGGGCGCGACGGGCGGGAAGTTCAGCGGCGCGCCGTGGACGAGCGAGACCGGCTGCCCGGCGGGGCCGCCGACGGCGATCGTCAGCAGGGCGTTGCCCGCGGTCGGCTTGCACGTGGCGTCGACCTTGAGCTGCAGGCCCCAGGACGCCTTGAGCGTGACGTGCGCCACCGCCTGCTCGAACTTCAGCGTCACCGTGCCGTTTGGGGGCGCGGTGTACGGGCCGACGTCGAAAGTGCCCTGCAGCGGCAGCCCCACCGTGAGCGGCTCACCGGGCTTGATGACGATGTCCTTGATGGTCTGCGGGTTCTCGGTGACGTTGATGCTCGGCGGCGTCGCGTTGGCCGCGCCGATGGACAGCTCCGACACCGCGGCGTCGGCGCGGTCGATGCCGACCGTGCCGGCGAGCCCGGTCAGCCAGGTCGGGAACGTGATGGCACCCGATCCCTGGGACAGGTAGAACTGCTGGCCGGGGCCCAGGCTGGTGGCGACTACGCCTTGGACGTCGACGCTGGTGCCGAGGTCGAAGACCTTGGTGCCACCGAGGTCCGGCAGCGTGATCGCGCAGCTGATGGGCAGGTCGAAGCGGCCGGTGTCGACACCGACGGCGGGCACGTCCGCCGGCGCGAGCGCCTCGGCGGGTGGCACCACCGTGGTCAGCAAGGCGGCGGAAAGAGCGGCGAGGACAGCGATCCGCCGCAGCGGACGTCCGAACATGGCTTGCCTCCGGCGAAAGCGGTTACGAGGACGGCCCATGGGACACCCGAAGGTAGCGGCGACCGGTGTCCAGATCCAGAGGAAGTCGTTGGCGCGCAAGGTTTTCGTCACGGCCGGACGAACCGGCGGTGGCGTCATGCTCACCGGTGGGCGGCTCGCGGGTGTGAACCCGGTCGCAGGGGACGTGGGCACGATCGGCTGACAGAACGGGCATTCCGAGGGGTTCGCGATCTTCCCGCCGCCACCGCTTGTTAACTTCACCTGTGGTCGCCAGGCCGGAGGAGGGGAAGAAGCACCCGTGAGCAACCCGTTGATCGCGCAGACGCAGGATTCGACGAAGGCGTATTCGGGCATCTCCCTGCTGGAGTCGGCGAACGACCTGAAGTCCGCGATCGAAAGCGGCGACTGGGCGTCGGTCGCGCTCGGCGCCGTCGGC
>NZ_JBDLYJ010000001.1:771509-1801197 GCF_051337345.1 Amycolatopsis sp. MEPSY49 | reverse complement strand
CTGACGCACCGAAGGCCACATTGGGGCGCTTCAGGAGCGGGCGGTGCGAGGCCACGGGTTCGCGGACTCCAGCTGGGCCGCCAAGCCCAGCAGCAACGACTCCTCCCCCGGCCGCCCCACCAGCTGGACCGACGTCGGCAACCCCGACCGCACCGAGCGCCCGACCGGGACCGTGATCGCCGGATAACCCGCGAAGTTCCACTGCCCCGTGAACCCCGCCAGCCGCGTCGACGGCAGCACGTTCGTCAGCCACCGCTTCTCGTGCCAGCGGCCCGCCTTCACCGGCCAGTGCGACAGCGTCGGCGTCATCAGGACATCGTGCGACTCGAAGTACTCCGCCGCACGCGCGACCCACCGGTCCCGCGTGCGCGTGCGGATCAACCCGGCCCGGGACAGCAGCCGGCCGACCCGGACGTGCATGCGGGTCCGGCGCTGGAACCGGCCGAAGTCGAAGTCCGCCGCCTGGACCGCCGGGCCCGCCAGCCAGCGGGCCGTCATGCCCAGGACCATCGTCGCCGGGTAGCGGGGCGCGGACGGCGTCACCGCGTGCCCCGCCGACGCCAGCAGGCCCGCCGCCTGTGAAACCGCCGCCACCAGCTCGCGCGGGACCGGGGTGTGCAGCAGCGGCACCGTCGTCGACATCCCGATGCGCACCGCGGACGGCGATGGCACCGACGCCAGCGAAGGATCACCGGCCAGCACCGAGTACAGCAGCGCCGCGTCCTCGACGGTCGTCGCCAGTGGGCCGTGCACCGACATGCCGAACCAGCCGCCCTCCGACAGCACGCCCGCGCTCGGCTTAAGCCCGACCAGCCCGCACATCGCCGCCGGGAGGCGGACCGAGCCCATGCCGTCCGTGCCGTGGGCCAGCGGGACCAGGCCCGCCGCCACCGCCGCCGCGCTGCCGCCGGACGAGCCGCCCGACGCGTACGTCGGGTCCCACGGGTTGCGGGCGATGCCGTCCGGGGTGTCACTCATCGGCCAGACGCACAGCTCCGGCACCCGCGTCAGCCCGACGAGCACCGCGCCCGCCGCCCGCAGCCGTTCGGCGATCACGCCGTCGGAGTCGAAGGGCGACGACGGCCCCGCCAGCGAACCGTGCGACGCGTACTCGCCCGCGATCTCCGTGACGTCCTTGACCGCGACGGGCACCCCGGCCAGCGGCAACGACGCCAGATCGGGCCGCGTGGCCACCGACGCGGCTTCCTCGAGCGCCTCGGCCGAGCGCACCCGGCGGAAGGCGCCGACCACGCCGTCCGCCGCCGCGATCCGGTCGAGGGCCTCCTTGGTCACCTGGACCGGATCGAGCTGCCCGGCCCGCACGGAAGCCGCGATCTCCGCGGCGGTCGACACCATGATCGCGACCCTAACCCACGAAAAGGTGACAGTGACAAAGAAAACGTCTCAGAGGCTTATTCAGCCGTCGGCCACCACATGATTTCTGCCCTGCCCCTCGGTCTTCGCGCGGGGCGTGGCGGCCTAACCAGAATAAGCCTCTCAGATCGCGCCGGCTCGCAGTGCGTAAGCGACGGCGTGGGCGCGGTTGTTGAGGCCGCACCGCGTCATCAAGCCGTAGAGGACGTTCTTCACCGTCCGCTCGGAGTAGCACAGCTTCGCCGCGATCTCCTCGGTCCCGAAGCCCTCGGCGACCAGCCGCAGCACGTCACACTCGCGCGCCGCGAGCCCGGACAGCGTGAGCCCGTTCGGCTCCAGGACGTCCTTGCGCATCCGCTGGACCTGCGAAAGCAGCGCCCCCTGCAGCCGCGGCGGCAGGTTCGCCGTGCCGTCACCCGCGGCGAGCACCGCCGTCACCAGCTCGGCGCCGCCCGTCTCGCGGCGCGGCAGGATCGCCACGACGCCGCTCTCCAGCACCGACATCAGGTCGCTCTCGCGGAAGTGCTCGACGACCAGCACGACGTGCGACGCCTTCGCCGCCCGGATCTCGCCCAGCACCGCCTCGGTGACGTGCTCCTCCATCACCAGCAGCACGTCGGGCACCAGGTCGGTGATCCGGACGTCCGGATGGCTTTCCAGGAGGCTCACCGCGCCGGCGTGCGTGATCGGGTCCGAGGCGAGGACGGTCACTTCGACGGGCTTCATGGTCGCAGTGTGGACGGCCCGTCTTCACGCCGTCCCTATTCCGTCTTCACGCCCGTGAAGACGGAGCCCGCCAGCTCGCCGAACGCCTCCCGCGCCCGCTCCAGGCACCCCGGCATCCGCTCGGCCGCCCGCCCCCACTCGCGCTTCGCGCGCAGGTACTCCTCGCGCGCTTCGCCGGTCCAGCCGGCCAGTTCCGGCTCCACAGTGGACTCCAGCTCGGCGAGCAGGTCGCCCAGCTCACCGGTGATGGCACTCATCCGGTCGAGCACCAGATCGGCGAAGCGGACGTCCAGTTCGTGCCTGCTCATGGCCGCCGCTGCAGCGGCACCCGGCCGCCGGTCGTCTCGAGCAGCCGCGCCAGCCGCGAGAGGATCACGTCGAACTCCTGCTCCCAGTCGCTCATCGCCTGGCCGAACCGCACCGACGCGTCCCCACGCCAGGACGCCTGCACCAGCGCCATCTCGCTGGCGACGTCACGGAGGTGGGAGCCGGCTGCGTCGACGGCGCGGGCGAAGC
The DNA here is from genome assembly GCF_051337345.1 of Amycolatopsis sp. MEPSY49. Lineage (NCBI taxonomy): Bacteria > Bacillati > Actinomycetota > Actinomycetes > Pseudonocardiales > Pseudonocardiaceae > Amycolatopsis > Amycolatopsis sp. MEPSY49. The sequence continues at coordinate 1,798,581 of NZ_JBDLYJ010000001.1, read as the reverse complement.
GGGCGGCCGCCCGCTTCATGTCCTCCGTCGGCTCGGCTGTGGCCATTTCGGGCTCCTCGAGGTCTCGGCGCCCCCGAGCGTTGCGCACGCCGCGGCCCGGCGGAACCCCGCCCGTGCGCCGTTGCCCGAATGTCCGCCATCCTTGCCTGCCGGTTCACGGCGGCCGCGTATGCTCACGTCAGGCATCCGGCGTGTGACGGTTCGTCAGCGCACGAAGGGAGACCGATGTCGGCTGCGGACGGCTCCGCACCGAGACTCCGCATGCTCGGCCCGGTGAAAGCCTGGCAAGGGGAAACGGAGCTCGACCTCGGCTCCGCGCACCGGCGGACGGTTCTCGCGGTCCTCGCGATGAACCCGAACCGCACGGTTTCGCGCGAGGAGCTGATCGACGCCGTCTGGGGCGAGGCGCCGCCGCAGAGCGCCCAGGGTTCCATCTACACCTACGTCTCCGGGCTGCGGCGCGCGCTCGAACCCGGCCGCGCCAAGGGCGAAGGCCCGCAGCTGCTCGCGTCGATCGGGTCCGGCTACTCGCTTCGCCTGGACGCCGGCGCGATCGACGTCCACCGCTTCGAAGCCCTGCGGGAACTGGCCCAGCGCAAGCAGTCGGCCGGTGATCTTCGCGGGGCGCGCGAGGTCCTCGACGAGGCCCTCGACCTCTGGCACGGTGTCCCGCTCTCGGGCCTGCCCGGGCCGTTCGCCGCCGCCCAGCGCGCGCGGCTGGCCGAAGTGCGGCTCGCGACGATCGAACGGCGCGCCGAGATCGTCCTGGAGTCGGGCGGGCACGCCGAGCTCATCGCCGAGCTGACCGCGCTGACCCGCGAGCACCCGTTCCGCGAGACGCTGCGCGGCCTGCTCATGCGCGCGCTGGCCCGGTCCGACCGGCGGACCGAGGCGATCGCCGTCTACACCGACGTCCGCGACCGGCTCGTCGAGTCCTCGGGCACCGAGCCGGGGCCCGCGTTGCGGCGGCTGCACGACGAGCTGCGGGACAAGCCGGCGCCGAAACCGCCGCCGCCCGTGCGCGTGCCGCGGTCGCCGGTCACGGCGATGCCCGAGCGTGCCGACGTCTTCATCGGCCGGGAGGCGGAGCTGGCCCGGCTGCGCGAAGCCGTCGCGGACGTCGCCGCGGGCACCGGGCATTCGCTCTGGCTGGAAGGCGAGCCGGGCAGCGGCCGGACGGCGCTGCTCGCCGAACTGCTCGCCATGGCCCAGGACCTCAAGCCCGCCTTCGCCGCGGCGGACGCGCTCGACCAGCGGTTCGCGCTGCGGCCGCTGCTGGACGCGCTGGGCGTGCACCCGCGGGCGACCGACGAGCGGCGCGCGCACCTGGCCGCCCGGCTCGGCGAGCCGTCCGGCGAGGACCCCGTCGACGGCCTGCTCGGACTGGTCCGCGAGCTGTGCGCGGACGCGCCGCTGGTGCTCGTCGTCGACGACCTGCACTGGGCCGATGACACCACCCTGCGCGTCTGGCGGTACCTCAGCCGGGAGACGCGGGAGCTGCCGTTGCTGCTGGTGGGCGCGACCCGGCCGGTACCGCGGCCGGCCGCGCTCGAGGAGCTGCGAGCCGAATTCGACAACGATGTCACATCCGTGCTCACGCTGCCCCCGCTGGCCGAGGCGGAGACGCACGAGCTGGCCACCGAACTGGTCGGCGCGCCACCCGGGCCCGGGCTGCGCACGCTGGTGTCCTACGGGTCCGGAAACCCGCGCTACACCAGGGAAATCGTCGACACGCTGCTGGCGCAGTCGATGATCGTGCTCGACGGCGTCCACGCGCACCTGGACGGCAACTCGTGCCAGACCATCCCGGCCCCGCTGGGGTCGCGGATCACGCTGTACCTGAGCTTCCTCTCCAGCGGCACCCGGGACACGCTGCGCTGGGCCGCGCTGCTGGGCGGCGAGTTCTCGCTGGCGGACATCGCCGTGGCGACCGAGCGGCCGCCGACGGCGCTGGTCGGTGCGGTCGACGAGGCGATCACGTCCGGGGTGCTCGTCGAGTCGGGTGACCGGCTGGCGTTCCGGCACCCGTTGCTGCGGCGCGTGTTGTACGAGAAGACGCCCGCGGCGATGCGGGTGGCGCTGCACCGGCAGCTGGCCGAGGCGTTCGCGGCCGCGCGCGCCCCAGCCGCCCGCGTCGCCGAGCAGCTCGCCGCCGCGCCCGCGCAGGTCGACCCGTGGGTGACGACGTGGCTGCTGGACAACATCGGCGCGGTCGCCACCGAGACCCCGCGCGTCGCCGTCGACCTGCTGCGCCACGCCGTCACGCAGGGCGCGCTGCCGCCGGACGCGCGGGAGACGCTGACCGCGACGCTCGCGCGGCTGCTGTTCTGGCTCGGCCGGGAGCCGGAAGCCGAAGCGCGCTCGGTCGTCGCGCGGACGTCCGACAGCAGGCGCGCGGCCGAGATGCGCTGGATCCTCGCGTACGTCTACTACCGCCGCGGTGACTTCGCCGAGGCGACGGCGGAGCTGAAGCGGACCCTCGACGACGCCGACGTCCCGGAGATGTGGCGCGGCCGGCACGAGTCGCTGCTGGCGACGCTGGAGCGGCTCGGCGACGAGACCGTCCTGGCGCCGGCCGGGCTGCACCCGCTGGACGACGCGGCGCTGTCCGTGCCGACGCTCGACAGCCTCGACGAGGCCGCGGAACCCCTGCAGGCCGCCCGGCGGATCGCCGCGACCCGCGCGGTGCCGGGCGAAATGCACCTGGCCGGCGCGGTCCACTACTACTGGCTGGGCCGCTGGCCCGAGGCCCTCGGCGAGCTGGACGCGGTGATCCGCGACGGCGCGGAAACGGCGTCGTACGTCCTGCGCAGCCCCGGTTCGGCGTTGCTGGTGCACGGCGTCGGCGCGCTGATCGCCGGCCACCGCGGCGAGGTGGCGCTGGCCAGGACGCACCTCGACGCGGCGGGCCGCCGGCAGTGGCCACCGGGGCTCGAGCCCGACGGCGGCGACTTCCTGCTCGCGGCCCGCGCGCTGCTCGCCGAGCAGGACGGCCGGCCCGAGGCGGCGCTGGCCGCGTTACTGCCGCTGCTGGAGGAGAACTACCCGCCGGCCGCGCGCCACCAGTGGTTGCCGGACGTGGTCCGCCTCGCGCTCCGGCTGGGCGTACCCGAGCGCGCGCAGGAGGCGGTGCGTTTGCTGTCCGGGGAGGGCGAAGTCCCGCCCGCCCACGCGGCGGCGGCCGCGCACTGCCGCGGACTGGTCACCGGCGACCCGGAACCGGTGCTGACGGCGGTTTCGCACTACCGCGCGGCGGGGCGGCTGTTGAAGCAGGCGAAGGCGACCGAGGACGCGGCGATCCTGCTGGCGGAGTCGGGCCGGCTGGATGACGCGCGCACGGCGTTCCGGACGGCGTTGACGGCGTACACGGGGATGGGCGCGGTGTGGGACGTGCGGCGCGCGGAGAGCCGGATGCAGCCGTTCGGCATCCGGCGGGCGGGTGCGGTGCGGTCCCGCGCGGTCGCCGGCGAGTGAGTCCGGCGCCGGGCCGACGGCGCTCTGAACGACAGGAATGAGTCATTCACGTCGTCCGGTGACATGAATGACTCATTCCTGTCATCGCCGGCGCCGGGCCATACCGGTCGGATGATCGATACCCACCCCCTGCCGGATCCCGTCACCAGGCAACCCGATCGGGGCTTGCCACGTCAGTAAGCTCGGCACGAAAACGTCCGCCGGGGTCCTGGGGGCCCGCCCCCGGCGGGTTCGTCCCCCGAGGGAACGGCAGGACATGCGAGGGGAAGCGGACACCGGTCTGCGAGTGGGCATGCTGGGACCCCTGCGGGCCTGGCGCGGGGCGGCCGAGATCGGCCTCGGCCCCGCTCGTCAGCGCGCGATCTTCGCCGTGCTCGCGGTCAACGCCGGCCGGCCCGTCCCGCGCGCCGAGCTGATCGCCGGCGTCTGGGGCGACTCCGCGCCCGCGAGCGTCGAAGGCAGCGTCCACACCTACGTCTCCGGCCTGCGTCGCGCCCTCGAACCCGACCGGTCGCGCTGGTCGGCGGCCAGCGTCCTCGTCTCGGATCCCGCCGGGTACTCGCTGCTGCTCGACGAAGACGCGCTCGACGCCGCCGTCTTCGAACGCCACCGCGAACTGGCCCAGCAGCACCTGGACCGCGGCGATCCGAGAGCCGCCGTCACCGAGCTCGACGCCGCCCTGGCACTCTGGCAAGGGGAAGCGCTCTCCGGCGTGCCCGGCGGGTTCGCCGAGCGGCACCGCGAATACCTCGCCGAGCTGCGGCTGGACACGCTCGAACGGCGCGCCCAGGCCCTGCTCGCCCTCGGCGGCCACCTCGACCTCGCCCCCGAACTGGCCGTGCTGGCCGGCGAGCACCCGCTGCGGGAGTCACTGCGCGAGTCGCTCATGCTCGCCCTCTACCGAAGCGGGCGCCACGCCGACGCCCTCGACGTCTTCCGCGACGCCCGCGCCACCCTCGTCGGCGAGCTGGGCGTCGAACCCGGCCCGGCGCTGCAGCGGCTCCACCAGCGGATCCTCGCCCAGGACCCGGCCCTCGACGCGCCCGCGGCGCCGGTCGAGGTCACCGGGCACCGGCTCTTCGGCCGGGAAGCCGAAACGGCCCGGCTCGCCGAGCTCGTCGCCGACGTCCGGGCCGGGCGCGGCCGCGCTGTGTGGATCGAAGGCGAAGCCGGGATCGGCAAGTCCGAGCTGCTCACCAGCACCCTGCCGGACGGTCCCGGCTTCCAGCGGCTCTGGGCCGCCGCCGACGAGCTGAGCACCCGCTTCCCGCTGCAGGTGATGCTGGAGTGCCTCGAGATCGACGCGCATTCGGCCGACCCGCGGCGCGCGCGTCTGGCGAAGGAGCTTTCGGGCGACCCGGTGCGGCGCAGCTGGGGGCCCGCCGACCCGGTGCTCGGCGCCGTCGACCGGCTGCTGGCGCTGGTCGACGAGCTGTGCGCGGACTCGCCGCAGGTGCTGGTCGTCGACGACCTGCAGTGGGCCGACGAGGCGTCCGTGCTGGTCTGGCACCGCCTGTGCGCGGCGACCCGGCAGCTGCCGCTGCTGCTGGTGGCCGCGACCCGGCCGGCGCCGGACCGCGCCGAGCTCGCCCAACTGCGGCGCGGCGTCCAGGCCCGCGACGGCGTCGTACTCGACCTGGCCCCGTTGAGCGGCGACGACGTCGGACGGCTGATCGAGGACCAGATCGGGGCGGCACCCGGGCCAGGGCTGCGCGAGCTGGCCGCCCGTGGCGCGGGGAACCCGTTGTACGTCAAGGAAATGGTCGACGTCCTGCTGCGCGCCGGCGCGGTCGAGGTGAGCGGCGGCGCGGCCGACGTCGACGACCCGGCCGAGTTCGAGACGCCGAGTTCGCTGGTCGCCGCGGTCGACCGGCGGCTCGACTTCCTGCCCGCGCGGACCCAGGAAGTCCTGCGCTGGGGCGCGTTGCTGGGCATGGAGTTCGCCGTCGGGGACATCGCCGCGGTGCTCGGCACGCGGCCGTCGGACCTGCTCGAGCCGCTCGAAGAGGCCGTCGCCGCGAACGTCCTGATCGACACCGGGACGCAGCTCGCGTTCCGGCACCCCCTGCTGCGCCAGGCACTTTACGACCGGCTGCTGGCCGGGACGCGGGCCGCGCTGCACCGGCAGGCCGCGGAAGCGCTTGCCGGGATCGGCGCGCCCGTCAAGCGCGTCGCCGAGCAGCTGGTCGCCGCACCGGCCACAGTGGACGAATGGGTGCTGGACTGGCTCGCCGCGCACCACGCGGCCGTGTCCAACCGGGCGCCGCTGATCGCCGTCGAGCTGCTGGAACGCGCACTGGCCGCGGGCGCCGGAGACCGGCGCGAAGTCCTGCTCGTGGCGCTGGTCAAGGTGCTGTTCCGGCTGGAGCGCAACCCGGAAACACTGGCACAGCAAGCACTCGACGTCGCCACCGAACCGGACGCGGTCGAGGAGATGCGGCACATCCTGGCGGCGCTGCGGCACCGCCGTGGTGACACCGAAGGCGCGGTCGCGACGCTCGCGGCGTCGGTCGACGACCCGGCCGTGCCGGAGCTGTGGCGGGTCAAGCACCGGCAGCTGCTGGCGAACTTCCGGCGCGGCGACCTGTCCGATTTGGACACGGCGGAAAAGGCGGCGTACGAGACGAAGTCGTTCGCCGACGGCGACCGGTACCTGACGGCGCACGCGCTGCAGTCGCTGTGGCTGGTCGATTCCGTGCGCCGCGAGCACGATTCCGCACTGGCGCACATCGACGCGGCGATCGAGGCCGTCGGCGACGAGCACGAGCTGGCCGACCTGCACCTCGACCTGCTCGACAACCGCGTCTTCACACTGCAGAACCTCGACCGGCTCGCCGAGGCGGACGCGGCCCTGCGCGCGGCGGGCGACGTCGCGGCGCGGCACGCGATGCCGGTCGGGCTGCAGGTGTCGGTCGCGGTGCACCGGTACTGGGAGGGCCGCTGGGACGAGGCGCTGGTCGAGCTGGACACGGTCACCGAGGACGGCCCGGCGATCACGTTCTACGGCTTGCGCGAGCCGGGCCCGGCGGCCCTGCTGCTGCACGGCGTCGCGGCGCTGATCGCGGGCCGCCGCGACGACCGCGCCCAGGCGGCGGCCCACCTCGACGCGGCGGAGGAGTACGCCCCGGCGACCGGCGCCGAGCGCGAGAGCTTCGACTTCCTGCTGGTGGCGGACGCGCTGGCGGCCGAACAGCGCGGCGACCGGGTCCGCGCGCTGGCGATCCTCGAGCCGATCCTGAACCCGACGTACGCGCAGATGATGCTGCGCCACCAATGGCTCCCGGCGTACGTGCGGCTGGCGATGGAGCAGGACGAGGTCGACCGGGCGCGCCGGGCGTTGGCGGTGTGCGAGGAGGAGGCGGCCAAGGAGCGCCGCCCGGCACGCGCCCACGCGGCGGCGTCGTGGTGCCGAGGGCTGATCGAGGACGACCCGGCGGCGGTCTTGGCGACGGCGGAGCACTTCCGCGCGGTCGGCCGCCGGCCGGAACTGGCGACGGTACTCGAGGACGCGGCGGTACTGCTGGCCCGAGCGGGCCGGCTGGACGCGGCGCACGCGGCGTTCGAGGAAGCGGCGGAGCTGTACACGGCGTTGGGCGCGCGATGGGACTTGCGCCGGGCGGAGACGCGCTTGCGGCGGCTGGGCGTGCGCCGCGGGGCGTTGTTCTCCCCGATCCGGCCGGGGCACGGGTGGGAGTCGTTGACGCCGATCGAGGTCCGGATCGCGAGCCTGGTCGCGGACGGGAAGTCCAATCCGGACATCGCGGCCGAGCTGTCGTTGCCCCGCCGGACGGTGCAGGCGCACGTGGCCCGGTTGCTGGGGAAGCTGGAGACGCCGTCACGCTCGGGGGTCGCCGACGCCTTCCGGCAGCAGCGGTCTTAGGGTCGCGCGTCCGCGGTTCGTCGACAGCGGCTGGCCCGATGACATGAATGACTCATTCATGTCGCCTGGCGACATGAATGAGTCATTCACGGCGTCACTCCGGGAGCGCGTTCGCCTTGGCCACCCGGCCCAGGAAGCGGCCCGAGTCCTTCACCGTCCGGACCTGCGTCTCGAAGTCCACGTGCACCAGACCGAACCGCTGCGAATACCCCATCGCCCACTCGAAGTTGTCCAGCAGCGACCACGCGAAGTACCCGCGCACGTCCGCACCGGCGCGAATAGCCGCGTGGACCGCCCCGAGGTGCTCCATGAAGTAGTTCACCCGCGCCGCGTCGAACACGCGGCCGCCGACCACCTGGTCCACAAAGGACGCTCCGTTCTCCGCCACCACCAACGGCAACCCGGACCGCGACGAAAGCCACCCCAGCAAGTCGGTCAGAACACCCGGCGCCTGCTCCCAGCCGAACGCCGTCAACGGCGGCCGAGCCGGCAGCACGTCCAACCCGCGCAACCCCGGCAACGGGCAGTTGCCCGGCGACAACGGATCGGCCAACGGCGTCACCCGCGCCGGCGCGTAGTAGTTCACGCCCAGCCAGTCGATCGCCGCCGCGATCGTGTCCGTGTCGCCGTCGCGCACCGACGCGGCGAACCGGCCGCCGTGGTACTCGACGTCGGCCACCACGTCCGGCGGATATCCGCGGCCCAGCACCGGGTCCAGGAAGAACCGGTTGTGGATCCCGTCGAACTTCCGCGCCGCCTCGGCGTGCGCCGGCGACGTCCCGTCCGCCAGGGCCGGCGCGAAGTTCAGCGCCAGCGAGAACTCGTGGCCCGGTCGCGCCTGGGCCGTCAACGCCCGCGTCGCCAGCCCGTGCGCCAGCAGGAGGTGGTGCGCCGCCACCAGCGCCGTGTCGTGGTCCTGGACGCCCGGCGCGTGCACCCCGCTGCCGTATCCCAGGAACGCCGCGCAGAACGGCTCGTTGATCGTCGTCCACTGGTTGACGCGGTCCCCCAGCGCGTCGTGCACGAAGGAGGCGTAGTCGGCGAACCGATACGCCGTATCGCGCGAAGGCCAGCCGCCGACGTCTTCCAGTGCCTGCGGCAGATCCCAGTGGTACAGCGTGAGAACCGGCGTGACGTCGCGGCGGAGCAGCTCGTCCACCAGCCGGTCGTAGAAGGCGAGCCCGGCCTTCGACGGCGTCCGCCCGTCCGGCATCACCCGCGGCCACGCCACCGAAAACCGGTACGCGTTCAGGCCGAGGTCGGCCAGCAGCCCGACGTCCTCGGGAAAGCGGTGGTAGTGGTCGCAGGCGACTTCGCCCGACGCGTCATCCAGCACCGCACCCGGGCGAGCCGAAAAAGCGTCCCAGATGGACGGTCCGCGCCCGTCCGCGGTCACCGCGCCTTCGACCTGGTAGGACGCGGTCGCCGCGCCCCACAGGAAGCCCGTCGGGAAGGTCATACCGGCGCCCCTCTCAGAATCCCTCGCACGATGTGGCGGCCCAGCAGCAGGAACAGCGCGATCACGGGCAGGACGCCCACGGTCGCCCCCGTCAGCATGAGCGCGTAGTCGGTGTAGTACCCACTGGCGAGCTGGGAAAGCGCGACCTGCACGGTCGGTGTCTCGTTCGGGTCGAGGACGACCAGCGGCCAGAAGTAGTCGTTCCAGGTCGCCAGGAACGTGAGCATCCCGAGCACCGCGGCCGCCGGGCGCAGCGACGGGACGGCCACGTGCCAGTACGTGCGCAGGATCGAGCAGCCGTCGACGGTCGCCGCGTCGACCAGCTCGGCGTCGATCGCGTTCTCGCACGCCTGCCGCATCCAGAACACGCTGAACGCGCTGAGCAGCCCCGGCACGATCACCGCCTCGAGCCGCCCGTACCAGCCGAGCTCGCCGACCACCAGGTACAGCGGGATGACACCGAGCTGCGCCGGCACCATCGCCGAGCCGACGACCAGCAGAAACAGCGTGTTGCGGCCGGGGAACCGCAGCCGCGCGAAGGCGAACCCGGCCAGGCTCGCGAGCACGACGTTGGACACCATCACCGTGCCCGCGACGATCAGCGAGTTGCCCAGCGCCAGCCAGAAGTCGACGGTGTCGAAGACGCGCCGCACGTTCTCGAACAGGTGCCCGCCCGGCACCAGCAGGGGTGACGTCTCGCCGATCGCCGCGTTGTCCCTTGTGGACACCACGAACGACCAGTACAGCGGGAAGATCGACGCCCCGAGCACCCCGATCAGCACGGCGTAGACCCAGCCGCCGGGGCGCCTCACGCCGACCTCACGAACCGGCGCACCAGCCGGTAGTTGACCAGCGCGAACCCCGCGCAGACCACGAACAGCACCCACGTCAGCGCGGCCGCGTAACCGGCGTCGAAGTGCGTGAAGCCCTTCTCGTACAGGTACATCGCCAGCGTCTGGAACTGCCGGTCGTTGCCGCCGGTCCCGCCCGACCCGCCGGCGTCGAACAGCTGCGGCTCGGCGAACAGCTGCAGGCCGCTGACCGTGCCGGCGATCGCGGTGAAGGCGATCGCGGGCCGGATGCCCGGCACGGTGATCGACCAGAACGTCCGCCACCGCGAAGCGCCGTCCAGCGCCGCGGCTTCGTAGAGGTCGCCGGGCACGGCCTGCATCGCGGCCAGGTAGATCAGCGCGTTGTAGCCGGTCCAGCGCCAGAGCACCATCGACGCCACCGCGAGGTGCGACGTCCACCTCGTCGCCTGCCAGTTGACCGGCGCGACGCCGAACCAGCCGAGCACTTCGTTGACGACGCCGTAGTCGCGGCTGAACAGCTGCCCGAACACGAGCCCGATCGCCACGACGGACACGACGTTCGGCAGCAGGATCCCGGTACGCCACCAGGTCGTGCCGCGCAGCGGGCGGTCGAGCAGGGCCGCGATGCCCAGCGCCAGCAGGAACTCCGGGACGGCGGCGAGCAGGAAGATGCCGACGGTGTTGGCGAGCGCGTTGTAGAAGTTCGGATCCGTCAGCAGCTCGCCGTAGTTCGCCAGGCCGAGGTAGCCCTGGTCGCCCTCCAGGAGGTTCCAGTCGTGCAGCGACACCCACGCCGTGTAGAGCAGGGGAAACGCGCCGAAGACGAGGAACAGGACAAAGAAGGGCGCGACGAGCAGCAGCGGCGTGGCCTTGCGGTCGAGACGAGCGAGCACGCGCGCTACTTCAGGGCGGCTTGTGCTTGCTGGACGGCTTCCGCCCAGGCTTGGTCGACGCCGTCGGTCTTGTCCTCGATCCGCCCGAGCGCGCGGCCGAACTCGGGCCGGACGTCGGCGTCGCGCAGGCCGCGGTAGTTGGGCCGCAGCTGGTCGGCCGACGCGGCGAAGATGCGCCCGATCGGCGCGTCCCCGAAGTACGGATCGGTGTGCGCGACGACCTGCGGGTCCGTGTACACCGACGGCTCGCTCGGCAGGATCCCCTCGGCGAGGAAGAGCTTCTTCTGCTGCTCGGGCGCGGTCAGCCACTTCGCGAGCTCGTACGCCTCCTTCGGGTGCGCGCTCTGCTTCGGCACGGTGAGGAACGAGCCGCCCTGGTTGCCGCTCTTGCCCGGCACGGTCGTGACGTCCCACTTGCCCTTGCCCGCGTCGCCGCCGGCTTCCTTGATCTGGCTGAGCATCCACGCCGGGCAGGCGACGGTCGCGAAGGAACCCTGCTTGATCGCGACGTTCCACGCCTGCGTGAACGTCGTCGCGGCCGCCGTCTGCCCCTTCGCGGCGATGCCGCCGGAGAGGTAGAAGGCGGTGCGCACACTGGGGTTGCGGTCGCCGATGAAGGAGTCGTCGGCCGCGGAGAAGTAGTTCTCCGGCGACTGGTTGAGCATCGCCGTGTAGACGGTCCCGGCGGAGTCGGCGAACTTGACACCCGGCGTCTTCTCGGTGAACCGCTGGGCGGCGGCCGCGTAGGCGTCCCAGTCCGGCATCAGCTTCGCGACCTCGTCGCGGTCGGTCGGCAGGCCGGCGGCCTGGAAGAGGTCCCGCCGGTAGCAGAGGGCGAGGCTGCCCATGTCGGTGCCGAGGCCGAGGACGAACGCGCCGTCGGTGCCCTGCGCCCACTTCCACGGCGCCCACTGCTTTTCCAGCTCCCGCGCGCCGAAGGAGGCGAGGTCGGCGAACTTGTCCTTCGCCTTGCGGTACTGCGGGATGTACTGCTCTTCGATCGCGACGACGTCGGCCGCGCCACGGCCGGTGGCGAGCTGCGTCGCGAGGCCCTTGTGGTGGGTGTCGAAGTCGGTGACGCGGTTCTGCACCGTGATGTCCGGGTGCAGCTTCTGGTACTCGGCGATCAGGGGCGCGTAGCCGAATTCGCCGAAGGTGGCGATGGTGAGCTTCGTCGGGCCGCCGGCGTCACTCGGGCTGCAGGCGGCGAGCGGGATCAACGCGGCGACCGCGACGGCGGTCCGGCGGACGATCGTGCGCAACGGCCTTCCTCAGATCACACCGGCCCGCACGGCGTAGGCGACCGCGTGCGGCCGGTTGCGCAGGTTGAGCCGGTTGGTCATGGCGTAGATGACGTTCTTCACGGTCCGCTCGGAGTAGCAGAGCTTGCCCGCGATCTCCGCAGTGTCCCAGCCTTCGGCCATCAGGCGAAGCACATCCACCTCGCGCGGCGTCAGCGCCGCCCCGGAACCTTCGTTGGCGAGGGCCTCGACCTGGTCGCGCAACGGCGTCGTGCGGCCCCGCGCCGCGGCGAGCACGCTCGCGGTGAGCCGGTCGAGCGCGGTCCGCGGCAGCACGGCGGAGACGTGGCAGTCCGCGAGCAGGCTCAGGTGCCCGGGGTCGACGTGGCCGGCGACCAGCACGATCGCGGCGGGCGACTCGGCGGAGGCGGCCCGCAGCGCGGCGATCACCTCGCGGTCGACCTGCCCGACGGCGAACACCAGCACGGCCGCCTCGCCGCGCCGAGCCCGCGGCACGACCAGCAGCTCCGGCCGCGACTTCAGGTGGTTGATCAGCCCCGTGAGCGCGATCGGATCCGACGCCCACGCCGCCACCCGCACCTGGTCCATCGAACCCCTCCCCACTGTCCGTGTCCTTGCGGCGCCAGTCTGCTGAGGCCGCCTTCACGAATTCTCTAACCTTCCTCACCCCCTTCTTCACATCGTGAAGCCGGGGCGTCGACTACGGTCGTGGGGCACGCAGACGTCTGAAGGGACCGATGAACCGCCGAAGTCTGGCCGCCGTGGGGGTGGCGTTGTCCTTGTGTTCCCTGGTCACCGGGTGCGGATCGGAGACCGTGGCCGGGTTGGCGATCCCGCGGTCGCCGGTTCCGCCACCGCCGTCTTCACCGTCTTCACGGACCGCCGCCCCGGCGCCGACGTCGAGCCTGACCCGGCCCGGTGACTGCGCGTCGCTGGTGAACAGCCTGGACCTGCGCCGTCAGGTGGCGCAGCTGGTCGTCGTCGGGGTGTCCGGCGACAACCCGGGCGCCACGGTGTCGCTGGTGCGCGACAACCAGGTCGGCGGGATCTTCGTCGGCGGTAACGCAACAGCGTTGTTGAAAGATCGTTCCCTGGACGCCGTCCAGGCCGCGGCCCAGCTGCCGGTGGCGGTGTCGGTCGACGAAGAGGGCGGCCGCGTCCAGCGCATCGACGACCTCGACGGCGACATCCCGTCCGCCCGGCAGCTCGCCGCAACGAAGTCGCCGGCCGAGGTCCGCGCGCTCGCCGCCGACCGCGGCCGCCGGCTGCGTGCCCGCGGCGTGACGGTCGACTTCGCGCCGGACACCGACGTCACCGACGCCCCGGACGACGACGTCATCGGCGACCGCTCCTTCAGCCCCGACCCGAACCGCGTGAAGACGTACGCCGCGGCGTTCGCGGCGGGCCTGCGCGACGGCGGCGTCCAGCCGGTGCTCAAGCACTTCCCCGGCCACGGCCACGGTTCGGGCGACTCGCACAAGGGCACGGTCGTGACCCCGCCGCTCGCGCAGCTGCGGGCGGTGGACCTGGTGCCGTACCAGCGCATCGCGGACTACGGGCCGGTCGCGGTCATGGTCGGCCACCTCGACGTGCCCGACCTAACCGGCGGTGTCCCGGCGTCGATCTCGCCGGCGGCGTACCGGCTGCTGCGCACCGAGTTCGGCTTCACCGGTCTGGTCCTGACCGACGACCTCGGCGCGATGAAGGCGATCACGGCCCAGTACTCGCTGCCGGACGCCGTGCTGAAGGCGCTGCAGGCCGGCGCGGACGAGGCCCTGTGGTCGTCCGGCGGCCGGGTGAACGAGGTGCTGGACCGGCTGGTCAAGGCCGCGCAAACCGGAGAGCTGCCGAAAGAGCGCGTGCAGGAGTCGGTGACGCGGGTGCTGCGAAGCAAGGGCGCGTGCGGCTGATCCTCCCTAGACTCCTCGGCGGAACGCCACCTACCTGAGGAGCGGAATGGCAAACCTGGGCGGCACTTTCAGCCTCGGCGGGGAGGTCCCCGTGACCCGGATGGGGTACGGGGCCATGCAGCTGGCGGGCCCCGGTGTCTGGGGTCCGCCGCGTGACCACGACACCGCGGTCGCCGTGCTGCGCGAGGCCGTCGAAAGCGGCGTCACCCACATCGACACCAGCGACTACTACGGGCCGCACACCGTGAACGCGGTGATCAAGGAAGCCCTCCACCCGTATCCGGAGTCGCTGACGATCGTGACGAAGGTCGGCGCGCGGCGGACGCCGGACAAGGCATGGCCGCCCGCGTTGTCCGCTGACGAGCTGACCCGGGCCGTGCACGACAACCTCCGGAACCTCGGCGTCGACGCCATCGACGTGGTGAACCTGCGGTTGAGCAACGCGGCCGGCGACTACCCCGTGCCGATGTCGCTCGCCGAGCCGTTCGGCGTGCTCGCCGACCTGCGGCGGCAAGGGCTGATCAAGCACCTCGGCGTCAGCCACGTCACCGCGGAGCAACTCGACGAAGCGCAGGCGATCGCGCCCGTCGTCTGCGTGCAGAACCAGTACAACCTGGCGCACCGCGAGAACGACGACCTCGTCGACAAGTGCGCCGCGGAGGGTATTGCCTTCGTGCCGTACTTCCCGCTCGGCGGCTTCAGCCCGCTGCAGTCCGGGATCCTCGACGACTGCGCCGCCCGTGTCGGCGCGACGCCGATGCAGGTCGCGCTCGCGTGGCTGCTGCAGCGATCGCCGTCGATGCTGCTCATCCCCGGGACGTCGTCGCTGGAGCACCTGCGCGAGAACCTCGCCGCGGCTTCGCTCGAACTGCCGGCGGACGTCCTGGCCGACCTCGACCGGATCGGGGCCGCCTGATGGCCGAGTGGGGCGACCTGGTCGCGTACATCAGGCAGGAGTACCGGGTGGTGCGCGACGTTCCCGACGAGATCCGCATCCGGCTGATCTTCGGCGACGAGCCCGACACCGAGCAGCGCGCCCAGATCATGGTGATCGCCCGCGAGATCCTCGACCAGCGCGAGGACTGGGTCCAGATCGCGACGCCGTTCGCCCGCCACGACGAAGTCGACCTCCTCGACGTGCTGACCGAGGTCGGCAACTCGACCGTCGTGGGCGGGCTCGCGGTGATGGGCGACCACCTCGTGCTGCGCCACTCGCTGCCGCTGATCAACCTCGACATCAACGAGTTCATCGACCCCCTGGAGCTGGTGGCGGGCGCGGCGGAGCTGCTGGAGCAGCAGTTCACCGGCCGCGACGACTACTGAGGGGGATGACAGCGATGGCGGCGGCCACGGTCAGTCCGGCGGCGACGCCGAACGCCGTGGCCGCGCTGCCGCTGCTGAGGTAGAGCCCGCCGAGCAGCGCGACGCCGAGTGTCCCGCCCAGCTGCTGCACGGCGTTGAGCAGCCCGGCGGCCGAGCCCGTCTCGTGCGGCCGGACGTGGTTCAGCGCGGCGGTGAAGAACGGGACCGTGAACGTCCCCATGCCGAGACCGCACACCGCGAGCGCGCCGGGAACGCCCCCCGCGACGCCGAGGATCCCGGTCAGCAGCAGGGCCAGTCCGGCGAACATCACGCGCGCGCCGAACTTCGGCACCAGCCGGCTGCCCGCGAACCACGACGCCACCGCGAGCCCGGCCGAAAGCGGCAAGAGCGTCAGACCCGCGGTCGGACGTCGGCTCCTTCGCCGAGCTGCAGCTGCATGGGGACGACCTGCATCAGCCCGGTCATCACCGCGAAGAACAGCAGCGACCCGGCGAGCGCCGACGGGAACCCGCGGTTGGCGAACAGGCTCGGCTCGACCAGCGGCGCGGACGTGCGGCGCTGGTGCGCCGCGAACGCGCCGAGCACCACGGCACCGGCGGCGAGCAGCCACCAGTTCGTCCCGGCCGGGCTGATCAGCGGATAGACGACGAGTCCGGTCCCGATGACGACGAGCAGCGTGCCGGCGAGGTCGAGCTTCGGGCGCGTCGCGGCCTTGTCCTCGCGCAGGAACCGCGCGGCGAGCAGGACCGCCAGGCCGAGCGGGACGTTCACCAGGAACGCCGCGCGCCACGAGACGGCGTGCGTCAAGAGTCCCCCGAGCAGCGGGCCGGTGACCGCGGACAGGCCCATCACCGGGCCGATCGTGCCGAGTGCCTTCGCGCGCTCGTCGCCCTCGAACAGCGCGCGGATGAGCCCGATGGTCTGCGGGATGACCAGCGCCGCCGCCGCTCCCTGCACCGCTCTGGCACCGATGAGGAGACCGGCGTCCGGCGCGGCCGCGCAGGCGAGCGACGCGAGCACGAACCCCGTCACGCCGGCCTTGAACACCCGGGCGCGGCCGAACACGTCCCCGAGGCGGCCGCCGGTGATCAGCAGGACCGCGAACGGCAGCGTGTAGGCCGCGGAGAACCACGGGATTTCGGCGGCCGGGCCGGGCAGCTCGGCGTGGATCACCGGGCCGGCGACCTGGACGATCGTCGCGTCGAGCAGGTTCATGGCTTCGGCCGTGAGCAGCACGGCCAGTGCGGCCCAGCGGTGCCGGTAGCGGGTCGTGGTCGGCAAGAGGTGCCCCCTTTCGGTCATCACCGACCATGGCTACTTCATCGTCCGAGCTTCCACTTCCTGGGGTGATCTTGCTGATTTCTTCCACGCGTTGCGCTTTGATGAGGGATATGACCACGGCACTGGACGACGTCGACCGCGCGCTCATCCACGCGTTGCACCTCGACGGCCGCGCGCCGTTCACGAAGATCGGCGAAGTACTCGGTGTCTCGACGCAGACAGTGGCGCGCCGCTATCGCCGGCTACGCGCCGAAGCGTCGCTTCGCGTCGTCGGACTGCCGGACCCGCAACGCGCCGGACAGGCCGAGTGGATGGTCCGGCTGACCGCGACGCCGAACACCGCGCGCGACGTCGCGCTCGCCCTCGCGCGGCGCGCCGACACGGCGTGGGTCAAGCTCGTCTCGGGCGGCACGGAAATCTGCGTCAACGTGCACACCCCGGCGGCGAGCGACCATCCGCTGCTGCTGCGGGACGTCCCGCGCTCCGCGAGCATCACGGCGGTGTCGGCGCACCAGCTGCTGCACCGCTACTTCGGCGGCCCGACCGCGTGGCTCGGGCGCGCGAACGCCCTCGACGCCGAGCAGATCGCCGCGCTGACCCCGGTCGTCTCGGGCGAGGGCAAGCCGCTGACCGGGGACGACGACCTGCTGATGGCGGCGCTGCAGCGCGATGGCCGGGCGAGCCTGGCCGAGCTGGCGGCGGCCACCGGCTGGTCCGCGGCGACCGTCGCGCGCCGGCTGGCCGACCTCCAGGCGGGCGGCACGGTGTTCTTCGACCTGGAGGTCGACACCGCCGCGCTCGGCGCGACCACCCACGCGCTGCTCTGGATGTCGGTCGCGCCCGCGCACCTCGACGCCGTCGCCCGGGAGCTGGCCGGCCACCCGGAACTGGCGCTCGTCGCGGCGACGACCGGGCCGGCCAACCTGGTCGCGCACGCGCTCTGCCCGGACGCGGCCGGGCTGCACCACTACCTGACCCGCAGGCTGGGCGCGCTCGAGGCGGTCCACACGCTGGAGACGGCGCCGGTCCTGCGCACCATCAAGGCGGCCGCCTCCCGCTGACCCCGCACTTTCACGTGAAAGGTCCCACCAGGACCCCGCACTTTCACGTGAAAGTGCGCGCTCAGCGCGCTTGGGGGATGCGCACCCGGGTGGCCGGAGCCAGTTCCAGGATCCGCTGCAGGCGGGCCCGCCCCAGCCGGTGGAGCATCTCCCCCAGCTCCTCCGACGCGATGCTGCCTTCGAGGTCGAGCCGCGTCAGTTTGACGACGCGGTCGATCTCCCCGGCGGGAAGCCGCCCCGCGAACTCCCCGGCCAGCCACACCCCGACCTCGTTCACGACGTCGTCCGCCCGGTGGCTCCGTACGGTCATCGCTCTCGCTCTCCTCGTTCCGGATCGCCTTCGCCCAGGTCGAAGCCGGAAAATTCCGGTCCGACGCTGAACCGACGAGCCCGTCCCGGGGCCATGACGCGGAATCGCGGAAATTGGTCGCGGAAATCCTTTCCGTGTCCGGACCGGTGAGTATCGTGACCGCTCGCTTTCACTCACATGGGCTGTTCGCCGCCGCAAGTTGTCGGCCGATCGGGTGGAAAACGGGAGAAGGTCGCCGGTGCGGCGTACGGGCCAGGACTCTGGAGACGTCCGGTAGTGCGGGCGTTCCCTTGCGGGACGCGGAAACGGAGACGCGATCCATGGCCCGGTACGACCGGACCGACCTCGGGGCGTACAGCCTGGGGTTGCTCGAGGCCGCCGACGCGGCGCGGGTGGAGCGGCACATCGCCGCGTGCCAGGACTGCCGCCAGGAGGTCCGGGAGTTCGAGGCCGTCCGCACGATGCTCGACCACCTCGGGCGCGCCGAGTCCACATAGGACCGACTGGGCCGATTGCCCGCCCCCGATCGATCGATCGTCACGGAGAGCCACGGCCGACGCGCGGTTCAACTCCGGAGTCGTTCGCGCACACCCGTTGCCCGACCCGCCAGAATCCTTGACTGGACTAGACCAATCTGTTCTAGTGACCGGTGTCACCCTCGTCTCGGCCGGATGAGCACACCCCCTCCGACACCGGGCGCCCCCGCGTCCGGACTCCGTCGTGGCCGAAGGAGTGAGCCAGTCTTGAGAAGACGTCTTGCCGCGATCCTCTCCGCATTCGCCGCCGTCGCCGGGCTCGTGTTCGGCGTGCCCGCCGCCACCGGCCAGGCCCCGCAGGCCGCGGCCGCCGCCTGCAGCGCGCCCAACTGGGTCGCCGGCCAGTGGTACGACGTGGGCGCCGTCGTGCGCTACACCAACGGCGGCTACTACCGCGCCAAGAACGCCAACCCGGGCTACGACCCCGTCATCAGCACCTGGTACTGGGAGCCCTACAGCTGCGACGGCGGCGGCGGGACCACCTGCAGCTACCCGAACTGGGTGGCCGGCCAGTGGTACGACGTCGGCGCGATCGTGCGCTACACCAACGGCGGCTACTACCGCGCCAAGAACGCCAACCCGGGCTACGACCCCGTCATCAGCACCTGGTACTGGGAGCCCTACAGCTGCGACGGCGGCGGCGGGACCACCTGCAGCTACCCGAACTGGGTGGCCGGCCAGTGGTACGACGTCGGCGCGATCGTGCGCTACACCAACGGCGGCTACTACCGCGCCAAGAACGCCAACCCGGGCTACGACCCCGTCATCAGCACCTGGTACTGGGAGCCCTACAGCTGCGACGGCGGCGGCGGGACCACCTGCAGCTACCCGAACTGGGTGGCCGGCCAGTGGTACGACGTCGGCGCGATCGTGCGCTACACCAACGGCGGCTACTACCGCGCCAAGAACGCCAACCCGGGCTACGACCCCGTCATCAGCACCTGGTACTGGGAGCCCTTCAGCTGCGGCGGCGGCACGGACCCCGGCAACCCGGGCAACCCCGGCGCGTTCGTCATCAGCGAAGCGCAGTTCAACCAGATCTTCCCCGGCCGCAACTCCTTCTACACCTACAGCGGCCTGACCGCGGCCCTGTCGGCTTACCCCGGCTTCGCGAACACCGGCAGNCGCCAACCCGGGCTACGACCCCGTCATCAGCACCTGGTACTGGGAGCCCTTCAGCTGCGGCGGCGGCACGGACCCCGGCAACCCGGGCAACCCCGGCGCGTTCGTCATCAGCGAAGCGCAGTTCAACCAGATCTTCCCCGGCCGCAACTCCTTCTACACCTACAGCGGCCTGACCGCGGCCCTGTCGGCTTACCCCGGCTTCGCGAACACCGGCAGCGACACCGTGAAGAAGCAGGAAGCCGCCGCGTTCCTCGCGAACGTCAACCACGAAACCGGCGGCCTCGTCTACATCGTCGAGCAGAACACGGCCAACTACCCGCACTACTGCGACTGGAGCCAGTCCTACGGCTGCCCGGCCGGCCAGGCCGCCTACTACGGCCGCGGCCCGATCCAGCTCAGCTGGAACTTCAACTACAAGGCCGCGGGTGACGCACTGGGCATCGACCTGCTCGGCAACCCGTGGCAGGTCGAGCAGAACGCGGCCGTCGCCTGGAAGACCGGCCTCTGGTACTGGAACACCCAGACCGGCCCCGGCACCATGACCCCGCACAACGCCATGGTGAACGGCCGCGGCTTCGGCGAGACCATCCGCAGCATCAACGGCTCGATCGAGTGCAACGGCGGCAACCCCGCCCAGGTGCAGAGCCGCGTCGACAAGTACCGCCAGATCACGTCGATCCTCGGCGTCGACCCCGGCGCCAACCTCTACTGCTGACCTGACGCGAGCGGCTCACCCGTCCAGCGGGTGCGCCGCTCGCCGAGCAGTTCGCCCACCGCCGCGCGGTGGTCGTTCACGTAGAAGTGCCCGCCCGGGAACGTCTTCAGCTCGAACTCGCCGGTCGTGTGCGCTGCCCACCGCCGCGCCTCGGCCTCCGGCACCTTCGGGTCGCGGTCGCCGACGAGCGCGAGAACCGGGCAGCTCACGTCGGGGCCGGGCAGGTAGCGATACGTCTCCGCGGCCCGGTAGTCGTTGCGCAGCACCGGCAGCACCATGCGGACCAGCTGGGGGTGCTCGAGCACCCGCGTGTCGGTGCCGCCCAGCCGCCGGACGTCGGCGAGCAGCGCGTCGTCTCCCCCCTCGTGCACCCGCGCCGCGCGGGGCGCCGACGGGGCCCGGCGCGCGGACACGACCAAGCCGCGCACCCGGGGTCCGAGCCGCCGCGCGACCTCGAACGCCAGGCTCGCGCCCATGCTGTGCCCGAAGAACACCACCGGCCCGGCGACCTCGGCGGCGAGCACGCCGGCCAGCCGGTCGGCGAGCACGAGCAGGTCGTCCACCAGGGGCTCGGCGTGGCGGTCCTGCCGGCCCGGGTACTGCACGGCCAGCACGTCGACCGCGGGGGCCAGTGCCGCCGACGCCGCGTGGAAGCAGCTCGCCGACCCGCCGGCGTGCGGGAACAGCACGAGGCGCGGCGCGCCGGGGGACGCCGGGTGGAAGCGCCGCAGCCACGGTCGCGAATCCGTCATGCCGCGAATGTCGCAGGCCGATCGGGGCCGGCACGACGCCAATCGTGCGGAAACCGGGCGGGTCCCGGGGTGCAGACCGGGACCCGCCCGCTCATCGGGTCACTCCGCCCGCCACAGCGCGGGGACGGCCGGGGGTTCCCAGCCCGGCTGGGCGGTGTGCCCCTGCAAGCACACGTAGCCCCGGCCGCCGTAGGTGACCCGGGCGCCGGCCGCGTAGCCGGTGCCCACCGCCCAGGTGGTGCCCCCGGGCGGGGTCGAGGTCGGCGGGTTCGACGTCGGCGGCGTCGACGTCGGCGTCTGCGGGACGTTCAGCACGAAGTCGAAGGCGCCTTCCTTCGCGGAGCCGTTGTCGCGCACGGTCATCAGCAGCCGCGCGTCGAAGATCGTGTCGGTGTTGTTGCGCGGCTCGTTGGGGAAGTACAGCTGGGTGGTGAGGATCGGCCGGCCGGGCGCCTGGACCTTGACGTGGATGTGCCGGGTGCGGCCGGGGTAGAGACCGGGCACGATCGTCGAGAGCCGGAACGCGCCCTGGGCGTCGGTGTACTGGTGCCCGCGGAAGGTGTAGCCGGTGTTGTCGTACGCGCCGTTGACGTCGGCCTGCCAGAAGTCCAGCAGCGCGCGGCTCACCGGCAGGCAGGCGCGCCCGAAGACGTAGCCCGACACGGTGAGGCGCGTGCCCGGGGTGCCGGGCGTGACCAGGTCGGTCCGTTCCGGCGAGTTCGGCTTGAAGTACGGGCCTTCGGTCTGCTCGATCGTCGGCTCGTCGCCGTCGTGGCACGCCGGCGTCAGTTCGGGGACCTGGCCGCCCGCGACGGTGGTGCGGGCGAGCGCGGGGCCGCCGATCAGCGCGACCGGCGCGGCGACGCCCGCCGCGAGCGCCGCGCGCAGCACCGTCTTGCGGCTGAGCTTGCTGTCTTCGTCCATGCCTGCTCCTCGTGGGGGCGTCGGGGGATCCCCTCGAACGTAGGCAGCGCACCGGGCCCGCGACGATGGACTGGACCGGTCAGTCGTGGTGATTTCCCGCGTCACGGCGGAAGTCGCCCGGGCTCAGCCCGGTTTCGCGGCGGAAGAAACGGCAGAAGTAGGCCGGGTCGGCGAACCCGACGCGGCTCGCGACCTGCCGCACGGTGAGGTCCGTGCGGAGCAGGAACCGTTGCGCCTCCCGGGTCCGCGCCTCGCGCAGGAGCTGCGCGGCGGTCCGGCCGGTCGCGGCCTTCACGGCCTCGGTGAGGTGTCCCGGGGTGACGCCGATGCGTTCGGCGTGCGCCGACACCGACCACAGCCCGAGGTCGGGGCGGCCGGCGAGCCGGGTGAACTCCGCGGCGATCGCCTTGGCGGGCGCGGGCGGCGGCGTCCCCAGCAGCCGTCCGGCGCGTGCGACCAGGACGTGCAGCAGCGCCCGCAGCACGGACTCCTCGCCGTGGCGGTGTTCCTCCACCAGATCGGCGATCAGCCGCGTGACGACGGCGTCGGCGTGCTCGTCCAGCCGCGGCCACGGCTGTTCGCTCAGCCGCCGCAGCAGGTCGCGGTCGGCCGGGTGGTCGAGGAGGAAGTCGTCGGTGAACAGGACGACGTGACCGGTCAGGCCGCGCGCGCCGGCCCACTGGTGCACCTGCCCGGGCGCGATGACGCCCAGGTGCGGCGGCCGCAGCGGGCGGCGCGTGAGGTCGACGACGTGCGCGCCGGTGCCGCCGGTGACGTGGACGAGCTCGTGGAAGGTGTGCCGGTGCGGGAACTCCGCGCGCGACAGCGGCCCGATCTCGTCGAACGTCCCGGCGGCGAACGGCGGCGCGTGCGGGGCGGGCACCTCGAGCCGATGCATCGGGAGCTCCCCCGCCCGCGGTGGCGGACAGGGCGTCCCGGGCGGAACGGTCGTCCCACGCATGCCGAAAAGTCTAGACCAATTACCGGTCGATTCGCCCGGTTTGCCCCGATGATCGCAATCCGATGGTCGGTATCCGGACACGAAAACGGGGCCGGTCCACAGTGGACCGGCCCCGTCTCGTCGAGCTTGCTTACGCGCGGCTGCGCCGGCGGTTCACCAGCAGCATCAGCGCGCCGCCACCGAGCAGCAGGCCGCCGACGGCGAACGGAACCGCGGCGTCGACACCGGTGTTGGCCAGGTCGCCGCCACCGCCGTTCGAGCCGGCCGGGGTGCTCGGCGCCGTGGTCGGGGCGCCGGCCTCGGTCCAGCTGGCGGCCGCGTTCGCGGTTACCTCGGTCTTCTCCGAGTCGGCGACGATCAGCGACTGCGCCGGGGTGCTGTCGTAGTTCTCGGCGACGAACAGGCGGCCGGTGTCCAGCTCGCCGGTGGCCTTGAGCGTGAAGCCGCCCTTGCCCGGCTTGGTGCCCGCCGGGACGTCGACGTACAGCTTGCTGCCGTCCTTGACGTCGGAGTTCTTCAGCTCCTTGCCGTCGGCGTCGGTGATCTTGACACCCTCGGGCAGCTGGCTGGTCAGCGAGGTGATGTCCCCGCTGGTGGCAACGCTGAACGGGCCGATCTTGCCGCCGGCCGCGCCTTCGGTCTTGTCCGCGGCGATGTTCAGGGTCGGCTTCGGCTGCTCGCCGATGCCCTTGTTCTGGTCACCGGTGAAGTAGGCGTAGAGCGCGGCGACGTCGGCGTTGGCACCGGCGTCCTTCTCGTCGGCCAGCGGCTTGGTGGCGTCCAGGTTCACGCCGTCGCTGAAGTGCCACACGGCGGCCTGCGTCGCGGCGATGGCCTCGCGTTCGGAAACCCCGTCGTGGGTCTCGACGCCGGCCTTCTTCAGCGCCTTGCCCAGCGCGTCGAGGCCGGTGCCCGGGTAACCGTTGTGCAGCACCCAGTTGATCTTGTCGCTGTTCTCGTTGAACGACGTCTTCGGCTTGGTGGGGTACTTGCTCCACGGCCGCTCGACCATGTCGACGTCGGTGCGCAGGCTGACCGTGACCTGCACGCAGTAGAGCTTCAACGTGCTGCCGTTGGACAGCTTCATGTCGAACAGCTCGGCGGTGACGCGGCGTTCGCCGCCGAGGTTGAGCGTGTAGCCGACGGTGGCCTTGGCGTGGCCGCTGTCGTCCGCGACGACCCGGCCACGTGCGGCACCGTCGTCGGCGAGAGCGGCCGGCGAGCTGATCACGACGGCGGCGGCCGCGGCGACAGCCGCGATCCCGCCACGCACGAGAGTGGACCTGACCTGCATAAATCTCCTATCCGAGCCCGAACCACGACGTAAGCAGCCATCCACCCCCGCAGGCGGCTACCGATTCGAGTGAGTGATCACCCGGTCAAGCGAGACCGGAGCCTACACGGACCTCACAAGTGCTACTCAGGGTGTCCCTGTTATCTCGAATGGGTCAGAAAACCGAAAAAAACGGTGCCAGGGAAAGCCGCAGGCCACGATTCACGTGACGCTGGGCCGCAATCCCGAAGCCATCCTCCCGATGACCGCCGCATACTCGGATTTAAGCCGCGATTTGTCCGAATCCGCCGCTTCCGCCAGCGCCATCCCGGCGGTGCCGAGCATGCCGAACACCAGCCGGGTCGTGGTCTCGAGCGGCTGGTCGTCGATGTCGCCGCCGTCGACGAGAGCCTTGATCAACTGCTCGACGAGCCCGTACGCGTACTGCTCCTCGGCCGCCTGCCAGCGCACCCAGCCGAGGGCGAGCGGCGCTTCCTGCCAGACGAGCTTGCCGTACACGGGGTCGCAGCAGCGGTCGAGGAAGACGTCGAGGGCCGCGAACGCCGCCGACCACGGGTCATCCGCCCGCGCCGCCGCGTTCGCGGACAGTTCCATCGCGCCGGTCTCGAGTTCCTCGAAAACGGCTTCGAACAACGCGGTCTTGTTGGCGAAGTGGTGGTAGATCGCGCCGCGCGTGGCCTGGATGTCGGCGGCGATGTCTTCCAACGCCGTACCGGCGAAGCCGTTTTCGGCGAACCGGCGGGTGGCCGCGGCCAGCAGGGCGGCCCGGGTGGCCTCGGAGTACTGCTCCCGCCGGCTCTTGACAGTCGACATGCGCAAAGCATAGGACATACACTGTGTATGTCACCGACACGGTGTAGGTACGGGGGTAGGCCATGACGAACACCGACGAGCTCCTCTTCAACCCGTTCGCGCCCGGGTTCTTCGAGAACCCCTACGAGCAGTACAAGGTGCTGCGCGACGAAGACCCGGTGCAGGACCACCCGCTGGGGTTCTGGTTCGTCTCGCGCTACGAAGACGTCTCGGCGCTGCTGCGCGCGGGGCTGTCCGTGGACATCGCCAACCTGGCGGAATCCCCGTTCGAGTTCTTCGCCGCCGACGAGGACGCGGGCGCGCTCAACCGGTCGATGCTCGACCGCGACCCGCCCGACCACACGCGCCTGCGCTCCCTGGTGACGAAGGTGTTCACCCGCCGCGCGATCGCCGCGCTGGAGCCGAAGATCGTCGGCCTCGTGGACGCGGCGCTGGACCGCATGGCCGAAAAGGGGACGTGCGATCTGGTCGAGGAGCTGGCGTTCCCGCTCCCGTTCGCGGTGATCTCCGAAATGCTGGGCATGCCCCCGACGGACCATTCCCGCATCCGCGAGCTGAGCGGCACGCTGGTCCGTTCCCTGGAAATCGTCGCCGACGAGGAAACGGCCCGCGCGATCGCGGCGGCGGACGCGGAACTGACGGCCATCACCCGCGAGGTGATCGCCTGGAAACGGGCCCACCCGGCGGAAGACCTGCTGACGGCCCTGATCGCGGCGGAACACGACGGCCACGTCCTCGACGGCGACGAGCTGGTGGCCCAAGTGGTGCTGCTGTACGTGGCGGGCCACGAAACCACGGTCAACCTGATCGCGAACGGCGTCAACGCGTTGCTTCGCAACCCTTCCCAGCTGGAGTTGCTGCGCTCGCGGCCGGATCTGGCGGCGAACGCGGTGGAGGAGTTCCTGCGGTACGACTCACCGGTCCAGCAGACCCGCCGGATCACGACGGCGCCGCACACGGTGGCGGGCCGCGAAATCCCGGCGGGCACGTTCGTGCTGGCGTGCTTGGGCTCGGCGAACCGCGACGAGAGGTTCTTCGGCCCGGACGCTTCGGAGCTGCGCCTGGACCGGCCGGAAGCGCGTCACCAGGTTTCGTTCGGCGCGGGCCCCCACCATTGCCTGGGGGCGACGTTGGCGCGGTTGGAGGGTCAGGTCGCGGTGAGCCGGTTGGTACGGCGGTTCCCGAAGCTGGGCTTCGCGGGCGAGCTGGAGTGGAACGGCCGCATCAACCTCCGCGGGCCGGCGAAGTTCCCCGTGACGGTGCGAGCCTGAGTCACGCCGGGGCGTGGAGCGCGGCGATGGCCGCGATGATGCCCTTCTTGTCGTAGCTGTTCGTGGGCAGAGTAGCGCCGTGCGCGTGGCGGATCACGCCGTCGGCGTCGATCAGGACGCTGCCCGACTGCTGCATCGAACCGAAGACCTTCCGGCTCAGCCCGATCATCTCGTGCGGGCTGTCGCGGCGGCCGGTGAGCACGGGAAACGGGATCCCGCGCTTCGCCTTCCACGCGGCCGCCTTCTCCCGGTCCTCCGGAACCGCGATCAGGACCCGGACGCCGGCAGCGGTGCTGACGAGGTCCTGGACGTGCCGGTTGCAGATCGGGCACGACGTCGACCGCATGAAGTAGAGCAGCACCGCGCCCTGGTGGTCGGGGATGCGGACGTCCTGCCCGGTGGTGTCTTCCAGCACCATCGCGGGCGCGGCCGATCCGGTTTCGAACATGTGGAACTTCCCTTCTGGCTGGCGGGGTGATCAGGCAGCAGCGCCGCGCAGGCTCAGCCGGAGCGTGGTCCGCGCCCGGTGCAGGTGGGACTTCATCGCCGGCGTGCTCAGGCCGAGCGCGTCGGCGACCGCGCGTCCCGGGTAACCCAGCACGTCGCGCATGATCAGCACGCGGCGCGTGACCTCGGGCAAGGCCCGGATCAGCTCCGCGACCCGCTCGGCTTCCAGGCGCTTGAGGACCTCGTCTTCGGCCGACGCCGCGAGGTCGACGCCGGCCGCGCCGTCGTGGTCGAGCGCGCGCCGGACACGGCGCAGGCACTCGTTCCGGACGATCCGGAACATCCACGACGCCAGCGCCGCCGAAGCCCGCAAGGTGCCGATCTTGCGATAGAGGACGATCAGCGCCTCCTGTGCCGCGTCCTCGGCATCCTGCGGCGACGCGCAGAGGTGTTCGGCGAACCGGCGCACGTGCGGGTGCGCGTCCCGCACCACCGCGGTGAGCGACTCCAGGTCGCCGTCCTGCGCGGCCTTGACGACCTGCTCACTCGCCCAGCCTCGACCCACGTTGCTTCTCCCTCCGGCGTTGCTGTCACCCCATGAGAGACGCCGGCGGCGCGAAAGGATTCAGAGTTCCGGCGGTGCCTGCAGATCGTGGGCGCGGAACAGGACGGCGTGCTCGACACCCATGGCCTTGCCGCTCATGGCGGTGAACTGCGGGATGAAGTCCGCGGGGGCGGGGTGGTCCGGGAGCGCGGCCAGGTACGCGGCGTGCGCCTCGAGCGAGGCGACCCCGCGGCGCAGCGGCTCACCGGTGACGTCGACGCCGTGGGTCGCGTCCGTCATGCCCGGCGTGAGGTACCAGCGCGCGGAGTGCGGTTCGAGGCCTTCGTCGTCGATCTGTTCTGGGAAGACCCAGCGGTTGCCCGCGTCCCGGATCGCGTCGAGCGTCGCGAGGCCGGCCGCGCGGTGGTCGGCCTGGTCGAAGCCGTAGGGCGTCTCGACGTCGAACGCGCTGCCGAACACGACGTCGGGCTGGAACCGCCGGATCTCCCGGCAGATGTCGCGGCGCAGGTCGAGGCCGTAGACGAGCACACCGTCCGGGTGCTCGAGGACGGTCAGGTGCTCGACGCCGACGGCGTCGCAGGCGGCCCGCTGCTCGGCGACCCGCAGGCGAGCCGTCTCCTCGGGCGGGTTCGGCATGCCGGCTTCGCCGCGGGTAAGCAGCAGATAACCGACCTCGACGCCCCGCGCGGTCCACCGGGCGACGGCCGCGGACGTGCCGTACTCCATGTCGTCGGGGTGCGCGACCACGCAGAGCACGCGCCGGAAGGACTCTTCGGGGAGAGCAGGCAGGGTCATGCCGGCCATCCTCCCGCATCCGGGGCCCGCCGTCCGCCGATTCGCCCGTCACTGCCCGCTGAGCCGGCCGACGGTCCGCCGCGGCAGCAGCGCGCCCGCCAGGACCGTGAGCAAGGCCACCGCGGCGGCGATCGCAGCGATCAGGTACGCGGCCGTCGCGACGATCGAGGTCGGCGCCAGCAGCATGCCGGTCCACAACATCGTCGTCACCGCCGCGACGAGCGTGATCCGATAGCGCCGCTCGATCCGCAGCTCCAGCCGCGCCGCGGCGGCCGTCCGGGTCACAGCCGCGCGCCGGTGACGGCGGCGAAGACCTCGTCCAGCGACGCTTCGCGGGTGTGGACGGTCTCGACGGAGCCCGCGCGCAGCAGCTCGGCGAACGTCCCGTCCCGCCCGAGGTCCGCCAGCGGGGACTCCTTGCGCCGCACGACGTCCTCGTCGCGGTACTCGACGATCGCGGTGGGCTTTCCATGCGCCAGCCGGAATCCTCGCGGCGAGTCGATCGCCGCGATGCGGCCGTCGGCGACGAACGCGACCCGGTCGCACACCTGGTCGGCGGTGGCCATGTCGTGCGTCGTCAGGAACACCGCCCGTCCCTGGGCGGCCTGGTCGCGGATCAACCGGCGCACCGCGGCGGCGTGCACCGGGTCCAGCCCCGAGGTGGGCTCGTCGAGGAACAGCACCCGGGGCCGGTTCACCAGCGCCCGCGCCAGGTGGAGCCGCATCTGCATGCCCTTGGAGAACTCGGCGACCGGCCGGTCCGCGGCGTCGGCGAGGTCCACCAGTTCGAGCAGGCGCGCGGGCTTGTCCACCGGCCCGGCGAACAACCCGGCGAACGCGGCGAGGTTCTCCCGCGCCGTCAGCTTCGAGAAGTGCGCCGGCAGCTCGAACCCGACGCCGACGTGCTCGTAGAAGTCCGGCCCCCAGCGCTCGACCGCGCGGCCCAGGACGTCGGCGCGGCCGCGGTGGCCGCGCAGCAGCCGGGTCAGGATCCGTTGCGTGGTGGACTTTCCCGCGCCGTTCGGCCCGAGGAACCGAAAACCTCGCCCGGCGCCACCGAGAACGAGACGCCGTCGACCGCGTCCGCCGGCGCGCCGCGGTACCGCATGCGCAGGTCTTCTACCAGGATGGCGTATCCCATTCGAGCCTCCGGTCGGGGTTCGCCGGGTGCCGGTTTGCCTCGACGCGGCCGATGAGGCATGTTTACCCGCGGAGCGCCGGGAAGTCTGGTCGGCACAACCCGCCCCGCCGGGGAGCGGGTCGAGACGACGTGGACGGGAGAACCTGGTGCTGGATCCGACGGTGCCGGCATGAGCACGGTCGTCGCGGTCGTGGTGTTCGTTGTTGCCTACGTCTTCATCGCCACCGAGAAGATCCCCAAGATGGTCGCCGCCCTCGCCGGCGCCGGCGTCGTGCTCGCCTTCGGGGTCGTCGGCTCGGAGGACGCGTTCTTCTCCCACGAGACCGGCGTCGACTGGGACGTCGTCTTCCTGCTGCTCGGCATGATGATCATCGTCGGGGTGCTGCGCAAGACGGGCGTCTTCGAGTTCACCGCCATCTGGGCCGCCAAGCGCGCCAAGGGATCACCGCTGCGGGTGCTGGTCCTGCTCGTCCTGATCACCGCCACCGCGTCGGCGTTCCTGGACAACGTGACCACCGTGCTGCTGATGGCCCCGGTGACGCTGCTGGTCTGCGACCGGCTCGACGTCAAGCCGGCGCCGTTCCTCATCGCCGAGGTGTTCGCGTCCAACATCGGCGGCGCGGGGACGCTGATCGGCGACCCGCCGAACATCATCATCGGCAGCCGCGCCGGGCTGAGCTTCAACGACTTCCTGGTCAACATGGGCCCGATCGTGTTGCTCGAGGTCATCGTGTTCGCCCTCGTGCTGCCCCGGCTGTTCCGCGACTCGTTCACCGCCGACCCGGCCCGCGTCGCCGACATCATGAAGCTCAACGAGCGCGAAGCCATCCGCGACCCGCGGTTGCTGCTCACGTCCGGCGTCGTGCTGGCCGCGGTGTTCACCGCGTTCGTCGGGCACTCGCTGGTCCACATCGAGCCGTCGGTGGTCGCGCTGCTCGGCGCGGGCGTCCTGGTCCTGGTCTCGCGCGCGAAGCCGAAGGACTACCTGGCCGCGGTCGAATGGGAGACGCTGCTGTTCTTCGCCGGGCTGTTCATCATGATCGGCGCCCTGGTCAAGACGGGCGTGATCGGCGACCTCGCGAAGCTCGCGGCCGACGCCACGGGCGGCAACGCCCTGCTCGCCGTCATGCTCATCCTCGGCGTCTCGACGCTGCTGTCCGGCGTCATCGACAACATCCCGTACGTGGCGACCATGAGCCCGCTGGTCCTGGCGCTCACGCAGGACATCCCCGACCCGACGCATTCCGAAGCCCTGTGGTGGTCGCTGGCGCTCGGCGCGGACTTCGGCGGCAACATGACGGCGATCGGGGCCAGCGCCAACGTCGTCGTGCTGGGCATCGCGGCTCGCGCGGGCAGCCCGATCTCGTTCTGGGAGTTCACGAAGAAGGGCGTGATCGTCACGCTGATCACGGTGCTCGTCGCCGCGCCTTACCTGTGGTTGCGGTACTTCGTCTTCAGCGCGGGGTGAGGGCGAGTTCGAGCAGCCGGGACGCGGTGATCACGCCGACGAGGGTGTTGTCCCGCAGGACGGCGGCCAGCGGGCACCGCAGCCGAGCCATCGTGGCGGCAACCTCCACGATCGTGTCATCGTGGTTGACGGCGGCCAGTTCCTGCGGCTCGTCGGGCAGCAGGTCGCGGACGGTTTTGCCGCTCAGCTTGTCGGCGACCCGATCGGCCATGGACTCGTCCAGCACCCCGGCGAGCGACGGGTCATCCTGCACGTACTGCGGCACAAGAAACTTGACGACCTCCGAGGCAGGCAGGATCGAGAAGGGCCGGCCGTCTTTGTCCGTGACGACCAGACCCGGCAGCCGACGCCCAGCCAGCGAGCGCGCGGCGTCGAGGGCGTCGGAGTCCACGTCCACGACCGGGAACTCTTCGGCCATCTGCTCGGCGTGCATCTTCGCAGCCTACGACCTACGTGGCCGTCGCGATGCGGTCTTGTCGTGTTCTTTATCCCGGACACCTCGACGGCACGAGGCGGAGTTCGAGCTGTCATCCACCAGCAAACTCTCAGAGCCGGACGGCCCGCCGTCCCAAACCGCGACCATCTTGTCCACGATGGACAGAACGCGTTCACTGGCGGTCATGTGGGCGTCGCGGTTCGACTTGGTGAACGGCATCGGGTGGATGCCGCTCGCGTTCGCGACGAGGCTGTCGAACTCGGCCGCGTTGTCCGGCTTGACCTTGCGCTCGCGCTGCCCTCGAGGATCTCGTGGAGTTCACCTGCCACGAGCTGGGCGGTGGCCACGGTCAGGTTGGTGTGGCCGGTGGTTCCGATGCGCACCACGGAGTGTCCTTTCCCAGGACCGCGAGCTTGCCCCCGGCTCGGCCGCGCGACCAGCGCGTTTGGTGCCCCCGACGGGACTCGAACCCGCACTGAATCGATTTTAAGTCGACTGCCTCTGCCGATTGGGCTACGGGGGCACCGCCCACTCTAGGCGACCGCCACCCGGCTCACCACGACGGCTCGGCCGGCTGTGCCGCGCCGCCGCGCTGCGTGGCTCCGAGAATCGATCACGAAAGTCGCCACGACAATCAAATGACCTGATTCTGTCCACCTCGATGAACCGGTGCGCGGCCGCCTCCGGCGATATCCTCGAAGAAACCACACTTCCGCCGGGGCAGGAGATGGACCACTCGCGCACGGAATCGCTCGCCGCCGAGTTGCTCGGCGTTTCTTCGGTTCAGGATCTCGTGCGGTCCCAGCTGGCCCGTTCCGTTCTGCCCGGTGGACGTGTCGAAGCCCAGGAGTTCGGACGCGATCAGCACTCGTCGGCCTCTGCCGGCGGGGTACTGATCGGCCTCGCCGGCTGTCCTTGCGTGCGCGACCAGCTCATCGCCCCGCTCGCCCGGCTCGTGGGCGATCTTGTCGACGACACGGGCCAGGTCCGGCCGCACGACGGGAACCGCAGGAACGGCGACAGCACGTGGGCCGAAGCGCAGATTCTGCTCGGGCTCCTGATCCGGCCGCACCTGAGCGACATCCCGGCGAAGATCACCGCCCTGGTCGGCAGGTTGACGGCGCTGCAGGACGGCAGCGGTGGCTGGCCACTGCGCACCGGCGGGGAACCATCGCCCACCTTCACGTTCTACCCGGTTCTCGCCTTGGCGCAGGCCGTCCGGCTGGGCTTCCGCACCGGCGAAGCAACTCCGGCTCTGCACGCGGCGGGGAGGTTTCTCGATCAGCAGCTCGCCTCGGCTGCCCTGCGCGCCGAGGAGCGCGTTCTCGCCCAGTTCGCGCTCGAACGGGCAGCCGCGTCGACCGGGACGGCCTTGGGCCCTGCCGCGCTCGGCCGAAGAGCTGAACTGCTTTCCTCGTGCTGGAGCGCGCAGGCGGGAATTCGGCTCCACGACCAGCAGATCACGATCCACGACCAACCCGTGTGGCACACCGTCACCTGGCGGCCGCTGCTCTACCTCTGCCTCCGGAAATGGACACCGCCGCTCGGGCCCGTCGCCACGGTGCTCGGCGCCGAACTGATCGATTCCTTCGACGCCGGCATCAGCGCCTGGCACGGCCCGGCGAGCAACCGGAACGCGGCGGGAACGTCGTGGGCGTCGGCTCTCGCACTGCGCGCCACGATTGCTTTCGCGCACGACCTGCGCCTGAACGGCCACACTCCCGCGGAGTTCCGGGCACGGCACACGGAACTGACGTCCGGGAAATACGCCTACGACGTCGCGATCTCGTTCGCCGGCACGGACCGCGGGACCGCCGAGACAATTTCCCGCCACCTCCAGGCCGCCGGTCTCCGCGTGTTCTACGACCGCGACTACCAGCACGCCCTCCTCGGCGAGGACCTCACCAGCCTCCTGCAGAACACGTACTTCTCCGCGAGCAGGTTCGCCGTCGTGCTGGTGTCGCACGCTTTCCTCCGGTCCCGGTGGGCCGGCAACTGGGAGTGGCGCGCCGTGCTCGCCCGGATGCAACAGCAGACCAGCGGTTACGTGCTGCCCTACCTTCTCGACAAAGTCGAGATTCCGGGCTTGAGTCCCACGATTGGCTACGCTTCGGCCACCCAATTCAGTGCTTCGGAGTTCGCCGACCTGGTGATTCGCAAGGTGCGGGAAGCACGATCGAACCTCGATCAAGAACCAGACGGAAATCGCTAATCCCATTGAGGGAATACGGCGTGTCCGGCACCGACAATCAGGAAGTTTGGCTATACTCCGCCCATGTCCGATTCAGACGCAGCCACCAGAGCGAGACCCAGAGTGCCGGAGGAACTGATCCGGCAAACCGAGCAGGTCGTCCGGGAAAAACTGCGAAATGAGCCCACCGGTCACGACTGGTGGCACGCCGATCGCGTTCGGAGCACGGCGGTACGCATCGCCAGAGAAGAGAGCGCTGACGCTTTTGTTGTCGAGCTCGCCGCACTTCTCCACGACGTCGAAGATTACAAGCTGTCGGGAAGCGAAGAGGCAGGTCCGCGTTTCGCGAGTGAATTCCTCACCTCAATCGGTGTCGCCGGGGAAGACGCGGACCACGTCGCGGAAATCATCCGGAACATGTCCTTCAAAGGCGCGCGCGTCGCGCCGGCGCCGCTGTCACTCGAGGGCCGCTGCCTCCAGGACGCCGACCGGCTCGACGCCATCGGAGCGATCGGGATCGCCCGCACCTTCGCCTACGGCGGCTACAAGCAGCGGCCGATCCACGACCCGGAAGTACCGGTGGTCGCCCACGACTCGGTCGCGAGCTACCTCGCCTCACAGGGCACGACCATCAACCACTTCCACGAAAAGCTCCTGCTCCTCCGGGAGCGCATGAACACCGAGTTCGGCCGGAAACTCGCCGAAGCCCGTCACCGGTACATGGAAGAGTTCCTCGAGGAGTTCGCCGGTGAGTGGAGCGGCGAACGCTGACGCAGCGGCGGGTCCGAGCCGGCCGGCGGAGGAGCACGATCGGCCCGGACCCGTCGCCGCGACGAGTTCTAATGCAGCGTCCAGGACTGGTTAGCCGCGCCAGTACACGTCCAAATCTGCAACGGCGTTCCATCCGCCGAGCTGGGACCGGTCGCGTCCAGGCACTTGCCCGAGGCCGGGTTCACCAGCTGGTTGCCCGAATGCGTCCACTGCTGAGCGCCCGTCCCATTGCAGTCGTACAGCTGGACGCGGGTTCCGTTCGCCGTGCCCGCGGCGTTCACGTCCAGGCACTTGCCCAGCGCTCGCAACGTGCCCGCCGAAGATGTCCACTGCTGAGCGCTCGTCCCGTTGCACGTGTACAGGTCCACTGCAGTTCCGTTGGCGGTGGCAGCACCGGCCACGTCCACGCACTTGCCGCCGTAACCCGTGATCGTTCCACCCGACGCAGGCGGCGTTCCGCCCGTGATCGCGTTGAAGATCCTCGAGTACGCGTAGCCCGTCGCGCGGTCGTAGTCCTGGAGTTCCCAGAACGACAGCTCCGCCACTCCGTTCGAAGCCGCGAACGTCTCCAGCTGCTGGGCGTCCGACTGGCTGAACTGGGCGCCGTCGTCGTTGCGGCCCGCTATCGGCGTCAAGCCCATCATCGCGTACGCCGCTGATGTCGAAATGCCGTACAGGCTCGACAGCTGGGACGCCGATGCCCGGGCCGCCGACAGGGCGTCGCCGAGGACCGGCTGGCCGTCGTAGAAGTCCATCACCATCAGGTTGACCACGCTGACCTTGACGCCCTTGCTCTTCGCGTCGCGCAGGAGGTCGAGCTCGTTCGACGGGATGCCCGTCGGGTCGACCGCCAGCGTGTAGTCGACCTGGACCGCCGGGTTCTGCTGCTGCAGCGCCGCCAGTGCCGAGTTGCGGCGCTGGTTGGACGCCGTGTCGTTCAGGACGCCGCCCTCGATGTCGAAGTCCAGGCGGGGTGTGCCGTACGTGTTGACCACGTTCGCGTACGCCGCGGTCAGGCTGGCCGTGTTCGTGCACGTCTGGGCCAGCTCGCCGCCTTCGGCGCCGCCGAACGACGGGATCACGTTGCCGCCCGCCGCCTGCAGCGCGCTGATCTGCGACTTGAACGAGCCGACGCCGGTGCCGTTCGCCTCCCACACCGGCGTGCAGCCGGACTGCGGGGTCAGGAACGCCAGCGTGTAGAACTTCGTGCCGGTCGCGTTCATGTCGGCCGCCATCTGGCCGGCGTCGGCGTCGCTGATCTGCAGGTACGGCGCCGCGTAGTGGGCCGGGAAGGCGGGGCCGGCCGCCTCGGCGGTGGCGGGGACCGCGAGGGCGAGCGCGGGCATGACGGCCACGAGTGCCGCTCTGAAAAGGGAAAAGCGCATGGAAGCTCCAAGGAGGGGACCGTGGGGAGGGAGCCGGAGCGGACTTATTCCGCGTTGTGAAGAAAGGGTTTACCCGCTCATCGGCCCAGTTGTCCAGACCATGTCGCTCACCGGCACATAGCCGGGCATTTCCCTGCAATAGCCCCGAAAACGACGAAAGCCCCCGGCCGCGAGGGCCAGGGGCTTTCGAAAAAAGGGCGTCAGGACTTCGAAACGCGCGCGAACTCGTCCTTCGGGTTGTTGATCTGACCCAGCGAAATGACCTCGCGCCGGAACAGCCCACCGAGGATCCAGTCGAACAGGATGCGGATGCGGCGGTTCCACGTCGGCATCGCCTTGAGGTGGTACGCGCGGTGGAAGAGCCACGCCGGGAAGCCCTTGATCTTCAGGTTCAGCGCGTCCGCGACGCCCTTGTGCAGGCCGAGGCTCGCCACCGCGCCGAGGTTCTTGTGGAAGTAGTCCTTCGGCTTGCCGCCGCGCAGGACCTTGATGATGTTCTTCGCCAGCAGCGTCGCCTGGCGGACCGCGTGCTGCGCGTTCGGCGGGCACGTCGCCGTCGGGTCCTCTTCGGTCCGCGAAAGGTCCGGGATCGCCGCGTTGTCGCCCGCGGTCCACACCTCCGGGTGCCCCACGACCTGCATCGCGGCCGTCGCCTCGAGGCGGCCGCGCTTGTCCAGCGGCAGGTCCGAGTTGGCCAGCACCGGGTTGGCCTTCACGCCGGCCGTCCAGATGATCGTGTCCGTGTCGAACTCCGTGCCGTCCGAGAGCACGACGTGGCCGTTCTCGAACGACTTCGCCGCCGTCGACAGGTACACCTCGATGCCGCGCTTCTCCAGCTGCTCGACCGTGTACACGCCGAGGGTCTCGCGGACCTCGGGCAGGATCCGGCCGGCGGCCTCGACGAGCACCCAGCGGATGTCGGAGACCTTGATGTTCGGGTAGTAGTTCTCCACCGCGAACCGGGTCATGTCCTCGAGCTCGGCCAGCGCCTCGATGCCGGCGAACCCGCCGCCGACCACCGTGAACGTCAGCAGGCGCTTGCGCAGCTCGGGGTCGAGCGTGCTGGCCGCCTCGTCGAGCTTGGTCATGATGTGGTTGCGCAGGTAGATCGCCTCGCCGATGGTCTTGAAGGCGATGCCCTGCTCGACCAGGCCCGGGATCGGGAGGATGCGCGCGACGGCGCCGAGCGCGACGACCAGGATGTCGTAGCCCAGCTGCTCGATGTGGCCGTCGGCCGCCTCGACCGTGACGGACTTCTTCTCGTTCTCGATCTTGGTGACGCGCGCGGTCAGCACATGGCAGCGCTTGAGCACCCGCCGCAGCGGCACGACCACGTGCCGGGGCTCGATCGCGCCGGCCGCGGCCTCCGGGAGGAACGGCGCGTAGGTCATGTGGGGCTGCGGGTCAACGACGGTCACGGAGGCCTCGTTGGCCCGGAGCATCTTCTGGAGGCCGTACGCCGTGTAGAGCCCGACGTACCCACCACCGAGGACGAGGATCCGAGTCGGTTCCGACTTCGACTTCGCAGCAGCCATGTCCTCATGGTGACACCTTCGCCGCGACCCCGCTCGGGGGCCCCATCCGGCTGTGACCAGCGTCGCTGCGGTTTCCGTAACGATTCAGTTCTGACCCGTCACCGAGGTCGCGGCGCGGAACACGTCGGCCACCATGGCGTGGGTCACGCGGTGAGTCTGGACATTGCGCGGGGATACGTGATAACAGCCGAAAAGCCGCAGGTCGCCCAGCTCCACGACGGCGCCGTGCGCGAACGCCGGACGCGGTCGCGGCACCGGCCAGCCCGCCGCGGCGAGCACGGGCAGTAACGCCTGCCAGCCGAACGCCCCGAGCACCACGATCGAGCGCAGTGTCGGACGTAACAGCGTCAGCTCCTCCGCGAGCCACGGACGGCACGTGTCGCGCTCGGCCGGGGTCGGCTTGTTCTCCGGCGGGGCGCAGCGCACCGGCGAGACGAGCCGCGTGCCGTACAGCTCGAGACCGTCGCCCAGCCGCGCGGACGTCGGCTGGGACGCGAGGCCGACCTCGTGCAGCACCCGGAAGAGGAAGTCGCCCGACGGGTCGCCGGTGAACATCCGGCCGGTGCGGTTCGCGCCGTGCGCCGAGGGCGCCAGCCCGACCACCGCGAGCGACGCGTCCGGCGGCCCGAAGCCCGGCACCGGGCGCGCCCAGTACTCCTCGCCGCGGAACGCCGCCTTCGTGCCCGCGACGCCCTCGCGCCAGGTCACCAGCCGCGGGCAGGCGCGACACCCGGCGACCGCGACGTCCAGCTCGGCCAGTGACCTCATCGCAGCGCCGCCCGGGACAGCCGGTCGGCCCGCCGCGTCGTCTCGGGCAGGCGGTAGCGCGGGGTCAGGTAGCCGGCGTGCACCCCGATCTGCTGCCCGGCCGGGAGGTACCCGGCCTTGATGCCCTCCTGAACGCGCCCAACCGGGTCGACCGATGGCGCTCGACGACCGCGGGCGTCGAGATCGTCGACGGTCCGGGGCTCGACGACTCCGAACGCCGGCCACCCGGGCATCAGACCTGCGCGACTTGCGGAGGCGGAGCACAGAACGTGGGCGACCCGGTGGCCTTCGTCGACCAGCACGCCGCACTGCCGGTCCGGCAAAATCGACAGCTGCTTCGACTCGCGAAAACCGACCGGACCGGCCTCGCCCGTACCACCGGCTCGCACGCGCCCCGTTGCCCTTCTGGTCTCCGAAATGACGGCCGGCGCGTCGTAGGCGACGTCGAGGCCGGTCACCGTCGGCGGCAGCTCCGGGAGGTCGTCGGTGAAGTCGACCAGCACGCGCAGCCGCTCCTGGACGGCCGGCGCCTCCTCGACCGTCGCCGGCCAGTCCCCGGTGTGCACCAAGTCACCCTGCCACAACTAGGTTGGGGCCATGGCGGACACGACCCCCGAAGAGGCCCCCGAGAAGAAGGCCGCGGAGACGACGGAGATCCCGGCCGAGCCGAC
The DNA here is from genome assembly GCF_051337345.1 of Amycolatopsis sp. MEPSY49. Taxonomy (NCBI): domain Bacteria; kingdom Bacillati; phylum Actinomycetota; class Actinomycetes; order Pseudonocardiales; family Pseudonocardiaceae; genus Amycolatopsis; species Amycolatopsis sp. MEPSY49. The sequence continues at coordinate 1,760,352 of NZ_JBDLYJ010000001.1, read as the reverse complement.
CGACGACATCGTCACGACCCAGCACACGCTCACCGTGAAGCGCAAGAAGCTCGCGTACACGGCGAAGGCGGGCCGGATCGTGCTCCGCAAGGAGATCGTCAAGGACGGCAAGTCCGAGGGCTTCAAGGCGAAGGCGGAGGTGTTCATCACCTCCTACACCCTCGACGACGCCGACCCGGGCACGCGGCCGGTGACCTTCGCCTTCAACGGCGGCCCCGGCTCGTCGAGCATCTGGCTCCACATGGGCCTGCTGGGGCCGCGGCGGGTGCTCTCCGGCGACGTCGACGACCTGGTGCCGCCGCCGTACGGGCTGGCCGACAACCCCGAGACGCTGCTCGCGCACAGCGACCTGGTGTTCATCGACCCGGTGTCGACCGGCTACTCGCGCGTTTCGGGCGGCGAGGAGACGAAGGACTTCCACAGCTTCAAGGGCGACATCGAGTCGGTCGGCGAGGTCATCCGGCTCTGGGTGTCGCGCCACCAGCGCTGGCTGTCGCCGAAGTTCCTGGCCGGCGAGTCCTACGGCACGCTGCGCGCCGCCGGGCTGGCCGCGCACCTGCAGGAGCGGCACGGGCTCTACCTCAACGGCCTGCTGCTGATCTCGTCGGTGCTCGACCTCGGCACGCTGCGGTTCACCGAGGGCAACGACCTGCCGTACTCGCTGTACGTGCCGACGTACGCGGCCATCGCGCACTACCACGGCCTGCACGGCGAGCGCCCGCTCGACGACGTCCTCGCCGACGCCGAGGACTTCGCGGCGAAGGACCTGCCGTACGTGCTTTCGCGCGGCGCGCGCCTGTCCACTCAGGACCGGGCCGAGGCGGTGGCCACGCTGGCGTCGCTGACCGGCCTCACCGAGTCCTATGTGGACCGGGTGAACCTGCGGATCGAGCACGTCCGGTTCTTCACCGAGCTGCTGCGCGACCGCGGCCTGACGGTCGGCCGGATGGACGGCCGCTTCACCACGTGGGAGCCGGACGGCGGCCGCGAGCACATGAGCGACGACCCGTCGATCTCCCGGGTGATCGGCGCGTACGCGGCGTCGTTCAACCACTACGTGCGGGCCGAGCTCGGGTACGAGAACGACCTGCCGTACGAGCTCATCCACGAGGACACGTTCAAGGCGTGGTCGTACTCGGACTTCGAGGGCCGCTCGGTGTCGGTGGTGGACTCGGTGAGCGCGGCGATGCGCGCGAACCCGCACCTGCGGGTCCACGTGGCGTTCGGCCACTACGACGGCGCGACGGCGTACTACGCGGCCGAGCACGTGCTCGCCCACCTGCAGATCCCGGAGGAGCTGCGGGAGAACATCGACACGGCGTACTACCCGGCGGGGCACATGATGTACGTCCACGAGCCGACGCGGGTGCAGCAGTCGAAGGACCTCGCGAAGTTCGTGAAGAAGGCCTCGAACCGCTGAGCTTCACCGGTCCCCGGAGAGACCCTGCTCCAGGGACCGGTGGAGGTCGTCGGCGCGTTGCCGGACGTCCGCCCACGCGGGGCTGACGTGCACGATCTCCTTGGCCTCGGCCAGGGAAGCGCCGGTCAGCGCGCACACCGCGCGGATGCCGTCCACCTGGGTGCACCCGCCCTCGCGCAGCTCGGCGAGCACGGCGTCGAGCGGGACGCCGGCGGCTAGGCGCGTCCTGGCGGCTTCGAGCGCGCTGTTGTCGATCACGTCGCCAGTTTGCCCGGTCAGCGGGGGCCCGGGGGCGACCAGTCGACCTCGGACCCCCGCGGCACCGGGTCGCCGTAGTGCCCCGGTGGCAGCGGACGGCGCCCCCGGACGTACGCGACCAGCTCGGCCGCCACGACCACCCCGGCGTACGCGACCAGGAGCGGCCAGTACCCGCGCGGCAACGGGGACTTGGTGACGACGTCCAGGAGCGACGGCACCGCGACCAGGGCCGGCGACGCCGCGTGGACGTTCTCCGCCCGCAACCCGCGGTACACCGCGGCCGACGCCTCGTCCACGGCGAGCACCGGCGCCCGCAGGAAGCTGACCAGGATCAGCACCGCGCACAGCCCGAAAACCCCCAGCAGGATCAGCCGGCCGGTGGCGTAGCGCGGCGCCGTGGACAGCAGCGGGACCGCGATAGCCACGCCGCCGCCGTAGGCCAGCGCGCAGGCCGTGAGGAACCAGCCGCCAGGGCGTCCCACTTCCCTGCGCCACGGGGAAATCTGCTTCGCCAGCTGCCGCTGCGCGGACCGGACGGACCGCCACACCGACAGCTGGATGGCCAGGCAGATGAAGTACACCGGCGCGCTCGTGTTCGCGCCGAACAGATCCATGTAGCCGACCGCACCGACGAGCGCGGGGACGCCGAACACCACCAGCCACAGCAGGCTGCGGCGGGTGAGGTTGCGCGTGGCCAGCAACGCGTCGATGAACGGCGTCGGTGCCGAGACGCGCTGTCCGCGGCTCGCCAGCCAGCGCAGCGCGGCCGCGCGCTCGCTCGCGCGGCTCACGCCGGCACCCCGTAGTCGCCGGATGCGGGCAACTCCGGAACCCGGCGACGCTGGGCGAACCACGCGACGACGTGCGTGGCGACCGCCAGCACGACGTAACCGGTGAGCCACGGCCGGCCCGGCGGGTTCTCGAAGACGAGGTCGACGACCACCGGCACCGCGAAGAACGACGGCAGGGCGAGGTGGACGTCCTCCAGCCGCGTCACGACGTCGACCGCCAGCGAACCGTCGTCCTCGGCGAGGACCGGCCGGCGCAGCACCCCGGTCAGGATCACCGCCTCCACGACGGCGCCGACCGCGAGCAGGGCGAGCCAGAAGACCGCCCACAGCGAACCGGCGGCCGCCAGCGCGATGCCGAGGACGGCGCCGCCGCCGAACGTGATCGCCAGCGACGTCACGTACCAGCCGCCGACCACCTCGCGCCACGGCGGCGTCGGCCGGTCCAGGCGCCGGGTTCCCAGCTGCACCGCGGCCCGCCGGTCGCCGGCGCGGCGGTGGAGCCACGCCACCGACAGCACCAGCACGGCCGTCAAGGTCGCGATCCCACCGGCCGGCAGGTCGGCTCGCTCCACTCCGGGCAGGAGCTGCAGGAACCGGTAGCCGAACAGGGCCACGCAGTTCACCACGGTCACGACGACCACCGGGACGAACGCCTCCGGCACGCCCTTGCCGCCGCGGGGGCTCAGCCGCGCCGTCAGCAGCGTCGCCGGCTCGGCCACGCTCACGCCGTGCCGCTTCAGCCACTTCGCCGCCGCGCGCTCCTCCGCCGTCAGCACGATCATCGGACCTCCCCTTATCCCGACGTACACGCGCGAAGCGCCGGAGAGGTTTACCGGCCGTAGAAGCCCGGCGGCAGCTCGCGGCGGCGCGTCACCAGCCAGCCGGCCACGAAGGTCCCGAGCGCGACCACGGCGTACGCGACCGCCGTCCACTCGAGCCAGCCGGGCAGCCGCCCGGCGGCCATCGTCGCGGGCAGCACCGCGAGGGCGAACACCGCCGACGGCGCGTAACGGTAGGCGTCCTGGGCCCGGAGCAGGGCGTCGACCACCCGCGAGCTGGCATCCTCCGCGATGACCGGGGCCCGCAGGATCCGGCCGGCGACCGCGACGGTGGCGCCGGCCCCCACGGCCAGCGCCGCGGTCTGGGCGAAGGCGTCGAAGGCCGGATCGAGCACGATCGTCGCCGCGCACAAGGCCGCTCCCCCGGCGAAGGTGATCGCGGTGGCGGCCAGGTACCACCCGCCGACCTGCCGCACGGCCTCCCGCGGCGCCGGCGGCGTGCCGGTGCCCGCCCAGCGCTCGGCGACGTCTTCCCGGCGGCGGATCTCCCGTGAGCGGACCACCATCAGGACGGCGAACACGACGAAGAGCAGGCCCAGCCGGCCGGGCACCTCCGGCAGGAAACTGCCCACGGTGAGCACCATGACGTAAACCGCCCCGAACCACGGCGACACCATCTTGGCGGCCCACTCCCGGGAGCCGAGCCGCAGCGAGAGCAGCCGGGTCGGCAGCCACACCCGGACGCCCCGCTGGGCGAGCCACGCCCGGGCGGCCGCCACCTCCGCGACCGTCGGCTCGCCCGGCAACCACGGATCGACCGGCAACGCCGGTTCACGCACGTCCACCCGAAACCTCCCCCTTGTCCCGGTGGATACGCCCGAGCCCCCGAAAAGGTTGCCGCGCGACGCGAAACGGCCCACCCCCGGCTGGGGGTGGGCCGTCGTGCGGAACTTCCTACTTCAGGTACTGCGAACCGCGCGTCACCGCCGCGTAGGCGTCGACCGCGCCGTGGCCGTAGAAGCCGTTGAACGACGGGTCACCCACGCACGTGGCCGTGAACGACGCGTCCCGGCCTTCGTCCAGGTAGTCCACCGTCCGCGGCGTCGGGCAGGCGATGTCCGTCGCCGTGCCCTCGAGCACGCGCTGGACCTTGTCCGGGTCCAGGCCGAACTCACCGTGCGACTTCTTGCCGTACTGGGAAATGATCAGCGCCGAGACGCCGGTCGCGTGCGGGGTCGCCATCGACGTGCCCTGCAGCCACTGGTAGTAGCCGACCCGGCCGTCGGCCGCCGTCGCCTTCTGGACGCCCAGCGCGACACCGGCCGGCGTCACGTTGCCGTTCGCGTCGATGTTGCCCTCGGCCACGCCCACGTTCTTCGGGTACGTCGAGAGGATCTCGTTCTCGACCGTGCGGAACCACGGCGTACCGAAACCGTCGCGGAAGTAGCCGCCCGGCGCGGAAACCGAGATCTGCTCGGTGCCGTAGTTCGAGTAGTCCGCCTTCGCCTGCGACGGCCCGAACGCGCTCACGCCGATCGTGTGGTTGCCCTCGACCGGCAGGTTGAGGCACGAGTTGTTGTCGATCGTGCGCGGGTGCGTCGTGTTCGCCGGGTAGTCCGGGCTGGTGGTGTCCGGCTGCGGCGCGCCGAGGTCGGTGTGCTGGTTGCCCAGCGCGACCACCATCGTGACGCCCTTGCGGTGCGCGTAGTTCAGCGCGCGCTGGGTCGCCTCGATGATCGTGCGCTGCTCGGCCTGCTCGGCGGCCGAGTCGGCCGGGTTCGCCGTGCAGTTGTACAGCCACGGGTCGGTGTAGAACGACATGTTGACGACGTCGATGCCCGCGTCGCCGGCGTAGGTCAGCGCGTCGACGGTCGGCTGCAGGAAGAAGTACCCCGAGTCCTGGCCGGCGCGGATGTTCACCAGCGTCACGTTCGGCGCGACGCCCGAGACGCCGAAGCCGTTGGCCGCGGCGGCGATGGTGCCGGCGACGTGCGTGCCGTGGCCGCCGTCGTCGTGGTTGGCCGGGTCGACGCAGCCGCGGAACTCACAGGGCCCGTCGACCTCGACGCCGTTGACGTCGAACGGGATGTCCTTGGTGAAGTTGCGCGAGTCGGCCGCGTCGAAGTTCGGCGCGATGTCCGGGTGCGTGCCGTCGATGCCGGTGTCGATGACGCCGACCTTGACCTGCTTGCTGCCGGCCTGCTTGGTGCGCGAGAGGTCGGAGCGGACGGACTTGAGGCCCCAGAGCTGGTCGTCCAGCGGGTCCATCCCGACGGCATTTGCGGCTGTGACACTTTTCTTCGACGTCGCGCCGCGGCCTTCCTTCTCGGCGTTGTCGCTCTTGGCCTTCTTGCCGTTCTTCGGCAGCGAGCCGATGACCTGCGACTTGGCCGCGCCGAACACGGCCCGGTTCGCCGAGACGCGCTCGGTGAACCCGGTGGCCGGGGCGCTGGCCTTGATGAGGCCGACGGCGGTGTTGGTCTCCAGCACGGTGCCGCCGGCGGCCTTGATCGCCTGCTGGGCGGTGCCGATGCTCTGCGTGTCCTTGGCGAGCACGGTGAACTCGGTCGCCGGGCCGGACAGCGCGGGCTGCGCCGACGCGACCGGGACCGCGACGGCCGAGATCGCCCCGAACAGCGGGACGGCCATGGCCGCGGCGAGAAGCCTGGGTCTGTGCACGATTCTCCTCCTCGGAAAGCGGTTCCTGCACCGTATAGACCGGACATTGCACTTACAACGGCAGAAAGTACGTTACGGAACAACCGACTTCTGCTCGGCGAAGTGACAAGCTGACAAGTGGCCGTCCGTCCTGGGCACCAGCTCCGGGACCTCCGTCGCGCACTTGTCCTGCGCCTTCCAGCAACGGGTGCGGAACCGGCACCCGGACGGGGGATCCAGGGGACTCGGCACGTCGCCGGTCAGCCGGATCACCTGCCGCTGCCCGCGCACGGCCGGGTCGGCCACCGGCACCGCCGACAGCAGCGCCTGGGTGTACGGGTGGGAGGGTCGCTCGTAGATCTCCTCGTCCGTCCCGATCTCGACGATCTTGCCGAGGTACATCACCGCGACCCGGTTGGACAGGTGCCGCACCACGGACAGGTCGTGGGCGATGAACACGTACGACAGCCCGAACTCGGTCTGCAGGTCGCCGAGCAGGTTCATCACCTGCGCCTGGATCGAGACGTCCAATGCGGACACCGGCTCGTCGCAGATGATCACCTTGGGCCGCAGCGCCAGCGCCCGCGCGATGCCGATGCGCTGGCGCTGCCCGCCGGAGAACTGGTGCGGGTAGCGGTTGAGGTGCTCCGGGTTGAGCCCGACGACTTCCAGCAGCTCCTGCACCTTCGTCGCCCGCGATCCCTTGGGCGCGACGTCGGAGTGGATCTCGAACGGCTCGCCGACGATGTCGCCGACGGTCATCCGCGGGTTCAGCGAGGTGTACGGGTCCTGCAGCACGATCTGGATCTCGCGCCGCAGCTTCCGCAGTTCGGCGCCGCGCATCGAAAAGATGTCACGACCTTCGAACTTCGCCGACCCACCGGTGGGTTCCTCCAGGCGCATCAGCACCTGGGCCAAAGTGGACTTGCCGCAGCCGGACTCGCCGACGACGCCGAGCGTCTCGCCCGGCATCAGGTCGAACGAGACGCCGTCGACGGCTTTGACCTGGCCGATCGTGCGCTTGAACAGGATGCCGGTGCGGACCGGGAAGTACTTCTTGAGGTCGGTGACCGAAAGGATCGGCTCAGGCACGGGAGTTCACCACCTCTTCGGCGAAGTGGCACGCGCTGGTCCGGCCGAAGCCGATGCCGTGCGGTGGCGGCACTTCCTCGCTGCACCGCGCTTCGGCCCGCTTGCACCTCGGGTGGAACGGGCAGCCCGGTGGGATGTCGAGGAGGCTCGGCGGCAGGCCCTTGATGGTTTCCAGCGTCTGTCCTTTGAGGTCGAGCCGGGGCAGGGAGTCCATCAGCGCGGCGGTGTAGGGGTGGGCCGGCGCGCGGAACAGCTCGACGACGTCGGCCTGCTCGACGATCCGGCCCGCGTACATCACCGCGATCCGGTCGGCGACCTCCGCGACCACGCCCAAGTCATGGGTGATGAGGACGAGCCCCATCTTCCGCTCGGCCTGTATTTCACCTAGGAGGTCCATGATCTGGGCCTGGACGGTGACGTCGAGGGCGGTGGTCGGCTCGTCGGCGATGAGCAGGTCCGGGTCGAGGGCCAGCGACATCGCGATCATCGCGCGCTGGCGCATGCCGCCGGAGAACTGGTGCGGGTAGTCCTTGATCCGCCGTTCGGCCGCCGGGATGCGGACGATGTCGAGCAGCTCGATCGCCCGCTTCCGGGCGTCCTTTTTGGACATCCCGAGCCGCACGCGCAGCTGTTCCTCGATCTGGAAGCCCACGGTGAACACGGGGTTCAGCGCGGAAAGCGCGTCCTGGAAGATCATCGCGATCTCGCTGCCGCGCACTTCGCGACGGCGTTCGTCGGACGCGGTCAGCAGGTCTTCGCCGCGCCAGCGGACGGCGCCGGCGGTGATCACGCCGGGTGGCATGTCGAGGATGCCCATCACCGTCTGCGCGGTGACGCTCTTCCCGGAACCGGATTCGCCCAGCACGGCGAGGGTTTCCCCGGCGTGCACCGAATAGCCGACGCCGTTGAGGACGTTGGCCACGCCGTCGGACGTGCGGAACTCGACGTGCAGGTCCTCTACTTCGAGCAGGAGTTCGTTGTCGGACAAGAGGATCTACCTCGACTTCGGATCGAGCGCGTCGCGGATGCCGTCACCCAGCATCACGAAGGCCAGCACGGTCAGGGTGACGAAAGCGCCGGGGAACAGCAGCATGTGCGGGTCGTTGCGGAAGTAGTCCCGCGAGTCGCTGATCAGCACGCCCCACGAGATCACCGGCGGGCGCACGCCGATGCCGAGGTAGGCCAGCGTCGCTTCGGCGCCGATGAACGCGCCGAGCGCGATCGTCGCGTACACCAGCACCGGCGCGAGGGTGTTCGGCAGCAGGTGCCGGAAGATGATCCGCGGCGTGCTCGCGCCGAGGCCGCGCGCGGCCTTGACGTAGTCGAGCTGCTTGGCCACCAGCGTCGCCGACCGCATGATGCGCATGGCGACCGGCCAGCTCAGCACCGCGATCGAGCAGACCACCTGGATGATGATGGTGACCGCGCCGGGGTTCGAGCCGGGCGCGTTGAACGTCGTCAGGATGACGATCGCGCCGAGCACGAACGGCAGGCCGGCGAAGATGTCGCCGAAGCGCGACAGCAGGCTGTCGACGAGCCGGCCGTAGTAGCCGGCGAGGATGCCGACCACCGAGCCGATGAGGACGGTCAGCAGCGTCGCGAACACCCCGACCAGCACCGACGCGCGGGTGCCGTAGATGGTGCGGGCGTAGACGTCCTGGCCCTGGTTGTCGTAGCCGAACCAGGCGTCCGCGGACGGGCCTTCGTTGGCGTGCGCGAGGTCGCTGAAGCCCGCCTCGCGCGAGCTGAACAGACCGGGCGCGATCGCGATCAGCACGATCAGCAGGATGATCACGGCAGAGGCGACGAACGCGGGTTTGCGCCGCAGCTGGCGCCACGCGTCGCTCCACAGGCTGCGGGGTTTCTGCGGGCCGGTGGCGGAGTCGTCGACGCGGGACAGCTCGGCCGCGTCGGCCCCGCCGCCGCCCACCAGGTTCGGGTCAGTCATAGCGGATCCTCGGGTCGAGAACGGCGTAGAGCAGGTCGACGATCAGGCTCATCAGCAGGTACACCAGCACCAGCAGGACGACGACGCCGACGACGGTCGCGCTCTCCCGGTTCTGGATGCCGCGGAAGATGAGCCCGCCCAGGCCGTTGATGTTGAACACGCCTTCGGTGACGATCGCGCCGCCCATCAGGGCGCCGAGGTCGGTGCCGAGGAACGTCAGCACCGGGATCACCGAGTTGCGCAGCAGGTGGACGAGCACGACCCGGCTCTGCGGCTGGCCCTTCGCGATCGCCGTCCGCACGTAGTCGGCGCGGCGGTTCTCGGCGATGCTCGTTCTCGCCAGCCGGGCGACGTAGGCCATCGACAGGCTGCCGAGCGCGATGCCGGGCACGATCAGCTCGCCGATGCCCGGGTCGTCCGACACGCTGGCCTCGATCAGCCCGAGGCCGTTGCCGCCCAGGGCGAGCTGCAGCACGATCGCCGTGACGAAGACCGGCAGCGAGATCAGGAACGTCGTCGAGACCAGGACGAGGTTGTCGAGGAAACCCTTGCCGCGCAGACCGGTCAGCACGCCGGCGGTCAGCCCGATGAGGGCCTCGATCACCACGGCGATCACGGCCAGGCGCAGCGTGATCGGGTACGACGTGGCGATCAGCTCGCCGACGGAGGTGCCGTTGAAGGTCTCGCCCCAGTCGCCGGTGAGCAGGCTCCCGAGGTACTTGAAGTACTGCACGAAGATGTTGTCGTCCAGGTGGAACTTCTCGGTCATCTGGGCGATGTAGGCCGGCGGGCAGGCGGTCTGGCCGCACTTGCCGGAGAAGGGGTCGCCGGGCACGGCCCAGACCAGGACGTAGATGAGGAAGGTGGTGCCGAAGAACACCGGGATCAGCTGGAGCAGCCGTCGCAGGACGTAGCGGATCATGACGAGTTCCTAGTGCGCGCCGGCCGTCGTGAGTGGGAAACAGGGTCAGGACACTGTTTCCCACTCACGACGGCGTGGTGGTGGTTGCGGCAGATCAGCGCGTCACTACTTCTTCAGGACCTCGATGGACGGGTAGTCCGGCATGCGCCGGAAGTCCAGCGCCGCCGACTTGAGGTTCTTCGACTTCGCCGCGACGCCCTTCTCGTCCCAGACCGGGATCGTCGGGAGGTCCTGCGCGATCAGGTCCTCGGCCTGCTGGTACAGCTTGACCGCGGCGTCCTTGTCGGCGGTGCCGTCCGCCTGCGCGAGGAGCGCGTCGACCTTCGGGTTCGAGTACGTCGAGTCGTTCGAGGACCCGCCGGTCTTGTAGAGCGGGTTGAGGAAGTCCTCGATGGACGGGTAGTCCGCCGACCAGTCCGAGCGGCCCATGCCGGTCAGCTTGTGCCCGGTCACGATGCTGCGCCACTGGCCGAAGTCGGTCGCGGGCACGAAGTCGCACTCGACGCCGAGGGTGTTCTTGATGCTGTTGCAGGCCGCGACCAGCGGTTCCTTGCGGCCACCGTCCGCGTTGGACGCGATGGTCAGCTTGCCCGTGAACCCGGACTTCTGGAACGCCTCCTTCGCCGCCGCGGGGTCGTACTTGCAGAACTTGCACACGCCGGGACGCGCGCCGGGGATGCCCTGCGAGATGTAGCCGTCCGCCGGCACGTAGGTGTCGTTCATGACGGTCTTGGTGATCTGCGCGCGGTCGATCGACATCGAGATGGCCTTGCGCAGTTCGAGGTTGTTGTAACCCGGCACGTAGTACGGGATGGCGATGGTGCTGATGCCGAGCAGGTGGCCGGTGACGAGCCGGTCGCCGAGGTCGGACTTGTACTTGCCGCCCGCGACCGCCGACGGCGGCAGCGCCTCCATGAAGTCGAGCCGCCCGCTCAGGAGGTCCTGGTAGGCGGTCTCCTGGCTCGAGTAGATCTTGATGTCGAGGTCCTTGAAGTGGACCTTGTCGTCACCCTTGTAGTCGTCGTTGCGGGTGAGCTTGATGTCCTGGTTCGGCGTCCGCGAGACGAACTTCATCGGGCCGTTGCCGATGGGGTGCTGCTCGAAGCCCTTGGGGTCCTTGAAGAACGCGTCGGGCAGCGGCGCGAACGCCTGGTAGCCGACCTTGATGTCGAACACGGAGAACGGCGCGTCCAGGGTGACCTGGAACTCGTAGTCGCCCTTCTGCACCAGGCCGGACATCTTGTCCGTGGCCGGCTTGGCGTTCTCGTCGGCGGGGTGGACGTCCTTGTACCCCTGGATGTTCGAGAAGAAGTCGGTGTTGAGCTGGCCGTTCGGGGCGTAGGCGCCGTAGTTCCAGGCGTCGATGAAGTTGTGCGCCTTCACCTCGGTGCCGTCGTGGAACTTCCAGCCCTGCTTGATCTTGATGTCGTAGACCTTGGAGTCGGTCGTGGTGATCGAGTCGGCCATCAGGTTGAACGGCTTGGCGTCCGCGCCCTTGAAGCCGACGAGCGTGGCGAACATGACCTGGATCGCCTTGGTGCCGCCGAGGTCGTTGATGTTCGTCGGGACCAGCGCGTTCTGCGGTTCGGTGCCGTAGACGCTGACCGCGCCGTCCGGGTTTGTCTCGCCGGCTCCCGCGGAACTGCCCGACCCGCCACCGCACGCGGCGAGCACGAGTGCCAGCGAAGTCATCACCACCGTGGGTCCCCAGAGCCTGCGCGAACGACGCATGATCCCCTCCATATCCGGTGTGTCCGAAAGGTGAGACGCACGCTATCGGGGCCGATGAAGCTGATCACAGGACTGCGGTGTTGCAAATGTGTGACGGTCGTCGGGACCACCTGGTTGGAGCACAACCAACGTAGGAATCCGGATACTCCGGACGGCCTAGCGTGGACAGGTGGTCATCACGCGCTCACCCACGGTTCCCTTGTGGCACAAGTCTTTTGGGGTGGCCGAACGGTCGGTCAGGCACTTCACGCCCCGCCGGATGACATGAAAGGGTCGTTCATGTCATCCGGCGACATGAACGACCCTTTCATGACGTGGGTGGCGGCCGATCAGGCCAGGGAGAGGGCGATGCCGTCGAGGATGTCGTGCTCGCTGACCACCAGTTCGGTCGGGCCGCCGCGCGCCGCCAGTTGCTCGGCCAGGGTCTGGACCACCACCGCGCCGCCGCCGATCACGTCGACCCGGCCCGGGTGGATCACCGGGTTGGCCGCTCGCTGCGCGTGGTTCTCCGACAGCAGCCGCGACGCCAGCCGGTCGATGTCCGCCGGGCTCAAAGTGGACAGGTGGACGCGCTCGCTGTCGTACTCCGGCAGTCCCAGCGCGATCGCCGACAGCGTCGTCACCGTGCCCGCGACGCCCACCCACGTCTTCGCGCGGGCGACGTCGACCACGTCGAACGCCTCGGTCAGCACCTTGCCCGCCAGGTCGCGGGCGGTGGCGATCTCGTCCGCGGCCGGCGGGTCGCTCTTCAGCGCGCGCTCGGTGATGCGGACGCAGCCGATGTCGACCGACTTCGCGGCGAGCACCTCGGCCTGGCGGCCGTCCCACGTGCCGAGGACCAGCTCGGTCGAGCCGCCGCCGACGTCGGCCACCACGAACGGGCCGTCGTCCGGGTCCTGCTCGCCCACCGCGCCGGTGAAGGACAGCCGCGCCTCCTCGTCGCCGGTGATCACCTCGGCCTCGACGCCCAGCGTCTCGCGGGTCATGCGGAAGAAGTCGTCGCGGTTCTTCGCGTCGCGGGTCGCGGACGTGGCGACCATCCGCACCTTCTCGACGCCCTTGCGCCGCGCGGCGATCGTGTAGTCGGCGAGCGCGGCCCGGGTGCGTTCGATGGCTTCGGGAGCCAGCTGCCCGGTGGCGTCGACGCCCTGGCCGAGCCGGACGATCCGCATCTCGCGGTGCAGGTCGCGCAGGTCGACCGTGCCGTCGTGGCGCGGCGTCAGCTCGGCGACGAGCAGGCGGATGGAGTTGGTCCCACAGTCGATCGCGGCAACACGAGGCATGCGATCACCCTAACCGGCGGGTGGCGGCCCCACGGTCGTGGTCGTCGTGGTCGTGGTCACCGAGGTGATCGTGGCGCCGCACGTCGGGGACGGGGTCGTGGTCGGCGGCTCCGGGCTGCTGACCGAGGTCGGCGGAGTCGTCTCCTGCGGCGGGGTGGTCGTCGTGCTGATCACCGTGGTCGTGGTGGGTGTCGTCGTCGGCGGCTTCGTACACGAGGCCGGCGGCGTGGTCTTCGGCGTCGTCGTGCCCGGGGTGGTCGGCGTCGTCGTGGGGACCGGCGGAGTCGTCGTCGGGACCGGCGGGGGCGGGATCGCCGGCGGCGCGGGCAGGGCCGCCGCGTTCGGCGCGCCGATCGGCACGGTGCTGTCCGGCACCTGCATGATCCCGTTGCGGTAGGCCTCGGCCCAGAGGATCACGGTGTTCACGTACGTGTCGGAGTTGTTGTACCGGTAGATCGCGCCGCGCAGCTGGTCCGGGTTCGCCAGGTCGAAGCCGCCCGAGCAGAGGTAACGCCCGGTCGCCAGGGCCGCGTCGAAGATGTTGTTGGGGTCGGACTTGCCGTCGCCGTTGCCGTCGGACGCGTAGCCCTTCCACGTCGCCGGGATGAACTGCGTCGGGCCGACCGCGCGGTCCCAGACCGGGTCCGTGTCGAGCTCGCCGTGGTCGGTGTCCGGGATCGCGGCGAACCCGCCCTGGCCGTTGAGCTGGGGGCCGAGGATCGGTTCGCGGGTGGTGCCGGCCGCGTCGACGTACCCGCCGCGCGCGTGGTTGGACTCGATCCGGCCGATGCTGGCGATCAGGGCCCAGTCGATGTGGCACGCGGGCAGCTCGCGGCCGAGGACGTCCGCGGCGTTCTTGTAGGCGGCGAGCGCGGTGGCCGGGATGCCGAGGGGACCGTCGGGGAGCTCGTACGCCGGGAGCGGCAGCGGGGTGGGCGCGCCGGGAAGGGTGCCGTCGACGGCGATCTGCTGGAGGGCGGCGTTGCCGGGGTCGTAGCCCTGGCCGAGGGCGGCGTCGCGGGTGTGGTCACCGGTACCGCCGAGCCAGCCGAGGGTGCCGCCACCGGCCGCCACCGCGGGGAGCACCGCGAAGATGCCGGTGATCAGGGGGAACGCGGTGCGGTGGCGGAGCCCGAATCTTCGGGCGTGACTCCCGACTGCGTCAGGCAGCCGCCGCACGCGCATGTCTCAGAGCCCTCCTGGCCGGATCGGTCGCCCCGCTCGGGAGACAGCCTGCCGTACCCGACGCGAGGTTTCACCCCTTCGAGAGAACCGAATGGGGTTTTCGCTCACCCAGACCAGTTATCTGTTCACGACGCGCGAGCGTTACGCGGCGCAATCCCCCGAGGGCCACCCGTTCGCCTTAAGGAGCTCCAGCGTCTCGTCACCGAACGGGTTCACGCCGGGACCGACCGCGAGCGCGTGGGCGACGTGCACGTGCAGGCACTTGACCCGGCCGGGCATGCCCCCGGCGGTGACCTGGTGGCCGAGCGGCTCGATGGCGTCGCGCTCGGCGAGGTAGGTCTCGTGGCAGCGCTGGTACCGCGCGGCCAGCTCGGGATCGGTGGTGAGCCGCTCGGTCATCTCCTTCATCAGCCCGGAGGCTTCGATGGTGCCGATCATCGAGTTCAGCTTGGGGCAGGTCAGGTAGTAGAGCGTCGGGAACGGCGTGCCGTTCTCCAGCCGCGGACTGGTCTGCACCACGGAGGGGTGCCCGCCCGGGCACCGCGCGGCAACGGCCCGCAGCGCCCGCGGCGGCCGCCCGAGCTGCTCCGCGATGATCTCGCGGTCGGCTTCGGTGACGGGCTCGTACCGGTGCTGCTGCGTGCTGTTCACGCGCTCAAGGTTAGAGCGTGCGGCTCATCACCCCGCCCGCGCCCCGAGCCCGCTCGCCACCCGGATGTCATGAATGACTCATTCATGTCGCCTGACGACATGAATGAGTCATTCACGTCATCTCGACCCGGGCTTCAGCCGCCGGAGACCTGGTTCCAGAGGTTCTCGTACCACGAGCCCGCCGCGGCCGGCTGCTGTCCCTGCTGGGGCGCCGCGTCCGGGGCCTTGTCCTCGGGCAGCTGGACGATGTACGGCGTCTCGCCCGGCTTGACGTACCGCAGCCGCCGCCGGGCCTCCGCCTCGATCTGCGCCGGGTCGCTCAGCTCCGCCTTGCGGCCCTGGAGCTGGGCGACCGTCTGCTGCAGCTGCGCCTGCTGCGCCTGCTGCTCGCGGATCTCGGTCCGCTGGGCGAGGTACGTGCGCAGGGGCACGGCGATGGTGAACGCCAGCGCGCACACCACGATCGCCACCACCGCCGCGCGGCGGGTGGTGGACATGCCGAGCACCTTCGCCGCACCGGACGCGCGCTTCGCCGCCAGGCTCCGGCGCAACCGGGCCCGGGTGGTGTCCGCGTCGCCGGTGCGGCGGCGCGCCGCGGTCGTGCCGTCGGCGGTCCGGGGTGGCCGGGAGCCCGGGCTCCCCGCGCGCGCGGCTTCGGGCCGGCGGGCTCGCGAAGCCCCACCGGCCCGTGCGGCCCCGCCGCTGCCGCGACGTCCGCGCGTCGTCCTCCCCCGGTCCGCCATCGCGGGCTCAGCCCTCGGCGCTGAACCGCGGGAAGGCCAGCTCGCCGGCGTACCGGGCGGCGTCACCGAGGGTCTCCTCGATGCGCAGCAGCTGGTTGTACTTGGCGATCCGCTCGCCGCGGGCCGGGGCACCGGTCTTGATCTGGCCGACGCCGGTGGCGACCGCCAGGTCCGCGATGAACGTGTCCTCGGTCTCGCCGGAGCGGTGGCTCATCATCGACTTGTAGCCGAACGACGTGGCCAGCGAGATCGCGTCGAGCGTCTCCGACAGCGTGCCGATCTGGTTGACCTTCACCAGCAGCGCGTTGGCGGCGCGGCGGGTGATGCCCTCCTCGAGGCGGTCCGGGTTGGTGACGAACAGGTCGTCGCCGACGATCTGGACCTTCTCGCCGACCTCGGCGGTCAGGGTGACCCAGCCGTCCCAGTCGTCCTCGCTCAGCGGGTCCTCGATGGACACGAGCGGGTAGTCGCGCAGCAGTTCGGCGTAGTAGGCCGACATCTGCTCCGCGCTCTTCTTGCTGCCTTCGAAGGTGTACGCGCCGTCGGCGAAGAACTCCGTCGCGGCGACGTCGAGGGCGAGCGCGACGTCGCGGCCCGGGGTGTAGCCGGCCTTCTCGATGGCCTGCAGGATCAGGTCGAGCGCCTCGCGGTTGTTCGCCAGGTTCGGCGCGAAGCCGCCTTCGTCGCCGAGACCGGTCGAGAGGCCGCGGCCCTTGAGCACCGACTTCAGCGAGTGGTAGACCTCGGCGCCCCAGCGCAGGGCCTCGCGGAAGGTCTCCGCGCCGATCGGCGCGATCATGAACTCCTGGACGTCGACGTTGCTGTCCGCGTGCGAACCGCCGTTGAGGATGTTCAGCATCGGGACCGGCAGCACGTGCGCGTTCGGGCCGCCCAGGTAGCGGAACAGCTCCAGCTCGGCCGACTCCGCGGCGGCCTTCGCGACGGCCAGCGAGACGCCGAGGATGGCGTTCGCGCCGAGGCGGGACTTCGCCGGCGTGCCGTCGAGGTCGACCAGCTTCTGGTCGACGATCCGCTGGTCGACGGCCTCGATGCCGACCATCTCCGGACCGATCTCGTCGAGCACCGCGGCGACCGCGCGCTCGACGCCCTTGCCGTTGTAGCGGCCCGTGTCGCCGTCCCGCAGCTCGACCGCTTCGTGCTCACCGGTCGACGCACCCGACGGGACCGCGGCCCGCGCCAGCGTGCCGTCGTCGAGGGCCACCTCCACCTCGACCGTCGGGTTGCCACGCGAGTCCAGAATCTCGCGCGCGCCTACCTGCTCGATGAGAGCCACGCCATGCTCCTCGGTGCGTCGTGCCTGCGGTAACGCTGCCAGCCTAGCCGTCGTGGCTGTTCACCCGTTGGAGGACTCACCGCCCGCGCGGACGGCCTGCCAGCCCGGCGGCAGTTCGACGGTCTCGGACGTCTGCTGCCAGAACGTCCAGCTGTTGCCCCCGAGATCGGCGACGGTGAACACGCGGGCGCCGTAGGGCTGGTCCTGCGGCGGGTCGAGCTCGCCCTCGTCGCCGAGGGCCGTCCCGACCCGTTCGTACACATCGTCGACATCGTCGACGTAGAGGATGTTGAGCTGGCCGACCGGTCCGTCGACGCCCTTGGCCTGCCAGTAGTCCGGGCCGACGCCGGCGATCTGGATCCGCGCTTCGCCCGCGCGCAGCGCCGCCTGGAAGACCTCACCGGCGCCGTCGCAGAACCGGACTTCCTCGGTGAACCCGAAGACCCTGGTCAGCCAGGCGAGCGCCGCGGTGGCATCGGCGTAATACAGGTAGGGCGCCAGGCCCCGGTACGGGCTGCTCATGGCGGCACAGTCCATCACGTCCCGATCGGCGGCGTGTGCAACCCCCTCTTCCGAGGTAACGTGGGATGACCATGACGGACGCCGCAGCTGCTTCGCAGCCTCCCGAGGAGTCGCGGTTCCATGCCTTCCGTCAGGCCGAGGACCTGGTGGGCCGCCGCCGTCCGCTGGACGCGCTGAAAGCGTTGCAGCCACTGCTGGAGTCGGAGACGGACAAGCCGTCGGTGCACCTCCTCGCCGGGCGCGCGTACTTCCACTCCGCGCAGCTGCGCCGCGCCGAACAGGCGTTCACGCGGGTGCTGGAGCTGGATCCGACCGACCACTACGCCCGGTTCATCCTGGGCCGGACCCTGCAGCGCCTCGGCCGGTTCGTCGAAGCGCTCGCCCAGATGCGGATGGCGTCGGCGATGAACCCGGTGCCCGAGTACCTCGAGGCGATCAGCGAGGTCAAGGCGCACATCGCGTTGCGCGACTCCTGAGCTGCCAGGGCCGAACGGCCTGGGCGGCCTCGGACTTTCGGCCGATCAACGCGGGCCCCTCGGCCGATCCGCGCGACCCCCGTGAGCGGCGAAGCTGGTTCCAGACCGAACGAGGGAGGAACCGGAAATGTCGATCTTCGCCACCCTGGGCGCCTACGCCGGATTGCTGCTGCTGGTCCTGATGGCCGTCACACCGTTCTTCGCCGACCGCGAGCTCTAAGGCGCGACACTCGCTTCCGCGTAGGCATCCGCCGCGCTGAACACGTCCTGGCCGTACGCGACGGCCTGGTTGTAGAACAGGATCGCCCGCCACCAGCCGGCCGGCGTGCCGAGGTCGTCGCCGCCCGAGCACAGGTAGCGCGCCGCCGTGAAGGCCGCGTCGTCGACGTTCTGCGGGTCCGGCGCGCCGCCGTCGCCGTTGGCCCGCTCCTGGTACTTCTTCCACGTCGACGGCAGGAACTGCAGCGGGCCGATCGCGTGGTCCCACGACTTGTCGCCGTCGAGCTTCCCGCCGTCGGTGTCGTGCACCGCCGGGACGCCCGGCGAGCCGTCCAGCGGCGGCCCGACCACCGGCTTGACGACGCGGCCGTTCGCCGCGACCGCCGCGAGGTCGAAGTCCCCGCGCTCGGTCTCCACCCGGCCGATGCCGGCGAGGGTCGCCCATGACAGGTGGCACGTCGGCTTCTGCCGCTGCATCCACATCTCCGCCCGGCCATACGCGGCGAGCACGCGCGCCGGGAGGTGTGTCTTGTCCGCGACGCGCGTCGCCCACGCGTCGAGCTCGGCCTGGTCGGACACCGCGGGCCGGTCGACGGGCGCGGCGAGCCCGGCGCGCGGCGACTCGGCGCCGGGCTGCGGGCGCTGCTCCGGGATGGCCAGCGCCGGCTGGACCGGCGGCGGCGCGGCGGGCGCGTCCGGGTTCCGGACACCGATGGTGACGACGAGGATCACGCCGGTGAGCACCAGCCCGAGCGCGAGGGCGATCCGGCCGACGTACCGCCTGGGCGGGCCGCCCGGAGGCGACGACGAAGGCGTGACGGTCGGCTGAGCGGTATCGGCCACCCGATCAGGTTACGGAGCCACTCAAGAGGGTCGCCCGGAAGCCTGACCAGGCAAGCGGATGGTTAAAACAGGCCCACTGCCAGCGACGTCACAGAATTCGTTATCGAGTCGACGCGCAGGCCCCTGACCTGCGGTTACCCTAACCTAACTTCGAAGCGATGTCCTGTTTGTCCGATTGCATCGTTTCGAGCCGCCGCCGGACCGCTGGACTTACAGGTGAGCCTTACCTAAAACCATCTCGGAAGCAGAAACTCAGGGAGGCGGACCGGTGTTGTTCTCGAGCGCGCTGATCGGGCTGCGCGAAGGCCTGGAAGCCGCGCTGGTCGTCAGCATCCTGGTGGCCTTCCTGGTCAAGACCGACCGGCGCCACGCGCTGCGCTGGGTGTGGCCGGGCGTCGGCGCCGCGGTGCTGCTGTCGGTCGCCGTCGGCGCGATCCTGACCTACACGACCGCCCAGCTCTCGTTCGAGCACCAGGAACTGCTCGGCGGCAGCCTCTCGATCGTCGCGGTCGTGTTCGTCACCGCGATGATCTTCTGGATGCGCAAGGCGTCGAAGAGCATCGCCGCCGAGCTGCGCGGGAAGATGGACGAGGCGCTGGACGTCGGCCCGCTGGCCGTCCTGCTGCTGTCGTTCCTCGCCGTCGGGCGCGAGGGCCTCGAGACCGCGGTGTTCTTCTACTCCGCCGTCCAGACCGCGCAGTCGAACACCGTGCAGCCGCTGATCGGCTTCGCCATCGGCATCGCCGCCGCCGTCGTGCTCGCCTGGCTGCTCTACAAGGGCGCCGTCCGGTTCAACCTGGGCAAGTTCTTCACGATCACCGGCGTCCTGCTCGTGTTCGTCGCCGCGGGCGTGCTCGGCTACGGCCTGCACGACCTGCAGGAGGCCGCCTTCCTGCCGGGCATCGGCACGCTCGCGTTCGACGCGTCGGCCACGCTGCCCGAAACCTCCTGGTACGGCGCCCTGCTCAAGGGCATCTTCAACTACTCGCAGCAGACGACCGTGCTGCAGGCCGTCGCGTGGGTCGCCTACGTCGTCATCGTGCTCCCCCTGTTCCTCAAGCCCAGCAAGAAGACCGCGCCGGCGCCCGCCGCCGCGGCCGCCTCGAAGGAGTGACCGTGCGCAAGACCCCCTCGCTGGCCGTACTGGCCGGCGCCGCCGTCCTGGTGACGCTGGCCGCCTGCGACAGCAAGAGCGACACCGCCGGTGCCCCGGCGGACGGCGGCCCGATCAAGGTCTCGGCGTCCGACACCGCGTGCGAGGTCTCCGCCACGACGGCCAACGCGGGCAACGTCACCTTCGAGATCACCAACAAGGGCAGCAAGGTCACCGAGTTCTACCTCTACGCCGAGGGCGACCGGATCATGGGCGAGGTCGAGAACATCGCGCCCGGCCTGAACCGGCGGCTGATCGTCGAGGTCGCCGACGCGGGCAAGTACCAGACGGCGTGCAAGCCGGGCATGGCCGGCAACGGCATCCGCGGCGACTTCACCGTAACCGGCGGCGCGCCCAAGCAGAACGACGCGAACGCGCAGAAGGCCCAGGCGACCAAGAGCTACAACGACTACATCGCGAACAACACCGCCGCCCTCGAAGAGGAGACGGCCAAGTTCGTCGACCTCGTCAAGGGCGGCAAGGTCGACGAGGCGAAGGCCGCGTACGCGCGCACCCGCGTCTACTACGAGCGCATCGAGCCGGTGGCCGAGAAGTTCGGCGACCTGGACCCGGCGATCGACGTCCGCGAGGCCGACCTCGAGCCGGGCCAGCAGTTCACCGGCTTCCACCGGCTGGAGAAGGACCTGTTCAAGACCGGCCTGCAGCCCGACAGCCCGCAGATCGCGGACAAGCTGCTGACCGACGTCAAGGACCTCGTCGCGAAGACGAAGACGCTGGAGCTGACCGCGCTCGACCTCGCGAACGGCGCGAAGGGCCTGCTCGACGAGGTCGCGACCGGCAAGATCACCGGCGAGGAGGAGACCTTCTCGCACACCGACCTCTGGGACTTCCAGGCCAATGTGGACGGTTCGAAGGGCGCGATCACCTCGCTGCGGCCGGTCCTGCAGGCGAAGGACCCGGCCTTGGTGTCCACTTTGGACAAGGAGTTCGCGAACGTCCAGGGCCTGCTCGACAAGCAGCGCGCGGGTGACGGCTTCAAGCTCTACACGGATCTTTCCCAGGACCAGGTCAAGGAGTTCGCTTCGGCGGTCGACGCGCTGAGCGAGCCGCTGAGCAAGGTTGCGGAGGTCGTGTCGAAGTGACGTCGGCGGAGGGCACGCGGGTTTCGCGGCGGAAGCTGTTCGGCCTGGCGGGCGCGGGGGTCGCGCTCGCCGGGGCGGGGGCCGCCGCCGGGATCGGGATCGACAAGGCGACGGGCAGCGCCGAGGCGGCGGTGAACACCGTCGCGTTCGACGGGGAACACCAGGCCGGCATCGTGACGCCGACCCAGGCGAACCTGCACTTCGCGGCCCTCGACGTCATCACGAAGGACCGTGAGAAGCTGCGGCAGCTGCTGAAGACGTGGACTGACGCCGCCCGCCGGATGACGGCGGGCCAGGAGGTCGTGGCGAACGGCGCGGTCGGCGGCGGCGAGTACGCCCCGCCCGGCGACACCGGCGAGGCGCTCGACCTGCCCGCGTCGAACCTGACGCTGACCATCGGCTTCGGGCCGTCGCTGTTCGACGGCCGGTTCGGCCTGGCGGGCAAGCGGCCGCCGCAGCTGATCGACCTGCCGCTGTTCCCGAAGGACAAGCTCGACCCGGCCCGCAGCGGCGGCGACCTGTGCATCCAGGCCTGCGCGGACGACCCGCAGGTGGCGGTGCACGCGGTCCGCAACCTGGTGCGGCTCGGCTTCGGCGTCACCGAGGTCCGCTGGTCGCAGCTCGGGTTCGGCCGCAGCTCGTCGACGTCGCGGGCGCAGGCGACGCCGCGGAACCTGTTCGGCTTCAAGGACGGCACGAACAACATCAAGTCCGAGGACACGGACTTCCTGCGCGACCAGGTGTGGGCCGACGCCGGCGACGGCCAGGCCTGGATGGCCGGCGGCTCGTACCTGGTGGCGCGCCGGATCCGGATGCACATCGAGACGTGGGACCGCGAAACCCTCGACGGCCAGCAGCAGATCGTCGGTCGCACGAAGGGCACCGGCGCGCCGCTGGGCCAGACCGCGGAGTTCGACGAGCTGGACCTCGACGTCGGCGGCGCGGGCGGCGAGAAGGTCATCCCGGAGGACGCGCACGTCCGGCTCGCCTCGCACCAGGCGCTGAACGGCGTACGGATCCTGCGCCGGGGCTACAACTTCGTCGACGGTTCCGACGGCGTCGGGCACCTCGAGGCGGGGCTGTTCTTCTTGGCGTTCAACCGGGACACGCGCAAGCAGTACGTGCCGATGCAGCAGGCGCTGTCCTCGAAGGACGCGATGATGGAGTACGTCCAGCACACGGGTTCGGCGCATTTCGCCGTGCCGCCGGGTGTCTCGAAGACCGGTTATTGGGGCGAAGGGCTCTTCGCCTAGCGCCCTTCACGTCGACGTCGTCGATAGCATGCCCCGCATGGCCATCAAACTTGAGAACGTCGGCATCGCCGTTCGCGACCTCGAAGCGACGATCGCCTTCTTCACCGACCTGGGGCTCACGGTTGTCGGCCGTGAGACGGTCAGTGGTGAGTGGACCGACACCGCCGTCGGCCTCGACGGCAACCACGCCAAGATCGCGATGCTCCAGACGCCGGACGGTCACGGCCGCGTCGAGCTCTTCGAGTACATCCACCCTGAAGCGATCGAGTCGGAGCCCACTCGTCCGAACGAGATCGGCATGCACCGCGTCGGCTTCTCCGTCGACGACCTCGACGAAGCTCTCGAGATCGCCGCAAAGCACGGCTGCCATCCGCTTCGCGGCGTGGCGACGTACGAGGACATCTACCGGCTCACGTACGTCCGCGGCCCCAGCGGCATCATCGTGATGCTCGCCGAGGAGCTGAAGAAGAACTGATCGGCGCTAGTCCACCTGTTCGGTCGGGTACTTGTCGCGGATACGCGTGTTGAAGAACCGCCCGAGACTCGACGACGCCATCAATTCGCGGTGCACGGACTCCGGCACCAGCCGGTACCGGTAGACGCTCTCGTTCACGAACTCGATCTCCAGGAGGTGCTCCTCCCGGTCGTAGCCGATCGACGCGATCGTCGACGAGCTGACGGCGTGGCGGCGCATGTCACCCATTATCACCTTGCCTAAAGCCTTTAGGTAGATCTATGTTGGCTTTAGGAGGTGGCTGATGGTACGCGTCGGGTTGACGACCGAACGGCTGGTGCGCGCGGGCGCCGAGCTGGCCGACGAGCTCGGGTTCGACCAGGTGACGCCGTCGGAGCTGGCGCGCCGGTTCGACGTCAAGGTGGCCAGCCTGTATTCGCACGTCAAGAACGCGCACGACCTGCGGACGCGGATCGCGCTGCTGGCGCTGGAAGAGCTCGCCGACCGGGCCGCGTCGGCGCTGGCCGGCCGGTCCGGGCGGGACGCGCTGATCGCGTTCGCCGACGTCCACCGCGACTACGCCCGGGCGCACCCTGGCCGGTTCGCGGCGGCGCAGCTGCGGCTCGACGCGGAGACCGCGGCGGCGAGCGCGGGCGTGCGGCACGCGGAGCTGATGCGCGCGATCCTGCGCGGCTACGACCTGACCGGGCCGGACCAGACGCACGCCGTCCGGTTGCTGGGCAGCTTCGTCCGCGGGTTCGTCGCCCTCGAAGCCGACGGCGGCTTCGACCACAGCCCGCCCGCGGCGCCCGAGAGCTGGACGCGCCTCCTCGACGTCCTCGATTCCCTTCTCCGTGATTGGCCACGCTCATGATCACCACCCCGTTGTCCGCGGACTTGATCCGCGGCGCTCTCGAACTCGAAGAGACCCCGCGCGGCCTGGTCCCGCACCGGCTGCCGGCCCGCGCGCGGGCGCAGAACACCGACCCGCGGCTCGCGATGGCCGAGGCGCAACCAGCGGGCGTCCGCCTGCGGTTCCGCACGACGGCTCGCGTGATCGAACTCGACACGCTGCCGACGAAGGTCGAGTACCCGGGCGCGCCGCCGCGCCCGGACGGCGTCTACGACCTGCTGGTCGACGGCAAGCTCGCCGCCCAGGCGACCGCGCCCGCCGGCGTGCGGTTCGCGGACCTGCCCGGGCACGACAAGGACGTCGAGCTCTGGTTGCCGCACAACGAACTGACGACGCTGGTCGCGTTGCGCACGGACGCGCCGGTTTCGCCCGCGCCCCGCGCCGGCCGCGTGTGGCTGCACCACGGCAGTTCGATCAGCCAGGGCTCGAACGCGGCGAGCCCGTCGGCGACGTGGACCGCGCTGGCCGCGCTTTCGGCCGGGGTCGAGCTGGTCAACCTGGGCTTCAGCGGCAACGCGCTGCTGGACCCGTTCACCGCCCGCGCGCTGCGCGACACCCCGGCGGACGTGGTCAGCGTGAAGCTCGGCATCAACGTCGTCAACGCGGACGTGATGCGGCTGCGCGCGTTCGGCCCGGCGGTCCACGGGTTCCTGGACACGATCCGCGAAGGTCATCCGTCGGCGCCGCTGCTGGTCGTCTCGCCGTTGTACTGCCCGATCCACGAGCAGACACCGGGTCCCGGCGACTTCGACCACGCGGCGCTGGCGTCGGGAGTCGTACGCTTCCGGGCGACCGGCTCCCCGGAACCCGGGAAGCTGACCCTGGAGGTGATCCGCGAGGCGCTGGCGGAGATCGTCGCCCAGCGTTCCGACCCGGCTTTGCATTACGTGGACGGGCTGTCGTTGTACGGGCCCGCCGACTACGCCGAGTTCCCGCTGCCGGACGAGCTGCACCCGGACGGTGCCGCCCACGAACGGATCGCTTCGCGGTTCACGCCGTTGCTTGACTTCAACCTCCCTTGAAGTTGAAGGCTGGTGGCATGTTCACCGAAGCAGAGCTCGAGTACCTCGACGCCCAGCCGCTGGGCCGGCTGGCGACCCAGCAGCCGAACGGAACCCTGCAGGTCAACCCGGTCGGGTTCCGGTACAACCCGGACGAGAAGGCCATCGACGTCACGGGTCACAACCTGAGCGGCAGCAAGAAGTTCCGCAACGTCCGCGAGAACGGCCGGGTGGCGTTCGTGGTCGACGACCTGCCCTCGACGAACCCGTGGCGCGTGCGGTGCCTGGAGATCCGCGGCCACGCGGAGGCGCTGACGGGGGTCGGCGTCGGCGACGACCACTTCGACGACGCCGTGATCCGCATCCACCCGAAGCGCATCATCGCCCTCGGGGTCGAGGACTGGGACCGGGAGCCGCTGGAGCTGGAAGCGAACATCCGCAACGTGTGACGCCGGGCCGCCACGGGGTAGCTGGGGGTTCCCGTGGCGGCCCGCGTCAACGGCGGCCGCCCCTCGCGGTGTAGGCCGCCGTGCCCGCGACGGCCAGGGTCACCGCCGTCCAGGTGGCCGCCGGCACCCCCGCCGGCTGCACCATCCACGCCACGACACGGCTCGTCGTCGTACCGTCGTTCTGGACGAAAGGCGTGATACCCGCCCAAACCAGCGGAAGCGTCCACCCGTACTGGCCGCCCGCGACCGTCGCCGCCAGACCGGCCAACCCCAGCAACCCCGCCGCGTCACGCACGATGATCGACATGTCGACAGTGACCGACCCCAGCTGCTGGACCGCCAGCACCGCGCCCCCGGCCGCCACGCCGATCAACGCCAGGTGCGCGAACCGGCGGACCGGCCACGGCAGCGCCGCGGTGCGGTCGAGGTCCGGGTCCTGGCCGCTGAGCCCGATCGCCGCCACCGCGATGCCCGCCGTCAGCGTCAGCATGACCGGGATCGACGACCACGAGTCGCGCGCCAGGAACCATACGCCCGCCGTCGCGGCCGGCAGCGCGGTGAACGCGGCCGGGACCTGCCGCGAACGCGCGTAGAGCGTCACCCATCTCATCGCCGGTACCCCGGCACCAGCGTGTCGAGCGGGTCACCTTGGCAGGTCAGGAGCGCCTGGCGCAGAGCGACGACCCGCGCGAAACGCACCTCCGCCGGCAGCGCGCGGAACTTCGCCCACGCACCCTCGATCGGACCGGATTGGCGGCCGATCCACTTCGCGCTGTACTCGGGCAACAGCTTCAGCTCGCCGGTGAAGTACGCCGCCGCGATCATGCGGGCGCCCGTGTCGGCCACGTCGCCGTAGCTCGGCGGCAGGCACGTGGGCAGCCCGGCCCCGGCCAGCACCGCGAGCCGCAGGTCGTTCGCGTCCGCCGTGAGCAGGTCTTCGTTCAGCTGGAAGTCGAGGTGGACGACGCCGGCATCGCGAGCAGGCGCGGTGGCGAAGGAGTCCGGCGCCACCTGCTCTTCGATCCGGGTGGGCGCGCCGGGCAGCTTCGCCAGCATGGCCAGCGCTTCCCGGCCCGGCGCGGCCAACGCGGCCAGCCTGTCCTCGTGTGCCCGGCTGACGCAGATCGGCCCGTCACAAACCTTCTGCGCGGCAACGCCGTCGGGGACCAGGAGCCCGTCGGCGGACACCGGGAAGACCGGCAAGGCGATCGCGGCCCCGGCCACCACCGGGATGAGGCCGAGGAGCCGGGCCCGCACGGAGTTCGCCGCCAGCAGCAGGAATCCCGTCACGGCCAGCCCCGCGAACCACGCCGCCTGCCCGAGGTCCACCGAACCCGCCGTCGTCACCAGGACGCCCCGCGGTTGCCCGAGGGTCGGCGCCAGCAACCCGAAGCGGCTGTACGGCATCGACAGCACGGCCCCTTCGAGCGACGTCCAGGCCAGGATCGACACCACCAGCGTCAGCACGGCCAGCGCGGGCGCGGTCAGCGGGTGCGGCAGCAACCGCCCGGCCGCCAGGCCCACCCAGCTCCCCGCCACGACGGCGAGCAGGCCGACGAGGACGACCGGCAGGAAGCTCGCGGACACGAACCCGTCGTGCCCGAGCACCTCCACCAGGCCGACGCCGAACACCAGCAGGTACCCGAGCGCGCTCAACGCCCCCACCGCGCCCGCCAGCCGGACCGCCCGGTGCCAGCCCGGCCGGGACGTCGTGGCCAGCAGCTCGACCATGCCGGAACGGCTGTCGCGCATGCCCTGGATCGCCCCGGCGCCGACGGCGATCGGCCACAGGAACACCAGCAGGAACCGCAGCCACAGCGCGGTGGTCGTCGTGTGCGCCATCCACGGCGCCGGCACCTTCCACCACGGCCCGGACAGCAGGAACAGGAAGCCGAGCGCCACCACGAGCAGCGCGAGCCCGGCCCAGGGCGCGATCGAGCGCCGCAGTTCGGTGCGCAGGATCATCACCACGCCCCCTTGCCCGGCCGGTGGTCCAGCAATGCCGAGTAGCCACGTTCGATCGGGCTGTCCCCGACGTGCTCCGCGGTGCCGGCCGCGGCCAGCTCGTCCGGCGTCCCCTGGAACACCAGCTTGCCCTCGGCGAACAGGACGACGTCCGAGCACGCCGTCCCGACGTCCTCGACCAGGTGCGTCGAAATCAGCACGCAGGAGTCCTGGCCGAGCTCCTGCACCAGGTCGCGGAACCGCACGCGCTGGGCCGGGTCGAGCCCGGCGGTCGGCTCGTCCAGCAGCAGGATGTCGGGGTCGTTGACGATCGCCTGCGCGATCCCGACCCGCCGGACCATGCCGCCCGACAGCGTCTTCATCCGGTCGTCCGCGCGGTCGGCGAGCCCGACCCGGTCGATCGCGCGCTGCACCGCGCCGGGGATGTCCTCTTTGGACATCTCCTTGAGCCACGCGATGTACTCGACGAACTCCCGGACGGTGAACCGCTTGTAGAACCCGAAGTCCTGCGGCAGGTAGCCGATCCGCCGGCGCAACGCGCGCTGCCCCTGCCCGCCGAGCAACGTCAGCGTGCCCGACGCCGGGCGCAGCACCGTCGCCAGCGCGCGGATCAGCGTCGTCTTGCCCGCGCCGTTGGGCCCGAGCAAGCCGTGCACCCCCTTGCCGAGCGACAGGTCCAGCCCGTCGACGGCCATCTTCTTGCGGCCGACCCGCACCTTCAGCCCTTCGGCCTGGACTTCCCAGGCGTAGGCCGTTGGCGCGACCTCCGCGGCCCCGACAGCACGCATGGTCTTCCTCCCTAGTGTCGCGCGCCGAGCCGGGTGAACGCGCCCTTGCGCAGGGCGACGACCACCGACGTCAGCGCGAAGATCCCCGCCCACACCGGCACCGCGCCGGTGCTGAGCGCAAACGTTTGCTCATGGGCCGCCACGGTGGGCAGCACCAGTACGGCGACCCACACCGCGATCAGCGCGTACGCCGCCCGCGTGACGCCGATCAGCCCGCCCAGCGCGAGCGTCCCCGTGGTGAAGGCCAGGCTCGGCAGCAGCCAGAGCGCCAGTGCCGTGCCGGTCAGCCAGCCCGCGACCCCGAGCACCGGCAGGACGACGACGAGCACGGCCAGCGTCCGCCGCGCGATCAGGTAGAGGCCGGCCCGCGGCGTCGCCACGACGACTTCGTACGCCGGATCCAGCCCCCGCGCCCACGACGCGGCGACGCCGAGCACCGGCAGCACCGGCGCGAAGAGCTGCACCGCCGTCACGTCCAGCACCGAGTGCGCGACGTGGTCGAACACCACCGCGAGCAGCGTGACCAGCACGATCATCCCCAGCCACGGCAGCATCGCCGGCGTGACCCACGTATCGAGCCACCGCCGCCGGGACTGCCGCGGCCGCGGCAGCAGTTCGACGGCGATCCGGTCCCAGACGGCGTCGACCACCGGCCGCACCGGCGCCACCGCCGCGAGCCGCGCCCGGCACGGCGCGCACGTCTCGAGGTGGGCTTCGAGGCCCCACAGCCGGTCGCCCGGGAGGTCGTCGCCCGCCGCGTACCCGGCGATGAGCTCGTCCGACGCATGGGTCATGACAGTGCCTCCCGCATCGCGATCCGCGCCCGGCGGGCACGGGTCTTGACGGTCCCTTCCGGCAGCCCGAGCAGCACGGCGGTCTCGCGGACGGTCAGCCCGTCGAGCACCATCGCCTGCAGGACCTGCCGCAGTTCGGGCGCGAGGTCGCGCAGCGCGTCGCCGACCTCGTCACCGATCGCCGCCGCCAGCGCGACGTCTTCCGCCGCCGGCACGGGCGCGACGTCGAGGAGCACCTCCGCCGGCACTTCGGCGTGGTGCGCCCGGCGCCGGAACGCGTCGACGAGCCGGCGCGCGGCGATCGTCCACATCCAGCCGACCGCGGTGCCCCCGGTCGCGGCGCCCGCGAACGAGCCCGCCGCGCGCCAGACGGCCAGGAACGTCTCCTGCATGACTTCGGCGACGACCTGCTCGTCCGCGCACCGGCGGCGCAGGCGCACGGCGAGCCAGGGCGACGTGCGGCGGTAGAGCTCTTCGAAGGCCGCGCGGTCGCCCTTGGCCGTGCGCCGGACGAGGTGCTCCTCGTCGGCGTCCTGCAGTGGCGGATTCCTCACACCAGGCAAGACGCCGGATGCTCGCGATCGGTTCTCACCCAATTGTGTGCTGCGTCACAGCGCACTTTCACGTGAAAGTGCGCCCCCCAGGTGGGCACTTTCACGTGAAAGTGCCGCTTCCCTCAGTCCCGGGAAGGCCAGAACTTGCGCCAGCCGTCGGCTTCCAGGGTCGTCGGTTCCAGGCCGGCGTCGCGCGCGGCCCGCTCGGCGGCGCGGATGTCGGCGGCGAACTGCTTCGCCACCGCGCGCAGCTCGCCCTCGGGGTCGACGCCCGCGCGCCGCGCCGTCGCCGCGATGCGGAACAGCTGGGCGGCGGCGCCGGTGCCGGCCGGGAAGAGGTCGAGCGGGATGCCCGCGCGCCCGGAGCGCTGCCCGAGCTTGCCGGCCAGCGCCACCGCGGGCTGGCCGAGCGCGACGCCGTCCACAATGGACAGGCGCTGCTTCTCCTGCTGCTTCAGCTCTTCCCACTTGACGTTCTGGTGCTCGACGGTGTGCACCCCGTCGGCGTCGGCGAACACGTGCGGGTGCCGGCCGACCAGCTTCGCGACGAGCTCGGCGGCGACGTCGTCGATGCCGAACGGGTCAGCGGGGTCCTCGGCCGCGACGCGCGCGTGGAAGAGCACCTGGAGCAGGACGTCGCCGAGCTCCTCGCGCAGGGCCTCGCGGTCGCCCGACTCGATGGCGTCGAGCAGCTCGTAGGTCTCCTCGACGAGGTACTGCCGGAGCGATTCGTGCGTCTGGGCGGCGTCCCACGGGCAGCCGCCGGGCGAGCGGAGCCGGTCCATCACCTCGGCGGCCTCGACGAGCGGCGGCGCCGGCGTCTCGATGACTTCGGCGCCGGTCGCGATGAGCAGCGACGCCGCGGGCTCGTCCCGGGACCCGGCGAGCAGCACGACGTCCTTCAGCGAAGGCGCCTCGGTGACGGCCGGGATGCCGAACGCGCTCGCGTCGATGTCCGTCGCCGCGTACACGGCGGTGGAGTCACGCAGGATCTTCAGGGCCGCGGCGGGCAGCGTCGCCCCGCGGACGACTACGACGACACCCGTGCTCACTGCTGGGCTGGTGCGGCACCGCGCAAGGGCACGACGGTGCCCTTCGTGGCGTCCTGGTTTGGCGCGAGGTTCATGCCGACAACATCCCACACGCCGTACCGGGGGTTGACGCGCAGCCCGGCGTCGGCCAGGTAGGGCTGCAGGAGCCGGGTGCCGATCGAGGTCAGCTGCTGGTCGGTCGGCTTCTGCGCTTCCTGGTCGGCCGGGACGGCCTTGTCGGTGCCGCGGCTGCGGACGACGAAGACGTACCAGTCGGGCTTGGCGGGCATCCGCGCCTGGAACGCGACGACGCTGTTCGCCGGCGAGCCGAAAAGCGGCGTCTGCGCGAGCGAGAGGTACTGCGCGGCGCCGAAGAGCTCGGTCATGCCCGCGTCGGAGAAGCCGCCCGCCCCGGGCATGCCGGTCTGCTGCGCCTGCTGGGCTTCCTGGCCGGCCTGCTGGATGGTGGCCTGGATCTTGGCGGGGTCGGCCGCGAACTGCTGCGCGAGGTCGAACGCGCGCGTGCGGGCCGCGGGGTCGGTCTCGCTGGTGGCGGCGATGCCGACGTAGTCCGCGCTGACGGACAGCTTCGGCAGGTACTTCTGCGCGAGCTGCATTTCGAGGACGACGTCGTTCGCGACCTCGTTCGGGTCACGCAGCTTCGAGACGATCTGCGTGACGGCGACCGAGTCGCCCTGCCCGGTGTCGGTGACCGGAGAGGACTTCTCTTGAGCGGTCAGGGCGGCGACCTTGGCCTGGTCGGCGACGAGGCCTTCCTTGCGGGCGGCGATCTCGGTGAGCTCGTGCAGGACGGTCTGCCGGACGATCTCGCGGCCCAGCTGGTCGAGCTTGTGCTCACGCGCGAGCTTCTGGCCGTAGGGCTGTTCGCGGACGGCCTGGTCGATCATCGACTGGACGCGGTCGAGCGAGACGGAGCTGTCCCCGACGATGACGGCGCTGCCGACCTGGCTGGGGCTCGACCCGCACCCGGCAAGCAGAAGAGCACCGGCAACGACCGCGACCAGCGCGCGAGGGCGCCCCATGATCCGCATCACAGGCCATACCCTCTCACACCATCGCACCCGAAACGCAACACCCATGGGCTACGCGCGGCGGTAATGTCGATTTATGGACCAGTGGCTGACGATCGAGGTGTTCGACGGCGAGTCCACGGCAACGTTGTGGCGCCTGGCGCATGGCGACGCGCTCACGGAGGCAGCGCTGACGAACGGCGCTGAGCAGTGGGTTTGGCACGAACACCGCTGGGGTGTGGTGCTGGAGATCGAGTTCGCGTCGGAGGAGCGCAGGGACGCGTTCCGGGGGTTGCCGGTGGTGACGGCGGCGCTGGACGCGGTGCCGGATCCGACTCGGGGGTTGCTGGTTTACCCCGGACGGGGTGGAGGCGCGGGGTCTCGGATGCCGCGTCGGCCCCGGCCGTTGCCGATGGCTGGTGCCGGGGCGGTTCCGGTGCCCGTGGAGTCGGTGCGGATGGGGTTGGCGGAGAGTATGCCGCCGATGTTCAGCGAAGTCGGCTGAGCAGTTCCCGCCAGCCGGGGGTGGGGATCGTGAGGATGCCCCCGGCCCGGTCTTTGGTGTCCCGAACCAGCACGGTTCGGTCGAGAGCCACCTCGACACACTCGCCGCCATTGGTGCTGTAGCTGCTCTTACGCCAAGTCGGCATCTTCGCGCTCCCGTCTAGAGGTCGGCGATGAATCTCCTCGATTCTGCCCGATCGAGCGCGATCTGATCCAGCCCGCCGAGCACTCGCCGGTAGGCCACCACATCGGGGGTTTCCTCCAGGAACAGCGAAGAAATCTCGCTGTCGATGTGGATCACCGGCGTGAAGTCCTTCGACTCGATCAGCTGGAAATGCCCGGCCATCGCCGGGTGCCCCCCGCGATTCGCTGGCACGACTCGGATCGAAACGTGGCTGCGGTCGGACAGCCGCACCAAATGGCCCAACTGGCCGCGCATGACCTCGGGCGCTCCACGCCCGATCGGCAGCCGGAGCACGAACTCGTGCAGGTAGAACTCGAACGCGACTCGAGGCTGCTTGTCGAGGATCACCTGGCGGGACATCCGGGCGAAGACCAGCTCATCGATGTGGTCCGGCTCGGTAGCGTTGCCGATCTCGGAAATCAAGTTGCGGGCGTAGTCGGCGGTTTGCAGCAGTCCCGGAACCAGGCAGCCGTGGAACTGGGAGATGGCAGTGGCCCGCTCCTCGTGCCAGATCAATGTCCGAAGCTGCAGAGGTTTCTCAAGTAGGCCGGGCTTGCGCATTTCGTCGCCCAGGGCCATCAGCTCGCGGAATTCCGCTCCCCGAACCCCCAGTTCCGTCAGGAATCTCGCCAACCGCACCGGGTCGGGCCGCACCTGGCCTCGCGTCACCGAGGAAACCCACTGCGCACTGACCTCGAGCCTCCGGGACATCTCCCGGACTCCCCACCGCTTCTCCGCCATGCGCTGGAGCAGCCGTTCACCAAGCTGCCTGCTACGGATGTTCATGCGGCGAACGTAAAACCACCGAAAGCAAGAACCCCGGCGCCACAACGAGAAGTCCCCCGAAGTGGCGCCAGGTGTCCGCTGCCCCTTACACCGGCGCAGGCTTCTTCGTCAGCTGCGTCAGCAACTTCGTGCACCAGTCCAGCAGCTCTTCGTCCCGCAAGGTCGGCGCGCCGATCCGGCCACCCGCCGGGCCCTCGGTCGGCTTCGGCACCGACACCGTGTTCGTCACGGCCTTGAACATCGCCTTCGGGTACAGCCGCTTCAACCGGACCAGCTGCGAATCGGCCAGCGGCAACGGCGCGAACCGGATCGTGTTGCCCTGGACCGCCACCTCCGTCACGCCCGCCTCGCGGCACGTGTGCCGGAACCGCGCCACCGCCAGCAGCCGGTTCACCGGCGCCGGCGGCTGCCCGTACCGGTCGATCAGCTCTTCGCGGACCGCGTCCAAGCCCTCGGTGTCCGGCGCCGCCGCGATCTTGCGGTACGCCTCCAGCCGCAGCCTCTCCCCTGGCACGTAGTCGTGCGGGAGGTGGGCGTCGATCGGGAGGTCGACGCGGACGTCGGCCATCTCCTCGTCCTCCGCCGGCTCGGCGCCCGCGTGCCGGCGGAACGCGTCGACCGCTTCGCCGACCAACCGCACATAGAGATCGAACCCGACGCCCGCGATGTGCCCCGACTGCTCCGCCCCGAGGATGTTCCCGGCGCCGCGGATCTCCAGGTCCTTCATCGCGACCGCCATGCCCGCGCCCAGCTCGGTGTTCTGGGCGATCGTCGCCAGGCGGTCGTGCGCGGTCTCCGTCAGCGGGGCCTCCGGCGGGTACAGGAAGTACGCGTACCCGCGGTCACGGCCACGTCCGACCCGGCCGCGCAGCTGGTGCAGCTGGGCCAGCCCGAGCAGGTCGCCGCGCTCGACCAGCAGCGTGTTCGCGTTCGAGATGTCCAGGCCGGTCTCGACGATCGTCGTGCAGACCAGGACGTCGTACTCGTTCTCCCAGAAGCCCTGGATGATCTTCTCGAGCTTGTCCTCGTTCATCTGGCCGTGCGCGGTGACGACCCGCGCCTCCGGGACCAGCTCCCGGATGTGCCGCGCGGCCTTCTCGATCGAGGAGACGCGGTTGTGGACGTAGAAGACCTGGCCGTCGCGCAGCAGCTCACGCCGGATGGCCGCGCCGACCTGCTTGTCGTCGTACGCGCCCACGTAGGTCAGGATCGGGTGCCGGTCTTCCGGCGGGGTCAGGATCGTCGACATCTCGCGGATGCCCGCCAGCGACATCTCCAGCGTGCGCGGGATCGGCGTCGCGGACATGGTGAGCACGTCGACGTGCGTGCGCAGCGCCTTGATGTGCTCCTTGTGCTCGACGCCGAAGCGCTGCTCCTCGTCGACGATCACGAGCCCGAGGTCCTTGTAGCGGATCCCGGTCTGCAGCAACCGGTGCGTGCCGATCACGATGTCGACCTCGCCGCCGGCGAGCTGCTCCAGGATGATGTCCGACTCGGTCTTGTTCGTGAACCGGGACAGGCCCTTGATCGTCACCGGGAACGAGCGCATCCGCTCCTGGAAGGTGTTGAGGTGCTGCTGGGCGAGCAGCGTCGTCGGCACCAGCACGGCGACCTGCTTGCCGTCCTGCACCGCCTTGAACGCGGCCCGCACGGCGATCTCCGTCTTGCCGTAACCGACGTCGCCGCAGATCACGCGGTCCATCGGGACGCCGCGCTCCATGTCCGCCTTGACCTCGTCGATGGCGGCGAGCTGGTCGTTCGTCTCGGTGAACGGGAAGGCGTCCTCCAGCTCCCCCTGCCACGGCGTGTCCGGGCCGAACGCGTGCCCGGGCGCGGCCTGGCGCGCGGCGTAGAGCTGCACCAGCTCGGCCGCGATCTCCTTGACCGCCTTCTTGGCCCTGGCCTTGGTGTTCTTCCAGTCGGACCCGCCGAGCTTGTTCAGCGTGGGCAGCTCGCCGCCGACGTACTTGGACACCTCGTCGAGCTGGTCGGTCGGCACGAACAGCCGGTCGCCCGGGTGCCCGCGCTTGGACGAGCCGTACTCCAGCAGCAGGTACTCGCGAGTGGCGCCGGCGACCGTCCGCTGGACCATCTCGACGAACCGGCCGATGCCGTGCTGCTCGTGCACGACGTAGTCGCCGGCCTTCAGCGCCAGCGGGTCGACGGCGTTGCGCCGCCGGGACGGCATCTTGGTGGTGAGGTCCTTTGTGGACGTTCCGGCGCCGGAGCCGCGGCCGGTCAGGTCCGCCTCGGTGAGCACGACCAGCGCGCGCTCCGGCGAGATGAAGCCGTCGGTCAGGCCGCCGCAGGTGACCGTGACGACGCCCGGCGCCGGCGCGCTCTTCAGGCCGTCGCCGGCCAGCGCGGCCGGGACGTCGGCGGCCGAGAACTGCTCGACCGCGCGAGCCGCCGTGCCGTGGCCGGCGACGACGAGCACCGCCGTGCCGCCCGACGCGATGTGCGCGCGCAGGTCCGTCGTCGCGCGCTCCAGCTCGCCGCGGTAGGCGGGAGCGGCCTCGACCGAGACGCGGTAGACGTCCGGGTCTTCGCTGGTCAGCTGGGTGAGCGTCCACCAGGCGCGCTTGGTGTCCTGCGCGTGGGACGCGATCTCGTCGAGCCCGCGGTAGGCGGACGCGCCGAGGTCGATCGGGGCCTGGCCGCCCGCCGCGGCCGTCGTCCAGGAGGCTTCGAGGAACTCCTGGCCGGTGCGGACGAGGTCGGCGGCGCGGGCGCGGATCTTCTCCGGGTCGGTGAGCAGGACGTGGGTGCCGACCGGCATCGCGTCGGTGAGCAGCTCCAGCTCGCCTTCGCAGAGCACCGGGATGAGCGCCTCCATGCCCTCGACGGGGATGCCGTCGGCGAGCTTGGTGAGCATCTCGGCCAGGTGGGCGTCGGCTTCGTACGTCTTCGCCAGCTCCGCGGCCTTCTCCTTGACCGGCGGCGTGAGCAGCAGCTCCCGGCACGGCGGCGCGGTGACGCGCGGGATCTCGCCGGGCAGCGACCGCTGGTCGGAGACGGCGAACGCGCGGATCTCGCTGACCTCGTCGCCCCAGAACTCCACCCGGACGGGGTGCTGCGCGGTCGGGCCGAACAGGTCGAGGATGCCGCCGCGGACGGCGAACTCGCCGCGCTTCTCGACCATGTCGACGCGGGTGTAGGCCAGCTCGACGAGCCGTTCGAGGAGGCCCTCGAAGCTCTGTTCTTCACCCACGACGAG
Source organism: Amycolatopsis sp. MEPSY49 (assembly GCF_051337345.1). NCBI lineage: Bacteria > Bacillati > Actinomycetota > Actinomycetes > Pseudonocardiales > Pseudonocardiaceae > Amycolatopsis > Amycolatopsis sp. MEPSY49. The sequence goes on along the minus strand of NZ_JBDLYJ010000001.1, from coordinate 1,724,357 downwards.
GTCGACGGGGGCGAGCGAGCCGAGGCCGGGCGCCATGGGCTGGATGAGGCTGCGGACGGTGGCGACGACGACGCGCAGGGTGTCGTCTTCGGTCTTGAGCCGGTGCAGCACTTCCAGCCGGCGCCCGACGGTGTCGGCGCGCGGGGAGAGCCGCTCGTGCGGAAGGGTCTCCCAGCTGGGGAAGTCGGCGACTCTGCCCTCGCCGAGGAGTGCGCTGAGGGACGCGGTCAGCTCGTCGGCCTCGCGGCCGGTGGCGGTGACGGCGAGGACGGGCTTGGCCGCACCCTCGTCGGCGGCGAGCGCGGCGGCGACGAGCTGCCGGGCGGCGATCGGGCCTTGCAGCTCGAGCAGCGGCGCACCGGCGCGCTCGACCACGCCGCGCAGGGCCGGGTCGGGAAGGATGGCGGTGAGGAGTCCGGACAGTGGAGCGTCGGTCACGGTCCCAGCCTACGTGCCACCCCCGACAAGTTTCCGATCACGGCTGGTCGCGGCCCGGAACGCCCCAATGTGGCCTTCGGTGCGTCTGACGCACCCAAGGCGGCCTTCGGTGCGTCTGACGCAACCAAGGCCGCCTTGGGGCGCTGGCAGGCCGTCAAGAGCGCAGCAGGTTCGCCACCTCCGCCAGCCTCGGCAGCTGCTCGTCGAACACCTTCGGGTCCGTGCTCGCGATCCGCAGCAGCACGTGCTCCGCCCCTTCGTAACGCCGCAGCTGAGCCGCCACCTCCGCGGCCGACCCCGTCACCTGCATCTGGATCCCCTGGACGAAGTCCGCGGGCATCCCGTAGTTGCGCTGGCAGTACTCCTCCAGCAACTCACGCCCCCGAACGGGATCGTCCTCCACCAGGACCGTCGCGAACAAAGCGGGCGTAATCGGGCGCGTCGCCGACGAGCGGATCTGAGCCAGCCCGGACACGTAGTCCGCGGGGTCCGGCGGGTACGGCAGCCACCCGTCGTACAGCCGGCCGACGCGTTCCAGCGCCCCCGGCGTGTACGCCGCCAGCCACACCGGCGGACCACCGACACGCGCGGGCGAAGGAAAGACCGGCAGTGACTCGTAGTGCAGCACCGTCCCGTGGAAGGAACCTGCACCGCTCCACGCCGCCCGCCACAACCCCACGATGTCGTCCAGCCGAGCCCGGCGACGGGCCCACGGCACCCCCACGAACGCGAACTCCGGCTCACTCCGCCCGGCGAACCCCGCGCCGACGGCCACCGTCAACCGGCCGCCGCTGAGCAAGTCCAGGGACAGCAGCTGGTTCGCCGAGAGAACCGGGTCCCGCAACGCCGGGAGCAGCGCGGATGTCCCCAACGTCACCCGTGAGGTCCGTGCGGCGAAAGCACCCAAAATCGTGAAGGCGTCGAGAGGCGCGCGCGCCAGGGTGTCGCCCACCCACACCGAGTCGAGGCCGAGCTCCTCGGCGGAGACGGCGACGTCGACCAGCTCGGGCGCGGTCCGCCCGGCGTCGAGGATGGGCTGGTAGGTCGGTACGACCAGGCCGTAGTTCGTCATACCGGAAGCGTCGGGCAACGCGGGTATGCCCTCAATTCCCCGCGGGGAATGGCGCGCCCGAGCAAGATGAACCCGTGGACTTCGGAACGGCGCTCAAGGACTGGCGCACCCGGCGCCGCCTCAGCCAGCTCGACCTGGCCCTGCGCGCGGGCACGACGCAGCGGCACGTCAGCTTCATGGAAAGCGGCCGGTCGCTGCCCGGCCGCGGCATGGTGCTGCGCGTCGCCGAGTCGCTCGAACTGCCGCTGCGCGAACGCAACGGCCTGCTCCACGCGGCCGGCTACGCGCCGACGTACCCCGAGACGCGGCTCGACGACCCGGCGATCCGGCCGGTGCTCGACGGGCTGCGGCGGCTGCTCGACGGCCACCGCCCGTACCCGGCGATCGTCGTCGACCGCTACGGCCTGCTCGTCGCGAAGAACGACGCGTTTTCCCTGCTCACCGAGGGTGTCTCGGCGGAGTTGCTGAAGGAACCGGTCGACACGCTGCGGCTCGCGCTGCACCCGGACGGCATGGCGCCGCGCGTGCGGAACCTCGACGACTGGGCCCGGCACATCCTCGAGCGCCTCCGCAACGACCTGGCCCGCACCCCGGACGACCGGCTGGCCGCGCAGCTCGCCGAACTGGAGTCCTACCTGCCGCCGCAACGGCCGCCGACGGACGGCCACCTCGGCTTCGCCGTCCCGGTGCGACTGTCCACTTCGGTCGGTGAGCTGCGGTTGATCACGGCCATCACGACGTTCGCGACCGCCGCCGACGTCACGGTCTCGGAGCTGAAGCTGGAGACGTTCCTGCCCGCGGACGCCGAGACCGCCGAACGCCTTCAGACGACCAGCGCCGTGACGTGACCCGCCAGCAGCTCCGCGCTCGCCCACAGCACCGCCGCGCACACGCTGCCCGCCGCGAACCGGCGGTACGGCATCGCCGCCGAGCCCGCGACGCGCGGCACCAGCGTCCGCAGGCCGGCCAGGCAGCGACCGGCGATCACCGCCGGGACGCCGTAGCGCGCGACGGCCGCTTCCGCGCGGTCCCACCGGTCTTGGCCGACGCGGCGCGCGAACCGGGACCGGCGGAGGCGCCGTCCTTCCAGGTACGCGAGCTGGTCCCCGAGGACGGCCGCGAGCACCGCCACCGGCAAAGCGAGTCCGAAGTGGAGCGTGCCACGCTCGGCGAGGAAACCCATCAGCAGCAACGTCGACAACGTCGGCAGCACGATCCCGGGCAGCAACGCCGTCTCGGCCGCGATGATCACGAAGCAGACGAGGTAGACGACCGGCGGGGGCGCGTCAAGCAGTGGCCGCAGCAGGCTGTCCATCCCGAGTCCTCCCCACCGCCACCGGGAGCGCCGCGCGGTAGACGAACGCGGGCGGCAGGTTGCCCCAGACGACCGAAGTGCGCTCCACGACGGCGAAACGGCTTCGCAGCGAAGCGGCGAAGCGACGCGCGGGTGGCGTCCAGGCCGCGTGGGCATATGCGAAGGTCGTGAAGCGGCCGTTGGGGGCCAGCGCCGCCGTGACCGCGTTGAGGATGCGGCGCTGGCGGTCGGCGGTCATGGCCGTCCACGGCAGACCCGAGACGACGACGTCGACGCCGTCCAGCGTCAGGTGCTCGGCCGAGTCCGTGACGACGTCCACCTCCGGAAACCGCTCGTGAAGTGCGGTCGCGAAACGCGGGTTGATCTCGTAGGCGGTCAAGCGCGCTTCGGGGCGAAGCAGCGCGAGGACCGCTTCGGTGAACACGCCCGTGCCCGGCCCCAGTTCGGCGACGCAGGCCGCGCGTTCCAGGCCGAGGCCCGCCGTAATCGTCTCGGCCAGCCGCGGCGAGCTGGGCGCGATCGCGCCCGTCAGCATCGGGTGGCGGAGGAATTCCCTGGTGATCGACATGCCTCCGACGCTAGGAACGACCGGGGTGGCCGCGAATCCGTCGGATCGACCGGTCGAGTCCTCCCAAGGGAGGACACGGTCGGACCGAAGGGATGACGCCCCGGAGCCGCTCCCGGCGCTACGTTCGGTGGCGTGGAACGACTCGTGATGTGGGTGCGGAGACACCGGTGGACGGTGGACCTGCCGCTGTACGCCGTCTTCGTCTTCCTCGCGCCGAACTGGGCGGGCGAGGAGCCGTGGACCACACGCGCGATCCCGATGCTGTTCCTGCTGCCGCTGCTCGTGCGGCGCCGGTACCCGCGGACGGTCGCCGTGCTGATCATCGCCGGCGCGGTGGTGGTGTACGTCAACGAGATCTGGGCCTACGACCGCGGCCGCACCGAGCTGGCGATGGCGGTCGTGCTGTTCAACCTGGTCAAGCTCGGGCAGCGGCGGTTCGCCGCGGTGATCGCCGTGGCGATCTTCGCGCTCGGCTGGGAATGGGGGTTCGCGTGGGGGAGCTACACCGACAACCCCACCGCCACGATCGTCGGCATCTGGCCCCTGCACATCGCCGCCTGGGCACTCGGGGAGTTCTTCCGCAGCAAGGAAAAGCTCACCGCGGAGGAGGAGAAACGCGCCGACGCCCAAGCGCGGGCGGCGGTCGCGGAGGAGCGCACGCGGATCGCGCGCGAACTCCACGACGTCCTCGCGCACAGCATCAGCGTGATCGTGCTGAACGCCGAGGGCGCGAAGCTCGCCCGGCACCGCGACCCCGAAGCCGTCGACCGCACGCTCGACACGATCGGCCGCACGGGCCGCAACGCCCTCGCCGAGCTGCGCCGCCTGCTCGAAGTCCTGCACGCCGGCCAGGAGGCGCGCAGTCCCCAGCCGACCGCCGACGAGCTGCGCCGGCTCGTCGAGCACGCCGGGCGGGACGTCACGCTCGACGTCACCGGCGACGCGGCCGGCCTGCCCGCGAGCGCCGCGCTGCAGACCTACCGGATCGTCCAGGAGGCACTGACCAACATGATCAAGCACGCCCCGGCCGACGCGACCGGCCGCGTCGAAGTCGCGTTCGCCCCGGAGGCGATCCGGATCGAGGTGACGAACACCGGCGGCAAGTCCCCGCCGGCACCCGCGTTGCCGTCGTCCGGGCGCGGGCTGGCGGGGATGCGCCAGCGTGTCGAGATGTACCACGGCGAGCTGGCGACGGGCCTGCTACCGGACGGCGGCTACCGGGTGCGCGCGAGCCTGGTGGTCGGGTCGTGAGGGCCCGGACGCGAGCCCGCCCCCGGCCCCGGACGGACAGCGGCCGCCGGTCGGCCGGCCACGTCCGCGCCGCTGCCCGGCCGCCAGGCGAGCTCGGCGGCCGGCTCCCGACCGAGTGCGGGCTCCCCGGCGACAGCGACAACCCGCCCCCTGCCGAGCCGAGGCCGGGGCCCGGACTCGGCGCTGGCCCGCCATCCCCCTGGGTGCGGCGCGCTGCCCGGCCGCCAGGCGAGCTCGGCGGCCGGCTCCCGACCGACTTCAGGCTCCCCGGCGGGCTCGGACTCGTGCCTGCCCCGCGTTCCCACGGGGTGCGGCCCGCGGAACACCGCGGGGCCCACGCGAACCCGGAGGTACGGGCGAGTCCGGTGGTCGGGTCGCCGGTCCGCGTCGGAGCGCGGGCGGCCGGACCCGCGCGGGCACGCTCGTCCCCAGGACGGCGGCGGGCCGAGTTCGCCGACGACACCCCGGAGGTGCGGTCGTGACCACGCGGGTGCTGCTCTGCGACGACCAGGAGCTGGTGCGCGTCGGGCTGCGGATGATCGTCGAGAGCCAGGACGACCTCGTCGTCGCGGCCGAGGCGGCGAACGGCGAGGAGGCCGTCGCGAAGGCGCGCGAACTGCGGCCGGACCTCGTGCTGATGGACGTCCGGATGCCGGTGCTCGACGGCGTCGCGGCGACCGGGCGGATCTGCGCCGAGCTGCCGGACGTGCGTGTCCTCATCATCACGACCTTCGACCTTGACGAATACGCCTACGCGGCCTTGCGCGCCGGGGCCAGCGGGTTCCTGGTGAAGGACGCGCCGTCGGAGGAGATGCTCGTGGCGATCCGCGGCGTGCTGCGCGGTGACGCGATGGTCTCGCCCTCGGTCACGCGGCGGCTGCTCGACCGCTACCTCGCCGACGACCGAGACCCGGTCGACGTCGCGAAGCTCGACGTCCTGACCGAGCGTGAGAAGGACGTGCTGGGGCTCATCGCGCGCGGGCTGTCCAACGGCGAGATCGCGGCGAAGCTGTACATCGGTGAGACGACCGTGAAGACGCACGTCGGGCGGATCCTCGGCAAGCTGCGGCTGCGCGACCGGGTGCACGCGGTCGTCTTCGCCTACGAGTCCGGGCTGGTGCGACCTGGTTCCTGATCGTTCCGTATTTATCCTCTTGATAGGGAACGATAGAGTATGTTGCATGACGATTTACAAGTCCGAAGCCGGGGCTCGCCTGCTGCGTGAGCGCTACCTCGAGGCGCTGAAGGCGTGGCCCGGCGCCCGCGAGGAGGTGCGCGTCCTGACGCCCGAAGGCGAGACGTTCGTCGTGGTCTCGGGCCCGGCCGACGCCCCGCCGCTGGTGCTGCTGCACGGCTCCGGCAGCAACGCTGCGGAGTGGGCGCCGCGGATCCCGTCGCTGACCGAGCGGTTCCGCGTGTACGCGGTCGACATCATCGGCGAGCCGGGGCTGAGCGCCGAGACGCGGCCGCCGCTGGTAAGCGACCGGTACGCGCGCTGGCTGGACGCCGTGCTCGACCACTTCGGCGTCTCGCGGGCGGCGTTCCTGACCTCGTCGTTCGGCGGCTGGCTCGCGCTCGACCACGCGATCCGGCGCCCGGAGCGCGTCGCCGCATTGGCGCTGCGGTGCCCGATCGGGCTCGGCCCGATGAAGAAGAGGTTCGTCGTCAAGGCGGTCCTGCTGTCGCTGCTCGGCGAGAAGGGACGGCGGAAGTCCGTGGCGGGCACGATCGGCGCGCCGGAGACGTCGCCGATCGTCGAGCACCAGCTGCTGGTGTCGGCGCACTACCGGTACCGCACCGGCCCGTTCCCGGTCTTCGGCGACGCCGCACTGGGCCGGCTGACCATGCCGGTGTACGCCGTCGCGGGCGCGGACGACGCCATGGTCGACTCCGCGACGACCGCACGGCGCCTCGAAGCGGCCGGCGCCGTCGTCGACCTCGTACCGGGCACCGGCCACTTCATCCCCGGCTCACGTGACCTGGAGTTCCTGACGGAGGCGGGCGCGAACGGCGATTTCACCGCTTGATGGCAGGATGAGCCGTATGCGACGTGTGCTGGGTCTCATCGGTGCGGTGTCCCTGCTGGCCGCGGCCTGTTCGGGGGCCGCGAGCGCGCCGGTCCAGAACGTCCCGCCGGCGTCCACACCCCCGGCGTCGACCGGGAAGTTCAAGGTCGAGACGGTGACCGCCGGGCTCCAACACGGCTGGGACGTCGGCTTCCTGCCGGACGGCGGCATCCTCGTGCCGCAGCGCCCCGGCAAGCTCGCGCTGGTCCGCGGCGGGACGGCGACCGACGTCAAGGCCGACTTCTCCGACGTCCTCGTGCAGGGCGAAGGCGGGCTGCTCGGCATGGTGATCAGCCCCGACTTCGCGACCAGCCGCGAGTTCATCACCTGCCAGGACCACAAGGAGGGCGGCAAGGCCGTCGACATCCGGCTGGTCACCTGGAAGCTCGCGGAGGACGGCACGAGCGCGTCCCGCGTCAAGAACCTCCTGACCGGGCTGCCGGTGAACCCGAGCGGACGCCACTCCGGCTGCCGCCCGACGTTCGCCCCGGACGGCGCCCTGCTCGTCGGCACCGGCGACACGGCCCGCGCGTCGATCGCCCAGGACCGGCACTCCCTCGGCGGCAAGGTGCTGCGGCTCGACGCGAAGACCGGGGAACCGTTGCCGGACAACCCGTTCATCACCTCGTCCGACCCGCGCGAACGGCTGATCTACACCTACGGGCACCGCAACGTCCAAGGCGTCGCGATCCGGCCGGGCAGCGGCCAGGTCATCACGGCCGAGCACGGGCCGACCTTCGACGACGAGGTCAACCTGCTCAAGCCGGGCGCGAACTACGGCTGGGACCCGTCGAAGGGCGGCACGGACTCGAGCTACGACGAGAGCGTGCCGATGACGGACCTCAAGCGCTTCCCGGACGCGGTGAGTCCACTGTGGACGTCCGGCAAGATCACCGAGGCGATCAGCGGCGACGCGTTCCTGACCGGCGCGCAGTGGGGCCCGAACGACGGCGCGCTGGTCGTGGTGGCACTGAAGGGCCAGAAGCTGCTGCTGTACCACTTGGACGAGGCGGGCAAGGTCCTGGACGTCTCGCTCCCGCCGGAGTTCGACGACAAGTTCGGCCGCCTGCGCGCGGTCCGCAGCGGCCCGGACGGTGCCCTGTACGTGACGACTTCGGACGGTTCGGACGACAAGCTGCTGAAGGTCACGCCCGCCTGATCATGAGAAACCCACGGCCGCCGGATGCCGTGGACACTTCCGCCAGGGCGGCGGATCGCGGAACATGGTGTGCACCAAGAGTTTTCGCCCGCCCCCGACGAGTGTTGGACGCGGTCCGAAGATAGCGTTCCCGCGGCAGCACCGCGCCGGTCCTCGATCGTCATCGCCGACCTGACGATCGGGGACCGGCATCCAAATGCCCTATTTACCCAGGTGAGCCCCGCCGTTGACGTGCACCACCTGTCCGGTGACGTGCCCGGCGGCGGGGCTCGCCAGAAACGTCACGACAGCAGCGACATCTTCCACCGTGCCCGGTCGCTTGTTCATCGTGTTCCCGATCAGCCACTCGCGACGGCGCTCCGACAGCTTGCCGTGGAAGAACTCCGTCTCGCCGATCAGTCCGGGCGCGACGACGTTCGCGGTGATCCCGCGCGGGCCGAACTCCTGGGCCACGCTGACGTTCCACCCTTCGACGGCGGCTTTGGCCGCCCCGTACGAGCCGGCGCCGGTGCGGGCGGCGATGGACCCGATCGTCACGATGCGCGCGTTGTCGGCGAGCCGCTCGCGCAGCGCGTGCGTCACCAGCGCGGCACTGACCACATTGGACCGCAGGTTGCGTTCGAACGCGGCCGCGAAGCCGGCGAGCCCTTCGCCGCCGGCGTCGAGGAAGTCGGTGTTGCCGCCGGCGTTGTTGACGAGGACGTCGACGCGCTCGGGCAACTCCCCGAGTGCGGACTCGACGGCCGCGGGATCGGCGGCGTCGAAGACGACGGGCCGCGCCCCCAGGAGCGTCGCGGCTTCGGAGAGAACCTGCTCGCGGCGCCCGGTGATGGTGACCCGCTCGCCGGCCTCGGCGAACGCCGCCGCGACGGCGTACCCGATGCCGGTGCCGCCGCCCGTGACCACTACTTCCCTGCTGTTCCCCATGACTTCGACCCTAGTGCCTAGGATCGGGGCATGTCCGGGATCGACAAGGTGGCGTGGATCGAGGTGGCGGACGGCCGCGTCCTCGCGGCGCGCTCGCGAGGCAAGGACAAGTTCTACCTGCCGGGCGGCAAGCGCGAGCCGGGAGAGACGGACGCCGAGACGCTGGTCCGTGAGATCCGCGAAGAGCTGGACGTGGAGATCTCGCCGTCGACGATCGCCCCGGCGGGCACGTTCGAGGGCCAAGCACACGGGAAGGCCGAGGGAACGCTGGTCCGCACGAAGGCGTACACGGCGGAGTACACGGGAACCCCGCGGGCGAGCAGCGAGATCGAGGAGATCGCGTGGCTCGGCTACGACGACCGGCCGCGGGTGTCGCTGGTGGCACAGCTGGTCTTCGACCACCTGCACGAGACCGGCGCGCTGCGGTGATCGACAAGATCGCCTGGCTGCACCTGGTGGACGGCCGGATCCTGAGCACGCGATCGCGCGGCAAGGAGGTGTACTACCTCCCGGGCGGCAAACGCGAGCCGGGCGAATCGGACGTCGAGACGCTGACGCGGGAAATCCGTGAGGAACTCGACGTGGCGATCACACCGGAGTCGATCGCCCCGGCGGGCGTGTTCGAAGCGGAGGCGCACGGCCACCCGGGCACGCTCGTCCGGATGACCTGCTACACGGCGGAGTACGCCGGAACGTTGGCTGCCAGCAGCGAAATCGAAGAGATCGCTTGGCTGGCGTACGCCGACCGGGGCGGGGTATCGGCGGTGGACAAGATCATTTTCGACCACCTGCACGAGACCGGGAAGCTGACCTAACCCAGCCGGAGCTTCGGCTTGTGCTCCAAGTGCGACAACCCGTTCCAGGCCAGATTCACAAGATGCGCCGCAACCTCGTCCCGCTTCGGCTTCCGAGCGTCCAGCCACCACTGCCCGGTCAACGCGACCATCCCCACCAAAGCCTGCGCGTACAAAGCAGCCAGCTTCTCGTCATACCCCCGAGCCGCGAACTGCTGAGCCAGGATGTGCTCCACCTGGCTGGCAATGTCGTTCAGCACGGTCGAGAACGTCCCGGTGGAACTCGCCACCGGCGAATCCCGCACCAGGATCCGGAACCCGTCGTGGGAATCCTCGACGTACGACAGCAACGCCGTCGCCGCCTGTTCGAGCATCACGCGGGGGTGGCCGCCGTGCAGCGTGGACACCATGCGGTCCAGCAGCAGCTGCGTTTCGCGGTCCACCACCACCGCGTAGATGCCCTCTTTGCCGCCGAAGTGTTCGTACACCACGGGTTTCGACACGTTGGCGCGGTGCGCGATCTCCTCGATCGACGTTCCGTCGAAGCCCTTCTCGGCGAACAACGCCCGCGCCACGTTCAACAACTGCTGGCGCCGCTCGCTGCCGGTCATCCGGACGCGCGTCACCGGGGCGACCGGACGCGCCCCGGTGACCTGCTGTTCCCGCTTCGAACGTCGTCTCCCCGCCATCGGGGCAGCCTAGTTGACTAAGCCTTTTCAGTCGCGATACGGGCCAAGCGCTGCGGGGTCGGCCAGCGGACGTCGTGCACCCAGCCGAACTTCTCGAAGATCCAGATCAGCCGCGCGGAGATGTCGATCTGGCCGCGCTTCACGCCGTGGCGCGCGGACGTCGGGTCGGCGTGGTGCAGGTTGTGCCACGACTCGCCGAACGAGAAAATGGCCAGGGGCCAGAAGTTCGCCGACTTGTCGCGCGCGGCGAACGGGCGCTCGCCGATCATGTGGCAGATCGAGTTGACCGACCACGTCACGTGGTGCAGCACGCAGATGCGCACCAGGCCCGCCCAGAAGAACGCCGTGACCGCGCCCCAGAGCGACCACGAGATGAGCCCGCCCAGCAGCGCCGGCAGCAGCAGGCTGACCAGAGCCCAGAGCCAGAACAGGTCGTCGACCTTCTTGATCGCCGGGTCCTTCACCAGGTCCGGCGCGAAGCGCTCGGCGTTGGTCTGGTCGCGCTCGAACAGCCAGCCCATGTGGGCGTGCCAGAAGCCCTTCGCGATGGCCCACGGCGAGGTGCCGAACGCCCACGGCGAGTGCGGGTCGCCGTCGCGGTCGGAGAACGCGTGGTGGCGGCGGTGGTCGGCGACCCAGGTGATCACCGGGCCCTGCAGGGCGATGCTGCCCGCGATGGCCATGAACACGCGCAGCCACTGCTTGGCCTTGAACGAGCCGTGCGTGAAGTAGCGGTGGTAGGACACCGTGATGCCGAGCCCGCTGATCGCGTAGAACACGACGAAGATGGCGACGTCGACCCAGCTCAGTCCCCAGCCCCAGGCGAAGGGCACCGCGACCAGCAGTGCGACCAGCGGCGCGATCACGCCGAAGTACACCGACAGTTGCACGCCGATGCCGCGCGTGCCTTCGATAACGGGTTTGGGCCCCTTGGGTGCCGAGGGCTCCCCGGCGGGCTGAGAACGGTCGAGCGTGGCCGTCATACGCTTCACTTCTCCCTACGCGGGCGACCCTGTGACGTAGGGTGCCCTAACCTACGATGCCGTAAGTTACGGTACAGGAGGTTTCGGCGGCTGGGGAGAGCCTGAACCTCACACCGGTCCTTCGTAGGGGGATACCCGGCGGACGGCCCGGTAACGCATCCCCCGCGCGGACGACACCCGATCGTCGCTATCCTGACCAGGTTCGATCCGCCGTAGTGTAATCGGCAGCACTTCAGATTTTGGTTCTGACAGTTCAGGTTCGAATCCTGGCGGCGGAGCAGCAGAAGGACCCGAACCCACGACACCGGGAGGTTGGCGCTGACCGACGAGGCGACCGACCCCGGTGCGGCCAGGCGTCCCGCCCTGGCCGAAATGTCCGACGCCTGGCTCGTCGGGCGCGCGCGGGAGCTCATCGCCGCGGTCCAGCGCCAGGAGTACACCCAGCAGCTGCAGATCGTCGAGCTGATGGACGAGCTGCTCGACGAGACCCAGCGCCGCGGCGAGCCGACGATGGTCGCGCAGCTCCTGCGCGCCTCCGCGATCGCCCGGCTGATCACCAAGGGCCTCGCAGCCGAGGCCGAACCGCGGCTCGACGAGATGCTCGCGCACACCCGCCGGCACGGCCTCGCCCTGCTGCGGGCCGACGCGCACGCGCTGCGCGGCCGCCGGCTGGTGATCGCCGCGCAGGAGGACCCCGCGCTCACCGAGATCGCCCGCGCGCTGGCCATCCTCGACGACTCCGCGATCCCGAACCGGCAGGTCGGCATCCGCCAGTGGAACCGGATGCTGTGGTCGACGCTGAACGACTGCTGGATCGTGCTGAACCAGCTCGGCGTCTACGAGGCCGCCGAAGAGGTCATCGGCCGCGCGGCGAGCGCGATCCGCGAAAGCGCGAGCCCGCACGAGATCACGCTGCAGCTGATGAACCGCGTCAAGATGCTGCTGGGCTGGGGCCTGCGGCTCGAGCGCATCGACGAGTACGACGAGAGCGCCGAGAAGTTCCGCACCGCCGCGTCCATGGCCGTGGCCGCCGAAGGCCCGTTCACCGAGTCGCTGTTCCCGCGGAAGGCGGGCGTCGCCGCCGTCGACCAGGTCGGCGTCCTCGCCTCGGCGCAGGCGCTGCACAGCCCGAGCGCCGACCAGATCGACCGGCTCCGGGCGCTGCACGAAGGCACCGGCTACCCGGGCGAACGCGAGATCGTCGCCATCGCGCTGGCCCGCTGCCTGGACCAGGCCGGCCGCCGCGAAGAGGCCCTCGACGTGCTGCGGCACGCCCGCGAGTCGCTGACCGACGACACCTCGCAGCCGTCGATGCGGTTGAACATCGCCCGTGAGCTGGCCCGGCTGGACACCACGCCGGACTACGCGTCCGGGGCCAGTGAATCGCTGATCGACTACGCCCGGCGCCTCGAAAACGAGATGTGGAGCCTGCGCGAGTCGCAGATCGCCACGCTGAACGCGCGCCGCGAGCACGAACGGCTCTCCGCCGAGCACGGCGCGATCACCCAGCAGGCGCTGCAGGACCCGCTCACCGGCCTGCCGAACCGGCGCGCGCTGGACGAGAAGCTGCGCCAGCTGGCGTCGTCGGCCGACGCGCAGCCCCTCGCGGTCGCGCTGGTCGACCTCGACGGCTTCAAGGGCGTCAACGACAAGCAGTCGCACGCCGAAGGCGACAACGTGCTGCGCGTCGTCGCGAGCACGCTGCGTGACGCCCTGCGCGGTGACGACCTGGTGGCCCGCTACGGCGGCGACGAGTTCATCGTCCTGCTGCCGGGCACGCCGGCGTCCGCGGCGAAGATGGCGCTGGGCCGCGCGGTCAAGTCCGTCTCGAACCTGCCGCACCACCTCTCGCACGGCGTCACGCTGTCCATCGGGCTCGTCTCGCTGCGGCCGCAGGAGCGCGGCGAGCAGGTCCTCGCACGCGCCGACGCGGCCATGTACCAGGCGAAACGCGGCGGCGGCAACCAGGTGGCGTCGGCCAACTCGATGGCCGCCGACCCGGCCGCGGCGTGGGCGGGCGAATCCCCACCGACCGACCCCGCGTGGGACGCCGAGGACCACAGTTAGGATCGGTCCCCGACCAAAGCGCCACTTTCCCTATGAAAGTGTTCTGGAGGGGGCGCCTCCGGAACACTTTCTCGGGGAAAGTGGCGGCAGGAGCCATCGTTGGGAGCGCCGTTGACCGGCCCGCTGAGCACGTTGATCCTCGCCGCGGGTGAGGGCACCCGCATGCGATCCGCGACCCCGAAGGTGCTGCACCCGATCGCCGGGCGGCCCCTCGTGGAGCACGCCGTCCGGGCCGCCGCCGGCCTGGATCCCGAACACCTCGTGGTCGTGACCGGCCACGGCCGCGAAGCCGTCGGCGAGCACCTGGCGCGGGTCGGGGAAGCCCTCGGGCGCGCGGTCGGCACCGCGGTGCAGGACCAGCAGAAGGGCACCGGCCACGCCGTGTCCTGCGCGCTGGCGACCCTGCCCGCCGACCTGACCGGCACGGTGATCGTCAGCTACGGCGACGTCCCGCTCCTCGACACGGCGACGCTGCGCGCCCTGCTCGACGAGCACACCGAGGCGAAGAACGCGGTCACCGTGCTCACCGCCGTCGTCGCCGACCCGACCGGCTACGGCCGCATCGTGCGCGACCCGGGCGGCAAGGTCACCGGGATCGTCGAGCACAAGGACGCCACCCCGGACCAGGCGGAGATCACCGAGATCAACTCGGGTGTCTACGCCTTCGACGCCGCTGTCCTGCGCGACGGCCTTTCGCGCCTTTCGACCGACAACGCACAGGGCGAGCTCTACCTCACCGACGTCCTGGGCATCGCGAACGGCGACGGCCTGCACGTCGGCGCGCTTGTCGTCGACGACCCGTGGCTGACCGAGGGCGTCAACGACCGCGTGCAGCTGTCGGAGCTCGGCGCCGAGCTCAACCGGCGGATCGTGCGGCGCTGGCAGCGCGAGGGCGTCACGGTCGTCGACCCGGCCACGACCTGGATCGACGCCGGCGTCACCCTCTCGCGGGACGTCGTCATCGAGCCCGGCGTGCAGCTCAAGGGCACGACGACCGTCGGCGAAGGCACGACGGTCGGGCCGGACAGCACCCTGACGAACATGACCATCGGCGCCCGCGCCTCCGTGGTGCGCGTGCACGGCTCCGACTCCGAGCTGGGCGACGGCGTCAACGTCGGGCCGTTCACGTACCTGCGGCCGGGCACGAAGCTGGGTGAGAAGGGCAAGCTCGGCGCGTTCGTCGAGACGAAGTCCGCCGACATCGGCGCCGGCACGAAGGTGCCGCACCTGACCTACGTCGGCGACGCCACGATCGGCGAGCACAGCAACATCGGCTGCTCCAGCGTCTTCGTGAACTACGACGGCGTGAACAAGCACCGGACCGTTATCGGGTCGTATGTCCGGATGGGCGCGGACAACACGTTCGTCGCTCCGGTGCAGGTCGGTGACGGCGCTTACAGTGGAGCGGGTGCCGTGATCCGCGAAGACGTCCCGCCGGGCACACTCGCGGTGTCGGCGCCGCCGCAGCGCAACATCGAAGGCTGGGCGATCCGGCGCAGGCCGGGTACGCCCGCGGCGGAAGCGGCCCAGGCCGCGCTCGACGCCGAGTCAGCAGCAGGAACCGACGGGGAGTCGCCAGCATGAGTCCGAAGTCAGGTACGCCGAAGAAGAACTTGATGCTCTTCTCCGGACGGGCGCACCAGGAGCTCGCCGAAGAGGTCGCGAAGCACCTCAACGTGACGATCACCCCGCAGACGGCGCACACGTTCGCCAACGGCGAGCTGTTCGTCCGCTTCGAGGAGTCCGTGCGCGGCACCGACGCCTTCGTCATCCAGGCGCACACCACGCCCATCAACGAGTACGTGATGGAGCAGCTGATCATGGTGGACGCGCTCAAGCGGGCGAGCGCGAAGCGGATCACCGTCGTGATGCCGTTCTACCCGTACGCGCGCCAGGACAAGAAGCACAAGGGCCGCGAGCCGATCTCGGCGCGGCTGATCGCGGACCTGTTCAAGACCGCGGGCGCCGACCGGATCATGACCGTCGACCTGCACACCGCGCAGATCCAGGGCTTCTTCGACGGCCCGGTCGACCACCTGATGGCGCAGACCGTGCTGGCCGACCACATCAAGAAGACCTACGGCGACGCCGACATCACCGTCGTCTCGCCGGACTCGGGCCGCGTGCGGCTGGCCGAGAAGTGGGCGCAGACGCTGGGCGACCGGCCGATCGCGTTCATCCACAAGACGCGCGACCCGGACAAGCCGAACCAGGCCGTCGCCAACCGCGTGGTCGGCAAGGTCGAGGGCAAGCTCTGCGTGCTGATCGACGACATGATCGACACCGGCGGCACGATCGTGAAGGCCACCGAGGCCCTGATCGACGAGGGCGCGGCGGACGTCGTCATCGCGACGACCCACGGCATCCTGTCCGACCCGGCGACCGAGCGCCTCTCGCAGTGCAAGGCGCGCGAGGTCATCGTGACGAACTCGCTGCCGATCCCGGAGGAGAAGCGGTTCGAGGGGCTGACGGTCCTGTCGATCGCGCCGATGCTCGCCGAGGCCATCCAGCAGGTCTTCGAAGACGGCTCGGTGACTTCGCTCTTCGACGGCAACGCCTGATCCCGTCCGCCGGGCGCGAACTCCGCGCCCGGCGGCGGTTGCCGGCGCTAGCGTCACCGGCATGGGGAACTTCAAGTTCGGCGTCAGCTTCCGCGAGATCGGCAGCCGGGACGCCTGGATCGCCAAGTGCCGGCGGGCCGAAGAGCTCGGCTACGACGCCATCACCGTGCCCGACCACCTCGGCACCGGCCGGTTCGCGCCGTTCCCGGTGCTGGCCATGGCGGCCGCCGTCACCGAACGGCCGCGGCTGGGCACGCTCGTGTCCAACGTGCCCTTCTACAACCTCGCGCTCTTCGCGCGCGAAGCGTCCTCGACGGCCGTGCTGCTCGACGGCCGCCTCGACCTCGGCCTCGGCGCCGGGCACATGAAGAGCGAGTTCGACGCCGCCGGGATCCCCTGGCAGAACGCCGCGACCCGGATCGGCTACCTCGAAGAAAGCCTCGGCTACCTGCGGAAACACTTCGAGGACGAAGGCATCGAACACCCGCGGCTGCTCATCGCGGGCAACAGCGACGGCGTCCTGAAGCTCGCCGCCGAGCACGCGGACGTCGTCGGGTTCGGCGGGCTCCGGCAGCAGCCGGGCAAGCCGCCGGGCACCTTCAAGCTCGACAACGCCGAGGCGATGGACGAGCGCGTCGCGTACTTCCGTGCCCACGCCGGCCGCGACCCCGAATACAACATGCTGGTCCAGCACGTCGAAGTCACCGACGACCGGGAGAAGGCCGCCGAGGCGTGGCACGAGCTGACCGAGCGCAGCGCCGTCCCCGATGCCCGGGAGCTCCTCGACGCGCCCCAGCTGCTGCTGGGCACGGTCGAGGAGATCGCCGGACAGCTCGAGACCCGGCGCGAGCGCTACGGCTTCTCGTACATCACGGTCTTCGAGCCGTTCTTCGAAACCTTCGCCCCGGTGATCCGAGAACTTCAGTAAGCGACGGTGAAGCGCGCGCGGTGGTGCTTCGGCTGCTCGATCTCGTCGACGTACGCGATCGCGAAGTCGTCGCCGCCGATGTGCGACTTGCCGTTCTCGTCGGTCAGCAGGACGTCGCCGCCGATCCGGAACTCGCCCTTGCGCTCGCCCGGGGTCCAGGCCCCGAACTCGGCGGCGGGGCTGACGTAGAACCAGTCGAGGCCCTCGGGCTGCTCGCGCAGCAGGCCGAGCACCTCGGCGTGGCTGCCGGCCTCGTCCTTGTACTCGGCCGGGAACTCCGGGGTGTCGAACAGCCGCGGACCGCCCTCGGCGACCAGCAGGCTCGCCGCGCCGCCCACGAACGACAGCCGGACGCCGTGCTCGCGCGCGATCCGGGCCAGCGACGGCACGGCGTCGATCAGCTTCTTGCCGTCGATCGCGCGGGCCGGCGTGGCGACGACGAACACGTCGGCGTCCTTCGCGAGTCCCGCCACGAACTCCTCGTCGTGCAGCGAGCCCTGCCGCTCGTCGACGCCTTCGGGCGCCGAACCGGGGTTGCGCGCGACGCCGACCACCTCGTGCCCGCGCCGCAGCGCCTCGGCGCCGATCTTGCCCCCGGCGTAGCCCGTTCCCCCGAAAATGACCAGCTTGGCCATGAGATCTCCTCGTTCGTAGTCGGCCCTTCGGGGCCGATGGTAGGAACGGAAGATCACCTACTTCAACGGAAGCAACGCACCCCCGGGTAGGTGTCCAGCTCAGCCGCCCAGGCCGGCGAACTCCGCCGCGACCTGCTGCTTCACGGCGTTGACGTCGAGGGCCGCGCGGACCTCCGCGGTCGCGTTCGGCTTGGACAGCACCTGGTAGCTCGCCGTGCGGTTGGGCAGCTTGAACTTGACCGTGCAGGACATCTTGACCGTCGCGTACGGCTCGGCGTCGGCCGCCGCCGTGCAGGTCTGCGAACCGAGCGAGTCGGCGCTGACCTCGACGGAGAGGTTGATGTGGATGACGCTCTTGCCGCCCGAGGACGGCGAGCCGACGACGCTGTTGGAGACGTCGACGGTCGTCGTGCAGGAGCCGACGAAGTCCTTGCAGTCGAGGTTGTCGTTCGTGACGACGGCGCTGGCCTGCACCAGCCCTTCGAACGGCTGGCCCAGCCCGCCGACGGTGTTGTCGAGGTCGGTGTGGAACTTCTTGAGCGCGTCGCCGGCCAGCGGGTCGACGCGGAACTCGGCGCCGAACTTCGGCCCGGCCTGCGGGTCGAGCAGCGCCGGGGCGAAGCTGACGACCCGGTTCGGCTTGGCCGTCGTGACGCGCAGGACGCTGGGCGCGGCGCCGAGCTGGTAGACCTCGGTGCCGTCCGGGAGCTTCGCCTTGACCGGGTCGCCCAGCCGGTCGAGGGCGGGCAGCGCCTTGCGCAGGCCGTCGGCCAGCGCCTTCGGGGCGAACCGCGCGGCCGGGTCGAGCGGCAGCTCGGAGCCGAGGGACCGCACCCAGCTCGTGCCGAACTGCGTGCCCTCGTCGATGGCGTGCGCCTTCCAGTAGTCGGCGTCGGCCTGCAGGTAGAACTGCCCCGCGGCGGCGGTCACCTGGACGACGCGGCCCTCCAACGGCAGCCCGCCGAGGGCGTTGCCACCGCGGGTGACGCGGAACTGCTGCTCGGCGCCGTTGGCCGCCGACTTCAGGGCGAGCGCGGGCGCCTGGCCCAGCGCGGTGAGGGCGGCGTCGACCGCGGAGCGCTGCTCGGCGCGCCGGTCGGCCGTCTGCTGCCCGGTCGAAGAGACCCCGGCGGTGCCGGCGACCGCCACCTGGCAGCCCGCCAGCAATCCGCCCAGCAGCAGCACCGCCGCCGCCGTCGTGGCCCGTCGAGCCCGCATCTTCCGCCCCCTGCTCTCCCGCTGTACCCGAGGACACCTCGGCCGGTGAAGTCCCGCCACCGGATTTGTGTCGTCACGCACCGGGGTTCAGGAGGGTTCTAGCCTGGGCCGGGCCCCCGCCGCAACCCACCGTGATGAGGTTGGTTTACACTCTTGAGGTTGTCTCGGCGAGGCGGGGCCCATCTTGGGTGCCCGGCGTGATCGACGCGGCGGCTCGAGTAGCCCCCGTCGTCGTGCACGCCCGGAAACTCGCCGCCGAACGCAACCGCCTGAACAGAACAACGCCCGCATCCCCCGCCGCAGCATGCTGTCTCCCGCACCATGTTCGTGATTTGAAGGAGTGCCACACCGTGTCCGAGGTACGTCTGTCCGTCGAGCCGCGCACCGAGTTCGGCAAGGGCGCCGCGCGTCGCACGCGTCGCGCCGGCAAGATCCCCGCCGTTCTCTACGGCCACGGCTCGGACCCGCGGCACTTCGCGCTGCCGGCCATCGAGTTCGCCCGCGTCGTCCGCGAGAACGGCTCCAACGCCGTCATCACCCTCGCCATCGAGGGCTCCGACGAGCTCGCGCTGACGAAGACGATCGTCGTGCACCCGCTGAAGAACTACATCGAGCACGTCGACCTGCTGGTCGTGAAGCGCGGCGAGAAGATCGTCGTCGACGTCCCGGTCGTCGTCTCCGGCACCCCCGGCCCCGGCGGCCTGGTCAACCAGGACGTCGACACCCTGCAGGTCGAGGTCGAGGCGCTGCACATCCCGGAGCAGTTCGAGGTCTCCATCGAGGGCCTCGAGGTCGGCAGCCAGATCCTGGCCGGCCAGGTCGAGCTGCCGCAGGGCGCCACCCTGGTCACCGACCCCGAGTCGCTGGTCGTCGCCGTGAACGAGCCGCAGCGTGAAGAGGCCGACGACGAAGACGCCGCTACCGAAGCGGGTGGCGAGTCGGCCGAAGCCGCCGAATAACCTCTTCGCATGACGGAGGACCTGCCCGGGGCCGGCGAGCTGATCCTGCTCGCCGGCCTCGGCAATCCCGGACCCCAGTACGCCGGAAACCGGCACAACGTCGGTTTCATGGTGCTGGACGAGCTCGCCGCCCGGATCGGCGGCAAGTTCAAGACGCACAAGACCGGCGGCGAGGTGCTCGAAGGCCGCTTGGGCGGCCGCCGCGTCGTGCTCGTGAAGCCGCGGTCGTACATGAACCTCTCCGGCGGCCCGGTGGTCGGCGCGGCGCGGTTCTACAAGGTGCCGCCGTCCGGTGTGGTCGTGGTGCACGACGAGCTGGACGTCGACTTCGGCGCGCTGAAGCTGAAGTTCGGCGGCGGCGACAACGGCCACAACGGGCTCCGCTCGATCACGAAGTCGCTGGGCACCCGCGACTACTACCGGGTCCGGTTCGGCATCGGCCGCCCGCCCGGCCGCCAGGACCCGGCGGACTTCGTCCTGAAGGACTTCTCGACGGTCGAGCGCAAGGAGCTCCCGTTCGAGGTGGACCGCTGCGCGGACGCGACCGAGGCGCTGGTCGGCACCGGTCTCGCGGCCGCGCAGAACGCCTTCCATGCGGGCTGACATCGGTGGCAAGGTGAGCCCATGACCCCCGACGAAGTCCGGGCGATCGCGTTCGGCAAACCCCGCTTCGGCCGGCGCGGCTACAACGAGGACGAAGTCGACGCGTTCCTCGACCTCATCGCCGAGGCGCTGGCCGGCCGCAACATCCTGACGCCCGACGACATCCACTACGTCGAGTTCACGATCATGCCGGTCGGCATGCGCAGCTACGACCAGGCCCAGGTCGACCTGTTCCTCGACGAGGCCGAGGCGGCCCTGGTGGAGCTGCGGAACCCGCGCCCGGTCGTCGAGGAGGGCCCGCCGCCCGGGCCCCGGAAGTGGTTCGGCCGCGGCTGACGACGGTGTGAAACCGGCCACACAGCGCTCGGTAGTCCCGCCTCACTCGAACGCGGATACGAGCCGCCCGTCGGGGTGAGCTTCGGGGTCGACTCTTCCGGGGGAACCCGTTCCCGGGCTAGGACGGTGTACGGGAGTTCGCACCGCCAAACCCCGGAATCGGAGAGTTCCATGTCGTTCACCGCCGAAGACCTCGCCGAGGTCACCTTCGGTAACGCCCCGATCGGCCGCCGTGGCTACGCGAAGCACGAGGTCGACGAGTTCGTCCGGCGCATCGCCAAGACGATCGCCGACGAGGACGACCTGACCGCCGCGGAAGTGCACCACGTGGTGTTCGCGAAGCCGCTGATCGGCAAGCGTGGCTACGACGAGCGCGAGGTCGACGACTTCCTGGACCGGGTGGAGGACCAGCTCGCGGCCCGCACGGGCCACGCCCCGGACCTCCCGGGCGCCCGCACGTCCGACGAAGCCACAGCCGAGCGCGCCACCCCGCCAACCCTCCGCGCGGAACGCCTCCAACAGCGCTGAGTCGAACTTTCCCTATGAAAGTGCGGCCTCGGGGGCCCGGGGCGCGCACTTTCATAGGGAAAGTGAGGCGCTAGGCGTCGGCGTTCTTCTTGATCTTGTCCGCGAACTGCTGGGCGGTCGCCGCGCGCTTGACCTTGCCGGACGGCGTCTTCGGCAGGCTCCCGGCCGGCAGCACGACCACCGCGTACGGCCGCATGTCCACGGCGTCACGGACTCGCGCCGAGACCTGCTTCATGAGGTTCTTCTCGGCCTCGGCGTCGCCCGCCAGCTTCGACTCCACGACCACCGCGAACCGCTCGCGCCGGCTGCCCGCGTCCAGCCGGACCGCGACCGCGTTGCCCGCCCGGACGCCCTCGACCGACGTCGCCGCGCGCTCGATGTCCGTCGGGTAGAGGTTGCGGCCGCCCATGATGATGACGTCCTTGCGGCGGCCGCAGATGACGATCTGGCCGTCCACCAGGTAGCCGAGGTCGCCGGTGTTCAGCCAGCCCTCGTCGTCCTGCGTCGCGACCGGGCCCTCCATGGTCAGGTACCCGGGCGTCACGGCCTCGCCGCGCAGCCGGATCTCGCCGACCTCACGGTCGCCGACCCGCTCGCCCGCGTCGTTGACGATCTCCGCTTCCAGGCCGTCCAGCGGACGGCCGAGCAGCGCGAACGACCGGACGTCGTCGGTGCCGCGCCGCGGGTCGCCCTCGGGCACGGGCACCGCGCGGTTGCCGGCTTCCAGCGCGTCCGCCTCGACGACGTCGAGCGTGAGCCCGGTGAACAGCGGCGCGAACGACACCGCGAGGGTCGCCTCGGCCATGCCGTAGGCCGGGAAAACGCATTCCGCGGGCATCTTGAACCGCGCGCCGGCGTCCACAAAGGTCTGGACGGCGGTCTCGTCGATGGGCTCGGCGCCGTTGAGGGCGATGCGCAGCTTCGAGAGGTCGTAGGCGCTGTCGTCGTCGACGCGGGCCATCCGGCGCCCGACGATGGCGTAGGCGAAGTTCGGCGCCGCCGTCGTCGTGCCGCCGTACTTCGTGATCAGCTCCGGCCAGATCAACGGCCCCGAAAGGAACTCGACGGGCGTGATCTTGACGAGCTCGACGCCGAAGGTCATCGGGACGGTCAGGAAGCCGACCATGCCCATGTCGTGGAAGGTCGGCAGCCACGACACCATGACGTCGACGTCGAAGTCGAACTCCGCGCGGTCGACCATGGCCTTGACGTTGGAGTACAGGTTCCCGTAGGTGATCCGCACGGCCTTGGGGTCGGCGGTCGAGCCGCTGGTCAGCTGCAGGAGCGCGGTCTCGCCCTCGTCGGTGCCGACGACGTCGTCGAGGGGCTCGGCCTTCGTGAGGTCCGTGATGAGCTTGAACCCGATGCCCTTTTCTTCGAGCACGGGAGCGAGCTGGTCGAAGGGCTCGCCCAGCAGCACGAGGTCCGACCCGATCATCCCGAGCACGCGCACGGTGTCTTCGGCCCACTCGGCGAGATCGGTCCGCGGGGTGGGCTGGTGCAGCATGGTGACGCTGCCCCCGGCGAGCCAGACGGCCTGCACGGTGGGCGCGATCAACACGGGCGCGGCGGCGAGCACCCCGACCGCGGTGCCCCGCTCGAACCCGCCGGCGATGAGCCCACCGGCGATCCGCCGGGCTTCCCGGTGCACCTCGGCCCACGTCCGCCGGACCGGCTCCTTGGGCTCCCCGGTGACCATGCCACGCTGCTGACCCCGCCCCGCCGCGGTGGCGACGAGCGTCTCCACGAACCTGCTCATGGAGCAGACATTACTGGCAGCCGTTGACCATCGCGTGGCAGCAGGTCGACATGGGTAACTCGCCGCGGGCGTTGCGCGGTGTTGCACGGGGGGCCGGCCTCGCCATCAGCGGTGTCGACGCCTCAGCGTTGCGCGTTGCGGAGGTGTTGCACGAGCCTGCGTCCGGTCGGGCAACGCCGGGAACCGGACGAAGTCGCAACACGATCTCGCCCACGACCCGGCGATTCGCTCGCAGGATCGGAAGCAGGACGCCGGCAGCCGAGCCGGCGTGCACCCCGGACTTCCAGGAGTTCCCATGATCGATCACCGTCCCGTCCGCCGCCGGCTGGGCGGGCTGTGCGCCGAGTCGTCGGGCGTGGTCGTCGTCGTGTTCACCTTCGCGGCGGTGCTGCTGCTCGCCGGCCAGTCCCCGGAGGACGTCATCGCCTTCCTCAGCTCACTGGGGCTGGTCGCGACGACGCTCGCCGACCGCCTGGACCCAGGTCGTAACACCTCGTCGCCCCCGGACGTCGTCCTCCGGTGACGATGAACGAAACCCCCGCCGAGGCCGCATCCGGGTCAGCCGACCCGGATGCGGCCGAAGCCGCGCTCAGCCGGGAGCTCAAACGGCTGGTCGGCACGAGCGGCAAACCACTGCGACAGCTCGGGGACGAGGTCAACGCTTCCGCCTCGACCCTTTCGCGGGTGACCTCGGGAAAGCTCTTCCCCAGTCTGCAGCTGGTCACGGCCATCGCCGCGAAGACCGGCGGCGATCCCGAGTACGTCGCACAGCTGTGGGCGGACGCCGACGACGAGCGTCGCGCGGGTTCGCAGGCGCTCCCTGACGTCGACCTCGACGGGGACGAGCGAGAGCTGCTCCGGGTGACTGCAGCCGCGTTGGACGCGGAACGGCAACGGCGGCACCTCAGCCTCGGCAAGCTGGCCAAGAAGGCGGGCTACGGCAAGAGCACCCTGTCCGAGTTGTTCCGCGGCGAAAGCGTGCCAGGCAAGCTGAAGCTGCATGACGTCCTGCAGGCGATGGGGTTGTCCGATACCGAAATCCGGGCCTGGACGGCCCGCTTCGCCAGGGCAGCCGAGCGAGCGCGCAAGAGCGACTCGACCCGCCCGCAGGTCGACATCGCCGCCGCGCTCGCACCGCTCCAAGCCCGGCTACACCGGCACGCCGTGGCACTGGCGGTCGTCGGGGTCTTCGCGGTCGCGGCGCTGGCTCTCGGCTGGCTCGCCTTCTGGGTCGCGGACGGCTCGTCCGCCGTGCCCGACCACCCCGCCTACGCCACGACCACGGTCACCGCCGGGACACCGTTGCCGCCCGGTCCCAAGACCGCGACCGTCGATCTGGGCGGCCGCGGCGAGGTGGTTTCGGTGTTCGAGCAGCCACGCGCCGACGCCGCTGTGAGTTCGACGCTCAGCTCCTCGACCCGGATCGTCATGGTCTGCCAAGCCGACACGGCCGCCGTGGTCAAGGACGCCGGCCTCACCTACCCCACCGGGCGCGACACCGAGACCACGATCTGGGTGAAGATCTCGCTCGGCGGAAAGAACCTCGGTTTCGTGCCGAGCATCTACTTGCTCCAGGACACCGACCAGCGACCGGTGCTGCCGCCGCCGGCCTGCTGACTCACTCCAGCAGCTCGGACGTCTCCAGCCAGCGACCTTCGACGTCCTCGATCTCGCCCTGGACGCCCTTCAGCTCCGCGTTCAGCTCCATCAGCTTCGCCGGATCCGTCGCCGCCTCCAGCAGCGACGCGTGGAGCTTCTCCTCCTTCGCGTGCAGCTGGTCCAGCTTGCGCTCCAGCCGGCCCAGTTCCTTCTGCGCCGCTCGCAGATCCGCCGCCGACTTCTTCGCCGAAACCTTCTCCGCGGACGGCGCCGGGCCAGCGACCGGCTGAGCGGCCGCGCGGCGGTTCAGGTACTCCTCGATCCCGCCCGGCAAGTGCGTGATCCGGCCGTCGCCGAAGAGGGCGACGATCGTGTCGCACACCCTTTCCACCAGGTAGCGGTCGTGGGACACCACGACCATCGTGCCCGGCCAGCCGTCGAGGAGGTCCTCCAGCTGCTGGAGCGTGTCGATGTCCAGGTCGTTCGTCGGCTCGTCCAGCAGCAGGACGTTCGGCTCGGCCATCAGCAGCCGGCACAGCTGGAGCCGCCTCCGCTCGCCGCCGGACAGGTCGGCGACCGGGGTCCACTGGCGGGCCTGCGGGAAGCCGAGCTTCTCGCCCAGCTGCGACGCCGTCATCTCCTGCTTGCCGAACACCACGCGCCCGGCCACCTGCTCGATCGCCTGCAGCACGCGCAGGTCGCCCGGCAGGTCGTCGAGCTCCTGGCGCAGGTGCGCGAGCGCCACCGTCTTGCCCTCGATCCGGCGGCCGGTCGAGCCCTCGACGTCGCCGCCGAGCAGCTTCAGCAGCGACGTCTTGCCCGAGCCGTTCACCCCGACCAGGCCGATCCGGTCGCCCGGGCCGATCCGCCAGGTGACGTGGTCGAGCAGCGTCCGCTCGCCCACCTGGTACGTCGTGTCCTCCAGCTCCAGCACCGTCTTGCCGAGCCGGCGCTTCGCGAACGCCTGCAGCTCGACGGAGTCGCGCGGCGGCGGCACGTCCGCGATCAGCGCCTCGGCCGCTTCGACGCGGTAACGCGGCTTCGACGAGCGCGCCTGCGGGCCGCGGCGCAGCCACGCCAGCTCCTTGCGGGCCAGGTTCTGCCGCTTCTCCTCGGCCGTCGCGGCCAGCCGCGCCCGCTCGGCGCGCGCGAAGATCCAGTCCGCGTAACCGCCTTCGTACTGCTCGACGCGGCCGTTCGCGACCTCCCACGTCAGCGTCGCGACGGTGTCGAGGAACCACCGGTCGTGCGTGACGACCACGACCGCGATCCGGCGCGCGAGCAGGTGGTCGGCGAGCCAGCGGACACCTTCGACGTCCAGGTGGTTGGTCGGCTCGTCGAGCACGACCAGGTCGAGCTCGCCGGTCAGCGCGGCGGCCAGGGACACCCGGCGCCGCTCGCCGCCGGAGAGGTTCGCGGTCGGCGTGTCCAGCCCGATCGCGGTGATCCCGAGTCCGTCCACAATGGACCGCACGCGGGCGTCGGCCGCCCACTCGTGCTCGGCGCCGTAGCGTTCCAGGACGACGTCGCCGACCGTGCTGCCGGACGGCAGCTCGGTGCGCTGGGTGACCACCGCCATCCGCAGGTCGCGAACCTGGCTCACCCGCCCGGAATCCGGCTCCGCGAGTCCGGAAAGGACTTCCAGCAGGGTCGTCTTGCCGCCGCCGTTGAGGCCGACGACGCCGATGCGCTGCCCGGCCGCGACGCCCAGCGACACGCCGTCCAGGAGCGGGCGAACCCCGTAGGACTTGCTCACCGCCTCCAGGTTGACCAGGTTGGCCATCCGGATCCTTTCCTCAGCAACAGAAGTCCACAGTGGACGATCAAGCGTGCACGCGCGGCGGGGCCGGCCGCGGCGCGTCGTCGCCGCCGACGACGCGGGCGCCGGGGACCGGGCCGTGCGCCACCCGGACCGTGCGGCACACCCCCGCGCCCGACAGCTCGGCGGCGACCTCGACCGCCGACTGCGCGTCTTCGCAGAGGAACGCGCACGTCGGGCCGGAGCCGGAGACCGTGCCGGCGAGCGCGCCCGCGTTGACGCCCGCGCGCAGCGTGCGGCGCAGACCAGGACGCAGCGAGACCGCCGCCGGCTGGAGGTCATTGCCCAGCAGCAGCGCCAGCTGCCGCGGGTCGCCCGAGGCCAGCGCCTCGACGACCGGGGTGTGCGAGCCGATCCGCGGCGGGTTGCCGTCCGCGCGCAGCCGGTCGAGCTCGCCGAACACCTTCGGCGTCGACAGGCCGCGCTCGTCGAAGGCCAGCACCCAGTGGAAGGTGTGCCGCGACAGCACCGGGACGAGCCGCTCGCCGCGCCCGGTGCCCAGCGCCGTGCCGCCGTAGAGCGCGAAGGGGACGTCGCTGCCCAGGCCGGCGGCGATCTCGGCGAGTTCGTCGCGCGTGACGTCGAGGTTCCACAGGCTCGCCAGCCCGACCAGGGTCGCGGCCGCGTCGGCGCTGCCGCCGGCCATGCCGCCCGCGACCGGGATGCCCTTGCGCAGCACCACCCGGATCTTCGGGTCGCCGGTGCGCCCGACGTGCGCGGACAGCGCTTCGACCGCGCGCCAGGCCAGGTTTTCGGGGCCGGTCGGGACCGTGCCCTCACCCTCGCCGTAGATCTCCAGCCCTGGCTCTTCGGTGACGGCGACGGTCACCTCGTCGGTCAGCGACAGGGCCTGGAACACGGTCACCAGCTCGTGGTAACCGTCTTCGCGCAGGTCGTCGACCGCCAGGTGCAGGTTGACCTTGGCCGGGACCCGGACGGTGACTGGGGGCGGAACTACGGCGAGCACCCGACCAGCCTACGTGCCCGCGAAAACGCCCCAATGTGGCCTTGGTTGCGTCAGACGCACCGAAGGCCGCCTTGGGTGCGTCTGACGCACCGAAGGCCACATTGGGGCGCTTGGGTCAGGCTGCCGCGACGCCCTGCGGGCCGCGGGCGGTGTGCGTCACGTGGCCGCCGCGCTCGGCGACCCACGCGAGGGCCGCGTCGGCGCGCTCGCCGCGGACGCCAAGGCGGAAGCGGCCGACCGGGGTGTCGCCGATGCGGGTCAGGCCGCCGCCGATGGTGGCGAACTCGACGTCGAACCGGCCCGCCGCCTCCGGCAGCAGCGCGCCGACCGACGCGAAGCCGACCAGCACGACGTCGACCGAGCGGTCGTAGCGCGACGACTGCGAGCGGGTGGTCTCGATGGCGGGCAGCAGCGCCTGCGCGGTGCGGCTGGCCGGGTCGGAGATCAGGTCGAGCACCGTGCCGCGCTCGACGACCGTGCCGTCTTCGAGCACCGCGACGTCGTCGCAGACCCGGCGGACCACGCCGGCGTCCGGCGTCGTGATGACGACGGTGGTGCCCAGCTCGGAGCGGGCGCGGTCGAGCACGGTGAGCACCGAGCCGGCCTCCTCCGGGTCGACGCCGGCCGTCGGGTCGTCGGCCAGCAGCACGGCGGGCGCCGCCGCGAGGGCCTTCGCGACCGCGACGCGGCGAAGCTGACCCTCCGACAGCTCGCCGGGACGCTGCGTCGCGCGCTGCGTCAGGCCGACGAGGTCGAGCAGCGAGCCGACCCGGCTGCGGCGCTGCGGGCCGTCGACGCCGAGCTGCTCGAGCGGGGAGGCGATGTTGCCGGCGATGGTGCGCTCGGCGATCAGCTCCGGCTTGGTCGAGACGACGCCGAGCTGACGGCGGATCTCGCGCAGGCGGCGGCCGTCGAGGGTGCCGGTGTTGAGGCCGTCGAGCCGGACGACGCCGCGGTCGGGCCGCTCCTGCAGCGCGATGCACCGCGCCAGGACGGACTTGCCCGAACCGGCGGGGCCGACCACGCCGAACAGCGAGCCGGCCTGGACGTCGACGCTCACGTCCCGCAGGGCGACGACCGAATTTCCGTTGGTGGCAAAGGTTTTGGACAGGTTTTCGACGGTGATCACGAAGGCTCCAGAAAACGGGGTGCGCGCAGCGCGCGGCACCCGGCCGCAAGCGAAATCCGTCCTATGTGGACGGTGCGTGAAGAAGAGGTGGACCGGCTACGACAAGCTCAGTGGGAGCGTCGACATGCGGTCACGGAGCGGCGGCCTTCGTCGACAACGCGACGCCTGGTCAGGAGCAGGGGGCGGGCTACCCTCTTCATCGGAAACGGCCTCCATCGGTCCTGGCGGTAGCACCTGCCCTGTGGAGGGTGGTTGCTGCGACTTCGGCGAGCCAGGTCTCTCAGTCGCTCGGGATGGACGTACTGAGTAAAACCGATCCCGAGGAGCGAAAGCAAGCCCGTTGGCCCAGATCACACGTCTGGAGGTGTCCGAATCGCGAGATGGCACGGCAAGAGGCGTATTTTCGCCGGACTGCGTTGACTTCCACTGTGGACCTGCTAACGGACCGCGGCGATCCTCGCGAAGTCGTGCACATCCAGCTGCTCACCGCGGGTCTTCGGGTCGATCCCGGCGGCCGTGAGCAGTTCGCCGGCCCGCTCGGCGGAGCCCGCCCAGCCGGCGAGTGCGGCCCGGAGGGTCTTCCTGCGCTGTGAGAAAGCGGCGTCGACGAGGCCGAAGAGCCGATCGCGGTCGTCCGACGCCGGAGCGTCACCGCGTTCGAAGGCGACGAGCGCCGAGTCGACGTTGGGCACCGGCCAGAACACCGAGCGCGGCACGGCGGCGACCTTGCGGGCCGGGCCGTACCAGGCGAGCTTGACGCTGGGGACGCCGTAGATCCGGCTGCCGGGGCCGGCGGCCATCCGGTCGGCGACCTCGGTCTGGACCATGACGAGGCCGGATTTCAGGGACGGCACCTCGGCGAGCAGGTGCAGCACGACGGGGACGGCGACGTTGTAGGGCAGGTTGGCGACGAGCGCGGTCGGCTCGCCAAGCTGCTCGCGGGTGACGCGCAGGGCATCGGCGCCGACGACGGTCAGCCGGTCCGCGGCGTCCGGCCCCCGCTCGGCGACGGTCTTGGGCAGCCGTTCGGCGAGCTTGGGATCGATCTCGACGGCGACGACGTGCGCGCCGGTGGCGAGCAGCCCGAGGGTGAGCGAACCGAGCCCGGGCCCGACCTCGAGGACGACGTCGCCTTCGCCGACGCCGGCCAGCTCGACGATCCGCCGGACGGTGTTGGGATCGTGCACGAAGTTCTGCCCGAGCTTCTTGGTCGGCCGCACGTCGAGCTCGGCCGCCAGCCCGCGGATTTCGGCAGGTCCCAGCAGTTCAACCACCGGTGGAGCTTACCGATCGTGCTCGGGCAGCACCGCGAGGGCGGCCGTCGCCGGCTCGCGGACGCGCTGCCAGTCCGATTCGGTCGCGAGGGCTTCGGTGCGCCAGAGGCCGGCTTCCCCGCTCATCCGCTCCAGCAGGCGGTCCAGCTCGGTGAGGATCGGTGCCGCGTCGCCGTGGCCCAGGCTGCGACCGAGGTCTTCGTGAAAATCGTCGAACTCGGTCGCGAGTTCGTCCGCGACGGCGAGGCCGTTCTCGCGCAGCCAGGCCTGCTGCCGGTCTGCGGGCCGCACGCGGAACGGCCCCCGTCCACGAGGGACGAGGGCCGTTCCGAAGCGAAACTCAGGCCTTCTTGCCGCAAACCGGCCAGGCGCTGTAGCCGCCACGAGCGTCGCGGACCTTCTCCGCGATCGCGATCTGCTGCTCGCGCGAAGCCTGGTTCGGGTAGGCCGCGTAGGCGTCGCCGCCGTAGGCGTCCCACGTGCGCTTGTCGAACTGCAGGCCGCCGTAGTAGCCGTTGCCCGTGTTGATGGCCCAGTTGCCGCCGGACTCGCACTGCGCGATGCGGTCCCACGCGGAGCCGTCGCCGATCGCCGGGGTCGGGGCCTGCTTGGTGCCCACGTGGACGATCTTCGGCTTCGGCTGGGTGATGACCTGCTCGGAGATGCTCTCGCGGGAGACCTCTTTGCCGTTCTTCTGCGTGACCTTGTAGGTCACCATCTTCTCGCCCGGGGTGCCCGGGTCCTCGACCGAGGTCTTGCCCTTGGCCAGGTCCGGGTCGTCGACGCGTTGCTCGGGCGGGTCGATGGACTCCTTCTGGACGACCGTCGAGACGCCGGTGCGGCTGATGTGCACCTCGGCGCCGTCGGTCAGCTTGACGTCCAGGCCGCCCTCGGCCTGGTCCTCCGGGCCCAGGGTGAGCTTGTACTCGCCCAGGAACTCCTTCGTCGTGACCGCGGTCGTCTTCACCTGCTTCGGCGCGTTGGCGCCGTCGTACAGGGTGATGTTCTTCAGGGTCTTGATCTCGACGGTGGCGCCCTGCAGGGGCAGCTCGCCGTCCTTCGGCATCGACATCCACGTGCCGGGCTTGTCCAGCTCGGTCATGCCCAGCTGGCCCAGTGCGTCGCCGAGGTGGGTCGCGCGGACCCAGGAGGTGTGCTCCGCGCCGTCGACGATCATCTTCAGCTGGCGGCCGCGCTCGAGCTTGATGACGCCGCCGTCGCCGACCTCCGCCTGCGGGGACGGGGAGAGCGAGTCGTGCGCGCCCACGGACAGGCCCGCGTCCTCCAGCACCTCGCCGACGGTGTCGCCGAACGAGTGCACGGTGGTCTGCTGGCCGTCGACGTCGACGGTGATGCTCTTGTTCATCGCCAGCGCGGCCGCGCCGCCGCCGGCGACGCTGATCATGACGCTGAGGACGGCGCCCTTGAGGAACCGGCGCTTCCAGACCTTGGTCGTCTGGCGGAGGCCCTCGTCCAGAGCCGCGCGCCGCGCTTCGGGGGAAGCGGTGCGGTCCTCCTCGAGGCCGTCCGGGATGACGATCGGCGGCAGGTACGTCGTCTCCGCGTTGATGAGGCGGATCAGCTCGTCGACGTCGACGTCGATCTCGGCCATCATCGCGTCGGCGTCGGGGCCGAGCGCGGCGAGGATGTCCTGCTGCGTGATGTTCGGGTCGTCGGAGAAGTCGAGCTGGCCGTAGGCGGTGTCCTCGTAATGCCGATCGAGGACGGCCGCGGAGCGCGCTCCAGCCTGTCTGCTACCTGTCACCGGGGATCGTTCCCTTTCACGAGGCGGCGGTCGGGGGCGCCGCCTCTACGACTGGGCGTGACGATCGGAAACTGCTGAGCGCAGGTCCGACCGGCACGATCACGGGACAGTAACGGGTCGCGGCGGGTTGCGCAAACACCCCCCGGAGTGTCGTGATCCCCGTCACTCCATCAGGTGGACGATCAAGGAACCCCGATGTCGCAATGCGTTCAACCCGTTGTGACACTGGGGAGTCGGTAGACGCGCTCGGCAGTGGTCCGGACCGATTCGGCGACTTCGTGGACAGCTTCGCCCCTGAGCGCCGCGAGGTGACGCACGGTGTAGGCGGCGCCGAACGGCTCGTTCGGCCGCCCACGGAACGGGTGGGGGGTCAGAAACGGCGCGTCGGTTTCGACGAGGTACTGATCCGGCGGGCAGAGCCGGGCCGCCTCGTGGAGGCCCTTCGCGTTCTTGAACGTCACCGTGCCCGCGAAGGAAAGGACGTATCCCGCGTCGAGGCACTTGCGCGCCATTTCCGCGTCCCCGGAAAAACAATGGAAGATTACGGCATTCGGCGCATTCTCTTCGGCCAGGACGCGCAGCACGTCGTCGTGGGCCTCGCGGTCGTGGATCATCAGCGGCTTGTCCAGCCGCTTGGCGAGGTCGATGTGCCAGCGGAACGCCTCCTGCTGGGCGTCGTGCGGCGAGTAGTCCCAGTAGTAGTCGAGGCCGGTCTCGCCGACGGCGACCACGCGGTCGGTCGCGGCCAGGCGCTCCACTTCGGACTTCTCGGCCTCGCCGAACTCCTTGGTCCGCGTCGGGTGGATGGCCACCGCGGCCCAGACCCGGCGGTCCCAGGTCGCCGCTTCGGCGGCCCAGCGCGCCGACGCGAGGTCGTCCGCGACCGTGACGACGCGGGCGACACCGGCGCGCTCGGCGCGGTCGACCATGGCCGTGACATCGGCCGCGGTGACCGCGCCGCACGCGTCGAGATGGGTGTGCGCGTCCACCACCGACACCGGGAGCCGGTCCGGGACCGGCGGCAGCTCGCGCTTCTCGTCACCCATGCATACCTCTTACTCCTTGATGATCGGCGCCCACTCCGGACCGGTCTCGCCGAGCGCCGGGTCGAGCTTGGTGAACAGCGGCGACGGCTTGGCCAGGGGCTTGCCGACCTCGATCGGCGTCGACTCCCACTTCGCCTGCTCGGCCGCGTAGTCGCCGGTCAGGATCGGGTTGACCCGGCCGTCGATGTCGAGGTCCTCGACCTCTTTCAGCTCCGGCTGGGCGGCCCAGACGCCGGTGCCGCCGAGGGCCTCGTGCACCTTCTGCGCCGAGTGCGGCAAGAACGGCGTCAGCAGTGTGTTGGCGTCCGAGACGACCTGCAGCGCGGTGTGCAGCACGGTGTCGCGCCGCGCCGGGTCGTCCTTGAGCTTCCACGGCTCCTGGTCGGAGATGTACTTGTTCGCCGCGGTGACGACTTTCATCGCCTCGCTCGCCGCCAGCTTGAACCGGGAGCGGGCCAGGTGCGCGCCCGCGGTGTCGAACGCCTTGCGCGACAACGCCTTCAGCTCCTCGTCGGAGGCCGTCGGGGCCTCCGGGCGCGGGATGGCGCCGACGTTCTTGTGCGCCATCGAGATGGACCGGTTGACCAGGTTGCCCCACTCGTTGGCCAGCTCGAAGTTGGTCCGGCGGACGAACTCGTCCCAGGTGAAGTCGGTGTCCTGGGTCTCCGGGCCGGCGACCGTGATGAAGTACCGCAGCGTGTCCGGGCCGAAGTCGCGCAGGAAGTCCTCGACGTAGATGACGCGCCCGCGCGAGGTCGAGAACTTCGACCCGCTCATGGTGAGGAACTCGGAGGAGACGATCTCGTCCGGCAGGTGCAGCTTGCCGTACTTGCCGGGCTCGCCGCCCTTGTCGCCCTCGCCGTTGTGGCCGAACAGCAGCGCCGGCCAGATCTGGGCGTGGAAGGTGATGTTGTCCTTGCCCATGAAGTAGTAGGACCGCGCGTCGGCGTTGTTCCACCACTCCTGCCACGCGTCCGGGTTGCCGGAGCGCCGGGCCCACTCGACACTGGCCGAGAAGTACCCGATCACCGCGTCGAACCAGACGTAGAACCGCTTCAGCGGCTGGTCGCGCCAGCCGTCGAGGGGGATCTTGACGCCCCAGTCGAGGTCGCGGGTGATCGGCCGCGGCCGCATGTCGTCGATCAGGTTCTTGGTGAAGTTGAGGACGTTCGGGCGCCAGTCGGTCTTGGTGCCGAGCCAGTCGCCGAGGGTCTTGGTGAACGCCGGCAGGTCGAGGAAGTAGTGCTCGGTCTCGACGAACTTCGGCGTCTCGCCGTTGATCCGCGACTTCGGGTTGATCAGTTCCGCGGCGTCGAGCTGGTTGCCGCAGTTGTCGCACTGGTCGCCGCGCGCGCCGTCGTACCCGCAGATCGGGCAGGTGCCCTCGACGTAGCGGTCGGGCAGCGTGCGGCCGGTGGACGGGCTGATCGCGCCGCGCGTGGTCTTCGGCACGACGTAGCCGTTGCGGTGCAGCGCCAGGAAGATCTGCTGCGTCACCTCGGCGTGGTTGCCGGTCGTGGTCCGGGTGAACAGGTCGTAGGACAGCCCCAGGCCCTGCAGGTCGGTGCCGATCTGGCGGGTGTACTTGTCCGCCGTCTGCTGCGGGGTCGAGTTCTCCTTGTCCGCCTGGACGGTGATCGGGGTGCCGTGTTCGTCGGTGCCGGACACCATGAGCACCCGGTTGCCGGCCATTCGCTGGTAGCGGGAGAAGACGTCGGACGGGACGCCGAATCCGGACACGTGGCCGATGTGGCGGGGGCCGTTGGCGTAGGGCCAGGCCACCGCGGTCAACACAGGGGTGCTCATACCTTATTAGCCTACGGAGGGCGTCACGCACGTTTTCGAGAGGGAGGCCCCGGTTGTCGGCGACACGGCTGCTCGTGCTCGGGGTGGTGCGCATGTACGGCCGCGCGCACGGCTACCAGGTGCGGCGCGAGCTGCTGACCTGGTCCGCGGACAAGTGGGCGAACGTCCAGCCCGGGTCGATCTACCACGCGCTGAAGAAGATGACCGCCGAGGACCTGCTGGAGCAGGTCGACGTCGAGCCGGGTGACGGCGGCCCGGACCGGACCGCGTACCGGCTGACGACCGAGGGCGAGCAGGAGTACCAGGTCCTGCTGTCGAAGGCGCTGTCCGACCCTTCGCTGAACCACCCCGACCTGTCGGCGGCGATCTCGTTGATGACCACGCTGCCCCGGGCGCGGGTGATCAACCTGCTCCGGCACCGGCTGGTCCACCTGGAGGCCGAGCAGCGGCAGGCGGGGCTCATGCTCGAAGAGCTGAAGGTCAACATGGGGCTCGGGACGCCGGAGCACGTGGGCGAGCTGTACCGGCTGTGGGGCGGGATCACCGACGCGAGCCTCACCTGGCTGGCGGCGCTGATCGAGCGGCTCGAAGCGGGCGAGTACGTGATGGCCGACGAGTCCGGCGACGCGTTCGGCGAGCCACCCGCCCGGTAATCAAGTTTGACTAGCGCACCCTTCTGGGGCAGAGTGTGCGCCTCAGCTAGTCAAGCTTGACTACCTTCGAGAGGGGATCTCATGATCACGGCACGCGGTCTCGAGCGGCGGTTCCGCCGCAAGGGCCGCACTGGGGGCGAAGTACACGCGGTGAAGGGCGTCGACCTCGACGTCGAAGCGGGCGAGCTCGTCGGGTTCCTCGGGCCGAACGGCGCCGGGAAGACGACCACGCTGCGCATGCTGACCACGCTGCTGAAGCCGTCGGCCGGCACCGCGACCGTCGGCGGCCGCGACCTGCTGAAGGACCCGCTGGGGGTGCGCGAGCGGATCGGCTACGTCGCCCAGGGCGGCGGCAGCTCGCCGGAGACCAAGGTCGCCGACGAGCTCGAACTGCAGGGCCGGCTCTACCGGATGAGCAAGGCCGACGCGATCGCGCGCGGCGCCGAACTCGCCGACCAGCTCGACCTGACCGGGCTGGACCAGCGGCTGACCCGGACGCTGTCGGGCGGCCAGCGGCGGCGGCTCGACATCGCGCTCGGGCTGATCCACTCGCCGGGGCTCGTCTTCCTCGACGAGCCGTCGACCGGGCTCGACCCGCAGAGCCGGGCCAACCTGTGGGACCACATCCGCCGGCTGCGCGCCGAGCAGGGCGTCACGGTCTTCCTCACGACCCACTACCTGGACGAGGCCGACGCGCTGTCGGACCGGCTGATCGTCATCGACGACGGCCGGATCGTCGCCGAGGGTACGCCGGACGCGCTGAAGGCGCGGGTCAGCGGCGACCGCGTCGAAATCGGCGTCGACCCGGAGCAGGGCGCCGACGCCGCCGAGATCGCCGGCCGGCTGGCGGGCGCGCACGAGCTGTCCGCGGACGGCGGGGTCGTCCGGTTCCGGGTGCCGCGCGGCGACGTCGCGCTGCCGGAACTGCTGCGCGCGCTCGACGCGAAGTCCATCCCGATGCTGTCGGTCCAGGTGCACCGGCCCACGCTCGACGACGTTTTCCTGACCCTGACCGGGCGCTCGCTGCGCGAAGCGGAGGAGGGCGGCCGTGCTGCGTGACACCTGGCTGATCTTCCGCCGCGACATGAAGGCGGCGCTGCGCAACCCGACGTGGGTGCTGATCGGGATCATGCAGCCGCTGCTGTACCTGTTCCTGTTCGGGCCGCTGATGGTGAAGGCGATGCAGGCCCAGGGCCTGTCCGAAGTGGACGGCTGGATGCTGCTCACCCCGGCGCTGATCGCCCAGCTGGCGCTGTTCGGCAGCTCGTTCGTCGGCTTCGGGCTGCTGGCCGACTACCGCTCCGGCGTCGTCGAGCGGTTCCGGGTGACGCCGGTCAGCCGCGGCGCGCTGCTGCTGGGCAAGGTGCTGGCCAACGCGCTGCAGGCCGTCGTCCAAGCGCTGCTGATCATCGCGCTGGCGTACCTGGCGTTCGACCTCGACGCCCCGGTCGGCGGGGTGCTGCTGAGCCTGGTGATCGTCTTCCTGCTGGCGGTGTCGCTGGCGTCGTGCTCGTACGCGCTGGCGCTGACGTTGAAGAGCGAGGAGACGTTCCCCGCGCTGCTCAACGCCGTGCTCATCCCGCTGCTGCTGCTTTCCGGGATCCTGTTGCCGATCACGGCCGGGGTCGCGCCGAAGTGGCTGTACACGGTGTCGCAGATCAACCCGTTCCGGCACGTGGTGGACGTCGAGCGGAACACCTTCCGCGGCGACTTCACGATGGACGCGTTGTTCACCGGCAGCGTCGTGGTGCTGGTGATGGCGGTGGTGTCCGTGTGGTGGGGCACCCGCACGTTCCAAAAGGAAAACGCCTGATCAACCAGCGGGTTGTCACTGCGGGTCCGTCTCCGGCGACGTATGGTGTGCTCTCCACCGACGTGCCGGGGGCGGACTGTGACGGAACCGGAGAGCGAACGCGGGATCTCGCTGTCCCACCGGGAGCGGGTGACCGACTGGCACGCCGTCCGCGGGGCGGAGACCCGGTTCGTGTCGGTGACGATCAGCGAGAACGTCAACTGGACCAACTCCGCGGCCGAGCGCAACCTGGCCGGCGCGCAGGAGGCGGGCCTGCACGCCGGCGGCCGGCACTACGCCCGCCCCGGCGCGGCGCACGACCAGGCCGACCACTTCGTCCGGACGGCCAGCAGGCTCGGCGCGTTCGCGCCCGGGTCGCTGGCGCCGGCCCTGGAGGTGGCGGCGCCGAGCGTGGACGACCGGTTCATCAAGACGTGGATCAAGCACGTCCGGCACGCGGCGCGCATCGAGCGGGTGCTCGTCTACGCCGACCACGACTGCTGGTCGCACCGGCTGCACCCGGACCGCTGGGCCGACAGCGAGGTCGTGCTGTGGCTGGTCCGGCACAACGGCATCCCCGGCAGGCCGGGCTGGTTCCACTCGCGGCTCGGCGTGCACCAGCACGCGTACGGCCCGGACGTGCGGGGCGTCGACGGGCCGGTGGAGCAGAACGCCGTCGTGTACCCGTTCACATTGGGTGACCTGCTGCTCTGACGTGTGGTGGTATGTCGCCATGCGCGTGACGAGCAGGGCACTCCGGACGGACGTCACGCCCGCGCGCGCTTTTTCGGTACTCGCCTCTTTCGCGCGTGCTCGCGGACTGCCGCCGCCCGCGATGCTGTCCGGTGACTGGTTTTCTTCACAGGCGGTGATCGCGCCTTCGCTTGCGGTTATGCCCGGGGACTTTCCCGCTTGCCCGGAGGTCGACGCGCCGCCGGGCGTGATCGGCGGCGGGTGGTTCGGGTACCTGGCGTACGACGCCTCCGGCTCGCTCCCGCCGGCCGCGTGGGGCTGGGCGGACCACGTGCTGCGGTGGTCCGCTTCTGGCACGTGTTACCTGGAGTCTCTGGACGGCGGCGGCCCTTCGGCGTCCACAATGGAATCGATGCTGGCTTCTCCGGTTGAGCCGCTTTCGTGGACGGCTGGACCACTACGACGTCCGTTGCCTTCGGAGCACCGGGACGCGGTGAAGGCGTGCGTGCACGCGATCGAGGCCGGTGAGCTGTTCCAGGCGAACATCTGCAGCCGGTTCACGGGATCGTTTTCGGGTTCCCCCGCCGCCTTGTTCGCGGCCGGAGTGTCCTCTTTGGATCCCCGGCGGGCGGCGTTCGTCTCGGGTTCGCAGGGCTCGGTGGTGTCGTTCTCGCCGGAGCTGTTCCTCGCCCGCCACGGCCGCGCGGTGCGCTCGACACCGATCAAGGGCACCCTCCCCCGCCGAGGGCCGTCCGATGACGGGAACGCGTTGCTGCTGCGGCAGTCGGTGAAGGACGTCGCCGAAAACGTGATGATCACGGACCTGGTGCGCAACGACCTCGGCCGGGTGTGCGAGGTGGGGTCGGTGACGGTGCCGTCGTTGCTGCGCGTCCGCCCGGCGCCGGGCGTGTGGCACCTGGATTCGACGGTGACCGGGGTGCTGCGACCGTCCGTTTCGGACGCCTCCCTTTTGGAGGCGACGTTCCCACCCGGTTCGGTGACGGGGGCGCCGAAGATCCGCGCGCTGGAGCTGATCGCGTCGCTGGAACCCTGCGGACGCGGGGTCTACACGGGAGCGATCGGGCTGCTGTCCCCGGCGGCGGGGCTGGAGCTGAACGTGGCGATCCGGACGTTCGAGATCGCCGCCGGCCGGATCGCACTGGGCGTCGGCGGCGGCATCACGGCGGATTCGGACCCGGAGGCGGAGTGGCAGGAGTGCCTCCACAAGGCGGCACCCCTGGAACGCCTACTTGCCGGGGTCGAGCAGTAGCTTGCCGACGGTCTTGCGGGAGCGCAGGGCCTCGTGCGCGCCGCGGGCGTCGGACAGCGCGTACTCGCCGCCCGGGATGGCCTTGAGCTTGCCTTCCAGGACCAGGTCGAAGAGGTCTCGGAGGGCCGTCGCGAAGACGTTGCCCGGCAGGCGGAAGACGTGCGGCAGCCACATACCACTGATGGTCGTGCTGTGGCCGAGGAGGTTGCGCAGCTCGACCGGCTTCGGGTTCTCGCGGCCGGCCATCCCATAGAAGGCGAGCCGGCCGAAGGGAGCGAGCGCGGCGATGCTCTGGTCGGTGGTCTTGCCGCCGACCATGTCGAGCACGACGTCGACGCGGCGGCCGTTGGCGTCGAGCAGCACCTCGGTCATGTCCTCGGCCCGCGAGTCGACGGCGACGTCGGCGCCGAGTTCGAGCGCGAGGGCGCGCTTCTCGTCGCTGCTGGCGGTGGCGATGACCCGGCCGGCGCCCCACGCCTTGGCGAGCTGCACGGCAATGGTCCCGACCCCACCGGCGGCGGCGTGCACGACGACCGATTCGCCCTTTTCGAGGTGGGCGTTCTTCTTGAGCAGGACCCACGCGGTGGTGCCCTGGACCAGCAGGGACAGTGCGGTGAGGTCGTCGATGCCGTCGGGAACGGGGAAGGTGGTCGCCTCGGGCGCGACGGCCTTCTCGGCGTACCCGCCCCCGCCGTTCAGGAGGGCGACAACCCGCTTGCCATCGTGCGTCCCGACCACCTCACCACCGGGAACGAGCGGCAGCTTCGACGGCGCGAGGTAGGAGTTCTCGGCCTGGTGGGTGTCGGCGTAGTTGACACCGATGCGCTCGACGTCGATGAGCACCTCACCGGGGCCGGCCACGGGATCGGGCAGCTCGACGGGGGTGAGCACCTCGGGCCCGCCGAACTCGGTCACCTGCACTGCGCGCATCTGCGTTTCCCTTCCCGCGGTGGTTGTGAGACATTCTGGCATATGTCTCACTCGGCTGCGTTCGACCTCGCCCGCGACTGGTTCCTGGCCGGGCGACGGGTGGACATGGGCGAGCTGGCGGAGGCGCTGTCCATCAGCCGCGCGACGCTGCACCGCCGAGTCGGCTCCCGAGACCGGCTACTGGGCGAGATCCTGTGGACGCTGTCGTCGGCGTCGATCGCCCGGCTGTGGCCCTCGTGCGTCGGCCGCGGCGCGGCTGGGGTGGCCGACTTCGTGAGCGGATATGTCCGGTTCGCGAACGAGTCCCCGCCGTTCCGGGACTTTCTGCGCCGCGAGCCGGAGCGGGCGTTGCGGCTGCTGACGACCCGCGCAAGCGTTTGCCAACAGCGGACGACGTCTCGGCTCGTGGAGCTGCTTTCGGGGGAGGTCGAGGCGGGACGGTTGCAGCCGCCGTTGCCGGTCCCGGACCTGGCTTACTTGCTGGTCCGGATCGGCGAGTCGTTCGTGTACACGGACGTGATCACCGGGGACGCGCCCGATGCGGAAAAGGCGCACGCCGCGGTGACGGCTTTGCTCACTTGACCCGCGAAGCCAGCACCGCGTCGTAAAGCTCCTTTTTGGACACCCCCGCCGCCTCGGCCACCTCGGCGGCAGCGGACTTCAACCGTTCTCCGGAAGCCACCCGCTCGGAAACCTCCGACACCAGATCCGCCACCGAAACCGACCGCGGCGGGGCGCCCTCGAGCACCACCGTGATCTCGCCGCGCACGCCCTCCGCGGCCCACGCGGCCAAGTCCGAAAGCGACCCCCGCTTCACCTCTTCATAGGTCTTCGTCAACTCCCGGCACACCGCGGCTTGCCGAGACGCCCCCAGCACCGAAGCCGCATCGGCCAGCAACGATCCCAACCGGTGCGGGGACTCGAAGAACACCACCGTCCGCGGCTCGGACACCAACGACGTCAACCACCGGGTCCGCTCCCCGGGCTTCCGCGGCGCGAACCCCTCGAAGCAAAACCGATCGCACGGCAAACCGGACAAAGCGAGCGCCGTCGTCACCGCCGACGGGCCGGGAAGACAGGTCACCGGCAAGTCCGAAGCAACGCAAGCCGAAACCAGCCGGAAGCCCGGATCGGACACACTGGGCATACCGGCGTCCGTCACCAGCACCACCGTCTCGCCCGCGCGTAACGATTCGAGCAACTTGGGCAGGCGCGCCGTCTCGACGTCCTCGTAGAAGCTCACCACCCGGCCTCGCGGAGTCACCTCCAGCGCGGACGCCAGCGATCGCAGCCGCCGCGTGTCCTCGGCCGCGATGACGTCGGCTTCCGCCAAGGCCTCGGCCAAGCGCGGGGAAGCGTCGCGGACGTCGCCGAGCGGGGTGGCGGCGAGGATGAGGCGGCCCGGAGTCACCCGGCCAGCCTAGGCTGATCAGCGGATCCCGACGACGCACGCCCCGCCGCGCCCGTAGGATCGCCCCCGTGACCGCCGTGCTGACCCGTGCCGACGACGAGAGCGTCCGGCCGGACCCCCTCGAGGCGCTCCGGCCGCCGACCGACCGCGAAGTGACCCTGCTCGGCCGCGGCATGCCGACCGACCGGTTGCGCGGCTGGGTCGTCACCCTCGTGCTGACCGTGATCGGCGGGATCGTCCGGCTGCAGAACCTCGGCGTGCCGACGGACAAGGGCAGCCCGGTCTTCGACGAGAAGCACTACGTGCCGCAGGCGTGGCAGATGCTGCGCAACGGCGGTTACGAGGACAACTACGGCTACGAGCTGGTCGTCCACCCGCCGCTGGCCAAGCAGCTGATCGCGATCGGCGAATGGCTGTTCGGCTACAACGGCTGGGGCTGGCGGATCATGCCCGCGCTGGCCGGCACGCTCATCATCTTCCTGACCATCCGCATCGCCCGCCGCCTGACGCGCTCGACGCTGCTCGGCGGCATCGCCGGCATCCTGGTGATCAGCGACGGCGTGCTGCACCTGCAGTCGCGGATGGGCATGCTCGACATCTTCATCGCGCTGTTCGTGCTCGCCGCGTTCGCCTGCCTGCTCGTCGACCGCGACCAGGTGCGCACCCGGCTCGCGACGGCGGTCCGCGAAGGCTGGGTCAACGAGTCCGTGTGGGGCCCCAAGCTGGGCTTCCGCTGGTGGCGGTTCGCGACCGGGCTGATGATCGGGCTGACCTTCGGCGTCAAGTGGTCGGCGCTGTACTACATCGTCGCGTTCGGGCTCCTGTGCGTGTTCTTCGACGTCGCGGCGCGGCGCGCGGCCGGCGTCGAACGGCCGTGGCTCGGCACGATCCGTCGCGACGTGCTGCCGGCGCTCTGGGCGATCCTGCTCATCCCGTTCCTGATGTACCTCGGCGCGTACTGGGCGTGGTTCGCGAGCGAGACGGCGACCGACCGGCACTACACGGAGATCAAGGACATCGCGCCGGGGGTCTGGTCGTGGGTCCCGGCGTCGCTGCGGTCGCTGGCCGACTACACGGGCAACGTCCTGCACTTTCACGAAACGCTGGTCACACCGAAGGACAACCCGCACCCCTGGGAGTCGAAGCCGTGGACGTGGCCGATGGGGCTGCGCCCGATGCTCTACAGCTACGACGGCGACATCACCGGCTGCGGCGAGTCCCGCTGCGTGAGCGCGACGATGCTGATCGGCA
Organism: Amycolatopsis sp. MEPSY49; assembly: GCF_051337345.1. Taxonomy (NCBI): domain Bacteria; kingdom Bacillati; phylum Actinomycetota; class Actinomycetes; order Pseudonocardiales; family Pseudonocardiaceae; genus Amycolatopsis; species Amycolatopsis sp. MEPSY49. Next base: position 1,682,096 of record NZ_JBDLYJ010000001.1, on the reverse strand, counting down.
CGCCGGCGATGTGGTGGCTGGCGATCCCGATGCTGGGCTGGGCGGTGTGGCGCTCGGTGTTCCGCGCGGACTGGCGCTACGCGGCGGTGCTGGTGGGCTACCTCGGCGGGTACGTCTTCTGGTTCACCAACATCGACCGCCAGATGTACTTCTTCTACGCGACGCCGCTGGCCGCGTTCCTGGTCCTGGGGTTGACGTTGTGCCTCGGCCAGATCCTGGGCAGCGCGCGGCGCGGGTTCGAAAGACGCGGGACCGGTCTGCTCGTCGTGTCGCTGTACGTGGGCCTGGTGGTGGCCAACTTCGCGTGGCTGTGGCCGATCCTGAACGGCGTCGCGATCACGACGGGCCAGTGGGAAGCCGAACGCTGGCTGCCGTCCTGGCGGTGAGCCTGGTCGAACCGGCGCCGCGGTACCACCGGTCGTTCCTCGACGCCCTGCGCGAGTACCACCGGGAGGGCCTGCACACCGAACTGGACCCGGAGCTGCTCGCCGACCCGGGTGAGTTCCGGCGCTGGATCGCCGACGTGCGCGACGCCGGCTTGAGCGGCACGGCCGCCGTCGAACGCGACCGGGTCCCGCACCGGATCCTCTGGTGGACCGAAGGCGACGACTACCTCGGGCGGGTGCGGCTCAACCTGCGGCTCAACGCGGAGCTGACCGAGTTCGGCGGCCACCTCGGCTACGACATCAGGCCGTCCGCGCGCGGGCGGGGACACGCCACCGCGCTGCTGCGCGCGGCCCTGCGAGTCGCCCGCGAGGCCGGTCTCGGCGACGTCCTCCTGACCTGCGCGCCCGAGAACCTCGCGTCGCGCCGCGTGATCGAACACAACGGCGGCGTCCTGGCGGACACCAGTTCCGCCGGGAGGCTGCGGTACTGGTGCCCGGTCACCCCGCGAAGTACGCCCCCGGCGTGACGCCGACCGCGCGTCGAAAAGCCGCCACGAACGCGCTCGCCGAGCTGTAGCCCACCCGGTGCGCCACCGTCTCCATCGGCGATCCCTGGGCCAGCAGCGGCAGTGCCGCACGCAGCCGCACCTGCGTGCGCCACGTCCCGAACGGCATCCGGCACTCGCGGACGAAGATCCGCGCCAGCGTCCGCTCGGCCGCGCCGACGTCCCGGCCGAACTCCGCCAGGCTTCGCGGGTCCGCCGGGTTCGAAACCACCGCGCGCTCGACGTCGCGGGCGCGCGGGTCGGCCGGGGACGGCACCACGATCGGGACGACGTCCAGGGGTTCCAGCAGGTCGAACGCCACCGCTTCGGCGCGCAGGCGGGCGTCCGGGGCCACGCCGTCGCCGGTCAGGTACTCCAGGAGCTCGCGCAGCAGCGGCCGGACCACCACCATCCGCGGCGCGGGCCACGACACCGGGGACAGCGCGGGGTCGGCGTAGATGCCGCGCAACGCCGCCCGGCCGAGCGCGCCCGTGCGGTGCTGGACGCCCGCCGGGATCCACAGCGCGCGGGTCGGCGGCAGGACCCAGCCCGCGTCGCCCGCCTTGACCGCGACGACGCCCCGGGCCGACCAGACCAGCTGGTGGACCGGGTGCTCGTGCCAGGGGAACCAGGTGCCGGCGGGCAGGTCGACCTCGCCGAGCAGCATGGCTTGGCTGGTTCGCGACATCAGTTGGCAGGCTATCGGCTACCGGCCATCAACGCGCCCCAATAGCGTCGGACGCATGCCGATGAACCTGATCCACCGCAAGATCTGCAGCTCGGAGAAGTGGGCGGCCACCGTCGAGGAGCGGCTGACGCCGTGGCTGAAGCAGCGCGACCTCGGCGACGACGTCCTCGAGATCGGACCCGGCTTCGGCGCCACCACGAACGTGCTGCTCAAGGCGGTTCCGAAGCTGACGGTCCTGGAGATCGACCCCGCTTCGAGCGAGCTGCTGCGGGCGAAGTACGGCGACCGCGCCGAAGTCGTCGAAGGCAGCGGCGCGGAGATGCCGTTCGAGGACGGCCGCTTCTCCGCCGTCGCCTGCTTCACGATGCTGCACCACGTCCCGACGAAGGAGCTGCAGGACGCGATCTTCGCCGAGGCCGCGCGGGTCCTGCGCCCGGGCGGCACGTACTGCGGCAGCGACGGCCAGCTCAACCTGCGGTTCCGCCTGCTGCACATCGGCGACACGATGAACGTCGTCGACGCGGCGACGTTCCCGGCGCGCCTCGAAAAGGCGGGCTTCGAGCAGGTGAAGATCCAGCACCACCCGAAGGAGCTGCTGATCTTCGAGGCCGTGAAGCCCGGTTAGCGGCGGGGCAGCTGGTTTCCCGGCTGGCGGGGCACCACGCGCGTCACCGGGCCGTCGGCGGACTTGCCCGCCCGCGACAGCCAGCCCTCGACCTCGCGCCGCACGGCGTTCAGCGTCGGACGGCGTCGCGGCTCCGGGTCCAGCGAAGCCGCCAGCAGCCGCGCGTGCGCGCTCCGCTGGGGCAGCCGGGACACCGGTTCCGCGCGGGCAGCCGCCATCAGGGCGGCCATCGGGGTTTCGCGCGTGCCGCGCGGGGGCTGGCCGGACAGGGCGTAGCTGATCGTCGCCGCCAGCTGCCACGCGTCGGACGCCGGGGACGCCGCCGCGCCCATTGCCTGCTCCGGGGCCACGAAGTCCGGCGTGCCGATCATCATGCCGGTCGCCGTCATCTTCGAGTCGCCCTGGCTGCGGGCGATGCCGAAGTCGATCAGGTGGGCCAGGCCGCTCGGGTCGAGGATGACGTTCGACGGCTTGATGTCGCGGTGCAGGACGCCCTTCTCGTGCGCCGCCGCGAGCGCGCCCGCCATGGTCGCCCAGAGGCGGCCGGCCGCGACGTCGTCGAGCGGGCCCTGGCCGTCCACCAGCTCGGCCAGCGGACGGCCCTCGAGGTACTCCATGACCAGCGCGAGCCCGTCCGGCTCCTCGGCCAGGTCGTACACCTTGACGCAGTTGGGGTGGCTGACCACGGCCAGCGCGCGGGCTTCGCGCTGCATGCGCTCGGCGGTGTCCCGGTCCGGCGCGTGCGCGATCTTGAGCGCGACCGTGCGGTTGAGCTGGGTGTCGACGGCCTGCCAGACCGTGCCGAACCCGCCCGCGCCGAGCTGCTTGACGCGGCGGTAGCGGCTGCCGCCGGCGTTGCGCGAGCCGGGCGGCGGCGGGACCGGGCCCGGGGCCGCGGCCAGCGCGCCGGCCATCGGCGGGGGCTCGGGCGCGGACGCCAGCGCCGTCTTCGGGTACGGCCGGTTGACCGGGGGCGGAGGCGGCGGCGGCGTCGGGCGCGGCTGGACCTGCGACGGCGGCGGGCCCGGCGGCTCCGGCTCGCGGCGCGGCGGCGCGTCCGGCCGGTTGATCACCGACCACGGCGGCGGCCCGACCATCGCGACCGGGATCAGGCCCAGCACGCTGAACGGCAGGAACCCGAGCCAGAAGTGCAGCGCGGTGTTCGCCTCCATGCCGACGCTGAACACCAGCATCGCGGCGAACGGGATCCAGAAGAACCGCGACGGCCACTTCGGGCCGCGGCGGAAAGCGGTGCGGCCCTGCAGCATGACGAACAGCAGCGAACCGGCACCCAGCACGGCGAACGCCAGCAGGTACACGAAGAACGGGAGGTCGTCGGCGCCGGTGCTGCGGGAGGAGAAGACGTCGAAGACGGTCTGCCGGCCGCCCAGGTAGTCCACCTGGGAGTCGACCCAGCAGCCGCCGGGGCCCCGCAGCGTCGAGAGCTCGGTCGCCGACAGGCCGGTCTTCTCCTTGGCGTACGCCGCGCGGTAGACGCCCGACACGCCGTTGGACAGCAGCCACGGCAGCACCAGCGCGCTGAGCAGGCCGATCGCGCCGAAGACGCCCAGCGTCGTGGCGTCGTACCGGTTGCCGGTGCCCTTCCGGATGATCGACACGGCCAGCGCGCCGGCCGGCGGGATCAGCGCGACGAGCGCGCCGGCCGCACTCGTGGCCCACACCCAGTCGCCGGGGCAGAAGCCCGGGCCGAACAAGGAATGGGCTAGCGAGAGCAGCGCGCTCGCGAGTCCGTTCACCGCCGGATCCCCTCACTGTCCGTGTTCACTTCGTACCTTCACGCCGCGTTTCCCCGCGGTCCAGCTTAGGACGCAGCCGGCCGCCGTGAGGTTGCCGGGTCTTCAGGTTGCCCGGAATCCGGCGGGCCCGCCGCTCCCGCGCCATGATGGGGGCGGCGGACGTTCGACGCGAAGGAGAGCGGGAATGGGCGCGTACTCCGAGGCCTACCGGCGCAGCCTGACGGACCCGGAAGCGTTTTGGCTGGCCGCGGCCGGAAACATCAGCTGGACGAAGGCCCCGGAGCGGGCCCTGGACAGCTCGAACCCGCCCTTCTACCGATGGTTCCCCGGCGCCGAGCTGAACACCTCGTACAACGCGCTCGACCGGCACGTCGAGGCCGGCCGCGGCGGCCAGGCCGCACTGATCTGGGACTCTCCCGTGACCGGGCGGCAACGCACCTACACCTACGAAGAGCTCCGGGACACGGTCGCGCGGTTCGCCGGCGCGCTCAGCTCGCTGGGCGTCACCAAGGGTGACCGCGTGATCGTCTACCTGCCGATGGTGCCCGAAGCGGCGATCGCGATGCTGGCCTGCGCGCGGATCGGCGCGGTGCACTCGGTGGTGTTCGGCGGGTTCGCGCCGAAGGAACTGGCCGCGCGGATCGAGGACGCGAAACCCAAGGTGATCCTGGCGGCGTCCTGCGGCATCGAGCCGACGCGGGTCGTCGAGTACAAGCCGATCATCGACGCGGCCCTCGAGATGACCGAGCACCAGCCCGACCACGTCGTCGTGCTGCAGCGCGAGCAGGCGCCGGCCCAGCTGGCCAAGCGGGACCTCGACTGGCGCGAGCTGGCGGCGGCCGCCGATCCGGCCGACCCGGTGCCGGTCGCGGCCACCGACGCGCTCTACATCCTCTACACGTCCGGGACCACCGGGAAGCCGAAGGGCGTCGTGCGCGACACCGGCGGCCACGCCGTCGCGCTCGCCTATTCGATGGACGCGATCTACGACGTCCACGCCGGCGACGTCTGGTGGACGGCGTCCGACGTCGGCTGGGTCGTCGGGCACTCCTACATCGTGTACGCGCCGCTGCTGGTCGGGGCGACTTCGGTCATGTACGAGGGCAAGCCGGTCGGCACGCCGGACGCGGGCGCGTTCTGGCGGGTCATCGCCGAGCACGGCGTCCAGGCGCTGTTCACCGCGCCGACCGCGCTGCGGGCCGTCAAGAAGGTCGACCCGGACGCCCGTGAACTGGCGAAGTACGACTTGAAGGCGTTCAAGACGCTCTTCATGGCCGGCGAGCGGCTCGACCCCGAGACCTACCACTGGGCGCACGAGAAGCTCGGCACGCCGGTGATCGACCACTGGTGGCAGACCGAAACCGGCTGGCCGATCGCGGCCAACCCGCGTGGCCTGGAGCCGATGGACGTCAAGCCCGGGTCCGCGACCAAGCCCGTCCCCGGCTGGGACGTCCGGATCCTCGACCAGGCGGGCGACGAGCTGCCGGCCGGGCGCGAAGGCGCCATCACGGTCAAGCTGCCGCTGCCGCCGGGCTCGCTGCCGACGCTCTGGGGCGACGACGAGCGCTACCGCGAGGCCTACCTCTCCCGCTACGACGGGTACTACCTGACCGGCGACTCCGGCTACCTCGACGAGGACGGCTACCTGTTCGTCATGGGCCGCACCGACGACGTCATCAACGTCGCCGGCCACCGGCTGTCGACCGGGTCGATGGAAGCCGTGCTGGCCTCGCACCCGGCGGTCGCCGAGTGCGCCGTCATCGGAGTCGCCGACCAGCTCAAGGGCCAGCTGCCCCGCGGGTTCGTCGTGCTGAAGGCGGGCGCGGACATCCCCGCGGAGCAACTGCGGGACGAACTGGTCGCGCTGGTGCGCCGGGACATCGGCCCGGTCGCCGCGTTCCGTGACGTGTCCATTGTGGACGCGCTGCCGAAGACGCGGTCGGGCAAGATCCTGCGCAAGACGATGCGCGCGATCGCCGACGGCCGCGACGAAGCCGTCCCGTCCACGATCGAGGACCCGGCCGTCCTGGACGCCATCCGCGCCGCCCTTCGTTAAGGACTGTTCCAAATGGCCCGGCTGGTCTGTACCTTTGGGAGGAGTCCCCGACCGGAGGTGCCCTGATGCGCTTGTCCAGAGCCGTCTTGACCGCGGCGATCGTGAGTCTCACGGCCGTCGGCGTGCCCGCTGCCGCGGTGGCCGCGCCGGCCGCCCCGGAACGCAGCGTGACCGACGTCGTGCCGGCGCCCGTCTCGGCGACGGCCGACCCGCGGGGCGGCTTCAAGCTGACGCCGTTCACCGTCATCACCGCCGGCCGCGGCGCCGGCCAGGTCGCGGACTACCTGCGCGGCCTGCTGCGCCCGGCCACCGGCTACCCGCTGCCGGTCGTGCCGCACGCCGCCGGCCTGCCCGCGATTTCCCTGCAGCTGGGCCACGACTCCCGGATCGGCACCGAGGGTTACGAGCTGAAGGTGTCGCGCGACGGCGTCAGCTTGCGCGCGAACACTGCCGACGGGCTCTTCGAAGGCGTCCAGTCGCTGCGGCAGCTGCTGCCGTCGGCGATCGACGCGAAGCGCGTCCAGCACCGGACGTGGACCGTCGCCGGCGGCACGATCCTCGACTACCCGCGCTTCGCCGAACGCGGCGCGATGCTCGACGTCGCCCGGCACTTCTTCAAGCCGGACCAGGTCAAGCGGTACATCGACCAGATCGCGCAGTACAAGGTCAACACCCTGCACCTGCACCTCGCGGACGACCAGGGCTGGCGCATCGAGATCAAGAGCTGGCCGAAGCTCGCGACGGTCGGCGGCCTGACCGCCGTCGACGGCGACCCGGGCGGCTACTACACGCAGGCGCAGTACAAGGACATCGTCGCGTACGCGGCTTCGCGGCACATCACGGTGATCCCGGAGATCGACATGCCGGGCCACACGAACGCGGCGCAGTCGACGTACGCGGAGCTGAACTGCGACGGCAAGGCCGTCCCGGTCCGCACGGACACCGAGGTCGGCTACAGCTCGCTGTGCATCTCCTCGCCGATCACGTACAAGTTCGTCGAGGACGTCGTCCGCGAGCTGGCGGCGATCACGCCGGGCCAGTACCTGCACATCGGCGGCGACGAGGCGCACTCGACCCCGCCCGCGGACTACATCGCGTTCGAGAAGAAGGTGCAGCCGATCGTCGCCAAGTACGGCAAGAAGGTCACCGGCTGGCACGAAATCGCGAAGTCGGACCCGCCCGCGTCGGCCGTCCCGCAGTACTGGGACTTCGGTGGCGACAACGCCTCGGTCGCGGCCGCGGCGGCGCGCGGCAGCAAGATCCTGATGTCGCCGGCGAACTACGCGTACCTGGACATGAAGTACGACGCTTCGACACCGCTGGGCCAGGACTGGGCCGCGCTGATCGAGGTCCGCGACGGGTACAACTGGGATCCGGCCTCGCTGGTGACCGGTGTTGGGGAGAGCCAGATCGCTGGTGTCGAGGCGCCGCTGTGGACCGAGACGATCCGCACGAGCGCCGACATCGAGTACATGGCATTCCCGCGGCTGCCGGGCATCGCGGAGATCGGCTGGTCCCCGAAGTCGACGCACAACTGGGACGCCTACCGGGCCCGGCTGGCAAAGCAGTCGCCGCGCTGGGTGGCCCAGGGCATCAACTTCTACCGCTCCCCGCAGGTCGACTGGAAGTAGCTACGCACCGGCCAGGCGAGCGCGAATCGCTCGCCTGGCCAGTTCGTACGCGCGGGTGCCGCCGTTGAGGACCGCGTCGGCGTTGGCCGCTCGGCCCAGCGCGTGCAGTTCGAACGCCAGGACTTCCGGGTCCGCGTCGAGGTGACCGAGTGACACCGCTTCGGCGGCCGTCTCGCGGATGAATGCCGCGAACGAGCCGCTCGCCGCCGCCACCGCGTCGTGGACCCGGCCGGGTCGCGCGTCGACCTCCGCGCCGACGTTGAAGAAGAAGCACCCACCCGGGAAGACCCGCTTTTCCGAGTAGTCCAGCCAGTTCTCGCAGATCGCGCGCAGCCGCGGTAAGCCCGGCGCCACCGCGCGGGCGGGCGTCACGACGTGCGCTTCGAAGATGGCGAACGCCGCCTCGACCGTCGCGAGCTGCAGTTCCTCCTTGGAGCCGAACAGCGCGAACACGCCGCTCTTGCTCAGCTCCAGCTCGGTGGCCAGCCGGCCGAGGGACAGCCCCTCCAGGCCGTCGACCGACGCGACGTCCGCCGCCCGGCGCAGCACCAGGCGGCGGGTCGCGTCGCCGCGGGCGACCCGGCCGTCAACCGGCACGCCGCGCCCGCCAGCGGTCCACAGTGGACTGGACGCCGCCGCGGTACGACTCCGAAAGCGCCGGCGCCGCCAGCACGCGGTCGGCGAGGTCCAGCGCCGCTTCGATCTTCTCCTCCGGCAGCTGCCCGTAGTTGGCGAAGGAAATGACGTACACCTCGGCGATCGTCGGCCCGTCCGCGCGCTCCACCAGCTCGATCGCGCCGGACGTCGGCACCGTGCCGGGCCGCAGCACGCGCAGGTACCAGCCGCTGCGCCCGGAGTCGATCATCAGCGGCGTGACGTCCTTGCGGCCGGTCTTCATGGCCAGCTTGAAGCACGGCTGCCGCGGCTGCGACACCTGCACGAGCGCGTCGCCCCAGGCCCAGACGTCCCCGATCCGGACGTCGTCTTCGGTGACGCCGGACAATGAGACGTTCTCCCCGAAGTCGGCCACCGAAGCGTCGAAGCCCTCCTCGCGCCAGGCCGGGTAGTGCTCGGCCGGGTAGACGTAAACCGCCTTGTCGACCCCGCCGTGCACGGTCAGGTCGGCCTGCCGGTCACCGTCGAGGTTCAGCTCGGTCAGGGCCAGCTCCGGCGCCGTGACCCGCGCCTTCGTGATCGCGCTCAGCACCGGGCGCTCCCGCCGGTAGCCCAGGACGCTCGGTTCCCCCACATACACGCCGTCGACGTTCATGCCCCGAAGATAGCACGACCGTTCGTATTGTTTTCTCCCTCTAGGCTGGCGGCCATGGAACTGCTCGACCAGGCCCGCGCCCACGTCGACTCCGGCGCGTTCTTCGCCGAACTCGCCCGGCTGGTCGCCTACCCCACCGTGAGCGACGCCCCCGAAGGCCGCGCCGCGATCCAGGCGTACCTCGGCGAAGTCCTGACGCCGGCGTTGACCGGCCTCGGCTGCGAAGTCACCCAGCACGCCAACTCGGACCCGGCGGGCGGCCCGTTCCTGGTCGGTGTCCGCACCGAAGGAGAAGGCCTCCCGACGCTGCTCTGCTACGGCCACGCCGACGTCGTCGGGGAAGCCGGGCAGTGGCGCGACGGGCTGGACCCGTGGACGCTGACCGCGGACGGCGACCGCTGGTACGGCCGCGGCACCGCCGACAACAAGGGCCAGCACCTGATCAACCTGACGGCGTTGCGGCTGCTCCTCGAGGCCCGCGGCGCCCTCGGGTTCAACCTGAAGTTCCTCTTCGAGACCGGCGAGGAGATCGGCTCGCCCGGCCTCACTGAGTTCGCGGCACAGCACAAGGAACTCCTGAAAGCCGACGTCCTCGTCGCCTCCGACGGCCCGCGCCTCGACGCGGCGACGCCGACGTTGTTCCTCGGCGCCCGCGGCGGCATCCGGCTCACCCTGGACGCCGACCTGCGCCCGGACGCCTCCCACTCCGGCAACTGGGGCGGGATCCTGCGCAACCCGGCGACGACGCTCGCCGCCGCGATCGCGAGCCTGGTCGACGGCCACGGCCGCGTCCAAGTTCCCGAGCTGCTGCCCCCGGAGCTGCCGGACAACGTGCGCGCCGCGCTGGCCGACGTGGTCATCGACGCAGCGGACGAGGGCTGGGGCGATCAAACCCTGACGCCCGCCGAGCGGCTCTACGGCTGGAACACCCTGGAGGTGCTCGCGCTCGGCGCGGGTGACCCCGCCCGCCCGGTGAACGCGATCCCCGGCCGGGCGCGAGCGGTCCTGCAGCTGCGGTACGTCGCCGGCACCGACGTCGACTGCGTCGCACCGGCGATCCGGAAACACCTCGACGAGCGAGGATTTCCGATGGTCGGCGTCCAAGCCGACGCCACCTTCCTCGCCAGCCGGACGCCGGTCGACGACCCGTGGGTGAGCTGGGCGAAGTCCACTTTGGACGCAGTGGCGGACAACCCCGTCGTCCTGCTGCCCAACTTCGGCGGCGGCCTGCCCAACCACGTCTTCACCGACGTACTCGGGCTGGCGACACTGTGGCTGCCGCACTCCTACCCCGGCTGCCTGCAGCACGCGCCGGACGAGCACCTGCTCGCCCCGGTCGCCCGGGAGGGACTGGTGCTCGCCACGGCGTTGTTCGACGCCTTCAGCTCAGCGCCGCCGACTCCTCGTCGGTGAGCAGCCGCGAGCGGATCAGGAAACGCACGCCTTCGGGCGCCTCCAAGGAAAACCCGCTCCCGCGGCCGGGTACGACGTCGATCGTCAGGTGCGTGTGCTTCCAGTACTCGAACTGCGGCCCCGACATCCACACCGGCACGTCCTCGATGCCCTCGACCTCCAGCGAACCGAGAAGCACGTCGGACACGCCGGTCTTGAACTCCCCGGCTGGATAGCACATCGGGGCGCTGCCGTCGCAGCACCCGCCGGACTGGTGGAACATCACCGGCCCGTGGAGCGACACCAGCCGCCGCAGCAGGTCCGCGGCGGCCGGTGTCAGGTCTGCTCGTTGTGTCATCAGAAGAACCCGAGCGCCTGGTCGGAGTAGGAGACGAGCATGTTCTTCGTCTGCTGGTAGTGGTCCAGCATCATCTTGTGGTTCTCGCGGCCGATGCCGGACGCCTTGTAGCCGCCGAAGGCCGCGTGCGCCGGGTAGGCGTGGTAGTTGTTCACCCAGACGCGGCCCGCCTGGATGTCGCGGCCGGCGCGGTAGGCGGTGTTGCCGTCGCGCGACCAGACACCGGCGCCGAGGCCGTACAGCGTGTCGTTGGCGATCTTGATGGCGTCGTCGTAGTCGTCGAACTTCGCCACCGAGACGACCGGGCCGAAGATCTCCTCCTGGAAGATCCGCATCTTGTTGTCGCCCGCGAACACCGTCGGCTCGACGTAGTAGCCGCCCGACAGCTCGCCACCGAGGTCGGACCGCACGCCGCCGGTGAGGATCTCGGCGCCCTCCTGCTTGCCGATGTCGATGTAGGACAGGATCTTCTCGAGCTGGTCGTTGGACGCCTGCGCGCCGATCATCGTCTCGGTGTCGAGCGGGTGGCCCTGCTTGATCTTCCGGACGCGCTCGACGCCGTCGCCGAGGAACCTGTCGTAGATGCCGGACTGGATCAGCGCCCGCGACGGGCAGGTGCAGACCTCGCCCTGGTTGAGCGCGAAGAGCGCGAAGCCTTCCTGCGCCTTGTTGTAGAAGTCGTCGTTCCGCGCGGCGACGTCGTCGAAGAAGATGTTCGGGCTCTTGCCGCCGAGCTCGACGGTCACCGGGATGATGTTTTCGCTGGCGTACTGCAGGATCAGCCGCCCGGTCGTCGTCTCGCCGGTGAAGGCGACCTTGCGGACGCGGTTGCTGGAGGCCAGCGGCTTGCCTGCCTCGACGCCGAAGCCGTTGACGATGTTGACCACGCCGGGCGGGATCAGGTCGCCGATGATCGAGAACAGCAGGTGGATCGACGCCGGGGTCTGCTCGGCCGGCTTGAGCACGATCGCGTTGCCCGCGGCCAGCGCCGGGGCGAGCTTCCAGACCGCCATCAGGATCGGGAAGTTCCACGGGATGATCTGCGCGACCACGCCGAGCGGCTCGTGGAAGTGGTAGGCGACGGTGTTCTCGTCGACCTGCGAGATGCCGCCCTCCTGGGCGCGCAGGGCGCCGGCGAAGTAGCGGAAGTGGTCGATGGCCAGCGGGATGTCGGCGGCGAGGGTCTCGCGGACGGCCTTGCCGTTCTCCCAGGCCTCGGCGACCGCGATCGCTTCGAGGTTTTGCTCCATCCGGTCGGCGATCTTCAGCAGGATGTTGGCGCGTGCCTCGGGCGAGGTCCGGCCCCACGCCGGGGCGGCGCCGTGGGCCGCGTCGAGGGCCTTCTCGACGTCCTCGGCGTTGCCCCGGGCGATCTCGCAGAAGGTCTTGCCGGTGACGGGCGTCGGGTTTTCGAAGTACTGGCCGCTCGCGGGCGGTACGTACTCGCCGCCGATGTAGTGGTCGTAGCGCGTCTCGTAGCTGACGACGCTGCCTTCGGTGTTCGGTGCGGCGTACTGGACCATCTTCCCTGCCTCATTGCTCGGAGTGACGGTTGAGCTGGTGGCGGCGAAGGTAGGCGCGGCAACGTTGCACGCGCGTTGCAGCGCGGCGCGCCGGCTATCTACCCTGGTGAACGTGGCAGAGGCGCCCGAACCGGAGATGCTGCGGGACCCCGAGTCCTACGCGCGGCTGCTGGCGCACGTCCGCGACGCGGTGCTCCAGGGCGTCCCCGGGCCGCGGCCGCCACGCTCCGTGGTCTCCGACTCGTGGCACCGCTCGCTCGCGGCCCGCGTCGACCCGGACGTGGGCGAAGCCCCGTTCGTCTACTCCTCGGACGCCCTTTCGTCGCTGCGCGAAGCCCATCCGCTGGCCCCGGTGCTGCCGGTGCTGCGGCAGATGCTGGTGAGCATCGCCGACGACGCCGAGCACGTGATGATCGTGACCGACGCCGAAGGCCTGATCCTGTGGCGCGAGGGCGCGGCCGGCCAGCTGCTGCGCGGCGACCGCGTCGGGCTCACCGAGGGCACCCGGTGGAGCGAAGCGGCGATCGGCACCAACGCCATGGGCACGGCGCTGGCCACCGGCGAGCCGGTGCAGATCCACTCGGCCGAGCACCTGGTCCGGCGCTACCACACGTGGACGTGCGCGGCGGCGCCCGTGCGCGACCCCGAGACCGGCGTCCTGCTCGGTTCGATCGACGTCAGCGGGCCGCTGCGCACGGTGCACCCGGCGATGATCTCGCTGGTCACGGCCACGGCCCAGCTCGCCGAGGGCCAGCTGCGCGCCCAGCTCGCGGTCCGCGACGAACGCCTGCGGCGCGTCAACATGCCACACCTGGATGCCCTTCGCGGCCGCCCAGGCGCGCTGCTCTCCGCCGGCGGCCGGGTACTGGCCGCCCAGTCGTGCCTGCTGCCGTCCACAGTGGACATCCGGCGCGGCGGCGGGACGGTCGCCCTGCCCGACGGGCGGCTCGCCACGGTCGAGCCCCTCGAAGAGGGCTACCTGCTCCGGCTTTCTTCCGGTGGTGGCAGCCAACGGTCACGGCTGCGGCTGGAGTACCTGTCGGACGGCCCGCACGTGACCACTGTGGACGGTCGTGAAGTCCCACTGACGTTGCGCCACGCGGAGATCCTGACCTTGCTCGCGTTGCATCCGAACGGTCTTTCGGCGGAACGGCTGGCCCTGCAGCTGTATGGCGAGACGGGCAACCCGGTGACGGTCCGCGCGGAGATCCACCGCCTGCGGTCCCAGCTGGGCGCCTCGGTGGTGCAGACGCGCCCGTACCGGCTGGCGGCCGACGTCGACGCGGACTTCGCCACGGCCAGGACGCGCCTGCGCACCGGGTCGCCGTCCGACGTCCTGCGCCTCTTCCGCGGGCCGCTGCTGCCGGAGTCGGAGGCGCCCGCGATCCGCGAGGAGCGCGAGACGCTCACGGCCCAGGTGCGCCAGGTGGCGCTGAACAGCGGCGACCCGGGCGTGCTGTGGTCGTTCTGGGAGACCGCCTGCGGCGTGGACGACTTCGCGGTGCTGGACGCCCTGCTGCGGACGCTGCCGGCGGCCGACCCGCGGCGGGCCGCCGTTTCGGCCCACCGCGCGCGGCTCGCCTGAGCGTCACGGCTCGAGGTCGGTCACGCCCTTGCCCGTGGCGATGTCGAACGGCACCGACGCCTGGTCGTGGACGATCACCCAGCCGTCATCGGTCTCGCGGAGGACGAAGGTGGCCCGCACCCACATGCCCTCGACCGGCTTGCCGCCGGGCAGCGTCCCGCTGACCCGGCCGAAGCCGTGTCCGACGGCCAGGCCCGCGCTCACCGTGACGGCCAGGTCGCGCAGCTCGTAGTCCACCTCGTCGAAGATGGCGAACACCTTGGCCCAGTTCTTCAGCTTCGCGTCGACCCCGACGTGCTGCAGCGGCGGCTCGACGTCGAAGGACACGACGTCCGGGGCGTAGAGCTCCCGCAGCGCGTCGAGGTCCTTGGCCCGCAGCCCGTCGATGATCTTGCCGAGGTGCCGGGTGACTTCCGATTCGTGTGTCATACCGGCTCGACGAAGCGGGGCCCCTGGTTGTGACAGCCGAAGTAGACACCGTCTACAGAAGTTTGATAGACAGTGTCCACAAGGTGAACCAGGGGTTACGGAGATCGGAATGAGCTACCACCGTTTCGTCGTCCTCGGCGACAGCTGCGCCGAAGGACTCGACGACCCGTACCCGGACCAGCGCGCCTACCGGGGCTGGGCCGACTTCGTGGCCGCCCGCCTGGCCCAGGACGAGCCCGCCTTCCGCTACGCCAACCTGGCCGTGCGCGGCCGGCGGCTCGACCAGATCGTCCCCGAGCAGGTCCCCGCGGCGACGCGGCTGGCACCCGACCTCGTCGCCCTCTTCGGCGGCGGCAACGACGTCATGAGCCGCGGGTGGGACGCGCGGACCGTCGCCCGGCGGGTCGACGCCGCCGTCCGCGCGTGCACGGAGATCTCGCCCGTCGTCGTCACGTTCACCCTCAGCGACGTCTCGCACCGGATGCCGCTCGGGCGCCGGATGCGGCCGCGGATCGTCGCGCTCAACGAGGCCATCCGCGAGGCGGCCGTCAGCTACGGCGCACTGCTGATCGACCTGTGGCCCGACCAGGCCGTCACCGACTCGCGGTACTTCGGCGCCGACCGGCTGCACCTGTCGGCGCACGGCCACCGCCGGCTCGCCGCGTACGTCCTGGGCCTGCTCGGCGTCAGTCACGACCCCGCGTGGCTCGAACCCCTGCCCGGCGTCGCGGCGCCCGGCGGCTGGCGCGCCGACGTGCACTGGCTGCTGCGCGAGGTCCTGCCGGTCGCGGTGACGCGCACGCGCAACCGGATGATCGGCCGCCAGCCCGGCGACGGCTTCTTCCCGAAGCGCCCGGAGCTGCTCCCCATGACCCGGGACGAGGCGTGGGCACCCGGCAACGCCTGATCGACACGGCGTCCGAGCTGCTGGCGGACGGCGGCGTCGAAGCGGTGACGCTGCGCGGGATCGCGAAGGCGGCCGGCGTTTCGCACGGCGCGCCGCTGCGGCACTTCTCCGGCCGCGCCGAGCTGCTGTCCGCGGTGGCGACGCGCGGGTACGCGGACTTGCTCGCCCGCCGGGACACGCTGCCGGGGAACTCGCCGCGGGAGCGGCTGACCGCCGCGTGCCACAGCTACCTCGACTTCGCGCTGGCCAACCCGGCGATGTTCGAGCTGATGTTCCGCCGCGACCTGGTCGACGCGGACGACCCGGCGCTTTCGGCGGCGGCGAGCGCGGTGTTCGACACGTTCGCGGTGCTGGTGGCGGCGGTCCCGACCCCGCTGGCACGCTCGGGCGCCGACTTGCGGCTGGTCGCGGCGTCGCTGTGGGCGGCGCTGCACGGCTTGGCGCAGTTGTGGCTGTGGGGCGGGCTGGCGGGAGCGAGCTTCGCCCCGTCCCCGGAGTCGGCGTTGGCCGTCACGCTGGACGCGTACCTGGGGTGAGTTCCCGCTGCACGGCGATCATGGCCGGCAGCGTGGTGTACCCGACTTCCTCGTTGACGCGGATCATGTGCGCGTTTTCGGCACCGGTGGTGGTGCTGATCCGCGCGAGGCCGGGGCGCTCGGCGAGCAGCCACCGCACCATGCGCGCCTTGACGCAGCGGCCGAGGCCCCGCCCCCGGTGCGCGGCCACCACAGCGGTGTCCCGCTGGTACCCCCAGTCCGGCCGGCGAGGGTGCACGCACACCTCGGTGAAGGCGGCGACGTCCCCGGTGCGCTCGTGGACCGCGGCCACGATCCGCTGCTCGAGGCCCTGCGCCCGCGCCTCCGCTTCGGCGGCCCGCACCCGTGCGGGCGTCCACTGCGGCCAGCGGTAGCCCGACTCCCCCAGCGGGGCGTCGTGGATCGCACCCCGCGCGGCGGCGTAGGAATCCAGCAGGGCGTGCGGTGCGGCACCGGCCCACCACAGCAGCCGGTAGCCCGCCGGGACCGGGACGTCCCAGCGCGACCGGTCGGCTTCGGCGGTCACCAGTGCCTGCCGCACGATCGTGCGCACCGGCCGGAAGCCCATCGCCGCGGCCCACGGCTCGCCCGCGGTGCCGGCGACGACCTCCCAGCCTTCGACGACCCGCCGGCCCCGCTCCCGCAAGGCGGGCAGCACCGCGCGCAGCATCGCGCCGCCGATCCCCGCGCGCCGGGCGGCCGGGTGCACGACGACGTGCGTCAACCCGATCTCGCTGTTCTCGGCGTCGAGGAAGTGCACTTGAGCGAGGGCGACGAGGTCGTCGCCGCGCAAGCCCAGCCAGCGCTCGGCCGAGCCCATGCCCGGCAGGGACCGCGTCCACCGCCCCACCAGTTCCGCCAGCGGCAGCGGGGGTTCGCCGGGCCGGTCGGCGAGGTGGCTCGCCACCAGCAGGTCGTGGCAGCGGGCGTAGTCGGCCACCGCCGGGTCGAACCGCACGATCCGCAAGTCCACCGCTACCCCTTCGGCCGTCCGTCCAGTGTTCCAGGACACGCCGCCCCCGGTGCGCGCGCCCGAACACCTGATCGAATACCCTGCCGTCCATGACCGAGTCAGACCCGCAGCTCGAGCGCATCCGGAAGCTGCTGGCCAAGGCCGAAGACCCGGCGGTCACCGAGGCGGAGGCCGAGGCCTACAACAAGAAGGCCGCCGAACTCGTCGCGCGGTACGGGATCGACCAGGCGATGCTCGCCGCGTCCGGGGCGAGCTCCGACGACATCGGCACGCTGAAGATCCCGATGAACGACCCCTACAGCCGCGACAAGGCGAGCCTGCTGACCTCGGTCGCCTACCCGCTGCGCTGCCGGACGCTGCTGCACCGGTTCGGCCAGAAGGTCGACAGCGTCACGGTCTTCGGCTACCGCTCCGACCTCGGCCGGGTCGAGCTGCTGTTCACGAGCCTGCTGCTGCAGGCGAGCACGCAGCTGACGCGCGTCCGGCCGGACGGCTTCTTCCCCGGCGAGTCGCTCGCCGCGTACCGGCGCACCTGGCTGCACGGCTTCGCCCGCGCGGTGCACGAGCGGCTGTCCGAGGCCGAGCAGGAAGCGGTCCGCACCGCGGCGCCCGGCGCGAAGTCGGCCGAGCTGGTGGTCCGCGACCGCGCGCAGCTGGTGCAGCACGCGTTCGACGCCGAGTACGGCGATTTGCGTTCGGCCGCGCCCCGCCGGCTGTCCGGCAGCGGCTACCTCGACGGCCACGACGCCGGCACGCGCGCCAACCTCGACCCGTCCGCGCTCACCCGCCGGCTCAAGGCCCTGCGCTGAGCGTCGCCCGGTTGCCGGTGTCTCCCGGGTGATCTTTTCGCTTCACTGGGCGCATGCGCGTTGTCGATCTTGCTTCCCGTCCTGACCTGCTCGACGCGGCGCTGGGCCTCGGCGACGTCGGCGGCCAGTTCATCTACCAGGGCGCCAGCGGCCGGATGATCACCGG
Source organism: Amycolatopsis sp. MEPSY49 (assembly GCF_051337345.1). Taxonomy (NCBI): domain Bacteria; kingdom Bacillati; phylum Actinomycetota; class Actinomycetes; order Pseudonocardiales; family Pseudonocardiaceae; genus Amycolatopsis; species Amycolatopsis sp. MEPSY49. The sequence continues at coordinate 1,664,460 of NZ_JBDLYJ010000001.1, read as the reverse complement.
CGAGCGGTTTCGGCGCCACTGGGCGCGCTACTTTCTGATCGCCCTCGACGACGACGGCGTCCCGATGGCGCGCGCGTTGTCCGTCCCGCTCGCGTTCCCGGCGGAAGACCGCGCCGAACTCCCGGACCACGGCTGGGACCAGGCGATCGAGTGGGCCGCCCAGGACGTGATGGACGGCCGCGAACCCACCGCGTTGTGCGCATTGGAAGTCGTCATCGCGCCACACCTGCGTGGCCGCGGGCTGGCCGCGCCGATGCTCGAAGCACTGAAGGCACGCGCCGCGGAAACGGGACTGCGCAAGCTGATCGTGTCGGTCCGCCCGATCGGCAAGGAGGCCGAACCGGCCGTCCCGATGCCGGAGTACGCGGCCCGCCGCCGCGAGGACGGCCTGCTCGCGGACCGCTGGCTGCGCACCCACGAGCGTCTCGGCGCGCGAGTCGTGAAGGTGTGCCCGTTCGCGGTGACGCTGTCCGGTTCCCTCGCCGACTGGCGCGCGTGGACCGGCGTGAAGCTCGAGGACGGCGAGAACTTCATCCCCGGCGGCATCGCCCCCGTGTACGCGTCGACCACCTACGACACGGCGACGTACGTCGAGCCGAACGTCTGGATGGACCACCCGATGTAGAAATGCTTAAAGGTCGGTCCAGAACTCTTCACTTGTCCTGACGGGTTCGCTTCGGCACCGTGGATCACGTGATACGCATAGCCGTGCTGGCCCTGCTGTGGGGCTCGGGATTCCTCTGGATCAAGCTGGCCCTGACCGGGCTGAGCCCCGTCCACCTCACGCTGGTCCGCTGCGCCCTCGGCGCGCTGACGCTGCTGGTCCTGGCCTTCGCGGCCGGCCAGCGGCTTCCGCGTGACCGCCGGACGTGGGGACGCTTGGTCGTCGCCGCGTTCTTCTGCAACGCCCTGCCGTTCGCGCTCTTCGGCATCGGGGAACGCACGGTGGACTCCGGCGTCGCGGGCGTCATGAACGCGACGACGCCGTTGTGGTCGCTGTTGATCGGCGTCCTGCTCGGCACGGACCGCCGCCTCGGCCCGGTGCGGCTGCTCGGGCTGGCCCTCGGGTTCGCCGGCGTGCTGGTGATCTTCGCGCCCTGGGAGCAGGCCGGGATGTTGAGCACGGGCGCGCTCGCGCTGCTCGGCGCCGGCCTCAGCTACGCGATCGCGTTCGCCTACATGGCCCGGAAACTGCCGCCCGGCGGGGCACCGCTCGCGGTCTCGGCCGCCCAGCTGACGGCGGCGACCGCGTTGACCGCCCTGGCGCTGCCGGTGTCGGGGGCGGCCCCGCACCTGAACTTGACCGCGCTGCTGGCGGTGACGGTCCTCGGCGTGTTCGGGACCGGCGTCACCTTCTACCTCAACTACCGGGTCCTCACCGAGGAAGGCCCCACGGCGGCGGCGACGGTCGGCTACCTGCTCCCGGTGGTCTCGATCGCCTTGGGCGCGCTCTTCCTCGGCGAACCGCTGTCGCCGCGCGTGCTCGGCGGCATGGTCGTCGTGCTGGTCGCGGTCGGCCTGACCCGGGCCCGGCGACCGGCTCAGGCGAAGCTGCCCGCCAGCTCGCCCGGCGTCCTCGCGACCCCGAAGTAATCGCCCGTCCCCAGCTCCGCGCCGGCCGTTTCCCACCAGTCCGCCTGGTCCTCGGTGTGGATGCCGTCGACGACCAGTGTGGCGCCGACCTGGCGGACCAGCGGGACCAGCGCGCCCAGGAACGTCGAATCCGACCACGCCTGCCACTCCGCGAGCCGGCGGTCGACGCGGACGATGCCGACCGGCAGGTCCTCCACCGCGCGCAGGTCGTCCGGGCCGAGGCCGAACTCGTCGAGCATCACGCAGACCCCGAGCGTGGCGAGCGCGGTGACGTTCTCGAGGACACCGGACACCTTCAGCGCGCCGACCGGGACGCCGAGCATCAGCTGCTCCGGCGGCAGGCCGGTGTCCGAGAGCAACCGCGTCACGCGCGTGCCGAGTGCTTCGTCCGACATCTGGTGGCCGGTCAGCCCGGCCACCACCGGCAGCCGGGAACCCGCGCGCTGGCGCCACCATTCGCCCTGCCGGGCCGCCGCGCGCAGCAGCCAGTCCCCCAGCGGCAGGACCAGCCCGGTCGACTCGGCGAGCTCCGCGCAGCGTTCGTGCGGCAGAGCCGCGGCGCCCGGCCGGTCCCAGTGCAGGCGGGCCTCGTACCCGGCGACCTCGCCGTCGGCCAGCCGCGCGAGCGGCCGGTAGCGCACGGCGATCTCGCCGTTCTCCCAGGCACCGGCCATGCCCACGGCCAGCGCCTGCGTGCGCCGGTCTTCGGCGTCCGCCTCGCGGTCGAACATCTTCCACTGGCCGCGCCGCCGCACCTTGGCGCGCCGCAGCGTCTGGTCGGCCGCGCGCAGCAGCTCCGCCGGGTCGATGGTCTTGGCGGGCCGGTGGACCACGCCCGCGCTGGCCGACAGCGCGAGACCGTGCCCGTCGACGAAGAACGGCTCGGCGAGCTCGTCGTTGATCGCGCGGACGGTGGCGTCGATGTCCGGTGTCGACGCGGAGTTCTCGACCAGGATGCCGAACTCGTCGGCGTGGAACCGCGCGATCATCGCCTTTTCGCGGGCCATCACGGACTTCAGCCGCTGGGCGAAGTGCACCAGCAGCTGCTCGCCGACGCGGCGGCCGAGGCTGTTGCAGACCATGCCGAACGCGTCGAGGTCGACGTGGAACAGCGTGACCCCGTACTCCGGGTCGGCGCGCCGCAGCGCCGCTTCGAGGTGGGTGCCGAAGTACTGGCGGTTCGGCAGCCCGGTCAGCACGTCGTGCAGGGCCTGGCGGCTCAGCTCGCCCTGCAGCAGCATCAGCTCGGTGCCGTCCTCGACCACGACGACGAAGTGGCCGGGCTGGTCTTCGGCGTCGCGCAGGAGCGACGCGGTGAGCGAGATGCGGGCGACGTCGCCGTCCTTGCGCAGCAGCCGCTGGGACTGCCGGATCCGCTCCTTGCCGCCGGCGACGAGCTCGGTCATCGCCTCGCGGAGGACGTCGACGGTCTCCGGGTGCACGTGGTCGGCCAGCTGCGTCCCGGTCAGCTCGCCCGCCGGGTGCCCGAGCATTTCGGCCAGGGCGGCGTTCGCGCGCACGATCCGGCCGTCGAGGGCGACCAGCGCGATGCCGCTCGCGGACGACGTCACGACCTCGTCGAAACGGGCCTCGCTCTGCTTCAGGTTCCACTGCGCGTCCCGCACCGCCTTGAGCAGCGACAGGTGCATGATTTCCTGCTGGTCCAGCACACTTCGCTCGTGCGCGAGCAGGAATCCGCAGGAGAGCGCGCCCAGGGCCAGGACGATCCGCTCGGTGAAGCGGTCCGCCGGCCGCAGCTCCGGCAGCGACGGCAAGCCCTTCCCGAGGACGTCGAGCGTGCACCGCAGCCCCGGCTCGCCGACGTAGCCGAGCCCCACCAGCCGCGCGCCGATCCGCTCGGCGGGCGCGGTGTCCGCGGACGTGCCCCGGAGGGACTCGACGAGCGTGTCGAGCATTCCGCGCAGTTCTTCGTCGAGCAGCTCGCGGCTCAGCGAAACGACGGTGACGCCGCTGAGCAGGTACGCCCATTTCCGGGCGAGCACCATCCGCGCGCGTTCCGGGTCGGGCCCCGCCGGTTGTTCCGGTCGTTGTTCGATCATCGGCATGTACGGCGCCCGTTCAGCTCTTTCGGCCGATGCCGGCGTAGACCAGCATGTTCATCTCGGCCGCCGCGGAGATGTCCGCCGGCCCGGACGGCCGCCATTCGCCGCAGCCGACCAGCCCCGGTTCGACGATTTCGAAACCGGTGAAAAGGGTGGCCACCTGGGCGTGCGTCCGCAGCGTCACTTGGTCGGGACTGCGGCTTTCTTTGATCACGTCCGTCGCTTCTTCGAGGTTTTCGCCCTGGTGGTCGCCGGTGACGTGGGTGATCGCGAGGAAACTGCCCGGCGCCAGCGCCGAACCGTACCGGCCCACGAGTTCGAGCGGCCCGGATTCGTCCGGGACCCAGTGCAACATCAACAGCATCAGCAGCCCGACCGGCTTTTCGAGATCGAGCAGCCCGCGCACCTGCGGCGATTCGAGGATCTTCTCCGGATCCCGCATGTCGGCCTGCACGATCGCGGCGCGATCGTTTCCCGCCAGCATGAGCTCGCTGTGCGCGACCGCCACCGGATCGCGGTCGACGTACACCACGCGGCAGTCCGGGTCCTGCGCCTGCGCGACTTCGTGGACGTTCGCCACCGTCGGAATCCCCGAACCGATGTCGAGGAACTGGCGGATCCCGTTGGCCGTCATGAACCGCACCGCGCGCCCGAGAAACGCGCGGTTCACGCGCGCGGCGTCGCGCAGGCCGGGCATCGCGCGCTCGATCTGCTCGCCGACCGCGCGATCGACGGCGAAGTTGTGGCCGCCGCCGAGCATGAAGTCGTAAGTGCGCGCCATGCTGGGCACGGAGATATCGACACCCGGTGGAACCCATTCCGGTGATCGTGTCACGAGAAACACCTTCTCAGCCGCGTCGGACCGGAAAGAGCTTAGCGATTCCCGAACGACCGGTGACTGCGCCATCCGCGTGAGGGCACACCACCCGATCGGGCACTGTCCCGTTCGGCCGGACGCGCCTACCGTAGGCCGTCTCCTTGGGAAATCCACACAATGGCGTAACGAGGAGCCCGCATGACCGTGCCGGAAGCCCCGGGCCGGTGGCCTTTTCTCGGGCACACTCCGGCACTGCTGCGGCGACGCTTCGCATTCACCGATTCCCTGCACGAACACGGAGAAATCGTCAAACTCCATCTCGGCCCGATGCCCGCCTACTTCGTCACCAGCCCGCGGCTGGCCCACGAAGTGCTGGTCACGGCCGGCCCGAAGTTCCGCAAGGGCGTCATGTTCGACAAGTTCAAGCCGTTCGTCGGAAACGGCCTGGTGCTCTCGAACGGCGACTTCCACCTCCGGCAGCGGCGGCTGATGCAGCCGGCGTTCCACCGCGACCGCCTGGCCGCGTACGCGGAGACCATGCAGCGCGCCGCGGCCGAGTTGAGCGACTCGTGGCGGCCGGGCGAAGTGCGTCCGCTCGACGAAGATCTGCAGCAACTCGCGGTGACGATCGTCGGCGAGGCCCTGTTCCACACGGAAATCGGGAAACAGGCGGTCGACGAAGCCCGGCGGTCCATTTACCTGATCATCCAGCAGGGAATGATTCGCGCGTTGTCGCCGAAGTTCGTCGAAAACCTGCCGGTGCCCGCCAACCGGCGGTTCGACGAAGCGATCGAGCGGATGCGGGAAATCGTCGTCGAGGTGATCCGTGACTGGCGCACCGAAAGCGTGGACCACGGCGACCTGCTGTCGACGCTTCTGCTGGCCGGCATGACCGACGAGCAGGCCCGCGACGAGGTGCTCACCCTGCTCACCGCCGGCATCGAGACGACCGCGCTCGCGCTGTCGTGGACGTTCCACGAGCTCGGCCGGCATCCGGACGTCGAAGCCCGGGTGCACGCCGAGGTCGACGAGGTGCTGGCCGGCCGTCCGGTCACCGTCGACGACCTGCCGCGGCTGACCTACGTCCGGCAGGTGGTCGACGAGGTCCTGCGCTGCTACCCGCTGTGGATGCTGATGCGCCGGACACTGGAAGAGGTCGACCTCGGCGGCACGCGGATCCCGGGAGGTGCCGAGGTGATCGTCAGCCCGCACGCCCTGCACCACGACCCCGCGTCGTTCCCCGACCCGGACCGGTTCGATCCCGGCCGCTGGGAGCCGGAGCGGGCGGCGCGAGTGCCCAAAGGCGCGTTCATCCCGTTCGGCGCCGGCGGGCGGCAGTGCATCGGAAACCGCTTCGCCCAGAACGAAATCGTCATCACGGTGGCCACGGTGGCCGCGCGGTGGCGGCTGGTCCCGCTCCCGGGCCGGCCGGTGCGCGTGAAGTTCACCTCCGCCGCCTACCCGGACAGCCTGCCGATGACGGCCGTCCCCCGTCGCTAGCTGGAGGTTTTCCCCGTGTTACGCCGAATTTGCGCTGTCTTCGTGCTGTTCGCGGCCTCGCTGTTCGTGCCCGCGCCGGCTTACGCGGCGACGTGCGACGACCTGTACGTCCCGGTCACGGTGGCGCTCCTCCCGCAGACGGTGCACGGCCGCCTGTGCGCCCCGTCCGGAGCGAAGACGGTGGTGGTCCTGATCCCCGGCGGCACGTACAACGCGTCCTATTGGGACATCGGCTACACCCCGGAGACCCGGTCGTTCCGCCTCGCGATGAACAACGCGGGGATCGCGACGCTCGCGCTCGACCGCCTCGGCACCGGGCTGAGCTCGAAGCCGCTGAGCACGCTGCTGAGCGCGTCCGTCCAGGCGACGGCGGCGCACCAGGTGGTCCAGGCGGTGCGTCCCCGGTTCGCGAAGGTGGTCGTCGGCGGCCACTCGATCGGCTCGGCGATGGCGATGATCGAGGCGGGCCGCTACCGCGACGTCGACGGCGTGCTCGTCACCGGAATGACGCACCGGATGAACCTGGTTTCGGTGATCCCCACGCTGGCGCAGATGCACCCGGCCCCGCTGGACCCGGCCACGCCCGGCCGCGACGCGGGCTACCTGACGACCGACCCGGGCACCCGCTACGGGGCGTTCCACACACCGGGTCCGTACGACGCCGCCGCGCTCGCCTACGACGAGTCCACAAAGGACGTCTTCGCGGCCACCGAAGCGGTGGACAGCCTGACCTTGACCACGGTGGTCATCCCGGCGTCCCAGCAGATCACGGCCCCGGTTCTGCTGGTGGTCGGCGACGACCCGAACTTCTGCGGGCTGCTGGGCAGCGACTGTTCGTCACCGCAGGCGTTGCGGGCCTCCGAAGCCCCGTACTTCGGCACTTCGCAGCTGCAGACGTACATCCTGAACGGCTACGGCCACGCGATCAACTACGCGCAGAACGCGCCGCGGTACTTCGGCGTGGTGGGAAACTGGCTGAAAACCCTGCCGTAACGGTAGATCGCACGGGCGCGACCCTCTTTCGGCGAGAGGGGAGCGCCCGCCATGCCCGACTACGCCGACCAGCACGAGCTGTTGGACGCATGCGTCCGCGGCAAGCACCGCGACGAGTCGTTGACGGCCCTCCGACATTATTTCGACGACTGCACGGGCCGCTGGTTCGAGCGTTACGCCGGCGGCGGCGACGAACCGTCGGTCGCGAACACGGTCACGGAAGCCGACGTCCTGGCGCTCAACTTCCTGAACATCACCAGCTTGGCGAACGTGGCCATCGACGCGACGATGACGTACGCGCTTCGGATCCGCGAGCTGCTGGAGCAGATCCCCCCGGACGTCCCGATGCACGAGGCCCCCTGGTCGACGTACGAACCGGACGCGCCGGCGTACCGGCTGTGGGAGCTGTTCCGGCAGTGCGGCGGCAACCACCGCCCGGTGACGGCGTCCAAGCTCCTGGCCCGCAAGCGCCCCCACCTGACCCCGGCGTACGACAGCCAGGTGCGGGCGGTCCTCCAGGCCCCGGCCAGCCCGTGGCACTGCTTGTGGAGCTGGTTCCACACGGACCCGGCCAGAGCGCGGGCGGTCGAGGAGCTGCGGAAGGAGGCGGGCGGCATCGACGACATCAGCTTGCTGCGCTGTCTCGACGTCGTGCTGTGGATGCGCGCCCGCCGCGGGCTCACCAGGTGACCGGCAGCTCGTGCACCCCGTAGATGTTCATGTCGGTCCGCAGCTTCACCTCATCGGCCGCCACAGCAAGCCGCAGGGTCGGGAACCGCCGCAGCAACCCCTCGAACCCGGCCCGCATCTCGATCCGCGCCAGCTGCTGACCCAGACACTGGTGCACCCCGTGCCCGAACGACAGCAACCCCCGGGCATTGCGGCGGATGTCCAGGACGTCCGGATCGGAGAACCGCTCCGGGTCCCGGTTGGCGGCCAGCAGCGACACCACGACCGTCGACCCCTTGGGGATCGTTTCGCCCCCAAGCGAAAGGTCCTCCGTCGCGTAGCGGAAGAAGATGTCGGCCACGGACAGGTACCGCAGCAGTTCCTCCACCGCCCCCGGCAGCAACTCCGGCTCAGCGCGAAGTAAAGCCAGCTCAGCCGGGTGCTCCAGCAGCGCGAACGTCCCCAGCGACAGCATGTTCGCCGTGGTCTCGTGGCCGGCGATCAGCAGCAGGAACGCCGCGCCGGTCAGCTCCTCGATCGTGAGGTCCTCGTGCCGGGCCAGGTCCGAGAGGATGTCCTCGGTGGGCGTAGAACGCTTGCGCGTGACCAAATCGGACAGATACGTGTTCAGCGCGATGTACGCGCCCATCTTCTGCTCGAGCGTCTGGTCGCGGACCATGAACTGCGCCGAGTTGGCTTGGAAGCTCTCGCGGTCCTCGTACGGGACACCGAGCAGTTCGCAGATCACCAGCGACGGCACCGGCAGCGCGAACTCCGCCACCAGGTCGACCGGCGGAGCCAACCGGGAAAGGTGGTCCAGCTGCTGCTCGACGACCTCGGCGACGCGCTCCTCGAGCTGCTTCATCCGCTTGACGGTGAACGCGCCGGTGAGGCGCTTGCGCAGCCGGCCGTGGTCCGGCGGGTCCATCGCGATGAACATGCCCGGCAGCTGCGGGGACGGCTCGGTCGCGACGGGCATGCCGGGCGTCTCGTACGGCACGTGGACGACGTCGAGGTCCAGCCGCGAGCTGAACCGCGTGTCGGCCATCATCCGGCGCACCGCTTCGTAGCCCGTCACGAGCCAGCCCTCGTGGCCGTCCGGGAAGACCATCGGGCTGACCGGGCGCACCGAGCGCAGCCGGGTGATCTCGCGGGGCGGGTCGAAGGGGCCCGCGTCCCGCTCCATCGGCAGACCCTGCGGGATGTCGCTCATCGGAGGTCCTTTCGTGGTGGTTGTGCCGACCACCATCGCCGCCGGGGCTGACACGGCGCTGACACGGCCCGGCCACCACTCGGCCCGTGGCATGATCGGCCGCGTGCACATCGGGATACTGGGGTCCTTCGAAGTCCGCGCGGACGACGGCGTCGTGGCCGACGTACCGGGCGCCCGCCTGCGCGGACTGCTGATCGCCCTCGCGCTGGCCCCGGGGCGAGTGGTCCCGAAGGCGACGCTCATCGACTGGATCTGGGGCGAGCAGCCGCCGGCCGACGCCGCGAACGCGTTGCAGCGCTTGGTTTCCCGGCTGCGCAAGGTGCTTCCCGAGGGCGCGGTCGAGGGCCGCCCGGCCGGCTACCGGCTCGTGGTGGACCCCGAAGCCGTCGACGCCGTGCGGTTCGAACGCCTCGTCGGCCAGGCCGGCGGCGATCTCCGCCGGCTGCGTGAGGCGCTCGCGTTGTGGCGGGGCGCGGCCATGCAGGACGTCGGCCTGACCGAGAGCGCCGCGTTCGACGCCGCGGTCACCCGGCTCGAAGGGCTCCGGCTGGCCGCCCTCGAGGACCGGTTCGACGCGGAGACCGACTTCGGCCAGGGCGTCGTCACCGAGCTCACCGACCTGGTGGCCGCCCACCCGGCCCGGGAGCGGCTCGTCGGCGCGTTGATGCGCGGCCTGGTCGCGACCGGCCGGGACACCGAGGCCCTGCGCGTCTACGAACGCACGCGCGAGACGCTGGCCGACGAGCTGGGCGTCGACCCGTCGCCGGAGCTGGCCGCACTGCACGTCGCGCTGCTGCGCGGCGAGCTGACCCGGCGCGAAGAGCCGCGCAAGACGAACCTGCGCGCCGAGCTGACCAGTTACGTCGGCAAGGACGACGACATCGCCGCCGTCCGCGGGCTCGTCACCGAACACCGGCTCACCACGCTGGTCGGACCAGGCGGCTCGGGCAAGACCCGGCTGGCCACCGAGACGGCACGCACGCTGCTCGGCGACGTCCCGGACGGCGTCTGGCTGGTGGAGCTCGCGCCGACCGAAGGCGACGTGGCCCAGGCGACGCTCGCCGCGCTCAAGCTGCGTGACGCCCTGCTCGGCGATGTGCCGGAAGCCGAACCCACCGACCGGGTCATCGCCGCGCTGCAGGACCGCGACCTGGTGCTGGTCCTGGACAACTGCGAGCACGTCATCGAGTCCGCGGCGGCGTTCGCCCACCGGTTGCTCGGCGAGTGCCGCCGGCTGCGCATCCTCGCGACGAGCCGCGAGCCCCTCGGCATCACCGGGGAGGCGCTGTGGCCGGTCGCCCCGCTCGTCCTGCCGGCCGAGGACGCCGACCCCGCGAAGATCGAGGACGCTCCGGCCGTCCGGTTGCTGCGGGACCGGGCCGGCGCGGTGCGCAAGGACTTCGTGGCCGACGCCCCGACGCTGGCCCGCGTCTGCCGCGCGCTGGACGGGATGCCGCTGGCCATCGAGCTCGCCGCGGCCCGGCTGCGCACGATGTCGCTCGAGCAGCTCGCCAACCGGCTCGACGACCGGTTCCGCCTGCTGACCGGCGGCAGCCGCACCGCGCTGCCGCGGCACCGGACGCTGCGCGCGGTCATCGACTGGAGCTGGGAACTGCTTTCCGACTCCGAGCGCGCCGTCCTGAGCCGGCTCTCGGTGTTCGCCGGCGGGGCGAGCCTGGAGGCGGCCGAGCGGGTCTGCGGGAACGACGCCGTCGAGGAGATCCTGACCGCACTGGCCGAGAAGTCGCTGGTGGTCACCGAAGGCGATCAGGCGCCGCGCTACCGGATGCTCGGCACGATCAAGGAGTACGCCCAGCAGCGGCTCGCCGAAGCCGGCGACACCGACGCGGCGCGGCAGGCGCACCTCGCGTACTTCACCGAGCTCGCCGAAACCGCGGAGCCGCACCTGCGCCGGGGCGACCAGCTGAAGTGGCTCGCGACCCTCGACGCCGAGCACGACAACATCGCCGCCGCGATGCGCGGTGCCCTGGCGGCGGGCGACGCGGCCGGGGCGATGCGGCTCGCGGCGGGCGCCGGCTGGTACTGGTGGCTCGCCGGGCACAAGCTCGAAGGGAACGAACTGCTGATGGCGGCCGCCGCCGTGCCGGGCGAAGTGGCCGACGAAACCCGCGCGACGGTCTACGCGTTCGTCACCGGGTTCCTGACCGCCGGCCGCGAAAGCGACCAGAACCAGGCGGTCGAGTGGATCCACCAGGTGCACGAGATCCGCTCGCGCCTCGCGCACCCGCATCCGGCGGTGTCGCTCGTCGCCGCGCTGGAGCACATGGTGCGGGCGCCGGACGCGTTCGCGGCCGTGTGGGAACCGCTGACCACCGACGAGGACCCGTGGGTCCGCGCGCTGGCCCGGCTGCAGCTCGGCAAGATGCGGATCCAGCTCGGCCGAGAAGGGGACGACGCGGAGGCGTACATCGAGACGGCCCTCGCCGAATTCCGCGCGCTCGGCGAACGGTGGGGCACTTCGTTCGCCCAGACCGAGCTGGCCGACCTCATCGCCATGCGCGGCGACTTCGCCGGGGCGTGCGAGCACTACGAAGCCGCGATCGCGATCGTCACCGAGGTCGGCGCCATCGAGGACGTCGTGCGGATGCGGGCGCGGCAGGCTCAGCTGTACTGGCTTTCCGGGGACGAGGAGTCGAGTGCTGGTTCGCTCGCGGAGGCGCAGCGGTACGCGGAACGGGTCGCCTGGCCCGAAGCGCTGACCGAGCTGGCCCTGTCGAAGGCGGAGCTCGCCCGCTGGAGCGGCGACTCCGCGCAGGCCCGCCGCCAGCTCGACGTCGCGACGGCGATGCTCGGCACCGCGGCCGAGCGGCCCCAGATCCGCGCGGTGATCCACGACCTGCTCGGGTACCTCACCGAGGATCTCGCCGAGGCTCACGAACACCGTGCGGCGGCCTTCGCGGCGGCGGCCGAGGTGGGTCACCCGCCGCTGCTCGCGCAGGTCCTCGTCGGCATCGCGGATCTGGCGTCGCGGCGCGAACAGTACGAGCAGGCCGCGCGGCTGCTGGCGGCGAGCGCCGGCGTGCGCGGCCTGCCGGACCGGTCCCGGCCGGACCTGGCCCGGATCGAGGAAGCCGCGCGAAGCCGCCTCGGTGACGAGCGGTTCACCGAGACGGCTTCGGAAGGGGCGCGGGCGGACTGGCGGGAACTCGCCGAAGTCACGCTCGCTTCTTGAACAACGACCGCGCCCAGAAGTAGCCGGCGAGGGCGATGCCGAGGCACCAGGCGACGGCGGTGATCGCGTAACCGGTGGACGGGGTGCCGTTGAGCAGCCCGCGCACGGTTTCGATGATCGGCGTGAAGGGCTGGTACTCCGCGAACTGCCGCAGGCCCGGCCCCATCTTGTCCGCCGGGGCGATCGCGCTGCTGAAGAACGGCAGCATGACGAGCGGCACGGAAGCGAGGCCCGCCGTCTCCGGCGACTTCGCGAACAGTCCCAGCGCGACGGTCAGCCAGCCGGCCGCGAAGGCCAGCAGCACGACCATGCCGAGCACGCCCAGCCAGTCGAGGAAGCTCGCATTCGGCCGGAAGCCCAGCGCGAAGGCCACCCCGACGAGGGCGGCGATGGCGACCAGGTTCGTCAGGACGCTCGCGACGACGTGCCCGGTCAGCACCGCGCCCCGCGAGACGTCCATGACCTTGAACCGGTTGATGATGCCCTTGGTCATGTCGGAGTTCACCGACGTCGCGGTCGCGCCGAGCCCGTAGCAGACGGCCAGCAGCATCAGGCCGGGCGTCGCGTAGTCGACGTAGTTCACACCGACGCTGAACGCGTCCCCGAGCATGTAGACGAACATCAGCATGATCACGATCGGCATCAGGACCGCGTTGAACACCGAGGTCGGGTTCCGGGCGATGTGCTTGAAGTTGCGGCGCAGCATGACGGTCTGGGCGCTCATTTGGCTGCCACCTCCGAGTTGGACACAGCGTGGCCCGTCAGGGCGAGGAAGACGTCGTCGAGGTCAGGGGTGTGGACGGAGAACTCTTCGGCGCCGATGGCGTACTCGTCGAGCCGGTCGAGCAGGTTCCTCAGCGACTTGGTGCCGCCGTCGCCGGGAACCCGCAGGGTGAGCGACTCGTCGTCGCGGGTGGAGCCGCTGATGACCCGCGCGGCCGCGTCGAGTTCAGCGACGCTGGTGAACCGGAGCCGGACGTGCGTACCGGGGATCTGGCGCTTGAGCTCGTCGGGCGTGCCCTGGGCGACCAGCCGCCCGCGGTCGAGCACGGCGATCTTGTCGGCGAGCTGGTCGGCTTCGTCGAGGTACTGGGTGGTGAGGAAGATGGTGACGCCGTCGGCGACGAGGTCCTTGACGATGGACCACATGGTGCGCCGGCTGCGCGGGTCGAGGCCGGTGGTGGGCTCGTCGAGGAAGATGATCCGCGGATCCCCGACGAGCGTCATGGCGAGGTCGAGCTTCCGCCGCATACCCCCGGAGTACGTCGACGCGGGCTTCTGCGCGGACTCGGTGAGTTCGAAGCGCTCGAGAAGGTCCGCGACGACCCGCTTCCCGTTCTTGACGGGGCTGAGATCGACCATGAGCTGCAGGTTTTCCTGCCCGGTGAGCAGCTCGTCGACGGCGGCGAACTGCCCGGTGACGCCGATGGCCTTCCGGACGGCCTTGGCATCGGAGCCGATGTCATGCCCGGCGACTCGCACAGTCCCGCCGTCGGCTTGGGCGAGCGTGGTCAGGATGTTGACGGTGGTGGTCTTCCCGGCCCCGTTCGGTCCGAGGAGGGAGAAGACGCTCCCCGCGGTGACATCGAGATCGATGCCGTCGAGGACGACTTTGTCTTGGTAGGCCTTCCGGAGGCCGGAGGCGGTGATCGCCGAAGTGGTCATGGGGAGAACTTTGAAGGCCGGCCCTGACACGGACCTGACCCCGAACTGACACGCCGTCTGACACGGCCGGCGGCCAAGACGGGGTTCGCGCGATCAGGTCACCGGCGCCGTGGCGCGGTATGCTGGCCGGGACAGCGCCGAAGTGCCCAGACCCCGCTCTGACATCCGCATCGGGACTGGAGCAACCCATGGAACTCAGCGCAGTGGCCACCGGCCGTCGGCACGACCCCGCATCGGAATCGGTGGTGCCGAACCTGTTCGGCACGCGCGAGGTCCCGTTGCCGGCCGGGTTGAAGCTGTCGGAGGAGCGGGGCGACGGCACCGCGATCTTGGTTCTGGAGGGCGAATTCGACCTCCACACCGCGCCGGACGTCGCCCTGGCCCTCGAGGTGATCCTGCGCCGGGCCCCCGGCCGGCTCGTGGTGGACCTCGCCCGGGTGAATTTCCTGAATTCGGCGGGCCTCGAGGTGCTCCTCGCCTGCCACCGCCAGGCCGCCCCGGCGACCGACCTGCGCATCGTGGCGACGACCCGGGCGACGTGGCGGCCGCTGCAGCTCGCCGGGTTGCCCGGAACGCTGGTCATCCACGCCTCGCGCGCGTCCGCCGTCGCGGAATAGGGACACCACATGCTGATCCAGATCGCCACGGACCGAGCCGTGCACGGCGACGAAGCGTTGATCCGGCACTTCGAGGCGGAACTCGCCGCCCGGCTGTCGCGGTTCAGCGACCACCTCACTCGGCTGGACGCCCACCTCAAGGAGGAGCCCGCCGACGACGGGATGGACCGGTGCTGCGTGCTCGAGGCCCGGCCGGCCGGACGGCGGACGGTGGCGGTCAGCCACCACGCGGGTTCGGTCGACGAGGCGTGCCGAGGTGCCGTGCACAAGCTCGAGAGCGTGCTCGAGAGCATGTATGGCCGGGCGGATCACCGCAAGGGCGGCGACTCCATCCGGCACCGGAGCGGCACCGCCGGCTCATGACTGTCCTCATCGGACTGCCCGGCGGGGCCGGGAAGCCGGTCCGCCGGCACCAGGACCTGGCGATCACCGTGGAGCGGCTCGGCCGGGTTCTGGTCGTCGCCGTGGCCGGCGAAGTCGACCGCTGTACCGCACCCATGCTCCGCGACGTCCTCGAAGCGACGTCGCGCCGGGCGCCGTGGCGGATCGTCGTGGACCTGTCGCTCGTCCGGTTCCTGAACTCCGCCGGCTTGCAGGTGCTGCTCGAAGCACATCGCGGAACCGCGCCGGGCACCGACTTGGGGCTGGTGGCCGCGACGCGCGCGACTTTGCGGCCGCTGCAGCTGACCGGGGTTCACGAACGACTGGCCGTGCACACCTCGCGCGCCGCGGCCGTCGCGGCACCGCGGCTGCGGGCCGCGGACGCCGGCTGAAGGTTCACCTTCTCCTCGGCGGTACCCGGGGCGTCCGCTCCTGATCCGCTGCGAGGCCGTCGGCGGGGGTGAGGCCGAGCATGGCGAGCAGCAGTTCACAGTCCGCGGCGTCGTGCGACGTCGACGCGACCACGCGTGCGGCCCGGTGCCGCTCGTCTCCGGTCAGGGGAAACTGCTCCGCCGGAGATCCGCTCACCTCTCACCGCCCGCCCGCCGGACTTGGTCCCCGAAGCCCTGCGGGTGGGCGTCGAGGATGTCGGTGGCCCGGACCAGGCTGGCCGGCACGTCGGCGGGAGATCCCCGCGGGCGGACGGGCACCCAGGTCGTGCTGGTGTGTTCGTCGCGCAGGCTGTGCCCGGCGACGGTCCCGACCTGCTCGTGCCACCCCGGCGCCCCGGCCCGGCGCACGCGGCTGCGGTAGCGGACGAGCCGGCCGGGCGGGTAGCCACCGCCGCGGCGGGTGGGCCAGGCCCGGCACGCGCGCCGATCGGTCTGCTCGTCGTCCACCGGCGCCGCCTTCGCTCGCGGGTGCACCCGGGTGCACTTCATCGGTCGCCGGGGTCCGGGGCGCGGCTGTCCAGCTTAGGCGGGGAGGCACCCGGAGCGGTTCGCCCAGGCGGGTGGTCCTCCGGCCGGGCGGTCAGGCTGCGCACGCCCGAGCTGAAGACGGCGAGCAGGGGCACGGCGAGCAGGGCTCCGACGATCCCGGCGGCGACGAGCCCGATGGCGAGGGCGAGGACGACGGCCAGCGGGTGCAGCCGGACGGCCCGCCCGAGCAGCAGGGGCTGCAGCACGTGGCTTTCGACCTGCATGACGCCGACCACGACGGCGAGCACGACGACGGCCGCCCAGACGCCGTTGGCCACCAGGGCCACGAGGACGGCGATCCCGCCGGCGATCACCGAGCCGATCACGGGGACGAACGCGCCGAGGAAGACGAGCGTGCTCAGCGGGGCCGCCAGCGGGACCCCGATGATCACCAGCCCGAGGCCGATGCCGGCGGCGTCGACGAACGCGACGGCGGCGGTGCCGCGGATGTAGTGCGCCAGCGTGGTGAACCCGCTGCGCCCGGCGACGTCGACGCGCTGCCGGAGCCGGGCGGGCACGCCCCGGAGGACGAACGCCCAGATCGTGTTCCCCTGGGCGAGGAAGAAGATCAGGCAGAACACCGCGAGCAGCCCCTCGGCGAGCAGTTCCCCGACGGTGACCGCGGTGGTGACGGCGCCCGAGGCGATCGCCGACTTGTTCCGGCCGAGCATGGCGGTCAGGTTGCCGAGCAGCTCGTCGAGCTGGCCCTGGCTCAGGTGCAGCGGACCGGTCCGCAGCCAGGTGTGCAGGTCGGTCAGGCTCACGGTGACCTGGTCGATCAGCCCGGGCATGCCCACGGTGACGGTGATGACCACGAACGTCACTACGGCGCCGGCCAGTGCGATGCCGACGATCAGCACGATCGCGGTCGCGAGGCCGCGCGGGACCTTCCTGCCCGCCAGCCAGGAGACGGCCGGTGAGAACAGCCCGGCGAGCAGCAACGCCACCGCGACCGGGACGAGCACCGAGGCCAGCCGGGTGGCCACGAAACCGAGGACCGTCAAGGCCGCCGCGACGACCAGCAGCCGCCACGACACCGCGGCCGCGACGCGAAGCCCGTAGGGCACCGGAGAAGACCCGGGATCGCGCATGCGGTCAACGCACCCGTGCGTCGGAGCGGTGCGGGGCGGCTTCCGTGACGGTCATGACGATCCTGCTCCTGGCGGTGAACGGGCCGGGTACGACGCCGGCCGGGGCGAGAGCAGGGTCTGGGCGCTGTCTTGCCCAGGATACCGCCGGACGGGCCCCCGCGCGGCGCGGTGGAGCGGACCGTCCTGAATGGACTCCGCCCGGAAGGCGGTCAGCCCGGCGCGTCGCGCAGGTAAGGCTTCAGCCGTTCGGCCAGCGAACGGCGGGTCACGTCGATCACCGGGCCGGCCGGCACCGGGCCCGCGGGACGTCCGGCCGCGGTGTCGGCGACGAACCGCGCCACCGCTTCCGGGGCGAGCACGACGTCGTCGCCTTGGTGCGCGAGGACGATCGGGGGCGCCGCGGGGTCGGTTTCCACCGCGAGCGACCACCCCCGCTGTTCGTTCCAGACCAGCATGACGTCGTGGTCGGGGCGGCCGGGCCACCGCCGCGGCAGCCCAAGGTAGGCGGTGGCGGTGTCGCTGATCTCCACCGTGGTGCTTTCGTCCGGGACGCCGACCGCGGCCGCCACCGCCCGCACGTACTCGCCGAGGGCGCGCTCGAGCGTTCGGGCATCGGGTTCGGGGTGTTCCATACCCGTCACGCTAGAGGGCTTCCGATCGGACGGCCCGCCGGGAGCCGCTCGCACGGGAACCATTCCGGCGGCGCGTTCGTTGAACCATTGGTTGCTCCCGCGAGCGAAGCGGGCCTCACCGCGGTGAGGACGTCTCGGCAGCCGCCACCTTCTCCCGGTTTAAGCCGCCGTCGGCGGGCTACCCGGAACTTGATCGCCCCAGACCTTGGCGGACAGGTACGTCACGGAAAGAGCGATCGACATGACACAGACGCTGGAACGTCCACCGAAGGCCCCCGAGCCGATGCTCGCGGGCGAAAAGTCTCGCACCGAAACCTTCCTGGTCAAGCTCTTCGCGGTCGTGCCGCTGCTGGCCTTGGCCGCGGCGGTGCCCTTCGCGTGGGGCTGGGGGCTGGGCTGGACCGACGTCGCCCTGACCATCGGGTTCTACTTCCTCACCGGGCTCGGTGTCACCATCGGGTTCCACCGCTACTTCACCCACGGCGCGTTCAAGGCGAACCGCGCCCTGCGCATCGCGCTCGCCGCCACCGGCAGCATGGCCATGCAGGGCCCGGTGATCGGCTGGGTCGCCGACCACCGCCGCCACCACGCCTTCGCCGACCGCGACGGCGACCCGCACTCCCCTTGGCGCTACGGCACCTCCGCCTCCGCGCTCGCGAAGGGCTTCTGGCACGCCCACATGGGCTGGCTGTTCGACCGCGAAAAGACCAACGCCCAGCGCTTCGCCCCCGACCTGCTCGCCGACCGCGACATCGCCCGGATCGACCGCTGGTTCCCCGCGCTCACCGTCGTGACCCTGCTGGCCCCGGCGCTGATCGGCGGGCTGGTGACGATGTCCTGGTGGGGCGCGCTGACCGCGTTCTTCTGGGCCAGCCTGGTGCGGGTGGCGGTGCTGCACCACGTCACCTGGTCGGTCAACTCCCTCTGTCACATGATCGGTGACCGGCCCTACGCCGCCCGCGACAAGTCCGCGAACTTCTGGCCGCTGGCCATCGCGTCCATGGGCGAGTCCTGGCACAACTCCCACCACGCCGACCCCACCGGCGCCCGCCACGGCGTCCGCCGCGGCCAGCTCGACATGTCCGCCCGCATCATCTGGGCGTTCGAAAAGCTCGGCTGGGCCACCGACGTCCGCTGGCCCAAACCCGACCGCCTCGACCGCAAGCTCAACCCGGGCTACACCACAGGCCGTCGGCTTTCCCGCGCGGGGAGCCCGTCATGACCGCCGTTCGCGACGAGGTCCGCCTGCAGCTGAAACCCGCGGCCGGCGGCGGGTTCGTCGACGGCGCGTGGTGGCCGCGGTCCCGCGACGCCGGGGTCGAGTTCCCCGACGTGCTCGCGGCGGTGCGCGACCAGGTGGGCGACGTCGAGCGGATCGGCTACCCGCTGGGTGACGGCTGGGAGATCGCCCACCGCAAGCTCGTGGTGGCCGGCCGCGTCGTGCGGCTCGAAGGGTTCCACTCCATGCGGGCGGACACCCTCGAGCTCGTCGGCACGCAGCAGCGGCGGCTGGTCCTGCTCGTCGTGGCGCCGGACACCGCGCGCGACGCCGCCACCGCAGCTCTGCGGACGGCAGCTGACCCGGAGTCCACGGCCAGTGCCGAAGACATCCTCGCCGCGCGAAACGGGTCGAGGACGCGGGTGACCGGGTGACCGAACCGGCTTTTTCGGGCACCGGGGCCTAAGCTGAACACCACGCCCCAGACCTCGGCGATCCCGGTTTCCCGGCGCCGGCCTTCCGGCCCGGACGATGAGGTGCGCGATGGTGGGACGAATCTTGGTGGCCGCCCTGTTCGGCCTTGTCTGCGCTTCGGCCGTGGTCGGGGCCCTGATCTTGCCGTGGGAAGTCGTGTTCGGCCGGCTCGTGCTGGGCACCGGCGCCGGGCTCCTCGTCGCGTTCGGCGCTCCGCGGCTCCCGTGGCGGCGGGCCGGGCCCGATCTGCTCGCGGGCGTGACCACCGCGGCCGTGGTGGTCACCGCGTGCCTGGCCGTCGCCGGCTTGCTCGCCGCGGTGGGCGGCAGCCTGACGGCCATCGTCCTGGTCCTGCTGGTCGCCGTCGGGTTGTGGGCCGGCTACCGCCGTTTCGCGGCGCCTGCCGTCGTCGCGCCACGCCGCGTGCCTGCCACGCTCCCCGCGTCACGGGCACCGGTGACCGACCTGACGACCGCGGAGCTGTGCGTGGCCTGGCGGCGCAGCTACCTCCTCCTGCTCGTCGCCACCGAGGGGCCGGCGTGCCGGCTCGTCGTCCAGCGGCGGCAGGAACTCCTCGACGAGCTCGAACGACGGGACCGCAGCGGATTCCTCCGCTGGCTGGACAGCGGCGCGGAGGCCGGGAGCGATCCCGCTCCGTACTTGACCGCGCGAAGCTGATGACCGGGCGGGTACGCTCGGCGCACGCAGCCGCGGTAGCGGTACTGATCCGGGCCCGGTCGCGTCCGCGTTGGTGGGGCGATCACGAACACCGACCCGGAAGGAACCGGATGCGGGAACGCGAAGCTCACCGATGGTGGGTTCGCGGTGGCTGAGGTCGAGGACCTGCGTGCGAGCGTGCTGGCTGCCCTGGACGAAGAAGGGCCCGGCAGCGGGGTCGACGTCGTGGGCCGGGTGTGCCGGGCGTGTGTGCGCTTGCTGCCGGTGGACGGCGCGGCGGTGTCGGTGGTGGCCGGTACCGGGCACCGCGAGATCGTCTACGCCAGTGACGCGGTGAGCACGGCGCTGGCGGAGCTGCAGTTTTCCCTCGGCGAAGGACCGTGTTTCGAGGCCCAAGCCGCGGGCGGGCCGGTCCTGGTACCCGATCTGGTCGCCGGGCCGCCGCCGGCGTGGCCGGTGTTCGCCGCCGAGGCCGCGGCGCGGCCGGTGGCCGCGTTGTTCACGTTCCCGGTCCAGATCGGGGCGGTGCGGGTGGCGACCCTCGACACCTACCGCTCGACGCCGGGCTCGCTCGACGCCGCCGAGCTGTCGACGGCGTTGCAGGTGGCCGACATCGCCGCACTCGCCCTGTCGGGGCTGCGCGACGGCGGCGATCGCTGGCTCGACGGCGACGGTCGCTGGATGGAAGGTGCGGGGATGCGGTTCCGGGAGGTGCACCAGGCCACCGGGATGCTGATCGCGCACCTGGACCTGCCCGCGTCGGCCGCGTTGGCCCGGCTGCGGGCCTACGCGTTCGGCCAAGGACGTTCCCTGCTGGAGGTCGCGGCCGACATCGTTGCCCGGCGGCTGCGGCTGGACGAGGAGTTCCGGTGAGGACCACGATGAAGGCAGCTGACGATTCAGGAGATGGTGGGCATGGCCGACCGTGAACGACAGGTGATCGGCGCGTTCGTCGCGCTGGCGGACACACTGGTCGACGACTACGACGTCGCCGACCTGCTGCACACGCTGGTGCAGCAGTGCGTGGAGCTGCTCGACGTCGCGGCGGCCGGGCTGACGCTGGCCGACGAGCGGGGCGGCCTGCAGGTGCTGGCGTCCTCCACCGAGCAGGCGCGGCTGCTGGAGCTGTTCCAGCTCGACATCGACGAAGGCCCGTGCATCGAGTGCTTCACCACCAGCACCCCGGTCCTGGTCGCCGACATCGCCGCCGAGGCGGCCCGCTGGCCGCGGTTCGCGGCCGAGGCGGCCAACGACGGGTTCGCGTCGGTGCACGCGGTGCCGCTGCGGCTGCGCAGGCAGACGATCGGGGCGCTCAACCTCTTCGGGCAGCACACGGGAGAACTGACGGCGGACGACGTCGCGCTCGCGCAGGGGCTGGCCGACACCGCGACCATCGGCATCCTCCACGAACGGGCTTTCCGCCAGGGCGAGATCCTCTCCGAGCAGTTGCAGACCGCGTTGAACAGCCGGGTGATCATCGAGCAGGCCAAGGGCGTGCTCGCCGTCAGCGGGCAGCTGAGCATGGACGCGGCGTTCACGGCCTTGCGCGGCTACGCGCGGCGGAACAACCGCCGGCTCAGCGACGTGGCCCGTGCCCTGGCCGACCGCACCCTCGCGCCCGCGGTCGTGCTGGCGCCGTCGACGGTGAGCCGCCAGCACTGAGCAATCCTTTGTGGACTGTCGAGTGAAAGGTGCCGAACGGTCCGCTGGTGGTGACCAACGGCCCTCGCACCGTGGACGCGGTGCGGTCATGCTGGGAGACGGCCGACCGGCTCACGACGGCAGGAGTGCCCATGCGGTTCCGTGATCGCCGGGAGGCGGGCGAACGACTGGCCCTCCGCCTGCGCCCGCTGCGCGGCGACCGCGCCGTGGTCCTCGGCTTGTCCGAGGGCGGGCTCGTGGTCGCCGCCGAGATCGCCGACGTCCTCGGGGCACCGCTGGACATCCTGCTCACCGAGCGGATCGAGGCCGCCGGGCCGCCGCCGACGATGCTCGGCGCCGTCGGCGAGGGCGGCCTGGTCGTCTGGGACCACGAGGCCATCCGCCGGTTCGACATCTCGGCGGACGAGCTCACCCGGCTCGCCGACCGGGCGCGGGACGGCCTGGCCGGGCAGGTCGCCGGCTACCGGCGCGACGTCGCGCCGGTTCCGATCGCCGGCCGGACGGTGGTGCTCGCCGACGACGGCGCCGCCACCGGCACGACCGCGCACACGGCGATCAGCGTCCTGCGCGCCCGCCAGGTCCGCCGGATCCTGCTCGCGGTCCCGGTCGCCCCGGCACCCGTCCTCGACCGGCTCGCCCGCGAGGTGGACCAGTTCACCTGCCTGCGCCCGCTGCCCTGGCTGCATGCGGTCCGCAACAGCTACCGGAAGTTCCCGGCGGTCGACGGCACCGAGGCGCTCGAACTGCTGCACCGCGATCCCCGGCGGCCGACCGAGGTGCCGCGGTGACGTCCACAGTGGACGGCCGCGGTCAGCCCGGCAGGCGCACGGCGATCTCGTCGCCCAGCTCGGCCCCGCCCGCCAGCTCGAGGTGGTCACCGCTCCAGAACCGGCCCGGGTCGTACCAGTTCGGCCGGCGCCCCGGCGGCAGCAGGCCCATGGCCTCGTAGGTCAGCGCGACGATCTCGGCGCAGTAACCGGACTCGAGGCCGGCGTCCCGGGCGTCCCGCTTCCGGGACGGCAGCCGCCCCCCGAGCCAGCGGGACGCGAGCCGCGCGGTCGACGGGAACGGCGTGCCGTCGAGCCGCGCGATCGTGCGCAGGGCGGCGTCCTCCATCTCCCCGGTGACCGGGTGGTCGAGCTGGCGCAGCCAGACCCGCTGGTGGTACCGCTCAGCCCAGACGAGCACGGCCTGGCGCAGGTCGTGCAGCTGGGCGCCGCGGTGGTGCGCGCCCGCCCAGACGTCCGGCAGGCTCCGCCCCAGCTCCGCGTGCCACATCAGCGGCGGCAGGTCTTCGACCACCACGGCCATGCCGACGTGGTTGACGGGGCTGTTCGTGACGACGCGGATCGTGCGGTCGGCCGCCGACCGCCCCCGGAACAACCACAGGTCGCCCGTGCGCGTCACGGCCACGGCTTCGTCGAAATCGAGCTCGGTCCCCGGCACGGCAGTAGCCTAGGCCGATGCGCTGGTGGAAGACACTGGGACTGGCCGGGCTCGTCGGGGTCGCCGCGACCGGGGTGGTGATCGCGCGCCAGGAGCGGCGGCGGCGGGCCTACACCCCGGACGAGATCCGGGAACGGCTGCACGCCCGCCTCGCCGCCACACCGCCGGCCTCCGGCGGCGAAACGGACTGAGCAGGCTACGGGTCGACCGGCTCCGTCTGAGCGGGGATCCGGCCGCCTTCGACTTCCCAGCGTTGCACGGCCGTGTCCGCGTCGAGCCCGGAGAGCAGCGCGTCGACGGAGTCGTCGTTGCCCCGGCGCGCCGCCGTCATCAGCGCGTGGTGCGCGAGGTCCGGATCGGCGTCGGGCGGGATCACCAGTAGCGTCAGCCGGGACCGAGCCCCGATCACGGTCAGAGCGGCGGTGTGCGGCGACCGGAACCCTTCGAGCCGGACGTCGCCGGGTTCGTCGCCGGAACGCAGCCGGCGTGGGGCGGGTGCCCAGGCCGCCAGGTGGTAGGTGACGCGCTCGACCCGGCCCAGCCGGGCGGTCAGGGCGGGGAGCAGCGACGTCAGTTCGGCGGCCAGCTCCAGGGACCGGGGCCACCAGGCGCCGTCGACCCACCCGGTGGTGGGTGCTCCCGGCTTCAGCCGCAGCCGCGGCGCGTGGTGGCGGAGTTCGCCGGCCGCTTGGGCGAACCGCATGGCGTGAGTGGTGTGCGGGACCGACTTCATGCCGGTGCTCCCGTCCCCGGCCGGAGGGCACCGGCCGGACTGGGGCCCGAGAACGACGCGGGCTCGATCACCGGCGTGCGAAATGCTCTCGGACACTTTCGACGTTACTCCGGCGAAGCGGTCAGGCCGGGCCGGAACGGGATGCCCAGCGCCGCGAAGACACCGAGCATCTTGGCGTTTTCCGCGTCGGCGTCGGCGACGAGCATCCGCACGCCTTCGTGTTCCGCCGAGACGACGAGCTGTTCGAGCAGCAGGGCCGCCACGCCGAGCGTCGGGCCGTGGCCGTCGACGACCAGCGCGACCGCCGCTTCGGCCGGATCGTCCAGGATGTCGTAGCGGGCGGCACCGGCGAGCCGGGAGTGCAGGAAGCACCCCACCGCGGTGTGCCCGACACCGGAGTTGCGCGAAAGCTGCGCCGAGAGTTCGGTCAGCCCGGCCACGCCGAGGCCGAAGAACCGCAGGTGCCGGTCGCGCCCGGAAAGCCGGGTCCGCAGCGCGAGGACCGCGGCGGCGTCACCGGCTTCCAGCTTGCGCACCCAGGCGACTTCGCCGTCGGGAAGCAGGACCCGTACCGGTGGGGTGGCGGTGGACATGGTGTCTCCTCACGAATCCGGCGAGCGGCCCGGGTCCACAGTGCTCTGTCCTTTTCGTACAGAACACTGCGGAGTCCGAGGGCCGGCTCACAAAGCTCAGCCGGAGAGCTTCACCCGGTTGTCGACCGCGGTCACGCCGGGGGCGAACCACGCGGTGTGCTCGGCCGAGCGGCGTTCGGCCGGGGTGAGGACGGCGCCGGTCAGGGTGACCTGACCGTCGTCGACGGCGACCTCGACGTGCTGCGCGAACCCCGGCGCGTGCCGGGCCAGCGCCGCGAGGATCCGCTCCTTGCTCTCGGCCGCGGTGATCCCCGGCGCGGGCCGCAGCGTGATCAGGTTCCGCACGCCGCTGACCCCGGGCAGCGCCGCCACCGCCTGGCGGGCGGCTTCGCGCTCGTGGTGCCAGTCCACCGAGCCGCGCAGCGTGACCACTTGGTCGCGCACGTCGACCTGCACCGAGTCCTTCGGCACGAGCACCGTGCGGCGGTCGAACACGGCCATGGCTTCCCGGGCGAGGTCCACGTCGTCCGCCACCGGGTGGCCGTGCCGGACGAGGATCCGGTCCACGGTCGCGGTCACGCCGTGGACGCGCGTCGCGGCGCGCAGGGCCGCTTCCTTTTCGGGATAGGTGCCGACGTGCCCGGCCAGCGTCGCGGCGCCGCCTTCGACGGTCACCGCGATTCCCTCGGCGTTGACACTGGGCGTCCAGGCGAGCTCATCGGTGACGGCCGTCTTGAGGTAGTGGTCGGGCCGGTGGTGGATCTGTGTCATCCCGCCACCCTCGTCCGCCCGCGTCGCGTGGCCTAGAGTCGCGGGACCCCTGTTCGGGGGTCGTTCGGCGTAGCCTGGAGTGGTGGATGACAGCCCGCGGCGCACGCCGCCCGTCATCACGGTCTTCCTGGTCGACGACCACGAGCTCGTGCGGCGGGGGGTCGCCGAACTCGTCGGCGACGAACCCGACCTGACCGTCGTCGGACAGGCTTCATCGGTGACCGAAGCCCTGGCGAGGGTGCCCGCGCTGCGCCCGGACGTGGCGGTGCTGGACGTCCGCCTCCCCGACGGCGACGGCGTGCGGCTGTGCCGCGACCTGCGCACGGCGCTGCCCGGGCTGCGGTGCCTGATGCTGACCTCCTTCACCGACGCGGATTCGATGGTCGACGCGGTCCTGGCCGGTGCCGAGGGGTACGTGATCAAGGACGTGAAGGGGCTGCAGCTGGTCGACGCGATCCGCCGGGTGGGGTCGGGCGAGACCCTGCTGGACGGCCGTGCGGTCGCCGCGCTGGTGGCCGAGCTGCGGGCGAAGACCGGGGGGCCGCTGGCGGGGTTGAGCGAGCAGGAGCTCGTGCTGCTGGACCTGCTCGGGGAGAGCCTGACGAACCGGCAGATCGCCGAGCGGATGTTCCTGGCCGAAAAGACCGTGAAGAACTACGTGTCCCGCCTGCTGGCGAAGCTCGGGCTGGAACGGCGGTCCCAGGCGGCGGTCCTGGTCACCGGGCTCCACCGCGCGCACCGGCGGCCGGGCGGTTAGCGGCCGAAGGGGCGCTCGTCGCTGATCACGACGTCCTCGAGCTGCGGCTGGGCCAGTGCCGGCACGGCGGCGCCGTGGCCGAGGCGCAGCATGATCTGCGGCCAGAGCCCGCCGCCGAGCAGCTGGCGCAGCTCGCGCCGGGTGGCCGGGACGGCCATCGCCTGCGCCGAGAGCGCCGCGGAGAGCCCCGCGGCGGTGGCCGTGAGCAGGACCCGCTGCAGGGCCTGGCCTGCCTGCAGCCGGCCGAGGGCGGTGTCGTGCAGCGAGCCGATCACCACGACCAGCCGGCCGGGTTCGACGTCGAGGTCGGTCCCGCCGCCGGGGCCGGGCGTCGCCGGCGGGACTTCCGTGCGACGCATGATCTCGCGCAGCTGGGGCACCTGGTCGGCGGTGATGGTGGCCAGCCAGGCGCGTTCCACCTCGGCCGCCCGCCGGAGCTGCCGCTGCACCGCGGACGGGACGACGGCGGCGGTGAACGGGCGCCGGTTGCTCTGCCTGCCGGCGATGGCCGCCACGAGTTCCCGGTCCTGGGGGGCGATCGTCTCGTAGCCGTTCGGGCGCACGACCGCGAGCAGTTCGGGCCGGTCCGCGGCGGGGAACAGCCGCACGTCGGCGTGGCTGCCCTGCGCCTTGATCGCCAGCCGGAGGTTCAGCAGGGCGGCCCCGCAGTCCAGCATGCGTTCCCGCTGGTCGCCGTCCGAGCCGGTGGCGAGCGAATCCGCGTACAGCTCGACCGCGTCCGGCGTGCACTGGAACCGCCACGGCCGCGCGCTGCGCAGCGGCGGCGGCGCCGTGGCCGCGAGGAGCACGGATCGCATCTGGCTCGCGCTGAGGTGCCCGACGGGCATGACACCGGTCTTCATGGACGGCTCCGAACTGCTGGGTACCTGGCTGCCTTCACCGTCCGCCCGGGCCGCGGCGCGGGCCAAGTGCCGAACGGCACCCGTGGCCGGGCGAAGGTCGCCGGTTGCGAACGTGGTTCGGTTCACCCCGGATCGCGCCACCCGCCGGATCGCCGTGCCACTGTGGGGACATGCCCGAGGAAACGACGTCGGGCCGGGACCGGATGGACGCGCTGCCGGCTGCCGTGCTCGCCTTCTCCGCCGGTCTGGAGCTCGAGACCACGCTGCACCGGATCGTCACCGCCGCCACCGGCCTGGCCGGCGCCCGGTACGGCACGCTGGACCTGCTCGACGAAGACGGACGGACGACCGCGTTCGCCGTCAGCCCCGGGCCGGGCGGCCACTGCTCCCCGCCGACGCCGGCCTCCCTCGACGTCCCCCTGGTGGTGCGGGGCGCGGTCCTCGGCCGGCTGCACCTCGGCGGCGAGCGGCCTTTCCCCGCCGACGCCGAACGGGCGATCGTCGCCCTCGCGGCGGCGGCCGGGATCGCCGTGGACAACGCGCGGCTCTACGAGGAGAGCCGGCGGAGGCAGCGCTGGCTGGAAGCCACCGGGGAGATCTCCGCCGAGCTCCTGAGCGGCACCGACGTGCACGCGGTGCTGCGCCTGGTCGCGAGCCGCGCCGCCGAGCTGACCGGCGCCGAGGACGCGCTCGTCGCGCTGCCCGGGTCGCCCGGCGGGGACCTGCTGGTCACCGTGTGCGCCGGCCCCGACGCGGAGGAGCTCACCGGTCACCGGATCCCGCTGGCGGGGTCGACCTCGGGCGCGGTGCTGCGCGACCACGTCCCGCGCAGCGTGCCGCACCTCGCGCACGGCCTGGGCGTCGACCTCGGGCCGGCGATGGCGGTGCGGCTGCGCTCCGGCGAGTCCACCGCGGGAGTGCTCCTGGCGATCCGCGCTCCCGGAGCCGCGCGGTTCGACGAGCACGAGCTGCAGCTGGTCTCCGCCTTCGCCGACCAGGCCGCGCTGGCGCTGCGGGACGCCGAGAGCCAGGCCGCCCGCCGGGAGCTGGACGTCGTGGTCGACCGCGACCGGATCGCCCGCGACCTGCACGACCACGTCATCCAGCGGCTGTTCGCGGTCGGCCTGGCGATCGAGGGCACCCGCCGCCGGGCGGCCTCGGCCGCGGTCGCCGACCGGCTCACCCAGCACATCGACCAGCTCCAGGACGTCATCGAGGAGATCCGCAGCGCGATCTTCGCCCTGCACGTCCGCCCGGGAGCCGGCCGCGGCCTGCGGGCGCGGGTGCAGAACGCGATCACCGACGGATGCGCCGACTCCGCGATCCGCACGACGGTGCGGCTGTCGGGAGCGTTCGACCGGGTGCCCGCGGCCCTCGCCGAACACGCCGAGGCGGTGGTGCGCGAAGCGGTCAGCAACGTCCTGCGGCACGCGCGTGCGGGCGAGGTCGCGATCACCGTGTCCCTGGACGACGACCTGGTCGTCGAGGTCTCGGACACCGGGATCGGGATGCCGGCGGCGGTGGCGCGCAGCGGGCTGCGCAACCTCGAGCAGCGGGCCGCGGAAGCGGGCGGATCACTGCGCCTCGACCGCCCGCCCGGCGGCGGCACCCGTCTGCTGTGGACGGTCCCGGTGCGCTGACCCGCCGTGTCCGGCGGGGAACCACGGTCGGCGCGGCCGAGCGGGGGAGGTGCGGCCCCGCTCAGCGGCGGTGGTGCGGGTAGTCCGGTGACCGCTGCTGGAAGGCCAGGATCGCGGGGTTGCGGATCGCGCCCTCCCGGATCTCGACGACCCGGCGCACGGTCTCGTCGTCGTCCCATGTGGACTGTCCGGAAAGGACTATCCGCAGGTGCGGCAGGAGGGCTTCGCTGATTTCCCACGTCGCGGAGTTCCACCGGCAGGACGGGCCGTGGTCGACGGCGTAGTAGGTGACGCCGTCGCCGACCGGGAAGGCCGGTCGGTCGAACGTCGTGGGCCGCGCCCGGCTGAAACCCCACGCCTTCATCGCAGGAGACGTCGACGATGAGGCTGCCCGGGGCGAACGCGGCGAGGTCGTCCTCGACGAGGAAGGTCAGCGGCGCGGCGGTGTCCTGCAGCACGCAGTTGACGACGATGTCGTGCTCGGCGAGGAACCCCGCCGGTGGCACCCGGCAACGAGCGGTGTGCGCATGGCTGCGCCGGGGGTCGCCCGGGTTGTCGGCGTCGTGGGTCGAAGTGCACCATCGTCGCGGAGTGGATGGGCGAGCTCACCGCACCCAGAAGAGCCGCTACGGGAGCTTGTTCCGCCAGCCGGTGTACACCCCGCCCCGGCATCCGACGACGAGGCCGGCCAGGCGCCGCACCGGCCCGCCAGGCGGGCCCACGACCCGTCCGGCCGCCGGTGACATTGGTCCTCCGGATCGAGTGCTTTCCCCGCTATCCGGAGGACCGGACACCCCGCACACTCGAACGAGTACGGCGTGCGTCACCGAGAGAAGAAGGTCAGACATGGACTTCGTGTCCCGTTACGAGCAGCGAGTGAACCTCGTGGAGAACGCGGTGAGGGAGAATTCCCCGTTGTCCGCCGAAGACGCCCACGCACTGGCGGTCCGCTTGCTCCGGACGCTGGAAGAGATCCCGGAAAAGATCCGGTGACACCGCGGTAGCCTGCCCGGCCACGCGGCCGTCCACTGTGGAGTGGACGGCCGTCGACGCACTCAGAGGGCTTACTCGAAAAGGCGCCCCAACGCGGGGGATCCGGGGGCGAAGCCCGCCGGGCGGGTCTGGGGGTTGCGCCCCCGGAAAACATGAAAGGGGCGAGAGGGCCCGCGCTTTCCGCGGACACAAAGTCAGCAGGCAGTACCGACAGCAACTACCCACCGTGGACAAGTCGATCTACTCCGCGGAGTACCAGCGGCTCTGCGCGCTCCTCCGGGAACTGCGCCTGGGCGCCGGGCTGACGCGGGTACAGGTCGCCGAACGGCTCGAGGAGCCACAGTCCTTCGTAAGCAAGTACGAGGCCGGCGGCGCGTCGAAGCCGAGCGCTGTCTCACCAGCCAGCGAGGCCTCATCGAACTGACTGATCCATTCCGCGGGTGTGTCTTCGTGCAGCCGCTCCAGCACGCGTTCCGCGTCCACGAGGGCTCGGCGGCTGGCTTCAGCGTCGCCCCGCATGGCGAAACCGCGGGCGCTCATGGCGTGGAGCCGCGCTGACAGCCGCCGGCGCGCGGGACCGCGCTCGGCGTGCGTCAAGCCGGCCTGGGCGATCCGGACGGCGTCCGTCGCCTGGTGGAGCTGGCCGGCGAGGTGACTCACGCCGGCGCAGATGTTGGCGAGAAGGGCCGGGTGATCCGCCGCTTTGGCGAGCCGATACGACTGGCTGAAGTGACGTTGAGCGTGCTGGTCCTGGCCGCTGTCGTGCGCCATCCACCCCGCGATCTCTGTCAGTGACGCGGCCGCCTCGAAGAAGCGCTCGCCCAGGATGTCACTGGCCGGGTCGAAGAGCCGCGGGCTGATCTCGGTTTGCAGGTAGTGGACCACGGTCGAGTAGACCTGGCCGCCGCCGACCTTTCGGTCCGCTGCCGGGAATGCCGTAGCCATGGCCTGGATGGTGGCGAGGTCGGCTTGCCGATCTGGCTGAGTCGGTTGGACGGGGCGAAGAAGGTGCAGGTCGGACACCGCCGATCGCGAACGTCGCTTCTCATCCACGCTGGCAGCCGCTGTCCCGTCGGCGTCCTGGTGTTCGCTACCAAGTTCGATCGCCGCGTACGCCGGGGGCAGGCGTAGAACCGCGGCCAACTTGGTCGCTTGTACGGCAGCGGCTCGGTCTTCCCGGATTCCCAGTTGCCGACCGTCTTGACGTCGACCGCGAGAGCCGCAGCGAGCCGTTCCTCAACCGGGCCTTCAAGGAGCCGTTCAGCGCGCTGAGCGATGCCTACCTGATCAGTCGTGGAACCAAAAAGAGCGCCGCCCTGGCGAACCAGTGCGACGCTCCCGATGGACTGCCCTCGTCAACTCTGAATCTTGCGGGTCAGGGTTGTGATGAGGACGGTTGGGGTGGAGCTGAGGGGAATCGAACCCCTGACCTTCTCGATGCGAACGAGACGCGCTACCAACTGCGCTACAGCCCCTTGGTTGTGCTCGTAGAGCGTATCAGTGCCCTACGAGCACCAAACACGGGGGGTCACTCCCCGACGGCCCGCCGGTAAGGCCCGGTCCCGGGCTCGTCGAGCTCCTCGAACGCCGGGTCTTCGTCGTCGAGGTCGACGACCACCGCGCTGCGCCGGACGCGCGAAGTCGGCGACGGGCGGCGCTCGACCACCTCGCGCCGAACCGGCTCGACGACGTCCACGTCCTCGACGTCCTCGACCGGCTCTTCGACCTCCGGGTAGGAGTCTCCCGAAACCGGCGGTGCCGGACGGCGAGGTGCGCGGGTGCTGTTGAAGCGGGCGAGCCGGCGCTGCCGGATCTCCTCCTCGATCCGCACCTGCCGGCGCAGGTACACGAGGTACCCGACCAGCACGACGTCGGCGAGCGCGTGGCCCCACCAGACCAGCGGCACGAGGAAGCCCGCGATGCCCGCCGTGGCCACCGCGACCACCAGCAGGATGACGACGACGCGCTGCCGGAAGCTGTACTTCGCGCGCGCCGCGATCTCCGCCGCTTCGGGGTCGAAGCCGCCGCGACCGGGGCGGTAACCGGCGCGTTCGGCCCGCTCCGCCCGCTCGGCGCGGGACGGCTGCGGGAGCGGCTCGGGGTCGGGCTCCGGTTCGTCGAGTTCGTCTTCGAGTTCGAGCTCGGCTTCGAGCTCCGCGAGGTCGTCCTCGACCGAAGGCCGGGACTTCCCTGGCTCGTCGGACATGGCGAATTCCTCCCGGTCTTCGTTGCGTCCACTACGCACGACCCTGGCCGCGAGCGCGGAGTCGGCCGTGCGGGCCACCTGCTGCCGCTTTCGCGCGACCATGGGCACGAGAACGACGAGCCATGCCGCGGCGAGCGCGACGATGATCACCGAGCTGGGCATCTCCCGTCACCTCCCCCGATCCTTCACCTGAAATCACGCTAGTCACAGGAGTAACAGATCGGGCGGAGGCTCGCCGGGTTCGATCACGGAAATGCCTCACCGGATTAGGTGAAACTCACAGCATGTGGTAACGCGCTCACTGCACCAGGTGGGTAATCACCCTCAGGCGTAGTCGGCGCGCCCCGACGCGACCAGCCGCGACACCAGGCCGGCCCCGGTCTCCTCGCGCGTGATGGCGAAGCAGTAGTGGTCCCGCCAGCCGCCCGCGACGTCGAGGTACCGCTCGAACAGGCCCTCCTGGCGGTAGCCCGCCTTGGTGAGAACCCGCAGGCTGGCGACGTTTTCCGGCCGCACGGTGGCCTCCAGCCGGTGCAGCCCGGCCAGCCCGAAGGCGTGGTCGGTGACCAGCGCGACAGCGGCCGTCGCGACCCCGCCGCGGACCACCTCCGAGGACACCCAGTAGCCGATCCAGGCCGACCGCAGCGACGCCCGGATGACGTTACCCACAGTGATCTGACCCGCGAGCCGCCCGTCGAGGGTGATCGTGAAGGGCAGGCACTGACCACGGCGAGCGAGCGAACGCAGCGCAGCCCACTGCGACGGCCACGACCAGAAGGCGTTGCGTTCCGGCCACGGGCCGACGCCGGTCGGCTCCCACATCTCGAGGTGCGCCCGGTCGCGCAGCCGGATCCGGCTCCACTCGCCCGCGTCGCGCAGCCGCACCGGCCGGATCGCGACCACCCCGGCGGGCACCCGCAGCGGGCCGAGCCGGGCCGGCCAGCCCGGGTGCCGGCTTTCGACCGGGTAGGACACGCCCGACACGGAGTTCATCAGGCCCGTTGTGCCAGGAAGGTGACCTGGACCTGCTCGCCCGCGGGGACGTCGGTCAGCTCTTCGGGCACGTTGATCAGGCAGTTCGCCTCGGCCAGCGACGCGAGCAGGTGCGCCCCGGACTGGCCGAGCGGCTGGACGAGGTACTCGCCGTTGGCCTCGTCGCGCAGGAGCTGGCCGCGCAGGAACCCGCGCCGCCCTTCGGTCGAGGTGATCGGCGACAGCAGCCGCGCCCCGACGATCCGCCGGTGCGGGTTGCGCGTCCCGCGCGCCGCGCGGATCAGCGGCCGCACGAGGACTTCGAACACGACCAGCGCGCTCATCGGGTTGCCGGGGATCAGGAACGTCGGCACCGAGTCGGGGCCGAGCCTGCCGAACCCCTGGACCGAGCCCGGGTGCATCGCGACCCGCGTCATGTCGATCCGGCCGAGGTCGGACAGGGCGGCGTGGACCTCGTCGCCGGTGGCGCCCCCGGCGCCGCCCGCGACCACCACGATCTCCGACATCAGCAGCCGGCCCTCGACGATCTCGCGCAGCCGCTTCGGCTCGCTCGGCACGATGCCGACCCGGCTGACCTCCGCGCCCGCGTCCCGCGCGGCCGCGGCGAGCGCGTAGGAGTTGACGTCGTACACCTGCCCGACCGACGGCGTCCGGTCGATGTCGACCAGCTCGTCGCCGACCGACACGATCGACACCCGCGGCCGCGGGTAGACCAGGACCTTCGCCCGGCCGACCGCGGCCAGCAGGCCGACCTGCGCCGAGCCGATCGTGTCGCCGCGGCGCACCGCGACGTCCCCGATCTGGACGTCCTCGCCCGCCCGGCGCACGTACCCCGCCGACGGCACCGAGCGGTGCACCGTGACCTTGGCCTGGTGCCCGTCGGTGTAGGCGAGCGGCACGACGGCGTCGGCGAGCGTCGGCAGCGGCGCGCCGGTGTCGACGCGCACGGCCTGGCCAGGTTGCAGGCGCCGCGGCTGGCGCGAGCCCGCCGCGATCTCGCCGACGACCGGCAGCTGCACGGGCTCCTGGCCGGCAGTGCGCACGTCGACGCTGCGCACGGCGTAACCGTCGATCGCGGCCTGGTCGAACCCGGGCAGCGCGTGCTCGGCGACGACCTCCTCGGCGCAGAGCAGCCCCTGGGCCTCGGAGATCGCCACGCGCACCGGCTGCGGCCGGACGGCGGCTTCCAAGGTCATCGAGATCTGCGCGTCGACCGAGCGCAGCTCGGCTTCGTCCCCGGCCACTTCCGGCCGCGCCGCGTCGAGGGATTCCGTCATGGGCGATCTGTCCCGATCCGTTCCGTGAGCCACGCCCGTAAAGATGGACCGTACTCGGGCGTTTCAAGCGCGAAGTCGACCGCGGCGCGCAGGAAACCACCCGGATTCCCCAGGTCGTGGCGTCCACCGCGGTGGACGACGACGTGCACGGGGTGCCCTTCGGTGATCAGCAGCGCGACCGCGTCGGTCAGCTGCAGCTCGCCGCCGCTGCCCGGGGTGATCCGCTTCAGCGCGTCGAAGATCGCCCGGTCGAGCAGGTAGCGCCCGGCCGCGGCGTAGGTCGACGGCGCGTCCTCCGGCTTCGGCTTCTCGACCATGCCGTGCACCCGCTTGACGTCTTCGTCGTCGGTGTCGGTGACGTCGAAGACCCCGTACGGCGAGATCTCGGCCTTGGGGATGTCGAACGCGCAGAGCACGCTGCCGCCGAACTGGGCCCGGACCGCACTCATCTTCCCGAGCACGCCGGTGGGCAGCACCAGGTCGTCCGGGAGCAGGACGGCGACGGCCTCGTCGTCCGGCCGCAGGTTCGGCTCGGCCTGCGCGACGGCGTGGCCGAGGCCGAGGGCCTGCTCCTGGATGGCGGTCTCGACGGCGAGGAGGTCGGACCCGCGGCGCACCTTCTCCAGCAGCTCGTGCTTGCCCTTGGCCTCGAGGTTCTGCTCCAGCTCGGGCTGCTTTTCGAAGTACCGGACGACGGCGTCCTTGCCCGGCGAGGTCACGATGACCAGGCGTTCCGCGCCCGCGGCGGCGGCTTCGGCCGCGACCAGCTCGATCCCCGGCGTGTCCACCACCGGCAGCAGTTCCTTGGGCACGGCCTTCGTCGCCGGGAGGAAGCGTGTCCCCAGGCCGGCGGCCGGCACGATGGCGGTTCTGAACGTCTGGGAGGTTGCGGCGCCCGTCATGGGCGCAAAGCCTAACGTGAGGTCATGCACGCGCTGGGCAATGAGCACCTGAGCAAGGCGGAGTGGCGAGACCGGCTGACGCGCGCGCGGGCGGACCAGACGGCCGAATCGCACGCCCAGGAGGCGTCGGCGCTGGTCAGTGCGGTGTCGAAGGTCACATCCGGCACGGTGTGCGCGTACCTCCCGTTCGGTACCGAACCGGGCACGACGGCGCTCGTCGACACGCTCGCGGCCGGCGGTGCGCGCGTGTTGCTGCCGGTCATCCGGTCGCGGACGGATCCGCTCGACTGGGCCGAGTACACGGGCGAGGCCGATCTGGTGCCCAGCCGGTTCCGCGGGATCCGCGAGCCAGGTGGAAAACGCCTGGGTACCGACGCCGTGGGGGCCGCGGAGCTGATCTTGGTGCCCGCGCTGGCCGTCGACCACCGGGGCGTCCGGCTCGGCCGGGGTGCCGGCCACTACGATCGCTCGCTGGTGTTCGCGGCGCCCGGTGCGGCGCTGCTGGCCGTCGTCCGGGACGAAGAGCTGGTCGAACGGCTGCCGGGGGAACCTCACGACGTGCGCATGAGCGGGGCCTTGACGCCGGGTCGAGGCGTGCTCGAGCTGCCGATGTGAGCAACGAGGAATTGCTTTCGGGGAATGCTTTCAAGCACAATTGGGTTAGCACTCTGGTCGGATGAGTGCCAGCAAAGGAGCCGTCAGTGCCTACGTACCAGTACGCCTGCAAAGAATGCGACCACCGGTTCGAAGCCGTGCAGTCGTTCTCGGACCCCAGCCTGACCGTGTGCCCGCAGTGCTCCGGCGCGCTGCGCAAGGTCTTCAGCTCGGTCGGCGTGGTCTTCAAGGGCAGCGGGTTCTACCGCACCGATTCGCGCGACTCGAGCAAGTCGAGCACCGCGTCGACCCCGGCGAAGACCGAGACCAAGACGGAGACGAAGTCCGACACGAGCTCGGCATCCTCCTCCTCGGGTACGACGAAAACGACCGCCGCCGCCTCCTGAGGCGCGGAGTTATCCACAACACCCCAGTTGTCCACAGGTGCCGGACGTGGCCCTTCCGGCGGCCCGTCCGGCTTCCCTAACGTCGATCTCGTGCGGCACACCGCCGCACCCGATCCGGCCGAGGGGGCACCGTGGACCTACTGGCGAAGTTCCACCTTCCTGATCTGACCCGGCTGCGGAGCAGGCGGACGCGGCTGCTCCGCCGCTGGCTCGCCGCCTGCCTCCTGCTGACCGGTGGGCTGCTGTTCATGCATCCCGGTTCCGCGCGGGGCGCGCCGACGACCCCGACCGTCGTCGCGGCGCACGACCTCACTTCCGGCACGGCACTGCGCGCGTCCGACGTCCGGCTGGCCGACCTCCCCGATTCCGCGCGTCCGGCGGGCGCGTTGACCACGCCGTCCGCTGTGGACGGCCGGCTGCTGGCGGGCGCCGCCCGCGCCGGCGAACCCCTCACCGACGTCCGGCTGGCGACGGCCATCCCCGGGACGGGTGATCCCGCGACGGCGACGGTCCCGGTCCGCCTGGCCGACGCCGGCGTCGCCGAATTGCTGGAGCCCGGCGGGCACGTCGACGTCGTGGCGGCACCGGAACCGGGCGTGCCGCCGTCCGTGCTGGCCGGCGGGGCGACGGTGGTGGCGGTCGGGCACCGGGAGCCGTCCGCGGCGAAGGGACCGCTGGTGCTGCTGCGGCTCCCGGAGGCGGTGGCGACGAGGGTGGCGGCGATTTCACTGGAGCGACCGGTAACGGTTACTCTCCGCTAGCTCGCACCGTCCCCGTTGAGGAGTACCTGTGTTCAAAGGCTTCAAAGATTTCCTGATGCGCGGCAACGTGGTCGACCTGGCCGTCGCGGTGGTCATCGGCTCGGCGTTCACGGCCATCGTCACGGCGTTCACCAACGGCCTCATCAAGCCGCTGATCAGCACGATCGGCGGCACGGACGCCGCGAAGGGCCTCGGCTACCAGATCTTCGAGAACAACCAGGCGACGTTCCTGGACTTCGGCGGCGTGATCAACGCGGCGATCAACTTCGTGCTGGTGGCCGCGGTCGTCTACTTCGTGATCGTGCTACCGGTGAAGCACGTGCAGGAGCGGCGCAAGCGCGGCCAGGAGCCGGGCCCGTCGGAGCCCACGGACGTCGAGCTGCTCATCGAGATCCGCGACCTGCTGCGCGCCCAGTCCCAGCGCGACAACGGCCGCGACTGAGCGGTGTCACCGATCGTGGTGCGGCGGCCGGTTCTCCCGGTACCAGTCGTCCGGGAGCCCGGTACGCCGCTCGACGTCCCGCTCATCGGAGGTCGTCTCGGGCAGGACGTCCCCGAAGATCTCGTCGACCCGCCGACGCTGGTCGCTGCTCGTCTTGGGATCACGCTCGGGGCCGGACATGGCTCCAGTCTCCCACGACGCGTTGATTGACAACTCCAGAGCGAATCCTCACAGCGCCGGCGCCCTCGCACCGCGTCCCGCCACCGTGACGCCGAACCGTCGCCGGGTCCGGCGATCATCCGCCTCGCGGCTGCCGTCGCGGCATCCCCGCTGCAGCCCCGGCGAGGCGATCGCCGACCGCCTGCACCACGCCTCGGCGGTACGCCCGCACACCACGGACGTGAAGTCACCGAGGCGTCCGGCCGTCGACAAGTCACACGCCCGGACAAGCCCAGGCATGCTTCAGGCCGGGAGCGACAACCCGTCACCCCCGGCCCGGCAAGCGAAGGATCAGACCTCTTCGAGACCCGAAAGCTCGTCGATCACGTGCGGCACGAGCGAGGTCAGCGTCGCCATCCCGTCGCGCACCGCGGACCGCGACCCGGCGAGGTTCACCACGAGGGTGCTGCCGGAAACCCCGGCGAGCCCCCGCGAGATCCCCGCGTCCACGGCCCCGGCGGCCAGCCCGGAAGCCCGGATCGCCTCGCTGATGCCCGGGATCGGCCGGTCGAGCACACCGGCCGTGGCGTCCGGAGTCCGGTCCCGCGGCAGCACACCGGTGCCGCCGACCGTGATGACCAGGTCGGCGCCGCCGATCACGGCGGTGTTGAGCGCGTTGCGGATACCCGCGGTCTCGGCCTCGACGACCACGACACCGTCGACGATGAAGCCCGCTTCTTCGAGCAGCTCCGTGACCAGCGGGCCAGTGGTGTCCTCGTGCTCGCCGTGCGCCACGCGATCGTCCACGATGACCACGAGGGCCCGGCCCAGCCGTTGTGCACTCCGTTCCATGCCGCCACCGTAGTCGGTTTCGCCCTCCCGCCGCCGGGAGGTGCCTGGTGAGTTCTGACGATTCCGTGACGTGCCGCCCCGGGCGTGGGCGGGCCCGGGACAACGCCCCTAGCGTGGCCGGTGTGCGCGTACTGGTCACCGGCGGAGCCGGGTTCATCGGGTCCCACATCGCCGATCTGCTCGCCGACGGCGGTGACGAGGTCGTCGTGCTCGACAACCTCCTCCCCACCGCCCACGGCTCCCGCACCCCGCCGTCGTACACCGGCCGGCACCGGTTCCTGCGCGGCGACGTCACCGACGCCGAGATCGTCGCCGAACTGCTGGACGGCGTCGACGCGGTCTGTCACCAGGCAGCGGTCGTCGGGCACGGCGTCGACCCGTCCGACGCGCCGTCGTACGCCCTGCACAACGACTACGGCACGGCGGTCCTGCTGGCCGGGATGCACGCGGCCGGGGTGCGGAAGCTGGTGCTGGCGTCGTCGATGGTCGTCTACGGCGAAGGCCGGTACGCGTGCCCGGACCACGGCGTCGTCCCGCCGTCGCCGCGCCGAACGTCCGATGTGGACGCCGGCCGGTTCGAGCCGCGGTGCCCGGCGTGCGACGCCGAGCTGAGCTGGCGGCTGGTGCCCGAGGACGCGCCGCTGAACCCGCGCAGCACGTACGCGGCGACGAAGCTCGCGCAGGAACACCTGGCCGGCGCGTGGGCCCGCCAGACCGGCGGCACCGTGTGGGCGATGCGCTACCACAACGTCTACGGCCCGCGGATGCCGCAGAACACGCCATACGCCGGGGTGGCGTCGCTGTTCCGCTCGGCCCTGCTGCGCGGCGAAGCACCGCGGGTACTGGAGGACGGTCGCCAGCAGCGCGACTTCGTCCACGTCCAGGACGTCGCCAGGGCGAACGTCCTGGCCCTCCGGACAGCCGGCCCGGAAGGCGACATCACGCCGGTCAACGTCTGCTCCGGCACCCCGCACACGGTCGGCGAGCTGGCCGAGGTACTGGCGCGCGCCTGCGCCGGCCCGGCGCCTGAGGTGGCAGGCGGCGCCCGCCCGGCCGACGTCCGCCACGTCGTCGCCGACCCGGCCCGCGCTCGCGAGCTGCTGGGCTTCGAAGCCGAGATCGGCTTCGAGGAGGGCATCGCCGGCTTCGCGACAGCCGAGCTGCGCGCACCGGTGTGACCCCGGGAATAGTTCGATCGCAATCGAACTTGGCAAGATCATGCAGCGGATCACGGTGGGCGACTACACGATCGAGGCACTGACCGACGGGCTCGTCCGGCTCCCGACCCCGTTCTTCCCCGGGCTGGACCCGGCCGAGCACTCCGGAGTCCTCGACCCCGACGGCACGGTTCACGTGCCGGTCGGCGGGTTCCTGGTCCGCGGCGAGGGCCGGACGATCCTGGTGGACGCCGGCTTCGGGCCGCGGGAGATGGACTACCCGGACGGCATGGCCCCGGCGGGCGGCGACCCGGCACCGATGGGGGTGGGAGGCGACCTCCTGACGGCGTTGGGCGGGGCCGGCGTGCGGCCCGAAGACGTCGACACCGTCTTCGTCACGCATCTGCACTCCGACCACGTCGGCTGGCTGGCACCCGAAGGCACGCCGGCCTTCGAGCGGGCGCGGATCGTGCACGGGGCCGCGGACTGGCAGCCGCTGATCGCCGCCCTGCCCCACGACGACTGGAGCCGCATCGGGCTCGAGGCGGTACGGACGGCCGGCAGCATCGAGGCGATTCATGGTGACGCCGTCGCGCTGGGCCCGGGCCTCATCGCGCGGCACACGCCGGGCCATACCCCCGGCCACTACGTGCTGGACGTCGAGGCGGACGACGAGCGGCTGGTCCTGCTCGGCGACGTCATCCACACCCCCGTGCAGCTGCGCGACGACCGGGTCCGGTTCATCGGCGACCACGACCCGGACGAGGCGGCCCGCACCCGGCAGCGCTGGCTGGCCGAGATCGCGGGCACGAACACGGTGATCGCGGCGGCCCACTTCCCCGGCATGGAGTTCCTGAGGCTCGGTCCGGACCGCACCCTTGGCGGTCTAGTACCGCAACGGCAGTCGGCGGCGGAGCTCCGGTGGCGTGAACCGCTCACGTCTGGCTCACGGAATGCGGGCGCACGGCACTAGTGGAGCAGGTCCGGCCGGACTCTGGCTATCTCCTCGGCCAGCTTCCGGACCGTGGCGATGTTCGGCAGTTTCAGTTCGACTTCCGGACCGGCGTCGGGCGGGCGTTTCACCAGCGCTGCGTGGCGGGTGGCGAAGCGATGGTCCACGGGAGTGAACACCAGGGCCGACAGCGTGGCCTTCGAGGTCGGGTCGCCCTTGACCGGCGGGCGCGGTTCCTGGCCGCGCACGGCACGCACCTCCTCCCACGCGATCAGGTCGGATTTGCGGCCGGCTCGCCACCACAGTCCACGTTCATCGACGACGAAGCGATGCGTGCGGGGGACGGAGCCGACCATGACCAGCAGGCCGCCCAGCGCGAGCGCGCCGACGAGGAACGACCCGGCGGCCGGAGGAAGATCGGCTGCTTTCGACGATGCCGACGGGTTCCCGACGTCCGGGAAGAGGGCGACCAACCCGAAGAAAACGAACATGGCCAGGCCGCCGATGAACATCCACCGACCGGCCCGGTACTCGATTACGGGCGTCCCGGGATTGGGTGACCATGTCTGTTCGGGCACGGCTGGAGGGTAGTTGAAGACGCTGCCGGCAGTGCGCGATTTCAGGCGACCCGCCGCCGTCGCCGCCTGACTGCCGTTGCGGTACTAGGACATCGCCAGCGGCAGCCGGACCTCGAACCGGCACCCGGGTCCGTGGTTGTGGACGCCGATCTTCCCGCGGTGCGCCTCCACGAGCCCCTTGGTGATGGCCAGGCCGAGCCCGCCGCCGCTGGTCGTCCCGCCGCGCTCCGGCGTCCGGGCCTGCGTCCCGCGGAAGGCGACGTCGAACACGCGGGTGATCTCGTCGTCCGGGATGCCGCCGCAGGAGTCGTCGACGGCGAGGAGGGCCTCGTCGCCGTCGACGCCGATCTGCACCGCAACCGTCCCGTCCGGCGGGGTGTGGCGGATCGCGTTGGACACCAGGTTCCGCACGATCCGGGCCAGTTCCGGGTCGCTCCCGGTGACGACCGGCCAGGTCGACGCGTTGGCGAGCACCCGCACGCGCTTCCGCTCGGCGACCGGCGACTGGGCGGCGACGGCGTCGCTGACGACGTCCCGCAGCGGCACCGCGGACATCGTGAGCTCGAGCGCGCCGGCGGTGATCCGCGAGAGCTCGAACAGGTCGCCGACCATCGCGGACAGCCGGGTGGTCTCGCCGCCGATCCGCTGGGCGTAGTCGGCGACCTCGTCGCGTTCGGACACCACGCCGTCGGCCAGCGCCTCGGCCATCGCCTGGATGCCGGCCAGGGGGCTGCGCAGGTCGTGGCTGATCCAGGCGACCAGCTCGCGCCGCGACGCCTCGGCCGCGCGCTCGCGGTCGCGCGCCTCCCGCTCCCACACGCTGCGGCGCGCGATGGCCCGGCCGAGGATGATCGCCGCCGGCACGGTGACGACGGCGACGAGCAGGCAGACCAGCAGCATCGTGGTCAGCGCCGGGGTGAACATGAACCCGCTGACGCCCAAGACGCCGACCAGCGTGGAGAGCACCGGGATCAGCACCAGCACCGTGAGCGTGGTGGCCAGCGAACCCCGGCGCAGGAGGTAGAGCACCACCCCGCCGAGCGCGGCGATCGGCAAGGAGAAGAGCAACGCCAACGGCAGGATGTGCCAAAGGTGCGTCATCGTCTCCGCGAACGATTCACCCGGTTCGATCACGGCTGCTCCCGGTCGTAGCGGTAGCCGACGCCCCACACCGTCGCCACCCGGGCCGGCTTGGCCGGGTCGCGCTCGATCTTCTCGCGCAACCGTCGCACGTGGACGGTCACAGTGGACTGATCGCCGAAGTCCCAGCCCCACACCTTCTCGAGCAGGTCCGCGCGCGAGTAGGCGACGCCGGGGTGGGCGAGGAAGAACGCCAGCAGGTCGAATTCCCTGCTCGTCAACGGCAGCTCGCGGCCGGCGAGCGTCGCGGTGCGCGCGGTCATCTGCAGGCGCAGGTCGCCGTCCGCCAGCTCGGCGGCGGCCGGTTCCGGCCGCGGCATCCGCGCGCGGCGCAGCACGGATGCGACGCGGAGGGCGAGTTCCTTGGGGCTGAAGGGTTTCGTGACGTAGTCGTCGGCGCCGAGCTGGAGCCCGGCGATCCGGTTCTCCTCCTCGCCGAGGGCGGTGAGCATCACGATCGGCACCTGGCTGACCTGGCGCAGCCGCTTGCACACCTCGAGGCCGTTGATGCCCGGCATCATGACGTCGAGGACGACCAGGTCCGGCTCGTGGGCGGCGAACTTGGCCAGCCCGTCGGCGCCGTCGCCCGCCTGGTCGACGGTGAAGCCGGCGACCTCGAGGTAGCGGCGGACGACGTCGCGGACCGTCTCGTCGTCGTCGACCACGAGCACGCGCCCGGCCTGATCGTTCATCACGTCTCCCTCACCAGCCCGTCAGCAATAGGTGGTTGACCGCCAGGGCCGTCGCCGCCTGGGCGGCGAGCCACCACCGGCGTCCGGGCCGCGGCAGCAGGGCCGTCAGCGGCAGCAACCACACCCCGAACGGTAGCCAGATCCGTTCGGTCTCGGCCTTCGACAGGCCCGAGACGTCGGCGAGCACGATGGTGAGCAGGGCGGCGAGGCCCAGGAGCACCACCGGATCGGCGAACAGGTTTCGGCGGCGCTGGGGCAGGAAGGCTTCGGCGAGGCCGCGCCGGAGGGCGGCCACCACGGCGGGACCGAGGGCGACGGTGACCGCGGCCAGGTCCGCCCACACCCAGTACGAATAGGGCCGGACCAGCGCGACGCCCTGGTAGTAGCGCTCGACGACCAGGTGGTAGCCGTCGAGCCACCAGAACCCGGCCCAGGCGAAGACGCCGACGACGGCGAACGCGGCGACGATGGCCAGGGCGGCGGCCCGCCACTGCCGGCCGAGGACGGCCACGGCCACCGCGAGCAGGCCGAGCAACACCAGGCCGTACGACAGGAAGATCCCGAAGCCGAGCAGCAGCCCGGCCGCGAGCCCGGCCGGCACGGCGTACCGGCGGCCCCGGCCGAAACCCTTGGCGGACAGGGCGAGCAGCGCCAGCCCGGTGGCGGTCGTCCCGGCGAACAGGCCGTCCGCCGACACGCCGATCCACACCGCGCCGGGCGTCAGGACGGCGAAGGGCAGCACCGCGCGAGCCGCGTCGGGCCGGCCGAGCAGGGCGACCGTCGCGGGCACGGCCACCGCGACCAGGCTGCCGACGAGCACGACGGCCGTCGCGGCCCAGGCGCCGCCGTGCAGGCCGAGCCGGTCCAGCCAGACGAAGACGAGCGTCGCGCCCGGCGGGTGCCCGGAGACGTGCGTGGTCCACGAGTTCGGCTGGAAATCGAGGATGCGCGAAGAGAATTCGCGCAGCATCCGCGGGATGTCGGTGATGCCGGGGACCTCGTGGAGGTACTCCTGCGGGATGGTGAGGTGCCCGGCGAACCCGCGGGACCAGCCGTCGACCATGGCCAGCGAGAAGATCCAGGCGAGCGAAGCCAGGTAGCCGGCGGCCAGCGCCCGGCGCCACGGGAGGCGGGCGGCCAGCGTCGGGCCGTGCAGCACGACCGCGACGGCGATCAGGACGGCGAACACCGAGCCCGGACCGACGTGCGGCAGCCAGTCCGCGAACAGCGGCGGCGAGGACACGAAGATGATGACGCCGGAGTGCGGCCGGTTGTAGTAGGTGCCGACCGCGGCGGCCGCGGCCACGAGCACCACGGCCGCCGCGACGGCGAGCAGATCGGCGCGGAGGGCGCGGCGTCCGGGCCGATCGGGTGCCGGGGGTTCGGGTTCGCGGGCAGGCGGCTCGGCGAGCCGGGCTGCCGGGTTCGGCTCGCTCATCGCTGTCCACCATAAGTCCGCGGGCGTCGTTCGGCGGGCCGGCCGGGGCAGCCGTAACGACCCGGTAAGAACTCGTCACTCGTCATGATTCAGTAAGGAGCGCAAGGGTTTTCCAGGGTCCATCCCGGACTTACGGTCGGCGCCGTGACTGACTCAGGAGTGGACGTGGTCCTCCCTTGCCTCGACGAAGCGGGCGCCCTCCCCGGTGTGCTGGCCGGGCTGCCGCCGGGTTACCGCGCGATCGTGGTCGACAACGGTTCGGCCGACGGCTCGCCCGAAGTGGCGGCCTCGCTCGGCGCGAAGGTCGTCCACGAGCCGCGCCGCGGTTACGGCGCGGCCGTGCACACGGGCCTGGAGGCCGCCACCGCGGACATCGTGTGCTTCGCCGACGCCGACGGTTCCCTGGACCTGCGCGACCTGCCGCGGCTGGTGACCGCGGTCGAGGGCGGCGCCGACCTGGCCGTCGGGCGGCGGGTGCCGACCGGGCCCGGCGTGTGGCCGTGGCACGCGCGCGCCGGCAACTTCGTGCTGGCACGGCTGCTGCGCCGCCGCGGGCTGCCGGTGCGGGACATCGCGCCCCTGCGTGCCGTGGACCGACGGGCGCTGCTCGGCCTCGACGTCACGGACCGCGCGTTCGGCTACCCGCTCGAGCTGCTGGTCAAGGCCCAGCGCGCCGGGTGGCGGGTGCGTGAGTTCGACGTCCGTTACGGCGAGCGCGCCAAGGGAACCAAGTCGAAGGTCTCCGGCTCGGTGCGGGGCACGCTGCGCGCGGTCCGCGACTTCGGGCGGGTGCTG
Source organism: Amycolatopsis sp. MEPSY49 (assembly GCF_051337345.1). Classification (NCBI taxonomy): domain Bacteria; kingdom Bacillati; phylum Actinomycetota; class Actinomycetes; order Pseudonocardiales; family Pseudonocardiaceae; genus Amycolatopsis; species Amycolatopsis sp. MEPSY49. The sequence goes on along the minus strand of NZ_JBDLYJ010000001.1, from coordinate 1,619,879 downwards.
GCGCGATGACGGCGAGGTTCGTTCTGCTGGTCGTGGCCAAGGCGCCGGTGCCGGGGCTCGCCAAGACCCGGCTGTCCCCGCCGGCGACCCCGGCGCAGGCCGCGCGGATCGCCGCGGCTGCGTTGCTGGACACGCTCGACGCCGTGTGCGCGGTCCCCGGCGCCGCGCCGGTCGTCGCGATGACCGGTGACCTCGGCGCCGCCGCGCTGGCCCCCGAAATCGGGGCGGCACTGCGCCACGTCACCACGATTCCCCAGCGTGGCTGGGACTTCGGGGCCCGCCTGGCCCACGCCCACGCCGACGCGGCCGCGGTGCACTCGGGCCTGCCGATCCTCCAGATCGGCATGGACACCCCGCAGGTCACGCCGGAGTCCCTCGCCGAGGCGGCCGCGCCGGTCGTGGCCGGCGGGCACGACTCGGTGCTCGGCCCGGCCGTCGACGGTGGCTGGTGGGCGCTGGGGCTCGCCGAGCCGCGGCACGCGCAGGTGCTCGCGGGCGTCCCGATGTCCCGCGACGACACCGGTGAGCGCACGCTGCGCGCGCTCACCGCGTGCGGATTGCGACCGCGGCGGGCCGCCGAACTGTCCGATGTGGACACCATGGCGGACGCTCGCGCGGTGGCGGCGATGTGCCCGGACGGCCGGTTCGCCCGCGCCGTCGCGGCGGTGCGCGGGCAGGCGGTCGCATGAAGACGGCTCTCCTCGGCAACGAGTTCGACCGCGGCCTGCTCGGCCACCACTGCTGGCTCGAGCTGGCGAACGGCGAGCGGGTGGAGCTGCCGGTCGAGCGCTGGACCGCACCGTCCGACGGCGACGAGGTGCTGCTCGACGCCTGCGGCGGCCCGACGCTCGACATCGGCTGCGGTCCCGGCCGGCTCACCGCGGCCCTGGCCGGACGCGGAGTGGTCGCGCTGGGCGTGGACAGCTCGCGCACGGCCGTCCGGCTGACGCGGCGGCGTGGCGGGAGTGCGTTGCACCGCAACGTCTTCGGCCGCGTGCCCGGCGAAGGACGGTGGCGGCATGCCCTGCTCGCCGACGGCAACATCGGCATCGGCGGCGACCCGGTCGTCCTGCTGCGCCGCGCGGCACAGCTGATCGCCGCCGACGGTGACGTCCTCGTCGAGCTGGAGCCGCCCGGACGCGGGCTGCGGCACGAGCGCGTCCGGCTTCGGCCCGGGCACGCCGACGTCGCCTGGTTCACCTGGGCGTGGGTCGGCGTGGACGCGATCGCCGAAGTCGCCGCGCGCGCCGGGTTGCGTGTCGACTGGACCACCCGCCACGGCCACCGCTGGTTCGCGCGATTGGAGCGGTCGTGAAGCTGCCGATTCCCCGGGAAGAACACTTCAAGGCACCGGCGCACGACGAGCGCGTGACGTCGAAGATCGGCCTGGCGCTCGCAGTCACGTTCACGACGTGTTTCGTGACCGGCCTGATCAGCCACCTGATCCAGCACCCGCCGGCGTGGTTCTTCTGGCCGAGCCGCCCGGTCGGGCTCTACCGCGTCACGCAGGGGCTGCACGTCATCTCCGGCATCGCGTCGATCCCGTTGCTGCTGGCGAAGTTGTGGAGCGTCTACCCGAAGCTGTTCGGCCGTCCGCTCGTCCGCTCGCTGCCACACGCGCTGGAGCGCCTGTCGATCCTGGTGCTCTCGGGCGCGGCGTTCTTCGAGCTGACGACGGGGCTGCTGAACGTCGCGCAGAACTACCCGTGGGGCTTCTACTTCCCGCAGGTGCACTACGCGGTGGCGTGGCTGGCGATCGGCTCGATCCTGGTGCACGTCGCGGTGAAGCTGCCGGTCATCCGCCGGGCGCTGACCCGCGGCACGCCCGGGGACGAGCCACCGGCCGCCGGGCTGTCCCGGCGCGGGTTCCTCCGCACCACGGGGCTCGCGACGGGCGTCGCGGTCGTCGCCACGGCCGGCGCGACGGTCCCGTTCCTGCGCGGTGTTTCCGGCCTCGCCTGGAAGACGAGCAACGGCACGCAAGGTCTCCCGGTGAACCGGACGGCCGCCGCCGCGGGCGTCGCGTATTCGGCAGCTTGGCGGTTGTCAGTGGTGACTCCGAGCGGCCCGAAGAGTTTCTCGCTGGACGAGCTGCGCGCGCTGCCGCAGACGACGGCCGAGCTGCCGATCGCGTGCGTGGAGGGCTGGAGCCAGTCGGCGACCTGGCGCGGGGTTTCCTTGCCGGCGTTGCTGAAAGCCGTCGGCGTGGCACCGGGCACGGCGGTGCGAGTGTCCTCTTCGGAGCGTTCCGGGCTGTACGGCGTGAGCGTCCTGCCCGGCGAGCACACGGCGGACGAGCTGACACTGCTCGCCTTGGAGCTGAACGGCGAGGTGCTCGACCTCGACCACGGCTTCCCGTGCCGGATCATCGCCCCGAACCGGCCCGGCGTGCTGCAGACGAAGTGGGTAACGAAGCTGGAGGCGCTGTGAAGACCGCTCGCACACTGCTGGTCCTGCCGGGCCTCGCGGCGCTGGCGTGGGGTGTGGTGCTGTTCGTCGAGTACGCGTTCCCGCTGCGCCCGGACGTGTTCGGCACGGTGGGCTGGATCGTCGGCGGCCCACTCGTCAACGACGGCGTGGTCGCCCCGCTGACGGCGGTGCTCGGCATCGTCCTGGCCCGGGTCGTCCCGCGGCCGTGGCGGGTCCCGGTGGTCACGGGGACGGTCATCACGGGAGTGCTGCTGATCGTGGCGTTCCCGCTGCTCTGGCGCCCGTACGGGACGCCACCGATGCCGGGTCTGCACGACGGCAACCCGGCCCTGGGCCTGACGCTGACCCTGGCCGCGGTCTGGCTCCTGGTCGTTCTGGCACCGCTCGTCCGTCGCGGTCGGCGAGCGGCACCGGCGGATGTGCGAGATGCCACGCCGGACACGCGAACCGCTGGGCCAGGCCCGCAAGGCACGCCGGCCGACCGGCCCGGCATCGGCTCCGGCGCCCTCGGCACGCCAGCCGAGCCACCCGGTACGCCCGTCGACCCGCCCGGCTCGCGCCCCGCCCCTCGCGGCACGCCAGCTGAGCCTCTCGGCACGCCTCGCACACCGGCCGAGCCACCCGGCTCCGGCGCCATTCCGCCCGGCCCGTCAGCCGAGCCACCTGGCCCGAGCCCAACCCCTCCCCGCGCATCGGCCGACCCTCCCGGCTCCGGCGCCTGACCCCATCCACCCCCGCAAACGCGGCCACGCGCGACCGGCATCGGATGCCTGGGTCGCGCGTGGCCTTGGGGGTCCGGCCCCGAGATGCGGGGGTCGAGCCGATGTTTGGTCTCGGCCGCACCAGGGCGGCCGAGCGTCTGGTCGGGATCAGTTGGCCGGGACGGGCTGGCCGCCGAGGGTCACCTCGACCGTGCGGCCGTCGGCGAGCGTGAACGTCGCCTTCTCGTCCGGGGCGCGGGTGCGGATCGCCGCGACCAGCGTGTCGGACGTGTCGATGTTCCGGTCGTCGATCTTCGTCACGACGTCGCCGGACTTGAGGCCGGCCTTTTCCGCCGGGCTGCCCGGCGTGATGGCGCCGAGCTTCGCGCCGCCCTGGGGGGCGTCCGTGACCTGGGCGCCGATGTAGGTCTGCACCGCCTGGCCGGTCTTGATGATCGTGTCCGCGGTGCGGCGGGCCTGGTCGATCGGGATGGCGAACCCGATGCCGACGTTGCCGCTCTCGGAACCGCCCTGGCCCTGGCCGCCGGACGCCGACTGCGGGCTGTAGATCGCCGAGTTGATGCCGATGACCTGGCCGGACATGTTCGCCAGCGGGCCGCCCGAGTTGCCCGGGTTGATCGCCGCGTCGGTCTGGACGGCGTCCATCACCGTCTCCTGGCCGCCCTGGCCACCGCCCGCGCGCACCGGCCGGTGCAGCGAGCTGACGATGCCCGAGGTGACCGTGCCGGCCAGCTCGAACGGCGAGCCGATGGCGACCACCGACTGGCCGACGCGCAGGTCGTCGGACCGGCCGATCTCGACCGGGGTCAGGTTGCTGACGCCGTCGACCTTGACGACCGCGATGTCGGTCGTCGGGTCGCGGCCGACGACCTTGGCGGCGGCCTTCTTGCCGTCCTGGAACACGGCCTGGATCTGCCCGCCGTTCGCGGCGACCTCGACGACGTGGTTGTTGGTCAGGATATAGCCGTCGGTGCTGATGACGAACCCGGAGCCCTCGCCGGCTCCTTGCTGCCCGCTCACCTGCAGCTCGACGACGCTGGGCGACAGCTTCTGCGCGACCGCCTCGACCGAGCCGGCGGGCGCGTTGCCGGTCTGCTGGGCCGGCTTCGGCGCGTCGAGCGCGTTGCCGACCGGCCCGGACGTCCCGCCGGTGAAGTACCCGACCGTTCCGCCCGCGATGCCGCCCACCAGCAGCGCGACCAGCGCCACGCCGGCGAGCAGCTTGCCGCCGGACCGCTTCGGCTGCGCGGGCGGCGCCGGCGGCGTGCCGTAGGCGGCCGTGCCAGGCTGCGCGTAGGGGTTCGGGTTCGGGTAGACGCTCTGCTGGGTCTGCCCCGACGCGGCCCCCTGCGCGGACCAGGGGTTCGACGCCGCGTACGACGGATCGGCCCCGGTCACCGCGTGGTAGGACGGCTCCGGCGCCGAGTACTGCGGCGTGCCGCCGGACTCGGGCGTGGCGGCCTGGTCACCGTACGGGCTCCCCGCCCAACCGCCCTGAACCGCCTGTCGGCCGGTCTCGGGGTGCCGCGGCGCCGCGGGGTCGTGCGCGCTGGGGTCGTTCTCGGTCATGTCCTCACCTTGCGCGATGGTCCTGAGAGGTTCCTGAGCCGAACCTGTGCATCGGAGATGAGTATGGCCGGATCAGCCCGCCGCGCGGAGCCGTTCCGCGATTTGCTCCGGCGTCGCGTCGTTGACCCACACCGCCATGCCCGATTCGGACCCCGCCAGGTACTTCAGCTTGTCCTTGGCGCGCAACACGGAGAACAGTTCCAGGTGGAGCCAGCCGAGCTCGCGGTCGCGGCGCACCGGCGCCTGGTGCCACGCCGCGATGTACGGCAGCGGCCGGTCGTACAGCGCGTCGCAGCGGCGCAGGACGTCCAGGTAGACGTCGGCGAAGTCGTCGCGCTCGGCGTCGGTGAGCGCGGGGATGTCCGCGACCTGCCGGTGCGGCACCACGTGCACCTCGATCGGCCAGCGGGCCGCCGGCGGCACGTACGCCGTCCAGTGCTCGCCGGACGCCACCACGCGCGCGCCGGACTTCCGCTCGGCGGCCAGCACGTCGCCGAGCACCGGGCGGCCGTGTTCGGCCTGGTAGGCGCGGGCGACGTCGAGCATCCGCTCGGTCTTGGGCGTGACGAACGGGTAGCCGTAGATCTGCCCGTGCGGGTGCGACAGCGTGACGCCGATTTCTTCGCCGCGGTTCTCGAACGGGAAGACCTGCTCCACACCGGGCACTTCGGACAGCGCGGCGGTGCGGTCGGCCCACGCGTCGACGACGGCCCGCACCTGCTTCGGGCTCAGGCGCGAGAAAGCACCCTCGTGGTCACTCGTGAAGCAGACGACCTCGCAGCGGCCGCGCCCGGGCCGCACCGGCACCAGCCCGAGTCCATCCACAGTGGACGGCTCGCCGATGACGTCCTCCGCGAAGGACGGGAAGCGGTTCTCGAAGACGACGACGTCGTAGTCGCTCTCGGGGATCTCGCTCGGCTTGCCGGGCTTGCTCGGGCACAGCGGGCAGAGGTCCGCGGGCGGCTTGTAGGTCCGCGTCTGCCGGTGCGCGGCCATCGCGACCCACTCGCCGGTCAGCGGGTCCAGCCGGATCTCGGACGCGGCCGCGACCGGCGGCAGGTCGCGGGTGTCCTCGGCGACGCGGTCGGGGGCGCCGGGCTGGTCGAAGTAGATGATCTCCCGGCCGTCGGCCAGGTGTCGTACGGTGCGCTTCACGCTTCTTGGGCCTCGTCCGTCTCCGCCGTCTCGGCGATCATGAGTTCCCCCGCCCGTTCGGCGAGTACTTCCTTGGCCTCGTCGGGAATCCCGTCATCGGTGACGACGACGTCGGCCTCGTCCAGGTCGGCGATCGTGGAGATCCCGACGGTGCCCCACTTGGTGTGGTCGGCGAGCACGACGAGCTTGCGCCCGGCCTCGACCAGCGCGCGGTCGGTCTCGCTCTCGGTCAGGTTCGGCGTCGTGAACCCCGGCCCGTCGGCCATCCCGTGCACACCGAGGAAGACGACGTCGAGGTGCAGCGACCGCAGGCTGTGCACGGCGACCGGGCCGACCAGCGCGTCCGACGGCGTCCGCACGCCGCCGGTGAGCACGACGGTGCGGTCCGGCTGGGTCGACCCACGGAGCACGTCGGCGACCTGGATCGAGTTGGTCACGATGGTGAGCCCGGGGATGGCATCGAGGGCGCGCGCGAGTGTCCAGGTGGTGGTGCCGGCGGAGATGCCGATCGCGGTGCCGGGCCGGACCAGCGTCGCGGCGAGCTCGGCGATGGCCTCCTTCTGCGCGCGCTGGCGCACGGACTTCGCCTCGAAGCCGGGTTCGTCGGTGCTCTTGCCGACGATCGAGGTGGCGCCGCCGTAGACCTTCTCGACGAGCCCGCGCCCGGCGAGGACGTCGAGGTCGCGGCGCACCGTCATGTCGGACACGCCCAGCCTGGTCACGAGGTCACTGACCCGGACCGCCCCGGTCCGGCGTGCCTCTTCCAGGATCACCGCCTGTCGCTGACGCGCCAGCAAGGTTCACTCCGTCCGTCGCACCCCAACCACACAAAATCCTACACGATTCAACACGAGATTCGCAGGATCAGCGTGGGTGAACTTCGAATGACCAGGTCACCGCAGGATCGGCCACACCACGCCCCACGCGAACAACACCACCACCGGTGACCCGACCGCAACCCGCCACGCGTTCGGCAGGCCGTCCGCGGTGACGAGCGCCGCGAGCGCGTAGCAGCCGGCGACCACGGCGGCGAAGACCGGCAACGACGACACGTCGAGCACGGTGGTGAACAGTGAAAGCACCACGAGGGGCCCGCCGAGCGCGACCGGCCAAGCCGGACGGACCCGGGCCAGCGCCATGAGCGCATACGCGAGCAACGCCACCCCGAGCACCATGAGCGGTACCGCGACGAGCGCGACGAAAAAGCACTCCGCGCCGGTGCACAGGTCCTTCGCCGGGAACGCCCACAAGGCCAGCGTCGCGAGCGGCCCGCTCACCGCCGCGACGAGGCAACGGCGGACCAGCTCGCGGACGGACATCCGCCGATCCTGGCCGATGCCGCCCGCGGCGTCTCGAAAACGCCCGGATCAGCCGGGCGCCCCCGGCAGCCGGATCGTCATCAGCGCGCCGCCCTCGGGCGCCTGCGAGGCGTACACCGCGCCGCCGTGCCGCTCGGCCGCGTGCTTCACGATCGCCAGGCCGAGCCCGGAGCCGGGCAGCGTCCGCGCCTCCGACGAGCGGTAGAACCGGTCGAACACCTTGGGCAGATCCTCTTCGGCGATGCCCGGGCCGGCGTCGGCCACCTCGACCACGGCCGTGCCGTCGCCGAGCGGGTAGAGCCGCACCCAGACCGTCGCGTCCGGCGGCGAGAACTTCACCGCGTTGTCCAGCAGGTTGAGTACCGCGCGCTCGAGCGAGCTGTTGTCGCCGGTGAGCACCCACGGCTGCAACGAGACGTCGAAGTTGATCTCCCCCGCCCGCCGCCGCGCCCGGTCCAGCGCGCGCTCGACGACCTCCAGCAGGTCGACGCGTTCGAAGCGCTCGCGCGGCTCGTCCTGGCGCGCGAGCTCGACGAGGTCGCCGATCAGCTGGGTCAGCTCGTCGAGCTGGCCGCTGATGTCGGCGATGATGTCGACGCGGTCCTCGTCCGGCAGCGGCGGCGCGCCCGGTTTGCTCGCGGCGAGCAGCAGCTCGAGGTTGGTGCGCAGCGACGTCAACGGCGTCCGCAGCTCGTGGCCGGCGTCCGCGACCAGCTGGCGCTGGCGTTCCTGCGAGTCCGCGACCGTGCCGAGCATCGTGTTGAAGGTGGTGGTGAGGCGCGCCAGCTCGTCGTCGCCGCTGACCGGGATGGGCCGCAGGTCGCCGGTCTTGGCGACGCGCTCGGCGGCCGACGTCAGCCGGTCGACCGGGCGCAGGCCGGCCCGCGCGACCGCGGTGCCCGCCGCGGCGGCGACCAGGATGCCGGCGCCGCCGATCAGGAACAACACCAGCGCGAGCTCGTTCAGCGTCCGCTTGGTCGGGCCCATCGACTGGGCCAGCACGATCGCCTCGCCGTGCCCGGACGGCAGCGCGACCACGCGGCTGTCGGTGCGGAAGTCCGTCCGCATCGACTCCGGCGAGTCGCCGTTCGCGACGGCCAGCTCGCGCTGGTCGAACGGCGGCGCCGAGCTGGACAGCGGGTAGGTCATGACGGCGTGCGCGACGTCGGGCGCGGCGTTGAGCTGCCCGATCTGCAGGTCGGCGCTGGCCAGGAAGGCCCCCGGCACCTGCCGCAGCTCGGTCTGCACCTGCGGCGACGCGACGGCCGCCTGCGCGCGCGCCATCAGGCCGTCGTCCAGCTGCTGGTAGAGGTTGCTGCGCACGACCATGTACGCGCCGATCGACACCAGCGCGACGGCGCCGGCGACGCAGGCGGCGGCGAGCAGCGTCACTCGGCCGCGCAGCGAGAACCGGCGTGTCCCCCAGCGCGTGCCGCGGGGATCACCGGGCTCGCCGGCGTCGATCACGGTGGGGTTTCCCTCAGGACGTATCCCACCCCCCGCACCGTGTGGATCAGCCTCGGCTCCCCCTCGGCCTCCGTCTTGCGGCGCAAGTAGCCGACGTAGACCTCCAGCGCGTTGCCCGACGTCGGGAAGTCGTAACCCCATACTTCCTCCAGGATCCGGCCCCGCGTGAGGACGTGCTTCGGGTAGGAGAGGAACAGTTCCAGCAGTGCGAACTCGGTCCGGGTCAGGCTGATCTCGCGGCCGCCGCGGCGGACCTCGCGCGTGCCCGGGTCGAGGGTCAGGTCGGCGAAGGACAGGATCTCCGACGCCTGGCCGTTCTGGCCTTCGGGGACGGCGCGGCGCAGCAGCGCCCGCAGCCGGGCGAGCAGCTCCTCCAGCGCGAACGGCTTCGGCAGGTAGTCGTCGGCGCCGGCGTCGAGCCCGGACACCCGGTCGGAGACGGTGTCGCGCGCGGTGAGCACGAGGATCGGCAGGTCGTCGCCGGTGCTGCGCAGGCGGCGGGCCACCTCGAGGCCGTCGAGCCGGGGCATCATGACGTCGAGGACCATCGCGTCCGGCCGGTCGGCGATGATCGCCTCCAGGGCCTGCGCACCGTCGCTGGCCAGCTCGACCTGGTAGCCGTTGAACTCCAGGGACCGCCGGAGCGACTCACGGACGGCGCGGTCGTCGTCCACCACAAGGATGCGCATGGCGTCAGTCTTACTCAGCGTGCTGAGACTCGCCTAAGAACACACACAGAACTAACAAAGAGAATCCTCACTCCGGCGCCCGCGCGACGGGCGCGTTCCAGTGTCGCCAGAGCGCGATCATCCGGACGGCGACGACGACCGCGGCCGCCGCGACGGTGACCGGCCCCTCCGGAAGTCGCACAACGTGACCGACGACGACGAGCACCGAGCCGGCCAGCGCGGCCACCGCGTAGATCTCTTTCCGCAGGACGAGGGGGATTTCCCGGAGCAGCAGATCCCGCACGGCCCCGCCGCCGATGCCGGTCGTCATCCCGATCAGGCACGCGGCGTAGACGGTCGCGCCGGCGTTCAGGGCGATGGTCGTCCCGGCGGTGGCGAAGACGCCGAGCCCGAGCGCGTCGGCGAGCAGCACGCCCCGCCGCAGCCGCGCGACCTGCGGGTGGAAGGCGAAGACGACGAGGGCGGTCGCGGCGCAGACGGCGAGGTAGGGCCAGTTCCGGAGGGTGGTGGGCGGGTGGATGCCGAGCAGGACGTCCCGGATGACGCCCCCGCCGAGCGCGGTGGTGAGCCCGACGACAACGACACCGAAGACGTCGAGCCGAGCCCGCACGGCGGCGAGCGCCCCGGACGCCGCGAAGGCGACCAGCCCGAGGAACTCCAGGGCCGTGAGCAGCATCTACTGGTCGAGCAGGCCCCCGCGATAGGCCAGCAGAGCGGCCTGCACGCGGTTGGCGGCGCCGATCTTCGAGAGCACGGCGGAGACGTACCCCTTCACGGTGGCTTCGGAGAGGTGCAGCCGCCCGCCGATCTCGGCGTTGGAAAGCCCTTGCCCGATGAGCGCGACGACCTCCCGTTCGCGTTCGGACAGTGAGGCGAGCAGCTTCCGGGCGGGCTGAGCAGCGCGTTGTTCGTCCCGGTGGGACTGAACCATCCGCGCGGCAACGCCGGGATCGAGCACGGCACCCCCGCGCGCGAGGTCCCGGACGGCCCGCAGCAGCGCGGCGGGGTCGATGTCCTTCAGCAGGAAGCCGTTGGCACCGAGCCGGAGAGCGAGGCTGACGTATTCGTCGATGTCGAAGGTGGTCAGCATGGCAACGGTGGGCGGATCGGGAAGGGCGAGGATGGCCCGGAGCGCGCGAATGCCGTCGTCAGGAGCCCGCATCTTGATGTCGAGCAGGGCCACATCGGGGTGGTACCGCCGGGCGACCTCCACTGCGGATCTGCCGTCGGAGGCCTCGCCCACGATCTCGATGTCCTGAGCCCCAGACATCATCGCGCGCAACCCCGAGCGCACCAGTTCCTCGTCGTCGGCGAACATGAGCTTGATCAACGAAGCCCTCCGCAACAGCCAGTAGGAGGCGGCTCCCCGCGTCCCGTTAACGAAGGTTACCTACTGTTGTTCAGCAGTTCGAAACCAGACACGACCAGGTGAGGCAATGGTCCGTCCAGGTCAGGTGCGGTGGACCGTCCGGCTGGGTGTAAGACCGCGGTCGGCTGCGGTCAAGAACCACTCACCTGGGTGACGACGAGAGTCGTGCTCAGCGTTTCTTGTTCTTTCGCCTGGCGCCACGGGATCGGGCCAGCCCACCCAGCGGATGTGCGGCGCGGACCGGCCGGAACTGCTCGATCACTTCGGCCAGCTCCGCAAGCCCGATGCGGTCTGGATGGCCCGAGGCTAGGACGGCATCCGCCAGGTGTGCGCGTTCGACGTCGGGCATCTCGGCCAGCGTCTCGGACACTGCTTCCGGCCCGGCCACCTCGAGCATCAGGAGGAACTGCTCGGCCATGCCGAGCAGGCTCTCGTGTTCGTCGAGGCCCTCCATGGCCAGTTCGCCGCGCTCGATCAACTGTTGTGTCGCGATCGGACCCAAGCCCGGATCGGCGCGCAGACCGTGCAGCACCGCGTCGCCGTCCGGAAGGGAGTTGAGCAGGACGTCGAGCATCACGGACGCCCGTGAGCGGAACGGGCACGCGCGGATGGCGTCCAGCAGCAGGGGAAGCCCCGCCTCCCGGCCACCGTGCGCAGCCAGCCAGCCGCTGATCTCCACGGCGGCTGCGTCCTCGTCGAAATGCTCCACGACCACACCGAGCATGCCGGCGGGCGCTGCGCCGGCCAGCTCACCCACCAGGGGCGCGAACCGGCCCTCTCGCACCAGCCGCGCCCGGACCGCTCGGGTGGCCAACGGGGTGAACGCGACCAGCTCGAGCTCCGGCGCATCGAGCGCGGCCCGCAGCCGGTCCTGAACATCCGGCGGGAGCTCGGTGTTCTCCGGCACCAGGTCCATGCGGTACATCGGATCCGCCGGCCCCACGGTCAACTCGACCGCTCCGAATTCGGCCAGCTTGGTGAGCAAGTGGCGGAACACGGTCGCGAGCCCATCCCGCCACAGCGGCTCGAACGACGGCTCGAGATCGAGGTAAACCCCTTCGGTACAGGCCAGCCACACGCTTTCCTCGAGGCGGACCAACGGCAGCGGCTCCGGCAGGCCGTAGAGCGTGTTGAACACGTCCGGCAGGACGATGTCGAGGTTGCCGTCGAGCAGCAGGGCATAGCCGGGTGCACGGCCACTATCCTTGACCAGCAGCCCCGGCTCGGGGATCGCGTCGAACGCGGCTGTCCACAAGGCGAGGGCGTTCTTCATGAGCGGCGCGGCCTTCGCCACGCGGACCAGCTTGCCCTTGACCACCCGCACGATCCGGGTGCGCTTGGCGAGTTCGAACAGGATGGCAAGGTTGGGCAGATCGGCGCTGCTGCGAACGGTCTGGACGTCGCCGCCGAGGTTCCGTTCGAAGTCGTCACCGGTGTCCAGCAACGACACCAGCTCTCGGGCGTCGGCGAGTTTGAGAGCGCCGGTGCCGGTCAGCGTCCGGCCGTCACCGACCCACTCGACGAACTTCCGCAACTTGATCACGAGCGCGGAGCGCTCCGCGGCGTCCGCGAGGTCCGCCTCCGCCGGCAGCGAGACCGGCAGCTGCGGAAGAGCCCGTCCGACCCGCTCACCCATCTGCCGGGCAACGACCTCGTCGAGGAGTTCGGCGTCGTAGCTGTGCCGCCCGTCGCGCACCTCGGCGAAGAACGCGTTCAACGCGTCCGAGTCCGAGCGATCGACCCCGTTCCGGGCGGCGGTCATCACCCAGTACTTGCTCAGGCCGAAATTGCGCTCGTCGGCCATCGCGGCCGGAAACTCGGCCATCGCCTTCGTGACGGCACCTTCGAGATCCACCAGTGGCTCGCCCATCGGGTCGGCCAGCTCGGTGTCGTGGAGGTAGCGAAGGAACAGCCGCAGCGTCTCGGGCACGAGAACGGCCTCGTCCGCGGTGGCCGAGAGCGTGCGTGGCACGTACTTCAGCAGGAAGTCGCTGACCAGCGCGGCGGTCCAGTACGCGAGCCGCCCGTCGATCGAGGTGTGGCGGAACTGGAGCGCGGAGACCATGGCGAAGGGGTCGATCTCCCGGCCTTGAGCGGCGGCCCAGGTGGCGAAGCGCCGGACCAGGAGATCCTGCCCGGCTTCGTAGCCGTCGTAGTCTTCCTCGTCGTAGTAAGTACGCACTCGGCTTCCCATCCTGTCGCTTGCCGACGAAGGTAGCGACGAGAGCCGGCACGGCCACGCGAGGGGCATCGGGTGCGTCAGGCAGCCGACCTTCCAGAGGGTCGCCGGAAACATCTCACTCCCTGATCGCCCCTTCGCCTGCCAAGATTCACTACAACGAGTGACGTGCGGTTGCCGGTCGTGGTCGGTTGCCGAGGCGCTGGTGGTCCAGAGCGCGTCGGCAGGCCTCGCCGTACCCCTGGCACCTGTCAGGTAGCCTGTCCGAGTAACGCAAGCCCTCGTAGCTCAGGGGATAGAGCACCGCTCTCCTAAAGCGGGTGTCGCAGGTTCGAATCCTGCCGGGGGCACAAAACCCCTGGTCGGGGTCATGACCAGGGGCTTCGCGCTAGGCCAACCCTCGCTTAACCCTCATCTTTGGGAAGCTCGATCTTCGGACGCTCAGCCAGCGCCGGACCGACGTCCTCGCCCACAACGCCCCGTTCCATGTAGTCCTCTTGAGTCGTGCTGATTCGCTCGTGTCCGAGGTAGTCGGCAATCTCGCGAGCGGTTAGGCCGGCGTCATCAAGGACCCCGGCGACGTAGTGCCGGAAGTCGTGCGGGTGCAGACCCTTGTACGGCGTCTTCGCAACGACCATCCGGAACCGCGCCCGGGTGTTATCCGGGTCCCGCAAGGTGCCGGTCGCCGACGAGAACACCCATTGCGTCTCAGCCTCCGCGTGACGACGTTTGAGGATGTCCATCACCCAGGCAGGCGGACGGATCGTGCGCATGCCCGCACGGCTCTTGGTGTGGTCCTGCACGAACAGACCCCGCCCGGTTACCCGGATCGCGGTCCCGTGGAACCGGATCGTGCCGGCGTCGAAGTTGACCGAGGTGTCCCAGTCGAGCGCGAGCAGTTCGCCGATACGGCAGCCGAGCCCGGACAGCACGTCGACCATGTCGACCAAGTCCCATCGCTTCGCATCCTCGGCCGCGTGGAACACCCCGAGAATTGGACTGATGGTCTTCGCGTTGACCGTACGTTCTTTCTTGCGCTTCTTGGCACCCAGACTCTCGATCTCACGGACCGGGTTCTTGTCGAGCGCGTCATGTCGGACGACCAGAGCGAAGATCCCGGACAGCACCACTTTGACGTGTGATGCCGCACCACGACCGTTGCGATCCCGCGTCTCCGTGATCAGGCGATTGACTGTCGAAACACGGATGTCCCGGATGCGAAGGTGCCCCATGGGCGTTGCCAAGTAGCGGTTCCACGTGTCGCGGTACTCCCGCTTGGTGCGCGCGGCCTTGCTCGATTCGTCAATCGACTTCAACCACATGTCCGCCGCGACGGAAACCTTGGTTTCCGCCTTGATCTCACCGTCGCCCGACCTTCGCGCGCGATCACGTAAGGCTTCAAGCAGGTTGTTGATCGCTTTGGCCTTTGTCGACCCGACCCGTTCGACCGGTCGCGTAACGCCGTCGTAGTCCTTGTAGTTCGCCACGGCCCGCGTTCCGCCGTGCGGTAGGTCGTACGTGCGGATCTTTCCCCAGGTTCCCAGTGGGAGCGATGGCCTGCCCATCAGACCACCCCTTGCTGATCGACCCACGAGTCGACGTCCTCGGAGCGGTAACGGACGTACTTGCCAATGCGGCGGCCGGTCGGCCCGTAGCCCTTGGTGCGCCACTGGTAGAGGGTGTTCTTCGGGATGCCGAGGTAGTCGGCAACATCTTCGATACTGAGCAGCTTGCTATTCATGGTCGTTTTCCTTGCTGTACTTGAGTTTGCGGTCGTCTCGGATGCGTTCGGCGATACCGGCGGCGAGTTCGCGTTCGGCGTCGTCGCGGTAGCCGGAGCCGTCGAAGCACCAGTCGTTGACCACGGCGATCGAGTCGGCCCGGCCGTCGAGCCCGAGGCGTTCGAGGGTTTCGGCGAGCCGGAAGGCCTGACGGTCACCTCGGATGGCCTTGAACGTCGTGGAGTAGGCCAGGGACTTGGTGAGGAAGTGGCCCCGGAAGGCGAGCATGTGCGCCCACCGGCGGAGCTTCAGGTCCTCGTACGCGGGCAGCTCCCCGAGATCCCAGGCGGTTTGGATGATCCGGCGGTGATGGGTGGTCACCTTGAGGTGGTCGATGTCGAGCTGGGAGCGGATCGGCCGGTCGGCGGCTTCGCTCTTGCCGGTGCCCTTGGTGGCGTACTTCGCGATGTACGCGGCGAGCCGAGCTTCGGAGATCTGGCCGGCATCGTCCTCCAGCTCAGCCGACGCGGCAGGCTCGATCCGGCGGACGTCGACCTGAGTGCCCCACGTCAGTCGCAGCTCGGTCCCGTCCGGGTACGCGGTCCGCACGAGGACGGCCCCAGCAGCCGCGTAGACGGCGTCTTCGAGCAGGTCCGGGTGCGCCCACCGGGGAGCCGGAGACACCGCACCATCGGGGCCGTCGAGGCGGACCACGGCGTGGAAGTGCACGAGCCCGCGCCGCTGGTATTCGGCGACCTTGCCGTAGGAGAGCCGAGCCTGTTCGGCGAACTCGCGTGCCTTGAGCCCGGCCCGTTTGGCGATCTCCCGGCGCAGCCGCATCGTGAAGCGCTGCCACAGCACGCCGGCGTGGGCCTGCCAGAGCACCGACCCGACGTAGTCGTAAGCCTCCGGGTCCCGCGGGGAACCAATGCGGGTGTCGTCGTCGTGGTGGTACTCCCCACAGCCGCACGGCCGACGCTTCCCGGACTTCGTGGTGTGGGCGGTGTGGACGGGGCCGAAGGACGGGGCGGTGAGGGTGACGAACGCGCGGGGCCGGTCGCCCACAGAGGTCGGGATGCCCTTGTGGCCGCCGATGAGCCCGGCGCGGATGAGGTGGAAGGCGTCGGCGGCGTAGCGGTCGGAGCAGGCCGGGCAGACCCCGGACCGGCGGTTGCCGCACGGGGCGAAGATGTCCCCGCCGTGGTGATGCAGCACGGCGCCGGTGGTGGCGTCCTGGAGCTGGTGCGCCCCGGAGAGCCGGATCGGGCGGGCGCAGCCGTTGACGGCGCGGACCTTGGCTCGCCAGTCGTGGTAGTCGTGTGCCTTCACGCGGGCGGCGAGGCGGTCTTCCAACGTCAGCATGTTGAAGCCTTTCGGTTGGCGGGCATGAAAAACGGCGCGGGAGCCGGGTTGGTGGCCGGGCTCCCGCGCCGTAGGCGGGTGCGTCGAGCTGGTTCAGCTGGTGGTGAGTTCGTGCAGGATCTGCGCAGCCATCGGTTCCGGGACGCGGACGACTCGGCGGATCTCCTCGATGGTCAGCTCCCGCCCCTCACTACGGGCGGTCTCGGCCACGGTGTTGATCCGACTGGTCAGCTCGGCGGGGAGCTTGAGCCGGGGCCGGGCCGGAGCGACCACAGTGGCAGGCGCAGGTGCAGGGTGGGTGACGACGTCGGTCCGGGAGGCGGTCACGGTGACCGGTACGGGATCCGCAGCGGGTCCCGGTGCCACCGTGGTCTCCGGGGCCGGGGCGCGGCGCATGAGGAGCTTGACGACGACGAGGAACCCGAGTGCCGGCATCGCCGCGACGAGCCATCCGGCCGGGGTGGGTTCGGCGAGCGCGACCTGTGCGGCCATCTGCACGCCGAACCCGGCCACCAGCACGGCGAGCGGGAAGGTGAGCTTGCGGGTTCCGCCGGCGCGGTGGTCGCGCTGGATCTCGAACCCGGCGACGATGACGATGCCCTCGATCACCACCGCGTCGGCCCAGGCGGTCCAGCCGAGCTGTCCGTGGTGGACGGCCCAGTCGTGGGTGTGGGTGAACCCGGCCGCCGCGCCGATGGTGCCGAGGACAACGGCGACCAGGATTCGGATGGTGTCCACCAGCCGACGAGTCCGGTTCGTACTGTCCGCAGTGGACATGATGAGTCTCCTTTCGTGCCTGTTATTGATGGGCCTGGGTCGTCACGCGGCGATCAGGGCGGCCGGCGCGTCGAGAGCGGCGTGTAGGGCGTCGCCGATGTGTCGGGTGTAGGCGGGCGGGATGGCCTGGGCGAGTTCGTGCCGGACGTCGGTGTGATGGATGCCCATCGCGTCCTGCCAGTCGGTGACGGTGCCCTTGCCGCCGCCGTCGCCGTAGACCGCGACCATGTCCCCGTCGTGGCGGACGCCGTGACGCCAGCCGGCCACCCGGTGCCCTCGGTGGGACTGGTGCGGGTGCCCGAGCACGAGCACCCCGTCGATCTCGAAGTACCGGTGGCGGAACACCCGCAGCCCGAACGTGAGCCCGCACAGCACGAGGTCTCGACGCAACGCGGAGCCTTGAACGTTCTCCATCACGGTCGGGATACCGGTGCGCGTCCGGATGTCGGCGAGCGCGGTGCGGGTGGCCGGGATCAGGTCGGCGTGGTCGTCGTGCCACCCGACGCGCTTGCGGTTGCCCGCAGTCAACGCCGTGGCGTTCAGGCACGGCGGCGAGGCGTGGATGGCGTCGAACTCGTGGCCGTGGTCACGGATGAACTCGACGGCGTCGCCCTGGTGGAACTCGTAGGGGTAGTTCGGCTGCGCTGCGATATCCACGCCGACGACCTCGAACCCGGCATCGTGGTAGCCCTTCGCGGCGCCGCCAGCGCAACAGAAGGCGTCGAGGATGCGCTTGCGAGCCATCACGCACCACCGAACGAAGCGAGGTTCGACCAGCGTTGGAGCATGTCCCGACCGCGTCGAGTCAGCCGCAGCGGCAGGACGGGTTTGCGGACGACGCCGTGCAAGCACGAGACCGTTTCCCGGGCCGGACTGCGTTCGACGTAGCCGATGGACACCAGGTGCATCACGACGTCGTCCTCCTGAGCGGCCCGGCAGTGGCCCTCGCCGTCGAGCACCATCACGCGGTCGGTGTCGTCCAGGAGCCCGAACTTGCCGTCCCGGACTTCCGCGAGCACGTCCTTGGCCACCAGCGGGTTCCCGGGCGACCCGAGCGGCTTGCGGCGTCCCCGAGCCGGTGGGCAGGCGCGGCCGGTCGTCGGTGCCGGCGTCGGGGCGGGAGTGCCGAACAGGCCGAGCTGTCCGGGGTCGGCGCGACGGGTCATCGGATGCGCTCCCGTCCGATGTCGCCGAACTCGCGGTTGCGGAACTCGGTGATCCCAAGCACCAGCCGAGCCCGACGCAGCCGAACACGGCGGCCACGATCCAGAACAGCACCGAGTCGCCCTGCGCGAGGTAGATCAGCCACAGCACCAGGCCGGCCGGGGTGCCGTACTTGGCGTAGAGCCAGGCTCGCCACACGAAGAATCCGAGACGCCACATGGTCAGTCCTCTTTGTCGGGTCGGTGGGTCGGGCAGAACACGAGCTGTTCGGACGTCCAGCGCCAGCCGGGCTCGTGGGTGAGGTACTGGCCCAGGTCCTGCCAGTCGGCGAAGCGCATTCGGTCGTTGTTGGAGAACTCGCCGCACACGACGCAGCGGGCGTAGTAGGCGACGCTGTACTCCGCGATGAGGACCTTGTCGCCCGGCTCCCGCAGCACGCTCGCCCACGTTGCGGCGTCCTCGCGGGAGGAGTACAGGCGATCGCTGAGCCGCTGCAGACCGGCCTTGAAGTCCACTTTCTCGATCGCGAAGTGCGGCGCGTGGACCACGGCCGGGTAGTTGACCTCTGCCATCACGCCACCACCGACAGACCCGGAGCCGGGCGGCCGGAGCGGATGAACGCGATCAGTTCGTCGATCTCGCGGTCGTCGACGTAGGCGGCGCGAACGCGCTGCGGGACGCGGATGCGCTGCCGGATCACGTACCCGATGCCGGCGGTGTCCGCGACGTTCGGGATCTCATCCGCCAGCGCCCCACGCAGCCGAGCACCGTCCCCGAGGACCATGTCCACGTGCGACTGAGCGGTGACCCGCAAGCACACCCGGGTCGGGAACAGCTCCCGGACCGGGACCACGTCCTTGGCGGGTTCCTGCACCAGCGCAGTCATGAAGTGCCCCGTGGCGCGCCCCTGCGAGCCGACGATCGCAAGCAGCTTGCGCAGGTTCCGGGCAATGGTCCCGTCACCGTAAGCCAGCAACGCCCCGATCTCGTCGATGATCAGCAGGTTCAGCGGGGTCTCCCGCGACACCTCGATCTTGCGGCGCCCGGTCCCGGCGAACGACTGCTGTACGGCGCGCAGGTCCGCGACGTACTCCTCCACCAGCTCCGCGCACGCCTGCTCGGTGTCGGCGTAGCGGTAGGCGACGTCGGCATCCCCGAGCTTGCGGAACTCCAGTTGCTTCGGGTCGCAGATCCACAGCCGGACTAGACCGTCCCGGATCAGCGGAGCCAGGGCACGCAGCTCGGAGAAGACGATCGAGTTCTTGCCGGCCCCGGTCGCTCCCGCGATGAACAGGTGCGACCGCAGCCCGAGCCGCCAGTCGGTGCCGTACTCGGTTTCACCGACGTAGATGTCGTCGATGTCGACCGCGTCGGACCCCTCGGGCATCTCCGGAGCCGGGATGGTCTCGGTGAACGGCTCCGAACGCTCGATGATCAGAGCGACGTAGCCGGGCTTCGGGCGCTCGAACGCGATGCGCTGCACCCTCAGCGTGTCCGCGAGCCGTTCGAGGTTGTCCTCGATCGTGCGGCGTCCCTGCCCACGCGGCAACGCCAACGTCACGACGTCCACCGACGAGGAGTAGGACCGCAGCCGGGTGATGCGCGGGAACAGGTCCTCGCCAGTCTTGCGGTCGGTGACGTACATATCGCACGCCTGCAAGGCCCGGGTGAAGCGCGGCCCGCAGTAGACCGACCAGCGGCGGCGCCACGCTCGAAGCCGCGGGGCAGCGAAGTGGTCGAAGGTGTCCGGGTGCGCCCGGTACCAGCAGAGCAGGGTGCCGGCGGTTCCGCCCGCGATGCCACCGATGGCGGTCCAGCCGAGCTCGAGCCCGGACCCGAGGACGGTTGCCGGGGCGACGGTGGCACCGGGGTGGCGGAACAGCCACTTCAGCGCTCGGAATTCGGTCCCCGTCTTGCGGGACGACTTGGGGGTGTTCATGGGGTTGGTGGTCCTCTCGAACAGCACGAGACCGGCCCCGCGTCCCGTGGTGGGAGGTAGCGGGGCCGGTCGCGCGCGAAACGGATCATGTGCGGTTGGTCAGGCTTTGATGGCGGTCCGGGCGTCGGTCAGCTCAGTGGTGAGCGTGCCCATCGCGCGGGCCATGCGGTCGTGCGCGGCCTTGAACCCGTTCTTGTGCAACGGCATCCCGCGCATCGAGTCCTTGAGCTGGGTCAGCGTGGAACCGAGGTCATCGACGACCCGGTCGACCTGGTGTGCCATGTCAGAACCTCCAGTCTCGGGAGACCAGCTCGGCCTCGTGCTTCTTGCCGAGCACGCGCAGCCGGTCCAGTTCGTCGAACGCCTTGGTGCGCAGCGCCTTGAGTTCGTCCTTCGTGGCGATGGTCCAGGATTCGGCCATCGCGCCGTCGTCGTAGCGGTCGATGAGCTTGTCGACCTCGCCGAGGACTTCGGCGACCATGTCCAGGTTGGACACGAAGGTCGCGTAGCGCTGCTGCGCTCGCCGGTTTTCTTGTTCAAGGCGGCCCCTCCGGGGCCGCTCGGCCCCAGCTCATTGCCCCGGCCAAGCCCTCGCGGGGGCGTGCGGCCTGGCGGCCGGTCCCCCGCGAGTCGGCCGGGGCGAGTGGGCCGAAGGGTTCGGGTAGGCCGCGGATCCGAGAAGAGATGTCCTCGCCGGACGGGCAGGTCTCCGAGATGGCCGACAGGGCTCGCACGTTGCGTCCGTGGTTGGCCAGACGGCACCTCGTCAACCTCCCAGAGGGCTATCACGCCGCATCAAGGGGGCGGTTTCGAAGTTCGGTCACGAAGGCGGAGAAGTGCCCCCTTGACCCGACGTGATCGGGCTGCGCCAGGTCGACGAGATGCCGAGAGGCCACCCACTAGCAGGTGAAGGAATTAGCAGTGGTCCGGCGATCGCACCACGGTTCGGATCGGCCTGATGCACGCCGGCCAGGACTTCGGCCGGCAAGCTGATGAACTTCAACGGCGCGTCAGACACCCCATCTGGCTGTTACGGATGCAAACGACAGACCGCGACTGTACAGACTGTCTGATCGAGCTAGAGTAAGCAACATGTCTGAGCACGAACAGGATTCGACACCCGATACGGTCAACAATGAAGCTTCAATGGCGCAGGGTCGAACTCTAGTGCTCGCTGCCTTCACAGAAGCTCGCTCGTCAGGACGTCCCAACTGGAACGTTATGACCACAGCCGTCCTCAAGAATCGCATCCTCGACGCGACCGATCGAACTTTCAAGGAGCGCGAGTACGGCGTTTCTACAATACTTGAATTCGTCCACCTGTTCCCCGAACTACTTTCCGTCGATTCGACTAGCAAACCTCCGCTAGTCACTCTTACGGCCACCGAATCCCTACCTGAACTACCTTCAAGCGAGCACGAAGAGGACACCCACAGGCGCAACCCAAGAGTTCGCCCCGACCTGTGGCGAGCGATTGTAGACTACCGCAGCGAGAATAGCTACGTATGGGATACGGTTGCTCGCATTGCACGCGTTGCCGACGCCGAAGACGAGAACCCTGAACTGCCAACCCTTTCCTCCAGCACCGTTGCACGGATGAGAGTCAAATTCGCAGAGGAAGTCAGACCGACGGGCGTTGCCGAACAGATTCTCAACGAATGGCTTGAAAGAAACTACAGTAATACTTTTTTGCCAACGCCCCTCAGGGGCCAGTGGGCAGGCTTCTTCCGCCAAGAAGTCCTAGAACGCATCCGTCGATTTTTCGACGAGAACGGATTAGCTCTCCCCGAGGATCTACTAATTGAAGATTCTCATCCGCCAGCCAAGACAACAAACAGTAGCGTCAGCAATGACACGGAACTGACAAGGTTGCGATCCCTAGTCCAGCGATGCGTTGCCGTGATGACGAAGGAGGAACTGTCAGATCTTCGAATTAGCCCAAGCGTAATGGTGCGCGCGATTAACACGGGAGCATAGTATGCCTCCGTGGAGCAACGCAAAACCTCTCATTTTCTTCGTTGCCCCACCGAAAAAGAGAGAAAATTCCCAGCAGGAACAGGGGCGTCGTTCCGTGCAGACGTGGGCAGAACGGCAAGATTGGCTCATTAGAACAAGACGCACCGTCGACACTCGCGTCCTCGAAGGCGAAAATAGCGGCCGTCTTCTTGAAATGGTCGAACCCCTGGATGCAAACGACCTTTACCATTTGATGCATCGTCATCCGACCGCAGTCATACAAATTGGTAATCCAGCGATAAGACTAAACCCGTCCGCCCCCGTAACAATGCGTAACGCAAAAAAGCTCCAAATGTTTGTGCGTTACAAGGCATTCTGGTCACCACTTGGGCGAGTCGATTCAAGCTTCAATCCAGAAATCCTTCTTGAAGAATTTTCCTCGTGGATCACCTCAACGGATTGCACAGGCGAACGAGACGCGCGCTGCATGCCACTTCACGTTGTAAGCCCTGACCGCGACTGGTCAAACCTGCATGTCGCCGCAGGAATTACAGAGTTCGAAAAAATTCACGGACGAGCAACGAAAAGAACGGACGAAGACGGGCGACACTGGAGAACTCCGAACGCCCTACATGGCCGCGAAGTAGCGACCGTAGCAGGCATGGATCTGCGCGCAGGATTCCACTGGGACGTCGTCAGCACAAATGGCGCAAGCAGTCTTCACACTAGTTCAGAAGTTTGGAAATTCGCACGGGATTCCTATTGCAACGTTTACCCCGACGCATCTATCAGGCGAGGACAAAGCGCGGGCAAGTCAGCAAAATTGGTATGGCAAGCAGAACGACCAGCAAATACCCAGAAGGGCGGCGGGAAAAACCGAACCGCGAAGCGACCGGGGCGCCGCTAAGGCGACTTCGAATATACACAGATCCCCGTTGGCCAACGTGACCTGGGGCATGTGGCGCTCTTAGCTCAGGCGATGTATCGTGGGCCTTGATCCGCTGAGGGTAACCTCACCGGAGTCAGGCGCGGCTAGGCCAGTCGCGTCTGAAGCTCGCTAGCAGCGTAGTGGCGACAAGGGTGTGCAGTTCAGACGAGCCCCCGAAGCATGGTCTTCGGTCATGCACATGCCGACACCGCCACGGCCCGAGAGGAGAGCTAGCGTTGCCTGTCTAGAGGCTCGCATATGACTGGATGCCCTGATGGCGAGATCGCTATCGGGGCATCTTTCATTGACCAGGTCTTGCCGTCGCAGACGCGGTACAAATCCGGCACAGGTGGCACCGACCAGCAACGACCACCAACCGGCACAACCCGCAGGTCAGAGCCCCTCACCCGAGCTCCGTCTAGCAGGCACGCAGTTCACCAACGACTGCCGCAGCAGTACGTAGGTCACAAGGCCGAGTGAGGCTGCGGTCCTCAGTACCGCGATCGCCGGGTGCTCTGACCATGCTGCTCGGCGCCGTTGACTCTCCCAGACTGGGCCAATGCACCCCTGACGCGTTCGACACACGCTGCCGGCTCGCGCCGCAGGTCGTGGTCCCAGATCCGTACCACGGACCAGCCGAGCGCTCGAAGTTCTTCGTTGACCTGTGCGTCTCGTCTCTGGTTGCGCTCGATTTTAGTGAGCCACTTCACACTGAGGCGGTCGGGGTGGATACGTGAGGGGTGGCCATGCCAGAATGCACCGTCGACGAACACGGCGACCTTCCACCGGGTGAAGGCGACGTCAGGGCGGCCTGGGATGGCACGGAGGTCGACACGGTACCCGGTAAGGCCAGCGTCGCGCAGCAAGCGCCGTAACGCGAGTTCGGGTTTGGTATCGCGACCCTTGACCGCAGCCATCCGGACGGATCGCTCCTGGGGAGTCAGGAAGTCCGACATGCACCCGTCCTCGTAACCTCGTCACGGCGTGTTGAGTGTGGCACACGCGGCCGGCCGCACGGTCGCGATAAGGTGTCGCCCATGCGGTCGGTGGAACTTTTTGCTGGTGGAGGCGGGCTCGCCTTGGGGACACATCTCGCAGGCTTCACCACCGAGGTGGTTTCGGAGTGGAACCGCTGGTCCTGCGACACGCTCCGGGAGAACCAGTTCGCCGGTCACCCCCTCGTTCAGGGCATGAGCATCCAGGAAGGCGACGTTCGCGCCGTCGACTGGAATGCTCTCGGGGACGGGGTGGACCTGGTCAGCGGGGGACCGCCCTGCCAGCCCTTCAGCGGCGGCGGCAAGGGCAGGGCTGCCGATGATCCACGTGACATGTTTCCGGCCACCGCCGAGGTCATCCGCACGCTTCGCCCCCGGGCTTTCATCGTCGAGAACGTACGCGGGTTGACTCGCGCGGCCTTCGCTGACTACTACGCCTACATACAGCTGCGGTTGGCACATCCTGAGCTGCAACCGCGCGACGATGAGCAGTGGACAGATCACTACGCTCGGTTGCAGGCGGAACACACCTCCATCCGCTCCGACCTTCAATACCGGGTCGTGCCCACGGTGGTCAACGCCGCAAACTACGGCGTACCCCAGCAGCGATGGCGCGTGTTCTTCGTCGGGTTTCGCACCGACGTTGACGCGGAATGGTCGTTCCCGGAGCCGACGCACTCCGCCACGGCCTTGCGCTATCAGCAAGAGGTCACCGGCGAATACTGGGAACGGCACAAGGTACCAAAGAAGGACCGCATCTCGCCCCTGCCGGGCAGCTCCACCGTCCCCATGCTTGATGGCGGGAAGTCGCTCGGCAAGCCCTGGCGTACGGTGCGGGACGCAATCAGCGACCTGCCCCGCCCCAGCCTCAATGGAAGCAAGAAATATCTGAACCACGTTCTCCAGCCAGGTGCCCGTTCTTATCCGGGCCATACTGGATCGCCGCTCGATGCTCCGGCCAAGGCGCTGAAGGCCGGTGTACATGGCGTGCCCGGCGGAGAAAACATGTTGCGGCGCGCGGATGGCAGTGTCCGGTACTTCACTGTCAGGGAGGCCGCACGGTTACAGACGTTTCCCGACCGCTACAACCTCCATGGTCCATGGAGCGAGGCGATGCGTCAGCTGGGAAATGCGGTACCGGTGCTGCTCGCGCAGATAGTCGCGTCGTCCGTAGCCGAGCACCTCGCCCTCGCCGAACTGCGCGCGCACACGACGAAGCCAGCCCGTGGACGCCAGCGTAACGAAGCGGCGACTGCCTAATGAAACCCTCTTACCAGGCGGAACCCTTCAATCCCCTCGCTATGGACAATCTCGCGCACAGCATCGTGACTAGGATGATGGAGACGGAAGCCACACCGCTGGACGACGTGCTGCGGTTCGTGGGTGCCGGCCTATACGCCATCTACTACAGCGGCTCGTTCCCGGCCTACGAGCTGCTGCGACGCGCGAACGAGGACAAGCTTGTCGTCCCTATCTATATCGGTAAGGCCGTGCCCAAGGGCGGCCGCCGCGGGATCGAAGTCACCGCGCATACAAACAGCCGAGCACTCTCAGACCGCATCCGCGAACACGCCAACAGTGTCCGGGCCGCTGACAACCTCGATATTGCCGACTTTCACGCCCGCTGGCTCGTCGTCGAAGACATTTGGATTCCCTTGGGCGAATCTGCGCTCATCCGGGAACATAGACCGGTCTGGAACGCGCTGCTCGACGGTTTCGGCAACCACGATCCGGGCAAAGGGCGCAGAGCTGGCATCCGCACACGTTGGGACACCCTGCACCCTGGACGACCCTGGGCGCCCAACTTCCCACCACGGGACGAAACACCTGACGCCATCGAGCAGGACGTTCGCGAGTACCTTCGGTCGCGGTTGTAGTTGGATGGGGTCCGAGCGTCAGTTGGCGGTCGACAGACACCTACCGGATCGGTCCGACCGAGTGTTTTCGGCCAGGAGTGTTAACAACTACAGGCTGCCGGCGTTCCCACGCTTTACCCTCACCAATCAATGACAGGCGACTGCACAGGAGCATTGATGACGCACGTTTGCGTTTGCTATCAGTGCAGGCCACCACGCCTGACGGTGAGCGTCGATAGCCAACGGCAGACAAGCAGTCATAAAGCGGGTGTCGCAGGTTCGAATCCTGCCGGGGGCACCTTCAAGCACGGGCCAGGCGCAGAGCGACGCCGAGCATCACGCCGGACGCCACGACGAACAGCAGGGTCGTGCCGCCGAGCAATACGGTTTCTCCGCGGCGATTCGCCGTGCGCAAGCGGTGGTTCGCAGCCAGCGCCACCACGGCCGCCGCGATGGGAACTGCCCACGACCAATGGGGATAACGCACGATGCCCCAAATGGCGAACCCCGCGAATACCAGACTGAGGAGCCAGACGCCGAAATACGCTTTGCGGAGAATGGCGTCGGCGTCGAACAGCGGTGAGCCGTTTCGCGGGTCAGCCATCGAGCCAGTCCACCTCGGAAAAGTCTTCGTCTTCATCCGCGGAGGCCGGACGCGCTCGGCGGCGCGGCGCGGGTTCGTCCTCCGAGGACGCCAGCCGCACCAAGGCAATTCGTCCTGCTTCGGCCTGTGCGTCCTTCTCGGCTTCGGACAGGTTGCCGTACCACACGGCGAAACCTCGCGTGTTTGCGGCGAGGACATCCGCGTACAGGTTCGTGCTCAGGATTCCGCGTGGAGACACGTTGCCGGCCAGGAGCTCGCGGGCCATCTCCGCTGCGGCCGGGTTGGCCATGGAAGCCGCCAGCTTGGTCAAGAGCGCTTGCCGGGCGCGGTTCTGCACCGGGTCCGGGGAGAATTCCGGTGACACGGTCAGGCTCCCGGGTGGTCGTAGCCGGCGGGCAGGGGGTGGGCTCCGAAGTTGCCGCCGGAGCCGATGACGTCGAGGACGCCGCCGTGGATCAGGCGGATCGTGTTCTGGACGTTCATCAGCAGGTTCGTCATCTGCTTCCAGCCGTCGACCACGTTCTTGCATTCCAGCGCGGCGAGGCTCCAGAGCACAGCCGGCCCCACGACTGTCTCGGCGAGGACTCCGCCCGCGGCGAGTTCGACCGCGCCCCAGAAGATGCTGTCGAAGATGTCCTGGATGACGTCGTTGATCGTTTCGGAGAACTCCCAGACACCCTGTGCTGCTTCGCGGTACTTGTCACGCAGGGTGCCTGGGCCCGCCGCGTAGCCATCGACGGTGCCGGCAAGCCCGTTGAAGTACTGGAAGGCCTCGTTGGCCGCGTTTCCCGTCCAGCTGGTCAGCAAGGTCGTGACGTTCGTCTTCAGGTCATAGGCGAGGTCACCGCAGAAGAGGGACAACGAGTTCAAGGCGTCCGACGCCTTCGCGAACTGCTCCCAGTCGCCGGCCACCCAGTTGGAGAACTCCTCGACGGGGTTCACCTGGATGGTTGCGTCCAGAAACTGTTGCGTCCAGTAACCCGCGCTGATCAGGTTGCCCAAGTCGTTCACGAGCTGGACGGGATTGGTGAATTCGGCCGCTTGGGGAGGCTTCAACCGTTCTGCCGGATGGGTGATCTGGCGGACGGCCTGGGTGCTGGTATCGGCGGGCAGACCCGGTACCGACGGCATCCGCGGCGGGCTTCCAGGGTCGGGGTACGTCCGGTCCAGCCGCTCGGCCGAGCCTTGGTCGACGCGGTCGTACATCTGCCGGACGCGGTCGAGTTCGGCACTGCTCGCCTCGCACACCGATGCGAGGCCGGTCAACGCCTTGACAATTTCGCCCTTGGCCTGCTCGTGGCTGCCGACCAGTTCGGCGATCAGCCCCGGCTGTGCGCCGATCTGGAGGTTGGCCTCGGCGAATCCTTCAGCGGCCTTCGCGTCGCCGTGGTGGTTTCCGAGGACTCCGCCGTACTGCGCGACTTGGAAAGTGTCCACTGTGAACGCCACCGGGCTGCTCCCTAGCGTAGTCGATCAACCGCAGAGAGTATGACAGCTCAGGGCCGAGGCGCCCACCGCACGCCGTAGGCCAGGCCTGGCATCAGGCCGCGGGATCGCAAATGGACCTCCCCCGCCGAGTCCACTTGCTCCGGACGTCCCTGGTACCCCGGGTCCGACACGTCCCTCTGGAACGCCCCCTCCAAAGCCCAAACCCCCACAGGAGCACCAGCACCGAAACGAACCCGCAGGTCGAACGAGTCGCAAGGCTGCCGAGGCACCGTCACCATGTACGGCCGCAGCGACTGGGGGCGGAACAGCAGCGCCACCTCCCACGACTCGCCCCGGGACAACGGGCGCGGCAGCTCCACCCCGTACCCCCAGCGCGAGGACGTCTCCATCCCGCGATCGACCAACGAACCGCCGTACAGAACAGTGACTGCAGGACGCCCGGCGGGGAGCGATACCGCCAGGTCCACGAACTCAAGCCCGTCCTGATCCGCCACGATCCGGCGCCGCTCGAGGACCAGGAGCTCGTCCACCACGCAAGCGATCGACAACGACGACGTGTGCCAGCGATCCGAAGGCGAAGCGACCGGCGACGAAGATGACGAAACCAGCTCCGCCAGCAACACGATCGCCTCGTCCACTCGACGGCGGACCGTCCGCGGGTCACGGTCCACCCGGGATGCCGCCCACCGCACCCGGTCCTGGTACAGCGGCTGGCGGGCCTCCGCGGAAATCGCGAAGGCCGCCAGCGCCGCCAGGCGCAAGTCGTCCGGCAGCTGAGACGCCAGTTCGGACAGACGGCCGGATACCTTCTCCCGGATCGCCACCTGGCCGTCGTCCGAAGACACCGCGCAGGCCGATCTCAAGAACGGCCCGACTCGGCCGTCGAGACGGCCCGCCAGCCCTCGGCCCTTGCGCAGCGTCTTCAGCTCCTGGACCAGCTCGGCGCGCTCCACTGGCTTTCTCCTTCAGTGCGTCTCCATCGTCAGCACCCCCTTGTGGACAGCCTGCGGGCGGGCGGTGGACCGGAAGTGGACAGAACGTGCATCACCGACGCGATCAGCGCCGTTCCCAGGCGGACGCCGTCCCGGCTCAAGTAGCAACGGAACGTCCCGATCCGCCCCAACGCCTCTTCGTCCGCGTCACCGACTCCGAACGTCACCACTCGAGGGCGGTGCGACCAGGTCGGATCCGACAGGAACGAAAACGCCGGCGGCCAGGTCACCGGGTCCGTCGGCTGGCCGTCGGACAGGAAGAACACCATCGGGCGGTGCACCCGGACCCGGTGCGCCGCGAGCAAACCCAAGTCCTCCTCGATCACCGCGCGCAGGAACGTGAACGCCGGCCCGAAGTTCGTTCCCGCGCACGCCCCGGGCGCGGGAAGGTCCACCAGGTCGTCCATGGGCAGCATCCGCTGCACGACCGAAGGCTCCGCCCCGAAGCCGATCACGCTGCACAGCACCCGGTCGGTGATCGACGCGTCCGCGTGCACCGCGCCGCGGAACTCGCGCAGGCCCTGGTTCAGCTCTTCGAGGTGGTCGGCCATCGAAAGCGAGACGTCGCACGCCACGTAACACGGCAACACGTCGGACCCCATACCGGTTTCTCCTTCACCCCTGATTCGACCGGCGGAAGCCTCGCAACCCGGTGTGTATCGAACGTGCAAGAAATGCGGATCACCGAAACTCCAACGGCCGATTGCGCGACATCAACAGGGGAAAGCAAGCTGACGCCGGGGAGGCTGCGTGGAGTTCCGGATGCTCGGCCCGCTGGAGGCGTGGCACGACGGCGCGCCGGTGCCGCTGGGTGACCAGCAGCAGCGGTTCGTCCTCGTCGTGCTGCTCCTGAACGCGAACAAGCCGGTGTCGACCGCGCGGCTCACGGAGATCGTCTGGACCGGGAGGGAAACCAAACCCACCCTGGTCCGCGGCTACGTCAAGCGGCTGCGCGACGTCGGCGTCGGCATCGAGACCACTCCCACCGGCTACCTCCTGCGGCTCGGCGACGACCAGCTCGACACCGTCCGGTTCGACCGGCTGCGCGACGAGGCCGGCCGCGCCGACGACCCGCGGCGGAAGATCGAGCTGCTGCGGGAAGCCGTCGGCCTGTGGCGGGGCCGGTTCCTCGAGGACATCGACATCGACCGCGTCGGCGGGCCCGAGGTCGTGGTCCCGGAAGAGACCCTGCCCGACGCCGTCGGCGACCTCGCCGAGCTGGAGCTCGACACCGGCGACCACCGCTCGGCACGCGACCGGCTGCGGCCGCTCGTGCGGTCCGATCCCGCCAGCCAGAAGCACGCCGGGCTTCTCATGCGCGCCCTGCTCGCCGGCGGCGATCAGGTCGGCGCGCTGCGCGTGTTCCAGAGCACCCGTACCGCCCTCGCCGAGCTGCGGATGGAGCCCGGTCCCGTGCTGCGCAACCTCGCCGCGCGCGCCGAGCACGGCGAACCGCCCAGCTCGCTGCCGTCGCGGCCCGGCGGGTTCACCGGGCGCGCCGCGGAGCTTGCTGCACTCGAGAAAGCCGCGGCCGGGAGCGCCGTTTGGATCAGCGGCGCGCCCGGCGTCGGCAAGACCGGCCTCGCCGTCGAGGCCGCGCACCGGCTGCGCGACCGCTTTCCCGACGGCCAGCTGCTGGCCCGCCTCAACGGCTTCACCCCCGGCGTCGCCGAGACCAGCGTCGGCGACGCGCTCACCGAGCTGCTGGTCGAACTCGGCGTGCCCGCCGAACAGATCCCGGCCACCGTCGGCCGGAAAGCCACGCTCTACCAGACGACATTGTGGGGGACGCGCACGCTGGTCGTGCTCGACAACGCCGCGACCCCGGAGCAGATCCGGCCGCTGCTGCCCGAGGCCGACGGCTGCCTCGCCGTCATCACGAGCCGGCGGATGGGTGACGTCGGCGAGCCGGTCCGGCTGTCGCCGTTGCCGCCGGACGAAGCCGCCGAGCTGTTCACCGCGCTGACCGACCCGCCGCGGGTGCGCGGGCGGGCGGCCGACGTCGCGCTGGTCGTCAAGCGCTGTGGGTACCTGCCGATGCCGATCCGGGTGGCGGCCGCGCTGTTCCGGCGGCACGAGCGGTGGCCGCTGGAGCACCTGCTGCACCTGCTCGAAGAAGGCGGGCCGTGGGGCGAGGAGGACGGCATCGCCGCCGTCCGGGTGTCCTACCAGCAGCTCGGCGAGCCGCAGCGCGCCATGTTCCGGCTGCTCGGCAGCCTGCCCGGGCCGGACGTCGGCGTCGCGGGCGGCGCCGCGCTGGCCGGCTGCGACGTCGCCGAAGCGCGGCTGCTGCTCGACGACCTGC
This sequence comes from Amycolatopsis sp. MEPSY49, assembly GCF_051337345.1. Taxonomy (NCBI): domain Bacteria; kingdom Bacillati; phylum Actinomycetota; class Actinomycetes; order Pseudonocardiales; family Pseudonocardiaceae; genus Amycolatopsis; species Amycolatopsis sp. MEPSY49. The sequence continues at coordinate 1,588,932 of NZ_JBDLYJ010000001.1, read as the reverse complement.
ACGAGGTCAGCCTGCTCGAGGAGGCCGCGCCGGAGCGGTACCAGATGCTGGACCCGCTCAAGGAGTTCGCCGCCGTCGAACCGGCGTCCGAGCAGGCGCTGGTGCGGCTGCTGGACTTCTACCTGGTGACGCTGGCGGCCGCGGTCGGCGCCGCGTACCCCTTCGACCGGGCGCAGCTGCCCGCGCCCGACCGCTCCTGCCCGGTGACGCCGCAGTTCGCCGACGAAGCCGCCGGCCTGCGGTGGATCGTCGCCGAACGGGACAACCTCGTGGCCGCGATCCGCTACGCCGCGCGGCACGGCCTGCCCGAGCACACCTGGCGGCTGGCCGTGCTGCTGTGGCGCTACTTCAACACGACCAACCAGTTCGAGGACTGGATCGGCACGCTCGAACTCGCGTGGGAGACCGTCTCGGCCGACCCCGGCAACGACCTCGGCCAGGCGCACGTCCTGCTCCGGCTGGCCACCGCGAACGACCGGCGCGGGCACCTCGCGCAGGCACTCGAGCTGGCCGCGCGCGCGTTGCCGAAGTGGCGGCGCCTCGGCGATCCGCGGGGCGAGGCGGCGACGTTGTGCGCGCTCGCGATCCCGACGATGGAGCTGGGCAAGCACGAGCAGGCGATCGCCCACCTCGAGGCGGCGCTGGAGAAGTACGAGCAGAGCGAGGACCGGCGGGGCGAGGCCCACGCGTTGAGCATGCTCGGCTACCTCAACGAGCTGCACGGCAACCTCGACGTCGCGCTGCGCCAGCACTCGGCGGCCGCGCGGTTGCTGCGCGAAGTCGGGCACGTCCAGGGTCTGGCGCACGCGGTGAACAACCTGGGGTCCGTGCAGGAGCATCTGGGTCTGCTTTCGGAGGCGCTGGCCAGTTACACGGAGGCGCACGGGCACGCCGCGGAGGTCGGCGACCACTGCGTCGAGGCCTACGCGCTGAACAACATCGGCAACGTGCACCGGCAGCAGGGCCGGTTCACCCAGGCGGTGCGCTACCACGACAAGGCGCGCGAGGTGGCGGCGAACGTGCCGGACGCCGACCTGCGCACCCAGCTCTACCTCGACCGCGGCGCGACGGCGTTGGCCCGCGGCGCGCGGCAGGACGCCTTGACGGCGTGCGAAGCGGCGTTGGACCTCGCCGTCGGTGCCGGCAACCGCACCTACCAGGCTCGGGCGCATCTCGGTGTCGCGGAAACGCTGCACGCGATGGGCGAGCACGACCGCGCCGTCAAGCACTGGGACGCGGCCGCGACCGCCTTCGCCGAACTCGACCTGCCGGAAGCGGGCGAAGTGCGTGACGAACGCGCGGCCTTGGACTGCGCCTGCGCTTCGCGGTGACCGGGCCGGCCGGGTTCACGGCCGGCCCGGCCGGCACGTCAACCGTGCCAGGGGTTGCCGTCGGTGCCCGCCGGCGGCGGGGTGCTGCTCGACGGCGGCGTGCTGCCGCCGCCGTCCGCGGACGCCGTGGTGGAACCGATGATCGGCGCCGCGGCGATGATGCAGAGCGCGAGCACGGGGCCGCCGATCTTGGCCAGCTTCTTGGGCATGGACATGACGAATCCTCCAAGGGAATGGGGTTTGACCAGGGATTCCGGAGGAAGTTCCGGCCCTGCAACCAGGATTCGTCACGCGGATTGGCGCAACAAGGCGTTTCCTGTTTCCTGTTCCAATAGGAAACAGTCAACTGCCGGGAAACAGAAGAGCGCCGATGAGCAGAAGGCCGCCGGCCGCGGCGAGGGCCGTGGTTGTCGTCGTCGCGTTCAGGAGAGCACCCAAGACCGCCACGCCCAAGACCGCTCCCGTTTGGCGGGACGCGTTCAGTGCTCCGCCCGCGATGCCTGCCAACTCACGCGGTGCTGAGCCGACCACAGCCGTCAGCAGCGAAGGGATCGCCAGCGAGACTCCGAAACCCAGCAGCGCCAACGCGACCACCGACAAAGCGGGAAAGAACGCCTGAAGCAACGCGCCTGACGACATCAGCAAGAAACCCGCGACCGCGGGAATACGCGAACCGATCCGGGCCACCAATCTGCCCGTGAAGATCGGGTTGAACGCCGTCGGGATCGTCAGCGGCAGAAATGCCAATCCGGTCGTCGACGGCGAATACCCGCGCGACTGCTGGAAATACAACGACAGCACGAACAGCACGCCCGACAGGCCGAAGTTCACGATCGCGCCCGCCAGGAGGTTCCTGGACAGCAACGACACCGGCAGCATCGCGTCCGGACGGCGTTGCGAGGCCACGAACACCGCAGCCGCCGCCGAGGACACCAGCAGCAACCAGAACATCGACTCCACCAGGGCGTATGTCAATGTCGACAAAGCGACCACCGCGGATACCTGGCCCACCCAGTCGACCCGGCCCGGCTTGGGCGGCGTCGGCGGCGCCGAGCGGGACAGCGCCACAGCGAGCAGCGCCACCGGGACGTTCACCAGGAAGATCGCGCGCCAGCCGAAGGCCTGCGTCAGGACGCCGCCCAGTAGCGGGCCCGCCACCAAGCCCGTTCCGCTCACCGCCGCCCAGACGCCCATCGCCTTGGCGCGAGCGGCAGGCACGGGATAGGCCGCAGCGATCAGCGACAGCGAGGATGGCACCAGCAGCGCGCCCGCCACGCCGAGCAACGCGCGCAACGCGATCAGCGCCACCGGCGATGGAGAAACCGCCGACAACAAGGACAACGCGGCGAACGACAGCAAGCCTGTGAAGAAAACGCGGCGGGCGCCGAAGCGGTCCGACCACGCTCCGGCCGTCAGCAGGAACGCCGCGAACGTCAGCGTGTACCCGTTCGAAATCCATTGCTGGTCCGCCAAAGACGGCGAGAGGGACGGCAACGCCACCGTCACGATCGTCGTGTCCAGCATGACCAGGAAGTAGCCCAGCGAGAGGCCCGTGAGAAGTCTTGCCACACCACGAAGCCTGGACGCTCCGTGACACCGGCGGAAGCAGGGAGTTACGATGGCGGGTATCGGGAACGCCGATGGGGGCCCTCATGGAACTGCGCCACCTGCGCACCTTCCGCGTCGTCGCGCGGACGCTCAACCTCACCCACGCCGCCGCCGAACTGCACTACGCGCAGTCCAGCGTCAGCGAACAGATCCAGGCCCTCGAAGCCGAGCTCGGCGCCAAGCTCTTCGACCGGGCCACCCGGACCCTCACCACCGCCGGGAAACGGCTGGAAGGGTACGCCGACCAGGTGCTCGAACTCGTCGAGGAAGCCAAGGCCGCCGTCGACGACGAACGCGGCGAACCTGACGGCGACCTGACCATCGGCGCACTCGAAACCCTATGCGCGCACTGGGTTCCCGGCATTCTCAGCGACTACCGGACGCGGTGGCCGAGCGTCAAGCTGGCCTTGAAGGCAGGCGGACGCGGCGAGCTGTACCACGGCGTCCGGGAGTCCGAAATGGACGTCTGCTTCACCTTCGGCGACGCACCGGGCGATCCCGCCTTGGCCAGCCGGAAGATCGGCGAGGTGCCGCTCGTCGTCCTCGTCCCGCCGGGAAACCCGTTGGCACTGAGGGAAAAAGTAGTTCCCGAAGACCTCCGCGGGGTCGGGTTCCTGGCGACGCCGAAGGGCTGCGGCTTCCGGGAAATGCTGGACCGGCTCGACGGACCCGTCATCGACACCGAGGTCGGCAGCCTCGCCGCTCTCGGGCGGTGCGTCGCCGCCGGGATGGGCTGTGGGCTCGTGCCCGCCCTGGTCGACCACCCCGGCGCCGTCGCCGTTCCGCTCGCCGGCGCGACCACCGACGTCACCATGACGTGGCGGCGGCGCGACGAACGCAAACCCAGCATCGCCGCGCTGCTCGCTAGCGCTTGACCACCGACAAGCCGTCCGCCACCACGACTCCGTTGTGGACGACCGTGCGATCCTTGCCCCGGTCCATCACCGCGCTCGTCGGCGTTTCGCCGTCGACCAGGACCAGGTCCGCTCGATCGCCGACGGCCAGGCCGGGACGATCGGAGACGCCGGCCAACCGCGGGACGTCGTGGCTCATGATCGACGCGCCACCCATCGTGGCCACCGCCAGTGCCAGCTCGATGTCCGCGTCACGGCGGAAGCCGCGGGTGAACGCCAGCTGCCACGTCCGGTCCAGCAGGTCGCAGTTGCCGTACGGGCTCCAGTAGTCCCGCTGGCCGTCCTCGCCGAGTCCGATGCGGACGCCGGACGAGACCAAGTCCAAAAGAGACAACTGGCCGGCGGCGGAAGGTGCCACCGTCGTCATCGCGATGTCCAGCGAAGCGAAGTCGTCGATGACCCGTCGGCTGACCGACTCGGAAATCGAACCCAGGTCGTAGGCGTGCGACATCGTCACCTTGCCACGCATGTCCAGCGCCCGGACGCGCTCGATGACCAGGTCCGTCGAGAACAGGCCCAGGTGCCCGGGTTCGTGCAGGTGGATGTCCACTTCGGCCTGGTGCTTCTCGGCCAGGCCGAACACCGCGTCCAGGTGCCCCTTGGGGTCGCGGTCCAGCGTGCACGGGTCGATGCCGCCGATCACCGTCGCGCCGGACCGCATCGCCGCGTCCAGCAGCTCCAATGTGCCCGGTTCCCGCAGGATGCCGGCCTGCGCGAACGCCATCACCTGCACCTCGGCCTGCGCGGCGAACTTCTCCCGCGCGGCCAGGACCGCGTCGAGCTTCTCGAGCCGGCAGTCGACGTCGACCTGCGCGTAGCTGCGGACCCGGGTCGTGCCGTGGGCGATCATCCGCTCGAGCGTCCCCGCGACCCGCTCGGGCAACGGAACCTCCGCCGAGCGCCAGTTCTCCCGGTCGTTCGTCATCATCGCCACCACGCCCGGACCGCCGGTGTGCGGCCGGAACGGCAGCCCGATCCGCGTCGAGTCCAGGTGCACGTGGACGTCGCTGAACGCCGGGAACAACAGCCGGCCACGGCCGTCCAAAGTGGCCGGCGTCCCAGGCGAGTGCGGCCGGACCGCCGCGATCCGGTCGCCGCTCAGCTCGACGTCACTGCGCTCGCCGCCCCACGGGCGGACATCACTGATCACCACCGAAGACACGTTACTTGCCGAGCGCGTCCACACCGGCCTGGGCGAACGCCTCGTCCTGCGCCCCGGACGGCGCACCCGCGACGCCCACCGCGGCGATGGGGGCGCCACCGGCCGTGACCGGGACCGCGCCGGCCAGGAACAGGGTGCCGTCGATGTCCTTCAGCGTCGGGGCCTGCTGCAGGCGGCCGACCAGCTCGGACGTCTTCGCGTTCCACGACACCGCCGTGAACGCCTTCTCCTGCGCCGAACTGTAGGACTGCGGGCCCGCGCCGTCGCCGCGCAGCGTCACGATCGTGTTGCCGTCGCGGTCCACCACGGCGACCGACACGTGCTGGCCCGCCTTGCCGGCGGCGTCCAACGCCGCCTGCGCGGCCTTCGAAGCGGCGGCGATCGACAGGTGCGACGTCTGGATGACGCCCTTGGGCGTGGCCGGGGCCGCCGGAGCCGCGGTGGCCGGGACAGCGGCGAACGAAACAGCGCCTACGGCGGCGAGCCCGGAGACGGCGGCCGCGACGCGGATACGGGTCGAGTTCATGGTTTGCTCCTCGTCATCAAGCGGTTCGATGACTCCAGCTTCAGCCCGGAAGCGGGTGGTTCCGGTCGGCGTCCCGGCTGACACCGGGGTCATCCGATCGGCTGATGCGCGGCCTCCGGACCGGGTCGACGCTGGTGCCGGACGAGGAAGGAGCCAGCATGGAAGGCATGAGAGACGCCCGGTGGCTCGCCGCGGCCATGCACTCGGCGTTCTTCCTGCTCGTGCTCGGCTCGGCCGTCCGGTACCTCACGCGCCACGACGGCACTCCGCTGGCCCCGTGGGTGATCGGGTTCACCGCGGCGCTGGTCGTCGCGTACGGCGCCGGCCTGCTCGTCGACCGGCACCTCGCCTGGCTGACCGTGGTCCTGGCGCTCTGGGTCGTGCTCGTGGTGCTCGCCCCCAGCTTCGCGTGGTCGGCGATCCCGCTGCTGGTCACGGGCCTGCGCACGCTGCCGACCGGGCAGGCGCTGGCCTTGGTCGCGGTGATCACGGCACTGGTGGTCGTCTCGCAGAACCGGCTGGCCGACGGCTTCGACCCGAACCTCACCATCGTGCCGATCGCGATCGCCGTGGTCACCGCCGCGGTGATCACCTACATGCGCCGCCAGGCCGAGCGCCTGCGCGAGTCGGAGAGACGCGCCGGCGTGCTGGCCGAGCGCGGCCGGGTGTCCCGGGAGATTCACGACGCGCTCGCGCAGGGCCTGTCCAGCCAGGCGATGCTGCTGCAGGCCGCCGACCAGGCGTGGGACCGGCCCGAACTGGCCCGCGAACACCTGCGCGCCGCGCAGCGCGTCGGCGCCGGGAACCTGTCGGAAGCCCGGCGGCTCGTGCAGGACCTCGCGCCCGCCGACCTCGCCGGCGCCACCCTCGAAGAAGCCTTGCGAGCTGTGGCCGGCCGGGCCGGGCTGCCGGTCGAAATCCGCGTCGACGGCGCCGGGCGGCCGCTGCCCGAGCGCGTCGAGTCCACTTTGGTCCGCATCGCCCAGGGCGCGCTGGCCAACGCGCGCGAGCACGCGGATGCCGGCAGCGTCGTGCTCACCCTCACCTACCTCGACGACCAGGTCGTGCTCGACGTCGCCGACGACGGACGCGGGTTTCTGGAACCGGCTCCGGACGGTGAACGAGGACACGGGCTCCCGGCCATGCGCGTCCGGGCCCAGCAGCTCGGTGGCAGGCTGACCGTCGAATCCGCGCCCGGTCAGGGCACGGTGATTTCGGCCGCGATCCCCTTGGAGACCTCGTGAGCATCAGCGTGCTGGTTTGCGACGACCACGCCGTCGTGCGAGCCGGGCTGCGCGCGCTGCTCGCGGGCGCGGACGGCATCGAGGTCGTCGGCGAGAGCGCGAGCGGGGAGGAAGCCGTCGCGACCGCCGCCGCCCTGCGCCCGGACGTCGTCCTGATGGACATCCAGCTCGGCGACGGCATCGACGGGATCGAGGCGACGCGGCGGATCCGGAGCACCCCCAGCGCGCCCCGGATCCTCGTCCTGACCACTTACGACACCGACGCGGACATCAGCCGCGCGATCGCCGCCGGGGCCACCGGCTACCTCCTGAAAGCCGGGTCCGCCACCGAGCTGTACGCGGCGATCGAGGCGGCCGCGGCCGGGCGCACCGCGGTGTCGCCACCGGTCGCCGACCGGATGATGGCCCAGCTGCGCGCGCCGCGGCCGTCGCTCACCGCCCGCGAACGCGACATCCTCCGCCAGCTCGCCCAGGGACTCGGCAACAAGGAGATCGCCCGGGCGCTGTTCATCAGCGAGGCCACCGTGAAAACCCACCTGAGCCGGATCTACGCCAAGCTCGAAGTGGACACTCGCGCCGGCGCGGTCGCCGTCGCCAAGGAACAGCGACTGCTGGACTGATCAGGCATTGTCCAAGATGGACAAGTCCGCTTCGGACAGTTCCAGGGTGAAGGCCGGGGCGATCGACTCGTAGTGCTCCCACGTGCGCGGGCCGATCAGCGGGATCACTCCCTTGTGGAGCAGCCACGCCAACGCCACCTGGTTGCCGGACGCGCCCAGCGACGACGCCACCTTCGCGACCGCGGCCAGCCGGGCTTCGGAGTCCGGGCCCGCGTACGCACGCCAGATCTGCGTGGACTCGCGGTAGGCAGCGTCGTCGTAGATTCCGCGCAGCAGCGAGGAATACGCCGCCAGCGAGACGTCCGGGTGCGCGGCCAGCCAGTCCAGCAGTTCGCCGCCCGCGATCGAGGGGACGTCGGCGCCGGCCGGGCGCAGGTACGAGTGCTGCAGCTGAACCGCCACCGGGGACGCCCAGCCGTTGGCCAGCGCCAGGGAGCGGATGCGCTCCAGCCGCCACGTGCGGACGTTGCTCCAGCCGATGTACCGCACCTTGCCCGACCGCACCAGACCGTCCAAAGCGGACAGCGTCTCCTCCGGCGGCGTCGAACGGTCGTCGACGTGGACGTAGTACAGGTCGATGTGGTCCGTCCCCAGGCGCCGCAAGCTCGCTTCCGCCTCGCGCCGGATCACCGCCGCGCTCGCGCCCTCGTACGTGCGCTCGCGCGCGGCCCAGTCCGTCGTGCCGTCCGGGCGGGAAGCCGCGCGGGCCGCGGGGAGGTCCGTGATGCCCGCCGCCACCTTCGTCGCCAGGAAGACCCGGTCGCGGCGACCGCGCAACAGCTTGCCGAGGACGGACTCGCTCTCGCCGCCGGAGAACTGCTCGCCCACCCACCAGGCGTAGCAGTTCGCCGTGTCCAGGAAGTCGCCGCCCGCGTCGAGGTACGCGTTCAGGATGCGGGCCGACGCCGGTTCGTCGGTCGACGTGCCCATCAGCATGCAGCCCAGCGAAACCTGGCTCACGTACTGGCCGGTCCGGCCCAGTTCCACCTTCTTCATGACCACGAACCTAAAAGAAGATCGGTCCGGTACTACAGTCCAATACCGTGGCCGGATCACAGACCAATTGGGACGTCCTGCTCGAGCTGACCGGGCCCGGTCCGCGGCACGAGCAGCTCACCCGGGCCCTGCGCAAGGCCATCCGCGACGGCGTCCTCGACGACGGCGTCGCGGTGCCGCCCAGCCGCCGGCTCGCCGCCGACCTCGGGTGCTCGCGGTGGGTCGTCACGCAGGCCTACGCCCAGCTCGTCGCCGAGGGGTACCTCGCCGGGCGCACCGGGTCGGCCACGCGCGTCCGGCGGGTCGGCGACGCCGTCGCACCGAAGCGGCCGGCGCCGGTCAAGCAGCCGCGTTACGACCTCGCGCCCGGGCTGCCCGACCTGCGGCACTTTCCGCGGCAGGGGTGGGCGGACGCGGTGCGCGGCGTGCTCGCGACCGCGCCGCACACCGACTTCGGCCTGCCCGAACCGGGCGGCCACCCGCGGCTGCGGAAGGTCCTGGGCGACTACCTTCGGCGCGTCCGCGGCGCCGCTCCCGGTGACGTGCTGATCTGCGGCGGCGTCACCGACGGCGTGGCCCGCGTCTGCCGCGCCCTGCTCGAGAACGGCGTCACGCGGCTGGCCGTCGAAGATCCCGGCTGGACGCGGTTGCGACGTGCAGCCGAAAACACCGGGATGGCGATCGACCCGGTGCCGGTCGACGGCGAAGGCCTCGACGTCGCGCGGATCCCCGCCGGAACGCGGGCCGTGCTCGTCACGCCCGCGCACCAGTTCCCCACCGGCACCGTCCTCTCGCCCCGGCGGCGCGCGGACCTGATGGCCTGGGCGCGGGACGTCGACGGGCTGGTCCTCGAAGACGACTACGACGCCGAGTTCCGGTACGACCGGCGGCCCGTCGGCACCCTGCAGGGCACCGATCCGGGACGGGTCGCGCTCTTCGGTTCGGTCAGCAAGACGCTCAGCCCGGCGCTCGGGCTCGGCTGGGCGGTCGTCCCTCCACAGTGGACTTTGCCGGGACACGCGCCGCCGGTGCTGGACCAGCTCGCGCTCGCCGGCTTCGTCGAAAGCGGCGGCTACGACCGGCACCTGCGGGCCGCGCGACTGCGGTACCGCGCGCGGCGCGACCGGCTCGTCGACGCGCTCGGCCCCGCCCGGCTGTCCGGTGTCGCGGCCGGGCTACACCTCGTCCTGCACCTCGAACGGGACGCGGCTGAAGTAGTGCGCAACGCGCGCGCGAAGGGCGTGAAGGTGGCCGATCTCGACGACTACCGCGTCGCGCCCGGCGAGCCCGCGCTGGTGCTCGGCTACGGCAACCTGGCTGACAACGCTGTCGAGCCCGCCGCCCGGTTACTGCGCGAAGCCGTCGGCTGAGGTCTTCTCAAACGCCCATCGAGGTGGAAAGCTGCTGTCCGAACGACGGGCCTGACCAAAGGTCCGCTTCTGACAACGTTGTCACCTTCCGGGAGGTGCGCCCATGTGGTCGCAGAGCAGACGGATGGCCGCCGCGGTGGCCGCGGGGGTGGTGGTCGCCGGCCTGGCGCCCGCCGTCGCGCAGGCCGCGCCCGCGCCGGTCGATCCGGTCGGCCTGGTCAACCCGTTCGTCGGCACGCAGAACTTCGGCAACACGTTCCCCGGCGCGAGCGCGCCCTTCGGCATGGTGCAGGTCAGCCCGGACACCGGCGGTCAGGGCGGCTACGACTACCTCCAGAACGCGATCTACGGCTTCAGCCAGACGCACCTGTCCGGCGTCGGCTGCGGCGTCATGGGCGAGCTGCCGATCATGCCGACGACCGGCGCCGTCGACAACGTTGACAAAGACGCCTACAAGTCCGAATACAGCCATGACGACGAGCATGCCGAGCCCGGCTACTACCGCGTCGGGCTCAAGAAGTACGGCGTGAACGCGGAGCTGACGGCGACCGCGCGCACCGGCTGGCAGCGCTACACGTTCCCGTCGACCGGGCAGGCGAACGTCCTGTTCAACACCGGTCAGGCCAACCAGTCCGTCAAGGACTCCGAGATCCACGTCGTCGGCGACCGGACCCTCGAAGGCCGCGTCCGCGCGGGCGGGTTCTGCGCCGGACACGACGAGCACACCGTCTACTTCACGGCGACGTTCGACCGGCCGTTCAGCTCGTTCGGCACCTGGCGCGGCTCGACGCGCACCGACGGCAGCCGCGACGCGGCGGGAGCCGGGAACAACGGCGCCTGGGCGAGCTTCGACGCGAGCACCGACCACGACGTCGTGCTGAAGGTCGGCCTGTCCTACACCGGGCTCGACGGCGCGCGGAAGAACCTGGCGGCGGAGACGTCGAACTTCGACTTCGACGCGACGCGGGCGGCGCTGCACCAGCAGTGGGCGGATCGCCTCGGCGCGATCAAGATCGGCGGCGGCACGACCGAACGCCAGACGGCGTTCTACACCGCGCTCTACCACGCGCAGCTGCACCCGAACCTGGCCGGCGACACCGACGGCGCGTACACCGGCTTCGACGGCAAGGTACACACCGCGAGCGGCTACACGCCGTACCAGAACTTCTCGCTCTGGGACACCTACCGGCCGCAGAACCAGTTGCTGGAAATGCTCGAACCGCAGGTCGCGCGGGACGTCGCCCTGTCGGTCGTCGCCATCGGGCGTGACGGCGGGTGGCTGCCGCGCTGGGCGCTGGCGGAGAGTGAAACCAACATCATGACCGGCGACCCGGTGACGCCGTTCCTCGTCGAGGCGTGGTCGAAGGGTCTGCTCGCCGGGCACGAAGAAGAGGCGTACGCGCTGCTCAAGAAGAATGCGACGAGCACGCCGCCCGCCGACTCGCCGTACAACGGCCGTTCCGGCGTCGACTACTACAACGACCGCGGGTACATCCCGAGCGGACTGGAACTCGGCAAGGACTGCGCGGCCAAGGGCGGCGACAACGACTGCGAGCACCCGGCGTCCGCGACCATGGAGTACTCGGCGGCCGACGCGGCGCTGGCGCTGATGGCCCGCGGGCTCGGCCACGGCGCCGACGCGAAGATGTTCGCCGACCGCGGGCAGTGGTACAAGAACCTGTGGGACACCTCGATCCAGCAGTTCCGCCCGCGCACCACCGAGGGCACGTTCCTCACGCCGTACAACCCGGTCGACGCCGACCACCAGTTCCACGAGGGCGGCGCCTACCAGTACCAGTGGCTCGTGCCGCAGGACCCGGCCGGGCTCGTCTCGCTGATGGGCGGCAAGAAGTCCACCGAGAAGCGGCTCGACTCCTTCTTCGCCTACGACAACCTGCTGAAGGACCCGGCCGGCACCGCGCGCAACGACTGGATCTCCAGCCCGTACGACTACTACGGCAAGGCGACGTACAACCCGAACAACGAGCCCGACCTGCTCGCGCCGTACATGTACCTGTGGGCGGGCGCGCCGGCCAAGACGGCGACCGTCGTCCGCGCGGCGATGACGTTGTTCACCACGGGCCCGGACGGCATGACCGGCAACGACGACCTCGGCACGATGTCGGCCTGGTACGTCTTCTCGTCGCTCGGGCTGTACCCGACGATGAGCGGCGCGAACTTCCTCGCGCTGTCGAGCCCGCAGTTCGAGACGGCGACCGTCCGGATCGGACAGTACGGCCGGTCTCAGGGCGGCACGCTGACGGTGAACGCGCCGGGCGCTTCCGACGCGAACCGGTACGTGCAGAGCGTTTCGCTGAACGGCCGGAACGTCCGGGAGACGTCGCTCGACTGGTCCGCCGTGGCGCACGGCGGGGTGCTGAACCACAAGCTCGGGTCGAAGCCGTCTTCGTGGGGTACCGGGTCGGAGCCGCCGTCGGTGAACAACGCCGTGGGTGACCTGCGGCGGCACGTCGACGCCTCGCTGCGGCAGACGTCCGTCGTGATCCCGGCGGGCGCGGCGCAGCAGGTGCACCTCGACCTGGACGTCGTCGCGCAGAACCCGGGCCTGCAGCCGGTGACGGTTTCGGCGACCGCGCCGGCGGGCTGGAAGGTTCGCGTGCAGCCGGTCGACCTGATCTGGTCGGGGCGGCTGCCGGTGCAGAAGACCGTGCCGATCACGGTTTCGGTGCCGTCGGGGACCGCTTTGGGCACGTACCCGGTGCAGGTCAAGGTGTCCGGGCTGGGCGCGAACACGGTGTCGAAGTCGGCCACGGTCGAGGTCCGGACGCCGTCGGCTTGCGTCGCGGGCACGTCCTGCGCGGTGGATCTCGGCCGCGACTACAACCACGACGGCACGGCGACGGTGGCGGCGTCCACGGAGGGCAACTTCGACGGCGGCGGCTGGAGCTACGACGCTTCGCTGTTGCCGCCGGCCGGCCCGGTGACCTGGGACGGCGTCACGTACGCGGCTCCGGACGCTTCGGGGACTTCGCCCAACTTCGTGGAGGCTCGCGGGCAGTCGTTGCTGCTGCCGGCGGGACAGCACGGCGTCTTGCGGCTGGTGGGGTCATCGCACAACGGCCCGGTGTCGACGACGCTGACCGCGCACTACACGGACGGCACGAGCGCCGACCTCGCGGTGACGTTCGCCGACTGGGCCGGGTCGGGTGCGTCGGTGGTGCTCGACATGCCGCACCGCATCAAGGCGGGCAGCGGGGTCGACGGGCCGCCGGTCCGGCTGTTCGGCATCTCGGCGGCGTTGGACAGCGGTAAGACACTGCAGTCGGTGAGCCTGCCGAACGACCCGCGGGTCGAGATCTACGCGCTCACCCTGGCGTGATGGTCCGGTTCGCCGGGTCCGTCCCGGCGAACCGCTCCACCAGGTCAGGGAAGCCGAACACCGTGATCCGCGCGATGCCGCCCTTGCCGAGGGTCAGGACCGCGACGCCGAACGGCTCGCCGCGGTACCAGGTCGCCGCGGCGGGTTGGCCGTTTGCTCGCGTTGGCGTCATGTGCCACTCGCCCGGTTCGCCCATTACGTGTCGCAAGAATGCGACGCAAGTCGCCTTTCCGGCGAACCACGAGCGCGACGGCACCGGCTCGATCACCGCGTCGTCGCGCAGGATCTGCTCCAGCGCCGCCAGGTCCGAGTTCGTGAACGCGTTCATGTAGCGGTTCAGGAGTTCACGTTGTTCGGGCTCGGTCGGCTCCTCGACTTCGGAGCCGCCCGCGTCCAGGGTCGCGCGGGCGCGTTGGAGCATGCTCTTCACCGCCGCCACGGACGTGCCCAGCAGCTCCGCGACCTCGGCCGCCGGGAAGGCCAGCACCTCGCGCAGGATCAGCACCGCCCGCTGCCGCGGTGGGAGCAGCTGCAGCCCGGCGATCAGGGCGAGCCGGACGCCGTCGCGGGCCACGGCGATCTCCGCCGGGTCCGCGGACGACGGCGTGACCAAGGCATCCGGGATCGGGCGCGGCCACCGGTCACCGGGCTCGGCCGGGACCGGCGGCGCGTCGGGGTCCGAAGCCGGTGCGCCCAGCCCGGACGGCAGCGGCCGCCGTCCCCGCTGCTCCAGCGCGGTCAGGCACGCGTTCGTCGCGATCCGGTAGAGCCACGACCGCAGCGACGAACGGCCCTCGAAGCGGTCGTACGCCCGGAAGGCGCGCAGGTAGGTCTCCTGCACGACGTCCTCGGCCTCGTCGGGGGTGCCGAGCATGCGGTAGCAGTGGGCCAGCAGCTCACGCCGGTACGGCTCGAAATCCACGGTCACACTCTTGCCGACCGGCGCGGGCGGCGAAAGGAATCGGTCAGGCCCGGATTTCCGGCGACTGCGGTGGCCGGTCCAGCCGGCGGAACTCGACCCATTGGCGGCTGGCCCGGGTGAGCAGCAACGCGCTCACGCAACGGGCGGTCCGGGTCCCGCCCGGCGACTTCGAGGAACCCGCGTTCGGAATCGAGAGGGGACGCCATCGGGTCAGGCCAGGACCCGCGGCAAGCGTCAGGCGACGATGCGCGGCTCGGACGCCAACCTCGACAACGCCTCCGTCAACCGCCGCGCGGCGACGTCCCACTCCTCCAGTGCGCTGCCCCTACCCAACGCCGCCGTTCGCAACGACCGTCTCAGCTCCGGGTCCGCGTACCAGCGGTGCAGCGCGTCCGCCAGCGCGAACGGGTCGTTCGGCTCCACCAGGACCCCCGGCATCTCGCCGTCCGCGTCGACGCCGAGTGCGTCGTACACGCCGCCGACCTCGGTGGCCAGCACCGGGATGCCGCGGGCCAGCGCCTGCGCCACGAACATCCCCGACGTCGCCGCGCGGGCCGGGATCACCAGCAGGTCCGCCGCGTTGTACGCCGCGCCGAGGTCCACCGCGTCGCCGGCCAGCGTGATGCGGCCGCCGAGGCCGAGCCGCTCGATCGACCAGCCCAGCTCGTCGACGTACCCCCGGTCCACCTCGAGCGAGCCGGCCATGACGCACGACAGCGCCAGGTGGTCGACCTCGCCGAGGGCCTGGACCAGCAGGTCCTGGCCGTTGCGGCGGGTGACGTCGCCGACGCACAGCAGCCGGGAGACGCCGTCGGCGCCCGCCGCGAGCGGGGCCGCGTCGGTCCCCGGCTTGGCCACGTACACCCGGCCCGGGTCGAGGTCGTGGCGGTCGATCAGCAGCCGGGCCAGCCACGGGCTGGTCGCGACGACCATCCCGGCCATCCGCAGCGTCTCGCGCTCGCACGCGTCGAGCTCCGCCGCGTGCGCAGGGTCGAGGCCGGGCTCGTCGGCGAGGGCCTGGTGCACCAGCACGGCCAGCCGCAGCCGCCGCGCGTGCGGGACGACGATCTCGGGCACGCCGGACGCGATCACGCCGTCGAGCAGCACGACCGTCCGGTCCGGCAACGCGGCCAGGGACCTGGCCAGGCGACGGCGGGCCGTCGCGTCCGGCTCCGGCCAGTCGCCGGCGATCGGCAGCTCCAGCACCGGCTGGCCGACAGCGGGCAGGTTCTGGCACATGCGCTTGTCGTACGTGTCCGCCGCCGGCGGCACGGCGGGGAGGAGGAACACCATCGGGTCGGCAGGCCTCATCGCTCAACCTCCAGCGTGGATCGACGGCGGGACGGCTCACCCGTCACACGCGGCCGAGAGCTGAACGGTTCAACTCTGGCCGTCGATCATCCAAACGCCGTTCACCTGGACCATGGTGAAGGTGTTCGTGTTGGTCTCCGTGCCGCCGCTCTTCTTCACGTAGGTGATCCGGGCGGTCACCCGGCCGCCGCTCTCCGAGATCGGCGCGGCGGTGACGCTGCTGTACTTGCTCCAGAAACCCTCGTAGGTCGCCATGGTCTGGTGCTTGGCCGCCTTGAAGTTGTCCGTCAGCAGGGTCCAGGCCTGCGAGAGGTTGTTCGGCAGCAGCGAGTAGTAGCCGACGAGCGCCTGGCCGGCGGTTTTCGTCGCCGACACCGGTGAGACCGGCGGCGATGTGACCGGGGGCGACGTGGGCGGGGCAGCGCCGGCCGAGGAGGTCTCCGGGGCCGTGCTCGGTGCGGGGGCCGTCGAAGGCGTCTCGGAGACCGACGTCTGCGGCGACGCGGGCGGGGCGGCGTTGTCGACCGGCGGCTTCTGGCGCACGATCAGCAGGATCGCGACGACGACCGCGACGCACAGCAGCGCCGCGCCCGCCCCGACGGCGATCAGGCCCTTGCGCGCCCCCGGCGTCACCGCGGCGACCTCGCCGGATGGCGGCACCGCGACGGTGGCCGGCACGGTCGGCACCGCGGACACCGCGGCGGCCTCCGTCTCCGGGATCGTCGCCGCGAGCACCGACTCCCCGGGCTCCGCGTCCGGCAGCAGCGCCCGCAGCTCGCGCTCGACCTCGTCCATCGACGGCCGCTCGGCCGGCTCGGTCGCGAGCATCCGCAGCAGCAGCGGCGTCAGCCTGCCCGCCTTCTCCGGCGGCTCGATCTCCCCGCTGGACGCCTTGTAGAGCAACGCGATCGGGTTGTCCGCCGTGCCGTACGGCGACTTCCCCTCGACTGCCGCGTACAGCGTGGCGCCGAGCGAGAAGACGTCGGAGGCGAAGCTCGCGTCCTCGCCGCGGGCCACCTCGGGCGCCAGGTACGCGGGCGTTCCGGCGATCTCGCCAGTGGCCGTCAGTTTGACGTCACCGATCGCGCGGGAGATGCCGAAGTCGGTGATCTTCGCCGTGCCGTCCTCGGACACCAGGATGTTGGCCGGCTTCACGTCGCGGTGCACGATCCCGGCGCGGTGCGCGCCGGCCAGCGCGGAGCTGATCTGCGCGCCGACGCGGACGGCGTCGTCCACCGAAGCCGGCTCCTCGCCGATGACGACGGCGAAACTCTTGGACGCCAGGTATTCCATGATCAACCACGGCCGGTCCTCCTCTTCGAGGACGGCGAACACGGTGATCGCGTGGGAATGCTGGAGCCGCGCGGCGATCCGCGCCTCGCGCATCGCGCGGTTCTTCGCCTCTTCGGTGCGGCTCTCGTCGTGGTCGTGCGGGAGCAGGAGTTCCTTGATCGCGACGGTGCGGTCGAGCATTTCGTCCTGGGCGCGCCACACCGTGCCCATCGCGCCGCCGCCGATCGGCTCCAGCAGCCGGTACCGATCGCGGATCCGGCGACTTTCCACGAGCATCCACCATTCTCAAAAAGTGTGCCGACGAGATCCGGCCAGCATGCCAGGATCATCCGCCGGCCGGTACCAACGTAGCCGAAAACCTCGGACGGACAGCGCAATCGAGCGCTGTGGCGCTGCCCACCGTGTACCCGCAAATCCTAACGAACAACCCCGTACGCCCGATCAAGTGCGTCCACGATCTCCTTGCGCAGCCCCGCGGCGACCGCGATCGTGGACGACGAACCGACCGTGTGCTCGCTGCCGTCGCGGTCCACGACGGCCCCGCCGGCCTCGCGCACGAGCAGCACGCCGGCCATGGTGTCCCACGGGTTGTTGGACAGGATCAGTGCGGCGTCGAGCTTTCCGTCCGCCACCCAGGAGAGGTCGATCGCCGCGGTGCCGAGCATCCGGATCTTCTGCGCCCGCGCGCCGAGGTCCGACAGCAGCCGCAGCCGGGTCGCGTTCTTCTCTTCCGCCAGCCGGCCGATCGCGAAGTCGCCGACGGCGATCATGGCGTCGGACATTTCCGTCGCGGCAGATGCGCCGACGCGCTCTCCGTTCGCGAAAGCACCTTCGCCGCGAGCGGCCGTGTACGTGACACCGAGGTACGGCAGGGCGATCGCGGCGACCGTGCTGTGCTCGCCGTCCACCAGGGCCAAGGAAATCCCGCAGAGCGGAATTCCGCGGGCGAAGTTCGCGGTGCCGTCGATCGGGTCGAGCGCCCACCAGCGGCCGCCACCGTCACCGCTGCGGCCGCGCTCCTCGCCGAGGACGCCGATCTCCGGCGTCTCCGCGGTGAGGAACTCCCGCAGCGCGTCCTCGACCGCCGTGTCGACGTCGGTCACCAGGTCTCGATCGCCTTTCGCGGAAACGGAAAAACTCGGGCGCGACCGGACGATCGCGGTCGCCTTCGCCACGGCTTCGCGCGCGACGTCGAGTAGTGCGGCATGCTCGCTCATGACTTCCAACCTAGTGAAGGGACGTGCTCATGACCGACCTCTTCCCGCTCGCCACCAGCGTCGACGAGCAGGAGCGGGGCGCGGGGGTCGCGGTGCTGCCGATCGGCAGCTTCGAGCAGCACGGCGCGCACCTCCCCCTGGCGACCGACACGGTCATCGCGGCGACGCTCGCTCGCGCGGTGGCCGAGGCGTACCCGGTACTCCACCTGCCGCCGATCACGATCTCGTGCTCGCACGAGCACGCGGGGTGGGCCGGCACGGTGAGCATTTCGGCCCGCACGCTGCACGCCGTGGTCACCGACGTCGCCGCGTCGCTGAAGGCGTCCGGCGTCGAGCGGCTCGTGCTGGTCAACGGCCACGGCGGCAACTACGTACTGTCCAATGTGGTCCAGGAAGCCGCCGGCGCGCTGGCGCTGTTCCCCGGCGTCGCGGACTGGCAGGCCGCGCACACCGCCGCCGGCCTGCGGACGTCGCTGGACGACGACATGCACGCGGGCGAGCTGGAGACGTCGATCCTGCTGCACGCCCACCCGCACCTGGTGCGGCCCAGCCACGAGGAAGCCGACCACGTCACCGACCGGGAGCACCTGCTGACGCTGGGCCTGCGGGCGTACACGGAGTCGGGGGTGGTCGGCCGCCCCTCGCTGGCGACCGCGGCGAAGGGGCACGTCGTGCTGGACACGCTGGTCCAGCGCTTCGCCGGCGTGCTCGAGGTCCTAGGCGCCTGAAAAGACCTGGTCCAGGTGTGGCAGCAGGTGGGCCATCCGCTCGGCTTTCGTCCGCAGGTAGCGCAGGTTCTCCGGATTCGGCGGGACCAGCAGCGGAACCCGCTCGCTGATGCGGATTCCGTAGCGGGTGAGCTGTTCGACCTTCGCCGGGTTGTTCGACAGCAGCCGCACCGAGCGGACGCCGAGGTCGGTCAGGATGCCCGCGGCCGAGTGGTAGTCGCGGGCGTCGACCGGCAGGCCCTGCGCCACGTTCGCGTCGACCGTGTCGAGCCCCTCGTCCTGCTGCAGCCGCATCGCCTCGAGCTTCGCCAGCAGGCCGATGCCGCGGCCCTCGTGGCCCTGGACGTAGACCAGCACGCCCGAGCCCTCTTCGACGATCCGGGCCAGTGCCGCCGCCAGCTGGTCGCCGCATTCGCAGTGCGTCGAGCCGAAGACGTCGCCGGTCAGGCATTCGCTGTGCACCCTGGTGAGGGTGCCGATGGGCGCGATCTCGCCGTAGACCAGCGCGACCTGCTCGAGGCCGGTGCGGTCGAGGTAGCCGACCGCGCGGAACGTCCCGTGCCGGGTCGGCAGCCGGGTCTCGACCACCCGCTCGACCACGGCCCGGTGCGGTACGTCCCCGATGACGTCGCTTGCTGTCATGGCCTCCACCTCTCTATCCCCGCACTTTCACGTGAAAGTGCGGGGCTGGTCGTGCGGCACTTTCACGTGAAAGTGCCGTCCGGCGCACCCCAGCGACGCTCCGGACGAGCAGGACACCGGCGCCGGGCAGGCTCGCGACCAGCGTGAGCACGCCGTAGACGACGGCGACGGTGACACCTTGGGCGGCGCCCAGACCGGCCGCGCCGAAGAGCAGGGCGCAGACGCCCTCGCGCGGGCCGAAGCCGCCGACGTTGAGCGGGAGGCCCATCGCGAGCAGCGCGAGGACCATCAGGGGCACGAGCTGCCACACCGGCGCGGCCACCCCGGCGACGCGGGCGGCGACGACGAACAGCGCCAGGTGCCCGGCCAGCGTCGCGGCCGACAGGAAGCCCACACCGGGCCACGTCTCGCGGGTGAACAGGCCGAGCCGCAGGTCGGCCAGCGTGACGGCGAAGCCGCGCCGGACCTTCGACTCGCTGTGGATCCAGCGGCCGCCGAACAGCCGGCCGGCGACGACCGCGGCGACGGCGGCCAGCACGACGACCACCCCGGCGATCGTCACGACCTCGCGGAACGCGCCCGGCACGACGTCCGGCGAGACCAGCACGACGGCGACGGCGGACGCGATCAGCACGAGCTGCCCCGCGGTGCGCTCCAGGACGACGGCGCGCACGCCGCGCGGCACGTCGCCCGAGTCGCGGCCGTGCTGCACCGCGCGGTGGACGTCGCCGAGGACGCCCGCGGGCAGCACGCCGTTGAGGAACAGCGCGCGGTAGTAGTCGGCGACCGCGGTGCGCAGCGAAAGCCGCAGGCCGAGCCGGGTGGCGACGATCTGCCAGCGGCCCGCGCTGAACAACGTCGTCGCGAAGCCGATGACCAGGGCGGCGAGCACGCCGGGCGCGCTGATCCGGCCGAGGCCGTCGAGGAACGCGTCGCTGCCGAGCTGCCAGACGAGGACGCCGAGGATGGCGAAGGCGCCGAGGATCCGCAGCCAGGCCAGCGCGCGCTTCACGCCGCCACCTCCAGGCTCGGCGGCAGGACCAGCAGGTCGCCGTGGTGGATGACCGCGCGCAGCTCGCCGGCCCGGGCCATTTCCAGCCGGCGCTGCAGGTAGACGTCGGCGACCGGCCGCAGCTCCGGCAGCTGTTCGACGGCGGCGCCGACCCAGCCTTCGAGCCACTGCCGCTGCAGTTCCGCCTGGTCCGGGCCGAGCCGCCAGGCGCTTTCGGCGCGCACGACCGTGGCCCCGAGCCGGCCGAACGCGGTCGCGGCGACGTCCACGGCGTTCGGGCCAAGCAGCCGGCGGCCGCCCGTGATCCGGCGCTGGTGGGCGTTGAACGCGGCGGCGATGGCGGGGTCGAGCGGGTCGGCGGGCGAGAGCTCCACCCGGCCGGTCACCGAAAGCATCAGCAGCGCCGCGCAGCCGGCCTCGACGACCGCCTTGGCCAGGCCCGTGACCTCGTCCCGGGTCAGCAGGTCGAGCAGGGCGGACGCGGTGACCAGCGACGTCCCGGCGAGGTCCGCGGCCCGCAGCGCGGTGACGTCGCGCTGCTCGGCGACGACGTCGACGGGGCTGCCGTCCAGGGCGAAACCCGGCAGGGCGGCGCGCGCGTGGTCGAGCAGCGCCGGGTCGCGGTCGTGCAGGATCCAGTGCTGCGTGCCGGGCAGCCGCGCGGCCAGCCATCGGCCGAGCGAGCCGGTGCCGCAGCCGAGGTCGCGGACGGTGAAGTCTTCGGGCAGGTGCGCGCGCAGCGGCTCGAGCAGCTCGGTGGCGCGGGCCGCGGCGTCGGCCGGTTCCCGCAGGTACAGCCATTCGGGGGCGAAGGTGGCAGTGCTGACTGATTCGCTCGCAAGCTCACTCATGCCGCCGCCTCCTGCCGCTGCAGGACGTCGGCGATCCGGCGGGCGGTGTCGTCCCAGCTGGTCAGCGTCTCGCGGCGCAGCCTCGCCGAGGCGCGCAGCCGCGTGCGGAGGTCGGGCTCGGTGAGCCAGCGGCGCAGGGCGGCGCCGAGCGCCTCGACGTCGTCGCCGGGCACGAGCATCCCGGGCACCGAGCCGTCCGGCGCGACGCCGACGGTGTCGGGCAGCGCGTCGACGTCGGTGGTCAGCACCGGCACGCCGCGGGCGAGGGCCTCGGTGACGACCATGCCGAAGGTCTCGGCGCGCGAAGGCAGCACGAGCAGGTCGGCGGTGTGGTAGGTCGCGGCCAGCGCCGCGCCCGTGCGGGGGCCGGTGAGCGTGAAGCGGGGACCGAGCCGGTGCTCGCGCAGCCGCTCGACGTACTTCGTCTCGCGGCGGATCCCGCCGACGCACTCGCAGGTCCAGCGCAGGTCGGCGACGGTTTCGAGGGCCTGGGCGAGCAGGCCCTGGCCCTTGCGCGGGGTCACGGTGGCGACGCAGACCAGCCGGGACATCCCGTCGGTGCCGACGGCGGGCGGCGCGGGGTCGACGCCCGGCGGCACGGCGTGCACGCGGTGCGGGGCGAGGCCGTGGTGCTCGACCAGCCGGCGCGCGGCCCACTCGCTGGTCGCGACGACCGAACTCGCGGCCCGGAGCGTGTCGCGCTCGAGCGCGTCGAGTTCGGCGGCGAGCGCGGGCGGCAGGCCCGTCTCGTCGGCCAGCGGCAGGTGCACGAGCACCGACAGCGAGAGCCGGCGCGCCTGCGGGACGATCACCTCGGGCACGCCGCAGGCGACCAGGCCGTCCAGCAGGACCGCGGACCCGGTGGGCAGCGCGGACAGCAGGTGGCCGAGGACCGCGCGGGCCTCGGTGTCCGGCCGCGGCCAGGTGCCGGAGACGGCGATCTCGTGGACGTCGAAGCCGGCCTCGACGAGCCGGTCGCACATCCGCCGGTCGTAGGTGTTGCCGCCGGACGGGACGGACGCGTCGTCGACGTCCCCGGGCAGGACCACGTAAAGGGAGTTCACAGCGCACGCTCGTAACTCGCCCAGGCGACGTGCGATTCCTTCAGCGAGACGGCGATGCCTTCGAGGCCGCGCGCGCCTTCGCCGAGGCGTCCGGCGTGGACGGCGTCGGCGAGGCGGTCGGCGATGACCTTCGCGAGGAACTCGGTGGAGGTGTTGATGCCCTTGAACACCGGCTCGTCGTCGAGGTTGCGGTAGTTCAGGTCGCTCAGCACCGCCCCGAGCTCTTCCGTGGCCTTGCCGATGTCCACGACGATGTTGTCCTCGTCGAGCTCGGCGCGGCGGAAGGTCGCATCCACCACGAAGGTCGCGCCGTGCAGGCGTTGCGCGGGACCGAAGACTTCCCCGCGGAAGCTGTGGGCGACCATCACGTGGTCACGGACGGTGATGCTGAACACCAAGACCTCCGATGCGTTCGGGTGGACGTGGTCACTGCGGCTGATACACAACACGGAGGCAGAGGGCGGAAAGTTCATTCGCGGCCAACCGGGGTAACACGGTTGGAAGATCTTCAAACATGCATTCGCCGGTGACCAGCGCTTCGAACGCCGGATCGGCCAGCAGTTCGAGGGCCAGGCCGAGCCGCTGGGCGTAGTCGCGGTCGGGCCGCGCGACCGTCCCGACCTGGCTGCTGCGGATGGTCAGCCGGCGCGAGTGGAAGTTCTCCCCGAGCGGCACGCTCACCCGGCGGTCGCCGTACCAGGACATTTCGACGACCTCCCCTTCCGGCGCGAGCAGCTCCAGCGCCTTCGCGAGCCCGGCTTCGGACGCGCTCGCGTGCACGACGAGGTCGCAGTCACCGTGTGCTTTCTCCGGCGTCGAGAACTCGACGCCGAGCGCTTCGGCGATCTCCGCGCGCGACGGGTCGACGTCGATCAGCTGCACGCGGGTGGCCGGGAAGCCTTGTAGCAGTTTCGCGACACTGCAGCCGACCATCCCGGCGCCGATGACGGCGATCCGGTCGCCGAGCTTCGGCTTCGCGTCCCAGACGGCGTTCACCGCGGTCTCGACGGTGCCGGCGAGGATCGCGCGGCCGGGCGGAACGGCGTCCGGAACGAGTGTCACGGCGCTCGCCGGGACGACGTACGCGGTCTGGTGGGGGTAGAGGCAGAAGACCGTCTTGCCCTGGAGCTCGGCCGGGCCCGCCTCGACGACGCCGACGTTGAGGTAGCCGTACTTCACCGGACCGGAGAACTCGCCCTCCTGGAACGGCGCGCGCATGACGTCGTGCTGGCTCTCCGGCACCCCGCCGCGGAAGACGAGCGTTTCGGTGCCGCGGGAGACGCCGGAGAAGAGCGTGCGGACGAGGACTTCGCCGTGTTCCGGCTCACGGAGCGTCACGGGCCGGAGCGCGCCTTCGCCGGGGCTTTGAACCCAGAAAGCCTGTTCCACGTGTTCTCCCTTGCAGGCGACCGGAGGCTGGTGTCGCCGCCACCTTATGAGCAGCCGTGCCGATTCGCGGAGTAAAAGATGATCAAGAACGAGGTTTTCCTACGCTCGGCGGTACCCCTGTCGGTGCTCGCCGCCGGGGTCTTCGCGAGCGGTGTCCTCGCCGGGGCGACCGGGCTCGCGTACGGCGTGGCGCTGGTGTTGCTGACGGGCTGGGGCCTGCGGCGCAGCGGCCGGGGCGCGTTCGGCCCGGCGGACTGGATCACGTTCGCCCGCGCGGTCCTGGTGGGCTGCGCGGCCGAGCTGATCGCCGCCGGCGGTCACCCGCTGTGGTGGCTCGTCGGGCTGGTCGGGGTGGCCCTGGCGATGGACGGCTTCGACGGCCAGGTCGCCCGCCGCACGGGCACGGCGTCGGAGTTCGGCGCGCGGTTCGACATGGAGGTCGACGCGTTCCTGATCCTGCTGCTGTGCATCCAGGTGTCCCGGACGCTGGGGCTGTGGGTGCTGGCGATCGGCTTGATGCGCTACGCGTTCGTGGCGGTTTCGTGGGCGTTGCCGTGGCTGACCGCGCCGCTGTACCCGAGCATGGCGCGCAAGACCGTGGCCGCGGTGCAGGGCGTCGTCCTGCTGGTGGCGGTTTCCGGCCTGCTTCCTTGGGCTCTCTCGTTCGCCCTGGTGGTGGCGGCGTTGGGGTCGCTGGTCTGGTCGTTCGGCCGGGACACGGTCTGGCTGGCCCGCCACCGCGTCGCCGAGCAGCGCCCGGTCGCGGTCGTCCAGCTCCCGCGGCGCCTCCACGGCCCCGCCTGGCGCGGCCACAACCAGGCGGCCTAGCCCGATTCGCGCGCGGCCCGGGCTCGGCGCTTGCCCTCGTGCATCGCCACCACCCGGGCGATCGGGATCGTGTGCCCCTCCGCCACCAGGTCTTGCGGCAGCGTGAACGGCTCCGGCATCTCCGCCGTCCACGCGTCCGCGGCGTCGCCGAGCAGCCCCGCGGCGGTGTGCACGGTGAAGTCCGCGGGCTTGACGCCGTCGAGCTCGGCCCACGGGACGGGGAACGACACGGGCGCGCCCGGCCGGTGGCGGGGGCTGTAGACCGACACCACCGTCGCGCCGCCCGCGCGAGTGGAATCCAGGAACACCTTGCCCTCGCGGCGGTCCTTGACGAACTCCGTCGTCCCGAGCGCCGGGTCGATGCGCTCGGCGCGGGCCGCGACCGCCCGCGTCGCCGCCGCGATGTCCTCGATCGCCTGGCCGGGCGCGAGCGGCACGAAGACGTGCACGCCCTTGGAACCGCTGGTCTTCACCGCGCCGTCGAGGCCGTCGTTGCGCAACGCTTCGCGCACCAGCTTCGCGGCGCCGACAGCCAGCGAGAACGGGCCGTCCTCGGGCGGGTCGAGGTCGAGGATCAGGTGCGTCGGGCCGTTGCCGGGTTCGCCGCGGTGGAGCGAGGTGTGGAACTCGATCGCCCGCTGGTTGCCGAACCAGATCAGCGTGCGCAGGTCGTTGCACAAGGCGTAGTGGACGTCCCGTTTGGACGTCTCGGCCCACACGCTGACCCGCTCGACCCAGTCCGGTGTGTACTTCGGCAGGTTCTTCTGCATGAACGGGCCTTGCCCGCGCAGCACCCGCAGCACGGTCAGCAGCCGGTCGCGCAGCTCGGGCAGCATCCGCTCGGAGACGGCTTCGAGGTAGTCGAGCCACTCCCGCTTGGTCACCCCCGCGCCGGGGAAGACCTCCTGGTCGAGACTGCTCAACTTGACGCCGTGACGCACCCGACCTTCTTCCCCACCACCACCCTCAACGGAGGCGCTTCGCGCCGCTGGCACATCCTTGTCGCTCATCGGCCCACCCTCGCGCTCCCACGCCAGGCGGTCAACTCTCAAACAAGCGGACGGCCGGTCCGCAGCCGCCGGCGCAGGTCCCAGAGGCAGAGGTTGTACGGGAACCGCCGCAGCGGGCCGGGCAGCACGCGCGTCACCCGGCCGACGCTCGCGAGGAACGCCTCGAACCGGCGCTGGTCGGCGGCCGTCCAGGGCAGGCGCATCTCGTCGCGGAAGTGCTGCGGGAGGAAGCCGGTCGTGACGAAGCGGCTGAACCGCCGGCCGAGCGCGGCCGCCGGCGGGGGCAGGTACCGCAGGTCGACGAGGTCGGTGAGGTACCGGCGGACGGTGTCGTCGATGCCGATCGCGGCGACGCCGGCGGCCCAGTACTCCTCGAAGGCGGCGCGGTCGGCCGGCCACATCTCCGGGCGGACCTGCAGCGTGGTGCCGAGCCGGGCGGCGTCCCGGTAGAACGTGGCCGGTTCCCCGCCGACGAAGGCCAGGTAGACGTCTTCGAAGCCCTTGTACAGGCAGGCCGCCACCCACAGCTGCAGGTCGGTGTCGAAGGCGTTGTAGGCGACGGGGCTCTCGGCGTTCGAGCGCACCTGGGCGTGGGCCGCGTTGACGCCACGGCGGTAGGCGGCACGCTCGGCGTCGGTACCCATCGAGGCGACCGCGAGGTAGGTCAGCGTGGTCCGCGTCCGCTTGAGCGGGTGCCGGAAGAGGTTCCCGCTGTCGACCTTGCTTTCGAGCACGCCGTACCCGACGGGCGCGCGGGCCAGCTGCATGATCACGTTGGCGGTGCCGGCCAGCAGCCCCGCCCCGACGACAGCGTCCCGGAGCTCGGTCACGTCTCCAGGGAACGACACTGTTGACGACGTGTCAAGAGCGGTAGCTGCTCCGGGCGAACGCGATCAGGGCCCGGGCCGCCGGACTCAGCGGCCCATCGGTCCGCCAGGCCAGCGCGAGCACACCTCGCAGCCCGGGCCCGGTGATCGTGACGACCCGCAGCTGCCCTTCGTGATAGCGGCCCAGCGACTCCGGCACCACCGCCACCCCGAGGTCGCGCATCGCCAGCTGCACCAGGACGTTCGGGTCGGCCGCCTCGAACGCGATCCGCGGCGTCAGCCCCTCCCGCACGAACGCCGCGTCCAACGCCGTGCGCAGGCCCGTGCCCTTCGGCAGCGCCATCAACGGCAGCCCGGCCAGGTCCGCGATCGTCACGTCGGCGCGGTCGGCGAGCAAGCCCGACGTCACCGCCACGAACGGCTCGTCGATCAGGACCTGCGTAGCGATGCCCGGGGGCGGGTCCGTCGCCAACCCGACCACCGCCAGGTCGAGCCGGCCTTCGCGCAGGGCCACCAGCATCGTGTCCGAGTTCGCCTCCGAGAGGGTGATCTCCACCGCCGGGTAGCGCTCGTGGAAGCGGGCCAGCAGGTCCGGCAGCTTCACCGGCCCCGCCGACGTCACCGCGCCGATCGCGACCTGGCCGCGGACCAGCCCGGCCAGCTCGTCGACGGCTTCGCGCACTCCTTTCACCGCCGCGAGCGCCGCCCGGGCGTGCGGCAGCGCGGCGGCACCGACGTCGGTGAGCCGGACCGTGCGGCCCGACCGGTCCAGCAGCTCCTGCCCCAGCTCGCGCTCGAGTCGCCTGACCTGCGCACTCACGCCGGGCTGAGCGACGTGCAGCCGTTCCGCCGCGCGCGTGAAGTTGCCTTCCTCCGCGACGGCGACGAAGTACGCGAGGTGATGCAGTTCCATAAGCGCTGATTCTAGTGCTTAGAAAGTCTAGATCTTGGACTTCTGGCCACGGTGGCTCGAAGCTGGGGACATGCTGACATTCCGCCCCGGCGACGACGGTTACGCCGAAGAGATCGCCGGTTTCCAGACGTCCGTGGCCACGCACCCCGCGGTGGTCGTCGCCGCCGAGAACGCGGACGACGTCGCCGCCGCCGTGAAGTACGCCGCCGAGCACGACTTGCCGGTCGCCGTCCAGGCCACCGGACATGGCCTGACGGCCGGCACCGACGGCCTGCTGATCAGCACGCGCCGGATGACCGCTGTCGAAATCGACGCCAAGACCGCGCGAGTCGGAGCCGGAGTTCGCTGGGGCGCCGTGATCGAGGCCGCCGCGAAACACGGCCTGGCCCCGCTGAGCGGCTCGTCGCCCGACGTCGGCGTCGTCGGCTACACGCTCAGCGGCGGCTTCGGGCTGATGGCCCGGCGCTATGGTCGCGCCGCCGACCACGTCCGCGCGATCGAGGTCGTCACCGCCGACGGCGAATTCCGCACGGTGACGCCGCGGGACGACCTCTTCTGGGCCCTGCTCGGCGGCCGCGCCGGGTTCGGCGTCGTGACGGCGCTGGAGTTCGGCCTCGTCGAGGTGACCGAGCTGTACGGCGGCGGGCTGTACTTCGACGCGGCGGACCTGCCCGCGGTGCTGCGCGCGTGGCGGACGTGGGCGGTGACCGCGCCCGACGAGCTGACGACGTCGATCGCGGTGGTCGCCCTGCCCGACCTGCCGTTCCTGCCGGAGCCGATCCGCGGCAAGCACGTCGCGAACGTCCGGATCGCGTACCTCGGCGAGGACGGCGACACGCTCGTCGAGCCGCTGCGGACGGCGGCGCCGGTGCTGCTGGACACGCTGAAGCGGTTGCCGTACACGGATTCCGGGTCGATCGCGAGCGACCCGCCGCACCCGCACCCGTACCACGGGACGAACGCGACGGTGGAGGTCCTGAACGACGCGATGCTGGCGGCGGTCGTCGAGCACGCGAACCCGGAGACGGTGCTGATCATCGACCGGCTGGGCGGCGAACTGACCCGGCGTCCGGTGACCGGCGTCGGCTGGGACTCGGCGGCGGAGTTCGTGGTGCGGGCGCTCTCGGTCGTCGAGGACGACGTCGACCCGATCCGCCGGGCGCACGCGAAGCTGTTCGACGCGCTGGCGCCGTGGTCCACGGGCCGGCTGCTGCCGTTCCTCTACGGCGAGCACTCGGCCGCGGACCTGGCGACAGCCTTCCCCGCCGGGGACCGCGCCCGGCTGAAGCAGCTCAAGGCGAAGTACGACCCGGCGGGGCGGTTCGGCTGAGCGTCAGCGCTCGAGGACGACGATCGGGATGAGCCGCGTGGTCTTCTTCTCGTAGTCGGCGAAGCCCTCGGCGTGCGCGACCATGCCCGCGTACAGGCGGTCGCGCTCGGCGCGGTCTTCGATGACGGTGGCGGTGGCCTCGAACTTCTCGGTGCCGACCTCGACGGTGACCTTCGGGTTGGCGACGAGGTTGTGGAACCAGGCCGGGTTCTTCGGCGCGCCGCCCATGGACGCGGCGACGACGAGGCGGTCGCCGTCGCGGGTGTAGACCAGCGGCGACAGGCGCTCCTGGCCGCTCTTCGCGCCGATCGTCGTCAGCAGGAGCACGTTCTTGCCCTCGAAGTAGCCGCTGACCTTGCCTTCGTTGGCCCGGAACTCCTCGACGACCTGGTTGTTGAAGTCGTTCATGTCGGCTGGCGCTGTCATGGAATCCCCTGTTCTGGCCGGTACGCTCGTTCGTGTCCCGAGGTAGGCTCGGAACAGCGAGAAGTGTTTGCTTTGCAAACAAAGCTACCGACGGGAGGCAGGCGGTGTCAACGGAGGCCGGACCGAGTGTCGAGGACGGTGTGCGCCGGCTCCTCCTCCTGATGCCGCGCCTGGTGGGCCGCGCGAAGCGGACACCGGTCCCGGAAGAGCTGAACGGCTGCGCGCTCGCGCCGCGGCACCTGTCGCTGCTGTCGTACCTGTTGTTCGACGGCCCGATGACGGTCACCGAGCTGGCCGGCCGGCTCGAGGTCGCGCCGACGACGGCGAGCCTGATGGTCGGCGACCTCAGCCGCCAGGGCGTGCTGAACCGCGACGAGGACCCGGCCGACCGCCGCCGCACGATCGTGAGCATCACGCCGGACAAGCGCCCGGCGGTCGACCAGTGGCTGGCGCGCGGCGCGAAGGCGTGGAGCAACGCGCTGGCGCCATTGACGCCGGCCGAGCGCCAGCTGGTGATCTCGACCCTGGAGGCCTACGAGCGCGGCACCTGCGAGGGCCCGGCCTGCTAGCTCCGCCCCGCCAACGACGTGAATGACTCATTCATGTCGCCTGACGACATGAATGAGTCATTCACGTCATCGGGGCTCAGTCCTCCGCGCGCTTTTCGCGGGCCAGCTTGCGCTGCGCCTCCGCGCGTTCGCGGCACTTGCGGAGGAACTCCTCGTCGTCGTCCGGGTTCCCGGCCGCGAACCGGCCCGGGCGGTCGTACTCCGGGTACGCCGGCGCGTTCCGCTCGTACGGCCCGCGCGCCCGCGCCGCCTGCTGCGGACGGCCCGCCACCAGCCAGACGATCGATCCCACCAGCGGCACCACGAGCACGACCAGCAGCCACAGGCCCTTCGGCAGGTTGCGGCAGGAGAACTCGTCCGTCGTGATCACGTCGACCAGGCAGAAGATCCACAACCCGAGCGTGACGAAGCCCAGCAGGCCATCCAAGTACAGCATTTCCCGCGCCTTCCCCCAAGAAGATGAAGGCGTAATTAGTAGCAGAACCCGCCGAGGGGTCGGCCGCGGGTCGCCCGCAGCACACCCGTCGCGAGCGCGATCGCGTGCGCCTGCCCCGGGCACTCGCGCGGGCCCGCGCCGAACGGCGTCCCGGCCAGCGGCACCAGGACGTCCTCGCCGCGCACCCGGCGCCGGGTGTGCGCCACCGGCGGGTCCGCGCGCAGCACTTCCGCCACGGCCTCCTCGGGCCGCTTTCCCGCCCGCACCAACGGAACCGCCTTGCCGATCAGCCCGGCGGTGGCTTCGCAGGCCTGGATCAGCAGGCCGATCCGCGCGGCGACGAGTTCGTCGGTCGTCCCACCGCACGCCGTCACCAGCCGGCCCAGCGCGGCTTCCGCTTCCGCGGACGACGGCACGTGCGGGTGGTAGACGGCCGCGACCGCCACGACGTCCGAAGGCACCACCGGCAGGCCCAGTTCCCCCGCCAGCACCCCGACGACGACCTCGCGAGAGTCGCCTGCCGTTTCGGAAGCCTTGAGCCGCAACACCTCCGGGTCCACCTCGGCCAGCAGCGAAACGCCGAGGGCGCGCCGGCGGGCGTGGTCGGGACCATTGCTGAAGCGGGAAACCGAAGCCCGCAGCCAGGCGACGCTCCCCGGCGGAACGTCGACGGGAACGGGCGGAACCGGAGCGGAAAGCGATGTCATGCGGCGAAGGTAGCCACGGAAAACGTCGGCGACGGCCGAAGCTTCTACAGCGTCTTCCGGGGCTGCGCCCCGGGCCGGGGGCTCCGCCACCCGGAACCCCCGAAAAGCTACAGGAGCGACGCCGGGAACCACGTCGCTTGCGGACCGCCGCACCGCGTCACCCGCGGCACGGCGTGCTCGAACCACCAGGCCTCGGTGACGCGGCCGTCCGGCAGCCGGTACGTCGGCGGCCCGGCGACGCGCGCGAGCCCGGCGGCCTGCAGCGAACGCGCGCTCGCGATGTTGCCGACCTCGGCGCCGGCGCGCACCCGCGGGAGGCCGAGGTGGTCGTGCGCCAGCGTCAGGCCGGCGGCGAACAGGACCCGGCCGTTGCCGCGGCCGCGGTAGTCCGGCGCGAGGTAGCCCCCGGTCTCCGGGCCGCCGTCCTCGCCGGTGTGCACGCTCACCAGGCCGACGCACCGGTTGGCCTCGACGTCGATCATCACGAGGTCGACGGACTGCGGATCGGGCGACACCCAGTCGGGCCCGGTCCCGGGCACGACGCGCAGGGCGTCGGCCCGCGCGCCCCGCGCGACGATGGAGTCGGCCTGCCAGCCGAGCCACCGCTGGGCTGCGGGATCACTACCGCAGGCGACGGCGGCGGCGTACTCCCACGCGGTCGGCGTCCGGAACAGGAACCGCCCCTCGCGCAGCACGTGGCCCTGCCGGTCGCAGGTCCGCTTGGTCATCAGACGGCCGCGGCGGGTGAGCCGGTCGAAGATCCCCTTGGTGGCTGGCAGCATCGCGGCGAAATCGTAGCGGAGCGACCGGCGCGCGAGTCGTCATCGTGGCTCGAGGACGGGGCCGCCGGCCCCGAGCTACCCCTTCTCCTTGAGCAGCGCCAGCACCTCGTCGAGCTTCCGCTCGACGTCGTCCACCCGGGCCGTGGTGTTGATCAGGTTCTCGTCGATGTGCCGGATGAAGTCGGTGACGGTCGCGCGGGCCTTCGGGTCGTCCGGGTACTTGAACGACTGCCAGCCCGGGTACCGGCCGGCTTCGCGGCTGCCGGTCAGCTGTTCGACCACTTCGTCGAGTTTGCGGCTCTGGTCGGGGGTCATGTCCTCATCTCCTGTCATCGCGGCTTCACCGCCGGCGGCGGCGAGCTTCGTCAGCACCGCGGCGCACCGCGCTTCGCCGGCGACGATTTCGAAGTGCATCGGGTCCCGTCTGCCCGTGTAGTCCCCGCCCCAGCGCACACACCCTTCGGTGCGGGCGACGATGGCGTGGATGGCGGCGACCTGGCCGGGCCGGAAACTCGCGGCGGGATCCGAGCCGAGCGGGTGCGCCGGGGCGTTGAGGTCGAGTGCGGTTCCGCTGGCGTGGTTGGACAGGTCGGTGGACCCGATCACGTTGCGGTTGGCGTAGCCCCAGCAGCCGGGCCAGGCCAGGGGCTCGACCAGCGCGTGGAACTGGCGGCCCACCCACACCAGCAGGTCACCGGCCGGGCCGGCGCGAAGCTCCACCTCGCCGCCCGGCAGGGCTCGGTTCACCGGGGTGATCGGGGCCGAATAGCCGTTCTGGCTCGTGGGCATGGTCGTCCTCCTGTCGACGGGCGGGTCGCCGGGATCCGCGGACGCCTTGCCGGAGAAGTCGGGCCGCCGGCCGCGGTGGTTACGGCATCGCGCGGTTCGTGCCCCTCAGGGCACCCGAAGGGGCTCCGGGAGGCGTATCCCGGCAGGCCGCCCAGGCGTTATTGTGGCCCGATGACGGCCGTACCCGAGGCAACCGAACTGGACGGCTCCGGCCGTGCGGCCCAGCCTCGCCAGCTCATCGTGACGGTGTACGGCCTCTACTCGCGCACCGAGGGCGGCTGGCTCTCGGTCGCCTCGCTGATCGACCTGCTCGCCGCCGTCGGCGTCGACGAGCCTGCCGTGCGCTCGTCGATCTCGCGGCTGAAGCGGCGCGGGATCCTCGAAGCCGTCCGCCGCGGCGCGACCGCCGGCTACGAGCTCTCCGACGACGCCCGCGAGATCCTGCGCGAAGGTGACGAGCGGATCTTCCGCCGCGGGCGCGCGACGCCGGCCGACGGCTGGCTGCTCGCGGTGTTCTCGGTGCCGGAGACCGAACGGCACAAGCGCCACCTGCTGCGCACCCAGCTCGCCCGGATGGGCTTCGGCACGGCCGCTTCGGGCGTCTGGATCGCCCCCGCCCACCTGCACGCGGCGACCGAGGAAGCGCTCACCCGGCTCGGCCTGGCCGGGTACGCCGACCTGTTCCGCGCCGACCACCTGGCCTTCGGCGACGTCCGGGCGAAAGTCCGCGACTGGTGGGACCTCGACCGGCTCGACGACCTCTACACGACGTTCCTCGACGAGCACGGCCCCGCGCTGCGCCGCAAGTCCGTGACCGACGAGCAGGCCTTCGCCGACTACGTCCGCGTCCTGACCGGCTGGCGGCGGATGCCCTACCTCGACCCCGGTCTGCCCGCGGAGTTCCTGCCCCGCGACTGGTCCGGCATCCGCGCGGCCGACCTGTTCTTCCAACTGCACGCGCAGCTCGAAGACCCGGCCCGCGCGTTCGTCGCGAAGTCGATCAACTTCGGCTGACGACCGCGAAGCCCTGCACCTCGACCAAGGCCTCCTCGTCCCACAGCCGCGCGACGCCGATGCCGGCCATCGCCGGGTACTCCGTGCCCGCGAGCCGCTTCCACACCGCGCCGATCTCGCGCGCGTGGGCGCGGTAGTCCGCCATGTCGACGATGTAGATCGTCACGCTGCACAGGTCCTTCGGCGTGCCGCCGGCCGCGCGCAGTGACGTCAGCAGGTTGCCGAGCGCGCGCTCGAACTGCTCGACGACCCCGTCGCCGACGATCTTGTTCGACGCGTCCAGCGCCGTCTGGCCGGCGAGGAAGACGACCCGGCCCTCGGCCACGACCGCGTGCGAGAACCCGGACGGCTTGCCCAGCTCCGGCGGGTTGATGCGTTCCATGCGGCACACCGTACGCCATCTTTCGCGTTATTGACGGTCGTACCGGTGACGACATATCCTCGACGACGTGCGTATCGCGGTCATCGGTGGCGGCCCGGCGGGTCTGTACTTCGCCGCGCTGGCGAAGCAGCTCGGTCCCGGTCACGAAATCACCGTCTGGGAACGCAACGCGCCGGACGACACGTTCGGCTTCGGCGTCGTGTTCTCCGACGAGACGCTCGGCGGCATCGAGCACGCCGACGCGGCGGTCCACGAGGCCATGAAGGCCGAGTTCGCCCGGTGGGACGACATCGACGTCCACTACCGCGGCACGGTCACCACCTCGGGCGGCCACGGCTTCGCCGCGATGAGCCGCAAGCGCCTGCTCGGCATCCTGCAGAGCCGCTGCGCCGAGCTCGGCGTCGGCCTGCACTTCCGCGAAGAGGCGCCGGCCGACCTCTCGGGCTACGACCTGGTCATCGCCGCCGACGGCGTCAACTCGGCGATCCGGGCCCGGCACGCCGAGACGTTCCGGCCGAGCGTCGAAACCCGCCGGTGCCGGTACATCTGGCTGGGCACGGACCTGGTGTTCGACGCCTTCAAGTTCTACGTCCTCGAGACGCCGGCCGGGATCATGCAGATCCACGGCTACCCGTACGGCCGCGACGGCAGCACGTTCATCCTCGAGGTGCAGGAGGACGTCTGGCAGCGGACGTTCGGGCCGATCGCGTCGACCTCGCTGCCGCCCGGCCAGAGCGACGAGAAGTCCATCGCGCTGATCCGCGAGCTGTGCGCCGACGTCCTCGGCGACCACCAGGTCATGGCGAACAACTCGAAGTGGGTCTCGTTCGGCACCGTCCGCTGCGAGACGTGGGTGCACGACAACGTCGTCCTGCTCGGCGACGCCGCGCACACCGCGCACTTCTCGATCGGCTCCGGCACGAAGCTGGCGATGGAGGACGCGCTCGCGCTCGCCGCGTGCCTGCACGAAAACGACGGCGTCGCCGAGGCGCTGAAGGCGTACGAGCTGGAGCGCCGCCCGGTCGTCCAGTCGACGCAGCGGGCGGCGCAGGCGAGCCTGGAGTGGTTCGAAAACATCGCGCAGTACACGCACCAGGAGCCGCCGCAGTTCGCGTTCAACCTCCTCACGCGCAGCCGCCGGGTCACCCACGACAACCTCCGCCTGCGCGACCCGGAGTTCGCCGCCGAGCTGGACCACTGGTTCGCGCGGTCGCTGGGGACGACGTCGCGGCCGCCGATGTTCCAGCCTTTCAAGCTCGGTGGGCTGGAGCTGCCGAACCGGATCGTCGTGTCCCCGATGGACATGTACTCCGCGGTCGACGGTGTCCCGGGTGACTTCCACCTGGTGCACCTGGGCAGCAAGGCCCTCGGCGGCGCCGGGCTGGTGATGACCGAGATGGTGTGCGTTTCTCCCGAAGGCCGGATCACGCCCGGTTGCGGCGGGTTGTACACCGCCGAACAGGAAGCGGCCTGGAAGCGCGTCGTCGACTTCGTGCACGCGCAATCCCCGGCGCGCATCGGTGTCCAATTGGGACACTCGGGGCGCAAGGGTTCGACGAAGCTGATGTGGGACGGCATCGACGAGCCGCTCCCCTCTGGCAACTGGGAAGTCTGCGCCCCTTCGGCGTTGCCGTACTCCTCGCGGAACCAGGTGCCGCGTGAACTGTCCACATCGGAGCTTTCGGAAATCCGAGACCAGTTCGTCGAGTGCGCGCGAGCGGCCGCCCGCGCCGGGTTCGACGTCCTGGAACTGCACTGCGCGCACGGCTATCTGCTTTCGTCGTTCCTCTCGCCGCTGACCAACCACCGGACCGATGCCTACGGCGGCTCGCTGGAGAACCGGCTGCGGTTCCCCTTGGAGGTCTTCGACGCCGTCCGCGCGGTCTGGCCCGCCGAGCGGCCGATGACCGTCCGGATCTCGGCGACCGACTGGTGCGAGGGCGGCGTCGACGCCGACGAAGCCGTCGAGATCGCGCGCGCGTTCGCGTCCCACGGCGCCGCGGGCATCGACGTCTCGACCGGCCAGGTCGTCAGCGAGGAGCGCCCGCAGTACGGCCGCAGCTACCAGACGCCGTACGCGGACCGGATCCGCAACGAGATCGGCGAGGAGTACGGGATCGCGGTGATCGCGGTCGGCGCGATTTCGTCGTACGACGACGTCAACTCGCTGATCCTGGCCGGCCGCGCGGACCTCTGCGCACTGGGCCGCACCCACCTTTACGATCCACAGTGGACGCTGCACGCGGCGGCCGAGCAGGACTACCCGATGCCGTGGCCGAAGCCGTTCGCCGCCGGCAGCCGCAAGCCGCAGACCGGCCGCAGCGACGGACCGGAGCCGCGCCTCGACCTCGTCCGTTCCGGGCCGGTGGGGACCGCCCATGCCCGCTGGCGACCGGGAGCTTCGTCATGACGTTCACCCTCGACCCCGACCAGCGGGCGTTCGCCGCCGAGGTGCGGCGGCTGGGCGCGGAGCAGCTGCGCCCGCTCGCCGAGTCCGGTGTGGAGGGTGCGGTGAACCGCCCGCTCCTCAAGGAGATGGGCGCGCTCGGCCTGCTCGCGCGGCTCTTCCCCGGCGTCTCTTCGGGGTCGCCTTCCCGCCAGGCGGCCGCGACCGATCTGTGCATCCTGCGGGAGAACCTGGCCACGGTGAACACCGAGGCCGAGACGGCGCTCGCGTTGCAGGGCTTGGGAAGCTACCCGATCCTGCAGTCCGGACAGGACAGTCAGGTGGCGAAGTGGCTGCCCGCGGTCGCGGCCGGGGACGCGGTGGCGGCGTTCGCGCTGACGGAGCCGGAAGCGGGTTCCGACGCGGCGGCGCTGTCCCTGGCCGCGGAAGCCGACGGCGACGGCTGGCGCCTGACCGGCTCGAAGATGTGGATCTCCAACGCTCCCGAGGCCGACTTCTACACGGTGTTCGCGCGCACCACCCCGGGCGCCGGTTCGCGCGGGGTGAGCGCGTTCGTCGTCCCCGCCGACCGCCCGGGCCTGGGCGGCGAGCACCTCGACCTGGTGAGCCCGCACCCGATCGGCACGGTGACGTTCGACGGCGTCGAGGTCCGGCGCGAGGAGCTGCTCGGCGAGGAGAACCGCGGGTTCGCGGTGGCGATGCGGACGCTGGACCTGTTCCGCCCGAGCGTCGGCGCGTTCGCCGTCGGAATGGCCCAGGCGGCGCTGGACGCCACTGTTTCCCATACGAGTCAGCGGGAAGCGTTCGGCGGTCCCCTGATCAAGCAACAAGCGGTGGCGCACGCTTTGGCGGAGATGGCCACCCGCACGGAGGCGGCACGCCTGCTGGTCTACGCGGCCGCGGGAGCGTACGACGCGGGCGAGCCGAACCTCGGCGGCCGCGCGGCGATGGCGAAGCTGTTCGCGACAGAGGCCGCCCAGTTCGTGGTCGACTCGGCGGTCCAGCTGCACGGTGCCCGCGCCTTGCGACGCGGGCACCTGCTCGAGCACCTCTACCGCGAAGTCCGAGCGCCGCGCATCTACGAAGGGGCGTCGGAGATCCAGCGGACGATCATCGCACGCTGGCTGGCTTCCGCGCGGGCCGGTGCTCCAGGATCAGCTGGCTGACGATCACCGCGAACGCCAGCCCACCCCAAGCCGAGATGGCCCCGACGCTCTGGCTGTAGGCGAGTTCGCTGCCCCCGAACGTGGTCGGGATCTGCGGCTCCAGCACGATCATCGCGATCGGCGAGATCACCCGGTTGACGATGATCGAGAAGGTCAGCGTCACGCTGCGGATCATCCACTTGCGGTGGTCGCCGAAGCGCCGCTCGCGCACCGCCCGCCAGCCGGCGATGGTGCAGCCGATCCACAACACCGCGGCGAGGACGTCGCTGACGCGCGTGACCGGGCCGAACGGGCTCTGCGACCCGATCGTGAGAGCCATCAGCCCGGACGGCAGCACGCCGGCGAAGACGTACGCGCGGCCGACGTTGCGGTGGATCACCGGGTGGGTCCGCCGCAGCCAGGGCCAGATCTGCAGGACCGCGCCGCCCATGGCGATCGAACCGAAGATCACGTGCCCGACGAGGAACCAGTAGTGCGCCGGAAAGCCGTCGGGCTGCGGCACCCGCGACTGGGCCGGGTCGAGGGCCAGGTAAGGGGGCAGCGAGAAGGACAGGAAGGCCAGCACGAGCAAGGCCAGCGGACCGATCCACGGCCGCCTCCACCAGGCCTTTCGCGCCGTCTGAGGTACGGGCCGGGCCGCAGTTCGGACTGCCATGATTCCCCTCCGTCGTCGGGTTCCGTCCCAGCCGACGTTAGGGGTTGACGAGCGGCGCGAACCATGGTGCGCACCACCGACGCGGGGGTGGGGCGTACCCCACCCCCGATCGAGTGAGCTTGCTCAGCTGCCGCGGACGCGCCGCACCGTGTCGCGGTAGAAGTAGCCGCTCTGCTTGATCGTGCGCTCCTGCGTCTCGTAGTCCACCCGGATCAGCCCGAACCGCTTCGCGTACCCGTACGCCCACTCGAAGTTGTCCAAAAGGGACCAAGCGAAGTACCCACGCACGTCAGCACCCGCCTCACGAGCCGCCGCGACCGCGGCGATGTGTGACGCCAAGTAAGCCGTGCGCTGCTCGTCGCGGACGAAACCCGACGAGTCCGGGTCGTCGTCGAACGCCGAGCCGTTCTCCGTGATGTACATCGGCAGCCCCGGGTAGTCGCGACCCAGGCGCGTCAGCAGCTCCGTGAACTTGCCCGGCAGGATCTCCCAGCCCATCGCCGTCGTCGGCTCGCCGAACGGGACCACCCGCGATGCCGGGACGCCCTCGTCGTCGACCGCGCGGCCCGCCTCGTCCACGCCCGAGAACTGCTGGCCGAAGTAGTAGTTCACGCCCAGGAAGTCCAGCGGCGTCGAAATCACCTCCAGGTCGCCATCCTGAACCGGAAGACGAACCCCACGTGAAGCCAGGTCCTCCACCACGTCGGCCGGGTAGCGGCCGTGGACCAGCGGGTCCAGGTAGATCCGGACGCCGAGGCCGTCGGCCTGACGCGCCGCGCGGACGTCCTCCGGGGAGTCCGTCGCCGGGTCCGCCGTGCACATGTTCAGCGTGATGCCGAACTCCGTGTCCGCCGGTGCCGCCTCGCGCATCCGCTGCACCGCGAGCCCGTGGCCCAGCAGCAGGTGGTGCACCGCGTGCAGTCCCGCCGCGTAGTCCCGCCGCCCCGGCGCCATCACGCCGTGGACGTACCCGTGCATCGCCGAGCACCACGGCTCGTTCAGCGTCGTCCAATGGCGGACCCGGTCCTTGAGCCGGTCGAACACCAGCATCGCGTAGTCCGCGAACCGGTACGCCGTGTCGCGCGCCGGCCAGCCGCCCGCGTCTTCGAGCTCCTGCGGCAGGTCCCAGTGGTACAGCGTCAGCCACGGCGTGATCCCGCGGCTCAGCGTCTCGTCGACGAGCCGGTCGTAGAACCCGATCCCGGCTTCGTTGACGCCGCCGCGGCCGCGCGGCTGGACCCGGGGCCACGCAACCGAAAACCGGTAGGTGTCGGCCCCGAGCTCGCGCACCAGCTCGATGTCCGAGGGCATCCGGTGGTAGTGGTCGCACGCCACGTCACCGTTGTCGTTGTTGTCGATCGCCCACGGCACCTGGCAGAAAGTGTCCCAGATGGACGGAGTGCGCCCGTCTTCCGCGACCGCGCCTTCGATCTGGTACGCGGCGGTGGCGACGCCCCAGCGGAAGTCCGGCGGCAGGGAGTCGATCAGCGCCTGCTGTTCGGCGGTCGCGGCGGTGGTCTCGGTCAAGGCGGGTCTCCTCCAAGTGGGACCGGATAGGACAGACGGCGTTCAGGGGGTCGCGACCGGGTGCAGGAAGCAAGCCACTTCCCGCGACGGTTCGCCGCCGGGCAAGCCCAGCACGGGCACCTTCGAGTCGCACGGTTCGAAGGCCTTGGGGCACCGCGGGTGGAACGCGCAGCCGGCCGGCATCCCGCGCGTGTCCGGCGGCGAGCCCGGGATCCCGGCCAGCTCGCGCCGGGGCCCGCGCAGCGCGGGGAACGAGTTCAGCAGGCCGTGGCTGTACGGGTGCAGCGCGTCCTTGTACAGGTCGGCCGCCGGTGCCTGCTCGACGATCCGGCCGCCGTACATGATCGCGATCCGGTCCGAGAACTCGACCAGCAGCGAAAGGTCGTGCGTGATGAACAGGACCGAGAAGCCCAGCCGTTCGCGCAGCTCCACCAGCTGGCCCAGGATCTGCCGCTGCATGACGACGTCGAGCGCGGTCGTCGGCTCGTCCATGATGACGATCCGCGGTTCGAGCGCGAGCGCCATCGCGATCATCACGCGCTGGCGCATGCCGCCGGAGAGCTGGTGCGGATACGCCTCCAGCCGGTCGGCCGAAATCCCGACCAGCTTGAGCAGGTCGCGGGCCCGCGCCACGCGGCTCACCCGGGTCGACTTCGGGTCGTGCGCCTTGATGACGTCGACCAGCTGCGTGACGACCTTGTGCACCGGGTTCAGCGAGTTCATCGCACCCTGGAACACGATGGACGTCTCCGCCCAGCGGAAGCCGCGCAGCTGCTTGTCCGTCAGCTTCAGGACGTCGTAGGGCTCGCCGTCCGCGGGGTGGTAGATCACCTGGCCGCCGCGGATCACACCCGGCGGCGCGAGCAGCCGCGTCAGCCCGTAGGCCAAAGTGGACTTCCCGCTGCCGCTTTCCCCGGCCAGGCCGAGGACTTCACCGCGGTGCAGCGTCAGGTGCACGTCCCGGACCGCGCGCACGGCCTCGTCGCCGACGCCGTAGTCGACGTCCAGGCCCTTGATCTCCAGGACCGGGTCCATCATGGCTGTTCCTCCCGCCCGAGCACGGGCGTGAAGCCCACGCGCATGCGATGCGTCCGCCCGTCGGCGCCCTTGACGCGGGCCTTGCCGCTGCCGCGCAGCCGCGGGCTGACGAACTCGTCGATGCCGAAGTTGAGCAGGGACAGCGCGGTGCCGAGGAACGCGATCGCCAGCCCGGCCGGCACGAACCACCACCACGCGCCCTGCGCGAGGGCCTGCTGGCTCTGCGCCCAGAACAGGATCGTGCCCCAGTTCCAGTTGGACAGGCCCGAGACGCCGACGAACGCGAGCGTGATCTCCGACATCACCGCGAAGATCACCGTGCCGACGAAGCTGGACGCGATCACCGCGGTCAGGTTCGGCAGGATCTCGAAGAAGATGATCCGCCACGTCGACTCGCCGGTCGCCCGCGCCGCCTCGACGTATTCCCGGCCGCGCAACGAAAGTGTCTGCGCTCTGAGGACCCGCGCGCCCCACGCCCACGACGTGAAGCCGATGATGACGGCCACCAGGTAGTCGCCGCCGGTGGGCACCGCGCTGCCGATGATGATGATCAGCGGCAGCGCCGGGATCACCAGGAACACATTGGACAGTGCGGAGAGCCCTTCGCCAGGCGTCCCGCCGAGGTACCCGGACGTCACGCCGACGAGCACCGCGAGGATCGTCGCCACGATCCCGGCGGTCAGCCCGACCAGCATGACGCTGCGGGTGCCGACCACGACCTGGCTGAAGATGTCCTGGCCGAGGTGGGTCGTGCCGAACCAGTGCCGGCCCGACGGCGCTTCCATCAGGTCGTTGCTGCGCGCCGACGGGTCGTACGGCGCGATCCAGTCGCCGATGACCGCGATCACCACGAAGAAGACGATGACGGCGAGGCCGGTGACCGTCTTGCCGCCGGTCAGGAACCGGAACCGGCGCCGCTTCGCGCGCCCGGCGATCGCGTCGACGGGGAGGGCCTGGGCGGCTTTGACGTCCGCCGCGGGTACGGCCATGTCAGCCCTCCTTCCGGGTGCGCGGGTCGAGCGCGAGGTAGGCGACGTCGGCGAAGAGGTTCGCCACCAGCACCGACAGCGTGATGATCAGGAAGATGCCCTGCATCAGCGGGTAGTCCTGCGAACCGACCGCCTGGAACAGCTGGTAGCCGACGCCCGGGTAGGAGAAGACGATCTCCACCAGCAGCGTGCCGCCCACGATGAACCCCAGCGCCAGCGCGAAGCCGGACACACTGGGCAGCAGCGCGTTGCGCGCCGCGTACCCGACCATCACCCGGCGCTCGGGCAGGCCCTTGGCGTGCGCGACCGTGACGTAGTCCTCCGACGCGACGGTGACCATCATGTTGCGCATGCCCAGGATCCAGCTGCCCATCGAGCTGATCAGGATGGTCAGCGCGGGCAGCAGGCTGTGCTGGATCGCGCTGCCGATGAACGTGCCGTCCCAGCCCGGGATGGTGCCCGGGTCGTAGCCGCCGGACGACGGGAAGAAGCTGCCCGGGCCGGCCAGCAGCGTCAGCGCGATCAGGCCGAGCCAGAAGTACGGGATCGACGAGAGGAACGTCGTCACCGGCAGCAGGCCGTCGACCCACGAGCCGCGCTTCCAGCCGGCGACCACGCCGAGCCCGGTGCCGAGCGCGAAGCCGACGATCGTCGTGATGCCGACCAGGATGATCGTCCACGGCAGACTGTCGCTCAGCAGGTCGGACACCGGCGTCGGGAAGAACGTGAACGAGATCCCGAGGTCGCCGCGGAAGAGTTGGCCCCAGTAGTCGAAGTACTGGGAGATCAGGCTTTCGTTCTTGTCGAGTCCGAAGAGGACGTACAGCGACTGGACCGCGTCCTGGCTGATCATGCCCTGGTTCTTCGCGATCAGCGACTGCACCGGGTCGCCCGGGATCATCCGCGGGATGAAGAAGTTGATGGTGACGGCGGCCCAGGCCGTGAAGACGTAGAAGGCCAGCCGTTGCAGCAGGTACCTCATCGGGCGGCCCCGTCGTACAGCCAGCACGCGGCCCAGTGGCCGGGCGCGTCGTCGACCTCGAACCGCGGCGGCAGGTCGGTCTTGCACCGCTCCATCGCCACCGGGCAGCGCGGGTGGAACCGACAACCGGACGGCGGGTCGATCAGGCTCGGCGGCTCACCACCCGAATCCGGCACTTTCACGTGAAAGTGCGGGTTGTCCACACCCGGGCCCGGCACTTTCACGTGAAAGTGCGGGTTGTCCACAGCCGGGTCGGCTCCGCCCGCGATCCGGTCGGGGTCGGGTGCGGAGTCGATGAGCAGCCGCGTGTACGGGTGCGCCGGGTGCTGCGTGATGGTTTCGCTGTCGCCGCCCTCGACCATCCGGCCGGCGTACATCACCATCGTCTCGTCGGCGAAGTAGCGCGCCGACGCGATGTCGTGGGTGATGTACAGGATCGCCAGGTGGAGGCGCTCTTTGAGGTCCCGCAGCAGGTTCAGCACGCCGAGCCGGATGGAGACGTCCAACATGGACACCGGCTCGTCGGCCAGCAGCGCCTCCGGGTCGGCCCCGAGCGCCCGCGCGATCGCGACGCGCTGGCGCTGCCCGCCGGACAGCTCGTGCGGGAACTTGTCGATGTACCGCTCGGGCGGCGTCAGCTGGACGCGGGAAAGCAGTTCGTGCAACGACTTCTCGAGGTCGTCGCCCGCCCGGCCGTGGATCTTCAGCGCCCGCGTCAGGTGGTACCGCACGGTGTGCACCGGGTTCAGCGACGCGAACGGGTCCTGGAAGATCATCTGGACCTGCCGGGCGTACGCGCGGAACGTCCGGCCG
This sequence comes from Amycolatopsis sp. MEPSY49, assembly GCF_051337345.1. NCBI lineage: Bacteria > Bacillati > Actinomycetota > Actinomycetes > Pseudonocardiales > Pseudonocardiaceae > Amycolatopsis > Amycolatopsis sp. MEPSY49. The sequence goes on along the minus strand of NZ_JBDLYJ010000001.1, from coordinate 1,545,802 downwards.
TGCTTGACGTTCACGGTCTCGCCGTGCAGCCGGATGTCGCCGCCGGTCCGCGGGTAGAGGCCCGCGAGCAGGCGGGCGACGGTCGACTTGCCCGAACCGGACTCGCCGACCAGCGCGGTGACCCGGCCCCGCCGCAGCGTCAGGGTGACGTCGTCGACGGCCTGGACGGCGCGCTTCGGACCGGTGAGGGCCGCGCGTCCACGCCGTCGCACGGGGAAGTGCTTCGTGAGCCCCGCCGCCTCCAGAACGACGGGGAGGTCCCCCTCCGACCCGACGGCGATGGGGTCGGAGGGGGCCGGAGCGGCCGCGTCGCCGCGGCCGTCCCCGGTCTCCGTCATGACTGAATCCGCCATCAGGCCGCGGGCTTCAGGTGCAGGACGATGTCGAGCGCGTTGCGCAGCGTGGGCTGCGCCGGGCCGTACGGGTTGGCCTCGTCCGGCCAGCCGACCCAGTTCTTCGTGCTGTACTCGCCACCGGAGTTGGCCGCCGAGGTCGGGACCATCGGCTGCTGGTCGATCATGATCTTCTGCAGCGTCGCCATCGCGGCGGTGCGGGACGCGTCGTCCTCGGCGTTGGCGTAGGTCTCGAGCGCCTTGGTCGCCTCGTCGTTCTTGAAGCGGCCGTAGTTGCCGTTGATGCCACCCTGGCCGGTCGGCTTGTAGCGGTTGCCGTCCATGACGTCGCGGTACATGTCGTACGGCGTCGCACCGTCGTTGGTCCAGTGCATCAAGCCTTCGAAGTCACCGGTGTCGACCGACTTGATCCACGCGTCCTGGTTCATCTTCTCGACCGTGGCGGTGATGCCGATCTGCGCCAGGTTGTCCTTGATGATCTCCAGGTCGGTGATGTAGTCCGACCAGCCGGACGGGACGGTCAGCTTGATCGTGACCGGCTTGCCGCTCGGGTCGGCCAGCTTGTCGCCGTTGAACTTGTAGCCCGCACCGGTCAGCAGCGACTTCGCGCCCGGGACGTCGACCTGAACCGTCTGGCCCTTGTACTGCGGCGCGATGAACGGGTCGCCCGCCGGCGTCGGAATGCCGGTGACCTGGTCGTTCTTCGGGTAGAAGTAGCCGGCCTCGCCCTGGTTGAAGATGTCGTCGCGGTTGATCACCTTGTTAACCGCCTGGCGCAGCTTCGCGTCGTTCCACGGCGCCTTCTCGGTGTTGAACCACAGGCCGTGCACGGCCAGCTGCGCCGGGAACCACAGCTTGTAGTGCTGCGGGTCCTTGTTCGTGTAGACGGCCTTGTAGTTCGGGATGAAGACGAAGCTCCACTCCGACGCCCCGCTGACCAGCGCCGCGACCTGCGCGTTGTTGTCGGTGTAGGAGGTGTAGCGGATCTCCTTGACCTTCGGCGCTTCCTGCCAGTAGCCGGCGTCGCGGCGGGTGACGATCATCGTCTGCGGCGTGAACGACTTGAGCGTGTACGGCCCGGTGCCGATCGGGTTCTTCACGGTGTCGAGGGCCGGGTCCTTCACGGACTGCCAGACGTGCTTGGGCACGACGAGCGTCTGCAGGATCTTGAGCTGGTTGACGAACTGCGAGGTCTCGAAGCCCAGCGTCACCTGGTTGCCGGCCGCGGCGATGTCCTTGTACGGCACGGCGTCGACGTTCAGCGCCTTGTTGTCGCGCAGCAGCTGGAACGTGTAGGCGACGTCCTCGGCGGTCATCGGCTGGTTGTCGGAGAACTTGACGCCGTCACGGACGGTCAGGACCAGCTTCTTGTAGTTGTCCGACCAGTCCCACTTCGTCGCCAGCCACGGCTTGCCGGGTTCCTGCGGCTTGACGCGGTTGTGCATGACGAGGGGCTCGTAGATCATCCACCGGTACCCCATGTTCGACAGGGCGGACGTCTCGAGGAACGGGTTGTTGTTCTCGGACTGCGGGCCGTCGGGCTTGCCCACGTTGAGCACCTGGTCCGGGTTGCTCTGCGCGGCGTTCGAGCTGCCGCCCGAACACGCGGTCAGGCCTCCGAGGGCCATCACGGCCACGAGCGCTGCGACGATGGAGCGCTTGACTCGCATCGTTCCTCCTAGTCATCGACGACGTGCGTAAGTGTCGACTGGTAGCGAGCCCCGACCGCCGGCGACCGAACGACGCCCAGAAGTCAACCCGGGTGACTCGGGTCACGTCAATAACACGGCGGTAACGTTTTGTGCCTAAGTTTAAGTAATAAAAGAACTGGCGGTCTGGACCTGTTGCGATGACTACTCCTTGCGACGCAAGGAAATCAGCCGGTCCGGCCGCCGTTCGCGAGCAGCTGCGCGATGGGCAGGGTGGCCGCGCCGAGCGCGACCGCGTCCGGCCCGAGGCTGCCGAGGACGACCTCGGTGCGCCCGGCCAGGTAGTCGAGCGCGTGCCGGCCCACCGCGTCGCGCACGGCGGGCAGGATCGCCGGTCCCATGATCGCCCCCGCCGAGCCGGAGAGCACCACCCGGTCCGGGCTGAGCAGGTTGATCAGGTTCGCGATGCCGATCCCCAGGTACTCGCCGGTCTCGGCGAGGACGTCGGCGGCGGGACCCTCGTCGCGGGCTTCCTCGACGATCCGGGCCAGCTCGTTGTCGCTTTCGTCCCCGATGACCGGTTGCTTGCCGACGCGGTCGGCGTAGTGCCGGACGACCGCCTCGGTGCCGACGTAGGCCTCCAGGCAGCCGTGCGAGCCGCACCGGCAGGCGGCGCCGGCCGCCTTGACGACGGTGTGGCCCCACTCGCTGGTGGTGATGCCGGGGTGCGACGGCCCGGCGGTCGCGACGGCGGCTCCGACCCCCACGCCGAGCAGGGCGACGATGGCGCGTCCGGCGCCCCGGCCGGCGCCGCGCCAGGCCTCCACCTGACCGAGCGTGCGGGCGCGGTTGTCCAGGTGGAGGGGCGCCGAGATGTGCGGGTGGATCAGGTCGGCGAAGGCGACGCCGCGCCAGCCGAGGGTGGGCGCGTGCACGATCCCGCCGTCGCGGACCGCACCGGGCACGCCGATGCCGACGCCGAACACCGCGTCCGGTTCGCGCCCTTCGAGCACTTCCGCGATGCCGGTTCGCACCAAACCGGCCACTTCGTCCGGATCGAGCCGGGTGCCGACGAGCGGGTGGCGGACCGTGCCGAGCGTCCCGAGCGCGCAGTCGAACAGGCCGACCTCGACGTGCGTCTCGCCGACGTCGACGCCGACGACGTGCCCGAAGTCCGGCCGCACGGCCAGCAGCGTCCGCGGCCGCCCGCCGTCGGATTCGACCGAGCCGGCTTCCGCGACGACGCCGTCGGCGATGAGCTCGGAGACGACGTTGGTAACGGTGGCGGCCGAAAGTCCCGATTCAGCTACTAGTTCCAGCCTGCTGACGGGACCGCGGAGGTAGAGGGAGGACAGGAGTGCCGCGCGGTTGTGCCGCCGGAGGTCTCGAGTTGTCTGGCGTACCACCTGGGTCACCTGGGCGATTGTGCCAGACACCGCCCATGTCACTATGGGTTCGGGACTTAGTTCACCACTTAATACATAGCCACAACTTAGGGTGATCAGGCATCCTGGTCGCAGCCGGTAAGAGCTTCAGATGGGTTGCCCATGGCGAGCAAGCGCACCACCGTCCGTGATCTGCGGCGGCACAACCGTTCCCTGCTGCTGTCGAAACTGTACTTCGACGGCCCGCTGTCGCGGCACGAACTGAGCCAGCTCACCGGATTGAGTGCGGCGACGGTCAGCAATGTGACGGCAGAACTGGGCGAAGAGCGCCTGATCACGGAGGCGGGCCAGGTCGAGTCGGACGGCGGCCGGCCCCGGGTACTGCTGCGCGTCGACCCGGCGTACGGGCACGTCGCAGGTGTGGACATCGGCGAAACGGGCGTCAAGGTGGAGCTGTTCGACCTGGCGATGACCCGCCTGGCCACGGTGGACCACCCCCTCCCGAAGGCCCCGGACCCGGCAACGGCGGTCGAGCAGGTGACATCGGGGCTGCGCGAGGTGTTCGCGAGCGCGGGCATCGACGAGTCGGCGGTGCTGGGCGTGGGCATCGGCGTCCCGGGCACGGTCGAGCAGGGAGCGAGGGTCCTGGTCCACGCGCCGACGGTCGGCTGGGACGCGGTACCGCTGGTGTCGCTGTTGCAGGACGCGGGGGTGTCGCTCCCGCTGTTCGTGGACAACGGAGCGAAGACCCAGGGCCAGGCGGAGATGTGGTTCGGCGCGGGCCGCGGAGCGCGTCACGCGGTGATAGCGCTGATCGGTTCGGGCGTGGGCGCGGCGGTGGTGACGGACGGAACGACGTACCGGGGGTCGACGAGCAGCGCGGGCGAGTGGGGCCACACAACGATCGCGTACGGCGGGCAGCAGTGCCGCTGCGGCGCGCTGGGGTGCCTGGAGGCGTACATCGGCGCGGGCGGAGTGCTGGCGAGGTATCGCAAGGCGCGGGGGAAGGAAGTACCGGGCGAGGACGAGCAGGCCCAGTTCGCGGCCCTGCTGGAGGCGGCCCCCCGCTCCAAGACGGCGGCGCGGGTACTGGACGAGACGGCCGGCTACCTGGGGGCCGGGATCGCGAACTTGATCAACTTGTTCAACCCGGAGCGGATAGTGATCGGCGGGTGGGCGGGGTTGGCGCTGGGCGAGCAGCTGCTGCCGAGGATCCGCTCGGCGGCCGGCGAGCACGCGTTGCGGCACCCGTTCAGCCAGACATCGATCCAGCTGGGATCCCTGGGGTTGGACGCGGTGGCAACAGGAGCGGCAACATTACCGGTGGCGGACCTGCTGGAGCAGGGAGCGACGTCGAAGCTGGCCAAGCCAGGGGCACCGAACTCGGACGCAGCCTGAGCGAGCGCGACCAGCCCTCGCCAGACTCCAGACGCAAGGGGAAGCCGAGAACGGGCACGGTCGAGGACCCAGACTCCCCCGCACCCCGATCCGAAGCCAGAACACGGCCGGCAACGCCGGGTCAAGGCATCTTTCCCGCCTTGACGCGGTGTTGCCGGCCGTAGTCACAATGAGGGCTTCGGGGTGCCGGAGGGCTACGAACCGCAGCTTCGGGGTGCTGAAAGCGCGCAACAGGGCTTCGGGGTGCCGGAAGTGGGCCATGGAGCTTCGGGGTGCCGGAAGTCCCACCACGGATCACCGAGCAGGGCCCGCCCTCCCCGGGGGATCCACCCCGCTCCAGCGTATCGAGACCCCCCGACGAAAACACCGGAAAGCCACCCGGCCGCCCCCGGTTGTCCACAACACGCCACCCCTGTGGATGACCGACCCGCCGGCAAGGCTCCACAGCAAGCGAGCACGAGACGCCGAGCGCGAACGCGAAGCCGCAGGGCACCGAACACTGCCCAAGCCAGGCCACAACACCCATGCCCCGCTGACCGGGAACCACCCCCACCAGCACCGCAACGAGATCCCCGGTCACCCACCCACCCTTAATTCGGGTTGAAAAAAAATGACCGGCCGACGGTTGCCCACCTTGTCTGGACCATGCATACTTTGTTGCCAGGCACAACAAAGCGCCCGTCGTCGCCCGCCAAGTCCGACCCCGCCCAGGACCGCGAGCACCGGCTGATCGGTCGCGCCTGCCGCCGCCCCGGCATGCGAGACCACCTCCCCTCCCCGCGTTCCGTGCTGCGCGCGGAACGCCGTTCCCCCCAACGGTGAGAGAGGCGACAACGATGTCCACCTCATTCCGAAAAGCCCGAAAGAGAACAGCCGCGCTCTTCGCCGCGGCCTCCCTGCTCCTCCTCGGCCAGCAGGTCCTGGCCCCAGTGGCAGCCGAAGCCGCCGCCACCTTCACCGACGACTTCAACGGCCCCGCGGGCGCCGCCGTCGACGGGTCGAAGTGGCAGCTCGAAACCGGCGACAACGTCAACAACCACGAGCGGCAGTACTACACCTCCGGCACCAGCAACGCCCAGCTCGACGGCCAGGGCCACCTCGTCATCACCGCCAAGAAGGAAAACCCCGGCAACTACAACTGCTGGTACGGCCGCTGCGAGTACACCTCCGCGCGGCTGAACACCGCCGGCAAGTTCAGCCAGGCCTACGGCCACTTCGAGACGCGTATGAAGCTGCCGCGCGGCCAAGGCATGTGGCCCGCGTTCTGGATGCTCGGCGGCGGCAACTGGCCGACCGACGGCGAGATCGACATCATGGAGAACGTCGGGTTCGAGCCGAACACCGTGCACGGCACCATCCACGGCCCCGGTTACTCCGGCTCCGGCGGCATCGGCGCGGCCTACAACGGCCCGAACTTCTCCGACGACTTCCACACCTACGCCGTCGACTGGTCGCCCAACCAGATCAAGTGGTACGTCGACGGCAACCTCTACCAGACGCGCACACCGTCCGACCTGAACGGCAACCGCTGGGTCTACGACCACAACTTCTTCATCATCCTCAACCTCGCCGTCGGCGGGTACTGGCCCGGCGACCCGAACAGCAGCACGCAGTTCCCGCAGCAGCTGGTCGTCGACTACGTCCACGTCACCAACGACACCGGCGGCGGCACCCCGGGCGGGCGCACCGGGCGGATCACCGGCATCGGCGGCAAGTGCGTCGACGTCGCCGGCGCGAACACCGCCAACGGCACGCCGATCCAGATCACCGACTGCAACAACAACGCGGCGCAGAACTGGACCATCGGCACCGACGGCACGATCCGCGCCCTCGGCAAGTGCATGGACGTCAGCGCGGCGGGCACCGCCGACGGGACACCCGTGCAGCTCTACGACTGCAACGGAACCGGTGCCCAGCAATGGGTCGTGACCGGCGCGAAGGACATCGTGAACCCCAACGCGAACAAGTGCCTCGACGCCACCGGCAACAGCTCCGCGAACGGCACCCGCCTGCAGATCTGGACCTGCGGCGGTGGCGCCAACCAGAAGTGGACCACTCCCTGATCCGTCCCCTCGGGTAGGCGGACCCCGCCCGGTCCGCCTACCCGGCACTCTTTCCTTCCCCCACAAGGAGAATCCCAGTGCGACGATTCCTCGTCGCGCTAATGGGGTGTGCCCTGTTAGCGCTTTCCTTCCTCACCACCGGCTCCGCCCAAGCCGCCGTCGAGGCAGGACCGTCGGCGAGCCAGCTGCTCGCGAAGACGCAGACCTGTCAGCAGATCTCGAACGGCAAGTACTCCTTCGACGAAGGCGGCACGGCGACCGTGCCCGTCTGCCAGTCGGGCGGCGCGGTGTTCTTCACCGCCGACATGGACATCGACTGCGACGGTGTCCGGACGACCCAGTGCAACGAGAACACCGACTGCTGCTTCTACCCCGACACCGCGTTCCACACCTCGACCGACCAGCCGCTGAACGCGGCCCAGCTGCCGTACATCGTCCTGCCGCAACCAACGTCCACCTGGGACTACCGCAACTACGGCATCGACGGCGGTTCGGTCGTGGCGGTGATCTACAACAACCAGGTCACCTACGCCGTCGTCGGCGACACCGGCCCGACGAGCATCATCGGTGAGGCGTCCTACGCGACCGCCGTCAACCTCGGCATCAACCCGGACCCGTCCAACGGCGGCACCGAGGGCCCGGTGACGTACATCGTGTTCCCGAACACGCACGTCGACCCGATCGAGAACTACGCGAACGCCACGAGCCTCGGCGAGCAGGTCGCGACGCAGTTCGCCGGCGGCACCACGACGCCGCCCACGCAGAACGCCGGGCAGATCACCGGCATCGGTGGCAAGTGCGTCGACGTCGCCGGCGCGAACAACGCCAACGGCACCGCCGTCCAGCTGTACGACTGCAACGGCACCACCGCTCAACAGTGGACAGTCGGCAGCGACGGAACCGTGAAAGCGCTCGGCAAGTGCCTCGACGTCACCAGCGCCGGCACCGCCAACGGCACGCCGACCCAGCTGTGGGACTGCAACGGTTCCGCCGCGCAGAAGTGGTCGCCCAACGGGTCACGCAACCTCGTGAACGCCGGCTCCGGAAAGTGCCTCGACGCCACCGGCAACTCGAGCGCCAACGGGACCCGGCTCCAGATCTGGACCTGCGGCACCGGGACGAACCAGAAGTGGACGCTGCCATGAAGAAACTGCTCACCCTGATCGGCGTGACCGCGCTCGCCGCGGCCACCTTCGCCGCACCCGCGCAGGCCGCGGGCGAAACCGTGAACGTCTGGCTCACCACCACCAGCGACGCCGGCGGCCGGACGGTCACCCGCGGCCTGCAGCAGCAGACACCGGTGACGTTCGCCTCGGGCACCGGAACCGGTGGCGTGACCATCAACATCAACGAAAACACCACCTACCAGCAGTTCGAAGGCGGCGGAGCGTCCTTTACGGACACCGCGGCCTGGTTGATGAACTCCAGCGGGGCCCTGTCCCAGGCGACCCGCGACGACACGATGCGCAAGCTGTTCGACCCGAACACCGGCATCGGGCTGAGCTTCATCCGCAACCCGCTCGGCGCGTCCGACCTGGCCCGCTACAGCTACACCTTCGACGACATGCCGGCCGGCCAGACCGACCCGAACCTGACGCACTTCTCGATCGCCCACGACCAGGCCGACGTGCTGCCGCTGACCAAGCAGGCCAAGCAGCTCAACCCGCAGGCCAAGATCATGGCGTCGCCGTGGAGCGCGCCGCCGTGGATGAAGGACAACGACAGCTACCTGCTCGGCTGGGTCGAGTCGCAGTACTACCCGGCCTACGCGCAGTACTTCGTCAAGTACCTCCAGGCCTACCAGGCCGCGGGCGTGCCGATCGACTACGTCTCGATGCAGAACGAGCCGACGTGCTGCGCGAGCTACCCGTCGACCAACTGGAACGGCGCCGGGCTCGCGTACTTCGCGAAGAACAACCTGCTGCCCGCACTGCAGGGCGCCGGACTGTCCACAAAGGTCCTCGCACTCGACTGGAACTGGGACACCTACGCCTCCTACGGCGCGCCCACCCTGGACGACTCGGCGATCCGCAACCACCCGAACTTCGGCGGCGTCGCCTGGCACGGGTACGGCGGCAACATCGCGCAGCAGACGACCACGCACAACCAGTACCCGAACGTCAACGCCTACTCGACCGAGCACTCCGGCGGCACCTGGATCTCGAACCAGCAGGCCGAGGACATGAACAACATCGTCGACTACACGCGCAACTGGTCGAAGAGCTTCGTGAAGTGGAGCCTCGGCGTCGACCAGAACATGGGCCCGCACAACGGCGGCTGCGGCACCTGCACCGGCTTGATCACCGTCCACAACGGAGACTCGCGCAGCGGGCAGGTCGACTACACCGTCGAGTACTACACGATGGGCCACCTGACGAAGTTCGTGAAGCCCGGCGCGTACCGGATCGACTCGAACGACAACTCGACCGTGCGCAACGTCGCCTGGAAGAACCCGGACGGCTCGAAGGCGCTGATCGCGTACAACTCCGGCACGGGCAACCAAAGCGTGCGCGTGAACTGGGGCAACTCGTCGTTCACCTACACCCTGCCCGGCCACACGTCGGCGACGTTCACCTGGAACGGCACCCAGGGCAGCGGCGGCACCACCGGCAAGACCGGCCCGATCACCGGCCTCGGCGGCAAGTGCATCGACGTCGCAGGTGCCAGCAGCGCCAACGGCACAGCGGTCCAGCTCTACGACTGCAACGGCTCCAACGCCCAGCAGTGGACCGTCGGCACCGACGGAACCCTGAAAGCGCTCGGCAAGTGCCTCGACGTGACCGGTCAGTCCACAGCGGACGGTGCGCAGCTGCAGCTCTGGGACTGCGGCGGCACCGCCAACCAGCGATGGGCGGCCACCGCGGCCAAGGACCTCGTCGGCGCGGGTTCGAACAAGTGCGTCGACGCGACCGGCAACACCAGCGCCAACGGCACCCGGCTGCAGATCTGGACCTGCACCGGCGCCGCCAACCAGAAGTGGAACGTGCCCGCATGAAGAAACTCGCAGCATTCGGTGCTCTCGTAGCAGCGGCGTCGGCGCTGGTGCTCGCCCCGGGCGTCGCGCAGGCGGCGACCGGTCCGATCACCGGCATCGGCGGCAAGTGCCTCGACGTCAGCGCGGCGAGCACCGCGAACGGCACGGCGATCCAGCTGTACGACTGCAACGGCACCAACGCCCAACAGTGGACAGTCGGCTCCGACGGATCCCTGCAGGCGCTGGGCAAGTGCCTGGACGTCACCAGCGCGGGCACCGCGAACGGCACGACGGTCCAGCTCTGGGACTGCAACGGCTCCACCGCCCAGAAGTGGACGGCCAACGCGGCGAAGAACCTGGTCAACACCGGTTCGGGCAAGTGCCTCGACGCGACCGGCAACTCCAGCGCGAACGGGACGCGGCTGCAGATCTGGACGTGCGCGAGCACGGCCAACCAGCAGTGGACGCTCCCGTCCGGGAACACGACACCGTCGCCGGGCGTGATGGCCGTCGCGCCGTACCTCTACAACGGCTGGGGCAACCCGCCGAGCCCGCAGACGATCCAGAACGCCACCGGCGTCAAGTGGTTCACGCTCGCGTTCATCCTGTCCAACGGCTACTGCAACCCGATGTGGGACGGCGGCCGGGCGCTCACCGGCGGCGTCGACCAGAACACGATCAACGCGGTCCGCGCGGGCGGCGGCGACGTCATCCCGTCGTTCGGCGGCTACTCCGGCAACAAGCTGGAGTCGTCGTGCGGCAGCGCGGGCGAGCTGGCGGCGGGCTACCAGAAGGTGATCAACACCTACGGCCTGAAGGCGATCGACATCGACATCGAAGCCGACGCCTACAGCAACCCGACGGTGCAGCAGCGCACGGTCGACGCGCTGAAGACGGTGCGGGCGAACAACCCGGGCATCAAGCTGTACGTCACGTTCGGCACCGGACAGTCCGGTCCGGACAGCAGCCTGGTGAACCGGGCGGCGCAGTCCGGCCTGACGGTCGACGGCTGGGTCATCATGCCGTTCGACTTCGGCGGCGCCGGCCAGAACATGGGCACGCTGACCCAGCGCGCCGCCGAGGGCCTCAAGAACGTCGTCAAGTCGGCTTACGGCTACGACGACGACACGGCCTACCGGCACATGGGCATCTCGTCGATGAACGGCATCACGGACAACAACGAGACGGTCACGCTGAACGACTTCACGACCATCCTGGCCTACGCGAACCAGCACCACCTGGCCCGGTTGACGTTCTGGTCGGCCAACCGCGACCGCCCGTGCCCGGGTGCCTACCCGAACGACGACACGTGTTCGGGCGTTTCCCAGCAGGCGTGGGACTTCACGAGGATCTTCGCCCGCTACGCCGGCTGACGGCGTGAACGAGCAGGCCCGGCCGGGACACCGGCCGGGCCTGTTCCGCGTGCGTAGGGCTGCCGGGCCGTGGCACTGGGGAGGCCCCGGCCCGGCAGCGGTGGGCTCCGCCTGCCGCTGGGGGTCTCCGGCGGCGAAACCGCTTTCGCAGGCTAGCGAGCCGGAGCGGAATTGGGGATGGTCAAAATACCGGGGTGCCCGAACGGGCAGCCGTAGACTGGCCGCCGTGCCCGAACCGACAGTGGACGACGTGCTGGCCGAGCTGGCCGCCCTCGACGACCCCAAGGCCCGCGCGGTCAACGAGAAGCACGGCGACGACCACGGCGTCAACCTCGGCAAGCTGCGCGCGGTCGCGAAGCGGCTGAAGACGCAGCAGGACCTCGCGCGCGAGCTTTGGCGGACCGACGACACCGCGGCGAAGCTCCTGGCCACGCTGATCTGCCGCCCGAAGGCGTTCGAACGCGACGAGCTGGACGCCATGCTGCGGACCGCGCGCACGCCCAAGGTGCACGACTGGCTCGTGAATTACGTGGTGAAGAAGAGCCCGCACGCCGAAGATCTGCGCCGGGCGTGGTTCGCCGATCCGGATCCCGTGGTCGCGAGCGCCGGCTGGGCGCTGACCACCGACCGCGTCGCGAAGCACCCCGAAGATCTCGACGGCCTCCTGGACACCATCGAGAAAGAGATGCGGGACGCTCCGGACCGGCTGCAGTGGGCGATGAACCACTGCCTGGCCCAGATCGGGATCGAGCACGAAAGCCACCGCGCGCGGGCCATCGAAATCGGCGAACGTCTGCAGGTGCTCAAGGACTACCCGACGCCGCCGAACTGCACGTCGCCGTTCGCGCCGGTCTGGATCGCCGAAATCGTGCGCCGCCGGGGGTAGCTACTCCGCCGCGACCGCCGCCCGGGCCGCTTCGGCGCGGTCGGCATACGCGCCGACCAGCTGCTCCTCGGCGTCTTCGAGGTACTTCATCAGCAGCTGCTCGGCGCCCGGCCCGTCGCCGGCCTCGATGCGGTCCAGGATCTCGTGGTTGCGCGGCAGGTAGCGCTCGTGGAAGCGCCGCGGCTCGGCCATGATGTGGAAGACCAGCCGCAGCTCGGCGGTCAGCCTGCCGACCAGCTCGTTGACGCGCTCGCTGCCCGACAGCGCGGCCAGCTCCTGGTGGAACCACACGTTCGCGGTGCCGAGGTCCTTCCAGTTGCCGGTGCGCGCGGCCTCGTCGCCGATTTCGACCTTCTCCTTGATCCGCTGGAAGGTCGCGGGCTTCGCCGTCACCCCCCGGACGGCGGCGCACTCGATGATCTTGCGGACGCGGTAGATGTCGACGACGTCCTCGACGCTCGGGATGCGGACGAAGACGCCGCGGTTGAGTTCGTGGGCGACCAGCCGCTCGTGGGTGAGCAGGCGGAACGCCTCGCGCAGCGTGTTGCGCGAGACGCCGAGCGCGTTGCCGATGTCCTGCTCCGACAGCCGCCCGCCGGGCAGGAAGAAGCCCTCCGCGATGCGCTTGCGCAGGACGCCGGCGACCCGCTCGGCGGTGCTCTGGCGGCTGACCAGGCCGCGGTCGGCCGCCAGGCCCGGGAGCACGCTGTCTTCGATGACCACGTCCACGATGGTACCCGTCACACTGAGGACGATCCAATTGCACTCTTGTGGAATTGTTCAACGATCCTTACTGTGTGAGGCACGCCACGATGAGAGACACTGGCCAGGAGGTGCCCAAATGACTGCGACAGCTACCGAGGCCCGGCCGTTCGACTGGTTCCGCACGCTCGGCAAACGCGGGCGTCGCGCCTTCGTGGGCGCCTTCGGCGGATACGGGCTGGACTCGTTCGACTACCAGACCCTGCCGCTCGGCCTGGCCGCGATCACCGCGTACTTCGGCATATCGAGCGGCGAAGCCGGCCTGCTCGGCACGACGACGCTGGTCGTGTCGGCCGTCGGCGGGGTCGGCGCCGGCATGCTGGCCGACCGGATCGGCCGCGTCCGCACGCTGCAGATCACCATCGCGATGTACACGATCTTCACCGTGCTCTGCGGGTTCGCCCCCAACTTCGAGACGCTGCTGGTCTTCCGCGCCCTGCAGGGCCTGGGCTTCGGCGGCGAGTGGGCGGCCGGCGCCGCGCTGGTCGCGGAGTACTCGTCGGCCAAGTACCGCGGCCGGACCGTGGCGTTCGTGCAGAGCGCGTGGGCGGTCGGCTGGGGCCTGTCGGTGATCGTCTACACGGTCGTGTTCAGCGTGGCGAGCGACGACGTCGCCTGGCGGATCATGTTCTGGACCGGCGTCATCCCCGCGCTGCTCGTGCTGTGGGTGCGCAAGAGCGTCAGGGACGCGCCGCGCGCCGAAGAGCGGCTGAAGACCGAACGCCCGAAGGGCACGCTCGGCCAGATCTTCAAGGCCGACCTGCTGCGCACGACGTTCTTCGCCGCGCTGCTCGCCACCGGCGTCCAAGGCGGGTACTACACGATCTCGACGTGGCTGCCGTCGTACCTGAAGAAGACGCGCGAGCTGACCGTGATCGGCACCGGCGGCTACCTCGCGTTCCTCATCACCGGTGCGTTCGTCGGGTACGTGTGCGGCGGCTACTTGACCGATCTCTTGGGGCGCAAGAAGACCTTCCTCACGTTCGCGCTGCTCTCGGCCGCGCTGATCGTCGCGTACACACAGATCCCCAAGGGCGCCAACGGCCTCGTGCTCGTCCTCGGGTTCCCGCTCGGCTTCTCGATGTCGGCCATCTTCAGCGGCTTCGGCGCGTTCCTGGCGGAGCTGTACCCGACGGCGCTGCGCGGGACGGGACAGGGCTTCACGTACAACTTCGGCCGCGCGGTGGGCGCGATCTTCCCGACCGTGGTGGGTTTCCTCGGCGCGGGCGGCGCGATCGTGTTCGGCGCGCTGGGCTACGGCATCGCCGTGCTCGCGCTGCTCGGCCTGCCCGAGACCCGGGGCATCGAACTCGTCGACTGAGGGGGACTCTCATGACGACCTTTGACGAACCCGCGACGTTCACTCCCGCTCAAGCGCGCGAGGCGTTCCGCCGCGGCACCGCCCGCCCCACCACGGGCTGGGCCAACGGCTTCACCCAGACCAACCTGATCGCGGTACCCGAGGACTGGGCCTACGACGTCCTGCTGTTCTGCACCCGCAACCCGCAGCCGTGCCCGCTGCTCGACGTCACCGACCCCGGCGACCCGGCCACCCGGCTCGCCGAGGGCGCGGACCTGCGCACCGACCTGCCGCGCTACCGCATCTGGCAGAACGGCGTGCTGGCCGGCGAGGTGTCCGACGCGACCGGGCTGTGGCGCAGCGACATGGTCGCCTTCTCGATCGGCTGCAGCTTCACGTTCGAGACGGCGCTGGCCGCCGAGGGCGTCCCGCTGCGGCACGTCGACCAGGGCCGCAACGTCGCGATGTACGTGACGAACCGGCCATGCGAACCCGCCGGGCGGCTGTTCGGCCCGATGGTCGTGTCGATGCGGCAGATCCCCGAGGACCGCGTCGACGACGCCGTCCGGATCACCCGCGCGATGCCGGCCGTGCACGGCGCGCCCGTGCACATCGGCGACCCGCGGGCGCTGGGCATCGAGGACCTGTCCCGGCCGGACTTCGGGGATCCGGTGGACGCGGAACCCGGGGACGTCCCGGTGTTCTGGGCCTGCGGGGTCACGCCGCAGGCGGCGCTGATGGCGTCGCGGCCCCCCTTTGCGATCACGCACGCGCCGGGGTACATGTTCATCACGGACCGGCTCGACAGCGAATACCGGGTGGGCTGACATGGATCTGAACAGCGATCTCGGCGAGGGCTTCGGCGCCTGGAAGATGGGCGACGACGAAGCCATGCTCGACATCGTGACCAGCGCGAACGTCGCGTGCGGCTTCCACGCCGGCGACCCGTCGGTGATGCGGCGGGTCTGCGACCTGGCGGCCGAACGCGGGGTCGCGATCGGGGCGCACGTCGGCTACCACGACCTGGCCGGGTTCGGCCGGCGCGCGCTCGACATCGCGCCGGACGAGCTGGCGAACGAGGTGCTCTACCAGATCGGCGCGCTGGACGCGTTCGCCCGCGCGGCGGGCAGCCGCGTGACGTACGTGAAGCCGCACGGCGCGCTGTACAACACCGCGGCGGCGGACGTCGAGCAGGCGGCGGCGATCGTCGACGGCCTGCGCCGGTACGACCCCGCGCTCGCGCTGCTCTGCCTGCCGAACTCGGAAATGCAGCGGCAGGCGGAAAAAGCCGGTGTGGTGGCGTACGCGGAGGCGTTCGCGGACCGGGCGTACACCGCCGAAGGCAGGCTCGTCTCGCGCAAGCAGCCCGGCGCGGTCCTGCACGACGGTTCGGCGGTGGCCGAGCGCGCGGTGGCGATGGCCACCGGCGGCGGCGTCGTGACGGCGGACGGCGGGCAGCTCGACCTGCTCCCGGACTCCCTGTGCGTGCACGGGGACACGCCGGGGGCGGTCGACCTCGCCCGGCGGATCCGCGAAGGCCTGACCGCCGCGGACGTCCCGCTGACCGCGTTCACCGGATGACCGTCCGGCTGCTGCCGTGCGGGCGAAGCGCGGTACTGGTGGAACTGGACGACGTGCTGGGCTTCCAGGCGGCGCTGGCGGAGTTGTCCCTGGACGGCGTCGACGAACTGGTCCCGGCGGCCCGGACACTGCTGGTCCGCTTCGACCCCGCGGTGACGGACGCGGACCGGCTCGGCGCGGTGCTGCGCGAGGTGTCCCCTGTGGACAGTGCGGTGGCCGCGTCGGCCGAAGTGGTCGTCCCGGTGGTGTACGACGGCGAGGACCTGGCCGACGTCGCGGCCGAGGCCGGCTTGTCCGTGGCGGCGCTGATTTCCCGGCACAGCGCGGGTGCCTACGTCTCGGCGTTCTGCGGGTTCGCACCGGGGTTCGCGTATCTGTCCGGTTTGGACCCGGCGCTGCACGTCTCGCGCCGGTCGGCACCCCGGACGCGCATCCCGGCGGGCTCGGTGGCGATCGCGGGCGAGTACAGCGCGGTCTACCCGAGCGCGTCACCGGGCGGCTGGCGGCTGCTCGGCCGGACGGACGTGCCGGTGTGGGACGTCGAGCGCGACCCGCCCAACCTGCTGCCGCCGGGCACGCGCGTGCGGTTCGAGGCGGTGGGGCTGTGAAGCTCGAAGTGGTGCGGCCGGGGTTTTCGACGACGGTGCAGGACCTCGGCCGGCCGGGGCACGCCGCGCTCGGCGTCTCCCGGTCCGGCGCCGCCGACCGCGCGTCGTTCGAGCTGGCCAACCGGCTCGTCGGGAACCCTCGCGGGGCCGCCGCGCTGGAGGTGACGCTGGGCGGCTTGGTTTTGCGCGCTTCGGCCGTCACGACGGTCGCGGTGACCGGGGCTGTTTGCGCGGTTTCGCCGGGCGGCATGAACGGTCCGGTCACGCTCTGGCCGGGCGACGAACTCGTACTGGGCATGGCATCGGAGGGTTTGCGCTGTTACGTCGCGGTGCGCGGCGGCATCGACGCCACGCCGGTGCTCGGTTCGCGGTCGACGGACACGCTGGGCAAGCTCGGCCCACCGCCGCTCACGGCCGGGATGCTGCTGCCGGTGGGCGCGCCCTGTGCTTTCCCGGTGGTCGACTTGGCGCCGCGTGCGGCTTTGCCTACCACGCCGGTGTTGCGTGTGACGCCGGGACCGCGTCGCGACTGGTTCGCCGATCCGGACGAGCTGCTGTCCACTGTGTACACGGTGTCCCCGGACTCGGATCGCGTCGGCATCCGGCTGACCGGCCCGCCTCTTGCCCGGGTGCGTCACGACGAGCTGCCGTCGGAGGCGTGCGTACCGGGATCGCTGCAGGTGCCGCCGTCGGGCCGCCCGATCCTGTTCCACGCGGACTCCCCGACGACGGGCGGCTACCCGGTGATCGCGGTCGTCGAGGAGGCCGACCTCGACGTCGCCGCCCAGCTGCGCCCGGGCCAGACCCTCCGGTTCACGTGGTCGTGACCACCAGCCAGGCCACGTTGGTGAGGATGATGGCCAGCCACAGCGGCCAGGTGCGCGTGCGCGGCAGCCGTCCCGGTTCCGCCAGGTAGGCGTCCAGGGCCTCCGCGACCTGGTCGTCGATCTCGTCGCGCAGCCGCGCGTTCAGCTCAGACATGCGCCTGGACCGCAGCCGGGCGCGGGACCGCCACCGACAGGCACGCCAGCGCCAGCGGCACCTCCAGACCGGCCATGAGCAGCGAGAACACGACGTCGTCGCCGGCCGTCACGACGTCGAACCAGGCGTCGGCCAGCAGCAGCGTCGCCGTGCCGATCGCGGCGAACGGCGTCCGCGGGTCAGCGCGACCGAGCAGCCACGCGGTGGCCAGCAGGCCGAACGCCTCCGCCGCGTCGAAGCCCGTCCACGCCAGCCGCCAGTTCCGCGCCTCCACGACGTCCGGCAGCGTCATCCCCAGTACCGCGATCCACGGGAGCAGGCACAGACCCGCCGCCCAGAACAGTCTTTTCATCACGACCCCCGATCTCCCGATCCAAGGTAGCCGATTGCAGAGATTCTTTGCAAACAATCTTTGTAGTAGGCTCCGGCCATGGTCGACCGTCCCGAACGCCGCGTCCTCACCGGCGCGGACCTCAAGGCCTTCTACAAGGCACTGGCCAACCCCGTCCGCCGGGACATCCTGTCCTACCTGGGCAAACACGGCGAAGCGAACTCGACGAGCGTCGCGAAGGCCCTCGGCGAGAGCACCGGGACGACCTCGTACCACCTCCGCCGGCTCGCCGACCTCGAGCTCATCGCGGAGATCGAGGAGCGCTCGACCGGCCGCGAACGCTGGTGGCGGTCGCTGATGAAGGACATCTACACTCCGCCCGGCCTCGAGCTGACGCCGGACGAGCGCGAGGCCGCGCGCAAGCTCGGCGCGCTCAAGATGAGCCACGACCTCGGCCTGGTCACGCGCGCGTACGCGGGTTACGACGACGCGAAGGGCTGGAACCAGATCTACCGCGCGGGCCTGACGCTGACGAAGGAGCAGATCACGTCGTTCGTCGAGGAGTACCAGAACCTGATCTGGAAGTACGTCACCGAACCGGGCCACCACCCGCCGGGCTCGCGCGCCCTCGCCGTCCGGCTGATCGTCGTGCCGGAGGAAGAGTCCACAGCGGACTAGAGACCCGAGACGCGCAGCGTGATGTTGAGCCGTCCGGTCAGGCCGAGCGCCGGGTCCGCCGTGCCCGGCAGCGTCTTCGGCACCCCGTGGTAGGCGAGCCGCGACGGGCCGCCGAACACGAACACGTCACCCGAGCGCAGCTCGACGTCGGTGTACGGCCGGCCGCGCGTCTCGGTGTTGCCGAAGCGGAACACGCACGCGTCGCCGAGGCTGAACGAGACCACCGGCGCCAGGCTGCGCTCGTCCTTGTCCTGGTGCAGCCCCATCTTCGCGGCGGCGTCGTAGAAGTTGACCAGCGCGATGTCCGGTTCGTACGCCTGGGCCTCGCCGTACGCGTCGGCCAGCGCGCGGCGGCCGAGGTCGCCGAGCCAGTCCGGGAACGGCAGCACCGGCGTCCCCTCGCCGGTCGTGCGCGAGTAGCCGTACGGGTACCAGTGCCAGCCGAGGCAGACGGACTTCACCGACATCACGCCGCCGTTGGGCAGCCGGGTGTGGCGGTAGCCGGCGAAGCCGCGGCAGGCGGCGACGAGCTCGCGCTGTTCGTCGAAGCCGAGCCAGTCGGGCACGTGGACGGCGCCGGGCGCGAGTTCGGCGCGCGGGCGCGGCAGGAGAGCGTCCATCACCTCGATTGTGCCGGAGACTCCCGCCGGACACGTTCGGTGAGCGTGGTAGGCACAACTCGGTGACCGCGGAACGTCACACCCGCGATAGTGAACAGCCGCAGGAGCCGCCCGAACGGACCAACCAGGCGCTCCTGCGGCCGAATCCCCTCGCTATGGGCCACCATGCCTAGACGTTCCCACACCTGAATGTCACAAGACCAGCGTGGATCAGCTACGAACCGGTCACTTGACCTGGGCGACGCGGATCAGTCACGAAACGTCACGACGGTGACGCCCGCTTGCGCCGGCACGGGGTCGTTCATCGCGGCCAGCGCGGCCGGGACGTCGTCGAGGCCGATCCGCCGGCCGATGAGCGCGGCGAGGTCGATGCCGGCCGTCTCGACCACGCGCAGCAGCTCCGGGTACTCGTGGGCCTGCAGCCCGTGGATGCCGACCAGTTCCAGCTCGCCGCCGATGACCCGGTGCATCGGGATCGGCGCGATGCCCTGCGCGGGCGGCATCAGCCCGGCCTGGACGTGCCGGCCGCGTTTGCGGAGGCTGCCCACGGACGCCGCGCAGGTCGACGGCGCGCCGAGGCAGTCCAGCGACACGTGCGCGCCGCCGCCGGTCAGCTCGCGGACGTGCTCGGCGACGGCTTCCGGGCCATCGAATGCCGACGAGTCGACGGTCAGCTTGGCTCCCGACTTCGCGGCCAGCTGGAGGGCCGACGGCGAGACGTCGACGGCGACGACCTTCGCACCCGCCGCGACGGCCAGCAGCACCGCGGAGATGCCGACACCGCCGCAGCCGTACACCGAGACCCACTGCCCCGCGGTGACCCGGCCCTGCCGCAGCACCGCGCGGAACGCCGTCCCGAAGCGGCAGCCGAGCGCGGCGGCTTCGGCGGCGCCGAGGGAGTCCGGCAGCGCGACGAGGTTCGTCTCGGCGTGCTCGATGGCGACGCGCTCGGCGAACGAACCCCAGTGCGTCGCGCCGGGCTGGAACTCGCGGTCGCAGATCTGCTGGTCGCCGCGGGCGCACTGGGGGCAGGTGCCGCAGGCGCAGACGAACGGCACGGTGACGCGCGCGCCGAGCTCCCACCCGCGCACACCTTCGCCGAGCGCGACGAGCCGGCCGGCGAGCTCGTGCCCGGCGACGTGCGGCAGCGTCACCGCGGTGTCGTGACCCTGCCACGTGTGCCAGTCGCTGCGGCAGACGCCGGTGGCGTCGACCTCGATCACCGCGCCACCGGGCGGCGCCACCGGCTCCGGCACGTCCCGCACGACCGGCGGGACGCAGAACTCCTCCATGACGACAGCTCGCATGGATCCGAGCCTACGTGCTCAGCTGAGCGGTTTTCCTTTGGTATCGCTCAATTGAGCGTCGGTGGCTGCGCGTGGAACCGGGCCCTGCCGCGCGGCGGGCCGAGGAGCTTGCTGAGCGAGCCGTCGGGCACGTTCAGGATGTCCTCGAGATTCCGCAAGGCCTCCAACGATTCCGGCCGCTCGGGCCGGCACCGCCCGGACTGCCAGTGGCTGAGGGTGGCCAGGCTGACCGTGGTTCCCCTGCCGCGCAAGCGATAGCGGATCCGGTCGAGGCCGAGGCCACGAGCCCTGATCGCCGCGCGCAACGCGACGTCGAACGGCCCGGCGGCCAGGAGGTGACCCAGTTCCGCCTGCTCCCCCCGGTCGATGGTGCGAGTTCGCTGACCGGTCATCACAACGCTCCGAAGCACTCCCGAGTACGAAAATTGGAGCGTAGGCCCAGCTTCGCAAGATCGGAAGGGCCCTCACCCACCTGCGAGCCGCACCCGCGCGGCGATCGCGGCGAACGGTTCCGCGTAGCCCGAGTTGATCGTCACGTAGGAAATCCCCCACCGCTCCCGCCAGCCGAGAAGCCTTTCCGCCGCTTGACCTGGATCAGCGGGCAGCACGGTGACGGCCCCGGCGGCGGCGAGTTCCGGGACGTCGACCCCGGCCCACCGCGCGATTCCGGGCGAGGACGCGTCCCCGACGGCCATGAGGTTCAGCCCGAGCTCGATGTCCGGCAGCCGTTCTTCAGCCAGCTTACGGAATCGATCCACAATGGACTCGGCGTCGGCTTCGGTGGTTTTCGGCGGCCAGGTGAAGGTGAGGGTGTCGGCTTCTTGCGCGGCGAGCGCCAGCATTTTCGGCCCACCGCCGGCGAGCACCAGCCGCGGCCGGTCCCCGGTTTCCTTGAGGACCGCGATGGTCTCCGCCATCCGCGTGATGCGCTCACCCGGTCCGCCGAACTCCCGCCCGAGGCTTTCGGCGTGCGCTTCGGCACCGGGCCGCCCGACCCCGAGCCCGAGTTCGAAGCGACCGCCGGTCTGCTGGTGCAGGGTCTGGACCTGCCAGCGGAGGGCCCGGGCGTCCCGGAAGGGATCGGCGAGCACGAAGGTCCCGAGCCGGAGGTCGCTGGTGACCGCGGCGGCGGCCCCGAGCAGGACGAAGGGATCGGCGGTGCCGACGGGATCGGTGGCGAGGAGGGTGTCGTAGCCGAGGTCCTCGACGCGCTTGGCCTGGGTGGTCCAGGCGGTCAGATCGGGCGCGAACCCGGCGACGATGCCGAAGCGGAAGGGTTTCATGGGCCAATGGTCGCGGCGGCGGGCCCGTCACCACATCCGCTTCACGACGTCATTCGCGCGTACGCCGCCGGACGTCCGAAGCGCCCCAATGTGGCCTTCGGTGCGTCAGACGCACCCAAGGCGGCCTTCGGTGCGTGTGACGCAACCAATGTGGCCTTGGGGCCCTCGGGCTCAGCGCAGGGTGACGGACAGGGCCTGCGCGATCTCCTTGCCGATGGCGTGGGTAGCGGCATCCGGCGGCGAGCCCACCTTCACCACCATCGGTCCCCCGAACGGCTGGCGCTCCACGACCTCGATGCGTTCGCCCAGGTTGATCGCGTGTTCCGTCAGGTACCGCAGCAGTTCCGGGTCCGTGTCCCACACCCGGACGATCTCGCCCACCGCGCCCGGCTCGAGGTCGTCGAGGATGCGGACCGCGAGCTCCTCGACGCTGCCGTCCGGTGCCGGGATCGGGTCGCCGTGCGGGTCGCGGACCGGGTTGCCCAGCTTCGCCGCGATGCGCTCGACCAGGCGGTCCGACACCGCGTGCTCCAGCGCGTCGGCCTCCGCGTGGACCTCGTCCCACGTGTAGCCGAGTTCGGACACCAGGTACGTCTCGATCAGCCGGTGCCGCCGCAGCACCGAGCGCGCCAGGAGGCGGCCGTCGGCGGTCAGCTCGATCCCGCGGTACGGCACGTGGGTGACCAGCCCGAGCTGGGACAGCTTGGTGACCATCCCCGACGCCGAGGACGGGCTGACCTCCAGCCGGCCGGCGAGCGACGTGTTCGTGACCGCCTCACCCCGCTCGACCAGGCCGTAGATCACCCGGACGTAGTCCTCGACCGACGAGGACCTCCGGACCGAACCATCTCCCATGCCGCATACTTTACGGTGCTACGTACTTTCTCGTGAAAGCTCACGGCCGCCAGCGGTAGCGGATCCAGCCCGGGACCGGCTCCGCGCCGAGCTGGGCGTAGAACGCCTCGCCTTTCTCGTTGCCCGCCTGCATGTCCCACTCGACGCGGCCGCTCGTGCGGTTGCGCAGCTCGTCGAGCAGCTCGCTGCCGAGCCCGAAGCGGCGGTGCGCCGGCCGGACGAACAGGTCGTCGAGCCAGATCCCCGGCCGGGCCTCCCACGTGGAGAAGTTCCAGCTGCAGAAAGCGAAGCCGGCGACCGTGCCGGGCTCGCCGGGCGGGGTCGCGATCAGCACCCACGCCTTCGGATCGGGCCCGAAGAGGTGACCGCTCATCTCGGCGCGGTCGAGCTTCAGGTCGTGGTTGTCCTCGTAGACGGCGTGCTCCTCGATGAGCGCGCAGATTTCGTCGACGTCTTCGAAGACGGCGTCGCGGACGGGCATCTCGCCTCCCGTTTTTGTCGGTGGTGGTCGTTACTGTCGGGCTCGGAGGTGGTCGATGTCGCCGGAGGAGAAGTTCGAGGACCTGGTCGACGAGTTCACCGGACGCCCGGGCATCACGCCACCCGGCACGACCGGCGGGTTCGGGCGCACGGCGTTGCGCGCGCACGGCCGGATCTTCGCGATGTTCGTCCGCGGGCAGCTCGTGCTCAAGCTGCCCGGAGCCCGGGTGGACGAGCTGGTCGAAGGTGGGCACGGGGTGCGCTTCGACGCCAACAAGGGCACCCCGATGAAGGAATGGCTGGCGCTGGACACGGGATCGGCGCAGCCCTGGTCCGCGCTGGCGGAAGAAGCACTCGAGTTCGTGGGAAGGAAGTGAGCCATCACGCTTGATAACGCAGTTCGCCGCCGACGGCGGTGCCTTGCACGCTGAGTCCCCCAAAAGCGAGCGCGTCCAAAGCGGACTCGTCCAGGGGCGAACCGGACAGCACGGCGAAGTCGGCGAGCTTCCCGGGTTCGAGCGTGCCCAGGTCACGCTCGGCGAAGGTCGCGTACGCCGAGCCGTACGTGTACGCGCGCAACGCCTGCTCCGGCGTCAACGCCTCTTCGGGTGCGAAGGGGGCGCCTGACGCCGTGCGCCGACGCACCATGTCGGCCAGCGCGAGCAGCGGCGCGCCGTTCACGACGGGCCGGTCCGAGGACGCGGGAAGCACGCAACCCGCGTCGAGGACGCTTCGCAACCGGTAGCACCACGGGACGCGCGCCTCGCCCAGCGCGGCGCGCATGCCGTCGCCGAGCTCGTTGACGAACCGCCCCTGCGGCGACGGGATGATGCCGAGCGACGCGAGCCGGGACAGCTCCGCGGGCTGGAGCACCGCGCAGTGCTCGATGCGGTGCCGGTGGTCCGCGCGCGGCGAAGCGGCCAACGCGGCTTCGTAGGCGTCGAGGACGACGGTGATCGCGCGGTCGCCGATCGCGTGCGTCGCGATCTGCCAGCCCGCCTCGTGGGCGCGGCGGATCGTGCGGGCCAGCTCGTCCTCGGGCACCTGGAAGTAGCCGCGGTTATCGGGCTCGCCGTCGAAGGGCTCGTGCATCGCGCAGGTGCGCCCGACCAGGGAGCCGTCGGCGAACAACTTCATCGGGCCGACGCGCAGCCACTCGTCGCCGAGGCCGGTGCGCAGGCCGAGGTCGAGGCCGAAGCCGGCGTCGTCGGGCAGGTCGTGGAGGACGCTCGCGGCGACCATCACCGTGCTGCGCACGCGCAGCACGCCGCGGTCGCGCGCCTGCTGGTAGGCGGCCAGTTCGGCGGGGGTCTCGCCGACCAGGCCGCCGCCGATCCCGGCCTCCTGGACGCTGGTGATGCCCTCCGAGAGGTACCGCTCGGAGGCGCGCTCGAGCCCGCGCACGACCCGCTCGACGGGCGTCGGGTACGTCAGCGGCCGCAGCAGCAGCTGGGCCTGCTCGCGCAGCAGCCCGGTCGGCGAGCCGTCGACGTCCGGCACGACGTCGCCGCCGACCGGCACGTGCGCCAGGTCGAGCTGGTCGAGCACGGCCGTGTTGACCACGGTCATGTGCCCGGACGTGTGCTTGAGCCGCACGAGCATCCCCGGCGCCGCGCGGTCGAGGCCGTGCCGGTCGGGGTGCCCGCCGGCGAGCTTGTTCTGGTCGTACCCGCTGCCGACCACCCAGCTCCCGCGCGGCAGCGACGCGGCGCGCGCGGCGACGGCGTCGTAGACCTCCTCGACGCTGCGGCAGTCGCTGAGCGGGACGTCGTCGAGGCCCATCCCGAACCACGCCATGTGGTTGTGCGCGTCGTGGAAGCCGGGCACGACGAAGCCGCCGGCGAGGTCGACCCGCGAACGCGCCGAGAGCGAAATGGCGTCGTCGCCGAGCGCGACCACCCGGCCGTGCAGGACGGCGAGCGCGCTTGTCACACCCGCGCCCGTCCACACCGTGGCGTTCTCGTAGACCGCATCGACCCGCATAGCTCCGCCTTCCTCCCCACCACCACCCTCAACGGAGGCGCTTCGCGCCGCTGTGCCCTTCAAAGCTATCGATCGATCGATCGAACGTCTAGCATCGCCCTCATGCCCACCGTGGACTTCGCCGTCGAGGACGGCATCGCGCACATCCGGCTGAACCGGCCCGAGCGGCTGAACGCGGTCGCCGCCGTGCTGGTCGACGACTTCCTCGCCGCCCTCGAGGCGGCCGCCCGCAGCGACGCCCGGGTCGTCGTCCTGTCCGGGAACGGACGGGCCTTCTGTGCCGGCCACGACCTCAAGGAACCCACCCCCGCGGGTGATTCGCGGACGCGGCTGGACCGGCTCCAGGACGTCACGCGTCGGCTGCGCGGGCTGCGCCAGCCGGTGATCGCGGCGGTGCACGGCTACGCGATCGGCGCCGGCGCGGAGTTCGCGCTCGGCTGCGACCTGATCCTGGCCGCGGAGGACGCCGTCTTCGCGTTCCCCGAGGTCTCGCTGGGCCTGAGCGTCACCGGTGCGGCGTCACGGCTGCTGCCGCTGCTCGTCGGCCCGCTGAAGGCGAAGGAGCTGCTGCTGCTCGGCGAGCGCTTCGACGGCCGGAAGGCCGCCGAGCTGGGCATGGTCAACGCCGCCGTTCCCGCCGACCAGCTGCAGGCCGAGGCGCTGAGCTGGGCCAAGCGGATCGCCGAGCACCCGCCCGCGGCCGCGGCGATGGCCAAGCGCGTTCTCGACGCGAGCACGGACGTCGAACCGGCCCTCGAACTCGAGGTCAGCCACGCCCTGATCACCGAGCACTCGGCCGCGGTCGCCGCGTCGACGGAAGCTTTCCGGAGCCGGACGTGACCCCGCTCGCCGAGATCGGGACGCTCGCCCAGCTCGTCACGCGGGCCGCGCAACTGTGGCCGGAGCGCACCGCGTGGATCTTCGACGAGATCGGGGAGCGCTTCACCTTCGCCGACGTCGACCGGCGCAGTTCCGCGATCGCCGCGGCGCTGGCCGAACGCGGCATCGGCCCCGGCGACCGGGTCGCGGTGATGCTGCGCAACCAGCCCGAATTCCCGCTGACCTGGCTGGCGCTGGCGAAGATCGGCGCGCAGCTGGTGCCGGTCAACACGAACTACCAGGAGTTCGACGGCGCCCACGTCCTGCGGCACTCGGGCGCGAAACTGGTCGTCGCGGCCGCGGAGTTCACCGACCTTCTCAACCGCATCGGCGCGGCCGAGGTCGTCACCCCGGACGCACTTTCACGTGAAAGTGCCCACCTGGGGCCCGCACTTTCACGTGAAAGTGCCGCCTTTACCGCGGTGCCGGAGACGCCGGTCAACATCCAGTACACGTCCGGCACGACCGGCGCGCCCAAGGGCTGCGTCCTGCCGAACCGCTACTGGACGACCCTCGCGGTGAGCCTGGCGACCGACTTCCCCGCCGTCGGCGAGGACGACGTCATGCTGACCGCGCAGCCGTTCCACTACATCGATCCACAGTGGAACGTCGCGTTGGGACTCGCCGCCGGCGCCACCCTCGTCGTGCTGGACCGCTTCCACCCCAGCACGTTCTGGGCGAAGGTCCGCGAGCACGGCGTCACCTGGTTCTACTGCCTCGGCCTGATGCCGACGCTGCTGCTGCGACAGGAACCGTCCGAAGCCGACCGCGACCACCGGGTGCGCGCGATCTGCGCGTCCGCGATCCCGCACGAGCTGCACGCCGAGCTCGAACGGCGCTGGGGCGTGCCGTGGTACGAGGCGTTCGGGATGACCGAAACCGGCGGCGACATCCGGATGACCGCCGCCGACCACGACGAGACCGTCGGCACCGGCTGCATCGGACGGCCGAGCCGCGACCGCGAGGCGATGATCGCCGGCGGCGACGGGAAGCCGCTGCCGCGCGGGGAAACCGGCGAGCTGCTGATCCGCGGGATCGGCCTGATGCACGGCTACCACGACGACCCGGCCGCGACGGCGAAGGCGTTCGAGAACGGCTGGTTCCACACCGGCGACCTCGCGCGGATGGACGACGCCGGCCGCGTCTACTACGTCGGCCGCACCAAGGACATGATCCGCCGCAGCGGCGAGAACGTCTCCGCCGACGAGGTCGAACGCGCACTGCTGCTGCATCCCTCGGTGAAGCTGGCCGCCGTCGTCGCGGTGCCCGACGAGCTGCGCGGCGAGGAGATCAAGGCGTACGTCGTCTGCGACGGCGAGCGTCCGGAACCGGCCGCGCTGGTCGAGTTCTGCTCGGAAAAGCTGGCGTACTTCAAAGTTCCACGATTCTGGGCGTTCGCCGACGAGCTGCCGATGACGCCGTCGGAGCGCGTCGCCAAGGGAGAGCTGCGGAAGGTGGCCGACCCGCGCGCCGGGTCATGGGACGCGAAGGCGGCAGCATGGCTGTGACCAGCCGGGAGCGCGTCCGCGCGGCGGCGGTGAAGCTGTTCGCCACCAAGGGTTTCCACGGCACGGGCATCCGGGATCTGGCGCAGGAGGCCGAACTCTCGTCGGCGAGCCTGTACCACTACATGGGCACCAAGGAGGATCTGCTCGCGGAGATCATGCACACGGCGCTGAACCGCCTGCTGGACGCCGCCCGCGAGGCCACGGCCGGCAGCCCGGATCCGGTGCAGCGGCTGCGCACGCTGGTCGCGTTGCACGTGCTCGCGCACGCGGTCGGCCCGGCGGAAACCCGGGTGGTGGACAACGAAGTCGACGTGCTGTCCCCGGCCGCGCGCGAGCCGGTGGTGGCGTTGCGGGACGCGTACGAGAACCTGTGGGCGGCGGCGATCGAAGAAGGCGTCGCGGCCGGGGTCTTCCACACCGAACACCCGGCGGTGACCCGGCTCGCGCTGCTGGAGATGTGCAGCGGGGTCGCCCGGTGGTATTCCCCGCGCGGGCCGCTGGCGCTGGACCAGCTCGCGGAGCACTACGCGGAGCTGGTCTCGCGGGCGCTGGGCTGCCCGTCCCCGCCGGGTGTAGCCGACTTGCGACGCTGCCGCGAAATCGTCGCGAAAGAGTGGGGCATGTCCGTTTAGCGGCGCTTTTACCTGTGTACGCCTTGCCCAGACGGCGTGCGTGGGGGACGCTCGAAGGGTGACTGAGGAAACGATCCAACTGGAACTGGACGACTCGGGTCTCGCGCCGGGCCTCCCGGCGCCGGCACACCCCCGCGATCAGGTGCAGGATGTCCCCTATCGCCCCGTCGAGTTCCGCGATGACGATCTCCCCACCGCCCTGGAACGGTGCTCCGCATGGCTACGGCAGGCGCAGGAGTGGCTCGGCGAGCCGCTCGACGTCCTCGCCATCCACCTCGACTACGACGACCGCCAGGGTTCGCCGTACTACGACGTGAAGCTCCTGTGCAACGAAGAGGACCTCGCGGGCGTCCCGATCGCCATTCGCAACAAGCAGTAAGCAGTACGCAGCCGAACAGCCGTCAAGGCCGCCGGAGAGGGCGGCCTTGACGGCTTCACGCGTTCTGGGGTCAGAGCGCCCCGCCCACCTTGACGTGCCCCTTGAGCAGGTTGCGGGCGATCGTGCGGCGCTGGATCTCGTCGGTGCCTTCGTAGATGCGCAGCAGCCGCAGCTCGCGGTACCACCGCTCGACCGGCAGCTCCCGCGTGTAGCCCATGCCGCCGTGGATCTGCAGGACGCGGTCGACGATTTCGTTGGCCTTCTGGCCGCCGTACAGCTTCGCCATCGACTGCGCGTGCCGCGAGTCGAGGCCCTGGTCGACCTGCCAGGCGGCGTTGAGCACCAGCCACCGCAGCGCCTCGAGCTCGACCCCGGAGTCGGCGATCATCCACTGGATGGCCTGGCGTTCGGCGATCTTCTGCCCGAACGTCTCGCGCGTGTTGGCGTGCTCGATGGCCATCGTGATCAGCCGCTCGCACGAACCGATCGCGCGCGCCGGCAGGAGGTAGCGGCCCTGGCCGATCCACTGCATGGCGAGCTCGAAGCCGCGACCCTCCTCGCCGAGGATCTGCGTCTCCGGGACGCGGACGTCCTGGAAGATCAGCGACGCCGGGCCCCACTCGCCCATGGTGTCGATGTACTCGGACTTCCAGCCGGCCTCGCGGTCGACGAGGAAGCACGTGACGCCGCCGTTCGCGCCCTTCTCCGGGTCGGTGATCGCGAAGACCATGGTGAAGTCGGCTTCGTTGCCACCGGTGATGAAGGTCTTCTCGCCGTTGATGATCCAGTCGGTGCCGTCCTTGCGGGCGGTGGTCCGGATGGCCTTGGCGTCCGACCCGGCACCCGGCTCGGTGATCGCGAAGCACGACTTGCGCTCGCCCGAGATGGTCGGCAGCAGGTAGGTCTGCTTCTGCTCTTCGTTGGCGTGGAACAGGATGTTGTCCGCGGCGCCGCCGAAGCGGAACGGCACGAAGGTCCGGCCGAGCTCGGCCTCCAGCAGCGCGGCCATCACGGCGGACAGGCCCATGCCGCCGTACTCCTCCGGGGTCAGCACGCCCCAGAAGCCGGACTCCTTCGCCTTGAGCTGGAGGTCCTTGAGCTCTTCGCCGGTCAGGCCGGGCTGGTGCGCGCGCTCACGCCGCAGGACTTCCTGCTCGAGCGGGATCAGCTCCCGCTGGACGAACGTGCGGACCCAGTCGCGCACTTCCCGTTCTTCGGTGCTGAGAGAGAAATCCATGGGTGAGCTGCTCCTCCGACACTGGCTAAGCGCTTGCTTAGTCCAGGGTACCTCCTGGCGACGTGATTACCCCAGACCTCTCCCCGAATTCGTGACAACCGCTCCGGCGCCCGGGAGGATCGGGGGCGTGATGGAGATCGTGGTCCGCTGGTCGTCCCCGCTGCCCGCCGAAGAGCGCTTCCTGCGCCTGCTGGACGACGTCGAGCAAGGCCGCTTCGAGGCGTACCGGCAGGACGCCGACAAGCGCCGCTTCCTCACCGGCCGCGTGCTGGCCAAGACGGTCGCCGCCGAGTGGCTCGGGGTCCCGGTGGACTCGGTGAAGTTCGACGCGACCTGCGAAGACTGCGGCAAGCAGCACGGCCGGCCGCACGTCCCGGGCGCGGACCTGACGCTGTCGATCTCCCACTCGGGCGACCTGATCGGCGTCGCGGCGACCCCGTCGGTCCCGGTGGGCCTGGACGTCGAGACGGCGACCCGGAAGGCCGACGACGGCCTGATCGAGTACGCGCTGAGCCCGGCCGAGGCGGCCCACCTGACCGGCCTGACCGACGCGGAGAAGGCGAACGCGTTCTTCGTCTACTGGACGCGCAAGGAAGCGGTGATGAAGGCCACCGGCAAGGGCCTGCGCATCCCGCTGAAGAGCATCACGTTCTCCCGCTTCGACGAGCCGGCGAGGCTGGTGTCCTCCGGCGAGGCGGCACTCGACCCGGCCCGCACGCGGTTGGTGGACCTGAAGGCCGCGGACGGCTACCGGGCGGCCATCGCCGTCCTGACCACCGACGAGCTGTCCGTGACCGAGGAACTCTGGGCCCCCTAGACGCTGTCCTCCAGGCCCATCGCCACCAGCAGCGTGCGGAACTTCGCCGTCGTCTCGTCCAGCTCCACCTGCGGCTCGGACGCCGCCACGATGCCGCCGCCCGCGTACAGCCTCATCGACGTCGACGCGATCTCCGCGCAGCGGATCGCCACCGCCCACTCGCCGTCGCCTGCCGCGTCCACCCAGCCGACCGCTCCCGCGTAGTAGTCGCGGTCGAACGGCTCCAGCTCCTGGACCAGCTCGCGCGCGCCCTCGGTCGGGGTGCCGCAGATCGCCGGGGTCGGGTGGAGGGCCGCCGCCAGGTCCAGCGCCGTGACGTCCGGGTCGGCCAGCTCGCCCGTGATCGGCGTGCGCAGGTGCCAGATCGCCGGGGTCGTCACCAGCTCCGGCTCGGCCGGGACTTCGAGGGTCCGGCAGAACGGCCGCAGGGCCTCGACCAGGTAGTCGATCACCACCGCGTGCTCCAGCTGGTCCTTGCGCGACGTCCGCAGCGCCTCGCCGTTCGCGCGGTCGGTCGCCGGGTCGGCCGAGCGGGGCATCGAGCCCGCGTGCGGCGACGAGAACACCGTGCGCCCCGTCCGGCGCAGCAGCAGCTCGGGCGTGGCGCCGACCAGCGTGCGGCCGCCGGGCAGCTCGGCCGCGTACGTGAAGTGCCGGGGGTTGCCGGCCGCCAGGTTGCGCACGACGCGCTCGGCCGGCACCGGCGAAGAGAACTCGAGGTCCAGCGCGCGGGCCAGGACGGCTTTCCGCAGGTCACGCTCGCCCAATGCGAGAACGGCGGCCTGGACGGAAGCCATGTGCTGCGTCGGCGAGGGCACCGCACGCACCCGCACGGGCGCCGGCAGGACCTCACGCGCGAGCGAAGGCGCGCCCTCGGCGCGGTGGACGGTCCGGGGCACGACCAAGTGGCCCGGCACCTTCGTGTCGGGTCCGGTGTCGAACGGGAGCACACCCACGGCCAGCGGGGCTCCGGTCGAGGCCAGGACGCCGGGTATCGCCGCGGCGAGCTGCCGCGGGTCCGTGTCCGTGACGGTCCGGAGCACGCCCTGCGCCAGGAGTGCGCGCTGGGCCGTCGTGAAGAGGAAGTCGCCTCGCTGGTAGCGGGCGGCGAGGTCGAGTGCCGGGGTCGCCGGGTCAGGAGAACTCACAAGACCAGCGTCCCAGGCTTCGGGAGATCCGCGAGGGGAGTGTCACGAGCGACACTCCCCTCGCGGGAGCTCCTGACGACGAGCTACTTGAGCGCGTCGATGAGCGCCTCGCGCTGGCGCTCGCCCAGGCCGGCGGCGCGCCGGTCCGGGTCGATGCCGGCCTGCTCGAGCAGGGCGGCGACCTTCACCGCGCCGAGGCCGGGGACGGCCTTCAGCAGCTGGGTGACCTTCGTCTTCCCGATGGTCTTGTTCTCCTTGGCCTGCTTGAGCACCTTTTCGATGCTCTCCTTGCCGGACTTGATCGACGCGAGCAGCTCCGAACGCGCCTTGCGAGCCTCGGCGGCCTTGGCCAGGGCCTCGGCGCGCTGCTCCGGAGTCAACGTAGGCAGAGCCAACGTAGTGTCCTTTCCTCTCAGGTCTCCGCTTTCGCGGCCGACAGCTTTTCTGAGTGCTTGCTCCTGCAAGCGCTGCTCAGCCGTCTCTTGCCACGGCCCCAGTAAACGCCACCGGCTTCGTGGCCGTGCAACCGACACGCACTTATTACCCCCGGAGGTGATACCGGGCAACCCGCTCCGGCCTGCGGAAACGCTCCCAAGAAGCGGCCGGAGTGGCCAGACTCACCCGGAAGTGAAGCTTCCGTTACGGCGCGCATTTCCTCGCCTATAAGGAAAAGCGTAAAAATTGATGATCTTGATCATCGTCCGGTCGTCGCCCGATCGCGCGACGACCGTGACCGAACGGAGCCGTTGTTGACCATGCCCGCTTCACCCGATCCGCACTAGAGTCGGCGCAACCCCAGTCCACCGGCGAACGACCCCCGGGAGCGACCATGTTGAGCACCATGCAGGACGGCCAGCTGTCGCTGGCGAACCTGCTCCGCCACGGCACGTCGGTGCACTCGGCGAGCGAAGTCATCACCTGGACCGGTTCAGAAGCCCGTCGCGAGACCTACGGCGACCTCGGCCGCAACGCCGCCCGCCTCGCGAACGCGCTCCGGAGCCTCGGCGTGACGGGCGACCAGCGTGTCGGCACGTTCATGTGGAACAACGCCGAGCACATGGCCGCCTACCTGGCCGTCCCGGCGATGGGCGCCGTGCTGCACACCCTGAACATCCGGCTGTTCCCCGAGCAGCTGACCTTCGTCGCCAACCACGCCGAGGACCAGGTCGTCATCGTCGACGGCACGCTGGTCCCGCTGCTGGCGAAGCAGCTGCCGGAGTTCAAGACCGTCCGGCACGTCATCGTGGCCAACGGCGACGCGGCGGCCCTTCAAGCACCCGACGGCGTCCAGGTGCACGCCTACGACGCGCTGCTGGCCGACCAGCCGGACACCTTCGACTGGCCGGACGTGGACGAGCGCTCCGCCGCGGCGATGTGTTACACCTCGGGCACGACGGGTGACCCCAAGGGCGTCGCCTATTCACACCGCTCGATCTGGCTGCACTCGATGCAGGTCTGCATGAGCGACAGCATGAACCTCGCGCAGAGCGACAAGGCGCTGGCCATCGTGCCGATGTTCCACGCGATGGCGTGGGGCCTGCCGTACGCGGCGCTGATGGTCGGCGCGTCGCTGCTGATGCCGGACCGCTTCCTCCAGCCGGCGCCGATCGCGGCGATGCTGGCCGCCGAGAAGCCGACGTTCGCCGGCGCGGTCCCGACCGTCTGGCAGGGCCTGCTCGCCCACCTCGAGGCGAACCCGCAGGACATCTCCCACCTGCGCGAAGTCGTCGTCGGCGGGTCGGCGGTGCCGCCGTCGCTGATGCACGCGTTCCAGGAGAAGCACAAGGTGTCGATCCTGCACGCCTGGGGCATGACCGAGACGTCGCCGCTGGGCAGCGTCGCCCGCCCGCCGGCGTCCGCGACCGGCGAGGACGCGTGGAAGTACCGCTACACGCAGGGCCGCTTCCCGGCGTCGGTGCGGGCCCGGCTGATCGACGACGACGGCGCGGTGCTGCCCTGGGACAACGACGCCGTCGGCGAGCTCGAGGTCCAGGGCCCGTGGATCGCGGGCTCCTACTACGGCGGCTCGCAGGTCGACCCGGACAAGTTCCACGACGGCTGGCTGCGCACCGGCGACGTCGGCAAGATCAGCGCCGACGGCTACCTGACGCTGACCGACCGCGCCAAGGACGTCATCAAGTCCGGCGGCGAGTGGATCTCCTCGGTCGATCTGGAGAACCAGGTGATGGGCCACCCGGCGGTGGCCGAGGCCGCGGTCGTCGGCATCCCCGACGAGAAGTGGGACGAGCGGCCACTGGTCGCCGTCGTGCTCAAGGAGGGCCAGACGGCCACGCCCGAGGAGCTGCGGGACTTCCTGTCCGACAAGGTCGCGAAGTGGCAGCTGCCGGAGAACTGGACGTTCGTGGACGAAGTGCCCAAGACGAGCGTCGGCAAGTTCGACAAGAAGCGCATCCGCGCGTCCTACTCCGAGGGAAAGCTCGACATCGCCCAGCTCTAACGGGTAAATCTCCGGCGAGTCTTCATGCCTCCGCGGGCCACCATGAGGGAGCCTGACCCCTCATGGTGGCCTTCGGAGCACGTCGGAGGGGTTCTGGGGATGCACAACAGGCGGAGTTTCCTCGCGCTCGCGGGTGTCGGAGCGCTGACCGCGGCCTGCGGATCGAACACGGGACGGCAGGGGACCCCGCCGCCCTCGACGGCGTACTCGGCGGGCCCGCCGCCGTCCGACGCACCCAAGGTCACGCTCCAGCAGTGGTACCACGCGTACGGTGAGGACGGCGTCCAGGAAGCCGTCAAGCGGTACGCCGCGAGCTACCCGGGCGCGAGCGTCAACGTCCAGTGGAACCCCGGCGACTACGACTCGAAGATCGTCACCGCGCTGCAGAACAGCGCCGTCCCGGACGTCTTCGAGGCGCAGGTCAAGATCGACTGGGTGCGGCAGAACCAGGTCGTGTCGCTCGACGACGTCATCGCGCCGGTCCGGAACGACTTCAGCCCGGCCGTGCTCGCCGCGCAGACCGTCGAGGGCAAGGTCTACGGCATCCCGCAGGCCGTCGACACGCAGGTGCTCTTTTACCGCAAGAGCCTGCTGCAGGCCGCCGGCGTCCAGCCGCCGCAGACGGTCGACGAGCTGATCGACGCGGCCGCGAAGCTGACGAAGGACGGCGTCAAGGGCTTCTTCGCCGGCAACGACGGCGGCGTCGGCGTCCTCACCGGGCCGCTGCTGTGGTCGGCGGGCCTCGACTACCTCAAGAACGGCAACCGGGAAGTCGGCTTCGACGACCCGCGCGCGGCGACCGCGCTGGCGAAGCTGCACACGTTGAACGCCAACGGGTCCCTGCTGCTCGGCGCGCCGGCGGACTGGTCGGACCCCGGCGCGTTCGTCGACGGGCTCGCCGCGATGCAGTGGACCGGGCTGTGGAACGTGCCGAAGATCCGGCAGGCGTTCGACGACGACTTCGGCGTCCTGCCGTTCCCCCGGCTCGACGGCACGGGCGCGCCCTCGGTGCCGGTCGGCGCGTACGGCGCGATGGTCAACGCCAAGAGCGCGCACGTCGCCGAGGCCAAGGCGTTCGTGAAGTGGCTGTGGATCGACAAGACCGACGACCAGCTGGAGTTCGCGACGAAGTTCGGCTTCCACGTCCCCGCGCGCCAGAGCCTGGTGGGCCAGGCGAACAGCCTCGCGACGGGGCCGGCCGCCGACGCGGCACGGTTCGTCCGGGAGAACGGCCACCTCGTCGGCGGTCCGGTGTGGACCCAGCAGTCGAACACGGCGCTGTCCGACGCGGTCGCGAAGATCGCGAAGGAGGGCGCGGACCCGGTCGCGCAGACCAAGACGGCGGTCGAGGTCGCGAAGTCCGAGCTCAAGCGCCTGTTCGGATGAAACGGCGCGACGCCCGCGCGTTCTGGCTGTTCGTCGGGCCCTTCCTGCTGGGGCTGGCGATCTTCGCGTACCTCCCGATCGGCTGGAGCGCGTACCTGTCCTTCTTCGACGCGCGCAACACGGTGACACCGACCGAGTTCGTCGGGCTGGACAACTACGGGCACATGCTGACCGACGAGCCGTTCCTGTCGAGCCTGGGGACGTTCAGCGTGTTCGCGGTGTTCATCGTGCCGCTGACGTTCGCGCTGTCGCTGGCGCTCGCCCTCGGCGTCAACCGGCTGCGGTTCGCGCGGGCGTTCTTCCGGTCGGTGTTCTTCCTGCCGTTCGCGTGCTCGTACGTCGTGGCGTCGCTGATCTGGAAGACGTCGTTGTTCTCGGGTGTCAGATATGGACTGGCGAACACGGTGCTGTCGATCTTCGGCGCCGATCCGGTGGCCTGGACGGGGACGGTGGACCCGCCGCTGTACTGGATCGTCCTGGTGACGGCGCGGCTGTGGCTGCAGCTCGGGTTCTACATGATCCTGTTCATCGCGGCGCTGCAACGGATCCCGCGGCACCTCTACGAAGCGGCCTGGCTCGACGGCGCGAAGCCGGGCTGGCAGGTGTTCCGGTACATCACGCTCCCGCAGCTGCGCGCGACGGCGGTGGCGGTGCTCCTGCTGAACCTGATCAACGCGTACCAGGCGTTCGACGAGTTCTACAACATCATGGGCGATTCGCGGGGCTACCCGCCGTTCGCGCGGCCACCGCTGGTGTACCTGTACTACACGTCGCTGGGTTCGGGCGGCCAGGACCTGGGCCGCGGCAGCGCGGGCGCGGTGATCCTGGCGCTGATCATCGCACTCGTGACGGTGCTGCAGGGCCGGGTGTTCCGCTTCGGACGGGTGTCATGAAGGCGGTCGTGCGCTGGACCGCGCTCGTCGTCGCGGCGGTGCTCTTCCTGCTGCCGTTCTACCTGCTGGTGCGCAACGGCCTGGCGTCGCGGGCGGAGATCACGGCTCCCGAGTGGACGCTCTTCCCGTCCACAGTGCACTGGGAGAACTTCTCGAAGCTGTTCTCGCTTTCGGACGTTCCCTTCGCGCGCAGCTTGCTGAACTCGGCGATCGTGGCGGCCCTGCAGACCCTCGGCCTGCTGGTGATCTGTTCCCTCGCGGGGTACGGCCTGGCCCGGATCCCGTACCGGCACTCGCGGTTCGTGTTCTACGCGGTGCTGGCGACGCTGATGATCCCGACGTCGGTGACGTTCGTGCCCAGCTTCGTGGTGGTCTCGTCGCTGGGCTGGCTGTCGGACTTCCGCGGGCTGGTGATCCCCGGGCTGTTCAGCGCGTTCAGCGTGTTCCTCTTCCGGCAGTACTTCCTGGACTTCCCGCGCGAACTGGAGGAGGCCGGCCGGGTCGACGGGCTCAGCCGGTGGGGCGTGTTCTGGCGGATCGTGGTCCCGAACTCGAAGGGGTTCTTCGCGGCGATCGCCGTGATCACGGTGATCGGCAGCTGGAACGCGTTCCTGTGGCCGTTGATCATCGCCCAGTCGCCGGACTCGTGGACCGTCCAAGTGGCACTGTCCGGTTTGCTGACGTCGCAGAACCCCCAGCTCAACCTGCTGTTCCTCGCGGCGGCGGTGTCGATCCTCCCGATCGTGCTGCTGTTCGCGTTCCTGCAGCGCTACCTGGTCCGTGGGGTGACGGAATCGGGCCTGACGGGCTGAGTAACGTGCGTGACCGTCCGGGCGACTTCGCTGGGGACGGACAGAAGTGGGTGCACTGTGACCAATTACGACCCTTACCAGCCGGATCAGCAGTTCCCTGCGCCGGCCGAGCCGGTGTACCCGCCTTCGGCGCCGCAGTACGCGGTCCAGCCGTACGTGACCCAGCCGTACCCGGCCTACGGGCCACAGCCGATGTACGGAGCCGCGTACCAGCCGATGATCACCAGCGGCATGGCGGTGGCCGGCATGGTCGTCGGCATCATCGCCCTGGTGACGTTCTGGATCCCGTTCGTCGACCTCGTCCTCGGGTTCCTGGCGATCGGCCTGTCGTGGGGCGGGATGATGCAGGCGGACCGGCCGGGCTACACCGGCAAGGGCATGGGCATCGCCGGCCTGGTCTGCGGGATCGTCGCGGTCATCCCGGCGCTGATCGTGATGCTGTTCTTCTTCGGTCTGTTCGCCGCCGCCGGGACCGCGTGCGGAATCGCCTGCTGACCAGCACCACCGTCAGCACGAGCGCACCGCCGTCGGTCACCACCGACGGCAGCAGCCGCACCCAGCCGTAGAGGTCGAACGTCGCCTGCCACACCGGCGGCGGGATCGCGAACACGCCCGCGCCACCAGCTCGGCCTCGATCACCACGAAGTTCTGCAGTGCCGTGCCGATCGCGAAGACCAGCGAGCACCCCGCGATCCACCAGCGCATCCCGTCAGATCGCCGCCAG
This sequence comes from Amycolatopsis sp. MEPSY49, assembly GCF_051337345.1. Classification (NCBI taxonomy): domain Bacteria; kingdom Bacillati; phylum Actinomycetota; class Actinomycetes; order Pseudonocardiales; family Pseudonocardiaceae; genus Amycolatopsis; species Amycolatopsis sp. MEPSY49. The sequence goes on along the minus strand of NZ_JBDLYJ010000001.1, from coordinate 1,508,079 downwards.
ATCACCGACGCCGCTCGCGCCCTCCTCGACGAGGTCGGCCTGGCTGAGCTGAGCACCCGCCGGCTCGCCGCGCGGCTCGGGGCCGGCTCGCCGACGCTCTACTGGCACGTCAAGGACAAGGCCCAGCTGCTCGACCTCCTCGCCGAAGCCGTCTGCGAAGACGCGTTCGTCATCGACGAGACACAGGACTGGCGTCGCCAGCTCGAGCAGGGCCTCCGCCAGTTCCGCGCGATCGTGCTGAAGCACCGCGACGCCGCGACACTGCTGCGGGAGCGCCCGCCCGGCCCGAACCGGCTCGCCCACATCGACCGGACCGCCCGGATCCTGCTGGAAGCCGGCTTCACCCCCGAAGACACCGCGGGCGTCGCCCGGCTGCTCACCGCGCACGTCCTCGCGTCGGTCGAGCAGCCGCGGAAGCCAGACCCCGAAGCCGCGAAAGCCTTCCAAAAGAGCCTGAAGGACTACCCGAACGCTCGCGCCCTCGGGTTCGCCCGGCTCACCGCCGACGACCTCTTCGCGCTCGGCACCGAAGTCATCCTCGACGGGCTCGCCCAGCGGCGGAAATGACCACGACCTTCGGCGGTACACCCCACCCCGAAGCCTGTGACAGGGTGGATTGAACTGTCACGGTGAATGTTTTTCACGTTCACCCCGCGTCCACCCACGTCCGGCACGGTGCTGGGCAACCGAGAAGACTGGGGAGCGAACAACCATGGCCGAACTCACCCGGCGCGCCGTCACCACCGCGAGCGCCGCCGGTCTCGGACTGCTGCTGTGCACACCCACCGCGAACGCCCTCGACCGCGCGCTGCGGCTCACGAGCACGCGCTCGGTCACCACGTCGGGCACCACGCTCGAGCAGGTCGCCACCGCCGTCACCGCCGGTCCGGCCTACACCCGGCTGCAGGGCGGGCCCGGCTGGCCGCTCGTCGTCCGCGGCGACCTCGCCACGCCGAAGGCCGGGCGCGACGACCGGCGCCGCGCGCTCAGCGCGTTCGTGCAGTTCACCGACCTGCACATCACCGACACCGAGAGCCCCGCGCGCTTCGAGTACCTGCACCCGTTCATCGGCTCCGCGCACCGGCCGCAGGAGGCGCTCGGCACCGTCGCCACCAGCGCGCTCGTCGAGCGCGTCAACAGCGTGCGGCAGGGCCCGTTCACCGGGCGGCCGTTCGACCTCATGGTCACCACCGGCGACAACACCGACAACCACGAGCTGATCGAGCTCGACTGGTTCCTCAAGGTCCTCAACGGCGGCAGCGTCACGCCGAACTCCGGCGACCCGAACGCCTATGAGGGCGTCCAGAGCTCGGGCAACGACGAGTACTGGAACCCCTCGATCCCCGGCGTCGGCGACGACTACTCCGCCAAGGGCTTCCCGCAGCTCCCCGGCCTGCTGGAAGCGGGCATGAAGACGTTCACCGCGCCCGGCCTCGACGTCCCGTGGTTCTGCACGTTCGGCAACCACGACGACAGCATCGTCGGCTCGCTGCCGGCGCAGATCCCCGGCATCGACGCCTGGTACACCGGCCGGTACAAGGTCATCGGCAAGGACGAGACCACCGCGAAGAAGCTCGCCGACGCCATCAACAACGGCTCGAGCGTCCCGGTTTCCGAGCTGTTCGGCGGCTCGGGCACGATCCGCGAGGTGACGCCGGACGCGCGGCGCCGCCCGTTCGACACCGGCGAGTTCGTCCGCGCGCACCTCGACTCGGCCAACACCGGCCCCGGCCCGGTCGGGCACGGCTTCGGCAGCGCCAACGCCGACGGCAAGAACGTCTACTACACGTTCCGGATCGCGCCGGGCATCACCGGGATCAGCCTCGACACGACGACCGACGCCGGGTTCGCCGACGGCTCGATCGGCCTCGCGCAGTACAACTGGGTCGAGGCGACGCTGAAGCGGGGCAGCTCGACGTACTACGACTTCTTCGGCCGCAAGGTCACCCACAGCGTCACCGACGAGCTGTTCCTGCTGTTCAGCCACCACACGAGCGGCACGATGACCAACCTGCTGCCGGACTCGCGCCACCTGCTCGACCCGCGCCTGAACGGGGACGCGTTCGTGGCGCTGCTCAAGCGGTTCCCGAACGTGCTGGCGTGGGTCAACGGCCACACGCACCTCAACAAGATCACGCCGCACGCCGGGAACACGCCGCAGCAGGGCTTCTGGGAGATCAACACGGCGTCGCACATCGACTTCCCGCAGCACGCGCGGATCGTCGAGGTCGCGGACAACGCGGACGGCACGTTGTCGCTGTTCACGACGTTGATCGAGGCCGAAGCGCCGTACGCCGTGGACTACGGATCCCGGACGCCGCAAGCGCTTGCGTCGCTGTACCGCGAGCTGTCGTACAACGACATCCACACCGACCTCGGCCGCGTCGGGAACCCCGCGGACCACAACACGGAGCTGCTGCTCGTCAACCCGCTGAGCTGAGCGCGTTACCCCGGAGGTAATCGCCCCGCGGCCGGTCTTCGGGCAGGCTGCGGGGCATGACCGATCCCGAGGGCACCCAGCTCTTCCACCGTTCCATGCCGTTCTCCGAACGCCTCGGCGTCGAAGTCCTGGAGCACGGGCGCGAGCTCGTCCGCAGCCGGCTGAAGTGGGACGAAAGCCTTTGCACGCTCGGCGGCGCGCTGCACGGGGGCGCGCTCATGGCGCTGGCCGACTCGACCGGCGCCGTGTGCGCGTTCCTCAACCTGCCCGAGGGCGGCCACGGGACGACGACCGTCGAGTCGAAGACGAACTTCCTGCGCGCGGTGCGTTCGGGCTACGCCGTTGCGTCGTCCAGACCACTGCACGCCGGGCGCAAGTTCGTCGTGGTGGAGACGGAGATCCACGACGACGACGGCAAGTTGGTCGCGAAAGTGACACAGACCCAGGCCGTCCTCTAGGTACCTGTTTACAGACCCGGCCGGAGCGGCGAAAATCCCTGGCTACTGGGTGGGTCTATCAGGGAGCCGGGATGCGCGTACGCAAGTTGTTCACCTTATTGTCGGTAGTCGTGTTAACAGCTGTAACCGCGCAAGTCGCCGAGGCCGCGCCCGCCCGGCCCCACGACGACGAGGCGATCGACTACCACGAATGGAACGGCGGGCGCTTCCACGAGGGCGGCTTCGCGGGGCTCGCGCTGACCCGCGACGGCCTGCGCATCACGCGCCCGGCCGGCACGGTGGAGCACACCGAACCGGAGCTGGGCACGACGAGAACGTACGAGTACGGCCAGTGGACGTCACCGGAGTACCGCGAGGGCTTCGGCGCGACCCAGCTGGTCGCGTCCTGGAACGCGCAGACGCCGGCGAAGACCTGGCTGCAGGTCGAGGCACGCGGCCGGACGTCGACGGGCGTCGAAACCGCGTGGTACGTGATGGGCCGCTGGGCCAGCGGCGACGCCGACATCCTGCGCACCAGCGTCGACGGCCAGGACGACGCGAACGCGGCGGTCGACGTCGACACGCTCGTCATGAAGACCGGCGTGACGCTGAAGTCGTACCAGCTGCGGGTCAACCTCTACCGCGAAGCCGGGTCGCACGCGACGCCGTCGGTGACGTCGCTGGGCGCGATGACGTCGGCGGTGCCGGACCGCTTCGACGTCCGGACGACGAAGCCGGGCCGCGCCACCGGGATCGAGCTGAAGGTGCCGGCGTACGCGCAGAACCTCCACAAGGGACAGTTCCCGCAGTACGGCGGGGGCGGCGAAGCCTGGTGCAGCCCGACGTCGACCGAGATGGTGGCCGAGTACTGGGGCAAGAAGCCGTCGGCGGCGGAGATGTCCTGGATCCCGGCGGACTACGTCGACCCGTCGGTGGCGTTCGCGGCGCGCTACACGTACGACCACGCGTACGACGGCACGGGCAACTGGCCGTTCAACACGGCGTACGCGGCTTCGCGTGGCCTGCGCGGCCACATCACGCGGCTGCACTCGCTGAACGAGCTGGAGAACTACATCGCGCGGGGCATCCCGGTGATCACGTCCCAGTCGTTCCTGGCGTCGGAGCTGGACGGCGCGGGGTACGGGACGGCCGGGCACATCATGGTGGTCGTCGGCTTCACGAAGGACGGCGACGTGATCGCGAACGACCCGGCGTCGAGCAGCAACGACCGCGTGCGCAACGTGTACCAGCGCGACCAGTTCGAAAAGATCTGGCAGCGGACCAAGCGGTACCGCGCGGACGGGTCCGTGGCGAGCGGCCCGGGCGGCATCGCGTACATCATCACCCCGGCCTGACCGGGATCGGCGGGGCGCCGGGTGGCGCCCCGCCGGGCTTCACCAGGTCTTGCCGGCCTGCTCCCGGATCGCGCGGTTGATCCGGTTGAAGAAACCGGTGAGCGCGATGTGCAGGACGATCGCCGACAGCTGCTTCTCGTCGAAGTGCTTGGTGGCGGCCGCCCAGATCTCGTCGGTCACGCCCGGCTGGCCGTCCTCGATCCGCGTCGCCGCTTCGGTCAGCTCCAGCGCGGCCCGCTCCGGCTCGGTGAAGAACGGCGTCTCACGCCAGGTGACGACGGCGTGCAGCCGCTCGTCGGTCTCGCCTTGCCTCTTCGCGGACTGGACGCCGGCGTAGGTGCACGGCGCGCAGCCGTTGATCTGGCTGGCCCGCAGGTGGACCAGCTCGAGCAGCAGCGGGTCGACGCCGGCGGCGTGCACGGTCTTGAACAGCTGCTGGACCGCGCCGGTGACCTCGGGACTGCTGGTGCTCTTGAGCCGTGCTTCCATTGTTCCTCCTGCTGTTACCTGTGGTGATCCGGATCCGTCATCCCCATGACGGAGCGGAACCGAGGAAGGTAACGACATGCCCGACACGATGACCGAGGTCTTCGAGGCGCAGCGCGACCGGCTGCGCGCGGTGGCCCACCGCGTGCTGGGTTCGCACGCCGACGCCGAGGACGTGGTCCAGGAGGCGTGGTTGCGGCTGTCGCGCCAGGACGCGTCGACGATCGGCAACCTCGACGGCTGGCTGACGACGGTGGTCGGCCGGATCAGCCTGGACGTGCTGCGTTCGCGCCGGTCACGTCCCGAAGCGCCGTACGACGAGATCGTGGTGGCGGTCGACGAAAGTCCTTCGCCGGATTCCGATGCCGAGCTGGCGGATTCGGTCGGGCTCGCGCTGCTGGTGGTCCTGGAGTCCCTGGCCCCGGGCGAGCGGCTGGCGTTCGTGCTGCACGACCTGTTCGCGGTGCCGTTCGAGGAGATCGGCCGCATCCTCGGCAAGTCCCCGGGCGCGACGAAGATGCTGGCGAGCCGGGCGCGCAAGAAGGTCCGGACCCCGGCGGGTCCGTCCGGCGCGGGAAGGTCGCAACGCGAGGTGGTGAACGCGTTCTTGCGGGCGGCCCGCGACGGGGACTTCGAGGACCTGCTGCGGGTCCTGGACCCGGACGTCCGCTTGACGGTCGACACCCCGGACGGCGTGGTGGTGGTCCTGGGGGCGACGAACGTAGCGGCGGGCGCGCGCATCGGAGCGGCGGCGGGCGGCCAGGAGGTCCTGGTCGGCGGGTTGCCGGGAGTGGTGGCTTGGCACGCGGACGGCACGCCGATGTCGGTGGTGGCGTTCACGGTGGTGGGCGGCCGGATCACGGGCATCGCGGCGGTGGCCGACCCGGCGCGGCTGGCGTCGATGGAGCTGCCGGAGCCGCCCGAGGCGCTTCGATGACGAGCAGCCAGTTGCGTAACACGCAACCCGTTGCGCACAAATCACCAAGACTCACTCATGCGGATGTCGCCATCTCCGCATGATCCGTGATTAGCTGCGGGCAGAGCCAGCAAAGCCGGAAGGTGGATTCGCATGCCGTACGAGGTGCAGGGGGTCGTTTCGCGGGCGAAGGGCGAGCCCGTCTCGCTGGAGACCGTCCTCGTGCCCGATCCCGGGCCCGGTGAGGCCGTCGTGAACGTGCAGGCCTGCGGGGTCTGCCACACCGACCTGCACTACCGCGAAGGCGGGATCAACGACGAGTTCCCCTTCCTGCTCGGCCACGAGGCCGCCGGCGTCGTCGAGGCCGTCGGCGAGGGCGTCACCGATCTCGCCCCCGGCGACTACGTCATCCTCAACTGGCGCGCCGTCTGCGGCACCTGCCGGGCCTGCAAGCGCGGCAAGCCCTGGTACTGCTTCTCGACCTTCAACGCCGCCCAGCCGATGACGCTCCAAGACGGCACCAAGCTGTCGCCCGCCCTCGGCGTCGGCGCCTTCCTCGAGAAGACCCTCGTCCACAGCGGACAGTGCACGAAGGTCAACCGCGAAGCCGAGCCCGCGGTCGCCGGGCTGCTCGGGTGCGGGGTCATGGCCGGGCTCGGCGCGGCCATCAACACCGGCGCCGTCACGCGCGGTGACTCGGTCGCCGTCATCGGCTGCGGTGGGGTCGGGGACGCCGCCATCGCCGGCGCCAAGCTCGCCGGCGCCACCACCATCGTCGCGATCGACATGGACGACCGGAAACTCGACTGGGCCAAGGACTTCGGCGCGACGCACACCGTCAACAGCAAGGGCCTGTCCGAAGAGGCGGTCGTCGAAGCCATGCAGGACGCCACCAACTCCTTCGGCCCGGACGTCGTCATCGACGCCGTCGGGCGCCCGGAGACCTGGCGGCAGGCCTTCTACGGGCGCGACCTCGCCGGCACGGTCGTCCTCGTCGGCGTCCCGACGCCGGAGATGCGCCTGAACGACCTGCCGCTGATCGACTTCTTCTCGCGCGGTGGCTCGCTCAAGTCGTCGTGGTACGGCGACTGCCTGCCGAGCCGGGACTTCCCGATGCTCGTCGACCTCTACCTGCAGGGCCGGCTGCCGCTCGACAAGTTCGTCACCGAACGCATCGGCGTCGACGGCGTCGAGCAGGCCTTCGAGCGCATGCACCACGGTGACGTCCTGCGCAGCGTGGTGACCTTCTGACCCTCTTCACCGACGACGAGTACCCGGCCGAGCCCTACCCGGGGACGCGGCCGGGCTACTCGTTCGTGCACGTCGACGGCGTCGGGCATCCCCTGGACAAGGCGCCGGACGGCTGGCGCGACCGGATGGCCGTGCTGGCCTACGGCTCGAACGCGAACCCGTCGAAGATCACCTGGCTGCGCGGGCGGCTCGGCCTGGAAGGCCCGGTCGTCGTCGCGCACGCGCGCTGCGCCGGGCTCGCCGCAGTGTGGGCCGCCGGGTTCCGCGTGGTCGACGACCAGCGGCCGGCCACCCTCACCGCGCTCGACGGCGTCGAGGAGCACGCCATCTGGTTCGTGACGCCGGACCAGCTGGCCGTGCTCGACCGCTGCGAGGGCCGCGGCACGCGCTACCACCTGGCCCGGCTGACCGAACCCGACATCACGCTCGAAGACGGCACCCGGCTGACCGAGGTCCACACGTACGTCGGCGCCGCGCCGATCCGTTACCCGCTGCTGGTGGACGGCAAGCCGGTGCGGACCACCGACGTCCCGCAGGCCGAAGCGGCGAAGCTCGACGGCGTCGCCGCGGACGGCCACGGCGTCCCCTGCGAGATCCTCAAACCAGCTTACCCGGGTTGAGGATCCCGGACGGGTCCACTGTGGACTTCGCCGCGCGCAGCACCTCGACGCCCAGCGAGCCGATTTCCGCCTGGAGGTACGGCGCGTGGTCGACCCCGACGGCGTGGTGGTGCGAAATCGTGCCGAGGCCGGTGATCGCCTCGCACGCCGCCGCTTTCGCGCGCTGCCACTGGCCGACCGGATCGGTCTCGTCGCGGGCCGTCAGCACCGTGAAGTAGAGCGACGCGCCCGTCTCGTACGCGTGCGAAATGTGACACATGACGATCGCGCGGCCCAGCGACGCCGTCAGCGCCGCGCGGACGTCGTCACGCAGTTCATCCACATTGGACCAGTACGCCGCGGTCTCCAGCGTCTCGACGCAGATACCCTGATCCAGCAACGCATCCCGCTGCCGGGGGCCGGCGAACCGGCCGTGACGCCACGACTCGCCGAGCGCCTTGCCGACGCGCACGGCCCCCGCCGCCTTCAACCGGCGCGTCGTCTCGCGGCGGCGCAGCGCCACGTCGTGCGCGGTGCCTTCCCAGCCGACGATCAGGAAGCACGGGTGCGGCACCCCGCGCGCGGCGAGGTACCGGCGCAGCGCCGTCGTCTTGAGGCCGGCGTTCAGCGCCAGCGAGACCTCGGTTTCGTCCACATCGGACAGCCGGGTGACATCGGCGAGCGCGTGGTGCTGCGCGAGGTCGCGGACGGCTTCCCGGCCCGCTTCCCAGCCGGGCAAGGCATAACCTTCGTAGCGGCGGACCGGCGGCGCCGGGCGGACCCGCAGCGAAACCTCGGTGATCACGCCGAGCGTGCCTTCGCTGCCGATGGCGAGCTGGCGCAGGTCCGGCCCGGCCGCCGACGCCGGCGCGACACCGAGCTTCCACTCGCCGCGCGGCGTCGCCAGCCGCACGCCGGCGACCATGTCCTCGAACCGGCCGTAGCCCGACGAGGCCTGACCGGCCGAGCGCGTCGCCGCGAATCCGCCGATCGTGGCGCGCTCGAACGACTGCGGGATGTGCCCGAGCGTCAGGCCGCGCTCGCCGAGGAGGCGCTCGGCCTCGGGACCGCGGACGCCGGCCTGTAGGACGGCGATACGCGATTCGGCGTCGACCGACACCAGCGCGTCGAGCCGGACCAGGTCGAGCGCGATCACCGACGCCTTGTCACCGCGCAGCGCCGCGACACCGCCGACGACCGAGGTGCCGCCGCCGAAGGGCACGACGCCGACGTCGTGCGTCACGCAGACGTCGAGCACCGCCTGGACCTCGTCGGGGTCCGCGGGCAGCACGACCGCGTCGGGGACCGGGAAGTCCGCGCCGGGAGAACGGCGGCGCAGCAAGTCGAGGTAGGACAGTCCGGTCGCGCGCGCCAGCCGCCCCGCGTCGTCGACCAGCACATTTTCCGCGCCGACCACTTTCGACAACGCGTCGGCAGCAGATCCGTCCAGTTTCGGTGACGGTATTTCCACCGGCAAATTCCCGGCTGGGGCAGCACCGGGAGCCGTCTGGCCGATACGCTGTTCAAGCCACTTGGCCGCCCGCGCGGGCAGCCGGGCGGCGTCGGCGGCTTCCGGAGTCCAGGACCGTCGAAGGCGGTGGTCAATGAGCGCGTTCACCGATACAGTGTGACACATGGACGTGAAACGTCACACCACCTCGACCGCGGGATCGTCCGCGCTCGCGGACACCCGCAACCGCCAGACGGCGACGCGTGTGGCCGATGACGTGCTGCTCGACGCCGCGCGCTCGTGCGTGCTGGCCGTCGGTGTGCGCCGCACCACACTCGCCGAAATCGCCCGGACCGCGCGCGTCAGCCGGATGACGGTCTACCGCCGGTTCCCCGACGTCCGCAGCGTGCTCGCGGCGCTGATGACCCGCGAGTTCAGCGGGCTGCTGCGCACGGCGAGCGAGCGCGGCGCCGACGCCGCCAACAGCCGCGAGCGGCTCGTGCTCATCGCGTCGGCCGGCGTCCGCGCGCTGTCGGCCGACCCGCTGTTCCGCACGCTGCTCGACGTCGACCCCGAACTGGTCCTCCCGTACATCGTGGAGCGGCTGGGCGCGACGCAGAAGTTCGCCGAGCAGGCGCTGCACGGACTCCTGGAGGCGGGCCACCAGGACGGCTCGATCCGGCGCGCGCCGGTCGCGGTGCAGTCCCGGTCGGTGCTGCTGGTGGTCCAGTCGTTCGCGTTCTCGCTGCGGCCGGCCACGGCTGACGTGGGCGAGGCGGCGCTGCTGGCGGAGTTCACCCACGTGCTCGACGCGGCGCTGAAGCCGTGACGTCCGGCTCGCTCAACGCGCGGCGCCGCGAACGGGAGCTCGCGGAGCTGGCGGCGGGCGAGCGGCTCGACGTCGTCGTGGTCGGCGGCGGCGTGACGGGAACGGGCATCGCCCTGGACGCGGCTTCGCGCGGGCTGTCGGTGGCGCTGGTCGAGGCGCACGACCTGGCGTTCGGGACGTCCCGCTGGTCGTCGAAGCTCGTCCATGGCGGCCTGCGCTACCTGGCACACGGCGAGCTGGGGTTGGCCCACGAGAGCGCGGTCGAGCGCGGCATCATGATGACGCGCACGGCCCCGCACCTCACGCGCGCGATGCCGCAGCTGTTCCCCTTGTACCCCAGTACATCCCGGGCACAGCAGGCTTTGGTGGCGGCAGGCCTGCGAGCTGGCGACGGCCTCCGCCGCGCGGCGCGGACGCCGTCGTCGGTGCTGCCGCGGCCGCGCTCGATCCCGGCCGCCGAGGCGTTGGCGTTGGCACCCGGGCTTTCCCCGCGAGGTTTGCGCGGCGCACTGCTGGCGTACGACGGCGCTTTGGTCGACGACGCCCGATTGGTGGTGTCGCTGGCGCGGACGGCGGCGTCGTTCGGAGCCCGGATCTTGACGCGGTTGTCGGCGACATCGCTGACGGCGGACCGGGTCTCGGCGGTCGACGGCGTGTCGGGTTCCACTGTGGACATCCGCGCGCGCCAGGTGATCAACGCGACGGGGGTGTGGGCGGGCACGCTGACGGGATCGGTCCGGCTGCGGCCGTCGCTGGGATCGCACCTGGTGCTGGCGCCGGGAACCGTCCCGATGGGCACGACTTCGTTGAACATCGGCGTGCCGGGCGAGACGAACCGGTTCGTGTTCCTGCTCCCCCAGCCGGACGGGCGCGTCTACTTGGGACTGACCGACGAGCCGATCGCCGGCCCGATCCCCGACGTGCCGGTGGTTCCCGAGTCCGATGTGGACTTCCTGCTGTCGTTGGCTTCATCGGTGCTGGCGCGTCCGTTGACGCGTGCCGATGTGGCCGGTTCCTTCGCGGGGTTGCGACCACTGGTGGAGGGTGGTGGGCGTTCGGCGGACCTCTCCCGGAAGCACGCTGTGCTGGCGGGGTCGGACGGGTTGCTGACCGTGGTCGGCGGGAAGCTGACGACGTACCGCCGGATGGCCGAGGACGCGGTCGACGCCGCGGTGAAGCTGGCCGGCCTGAGCGCTTCGCCGTGCCGGACCGCGCGGTTGCCGCTGCTCGGGGCGGCGCCTCGATCGAGTTTGTCCCTTGTGGACGCGTCGCCGCGGCTGGTGGGCCGGTACGGGACGGAGGCCCCGCGGGTGGCGGCGCTGGGCGAGCTGGACGCGGAGTTCGCGGCCCCGGTGGCACCAGGGACGGACATCACGGCGGCCGAGGTGGTGTGGGCGGTCCGGAACGAGGGAGCACTCGACGTGGCGGACGTACTGGAGCGCCGGACACGGCTGGCGTTGATCCCGTCGAACGCGGAGGCCGCGCGGGCGCGGGTCGCGGAGCTTGTCGACAAGTCGCTCGCCGGCCTGGCCTGACCGACTCCCCAGCGCCCCAATGTGGCCTTCGGTGCGTCTGGCGCACCGAAGGCCACATTGGGTGCGCCAGACGCAACCAAGGCCGCCTTGGGGCGCTTGAGCTGACCGCCATCCAACCCGGCTTGATGTGCACTTAACTTGACGACTCGTTGGGTTTTTGCAACAGTACGTTCATGAGTCCGGTCAGACGCGGCAAGGAGCTGCCGATCTACAACCGGCTTCCCGTGCTCCGGGCCGAACGCGGCCTGAGCCGCGCCGCGCTCGCCAATGCCGTCGAGGTCAACCCGCAGACCATCGGCGCTCTCGAGCGGGGCGACCACTATCCGAGCCTGGACCTGGCCTTCCGGATCTGCGCGGTGTTCGACCTGCCCGTCGAAGCGGTGTTCAGCCGCGAGCCGTTCACGCCGTTGTCCACCCAGGTCTACCGCGAGGGGGGAGCATGACCACGAAACTCGGCGCCTACTGGGAACGCCAGCTGGACAAGATGGACCAACGGGAACTCCGGCACGCCAAGCGGCTGCCCGGCTGGCGCACGCGGAAGCACCGCCGGACCCTCGCCGTCGTCGTGGCGGCCGGTGATCTCGGCCTGGTCGCCGGCGCCTTGATCTTCACCACCGGGACCGACTGGGTCTACGGCGCCGTCTGGATGAGCAGCATGCTCGTCGGCGCCAGCGCCTTCGTGCTGCTGCGGATCCTCACCGGCCGGATGAGCGGCGGCTTCTCGCGGCTGCTGGACGAACGCGAGCGCGAATGGCGCCACCGCGTGACCTACATCGGCTTCCAGATCCTGAGCTACCTGATGATCGCCGCGATGATCTACGGCATCTTGGTGGCGGACACCGAAGACGGCGGCTTCCGCGGCGCGATGATGCTGTCCGCACTGCTGGTCACCGGCACCACCATCCCGACCATCATCCTGGGCTGGGCGCTGCCGGACGACGACCCCGAGGACTTCGAAGAGGGGATGGCATGAACGGCACACTGGAGATCGACGGGATCTCCAAGCGCTACGGCGCCAAGGTCGCGCTGGACGGCGTCACGTTCGACGTCCGCGCCGGGGAGCTGTTCGGCTTCGTCGGCAGCAACGGCGCCGGCAAGACCACCACCATGCGGATCGTGCTCGGCGTCCTCGCGGCCGACGGCGGTGAGGTCCGGTTCCGGAACGAAAAGATCACCCACGAGACGCGCACCCACATCGGCTACATGCCCGAGGAACGCGGGCTCTACCCGAAGATGAAGGTCCTCGAGCAGCTCGTCTACCTCGCCGAGCTGCACGGACTCACCGCGAACGAGGCCCACCGCAACGCCGAGAACTGGATCTCCCGGCTCGGGCTGGCCGACCGCCGCAAGGACGAGGTCCAGAAGCTCAGCCTCGGCAACCAGCAGCGCGTCCAGCTGGCCGCCGCACTCGTGCACGACCCCGCCGTGCTGGTGCTCGACGAGCCGTTCTCCGGGCTCGACCCGCTCGCCGTCGACGTCATGAGCGGCGTGCTGCGCGAGAAGGCCGCGGCAGGCGTGCCGGTCGTGTTCTCCAGCCACCAGCTCGACCTCGTCGAGCGGCTGTGCGACCGGGTCGGCATCATCCGCGGCGGCCGGATGGTCGCCGTCGGCACCGTGGACGAGCTGACGGCCGGGGCGAGCAGCAAGCTCGTCGTCACCGCGCCCGCCGCGCCCGAAGGCTGGGCCGCGGGGCTGCCCGGCGTGCGCGTCCTGGAAAACCACGGCCCCACCACCGTCCTCGACCTCGACCCGAGCGCCGACGACCAGGCCGTGCTCGCCGCCGCGCTGGCGACCGGGCCGGTCACCGAGTTCAGCCGCCGTCGCCGGTCGCTGACCGAGCTGTTCCGCGACGCGGTGTCCGACAAGGGGGAACGATGAAGAAGCTGAGCGGCCGGCGGGCCGTCTGGCTCGTGATGAAGCGCGAGCTGAACACGCGCCTGCGCACGCGCTCGTTCGTCGTCGGCACCGTGGTGCTGCTCGTGCTGCTGCTGGGGTACGTCGGGTTCCAGACGTCGCTGGCGGGCTCGGCGGACAAGAGCACGGTCGGGCTCACCGGCCAGGCGACCGGGATCGCGCAGCAGCTGCAGGTCGCGGCGACCCAGTCCGGCCGGCACGTCGACACGGTCACCGTCACCGATCCCGCGGAAGGGCGCAAGAAGGTCGAGGACGGCGACCTCGACGCGCTCGTCTCGGGCAGCGCGGCGAAGCTGACCGCCACCTACAAGTCCTCTTTGGACGAACAGCTCCGCAAGGTGCTCGACCAGGTGGCGCAGCAGCAGGTCCTCGACGGCGTGCTGTCGTCCGCGCAGCTGGAGCCGGCCGACGTGATGGCGCAGGTCAACGGCACCCACGTGCAGGACGACCCGATCTCGCCGGAACCCGCCGACCACACGCAACGGCTCGTCGTCGGCCTGATCGTCGCGTTCCTGCTCTACCTCAGCATCATCACCTACGGGATGATGGTCGCCCAAGGCGTCGTCGAGGAGAAGTCGAGCCGGGTCGTGGAGATCCTGCTCGCCAGCGTGCGGCCGTGGCAGCTGTTGCTGGGCAAGGTGATCGGGCTCGGCCTGGTCGGGCTGACGCAGCTGGTGATCCTGGGCGCGGCCGGGCTCGCCGCCGCGTCGGCGACCGGGGTGTTCTCCCTGTCCGGCTTCGCCACCGGCACGCTGCTGTGGGGGCTGCTCTGGTACCTGCTCGGTTTCCTGTTGTACGCCACGATCTACGGCGCGCTCGGGTCGCTCGTCTCGCGCCAGGAGGACACGCAGTCGGTGGTCTCGCCGCTCAACGTCATCCTCATCGTCGGGTTCATCGCCGGGATCAACCTGCTGCTGCAGGACCCGTCCGGCTCGGGGACCAAGGTGCTTTCGTTGATCCCGCTGCTCTCGCCGATCCTGATGCCGGCCCGGATCTCGACGGGCGCGGCGGCGGGCTGGGAGATCGCGCTGTCGCTCGGGCTGACCGTCGCGCTGGTCGCGCTGCTGACCTGGCTGGGCGGCAAGATCTACGGCAACAGCGTGCTGCGCATCGGCAGCCGCATCAAGCTGTCGGAGGCGCTGCGCGGCTGATCACGACGTGATCCTGCCGTACCGCTCCAAGGACACCTGGCGCTCGTGGGCGTGGTCGACCATGGGTTCCGGGTAGTCCGACGGGCGGTCCTTCAGCTGGTGGACGGCCTTCCCGGGCACCGACCGCAGCTCCGGCACGTACTTGCGGACGTAGTCGCCGTCGGGGTCGAACTTCTCCCCCTGCGTCGTCGGGTTGAAGATCCGGAAGTACGGCGCCGCGTCGGTGCCGCAGCCGGCGACCCACTGCCAGTTCAGCTGGTTCGACGCGAGGTCGCCGTCGACGAGGTGCTTCATGAAGTGCCGCGCGCCGAGCCACCACGGCAGGTGCAGGTCCTTCACCAGGAAGCTCGCGACGACCATCCGGACGCGGTTGTGCATCCAGCCCTCGGCCAGCAGCTGCCGCATCCCGGCGTCGACGATCGGGTAGCCCGTCTTGCCGGCGCACCAGCGCTCGAACGCCTCGGGATCGTCGTCGTGCAACATGGCGTCGAAGCGCTTGTCGTAGTTCTTCCGCGCGGTTTCCGGGCGGTGCCACAGGACGTCGGCGTGGAACTCGCGCCAGCAGATCTCGCTGCGCAACGACTTCGCGCCGACGCGGGCGTCACCTTCCAGGTCGGCCAGGATGGTCCGCGGGTGGATGCAGCCCCAGCGCAGGTACGGCGAAAGCCGTGTCGTCCCTTCGCGGTCAGGCCGGTCGCGGTCGGCGTCGTACGTCTCGATCGGGCCATCGAGGAAGTCGTGCCAGACGTCGAGCGCGGCCTGCTCGCCCGGCTCCGGGAGCGTCGCGGCAACGCGAGGCGCGCGCGGGATCTTCAGTGACTTCGGCGGTGCCACCCAGTCCACAAGGGACGGTCCGGTGTCGGCCGGCGAGTGCCGGCCGCGTGCGGTCCACGCCCGGTGGAACGGCGTGAAGACGCGGTACGGATCGCCGTCCGGCTTGGTGACCTGCCCGGGCGTCACGGCGTAGGGCGAGCCCGTCTCGACCCAGTCGATGTTGTGCTCCGCCAAGGCTTTCGCGACGGCGGCGTCCCGCCGGCGGCCGTACGGGCCGGTGTCGGCGCTGACGTGCACCGCGGCCGCGCCGATCTGCTTCGCCGCGCGGACCACTTCCACGGCCGGTTCGCCGCGCACCAGCATCAGCCGCCCGCCGAGCTGCTCGTCCAGCTTCTCCAGGCACCCGTACATGAAGGCTTCCCGCGGTGCCCCACCGGGCTTCAGCAGCACGTCGTCGAGGACGTACAGCGCGAGGACGTGCTTGCTGTGCTTCGACGCCTCGAGCAGCGCGGCGTGGTCGCCCAGCCGCAGGTCACGGCGGAACCACAGCACGACGGGCGCTTCGCGAGTCACGACGGACAACGATAAGCGCCCCGCCGTGCGGGTGCACGGCGGGGCGCTTACCAGGGTGACTGACTCAGCGGTCGGACATCGGGACGTAGTCCCGCGACGCGTAGCCGGTGTAGATCTGCCGCGGGCGGCCGATCTTGGTGGCCGGGTCGTTGATCATCTCGCGCCAGTGCGCGATCCAGCCCGGGAGCCGGCCCAGCGCGAACAGCACCGTGAAGAACTTCGTCGGGAAGCCCAGCGCCCGGTAGATCAGGCCGGTGTAGAAGTCCACGTTCGGGTACAGCTTCCGCTCGACGAAGTAGTCGTCGGAAAGCGCCGTCTCCTCGAGCTTCTTGGCGATGTCGAGCAGCTGGTCGCCGCCCTTCAGCTTGCCGAGGATCTCGTCCGCGGTGTTCTTGATGATCTTCGCGCGCGGGTCGTAGTTCTTGTAGACCCGGTGCCCGAAGCCCATCAGCTTCACGCCCTTTTCCTTGTTCTTCACCCGCTCCACGAACTTGGCGACGTCGCCGCCGTCGTTCTGGATGCCCTCGAGCATGTCGAGGACCGCGGCGTTCGCGCCGCCGTGCAGCGGGCCGAACAGGGCGTTGATGCCGGCCGAAATCGACGCGAACAGGTTCGCCTCGGACGAGCCGACCAGGCGCACGGTCGAGGTCGAGCAGTTCTGCTCGTGGTCGGCGTGCAGGATGAACAGCAGGTCGAGCGCCTTCACGACGTCCGGGTCGACGTCGTACGGCTCGGCCGGGAAGCCGAAGGTCATCCGCAGGAAGTTCTCGACCAGGCCCAGCGAGTTGTCCGGGTACAGCAGCGGCTGGCCGACGGACTTCTTGTACGCGTAGGCCGCCAGGGTCGGGACCTTGGCGAGCAGGCGGATGGTCGACAGCTCGACGTTCGGCTCGTCGAACGGGTCGAGCGAGTCCTGGTAGAAGGTCGACAGGGCCGACACCGCGCTGGACAGCACGGGCATCGGGTGGGCGTCACGCGGGAAGCCGCTGAAGAACGCCTTGAGGTCCTCGTGCAGCAGCGTGTGGCGCTGGATCTTCTCGGTGAAGTCGGCCAGCTGCGTCTCGGTCGGCAGCTCGCCGTAGATCAGGAGGTAGGAGACCTCGACGAAGGTCGACTTCTCCGCCAGCTGCTCGATCGGGTAGCCCCGGTAGCGGAGGATCCCGGCGTCACCGTCGATGTAGGCGATGGCGGACGACGCGGCACCGGTGTTGACGAACCCGGGGTCGTAGGTGATGTACCCCGTCTGCGCCAGCAGCTTCCCCAGTTCGATCCCGGGCGCGCCCTCGACCGGGTGGACGATCTTGAACTCGTGCTCGCCACTCGGCAGGGTCAGCTTCGCGGTTTCGCCGCCGGACTGCCCCGCAGTCGTCGCGTCGGACATGCAAGTCCCTCTCACGTTCGGCACGGGTCGGCGGCGCCTGCGGGTTCCACAGGTAGCCACGTGTTAACGCGAGGAAACACTGGCGCCTCGCTGCACACCGCCCCGCTGGGGTATGAAGAATGCCCCTCAACGTTAGTCGAGAAACGTGCGTTCGCGCAGCGGTGGCGTTGCTCCTGGGTGCCCCTTTGGGACCAGGTTCACACGGCGGCCGCCATATCGGCGGACGTGGGCGGCTCGGCACCGCTCCGCGAAACCGTGATGGACGCCGCTTTCGCGGCGAATTCGAGCGCTTCGCGCCACGCGCCCGCGTCGAGGGAGGCCAGGTCGGTGACGTCGTGGGTGTGCAGCCAGGCCAGCAGCGCGCCCTGGACGGTGTCGCCGGCGCCGATGGTGTCGACCACCGTCACCTTGCGCGACGGGACGTGGGCCAGCTCACCTGCGGCGGTGATCACCGCGACGCCGTCGGCGCCCCGGGTGAGCACCACGGCGTCCACACCGGACTCGACCCACGTCTTCGCGGCGGCGACCGGGTCGGCGCCGCCGGTGAGCCACGCGGCGTCGTCGTCGGAGATCTTCAGCAGGCGGACGTCCGGCAGCCAGGAGGTGAACCGGGCGCGGTAGGCGGCCGGATCGGTGATCAGCGCCTCGCGGATGTTGGGGTCGAGGACGGTCAGCACGCCACGCGCGGCCTCGCGCCGCAGCATCGCCTCGTACGCCGACGCGCCGGGCTCGAGGACCATCCCGAGGGTGCCGAGCGAGAGCGCGGTCACGTTCTCCGGAAGCGGTCCCGGGTCCGCGACGAGCCGGTCCGCGGTGCCTTCGACGTAGAACGTGTAGCGCGCGGCGCCCTTCGCGTCGAGCGCGACGACGGCGAGCGTCGTCGGCTCGTCGCCGCGCTGCAGCAGCGACGTGTCGACGGCGGAAGCGTGCAGCCGCTCGACCATCGCGTCGCCGAAGCGGTCCGTGGACACGCGCGAGAGGAACGCCGCCGGCACGCCGAGGCGCCCGGCCGCGAGCGCGACGTTGTACGGCCCACCGCCGAGCCGCGGCAGCAGCGCGCGCAGCCCACCGTCCACAGTGGAATCCAGGGGGTCACCGGGGACCAGGTCGACCAGAGCTTCTCCGCCTACGACGATCACGCCGGGAGTTTAATGGAGTTCGGGCTGACAATTCCTGTCCGCTATTTGTTCAGCCCGCCGAGCAGCAGTTCACCCAGGGCGGTGAACGCTTCGGCGTCGGAGACGTCGATCCGCCGCCCGAGCACCCCGGTCTGGATGCCTTCGATGATCAGGGTGGTCATCTCGGCGACGAGCCGGGCGTGGACGTCGCGGAAGACGCCGTCGGCGACGCCCTTGTCGATGAACTGCCGGAGCCGCTGCGCCGCGAACCGGCTGTTGACCTGGTAGGCCTCGCGGGCCGGCCCGAACTCGGCGAGGTCGCGCATGAACTCCGGCGACGCGCGGTTCAGGTGCTCGGCGACGCCGGCCAGGTACTCCTCGATGAGCTTGCGGGCGTCGTCGATCCCGGCGACGCGTTCCTCGATCCGTTCGCCGGCGCCCCGGAAGAAGTGGGTGACGACCTTGAGGGCGAGCTGCTCCTTGCTGGGCGCGAGCGCGTAGAGCGTCGACTTCGAGCAGCGGAGGCGGCCGGCGAGGTCGTCGAGGGTGAAGCCGGCGAACCCCTCCGCGAGGAAGAGCGCCTCGAGGTCACCGAGCAGGGCGCGCTGGCGCGCGGTCGGCCGGCGGCGGGGTTCGGGGGGCATCGGCTCACTATCTCCTACGTCTTCCGGCCACCCCAGGCCTGCCGTACTGTACTCTAAACGAGCCCACAGTACTGTTTTCAGTACCGCTTTGGAGGACACCGATGCCCGCCGAACGCCTGCTGCCTTCTTCGGAGGCCGAGGACCTGGTCTCCCTGGCCCGCGAGATCGCCCGCGGCGAGCTGGCGCCCCGAGCAGCGGCGGCCGAGGAGGCGGAGCAGTTCCCGCGCGAGCAGTTCCGCCTGCTGGGCAAGTCCGGCCTTCTGGGGCTGCCGTACGCGGAGCGCTGGGGCGGCGGCGAGGTGCCGTACGAGGTGTACCTGCAGGTCCTGGAGGAGATCGCGGCGGCGTGGATGACGGTCGGCGTCGGCCTGTCGGTGCACACGATGTCCTGCTACGCGCTGGCGGAGTACGGCACGGACGCCCAGCGCGCGGAGTGGCTGCCGGAGATGCTGGAGGGCTCGCTGCTGGGGGCGTACGCGCTGTCGGAGACGCAGGCGGGCTCGGACGCGGCGGCCTTGTCGACGCGCGCGCGTCTCGACGGCTCGGACTACGTCGTCAACGGCACGAAGGCGTGGATCACGCACGCGGGCGTGGCGGACTTCTACACGACGATGGTGCGGACCGGTCCGGAGGAGATTTCGTGCCTGCTGGTCCCTGGTGCGACCGACGGTCTCTCGGCGGCCCCGCGCGAACGCAAGATGGGGCTCACGGGCTCCCCGACGGCCCAGCTGATCTTCGACGGCGCCCGGGTGCCTGCCTCGCGGCTGCTGGGCGCGCCCGGTGACGGGCTCCGGATCGCGCTGTCGTCGTTGAGTTCGGGACGGCTCGGGATCGCGGCGTGCGCGGTGGGCCTGGCGCAGGCGGCGCTGGACGAAGCGGTGGCGTACGCGAAGGGCCGGTCGCAGT
Source organism: Amycolatopsis sp. MEPSY49 (assembly GCF_051337345.1). Lineage (NCBI taxonomy): Bacteria > Bacillati > Actinomycetota > Actinomycetes > Pseudonocardiales > Pseudonocardiaceae > Amycolatopsis > Amycolatopsis sp. MEPSY49. Next base: position 1,488,320 of record NZ_JBDLYJ010000001.1, on the reverse strand, counting down.
TCGGCCGGCCGATCATCGAGTTCCAGGGGGTCGAGTTCCTCCTGGCCGACATGGCGGCGGTGGTGGAGTCGTCCCGCGCGATGTACCTGGACGCGGCGCGCCGCCGTGACCGCGGGCTGCCGTTCCAGCGCCAGGCGTCGATCGCCAAGCTGGTGGCGACCGATGGGGCGATGAAGGTGACGACGGACGCCGTGCAGGTGCTCGGCGGGGCCGGGTACACGCGGGACTTCCCGGTGGAGCGGTACCTGCGGGAGGCGAAGGTGCCGCAGATCTTCGAAGGGACGAACCAGATCCAACGGATGGTCATCGCCCGGGAGCTGAAGAAGGCTTAGCCGGTCGAGGGAACGGTGTCACACGCTCGGTACAGATAGCGTTACTCATGGCCGGCTCGGATGGTCGGCGACGTGAGGAGGCGCGGTGACCGCTGTTCCGGTTCGACTGCTGACCATCGAGGAGTACTCGGCGCTCGGCGAAACCGAAGTGGGTTTCACCGAACTCGTGGAGGGCCGGGTGGTGACGTCACCCAATCCGGGCGCGGCGCACAACCGAGTCGCGTTTCAGCTGGCCGGCCAGCTCGATCCGCAGCTGCCACCCGAGCTGAGAGTCATCCCCGGCATCGACATCGACCTGCAGCTGGCACCTGCCGATCAGCCCGGCTTCTCGCGCCGGCCCGACTTGTCGGTTGTCGACAAAACAGCGCTCGCGCGCCGGTACGAGGAGATGCTGCGCGCCGACGAGGTAGCAGTGGTGGTCGAGGTCGTGTCGCCGGCATCGACGCGCACCGACTACCGGGTCAAGCGCGACGAGTACGCCGACGCCGGTATTCCGCACTACTGGATTGTCGACCTCACCGAGCCGGTCTCACTGATCGCCTGCCAGGGCTACCGGAGCGTCGCCGCGGTCACCGGGACCTTCACCACCGACGTCCCGTTCCCGGTCAAGATCGACCTGGACACCCTCCTCGACTGATCGGACGGCACGCCGGAACCGCCCGGTAACCGGCGTGCCGTCCGAAGCTCAACGGGCTTCGCGGTACCGCCGGTCCTTCGACACGCCTTCGCCCAGCGACTCGTCGAAGTGGTACACCTCGTCACCCCGGACGAACACGCGCAGCGCGCGGTTCATCACGTCCAACGGGTCGCCCGACCACAGCACGACGTCCGCGTCCAGGCCCGGCTTCAGGGACCCGATCTGCTCGTCCAGCCCCAGCATCGACGCCGGGTTGATGGTCAGCGAGCGCAACGCCGTCGCCGGGTCGAGGCCGTCCTTGACCGCCAGCGCCGCCTGGTAGACCAGGAAGTTGATCGGGATCACCGGGTGGTCCGTCGTGATCGCGATCTTCACGCCCGCGCGGGCCAGGATGCCTGCCGACCGCAGCGTCCGGTTGCGCAGCTCGACCTTGGACTTCGTCGTGAACAGCGGGCCGAGGATCACCGGAACCTCGCGTTCAGCCAGCAGGTCCGCGATCAGGTGGCCCTCGGTGCCGTGGTTGATCACGAGCTTGTAGCCGAACTCGTCGGCCAGCCGCAGCGCCGTCACGATGTCGTCCGCGCGGTGGACGTGCTGGTCCCAGTACAGCTCGCCGTCGAGGACCTTCGACAGCGTCTCCATGGTCAGGTCGACCTCGTGCGGCTTGCCCTCGGACTCCGCGTGCGCGCGCTTGGCCTGGTAGTTGCGGGCCTTGGTGAACGCCTCGCGCAGGATCGCCGCGACGCCCAGCCGCGTCGACGGCGTCTGCTTCTTGTCGCCGTACACGCGCTTCGGGTTCTCGCCGAGCGCGCTCTTCACGCTGACGTGCTCGGCGAAGATCATGTCGAGGATGCTGCGGCCCCAGGTCTTGACGCCGATCGTCTGCCCGCCGATCGGGTTGCCCGACCCGGGCTTGATGACGACGCTCGTGACGCCGCCGGCCAGCGCGTCGTCGAAGCCGGGCTCGTACGGGTCGATGCCGTCGATGGCGCGGAAGCGGGCGCCGTTCGGGTCGGTCATCTCGTTCGTGTCGTTGCCGGCCCAGCCCTCGCCGTCCTCGTGGACGCCGAGGTGGGCGTGGGCGTCGATGAAGCCGGGCAGCACCCAGGTGCCGGCCGCGTCGACCAGTTCGGCGTCTTCCGGGATGTCGACATCGGCCTCGGCGCCGATCGCGACGATCTTGCCGCCGTCGATCAGGACCGTGCCGCCGTCGATGGGATCACCGTCGATGGGGACGACATAGCCCCCGACAATTGCCTTCGCCATAGTTCGCCACGCTAACGAACTCACTCGGACGCCCGCACGCGGGCCCCGGCGGCACCGGCCGGGGCGGGCATCCGGCAGGCGCCCGGTGACGTGAATGACTCATTCATGTCGCCTGGCGACATGAATGAGTCATTCACTACGTTCGTCCCGGCACGCGGGACTTCTCCAAGTGCACCAGTTCGTGGTTGTTCTCCGGCGTCCGGTGCGTCTCGCGGTACCCGTGCTTGGCGTACAGGTGCAGCGGCCCGACGCTCTTCGACCCCGTGAACAGCCGGAACACGGTCACTTCAGGCGGCGCCACGGCCTCGACGGCGAGCAGCAGCGACCCACCCAGCCCGAAGCCCTGCCGGTCCGGCGCCACGACCAACCGCCCGATCACCGCCACCGATCCGGTCACCGTCAACCGCACCGAAGCCACCAGCCGGCCCGCCTCCCGGATCCCCCACGACAACCCGGCCAGCGCCGCCCGCGTCTCCTCCAGGGTTTCCAGCAGCGGCGGCAAATCCCAGTCGTCGTGGGCACGCGCCTCCGTCACGTACGCCGCGCGTTGCAGCGTCAGCACTTCGCCCGCGTCGGAAGGACCGAGCCGGATCACCGGACGCGGATGCCCCAGCTGCCCGACCACGACGAGGCCGGCTCCAGCTCGATCAGGTCCGTGCCCGTGTTGAGCGCGTCCGCCGGGCAGGTCATCGGCTCGATCGCCACCGCGCGGCCGCGGCCGACCAGGTCGTCCGGGGTGAACACCTGCGCCCAGCGGAAGTCCGGGCCGGTCCACACGACCAGCCGCTGGTCCTCGTGGGACAGCACGAAGTGGTGCTCGCCGTCCGAAGCGGACAACGAGCCGAACGCCGTGTCCAGGTTGACGCCGGCCAGCACGCGCCCGGACCGGAAGTCGTACTCCGTGCCCTCGACGTCCTGCTCCGGCGCGTACGGCATCTGCTCGTCGCCGAGGTACGGCCGCACGCGGCTCGCCGGCAGCGTCAGGGTCAGCTCGTCGGTCGGGACGTCGCCGATCCGGAAGTACGGGTGTGTGCCGACGCCGACGCCGATCGGCTGCTCACCCTCGTTGCGGATCTCGTGAGTGACGACCAGTTCGCGCGGCGCGACCTCGTACGTCACGGTCGCCCGCAGCGGCACCGGCCAGCCCGGCTGCACCTCGACGTCGACGGCCAGGGTGATCGACGACTCGGCGTGCTCCAGCAGCTCCCACTCGAGGTGGCGGGTCAGGCCGTGGATGGCGTTGCCGCGCGCCTCCTCGGTGATCTCGAGCTGCTGTTCCTCACCCTGGAACGTCCACTTGCCGGCCTTGGTCCGGTTCGGCCAGGGCAGCAGCACCTGCCCGGCGCCCTTCGGCGGCTTCGCGTCTTCGGGGAACTCCTCGACGTACGGCACTCCGCCGACTTCGAACGCGCGCAGGCCCGCGCCGATCTCGGTGACGACGGCGCGCGCGTTGCCGCGGGTGATCTCGAACTGCTGACCGGTCGGGTTGCCCATGAGACGACCTTACCGATCCAGAATCTAACTAGACCGGTCGTCATAGTTTGAGTTACAGTCGGCGCCATGGTCCGTCGCACCGACACGCGGCAGCGGATGCTCGACACCGCCGCCGACCTGTTCCAGACCCAGGGCTACCACGCCACCGGCCTCACCCAGCTGACGACGGCCGGCGGGGCGCCGAAGGGCTCGCTCTACTTCCACTTCCCCGGCGGCAAGGAGCAGCTCGCCGCCGAAGCCGTCCGGCTGTCGGGCGAGCGCACCGGCGCGCTGCTCGAAGCGGTCCTGAAGGACGCGCCCGACGCGCCGACGGCGATCGACCGGGCCGTCGAAGCACTGGCGGCCTTCCTCACCGAGTCGGACTTCCAGCGCGGTTGTCCACTTGCGACAGTCGCGCTGGACGCCGCCGCGGACAGTGAGCCGATCCGCGAAGCCTGCGTCGACGGCTACTCGTCGTGGCACGGCATCCTGCGCGAATACCTTGCTCGGCAACAGCTTTCCGCCGAGCGCGCGGACGAGCTGGCGACCGTCGTGCTCGCCGCGATCGAAGGCGGGCTGCTGCTGGCCCGCACCCGCCGCGACCTGGCGCCGCTGCGCGCCGTCGCCGCCCACCTGCACGCCACCCTCGACCGGGAGCTGTCCTGATGCGCGTCCACCACCTGAACTGCGGCACCATGCGCCCGCTCGGCGGCCGGCTGATCGACGGGCGGCCGGGCCTGTTCCGGCGGGCCACCATGGTCTGCCACTGCCTGATGCTGGAGACGGATACGGGTCTCGTGCTCGTCGAGACCGGCATGGGCACGCCGGCCGCCGTCGACCGGAACGCCTGGCTGGGCGCGGGTTTCGTCCGCCAGTCCAACCCGGTCGCGGACCCGGCGCAGACGGCGATCGCCCAGATCCGCGCGCTCGGGTTCGACCCGGCGGACGTCCGCGACATCGTGCTGACCCACCTCGACCTCGACCACGCGGGTGGCCTCATCGACTTCCCGTGGGCGCGGGTGCACGTCTACGCCGAAGAGCTGCGGGCGTTCACCGAACCGCGCGACGCCGCCGAGCGCGGCCGTTACCGCCGGATCCAGTTCGCGCACGGTCCACAGTGGACGTCCTATGCGGACACGGGCGAACCGTGGTTCGGGTTCGACGCCGTCCGGCAGCTGGACGGGCTGCCGCCGGAGATCCTGCTGGTCCCGCTGTCCGGGCACACGCGCGGCCACGCCGGGGTCGCCGTCGACACCGGCGCCGGCTGGCTGCTCAACGCCGGCGACTCCTTCTTCTTCCACGGCCAGGTCGCCGCCGATCCGCACTGCCCGCCGGGCCTCAAGTGGTTCGAGGGCCACATGGAGACGGTCAAGCGCGCCAGGCTGGACAATCACCGCCGCCTGCGCCAGCTTGTTCAGGAGCACGGCGACGAAGTGACCGTCTTCGCCGCGCACGACGAGACCGAATTCGTCCGGCTTAGCGCTGGTGACAACCGGGGCTTCGCCCCGGGCCGGGGGCTTCGCCACCCGGACCCCCGAAAAACGAGCAGGAGCAGGGTATGAAAGTGCACCACCTGAACTGCGGATCGATGCGCCCGGCGGGAGGCAAGCTGCTCGACGGCGAGCCCGGCCTGCTGCGGCGCTCGGAGCTGGTGGCCCACTGCCTGCTGATCGAGACCGGCGACAGCCTGGTGCTGGTCGACACCGGGTTCGGCACCCAGGGCGTGGCCCGGCCGGGCGAGTGGCTCGGCCGGCCGTTCCTGGCGATGGTCGGCGCGAAGCCCACGGCCGCCGAGACGGCGGTCGCGCAGATCGAGGCGCTCGACCTGGACCCGGCCGACGTCCGGCACATCGTCGCGACGCACCTCGACGTCGACCACGCGGGCGGCCTGGCCGACTTCCCGAACGCCGTCGTGCACGTCCGCGCGGAGGAGCACCGCGCGGCGACGTCGCCGGCGAACGCGGCGGAGAAGAACCGCTACCGCGCGATCCAGTTCGCGCACCGCCCGCTGTGGAGCACGTACGACGAGCTGGGCGAGCCGTGGTTCGGCTTCGAGGCGGTCCGCCCGCTCAAGGGCCTGCCGGAGGAGATCCTGCTGGTCCCGCTGACGGGCCACACGCGCGGCCACACGGGCGTCGCGGTCGACACCGGCGACGGCTGGCTCCTGCACGCCGGCGACGCGTACTTCTTCCACGGCCAGCTGGACCCGGTCGCGCCGCATTGCCCGCCCGGCCTGACGGCGTTCCAGAACATCGTCCAGACGCTGCGCCGGCCGCGCCTGGAGAACCTGGCACGGCTGCACGAACTGGCGCGCGACCACCAGGACGAGGTCAAGGTGTTCTCCGCGCACAGCCCCGTCGAGCTGGCGGCGCTGCGGCGTTAGCTCGCGTCGATGGCCGCCTTGACCAGCGGGGCCATCTGCTCCGGCGTCATCTTGGCCGGGCCGGTGTAGTTGACGAGCACGGGCGTGCCCGACACCAGCTCGGCCGAAGCGAGGGTGGCCGTCTTCTGTTCGTCGACGTAGTAGACGGCGCCGTCCGGGAAGCCGGCGACGTCCTGCGCGCCGGCCTTCGCCTTCTTGATGGACGCGACCATGTCGGCCGGCTTCGCCTGGCGGCCCTCGTAGCGGGTCACCGCGAGCGCGCCCGCGGCCTTGCCGTTCAGCTGGTACTCGCAGCTGCGGGCCTTGCCGCCGTTGGCCGCGTTGTCCTGCACCGGGCCGGCGACCGCCTGGAGGTTGTCCAGGAACAGGGCCTTAGACACGGCGGCGGCGGGCAGCAGCTTGCACGGATCGAGCGACGCGGCGGCCGCGTTCGAACTCGGCTTCGGCGCTTCGGACGGCTTCGACGACGACGGCGCCTTCGACGGCTCGTCGCCCGAGGAGCAGGCGGTCAACGCGGCAAAAGCGACCAGGACGACGGCGAGAGTACGCATATCGGGCACCGTACTCCGAACGGTCTACGCCGTGGGCGCCCGGTACCGCCAGAACGCCGGGAGCAGGAACATCGACGCGCACACGGACACGATCACCAGCACGCCACCGACGGACGCGGCCGCCGCGGTGCCGAACGCGGCCGCGCCCCAGCCGTGCACGAGGTCGGCGATCCGCGGGCCGCCGGCGACCACGACCGTGAAGACGCCCTGGAGCCGGCCGCGCATCTCGTCGGTGGTCGCGACCTGCAGGATCGCCATCCGGTAGACGGCGCTGACCATGTCCGCCGCGCCGGCCGCGGCCATGAAGACGACGGCGAGCCACAGCGAGTGCGCGAGCCCGAACGCGGCCACCGCGGCGCCCCACGCGCAGATCGCCACGACGACCGCGACGCCCTGGCGCGGGATGCGCGTCAGCCAGCCGGAGAAGAGGCCGATCAGCATCGCGCCGGCGGGCAGGGCGGCGTAGAGCCAGCCGAGGGCCGGGCCGCCGCCGGGTGGGTCGCCGAAGGTGCGTTCGGCCATCTCCGGGATCAGCGCGCGCGGCATGCCGAAGACCATCGCGATGATGTCGGCGACGAACGAGGCCAGCAGCACCTTCTTGGTGGCGAGGTACTTGAAGCCGTCGATGACGTCGCTGACGCCCGCGCGGCGCGACGGCCCGTTGAGCGGCGGGATCGCCGGCAGCCGCCAGACGGCGAGGAGCGTGATGGTGAGGGCGACGACGTCGATCAGGTAGAGGGTCGAGAGGCCGAGGACGGGGATGAGCGCGCCGGCGAGCAGCGGCCCGAAGACGGCGCCGAAGGTGGACATGGTCGAGCTGAGCGCGTTGGCCGAGGGCAGCAGTTCGTCCGGCACGAGCCGCGCGACGACGGCGCCGCGCGTCGGCATGTTGATCGCGAAGAGCGCCTGGTTGACGGCGAGCAGCGCGAGGACGAGCCAGACGGAGCCGAAGTTCAGGAAGGCCTGCAGCCAGAGCAGGGCGGAGGTGATCGCGACGAGGACGTTGGTGACGACGAGCAGCTTCCGCCGGTCGACGGCATCGGCGACGGCGCCGCCCCAGAGCCCGAAGACGAGCAGCGGAACGAGCGCGACCAGGCCGGTGAGGCCGACGTAGGCGGAGGACCCGGTGAGGTCGAAGACCTGCTTGGGCACGGCGACGGCGGTCAGCTGCGTCCCGACGGCGGTGACCACAGTGGACAGCCAGAGCCGCCGGAAAGCGGGGATCTTGAGCGGCCGGGTATCGACGATGATCCGGCCGAGAAGTCCACGCACGCCGCCCGCGCGAGGCGGCGCGGTCTCGGGCTCAGAGGTCACAACCAATGAGCTTAGCTCGGCTAAGTACCTGCGGTCGCGTGATTTCCGTCGCCTGCGGGGTGGTGCTTTGAGGCGGCGCCGGCGGGGAGTGGTTTTGCCGGGGCGATGGCGCGGGAGCTGTACTTCTCGGGGAGCGGTTTCGCGGGCGTGCGGTCCCCGGGTGAGCGATCCTCCGGTGAGCGGTTCCCGGGGGCACGCCGTTCCTGGCGAGCGCTTCCCGAGGCGCGGTTCCCGCCGAGCGACTCCCGGGACACGCCGTCCCGGTGAGCGAATCCCAAGGCACGCCGTCCCCGCAGAACGATTCCCGAGGCGCGGTCCCGCCCAGCGACTCCCGAGGCACGCGGTCCCCGCCGAGCGATCCTCGTCGTCCGGCGCCCGCCGAGCAGCCCCGCCGCGCAGAGCCCTCCCTCCCTGGGGGAGCCCCCGCTTTCAGCGTATCGGCACCGCCTGACAGAAAGCCGGAAAAACGCAGGTGAGCCGGTCGTTCATCCACATCACGGACCACCTGTGGACAATCCCGGCCCACCGAAGGCCGCCCGACTGAAAGCCCCGCAAAGACCCGAAAAGCCGCGGCCGTGACGTGGTTGTCCACATCACGGCCGCGGCTGTGCACGAACTCAGGGAGCGACGCGCTCGATGTTCCACCCGTCGTCGTTCCGGACGTACCGGAGCCGGTCGTGCATCCGGTCCTCGCGGCCCTGCCAGAACTCGACCAGGTCCGGCCGGATCCTCCATCCGCCCCAGTGCGGCGGCGCCGGGATCTGCTCGACGTCCGCGAACCGCCGCTCGATCCCGCTCAGCGCGTTGTCCAACGCCCGCCGGCCGTCGACCACCCGGGACTGCGGCGATGCCCAAGCCCCCAGCTGCGAGCCGCGCGGGCGCTGGGCCCAGTACTCCGCCGTCTCCTTGACGCCGACCTTCTCGACCTCGCCGCGGACGTGGACCTGGCGGTGCAGCGCGTACCAGGGGAACGTCACCGACGCGTACCGCGTCGCCGTCAGGTCGTGGCTCTTCGACGACGTGTAGTTCGTGTAGAACACCACGCCGCGGTCGTCGAGGCCCTTGCACAGCACCGTCCGGGACGATGGCCTGCCTTCGGCGTCCGCTGTCGCCAGCACCATCGCGTTCGGTTCGGCGATCCCGGCGGCGACGGCCTGGTTCAGCCAGCCCTGCAGCTGATCGGTCCAGGTGGCCGCCAGCGCGGATTCGTCGAACGCGGCACCGTCGTACGCCACCCGCATCCCGGGCAGGCGAACCACGGCGTCTTCGATCTCCGGCATCATCGCCAAACCTCCACGCCCGGTCGGGGCATCAGTCGACTTCGGCTCTAGGCACGTTAGGGCCTTCCGAGCTGCGGCGGAACCCACTGAACGGTGACACCCGCCACCACCGCGGCGTAACCGCCGGACAACAAGCCGTAACCCGTGCGTTACCCACCGGACCAGGATCGATACAGGACGCACCTACCTTCGGCCCGTTCCCCACCACCCCGGAGGCAGGCATGACCGAGACCCTGTCGAACGCCGAAGAAACCGCGAAACGCCGGTACGCCCCGCTCGCGGCCAACGAAAACCGCGAAGACTACTCACTGCGCTTCGCCGCCCATTCGTTCCGGAAATGGTCACCGTTCGTGGTCGCGACGACGGCGCTGGGCGGCATCGCCTACCTCGCCGACTTCGCGATCGGCGCCAGCATCGTCCTCTCCTACGGCTTCACCTCCGGCGTCCTGGCGATCCTCGCCGCGGCCGTCGTCATCTTCGTGACCGGCGTGCCCATCGCGGCCGCCTGCGCGAAGTCCGGAGTGGACATGGACCTGCTGACCCGCGGAGCCGGCTTCGGCTACTTCGGGTCGACGCTGACGTCGCTCGTCTACGCGAGCTTCACCGTCATCTTCTTCTCGCTCGAAGGCTCGATCATGGGCCAGGCGTTCGAGCTCGCCCTCGGCATCCCGCTGCCGATCGGCTACCTGCTGGCGACGCTCATCGTGCTGCCCTTCGCGCTCTACGGCATGGGCGCGGTCGCGAAGATGCAGACCTGGACGCAGCCGCTGTGGATCGCCGGGCTGGTGCTGCCGTTCGTCGTCGTGCTGGTCCGCGAGCCGGGCAAGTTCGCCGAGTTCGCGCACTTCGGCGGCACCGAGGGCACCGGCTCCGGGTTCTCCGCGATCGGGTTCGGCCTCGGCATGGGCGTCGCTCTGTCGCTGATCGGGCAGATCGGCGAGCAGGCCGACTACCTGCGGTTCATGCCCGAGAAGACGGCGGAGAACAAGCGGTCGTGGTGGGCCGCGGTGCTCGCCGCCGGCCCCGGCTGGGTGATCCTCGGCGCCGCGAAGCAGATCGGCGGCGCGCTGCTGGCGTTCCTCGCGCTCGGCGTCGTCGGGAAGACGCACGCGCTCGAGCCGATCGCGCCGTACCTCGAAGCGGTGAAACCGGCGCTCGGCCCGGTGGCGCTGACGTTCGCCGCGCTGTTCGTCGTCGTCTCGCAGATCAAGATCAACACGACCAACGCGTACTCGGGCTCGCTGTCGTTCGCGAACTTCTTCTCGCGCGTGCTGCACAAGCACCCGGGCCGCGTCTGGTACGTGCTGGTCAACTGCGGGATCGCGCTGGCGCTGATGGAGTTCGGCGCGTTCGGGTTCCTCAACAAGATCCTGGGCTTCTACTCGAACGTCGCGATCGCGTGGATCGGCGCGGTGTGCGCCGACCTGGTGATCGCGAAGCCGCTCGGGCTCTCGCCGCGCTACATCGAGTTCAAGCGGGCCTACCTGCACAAGATCAACCCGGTCGGGTTCGGCTCGATGGTCGTCGCCTCGGCGGTGTCGATCGTGGCGTACTTCGGCGCGTTCGGGCCGTTCCTGGCCGCGTTCAGCCCGCTGCTCGCGCTGGTCATCGCGATCGTCCTGGTGCCGACGCTCGCCGTCGCGACGAAGGGAAAGTACTACCTGGCGCGGGAGAACACGGTCATGGCGACGGTGACCGATCTCCGCGCGACGCACACCTGCTCGGTCTGCGGCGACCCGTACGAGCTGCCGGACGTCGCCGACTGCGCGAAGCAGGACGGCCCGATCTGTTCGCTGTGCTGCACCCTGGACAACAGCTGCCACGACATGTGCCGGACGGCGGGTCCGGTCGACCTGGGCCTCCCGGCCGCGCGCACGACGTAAGGTCCGTGCGGGCCCTTTCCCGGCGTCCGCGGCCGGGAAAGGGCCCTCACGTGAGCCGGCTTCCCCCCGGGCCCCCCTCCCGGCTCGACTCTTTCACGTTCGGGGCGGCGCCGGGGTTGCCCGGAGTTTCCAAGATCTTTTCCGGCCGCATGATGGCGGCCAGCATCAGCGCGCGCAGTTCCGCGCCGACGTCCTCCACCGGCAGCGGCGGCTCGTGCGCCTGCCACTCGCGCAGCAGCCCGGTGGCCGCGCCGACCAGGGCGATCGCCGTCAGCCGGTAGTCGCGGTCGGGCGCGACCCCGTGTTCGGCCGCGCGCCGCGCCTCGGTCGCGATGAACGTCGCCCAGCGGTCGACCCACACCTGGTGCTGCTCCTCGAGCTCCGTGCTGACGCCGACGGCTTCGACGTAGTTGAGGCGCGGCAGCCGCGGGTCGACGGTGACCGTGTCGATGAAGACGTCCAGCAGGGTCGCGATGCGGGTCATCGCGTCGGCGTCGGCGACCTTGTCGAGCGCCGCGGTGACGTGGTCGAGGGCGAGGCTGTTGATGCGGTCGTGGAGGGTGCGCAGCACGTCCTCCTTGCCGCTGAACTCCTCGTAGAAGTTCCGCGTCGACACACCCGCGCGGCCGCACACTTCGGTGATCTTCGTGTGGCGGAAGCCGGCGGAGGTGAACAGCTCGAGCCCGGCCGCGAGCAGCCGCTCGCGGCGGTCGGCGCGGCGTTGCTCGGGTGCGACGCCGCCGTACGTGCGAGCCACCGGTTGTCTCCTCCTTCTGAGGGATTGCCAGATCCTACCGGGCTGGTTACTTTGTGAAAATCTTGATTACCAAACAGCCGGAGGCAACGATGCTTCGTCGGTTACTGGTCGCCGTCACGCTGCTTTTCGCGGTGCTCACCCCCGCGGCGCAGGCGGATCCCGGTGTCCTGCTGTCCGCGCGGGCGACGACGGTGTTCGTCGGCCCGTTCCCGGCACCGGTCCGGGCGTGGCACCTGCTGTACCGCTCGACGTCGGCGACGGGAGCGCCGAACGCGGTCTCGGGGACGCTGCTGGTGCCGCCGGCGCCGTGGCTGCGCGGCGGCCCGCGTCCGCTGATCACGTACGCGGTGGGGACGCACGGCCTCGGTGACCAGTGCGCGCCTTCTTCCCTGCTGGCGCGCGGCATCGAGAACGAAAGCGCGCTGCTCGCCCAGGCGTTGTCGCAGGGCTGGGCGGTGGTCGTGACGGACTACGAGGGACTCGGCACGCCGGGGACGCACACGTACGCGGTGGGCCAGTCGGAGGGGCGGGCCGTGCTGGACGCGGCGCGCGCGGCGGTTCTGGTGCCGGGGACGGGGTTGTCGCCGTCGGGGCCGGTGGGCGTGTTCGGCTACTCGCAGGGCGGCCAGGCGGCGGCGTGGGCGGCGGAGCTGCGGGGGTCGTACGCGCCGTCGGTGAACGTGGTCGGCGTGGCGGCGGGCGGGGTCCCGGCGGACCTGAACGCGGTGTTCGCGGCGAACGACGGCGGCGCGGCGTTCGGCCTGGTGCTGGGCGCGGCAACGGGTTTCGCGGCGGCGTACCCGGACGTGCCGTTCACGTCGATCCTGAACGACCGCGGCCGCGAGGCGGTGGCCCGGGTGTCCCAGGCGTGCACGGTGGAACTGGGCGCGGCGGCACCGTTCGCACACTTGACGGACTTCGTGACGGTGCCGGACCCGATCCACGACCCGCGCTGGCAGGCCCGGCTGGCGCAGAACTACCTGGGGACGACGGCCCCTTCGATGCCGGTGTTCCTGTACCACGCGACTCTGGACGAGCTGATCCCGTTCAGCGTCGGGACGGCGTTGCGGGACCGCTGGCAGTCGGCGGGCGCCGCCGTCACCTGGCAGGAGTTCCCGCTGCTGGAGCACATCGGCGGGGTGTCGGTCGGCGGGCCGGTGGCGATGACCTGGCTGGGCACGAAGTTCTGAGAGTTCCGCTCGCCGGGGACGGACGCAGGGGGTCTGTCCCCGGCGAGCGGGCGATCCACCCGAAACTGTCGGTGGCCTCCGGTAGCGTGGAAAACGGGGGCTGCTCAGACCGCCGCGGCTCCGGCCTCGGTCAGCCCCTTCATCGCCGCCACGGCATCCGGCGCCAGCGAAGTCACCAGTGAGCCACGGGCGGCGAGCGGGCTGCGCGACCACCACTCGCCCGAGGCCGCCGGCAGTTCCGGCCCGCCCACCACGAGGTCCGATGCCAGGACCCGGCGGCCCGCCAGCACCGCCAAGCTCCCGTCCAAACCCGAGCCGATCGGCAACGTCTGGCGCAGCACCGGCATCCCGGCCCGCACCACGTCCTGGGTGCTCGTCAGCGAACCCGGGCGCTCCCCCGCCCGCCCCAGCACCAACACCTCCCGCGCGTGCAGGTACGCGTCCATTGCCAACGAAGCCCGGAACACCGCCGTGTGCCGAGCCCGCGACGTGATCACCGTCGGCTCCGGCAGGTACTCGAGTGACCCGCCCTCCGCCACCGAAACGTCCACTGTGGACACGGATGGCTCGCCGTGGAGACCGGGCAAGGCCAAAGTCGCCGCCACACCGGACAACCGAAGCGACGCACCCGGCTCGACCCGTACCGTGAGCAGCAGATCGTCCCCACCCAAAGGCGAAGTCGCCGAGTTGACCAAGTGGACCACCGCCGTCGTCCCGCGGCCTCGGCGGGGGAACAACGTCAACGGGGCCATCGACCTCAGCTCGCTCAGCACCGTGCGCGTTCCGTCGAAGCACGCCGTCACGCGGGCGTGGGCCTTCACAGCAGGGAACGGACCCAGGCCGCGACGTCGGGCGCGTCCGGGGTGTCCACAAGGGACTGCGTGATGACCGGCAACGACCCCCGCATCCGGTGCGCGTCCGAGGTCATCACGTCCATGTCCGCGTTCACCAGGTGCGCGATGTCGATCTTGTTGATCACCAGCAGGTCCGCCGTCGTGACGCCGGGGCCGCCCTTGCGCGGGACCTTGTCGCCGCCCGCCACGTCGACCACGAAGATCTGGCTGTCGGCCAGCCCGCGGCTGAACACCGCCGTCAGGTTGTCGCCGCCGCTCTCGATGATCACCAGGTCCAGGCCCGGGAACTTTTCCTCCAGGCGCTCGACAGCGTCCAGGTTCGCGGTGATGTCGTCGCGGATCGCCGTGTGCGGGCACGCTCCCGTTTGGACCGCCTCGATCCGGGCCGGGTCCAGCACCCCGGCCCGGCGCAGGAAGTCCGCGTCCTCGGTCGTGTAGATGTCGTTCGTGACGACGGCCAAGTCGATCTCGTCACCCAGCGCTCGGCACAGGGCGGCAGTCAGCGCCGTCTTGCCCGAACCCACCGGGCCGCCGATGCCGATCCGGTACGCGCGACCCGCGGTGGGCGCCGCGTCGTAGTGGTCCGGCTCGGCGGCCGTCGGGTCGAAGTTGACCTCGTGAAAGTGCCCGTGGCCCTTAGCTGGCAAAGAGACGCACCTCTTCCTGGTGGTGCCGGGCGTGCGCCTCGGCGAACAGATCCAACGCGGGCGACCCCGGTGACGGCAACGACGCCGGGTCGTCTCCCGCCACCGCCGCCGCGTCCGAACAAACCGAAGACAGGTCCAGGCGCGCCACAACAGCGTTGACCGCGAAGGGATCCAGTCCCAGCAGCCGCACGGCCGCACTCGCCGGCCCGCTGACCGACAGGTACGCGGCCGCCATCGCGGCGTCGTACGGCGAGCCACCCGCGACACCGACCAGCGCGCCCAGCATGATCGGGTGGTGCGGCCGCGGGGTCTCGGCCAGCAACCCTTCCAAGACAGGAGACGGCCAAGCGATCCGGCCGGCCCGTGCGGTTCCCCTGCCCTGGGCCCGCGACGCCTCACGCTGAGCGAGCGACGGCGTCCGCGCATCGAGTTCGGAATCCAAGCGAACCCAGTGTCCACTGGAGACAGAACGCGCGGCAGCGTGTGCGGAAGCGGCAGCGAAGACCGCGGCAAGGAACCCCGCCGTTCGCAATCGTCCGAAAAGGAATCCCGGCAGGTCGCGCACGGACGTCACCAGCCGACGGGCGACGACTTCCTCCAACCCGCCACTGTGGACGTGCCCGCCGCCGGGGAAGCGGGAGTCCGCGAGGATCAGCGCCGAGAGGTCCATCAGAAGAGGAAGTACCGCTGGGCCATCGGCAGTTCCGTGACCGGCTGCGGCTCGATCAGCTCGCCGTCGACGTGCACGGCGAAGCTGTCGGGCTCGACGCGGACGTCCGGCGTGGCGTCGTTGAGCACCATGTCCGCCTTCGTCCGCGCGCGCATGTTCGACACGGCGACCAGGGGCCGCGTGATGCCGAACGTTTCGCGCAGCCCGCTGTCCAAAGCGGACGGCGCGACGAAGTGCAGGCTCAGCGCGGCCCCGATGTTCGCCCCGAACATGGGGCGGGCCATGACCGGCTGCGGCGTCGGGATGGACGCGTTCGCGTCGCCCATCGCCGCCCACGCCGGGAACCCGCCCTTCAGGACCACGTGCGGGCGGACACCGAAGAACTTCGGCTCCCACAAAACGAGATCCGCGAGCTTGCCGACCTCGACCGAGCCGATCTCGGTCTCCATGCCGTGCGCGATGGCCGGGTTGATCGTGTACTTGGCGACATAGCGCCGGGCGCGCAGGTTGTCGGCCGCGCCGTCGCCGGGCAGCGCGCCGCGACGGCGTTTCATCACGTGCGCGGTCTGCCACGTCCGGATGATCACCTCGCCGATCCGGCCCATCGCCTGCGAGTCCGAGCTCATCATCGAAATCGCGCCCATGTCGTGCAGCACGTCTTCGGCGGCGATGGTCGACGGCCGGATCCGGCTCTCGGCGAACGCGAGGTCCTCCGGCACCGACGGGTTGAGGTGGTGGCAGACGACCAGCATGTCGAGGTGCTCGTCGAGCGTGTTGGCCGTGTGCGGCCGGGTCGGATTGGTCGACGACGGCAGCACGTTCGGCAGTGAGACGACCTCGATGATGTCCGGCGCGTGCCCGCCGCCGGCGCCCTCGGTGTGGTACGCGTTGATCGAGCGGCCGCCGATGGCGTCCACAGTGGACTCCAGGAAGCCGGCTTCGTTCAGCGTGTCCGTGTGGATCGCGACCTGGACACCGGCTTCGTCGGCCACGGTCAGGCAGGCGTCGATCGCGGCCGGCGTCGTGCCCCAGTCCTCGTGCAGCTTGAAACCGCCCGCGCCGGCCGCGAGTTGTTCGCGCAGCGCCTCCTGCCGGACCGTGTTCCCCTTGCCCAGCAACAGGACGTTGACCGGATAACCGTCCATGGCGGACAGCATCCGGCCGAGGTTCCACGCGCCGGGCGTGACGGTGGTCGCCTTCGTGCCCTCGTTGGGACCGGTGCCGCCACCGACCAAAGTGGTCAGTCCGGCGGCCAGCGCCGTGTCGACGAGCTGCGGGCAGATGAAGTGGACGTGGCAGTCGATGCCGCCGGCGGTCAGGATCTTGCCGTTGCCGGCCAGCACTTCCGTCGACGGCCCGATGACCAGGCCTGCGTCGACGCCGTCCATCGTGTCCGGGTTGCCCGCCTTGCCGATGCCGACGATCCGGCCGTCGCGCACGCCGACGTCGGCCTTGACGACGCCCCAGTGGTCGAGGATCACCGCGCCGGTGATGACCAGGTCGGGCGCGCCCTCGGCGCGGGTCGCCATCCCCTGGCCCATCGACTCGCGGATGACCTTGCCGCCGCCGAAGAGCACCTCGTCGCCGGAGCCGCCCGGCCCCATCGAACGGTCCTCGGTGACCTCGATCAGCAGGTCGGTGTCGGCGAGCCGGATCCGGTCGCCGGTGGTCGGGCCGAACAGCTCGGCGTAGCGCTCGCGGTCGATCTGCGGCATTTCAGAAGTCTCCCGAGAATTCGGACCGCAGCCCCGGCACGCGCCGGGCGCCGGCGAGCGGAACAAGATCGACTTCCCGTTCGACGCCGGGTTCGAAGCGCACCGACGTCCCCGCCGGGACGTCGAGCCGGTGGCCGCGGGCGAGATCGCGGTCGAATTCGAGGCCGGGGTTCACCGCGGCGAAGTGGTAGTGCGAGCCGACCTGGACCGGCCGGTCGCCGAGGTTGCGCACGAGCAGCCGGACGCGCGCGCGGCCGGGGTTCAGCTCGACCGGCTCGTCGCCGGGGATGATCTCACCGGGGTGCACCGGCCCTCCTTCACACGATCGGGTCATGCACGGTGACGAGCTTGGTGCCGTCCGGGAAGGTCGCTTCGACCTGCACGGAGTCCACCATTTCGGGGACGCCGTCGAGCACCTGCGCACGACTCAGCACGCTCCGGCCGCTGGCCACGAGCTCGCTGACCGTGCGCCCGTCGCGGGCCCCTTCGAGGACGTGGTCGGTGATCAGCGCGACCGCCTCCGGGTAGTTCAGCCGGACGCCGCGGTCCAGCCGCTTCCGCGCGACGTCCGCCGCCACGTGGACCAGCAGCTTGTCGCGCTCCTGCGGGCTGAGGTGCATGCGCTAGGTCTATCACCCGGACCACGCCCGCGCCTGGTTCGGAAACATACCTTTAACCTGCGCTTCGTCACACTGAGTGGTGAAAATTCTCCGGCCGGACGGCCTCGGTGACTGAATCGTTCTCGTAATCGTGACCGAAACCACCGCATCTTTCGATTGCCCCCTGGCCATCGAGGGAGCAAGGTCTATCCATCCGTGCGATGGTGCGCGCTTTCCGTGCGCTATTCCGTCCGCGCGAGCACCACCACCAAGACGGGGAAAAAAGCGCACCGAAAGGTTCCGCGAAACAGTGACTACCTCCACGATCAGCAAGCCACAGCCGTCCGGCCAACCCGACGACGGCTTCCGACCGGGCCTGGAGGGCGTCGTCGCCTTCCACACCGAGATCGCCGAACCCGACCGGGACGGCGGTGCGCTGCGCTACCGCGGCGTCGACATCGAGGACCTCGCCGGCAAGGTGACCTTCGGTGACGTATGGGGCCTCCTCGTGGACGGCCGGTTCGGCCACGGCCTGCCGCCCGCCGAGCCCTTCCCGCTGCCGGTGCACACCGGCGACGTCCGGGTGGACGTCCAGGCCGCGCTGGCCATGCTCGCGCCGATCTGGGGCTATCGCCCACTGCTCGACATCACCGACGACGAGGCCCGCGAGCAGCTGGCCCGCGCCTCGGTGATGGCGCTGTCCTACGTGGCGCAGTCGGCGCGCGGCATCGGCCAGCCCGCCGTGCCGCAGACCCGCGTCGACGAGGCCCACTCGATCACCGAGCGGTTCCTCATCCGCTGGCGCGGCGAGCCCGACCCGGCGCACGTCAAGGCGCTGGACGCCTACTGGGTGTCGGCGGCCGAGCACGGCCTCAACGCGTCGACCTTCACCGCCCGCGTCATCGCCTCCACCGGCGCCGACGTCGCGGCGGCCATGTCCGGCGCCATCGGCGCGATGTCGGGCCCGCTGCACGGCGGCGCCCCGGCGCGCGTGCTGCCGATGATCGAAGAGGTCGAGCGCACCGGCGACCCGGCGGGGCTGGTCAAGGGCATCCTCGACCGCAAGGAACGCCTGATGGGCTTCGGCCACCGCGTCTACCGGGCCGAGGACCCGCGGGCGCGCGTGCTGCGCCGCACCTGCCAGGAGCTGGGCGCGGCCCGCTACGAGGCGGCCGCCGCGCTGGAGCAGGCGGCGCTGAAGGAGCTGCGCGAGCGGCGTCCGGACCACCCGATCGAGACCAACGTCGAGTTCTGGGCCGCCGTCATCCTGGACTTCGCCCAGGTCCCGCCGCACATGATGCCCGCGATGTTCAGCTCGGCGCGCACCGCCGGCTGGGCCGCGCACATCCTCGAGCAGAAGCGCACCGGACGCCTGGTGCGGCCGTCGGCCAAGTACGTCGGCCCGGCGCCCCGCACCCCGGAAGACGTCGAGGGCTGGGAACTGGTCACCAAACACTGACCCCCACGCGCACTTTCACGTGAAAGTGAACCGGAGGAACCCTCCACCTCACTTTCACGTGAAAGTGCCGGCTTGGTCGTGGGTGGCCGTGGCGGCGAGCATGGCCGTGAGCTGGTCGACCAGCCACGTGTCCAGGTGCTCGCGCGGGACCGTTCGTTCCTGGAGCCAGGACAAGAGGGCGCCCTCGACCACCGCCGTCCAGCAGCGCAAGGTGAGTGACAGCAGTGGTGAGGGGTCTTCGACGCCGAGGGCGTCCAGGATCAGGGCCACCGCGCGGTTGCGGACCTCGTCGATCGCCGCGTCCGTTTCGGACGTCGCGATCACCGATCCGCTGCGCAGTAACGCGATGTAGCCCGCGCGGTAGTGGTCGGCGACGTCGATCAAGCCTCGGACGGCCGCCCTCAACCGGGTTTCGGGCGGACCTTCTTCGAGGCCGGCCAAGCCGTCGATGAGCCCGACGGTGACCGTGCGCAGCGCCTCGACCTGCAGCTCGCGCAGGCTGGAGAAGTACCGGTAGAACAGCGGCCGCGAGACCTCGGCGCGGCCGACGATGTCGTCCACCGTGACCAGCTCCGGCGCCCGCGAGCCGAACAGGTCGAGCGCGGCGCGGATCAGGTCGTCGCGGCGGGCCTGCGGCGACATCCGCCGCGGTCGGCTCACGGCGTCAGGTCCAGCTTCGCCGCCGCCCGCAGCAGCCCCGGCGTCAGTCGCGAAAGGACCAGCGCGGCCTTCGCCTCCGGTGTGGACGGTGCGATCGCGGTGTCCTTCTCCACGGCTCGCAGGATGTCGCGCGCGACCCCCTCGGGCCCGAAGCCGCGTCGGGCGTACAGCTTCGTGCTTTCCTTTTGCCGCCGACGTTGTTCCTCTTCGGACACCCCCACGAACGTCGTCGTGTTGGTGATGTTGGTCTTGACGATGCCCGGGCACACCGCCGTGACGCCGATGTGGTGCTCGGCCAGCTCGGCGCGCAGGCAGACGCTCAGCGTCAGCACGGCGGACTTCGTCGTCGCGTACGCGGTGAGGATTTTCGACGGCAGGTAGGCGGCCGCCGAGGCGAGGTTGACGATCTGGCCGCCCTCGGCCCGTTCGGCGAGCATCGGCGCGAAGGCGCGGCAGCCGTGGATCACGCCCCAGAGGTTGACGTCGATGACGCGTTCCCAGTCCTCGACGGACGTGTCGAGGAACGGACCGGACATGCCGATGCCGGCGTTGTTGACGACGATGTCCGGGATGCCGTGGTTCTCGCGCACATCGCGCGCGAAGCGGTACACGGCATCGCCGTCCGAAGAGTCCACTGTGTACTCGGCAACGCCGTGGTCTTCCAGCAGCTTCAGGGTTTCCGCGGCACTGGACGCGTCGATGTCGGTGACGACGACGTCGGCGCCCTCGGCGGCGAAGGCGAGCGCGGTGGCCCGGCCGATGCCGCTGCCGGCGCCGGTGACGACGACCAGCTTGTGCGCGAACCGGCCGATGCCCACCCGCGCCTGGCGAAGAGCCCGGCTTTCGGTACCTGTTTCGGCGTACTCGATCAGTTCGGCGGCGGCCCGGGCGACCACGTCCGGCTTGGCGCGGGTGACCCAGTGCGTCCCGACGACCCGGCGGATCCGCAGGTCGGGCACCCAGCGGGCGACCTCGGTCTGCAACGGGGTGGTGACGTAGGCGTCGCCGGTCGGGGCGAGCACCTGCACCGGGACGTCGGCGGGCCGCGGCGCGGGGCGGGAGAGCCGCGTGAACATGTTGGCGCGGTAGAGCTCGAGCCCGTACCGGCCGTCGGACTTGTCCGGTGGCGCCGCGTCGGGCTCCATGCGCTGGATCTGCTTGCCCAGCAACCCGGTGCGCCACAACAGGTCCGGGATCAGCGGGACCTGGAACGCGAGGATGTACCACGAGTGCAGGAACTGGCTCAGCGCGTTCTTGAGCCGCTTCGGCGTCGGGCGCGTGAGCTGCGCGCGGAACCAGGCGCCCGCGTGGTCGAGGCTCGGGCCGGAGATCGACGTGTAGGACGCGACCCGGCCGCGCAGGCGATCGCCGGTGACGGCGTGCCAGGTCTGGATCGAGCCCCAGTCGTGGGCGACCAGGTGCACCTTCCCGCTCGGCCGCACCGCCTCGACGACCGCGCGCAGGTCGTCGGCCAGCTGGTCCAGCCGGTAGGACGCGCGTCCCGGCGGCTTGTCCGACTGTCCGGCCCCGCGGACGTCGTAGGTGACGACCCGGTGTTTCGCCGTCAGCGACGCGGCTACCCCGTCCCACATCGAGCTGTTGTCGGGGTAGCCGTGCACGAGCACGACCGTGGGCCCGTCTTCCCGGCCGTCGATGGTGACGGAGAGGCGGACACCGTCGCTGGCGGTCACCCACTTGTGAGACATTCTGTCATCTTAGACAAGTTGTCAATAGCGCCGTTCACCCTCACGGCGGTTATGCGTGCTCGAATGTTCAGGTTTTCCCTTGTATGACAGCGTTTTCGAGGTTTCCCGTGGAACCAAGCGGGCCCGGCTGACGACTCTGTCCACCGAACGGTGGACACCGGGATTCAGCTGAGCGTTGCTCCCGATCAAGGCGCCGCGGGACCAGGCTGTGAGCCATGACCACAGCAGTGAGCGTGCGCGGCCTGCGCAAGCAGTACCCCGGTCACCTGGCGGTGGCCGGGCTCGACCTCGACATCGCCCCCGGCGAGGTCTTCTCCCTGCTCGGGCCGAACGGCGCCGGCAAGACCACGACCGTCGAGATCCTCGAAGGCCACCGGCAGCGGACCGCCGGCGAGGTCACCGTGCTCGGCGAGGACCCCGGGAAGGCCGGCCGCGCGTGGCGGTCGAAGATCGGCATCGTCCTGCAGACCGCCAACGACGCCGCCGAGCTGAGCGTCGCCGAGACCGTCCGGCACTTCGCGAAGTACTACCCCGACCCGCGCGATCCCGACGAAGTCATCGAGAAGGTCGGGCTCACCGAGAAGGCCAAGGCGCGGGTGAAGTCGCTTTCGGGCGGGCAACGGCGGCGCGTCGACGTCGCGCTCGGCATCATCGGCCGGCCCGAGCTGCTCTTCCTCGACGAGCCGACCACCGGCTTCGACCCCGAGGCCCGCCGGCAGTTCTGGAAGCTGATCAGCGACCTCGCCGCCGAGGGCACCACCATCCTGCTGACCACCCACTACCTCGACGAGGCCGAGGCGCTCGCCGACCGCGTCGCGGTGATCGCGCGCGGGGAGATCGTCGCGCAGGACACGCCGCAGAACCTCGGGGGCCGGGCCGCCGCCGAGGCGACCGTGCGGTGGACCGACGAACGCGGCGCGCACGTCGAGCGCACCGCGTACCCGACCAAGCTCGTCACGGAGCTCTCTGCTGGGGGTAGGGAGCTCGCCGGGCTGACCGTGACCAGGCCGAGCCTGGAGGACATCTACCTGGACCTGATCGGAGACAAGGCATGACGGCGACACCCGGGGCTTCGCCCCAGGCCGGGGGCTCCGCCACCCGGAACCCCCGAAGTGCGACCGCGCTCGCCCTCCCCGGCCCGCTTTCGTTGGGGCTCGCTCGCGGCGGCACCGAGCTGCGGCAGTTCTTCCGGCACAAGGAACAGGTGGTCTTCACCTTCTCCCTGCCCGCGGTCCTGATGATCCTGCTCGGGTCCATCCTGGACGGTCCGACCGCGCTGGCCGGCGTCACGTCCGGGCAGCTGCTGGCCGCCGGGATGATCGGCTCGGGCATCGTCTCGACGTCGTTCAACAGCATCGCGACCGGCGTCTCGGCCGACCGGGAAACCGGGGCGCTCAAACGCCTTCGCGGCACGCCGATGCCGCCCGCGTCCTACTTCATCGGCAAGATGGTGCTGGTCGCGGTGTCCAGCCTCGCGCAGACCGTGCTGATGGCCGCGGTCGCGGTGCTCCTCTTCGGACTGGAGCTGCCGTCCGATCCGGCGAAGTGGCTGACGCTGCTGTGGGTGTTCGCGCTCGGCATCGTTTCGTGCACGCTGCTCGGCATCGCGATCAGCTCGCTGGCCAAGTCGACGAACGGTGCCGTCGCGATCGTCCAGATGCTGTACCTGGTGCTGCAGTTCATCTCCGGTGTGTTCGTCTCGCCGATCACGAACCTGCCCAAGGTTATGGTGGACGTCGCGTCGTTCTTCCCGTTGAAGTGGATCTGCCAGGGTTTCCGGTCGGTGTTCCTGCCGGACGCCGCGGTGAGGATGGAGATGGCTGGGTCATGGGAGCTCCCGCGGGTGGCGCTGGTGCTGGGGATCTGGTGCGTGGCGGGGGCGGTGCTGGCGCGGCTGACGTTCCGGTGGACCGACGCGAAGTGACGGACGCCTGGGACCGGTTCAACTGGCTCTGGGAGATCCTCTTCGCGGTCGCGTACCTGGCCACGACGACGCTGGTGCTGCTGGACGAAACCGATCCGGTACGCGCCGTCGTCGCGGTGGGGGCACTCACCGCGCTCGCGCTGACCTACCTGCTGTGGGGACGGCGGGTGGTGCGCGACGACGGACACATGGCCCAGCGGTGGGCGCTGGCCCTGATCGTCCTGGCGCTGGTCGCGGTCGCGATGTTCGCCAACAACACGGCCAGCTTCATCCTGTTCATGGCCTGCCCGCTGCTGTTTTCGACGCTCGACTTCCGCCCGGCCGCGGTGGTCACCACGGTGGCGATCCTGCTGAGCCCCGTGTCGTCGATCGCCAACGACGGACTGCAGGGGCCGGCCCTGCACATCCTGCTGCCGATGACCGCGATCCTCGTCGTGTTCGGGATCCTGTCCGGCAAGTTCATCCTGCACGTCGTCGAGGAGAGCCGCGCGCGGGCGGACCTGATCGACCGGCTCGAGGAGAGCCAGGCGGAGGTCGCCCGGCTCTCCCGCGAGGCGGGCACGGCGGCCGAACGCGAGCGGCTGGCGCGCGAGATCCACGACACCCTCGCCCAGGGGTTCACCAGCATCGTCACGCTCGCCCAGGCCATCGAGTCCGAAGTGGACACCGACCCGGCGGCGGCCCGGCGGCACGCCGAGCTGGCCGCCCGCACGGCGCGGGACAACCTCACCGAGGCCCGCGCGATGGTCGCCGCGCTGGCGCCGGCCGACCTGGCGATCGGGTCTCTGGTGGACGCCGTCCGCCGCCAGGCCGACCGGCTCGCCGACGAGACGGGTGTGTCCGTCGAGTACGAAGTGGACGATGCCCTCCCGGCGATCGGCATGGCGGGTGAGGTGGTCCTGCTGCGGGGCGCGCAGGAAGCCCTGAACAACGTCCGGCGGCACGCGGCCGCGTCCTCGGTGTCGGTGCGGCTGTCCGTTGTGGACGACGCGGTCCGGCTGTCCGTCCGGGACGACGGCTCCGGCTTCGACCCGGACGGCTCGACCGGCTTCGGCCTGCGCGGCATGCGGTCCCGGGCCGAGCAGGTGGGTGGCACACTGAGCGTCCGGAGTGGCCCGAGCGGCACCGAACTCACCCTGGAGGTGCCGGCTTGATCCGCGTCATGCTCGTCGACGACCACCCCGTCGTCCGCGAAGGCCTCCGGGGCATGCTCGAAGCCGAACCCGACCTGACCGTGGTCGGCGAGGCCGGCTCGGGCGACGAAGCCGTCGCGCTCGACCGCGTCGCGCAGCCGGACGTCGTGCTGATGGACCTGCGGATGCCGGGCCTGGACGGCGTCGGCGCGACGAAACGCATCCTGCGAGACCAGCCGGGCCGCCGGATCGTCGTCCTGACGACGTACGAAACGGACGCCGACATCCTGCGCGCGGTCGAGGCCGGAGCGTCGGGTTACCTGCTGAAGGACGCGTCGCGCACGGAACTGGCGAACGCGATCCGGGCGGCTTCGCGCGGCGAGACGGTGCTGGCGCCGTCGGTGGCCGGGAAGCTGGTCAATCGCGTGCGCAACCCGGAGCCGCAGCCGCTTTCGGCGCGCGAGGTCGAGGTGCTGCGGCTGGTCGCGAAGGGCGGCACGAACGCGGACATCGGCCGCGCCCTGCACATCAGCGAGGCGACGGTGAAGACGCACCTGCTGCGCGTGTTCGGCAAGCTCGGGGTGTCCGACCGGACGGCCGCGGTGACGACGGCGATGGCCCGGAACCTGCTCGGCTGAGCGCCGCGCGGCAGAATGCGTTCATGCTTGAGTCGACCGAACACGCCCTGCTCCGCCGGATCGCCCACGAGCAGGCCGCCTGCCGGGCTCCCTCGCTCGTCGCCGCCGTCGTGCGGGACGGGGAGATCGTCTGGTCCGGGGCCCGGGGGCGCGTCGGCGACCAGCCGCCCGGGACCGACACCCAGTACCGGCTGGGCTCGATCACCAAGACCCTCGTCGCGACCGCCGTCATGCGGTTGCGCGACGAAAGCCTGCTCGACCTCAACGACCCGCTCGAGAAGCACGTCCCGGGCACGCCGTTCGGCGCCGCGACCGTCGCGCAGCTGCTCTCCCACACGTCCGGCCTGACGTCCGAATCGCCCGGTCTGTGGTGGGAGCGCACCCCCGGCGCCGACTGGGACGCGCTCGTCGGGAGCCTCGCCGACGGCGCCACCAAGCACCGGCCGGGCGCGCGGTTCCACTACTCGAACGTCGGCTACGGCGTGCTCGGCGAGCTCGTCTCGCGCCACCGTGGCAAGGGCTGGCTCTCGGTGCTCGACGAGGAGGTCCTCGGCCCGCTCGGGATGAGCCGGACGACGCCGCACCCGGTGGGCGCGCACGCGGACGGCTTCGCCGTGCACCCCTTCGCCGACGTCCTCCTGCCGGAACCCAGCCCGGACGCCGGCGCGATGGCCCCCGCCGGCCAGCTGTGGTCGACGGCGAAGGACCTCGGCCGCTGGACGGCGTTCCTCGGCGGCCACGGCGGCGGCGTCCTGTCCGCGGACACCATCGAGCAGATGCGCACGATGGTGACCGTCGACGACACCGACGTCTGGACGACCGGCTTCGGCCTCGGCCTGATGCTGGTGCGCTACCAGGGCCGCCGGCTGGCCGGGCACACGGGCTCGATGCCGGGCTTCCTCGCCGTGACGCTGGTGGACCCGGTCGCCCAGACGGGCGCGCTGGTGCTCACGAACTCGACGGCCGGCGTCGGTATCACCCAGCTCTGCCTGGACCTGATCACGATGACCGACGAGCTGGAGCCGCGCCTGCCGGCCGAGTGGCAGCCGTCGGCGGTCGACCCGGCGCTGCTGGCGTTGACCGGGCTCTGGCACTGGGGGCCGACGCCGTACCACCTGCGGATCCAGGGTGACGGGCTGTTGCTGCTGGCCCCGGCCGAGGGCGCGGGCCGCAGTTCGCGGTTCCGCGCGACCGGTCGTGACACGTACGTCGGTCTTGACGGGTATTACGCGGGCGAGACGCTCGAAGTGGGCCGGGACGCCGAGGGGGTTGCCACGCACCTCGACCTCGCGACGTTCATCTTCACGCGCACGCCGTACGACCCGGCCGCGCCCGTGCCGGGCGGGGTGGAGAGCTGGCGCTGACCCGCCGGGACGTCATGAACGACTCTTTCATGTCGCCGGACGCGGTGAACGACTCGTTCATGACATCGCGGCCGCGCCTCACGCCTGACCCGCCGGGCCCCGCTCACACCCCCAGGGTGGTGAGCGGGGCCCGCAAGCCAGTGCCGGAACCTACCGGCGTCCGGGACCCGCGGGAACCGTGTTTTTACCCCCACGGCCCGGGTGCCCGATGGTCCCGACGGCGTAGCTGTCCCCATCCGGCAGACCGGCGACCAGGTGTTCCGACGGCCAGCCGGCCAACCACAGCCGGCGCCGGCCGGCCAGCTCGGCCGCGATGTCCGGCGGCGTCACGGGCAGGTGGAACCGGATCCGGACGTCGCCGGGCAGGACGGCCCAGCCGTCCACCGGCCCGCCCGGGCGCACGTCGAACGACGCGGCCGCGACCGGCGTCCACCGGCCGGTCGCGAGGCAGCGGGCCGGGCCGGCCAGCTCCGACCGCCATTCGGCCAGCGCGAAGACGGCGACCCCGCCGGCGATCGGGATGAACCACGGCAGCCAGCCGCCGGTCAGGGCGACGGCGCCGGCCTCGAGCGCGAGCACCCCCGCTCCGGCCGCCCACACCGCGGCGGTCGCCGCCCACAGGCGCAGTCGCAGGCTCGCGCGCCGGTTCGACGGCCGTTTCGGCACCAGCCGGGACGCGGCGAACGCGGTCCCACCACCGAAGATCGCGACGACCACCGCGGCGTTGACGACGTCGGCGCCGCGGGGCGGGTGCGCGAACAGCGCGGCCACGATCACCGCGTCCAGCAGCACCAGCCCCCCGAGACCGGCGAGGATCAAGCCCCGGCGCCGCGCGGGCAGCTCACCGGTGAGCCACCACGGCAGCCGCCGGACGAAGACCAGCACCAGGGTCACGGCCAGCCCGATCGGCAGGGCGAGGGTGGTGTCCGGTGTCCAGCCGCCGTTCGCGACCAGGTGCGCGACCGCGATGCCCGCCCAGCTCCACAACAGCCACCACCGCGGCCCCCACGGCGTTTCCTCCCCGTTCACGGCCGTGAAGCTACCGAGCGTCCCGAGGTCCCCGACAGCGATTTACCCCCACGGCCCGCCGCGAGAAGCCGCCGGACGGGCGAGCCCCCTAGAGTCGGAGGTGGGGCGTCCCGATGCCCGGAACACCCCTTGTTTCACATATTGGACAGCGAAGAACCACCTTCACCAGCCGCATCCCGACCTGAGAGACTGGCCACATGACCGACGCTGAGTTGACCATCCCCGCAGACCTCAAGCCGGCCGACGGCCGCTTCGGCTGCGGACCGTCGAAGGTCCGCGCCGAGCAGCTGAGCGCACTGGCGGAGTCCGGCTCCACCTATCTCGGCACGTCGCACCGGCAGAAGCCGGTCAAGTCCCTCGTCGGGCGCGTGCGGGCGGGTCTGTCCGAGCTGTTCTCCCTGCCCGAGGGCTACGAGGTGGTCCTGGGCAACGGCGGCACCACGGCGTTCTGGGACGCGGCCGCCTTCGGCCTGGTCCGCGAGCGCGCGCAGCACTTCACCTACGGCGAGTTCTCCTCGAAGTTCGCCACCGTCACCAAGGGCGCGCCGTTCCTGGCCGACCCGGTCGTCGTCAAGGCCGACGCCGGCAGCGCGCCGGACATCGCCTACGAAGCCGGCGCCGACCTGGTCGGCTGGGCGCACAACGAGACGTCGACCGGTGTCGCCGTGCCGGTCCGCCGTCCCGAGGGCTCCGACGGCGCGCTCGTCGCGATCGACGCCACCTCCGGCGCCGGCGGGCTCCCGGTCAAGGCCGAGGACTTCGACGTCTACTACTTCGCGCCGCAGAAGTCCTTCGCCGCGGACGGTGGCCTCTGGATCGCGCTGGCCTCCCCGGCCGCGGTCGAGCGGATCGGCGAGATCGGCGGGAGCGACCGCTGGATCCCCGAGTTCCTGTCGCTGACCACCGCGCTGGACAACTCCCGCAAGGACCAGACGTACAACACCCCGGCCGTCGCCACGCTGTTCCTGCTCGCCGAGCAGATCGAGTGGATGAACGGCCAGGGCGGCCTCGAGTGGACGACCGCGCGCACGAAGGACTCGTCGTCGCGGCTGTACGAGTGGGCCGAGAAGACGAGCTACACGACGCCGTTCGTGAAGGACCCGGACCTGCGCTCGCAGGTCGTCGGCACGGTGGATTTCAGCGACGAGGTCGACGCCGCCGCGGTGGCGAAGGTGCTGCGCGCCAACGGGATCGTCGACACCGAGCCGTACCGCAAGCTGGGCCGCAACCAGCTGCGCGTCGGCCTGTTCCCGGCCATCGACCCGGACGACGTCACCAAGCTGACGCAGGCCATCGAGTACGTGGTCGAGCGCCTCAGCTGACCTGGGGTTCCTTCGAGGGGACCTTCGCCGCTTCGGTGGCGGAGGTCCCCTTTTCCGTGCTCAGGCGGCGGGCGGCGAACACGGCCAGGACCAGCAGCGCGAGGCCGTACAGCTCGTAGGACTCCGTCGCCAGCCACCAGCCCCCCGACGGCGCCGGGCGCGGGGCGAACCACATCGGGCCGACGATGAACAACGTCAGCCCGGCCACGACGACCGCGGCCGCCACCCACCGGATCGCCCGGCCGAAGCGCCACGCGTACCACCCGGCGAGGACGAGGATCGGCACGCACCACGTCCAGTGGTGGGTCCACGAGATCGGCGACACGAGCAGGCCGCCGAGCGCACAGGCGGTCAGCCCGAGCACCGGCTCGGCGCGCGCGACGATCACCGCGACCAGGGCCATCACCACCAGCGCGGCCAGCACCCAGGCGAACTCCGGCCAGCCCGCGCGCACGCTCAGACCGTGCAGCGACTGGTTGCCGACGTAGTCGACGCCGCCGATGCGGCCGGCGTCGAAGACCAGCTTCGTCCAGTACGTGACCGACGCCGACGGCCGGATCAGCCACAGCAGCGCCCCCGCCGCGACGAACCCGCCGACCACGCGCGCGGCCGAGCGGAAGTCGCGGCGGAAGAGGAAGTAGACGACGAAGACGGCCGGCGTCAGCTTGATCGCCGCGGCCACGCCGATGAGCAGGCCCTTCGTCCGCCGGCGGTCACCGGGGAGCAGGATGTCGAGCACGACCAGGACCATGAGCAGCGCGTTGATCTGGCCGAAGCCGAGCGTCGAGCGCACCGGCTCCAGCAGGGCCCCGGCGAGCTGCGCGCCGATCGCGACCAGCGCGGCGACCGTCCGGCCGGTGACCTTGGTGGCGTCGGTGAGCGAGCCGTTGAGCGTCGCGACGTAGAGGTAGGCGACGACGCCGGTCGCGACGATCGACGCGATGCTGACCAGCTTCATCGTGACGGCGAAGGGCAGCAGCGTGCCGGGCCAGAACGCGGCCGCGGCGAACGGCGTGTACGTGAACGGCAGCAGGATCTGGTGCGTGGTCGGCACCCACGCGTCGTACGGCGAGCCCTGCTCGGCCAGCGCCTTGGCCCCGCCGAGGTACACCTCGAGGTCCAGGCCGTCGAACCGCTTGAGGACGAGCACGAGGATCACGGCGACGACTTCGAGCGCGGCGAGCGCCCACGCCAGCTTCCGCCCAGTCAACGCGCCCCCTCGAACCCAGGTCTTCGACCGGCCGAGATTACCGGGCGCTCAGCAGCAGCTGTGCACCGGCAAGCCCACTGACCTGGCGTTCGCCCTCGCGCTCGTCGCGGCTTCGACGTCGGCGAGCATGCGGTCCAGCGCCGCGCGGTCGTACACCCGCCCGGCCGCGACGACCGTGTCGATCCGCCGGACCGCGCGGATGTCGGCGAGCG
Source organism: Amycolatopsis sp. MEPSY49 (assembly GCF_051337345.1). Classification (NCBI taxonomy): domain Bacteria; kingdom Bacillati; phylum Actinomycetota; class Actinomycetes; order Pseudonocardiales; family Pseudonocardiaceae; genus Amycolatopsis; species Amycolatopsis sp. MEPSY49. The sequence continues at coordinate 1,458,112 of NZ_JBDLYJ010000001.1, read as the reverse complement.
GGTTCGCGTCGAGGAGCACCAGGTCGGCCACCTTGCCCGGGACGATCGTGCCCGCGGTCGCGGACCGGCCGAGGAACGCCGCCGCGTCACGGGTCGCCACCTGCAGCGCCCGCCGCGGCGACAGCCCCGCCTCGACCAGGTACTCCAGCTCGTCGTGCAGGCTGAAGCCGGGGAAGACGTACGGGTTCAGGCAGTCGGTGCCGGCGAGGAGGGGGACGCCCGCCCGGTGCGCCGCGCCGACCAGCTCCACCTGCGCGCGGAAGTAGGCGGCCTGCTGCGCGATCTCCTCGGGCGTGACGGGTGTCCGGATCCGCGCCTGCTCGACCCAGTTGTCCCGCACGTCCCGCGGGATGTACTTCAGGCGCGGATCGTGCGCGAAGGTGTCGGCGGGCGAGCACAACACGTTGTTGACGACCATCGTCGGGGTCAGCCGGGTTCCGTTGCCCACGAGGCCGCCGAAGAACTCCTGGGCGCGCCACGGGCTGTACGCCTCGGTCGCGCGCCGGTCCAGCTCCCGGGCCAGGACGAAGAACGATCGTGGGTTCGCCGGGTCGAAGGGCGTCCCGGCCAGCGTCCGGAGGAACTCGTCCCGGTGCGCCGACGTGTAGAGGGGGACGCCGAAGAAGTGCTCGAAGCTCTGCTGGCCGGCGTCGCTCGCGGCCGGTTGCGAAACTCGGTACGGCCAGTGCCCGACGAACGGCAGCCCGGTTCGCCGGCACTCGTCGGCGATCGCCGCGAAAGCCTCGGCGCCCAGGTAGGAGTACACCTTGACGAAGCCGGCGCCCTCGGCGAGCGCGGTCCGGACGGCGGCGCGCGCCTCGGCGGCCGTCGCCACCTTCGTCACGGGCGGCTGCAGCATGGAGACGGGACCGTCGACGATCGAGCTGCCCATGACGACCCGGGGGCCGGCCAGTTCCCCGCGGACGATCTTGTCGCGCGCCGCGCGGTTTTCGGAGTAGCCCCACATCTCGCGGATCCCGGTGACGCCGTTGGCCAGGTACAGCGGCGGGAAGATCGTCTCGAGGTCGAGGCCGTGCGTGTGCAGGTCCCAGAGGCCGGGCACCAGGTAGCGGCCCCGGCCGTCGACGGTCCGGACCCCGGTCGGGGACGGCAGGTGCGCGGCGGGGCCGGTCCAGGCGATCCGGTCGCCGACCAGCACGACGGCCGAGTCCGGGTGGGGTGGGCCATCGGTGCCGTCGACGACGGTGGCCCCGAGCACGACGACGACATCCGAACCGGCCGCGGCGGCCTCCTGAGCGAAGACGGCGGGGGCGATCCCCGCGGTGGCGAGCCCGGCACCGGCGCCTGCCAGCCATCGGAGGAAGTCACGCCGCTTCGCCTCGACCCGCACCACGGCCGCCCCCTTCGCTCGGGTTCGCCGCTCATTCAACCCGCCACGCGGGGGGCGCGAATCTCCCAGCGTGCGGTGTTCCGGCTGCGCACGCTCGGAGGTAGCGCGGGGTGGGGCGCCACCGCGGATGTGCACGCGCGGGCGCAGGCGGCGGCGCGGCTCGCCACAAACACCTCGCCGCGCCGCGCCTCGCCGCGCCTCGCCTCGCCGCCCTCGCCAAAGCCGCCCTCGCCCGGCCGACACCCACGCGAGGCCCGGAGCTTTCACGCGAAAGTGCCGGGCTGGCCCCTCGCACTCGCGGCACTTTCACGTGAAAGTGCCGGGCCGGCCCCGCGCCACTTTCACGTCGAAGCGTCGGGCCGGCACCCGCGCGAGAGCGCACTTTCCNCGGGCAGTTCCTGGCTGAGTCGGTGCTGCTGTCAGGGCTCGGCGGGCTGGCGGGGGTGCTGGCCGGGGTGCTGGTGACGGCGGGGTACGCGTTGAGCCAGGGGTGGCCGGCGGTGCTGCCGTGGGCGACGCTGGCGGGAGGTGTCGGGGTGGCGGCGCTGGTGGGGGCGATCGCGGGGGCGTACCCGGCGGTCCGCGCGGCCCGGCTGGCCCCCACGCAGGCGCTGGCGTGAGCCGGGGGCGGAGCTTTCACGTGAAAGCTCCGCCCCCGGCTCACGCCAGCGCCTGCGTGGGGGCCAGCCGGGCCGCGCGGACCGCCGGGTACGCCCCCGCGATCGCCCCCACCAGCGCCGCCACCCCGACACCTCCCGCCAGCGTCGCCCACGGCAGCACCGCCGGCCACCCCTGGCTCAACGCGTACCCCGCCGTCACCAGCACCCCGGCCAGCACCCCCGCCAGCCCGCCGAGCCCTGACAGCAGCACCGACTCAGCCAGGAACTGCCCGCGGATCTGCCGCTTCGTCGCCCCGAGCGCGCGGCGCAGGCCGATCTCGCGTCTCCGCTCCAGCACCGAGATCACCATCGTGTTCGCCACCCCGACCCCGCCGACCAGCAACGCCACGCCGCCCAATCCCAGGAACAGCGCGCTGTACGTCGTGTCCGTGAGCTTCTGCGCGGCGAGCGCGTCCGACGGGCGGCGGACCTCGACCTCGTTCGGCGCCTGCGGGTTCAGCGTCGCACCGAGCACCGACCGCACACTGTCCACTTGGGACTCCTCCGCGCGGACGTACACAGTGGACGGATGGCCGTCGAACCCGAGCAGCCGCTTCGCGACGTCCCAGCCGACCAGCACCGACCGCTCGATCTCCGGCGCCAGCGGCATCGGCGAGAGGATCCCGACGACCGTGAACCACTGCGTCCCGATCAGCACCTGCGGCGGCCGCGCCGGGTCGATGTGGTCGATGCCGAGGCGGGCCGCCGCCTGCGAGCCGAGCACCGTCACCGGGTAGTCCTGGTTGCCCGCCGCGAGAAAGGCACCGGCGCGCACCTTCCCGCCGAGCACGGCCAGCAGGTCCGGCCGAGCCGCGAACACCGCGAGCCCGGACGTGTCGTCCGGCGCGATCTTGTCGCTGCGCCGCACGCTCGCCGACGTGTTCCCGGTCCCGCTCGCCGCCTGCACCGGCCCGATCCGCTTGGCCATCGGGACGGCGTCGTCCGGCAACACCGCGTCGTCGCCGAACAGCGTCTGCCCCGGCCCGGCGGTGAGCAGGTTCGTGCCGAGCGCGGCCAGCCGGTCGTGCAGGGCCTGCCCGCCGGACGCCGGGATCGCCAGCACCGCGACCATCGCCGCGACGCCGATCGCGATGCCCAGCGCGGAAAGCACCGCGCGCACCGGCCGGGTCCGCATGCCGTGGGCGCCCAGCGCGACGACGTCCGGCGGCTTGAGCCGGGCCGGTTCCGGCAACAGCACCGCGGTCATCGCGCACCCACCAGGCCGGTGTCGAGCCGCAGGTGCCCGTCGAGCAGCTCGATCCGGCGCGGCATGCCCGCCGCGATCTCGCGGTCGTGGGTGATCACGACGATCGTGGTGCCGTCCGCGGACAGCTCGCCGAGCAACGACAACACGGACGCGCCGGTGCCGGTGTCGAGGTTGCCGGTCGGCTCGTCGGCCAGCAGGATCGACGGCTCGTTGACCACGGCCCGCGCGATCGCGACGCGCTGGCGTTCCCCACCCGACAGTTCCCCCGGCCGGTGCCACGCCCGGTGCCCGAGCTTGACGCGGTCGAGCGCGGCCAGCGCCCGGTCGCGCCGCCGTCGCCGCGGCACCCCGGCGTAGAGCAGGCCGGTGCACACGTTGTCCACCGCACTCATCCCTTCGTCGAGGAAGAACTGCTGGAACACGAACCCGATCCAGCGCGACCGCAGCGCCGAGACCTTCCGGTCCGGCAGCGCGGCGACGTCGTGGCCGTGCAGCTCGACGCGCCCCGAGGACGGCCGGTCGAGCGTGCCCATCAGGTGCAGCAGCGTCGACTTGCCGGACCCCGACGGCCCGACGATCGCGACCATCTCGCCGTTTTCCAGCGACAGCGAGACGCCGTCGAGCGCGGCCACCCCGCCGGGGTAGGTGCGCGTGACCTCGTGGACGCGCAGCACGGGCGTCACGACGTCGTCACCACCCGCATGCCCGCGGTCAGCCCGGTCCCGGTGACCTCGACCTTGCCGCCGCTGAACAGTCCCGTTTGGACGGCGATCAGCCGGCGCTGCCCGTTTTCGTCGACCTCGACGGCGTACCCGCCTTCGGCGAGCGCGAGCAACGCCCCGACCGGAACCGCCAGGACTCCTTTGTGGACGTCCTTGGTGAACCGGACGCTCGCCGGCGCCGAGTCGAGCGTGCCGCCGGCCGCCGGGTCGTCCAGCTTCACGGTCACGGTGATCTTGGGCTTGCCGTCGTCCTGGCCGGCGGCGTCCTTGCCCTCGACGGCGGTCCGCCCGACGTCGGTGATCGTGCCCTGCGTCGTCTTGCCGTTGATCGTCACGGACGCTTTCGCGCCCTGCTGCGCGAGATCCTGCTTCGCCGCCTCCAGCTTCACCTGCACCGACCGGACGGTCCCGGTCGTCTTGAGCACCTCGCCCTGCGCGGGCGATCCCGGCTTGGCCGACAGCGCCGACACGCGGACCTCGCCCGCCGCGAGCACGACGTCACCCTGGCCGAACGCGCCGGTCTGCTCCAGCCCCAGCGACTTCTGCCACTTCTTCAGCGCGGCCGCCGTCGCCGCGGTGAACTTCTTGTCCGGCGTGCCGAACCCGCCGAAGCCGCACGCCTTGAGGTTCTCCTCCAGCTGCTTGACGTCGGCGCCGTCGTCCACGCCCGTGGCGAGGTCCCGGTAGAACGGCAGAGTGCCGTAGAACAGCGGCACCGGTTTCGCGTCCACTCCGTACACCGGCTTGCACCGGGTGATCGTGGCGCCGGCGTCGGGCAGCGACGTGATCGTGCCCGGCTTGCGGCCCTGGACGCTCGATTCGTCGCCGTAGCCGAGCGTGCCGTCGGCTTCCTCCTCCTCGCTGAGGTCGGTCTTGACGACCTCGGCGGTCTCGGCCGCGGGCGGCGCGGCCTCCTGCACCGGCGTCGCCGAAGACACCCGCGTCAGGATCACGACCGAGCTGGTGCCCAGCACCACGACGAGGACCGCGCCGGCGACGAACCAGCGCGTCCGGCCGCGACGACGGGGCTTGAGGTGGGTCACTTCGCTCACTTGCCCGCCGCCTCGGAGTGGACCGACATGCCCAGACCGCACGCCTTCGCGGCCTCTTCGAACTTCTTCGGGTCGTCGCCCGGCCCGCCGATCCGCGTCGCGCCCTTGCCGGTCGGGTCGGGGTCCGGCATGTCGACGCCGTGCTCGCGCATGCACTTGGCCTGCTGCCGCATCTTGTCGAGCTCCTCGGCGCTCGGCGGCTTCATCTCGCCGCCGTTGGGCATGAGGTGCTTGCACGCTTCCTGCGCGGCGTCGACCTTCCCGCGGTCCGCGCCGTCGCCCTGGATCGCGATCGACATCCCCTTGCCGTCGCCCGCCGGTTTCGGGTCGGGCATGTCGACGCCGTGCTCGCGCATGCACTTGGCGAAGTCGCGCATCTTGTCCTCGTCGCTCTTGCCGCTGTTGTCGGCGGCAGTGGGCCCGCCCGACTTCGGCGGGGTCGAGATCGACGCGACCTTCGACCCGTCGTCGGCCTTCGCGCCGCAGCCCCCGAGCAGCAGTGCCGCCCCGATCGCCGCGACGAAGATCCGTGTCCGCATGGCTCGCTCCTTTCGTCTTCCGGATGCGTGCCAGGTCTACGGACCGGGGGATTCGGGCGCGCTAAGCGACGTCGCTTATGCGGTCCTTATGGCCCTCCTGCGCAGACTGGGCGGGTGCGCGTGCTGGTGGTGGAGGACGAGCGGCTGCTGGCCGACTCCGTCGCGGAGGGGCTGCGGCGGTTTTCGATGGCCGTCGACGTCTGCTACGACGGCGAACAGGCCCTCGAGCGGGTGGGCGTACACAGCTACGACGTCGTGGTCCTCGACCGCGACCTGCCGAAGGTGCACGGCGACGCCGTGTGCGCCGCGGTCGTCGAGGCGGGCGGCGAGGCACGCGTGCTGATGCTGACCGCGGCCGCCGACGTGACCGACCGCGTCGCCGGCCTGGGCCTCGGCGCCGACGACTACCTGACGAAGCCGTTCGCGTTCGCCGAGCTGGTCGCGCGGGTGCAGGCGCTGTCGCGGCGCGCGCGGCCGGCGTTGCCGCCGGTGCTGGAGCGCGACGGCGTCGTGCTCGACCTGCCGCGGCACCAGGCCGCCCGCGACGGCCGGTTCCTGTTGCTCTCGCCGAAGGAGTTCGCCGTGCTGGAGGTGCTCATGCGGGCCGAGGGCGCGGTGGTCAGCGCCGAAGACCTGCTGGAGAAGGCGTGGGACGAGCACGCCGACCCGTTCACGAACGCCGTGCGCGTCGCGGTCATGACGTTGCGGCGCAAGCTCGGCGACCCGCCGGTGATCGAGACCGTGCCCGGCGCCGGCTACCGGTTCGGCACGCCGTGACCGCGCTGTCGGTCCGGACGAAGCTGACGGCCTGGTACGGCGGGCTGTTCCTGCTCGCCGGGCTGGTCCTCGTCGTCCTCAACTACCTGCTGGTGCAGAGCGAGCTGCCGGACCCGGCCCGGGTCGCCTCGACGACGATCGGCTCGGCCGACGCGCTCTACGGCGTCCAGGCCGACACCGTCGTCGGCTCTCCGGGCGTGGCGGTGCGGCTGCTCAGCGGGTCGCTGGACGAGTACCGCTCCTCGACGCTGTCCACGCTGGTCGTCGGCTCGGCGATCGCGCTGGTGGCGACGGCGGCGCTGGCCGTGCTGTTCGGCTGGCTGATGGCGGGCCGCGCGCTGCGGCCGCTGCACGACATCACGTCGGCGGCGCGGCGGCTGGAAGCGGGCAAGCTCGACCGCCGGATCAACCTGGAAGGCCCGCCCGACGAGCTGAAGGAGCTGGCGGACACGTTCGACGGCATGCTCGACCGGCTCGCGGAGTCGTTCGACAGCCAGAAGCGGTTCGTCGCGAACGCGTCCCACGAGCTGCGGACGCCGCTGGCCGTGCAGCGGACGCTGGTCGAGGTGGCGATGGCCGACCCGGAAGCGGCGCCGGAGCTGCGAAAACTCGGCACGCACCTGCTGCACACGAACGAGCGCAGCGAGCGGATGATCGAGGGCCTGCTGGTGCTGGCCCGCAGTGACCGCGGCCTGCAGGCGCGGGCGCCGGTCCGGCTCGACGAAGTGGTGACGACGGTGGTCCGGGCGACCGCGGCGTCGGCGGAGGCGGCCGGGGTGACGGTCGAGACCCGCCTGCGGCCGCGCGTGGTGGCGGGAGACCCGGTGCTGCTCGAGCGCCTGGTGACGAACCTGGTGGTCAACGCGATCACGTACAACGCCTCGGGCGGCTGGGTGTACGTCGAGGTCCGCGGCGATCCGGCCCTGGAGGTGCGGAACTCGGGGCCGGTGGTGCCGCCCGAGGCCGTGCCGACGCTGTTCGAGCCGTTCCGCCGGGTGGGGTCGGAGCGGACCGGGGACACGCGCAACGCGGGGCTGGGGTTGTCGATCGTGCGCTCGGTGGCGGCGGCGCACGGGGGGTACGCGGAGGCCCAGCCCGGGCGGCGCGGCGGGCTCACTGTGACGGTCCGCCTGCCGCCGTCTTGATCCACTCGATCGTGACTGACCGTGTCCGGCGTGTCACCCGGTGGCCGCCGACCTGGGTCGTCGATGATGCGGAAGTCGCTAAGTGAACAGTGGGCAGTTCGACGCGGACTCGGCGCGCCTCGCACGTCAAGCCGACGCGCCGTTCTAACGTGGTCACCACAACGGTGAAGAAGATCGGGGAGGCGAGAACAATGCGGGCGCTGCGAGTGGTCGGGCTGCACGAGGACGGCAAGTCCATCGTGCTCGAAGACCCGGCGAGCCGTACTCGTTTCCTGCTCCCGGCTGATGAGCGACTGCGCGCGGCGGCGCGGGGTGACATCACCCGCCTCGGCCAGATCGAAATCGAGTTGGAGAGCCAGATGCGGCCACGCGAGATCCAGCAGCGCATCCGCGCCGGCGAGTCCGTCGAGCAGGTCGCCGCCGGCGCCGGTGTGTCGACGCAGCGCGTCGAGCGCTACGCCTACCCCGTCCTGCTCGAGCGGTCCCGGACCGCCGAGCTCGCGCAGAGCGCCCACCCGGTCCGCGAAGACGGCCCCGACGTGCAGACGCTCGGCGAGGTCGTCGCGTACGGCTTCGGCGTCCGCGGACACGACTACTCGCAGGCCACCTGGGACTCCTGGAAGGGCGACGACGGCCGCTGGGTCGTCGTGCTGCGGTGGAAGGCCGGGCGGTCGGACAACCGCGCGCACTGGGCGTTTTCGCCGGGGGCGCACGGCGGCACGGTCGTGGCGCTCGACGAGAACGCCGAGGTCCTGCTCGACCCGAACGCCTACCGCGCGCCCCGCACGGTCCGCGCCCTCGAACCGGCCCGCGAGGCGGAGTTCCAGCCGACGCTGGACTCGGTCGAACCGGAGCGCGCCGAGTTGCCGGCCGCCGAGCCGGACCCGGACGACGACACCCGCGAGATCCCCCGCGTCCCGGCGGATCCGGAAGAGGACACCGCCGAGCCGCGGCCGAAGGCCAAGAAGAACCACCCGATCGTGCCGTCCTGGGAGGACGTGCTGCTCGGGGTCCGCTCGCAGCGCGGCTAGTCCAGCCGCGCGGCGAGCGTCTTCGGCGCCACCTGCCGGTAGGCCTCCCGCACGATCCGGTCGATCTCGCCCCAGTCGACGTCGACGTCCAGCCGCACGCCCAGCCATCCGCGGTGCCCGACGTACGGCGGGCGGAAGAACCGTTCGGGCTCGGTGCGGACGAGCTCCTCCTGCACGCCGGGCGGTGCCGGGCACCAGAAGGCGAGCCTGCCGTCGCCGTGGTGGTCGTCGTGGAACATGACGAAGGACTTCTTGCCGCGCACGAACCAGGTGGGCGCGCCGTGGCTGAGCCGCTCGGTCGCCTCGGGCAGGGCCAGGCACAACTTCCGCAACGCGTCCAGCTGCCGCATCGCGCCAGATTACGAGCGCACGCGTCAGAAAGCGATCACCAGCACGCCGACCCACGCGATCACGACGCCGCCCGCCGCGCCATACGCGGCCCATCGCAAGATCGGCGTGCGGCGGATCAGCCACAGCGACGGCGTGATCCCGGCCGTCACGACGACCGACGCCACCAGCGCCAGCCAGCCGCTCGTCTCCCGGGCCAGCGTCGACGCCAGCGCCAGCATCGCCACCACGACCACGGCCGCGATGAACGCCGACACCGTCAGCCCGGTCAGCCACGGCGTCGGTTCCCCCGGCGGGCCCGGCGGCCCGAGCACCGTCTGGACGAACTTCCGGCCGGGCGCGCCCTCGCGCGGAGACGGGGGCGGCTCGACGACCGTGTCGGCGCCCGTCACCGGGTCGACGAACCGCACGGTCGTGCCCATCACCGAAGCGAGCCGGCCGGCCAGCTGACGGCCGCGCTGCGAAACGACCGCGCCCGCTTCGGCCCCGGATCCGGCCGAGACCGCGGACGCCACGCGCGCCCACTCGTGCAGGGCCTGCGCCAGGTCGGCGCCGATCGCGAGCTTGTGCGGGTCGACCTCGCGCGCCTGTTCCCCGCCCGGTCCGGCCAGCACGGCGCGCTCACCGCGGATCCGCAGCTCCATGAACCGGAACCTTAGTCGGCCCGCGCCAGTTCGTAGAAGGCCACGGCGGCGGCCGTCGCGATGTTGAGTGAGTCGACTCCGGCCGGCATGGGTATCCGGACGGCGTGATCAGCCGCCGCCAGCGCCGTTTCCGTCAGCCCGGGACCTTCGGCGCCGAACAGCAGGGCCACCCGCCCGGGCGCGTGCGCGCGCAACTCCCGCAGCGGGATCGAACCCGGCCGCGGCGTGAACGCGGCCACGGCGAACCCGCGCGCCCGCAGGTCGTCGAGCCCGCCGGGCCAGTCCGCGAGGTGCCCGAACGGCACGCGCAGGACGTGGCCCATCGACACGCGCACGCTGCGCCGGTACAGCGGGTCGGAGCAGCCGGGGCCGAGCAGGACGCCGCCGACGCCGAGCGCGGCCGCGTTGCGGAACAGCGCGCCGAGGTTTTCGTGGTCACCGACGCCTTCCAGCACGGCGATCGTGCCGGAGCCCTCGACGACTTCGGAAACCGTCAGCGGCGCCGGCCGGTCCGCGACGGCGAGGATCCCGCGGTTCAGGTGGAAGCCGACGATCTCGGCCATCGTCTCGGCGGAGGCCGCGTACTGCGGCACGTCGAGCCCGGCGAGGTCGTCCGCCAGCTCGGCGAACCGCCGTTCGACGCCCAGCAGCGCCCGCACCGGGTACCGGGACGCCAGCAGCCGGGACACCACGACCGTGCCCTCGGCGATGACGAGTCCCTTGCCGCCCGGGCGGTCCGGGCGGCGGTCCGCGGTGGACAGGTCGCGGAAATCGTCGACGCGCGGGTCGTCGATTTCGTCGATGTGGATCACGCCCATCCGCCCAGTCTGTCACCCGCTTGCCGGGCGCCTGACTGGTCCGAATGTCGAACGGCGAGTGGTACGAACGGAGGGATTTTGCTGTCAGTTAACTCGTCGTGACGGAGAGCACCAGTTTGGCCGCTAGCCCGGCTGCATCGCCTGTGAAACGGTTGTCCGCCGGGCCTTGAAACACGTCCTGGTTCCACGCCGACGAAAAGCAGGGATGGTCATGGGGATGGACCTCGCGGCTCAACCGAACACGCTGGACCGCGGGAGGTACCGCCGCAAGGTGCAGCGCTGTCTCGACACGTTGGCCCGCATGCTCACCGACGGCAGCTTTTCGTTCCCGCGCAAGAACATCGGGCTCGAGGTCGAGCTGAACCTCGTCGACCGAGAGCTGCGCCCGTCGATGACGAACACCGCCGTGCTGGAGGCGCTGGACGACCCGTCGTTCACCACCGAGCTGGGCCAGCACAACATCGAGCTGAACGTGCCGCCGCGGCCGCTGGCCGGTGATTCCGCCCTCCAGCTCGAAGACGATCTTCGCGCGTACCTCACGACCGCGGCGTCGAAGGCCCGCGACACCGGGTCGCAGCTGGCGATGATCGGCATCCTGCCGACGTTGAAGCACGACCACTTCGACCAGAAGTGGCTGACCAACAAGGCCCGCTACACGACGCTGAACGACCAGATCTTCGCCGCGCGCGGCGAACGCACGGTGCTCGCGATGGAGGGCTCGGCGCTGCCGGGTCAGCAGGCCGAGCGGCTGCGCAGCTACGCCGAGTCGATCCTGCCGGAGGCCGCGTGCACCAGCGTGCAGCTGCACCTCCAGGTGGCGCCCGAGGAGTTCGCGGCGCACTGGAACGCGGCGCAGTGCCTGGCCGGGCCGCAGATCGCGCTCGCGACGAACTCGCCGTTCCTGCTGGGCAAGGCGCTCTGGCACGAGACGCGCATCCCGTTGTTCCTGCAGGCGACCGACACCCGGCCCGAGGAGCTGAAGAACCAGGGCGTGCGGCCGCGCGTGTGGTTCGGCGAGCGCTGGATCACGTCGATCTTCGACCTGTTCGAGGAGAACGTCCGCTACTTCCCCGGCCTGCTCCCGGAAACCGACGCCGAAGACCCGATCGAAGCGCTCGACGCGGGACAGGCGCCGAAGCTCACCGAGCTGCGCATGCACAACGGGACGATCTGGCGCTGGAACCGCCCGGTGTACGACGTCGTCGACGGCCTGCCGCACCTGCGCGTGGAGAACCGGGTGCTGCCCGCCGGGCCGACGGTCGTCGACACGGTCGCGAACGCGGCGTTCTTCTACGGCGCCCAGCGCGCGCTCGCCGAGGCGGAACGCCCGGTGTGGAGCCAGATGTCCTTCCAGGCGGCGGAGGAGAACCTCTACGCCGGCGCCCGCCGCGGCTTCGAGGCGCAGCTGTACTGGCCCGGCATCGGCTGGATCCCGCCGGACGAGCTGGCGCTGCGCGTGCTGCTCCCGCTCGCCCACGAGGGCCTGCGCCGCTCCGACGTCTCCGACGAAGCCCGGGAGCGCTACCTCGGGATCATCGAGCGGCGGTGCCTCGCGCGGCGGACGGGCGCGACCTGGCAGCGTGACTACGTCCTGCGGGCGCAGGAACGCGGGCTCGACCGGGAAGCGGCGTTGACCCGCATGCTGGGCCGCTACTTGGAGCTGTCGGAGTCCGGCGAGCCGGTGCACACCTGGCCGGTCGCCGACTGACCTTCCCGCTAGCCTGGGTCGATGCCGAAGATTCTCGGTGAATCGCTGGAGGCGCACCGGCGCGAAGTCCGCACGCGGGTCTTCGAAGTCCTGCGCGCCCAGCTCTACGAACGCGGGTTCGACGCGATCACGCTCGCCGGCGTCGCCTCGGCGGCCGGGGTGGGCCGGACCGCGCTCTACAACCACTTCCCCGACAAGGAAAGCCTGCTCGTCGCGTTCGTCGAGGACGAGGCGGCCCGGTACGTCACGCGGCTGACCGAAGCCGTCGAGGCGCAGGCCGACCCGGTCGACCAGCTCGCGACGTTCGTCCGGCTGCAGCTGCGCGTGCTGGCCGAGTTCCACATGCCGCCGGGGACGGCGCTCGCGTCGGCGCTGGCGCCCGCGGCCTACCGCCGGATCAGCGCGCACGCCGACCCGATCACCGACCGGCTGCGCGCGATCCTGGCCGGCGGCGTCGACCTCGGGCGCTGGCCCGCCGAGGACCCGGACGTCCTGATCCCGATGATCACCGCGGCGCTCGGCAACCGGACGCTCGTCGACGGGCCGCCCGAGCAGCTGGAAGACGTCGTCGAAGCCGCCGTCCGATTCGTCTTGAGAGCGGTCGGAACGTCGATTTAGGGTAGCCTAACCCGGAAGTATGCCCTACGATCTTTCTGACAGCGTGTCAGATCGATCGCCGGGAGGCCTGCCCCATGACGGTGACCACGGACGCTCGCCCGTTCTCGGCGACCCTGCGCGCGTCGACGCTCGAGGTGCACGAAAAGGCCAACTACTCGACGTACATGCGCGCCCTGCTCGGCGGTGAGCTGACGCAGGAGGGCTACACCCAGCTGGCGATCCAGTACTACTTCGTCTACAGCGCGATCGAAGCGGCGAGCGACCGGATGGCGGGCGACAGTGTCGGGGGCGAGTTCGTCTTCGACGAGCTGCGCCGGCTGCCGAATCTGGAGCGCGACCTGGCCCACCTGGTCGGCCCGGACTGGCGCTCGACGATCTCGCCGCTCGCGTCCACCCGGGCTTACGTCTCGCGGATCGAGGAAGCGTCGTCGTGGGCCGGCGGGTACGTCGCCCACCACTACACGCGCTACCTCGGCGACATCGCGGGCGGCCAGGCCATCCGGCGGCTGCTGGAGCGCCAGTACGACCTCGCCGAGGCGGGCACGCTCTTCTACCACTTCGACGGGATCGGCAGCGCCCCGCGGTTCCGCGATGCTTATCGAGCGAAGCTGGACAACGCGCCGTGGGACGAGACCGAGCGCGCGCGGGTGATCGACGAGACGCTGGTGGCGTTCGAGTGCAACGTCGCCGTCTTCGACGAGCTGGCTGCGCGGCTCGACGAGTTCCGTGCCTGATCTCACAGCTCGTTGACCTCCAGTTAAGTCCAGGTAGCAGGCTCGGTTTCGGGTGACGGACCCTCGGGTACGCCACTCACGAGCCGGTCATCCCAGGCGGTGATCACCACATGCCCCCGCTCGCCGCGGAGGGGCGTGTGCTACTAGGTTCGGTACCGGAAACTTGTGTCGAAGACAGAAGGAGGGCCAATGGCCCGCTACGAGCTGCCCGATCTCGACTACGACTACGGCGCCCTCGCGCCGCACATCTCCGGCGAGATCAACGAGCTGCACCACAGCAAGCACCACGCGACCTACGTCAAGGGCGCGAACGACACGCTCGACAAGCTCGAAGCCGCCCGCGAAGCGAACGACTTCGGCTCGATCGTCGGCCTGGAGACCACGCTGGCCTTCAACCTGGCCGGCCACGCCAACCACGTCGTGTGGTGGAAGATCCTGTCGCCGGAAGGCGGCGACAAGCCGACCGGCGAGCTGGCCGCGGCGATCGACGAGGCGTTCGGCTCCTTCGACAAGTTCAAGGCGCAGTTCACCGCCGTCTCGACGACGATCCAGGGCAACGGCTGGGGCGCGCTCTCCTGGGACCCGATCGGCAAGACGCTGATCACCCAGCAGCTGCGCGACCACCACAACAACCTGATCCTGCCGACCGTGCCGATCCTGCTGGTCGACGTCTGGGAGCACGCGTTCTACCTGGACTACAAGAACGTGAAGCCGGACTACGTCAAGGCCCTGTGGAACATCTTCAACTGGGCCGAGATCTCCAAGCGGTTCGACAACGCCGTCGCGGGCGGCAACGGCCTGCTGCTCGGCTGAGTTCTTCGCGTGGACGGGGCCCTTCCTTCGGGGAGGGCCCCGTTTTTCGTCGTGGGCTGAATTGACTTGACCTCGAGTGCGGTCGAGGTGTTTGAGTGGTCCCCATGGACGTCGACGCGTATCTGAACCGCCTGGGCGTCGCGTGGCCGGCGGCGCCCGACCTCGCGACGCTGCGCCACCTGCAGGAACGGCACCTGGCCGCGGTGCCGTTCGAGAACCTGAGCATCCACCTCGGCGAGCCGATCGAACTGACCGAAGACGCGTTGTTCGGCAAGATCGTGCGCCGCCGCCGGGGCGGGTTCTGCTACGAGCTCAACGGCCTCTTCGCGGCGCTGCTGCGCGCATTGGGATACGACGCTTCGCTGCGCGCGGCACAGGTGTTCCGCCCGGACGGCACGCTCGGCCCGCCCCTGGACCACGCGGCGATCGCCGTTTCCCTGGAGGAGGACTGGCTGGTCGACGTCGGCTTCGGCCGTTTCTCCCGGCACCCGCTGCGACTGTCCGGCGTGGACGCGCAGTCCGATCCGGACGGTGAGTTCCTCGTGCTGGACGCGCCCCACGGCGACCTCGACGTCCTGCGGGACGGCAAGGCGCAGTACCGCCTGGAACGCCGTCCGCGCCCGCTGTCGGACTTCGTCCCGATGGCCTGGTGGCAGGCGACGTCCCCGTCGTCGCACTTCACGAAGTCGTTGACGTGCTCCCGCCCGACGTCCCAGGGGCGCGTGACGCTCTCGGGCGACCGCTTGATCGAGACGGTCGACGGCGTGCGGCACGAAGTGGTTTTGGAGTCCCAGGCGGCGGTCCGGGCGGCGTACCGCGTCTACTTCGGCCTGGCGCTGACCCGGCTGCCCACGCCACCGGGTGAGAGTCCCTTGACGAGCGGCGCGCTCAGCCCGACACTGCCGTGAAGTGAACGAAGCCCCGGCCTGGGGTTCCCAGGGCCGGGGCTCCGTCCGTTCCCGAACTGACTGCCGCTCCCACCACGAAGCGGACGTGTATGAGGTTAGCCTAACCTCATCTCTCCCGGCAAGGGGTCGGCCAGGGAGACCCGGATCTCACTCGTTCGAGTGACTTTTAGGCTCTGAACCCCCATTTTTTGTCGGTGCGTGCCGATACGGTTACGCCGTGAACATGAGGGGGATGAAGAAAGACCGCACGGTGCTGATCGCCGTCTCGCTGACGGCGGTCTTCATGCTGGTGGGCGGACTGGCCTGGTGGTCGGCCCACGACTCGCCGGAGGACGCACCGAGGGCGCTGCCGTCCGCGCTGCCGTCCGCGTGGCCATCGGCGAACGCCGAGGCGATCCGGCCGGTCCCGATGCCGACCGGGGAGATGGCCGCGGCACTGCCGTTCGGCGCCCGGGGCCACGTGCTCTGCAACGCCGTCCCGGAGGAGACGTGGCGCAAGGTGCTGGGTGGCCCGGTCCTGCGCGAGGTGTCGAACTCGTCCTGCCACGTGGCCACCGCCGACCTGGACGTCACCGCGAACACCTACGACCGGATTCCGGTCCCCGGAGTCGAACCGGCGGAAGTCACGGTCGCCGGACACCAGGGCACGATTTCCAAGAGCCCCGTCAGCCCCGCCTTCGACGCGATGCTGAACGTCCGGCTCGCCGACACCGACGAAGCCTGGGCGGCTCCCGAACTCCAGCTCCGGATCGCGGACCCGGCGCGCGGTCGCACCGAGCGTGAACTACGCGACATGGCGGCGGAACTCGGCACCGCGATGGTCACGGCGATCACCACACCGGGTCCCCCGCTGCCGAGCGAGGCAGAGCGGCTGCACCCGCCCGAGATGACCCCGGTCCCCGGCACCGGCATCGCCGACGCCGCCTACCCGTTGATCATGCGGCAGCTCTGCACCCAGCTCGCCCGAGGTCTGGGCCTGCCCCTCGACCAGGTCGAACCCGACTGGCCGGGCACCTGCACGCACAAGACCGACGGAGCCGAGGTCAAGCTCTCATACAGCGCGGACAGCACGACGAAGAGCTTCCGCACCCACTTCGCGGGCCGGCCGGCGGATGTGAGCGAACCGGACGGGGTCATCGAAGTTCAGCTGGTCGACGGTTCCGCCCAAACCCTCGTGCTCAGGAGGTACGACCTCAACCGGACCATGGCGGGGATCCGCGACCTGGCCGAGAAGGTGGTGCCACCGCTACTGGGCCGCTAGACCTTGGCCCGCTTGAGCACCCGAAGCCCGAACCCGCGCTGAACCGGCCACGAAACCCCACCCCGCCGGATCAGCACCACCGCGCACACGACCGCGGCCACCGCCGAGACCGCCCCGCCGATGTAGAAGGGAGACCGCCCGCCGAACGCCTGGGCCATCCACCCCACCATCGGCCCGCCGATCGGGTTGCCGCCGATGAGCACCAGCACGTACAGCCCCATCACGCGGCCGCGCATCTCGGGGCTGACCGACGTCTGCACCAGCGCGTTGGCCGTGTTGAGGAACGTCATGGTGGCGAAGCCGAGCGGGATCAGGCCGAGGCCGAACGTCAGGTACGTCGGCATGAACGCCGTGATCAGCTCGAACACGCCGAGGAAGAACGCGGACACCAGCATCAGCCGGACCCGCGGCCGGCCCTTCGTGCCGCGGCGGGCGGACATCACCGCGCCGGTGAACGTGCCGACCGCGACCAGCGTCGACAGCAGGCCGTAGCCGTCGGCCGCGGTGTGGAAAACGTTTGCCGCGACGATCGGCAGGGAGCTGAAGTACGTGATGCCGAACGTGCTGACGAACAGCACCAGCACCATCACCGTCATCAGGTCCGAGCGTCGCCGGACGTAGCGCAGTCCCTCGACCAGCTGCCCCTTCTCGCGCGGCACCGCCGCGACGCGGAACAGCTTGTCCGGGTTCATCAGGACCAGCCCGATGATCACCGCGACCGTGCTCAGCGCGTTCGCGATGAACAGCCAGCCGGTGCCGATCCACGTGATCGCGAACCCGGCGATCGCCGGCCCGACGATCCGCGCCATGTTGAAGATCGACGAGTTGAGCGCGACGGCGTTCGCGACCTGGTCGCGGCCCACCATCTCGGCGACGAACGACTGCCGCGTCGGCACTTCGAGCGCGGCCGTCACGCCGAGAGTGAAGCACAGGACGTAGACCTGCCACAGCGCCACGAGGCCGGTGATGTCGAGGACACCGAGCACCACGGCCTGCGAACACGCCGCCACCTGGATCCAGGTGAGCAGCCGCCGCTTGTCGACGCGGTCGGCGAGGACGCCGGCCCACAGCGAGAGGAACAGCGTCGGCGCGAACTGCAGCGCGACGGCGATGCCGAGGGCGATCGGGTTGTTGCCGCTGAGGGTGAACACCAGCCAGTCCTGGGCGATGCGCTGCATCCAGGTGCCGACGTTCGAGATGACCTGGCCGGTGAAGAACAGCCGGTAGTTGCGGACGCGCAGCGAGGCGAACATGCTGCGGCGTGGTTTCGGCTGGGACGGCGGCGAGGCGGACGGCGGTGAAGCCGTTTCCCGGGTAGCAGTGGTCTCGATCGAACGCTTCGTTTCGCTACCCGTGGCCGTCACCGTGGTTAGTTCCCCGCCATCCTGTCTATGATTTCGGCGGCTTTCGAGAGCACTTCGCGCTCTTCGTCGCCGAGTTCCGCCAATTGCCGGTCCAGCCACGCCTCCCGCACGGAGATGGCCTTGCGAACGTAGGCCAGCCCGCTCTCGGACAGCTCGACGATGGCTTGCCTGCCATCGGTCGGGTGGGGGCGCCGCTCGACGAAACGCATCTCCTCGAGCGCGGCGATCACCCTCGTCATCGAGGGCGGCTGGACGCCTTCCTTCGCGGCGAGCTGCCCCGGGGTCAGCGCACCGCACTTGTGCAAGGTGGACAGCGCGGCGACCTGAGTCAGCGTGAGGTCGTCCCCGACGCGCTGTGCCCGCAGCCGGCGGTTGAGCCGGACCACCGCGAGACGCAGACGGCTCGCCAAGGAGCGCTCGTGCGTGTCGCCGGACATATAGTTAGCATACCTTACGAAACTTCGGGCGAACGGGTGATCTCCACCGCAACCCCCGCGGACCCCGCGCGTCCTCCTCTCGGAGAAATCTGGGGGTTCGATGAACAAGAAGCTGGTGGGCTCGGCCGCGATCGGCGCGGCGGTCCTGGCGATCGTGGCGGCGCAGTTCCTGAGCGGCGGTGACGACGCACCGGCAGCGGCACCACCACCATCGCCGGCGCCGACCATCCAGGTCGCTCACCAGGAGGTCTACCGCTTCCCCGACGTCGCCGACGGGCGCGGCTGGAACTTCGCGATCCCGGTGCCGCCCTGGCCGTCGGACCACGTCGGCGACCGCGCCACCTACCTCGACTCGGCCGGCGGGGTGGTCCTGGAGACCGACCGCGTGCCGCTCGACCAGGAGGACCCGGTGAGCGGCCTGCGGGCGCTGGCCAAGGCGAACCAGGATCCCGGCTACCGGCTGACGTCGATCGCCGAGCACGAGCCGGTCGCGTCGAGCGACGCCGGTGAGTGGGACTTCACCTACCAGAAGCAGGGCGCCACCCGGCAGGTCCGCGAGATCGGCGTCGGAACCGGCGACGTCCTGATCACCATCCGCTACGACGCCCCGCAGCCCGCCTTCGAGGCGAACCTGCCCGTTCTCACCCATGCCCTCCAGGTCCAGGCCCCGGGCTGATCAGCGGAACGCCGCCTGGAGCGGCCCGACCGCGAAGTAGGCGACGAAGGCCAGCGCGATCACCCACATCAGCGGGTGTACCTGGCGGGCCTTGCCGGTGGCGGCGCGGATCACGACGTAGCTGACGAAGCCGGCGCCGATGCCGTTGGCGATCGAATAGGTGAACGGCATGACGACGATGGTCAGGAACGCCGGCAGCGCGATCGAGTAGTCGGTGAAGTCGATGTCGCGGACCTGCGACATCAGCATCGCGCCGACCACGACCAGCGCCGGCGCGGCCGCCTCGACCGGCACGACCTGGTAGAGCGGCGTCAGGAACATCGCGGCGATGAACAGCACGCCGGTGACGACGTTCGCGAGCCCGGTCCGCGCGCCCTCGGCGATGCCGGACGCCGACTCGACGAACACCGTGTTCGAGCTCGCCGAGCCGAAGCCGCCCGCCGCGCCCGCGAGGCCCTCGACGAACAGTGCCTTGCCGACGTTGGGCAGCTGGCCGTCCTTCGGCAGCAGGTCGGCCTCCTTCGCGAGGCCGGTCATGGTGCCCATCGCGTCGAAGAAGTCGGCCAGGACCAGCGTGAACACCAGCAGGCAGACGGTGATGATCGGCAGCCGCGTCCAGGCGCCGAACGAGACGTCACCGACCAGCGAGAGGTTCGGCAGGCCGACGACCTGGTCCGGCAGCGCCGGGTAGCCGAGGTTCCAGCCCTTCGGGTTCGTGCCCTGCGACGGCCCGGCCTTGACGATCGCCTCGACGACGATGGCCAGCACGGTCGACGCCAGGACGCCGATCAGGATGGCGCCCTTGACCTTGCGCACGACCAGGATGCCGGTGAGCAGCAGGCCGACGACGAACACCGCGGTCGGCCAGGAGGCGATGGAGCCGTTGATGCCCAGGCCGACCGGGACGGTCGTGTGCGCGGCGTCCGGCAGCCGGCGCACGAACCCGGCGTCGACCAGGCCGATCAGGCAGATGAACACGCCGATGCCGACGGCGATCGCGGACTTGAGCGCGGCGGGCACGGCCCGGAACACCGCGGTCCGGAAGCCGGTGAGCACCAGCAGGACGATGATCACGCCCTCGATGACGACCAGGCCCATCGCCTCGGGCCACGTCATCTGCGGAGCGATGGTGACCGCGACCAGGCTGTTGATGCCGAGGCCGGTCGCGATGGCGAACGGGTAGTTCGCGACCAGGCCCATCAGGATCGTCAGCACGCCGGCGACGAGCGCCGTCACCGCGGCGACCTGCGGCACGGGCAGGATGCCGCCGAGCAGGTCCTTGTGCGCGCCCGCGTCGTCGGCGGAGAAGCTGCCGATGATCAGCGGGTTCAGCACCACGATGTAGGCCATCGTGACGAAGGTGACCAGGCCGCCGCGCAGCTCGCGCGGGACGGTCGAACCCCGTTCGGTGATCTTGAAGAACCGGTCCAGTGTGGACGTCCCGGTGCGGGTCGTCTCCTGCTCCGCCATTGGCCTGCCCATTCTGTCGCTGCTGCGGAGTACCCTTCACCACGTGAGTGAACCGATCAATCCACCGGAGGTTACGGGCTCGTTGCGGCACACGCCGGAGCTGCCCAAGAAGCTGACCGACCTGACGCCGGTGGTGATCGTAGGCACCTCGATCTGGGCTGTCGCGCTGGTGGTGCTCTTCTTCACGACTTCGGGGCTGTGGGTGCAGACCGCGCTGTCCGGGTTCGTGCTCGGGTTCATCGGCCTGGCGATCATCGGCTGGCAGCGCGCCGCCGCCCGCCGGGGCTCGAAGTCGGCCCAGCGGCTCTAACTCAGGAGTGTCCTCGGCGACGGATCGTCGAGGAGTGCCGTGATGAGGTGCCGGTCGGGCCAGCGGCCGGCCGCCCAGGCGAACGCGCGGGCCAGGCCTTCCGAGGTGTCGGCCGCGTGCAGCCGGCCGTCGGACCACCATTGGACGTCGTGCTCGTCACCCTGGATCCGCACGGTGAGCGGGTCGTGCACCAGAACACCGCCTTCGGGCAGCCGGACGCCGAGTTGATCCGCGACGAGCTTCAGCGCGGGCAGCTCGGCCCACGGCGCGTACTCACCTTCGCTGGTCACCTCGGCTTCTTCCGTGCTGGCGAGCGGGAGGTCGAGCAACGTGGCCAACCGGCCGGCGTCGTCCGGCGCGACGAGGTACTGATCGGGCGCCAAGGCCCCGGCGACCCACGGCACGTCGAGGACCAGGGCACCGTCCACGACGGACCCGTCGGCGGCCCGAACGGCGTCGGGCGGCTCGGGTTCGAACCCGGACTCGACGACGGCGTCGTAGGCGCGGGTGGTCAGTCCGGGTGAGACCGTCCGATCCGGATCCCCGAGCCGCTTCAGGACGTCGGCGGCTTCGTCCACACTGGACAGGGTGAGGTCGGTCCGCACTCCCGCGGTGCGCAGGAGGTCCTCCCCCAGGCCGAGGTCCGGAACCTCGTCGTAGAGACCGGCCAGGTCGGCGCCGGGCAGCCGCCATTCGTTCGGCGCGAGCCCGCCGAGCACGGCGTACTGCGCGATCCACCACCGCGCGTGGCCCCGCGGCGTGCGCAGGGCGTGCCAGGTCTCGGGCCGCGAGGCGAGCAGGCGCAGGGCGGCGGGCCAGGCGTCGTCGGCGACGAGGTCGAGATCCCGAATGGCCACGAGCGTCGACGGCGGTTCAGGGAGCGAGTCCCACCAGGCTTCCTCGTCCGGCAGGTCGTGGTCGGGTTCGTGCGGCTCGTCGTCGGCGACGAGCGCGAACGAGTCGAGCACTCCGGCGGCTTCGAGTGTGCTTTGGGGCCAGTCCTCGGCGAAGTCTTCGTCGAGGACGTCGAGCGTGCCGTCCTCCTCGAAGACTTCTTCGTCGAAGACGTCCAGCAGCGGCGACGTCGGCAGCACGAGTTCGTCGGCGCGTCGCCAGGTGTCGGTGGCTGGCAGGGCGAGGGCGCCGACCCAGCGCGGGGCGTCGTCCCCGCAGTCGGCGATCAGCCGGAGGACGGCGCCGGCGAGCGTTGTACCGTCCAATCCGGACCGGACGTCCTCCACACTGCGCTCGACGGCGTCGCGAAGCTGATCGGCGTTGAGCAGCTCACGCGCGTCGGCATGCTTGGCACCCAACCGTTCCAGCAGCGGATGCGACGCGGCGGGGTGCACCAGCCGCAGCCCAGGAATATCCACATCGGACAGCAGTTCGAGCAGCTCCGCCGATCCCTCGACGAGCAGGCACCCACGCGCGCCAGGCAACGTCCGGCCGTCGGACAACGGGACGGGCAGTCCATCAAGCCTTTCACCGGCAAGCGCGTGAGACTCGACAGCCTTGGCAAGCGCCGCGTAGAGGTCGTGCCACCAGCTCGGTTCGCGGGAGGTGCCAGTAAGCGTTTCCAGCACTTCTTCGATGCCGATCACTTGCACGGCAACGGCTTTGAGCACACTGGCGGGCGCGGCGCCCTTGATCAGCCCGGGAACGACGTCGGCGATCAGCTCGGGAAGCCCTTCGACATCGACGTCGAGAACTTTCGCCTGCCTCCCGGCGACGTCACGACCGTCCTGAGTGGACAGCCAAGGTTCGGCGCTGAGACCGGCGACGACTTCGTCGCGCAGCTGGGCGTCCACAGTAGACTTCGGAAACCCGGGCACGGGCACGAGCGCGAACCGCTGCTCGGCCGGCAGCAACCTCACCAATTGCACGTACTCGGCAGCGGCGTTCTTGAGCGACGCGGTCAGGTCAGCCCCGGGAAGCGCCCGGCGACGTGACGGTTCGACCGGCACGGAAGCGAGAAGGCGTGCGGGGAGCGAGAGCCCGTCGTCGGTCGGGGTGGGAGCGTGGAGAACGTCTTCTTCGAGAGGCTTCGGAAGGCCGTGCGGGTCAACCGGAACGGCCCAGACGACGTCCCCGCGATGAGTCAGCCACCGGGTTTCCTTTCCCGGTCCTCGGATCTCAACGACAGCACCGTGGTCTTGCCGAGTCCAAACGCGACCGTCCACATCGGCTTCGGTCAACCACGGCAGAGCGAGAAGCAGATCACCGATGTCCTCGGCGAGCTGGTCGAGCAGGGCCCGCCCATCGACGTCATCCCTGAGCGGCAGCCGAACCTCGGTGTCGAATCCTTCCGGAACGTCAGCCTTCACCGGCCAGGGCAGCCGCAGAACGGGAACGTCCCCTTGAATGTCCGCGGCTTCACGAGTCTTCTCGGCGGAGAAGAGCACCCCACCACTGGTCGAGACGACGCTGGGAGCATCGGAAACGGTGCGAACAGCGGCAAAACCGACCCCGAAGCGCCCAACGGTGTCACCGGTCTTGCCGGAGGCCCGAAGAGAGGCAAGGGAGGCAACGCCCCTGGCGTCCAGGGGAGCACCGGTGTTGGCGAACCGGAGTTCCCGGTCCACGAGGGACACCCGGATCTTCCCGGGAGTCCCCTGCGCCATGGCGGCATCGGCGGCATTCTGGGCAAGCTCGACGAAGAGCCGGTCCCGATAGGCCCCAACGCGCAGATCCCGCTCGACGTTGGTGTCCTCGATCAGCCTCGTGGGCGAATCCCGCCAGGCGCGCAGGGTGGACTCACGGAGCCGCGCGGTGCCAAAGGGATCGGCGGCCCCGTCGGCCTCAGAGATCCCGCTGCTCACGAGCGGCTTCATCGGGGGTATCGATCCGAGCCTGAGCCTCATCAGCCGAGCCCGCATCAGCCGGCGCGGACTCGCCCTCGCCGGCTCGGGTGGGCTCCGGCTCAGCGGCATCCTCCCGAGCAGCCACCTCACCAGGGACGGTGGGCTCAGCGGTCAGAGCACCTTCGGGTCCGTCAGCGGCAACAGGTTCATTGGTCTCGGTGACCACATCGTCGGTGAGAGCAGCAGCAGGCGGCTCGGCTCCACCCGCAGCGGGCTCGACAACCGCATCGGTGATATCAGCCCCGGCCGGCTCGCCCGCAGCGACATCGCCCTGAACCGACGCCGACTCACCGGCCTCCGCCGCAGGCACCTCAGCCTGCGTCGGCTCAGCCACATCGCCCCGGAACGGCACCGACTCACCCACCGCAGAACCACCGGTCTCCGGCTCGGTCGGCTCAGCCACGGCAGGCCCACCCACCGCGGTATCGCCCTGCGCCGATTCACTCGCCGGAGACTCCCCGACCTCCGAATCGGTCACCTCAGCCTGGGTCGGCTCAGCCACAACCGGCTCGCCCACCGCTGCTTCACCCTGCGCCGATTCACCCGCGGCGTACTCACCCGCGGTGGGCTCCGCCACCGCATCAGTCACCTCAGCCTGCGTCGGCTCGACCGCAACCGGCTCGCCCGCCTCACCTTCACCCTGCGCCTGCTCGCCCACGGTGGGCTCCGCCACCGCATCAGTCACCTCAGCCTGTGTGGGCTCCGCCTCGGCCGGCTCGGGAACATCAGTCTCGACCGGTGCAGCCTCGGCCGCTTCCGGCTGAGCAGTTGCATCGGCCTCAGCTGGCTCAGGAGCCACCGGCGCGGCAACCTCGACCGCTTCCGGCTCGCCATCCGCGGCAGCGTGGTCGGGCTCCGTCACGGCTGCCTGCGGCTCGGCAACCGCATCGGTCTGCGCGGCGACCGGCTCGGCGCTCGCAACCTCGGCTTGCTCTGGCTCCGCTGCGCCCGCGGGACCACCCACCTCGGCCTGCGGCAACCCGGCCTCGACCGGCTCCTCCGCAACATCGGTCTGCGCGGCTCCGGCTGCAACGGGCTCTTCCACCTGTGCCGATTCGGGCTCGGCAGCCACAGCCTCCGGCTCGGCGATCACGCCGGTCGCCTCGGCCTGCGCGGCAGCCGGCTCAGCGACTACACCCGCCGCCTCCGCCTGCGCCGCGTTGGACTCGGCCGGCTCACCGATCGCGCCCGCGATCGCCGTCTCCGGCTCCGCCGCCGGCGACTCCACCAACGACGGCGCCGGCGTGAAGTCCAACAACGAATCGTCGTAGACCAGCTCCGCCACCGGGACCGACGAGGTCACCTCGACCTCGACCTCCGAGTGCGCTCCGCAGCCGTACTCCACGTCCACCACGTGGCCGTCCGCCGGGGCGATGTCGTTGCTGCACACCCCGAACACCCCGCGCAACGAACCCGCCAACGGCACGAAGAACCCGCACGTCCCGCACACGTCCGGTGCACTCCGCGCCATGTCCGACCGAGGTCCGAACTCGCCGGAGTGCCAGCGGGCCGCCGCCTCCGTGCGGCCGAACCGGGACAACACGTGCACCCGGCCCAAGCCCGCTTCACGCGCGACCTCCTCCACCGCCGGGTCGTCCGACTGCAGGTACGCCGGGGCCAGGC
This sequence comes from Amycolatopsis sp. MEPSY49, assembly GCF_051337345.1. NCBI lineage: Bacteria > Bacillati > Actinomycetota > Actinomycetes > Pseudonocardiales > Pseudonocardiaceae > Amycolatopsis > Amycolatopsis sp. MEPSY49. The sequence goes on along the minus strand of NZ_JBDLYJ010000001.1, from coordinate 1,433,036 downwards.
GGGGGTCGTTCTCGTCCGTCGGGAAGATGTCGCCGACGCCCAGGTCGCCCGCGCGCACCCGGCGCTCCCACGGCACCCAGGCCGGCGCGATCAACGCCGACGGGCCCGGCACCAGGACGACCTCGCTGACCGTCACCGGCTCGTCGTCGCCCGCCAGGGCCACCGTCACCGACCAGCGCCAGCCGCGATAACCCGGCACCTGGGCCTCGAACAGGTGACTTGCCGTGACCGCGTCCTCGCGGGTGACACCCACGTGGGTGCCGATCTGCTCCTCGGGGGTTTCTTCGAGCACCGCCGCGCGCGCGAACTCCACCGCATCGGCGAGCTTGCGCTGCACGGAACCGTCGTCGAGGGTCAGCAGCAGCGTCATGCGGCCAATTGTGCCGCACGCCTCCCCGGCGCCCGTGCCAGGCTGTTCATCGTGCGCACGCCGATCGTCACCACCCTGCTGGCAGCCGCCGCGCTCAGCGGCTGTGCCGCCGCCCCCGGCCAGGAGACCACCCCGGAACAACTCACCGTCCAGGTCGTCTCGACCCTGCCGCACGACCCCGCCGCCTTCACCGAAGGCCTCGAGTTCGCCGGCGACACCCTCTACGAGAGCACCGGCCTCGCCGGGCAGTCGACGCTCACCGCGGGGCCCGCCGGCGGCCCGCCCACCACGAAGACCACCCTCCCCGCTCCTTTCTTCGGCGAGGGCGTAACCGTCCTCGGGCCGAAGCTCTGGCAGCTCACCTGGCAGGACGGCGTCGCCATCGAACGCGACGCCAAAACCCTCGCCGAGCTGCGTCGCGTCAAGTACGACGGCGAAGGCTGGGGCCTCTGTCACCAGGAGAGCGGCCGGCTCGTGATGAGCAACGGCTCGTCCCGGCTGACCTTCCGCGACCCGGCGACCTTCGCCGTCACCGGGAGCGTCGACGTCGGGCGCGACCAGCTCAACGAGCTCGAATGCGTCGGCGGCGACGTCTACGCAAACGTTTGGCACACCGACACCGTCCTGCGGATCGACGCCGCCACCGGGCACGTCACCGGAACGATCGACGCAGGTCGGCTGCGCGCTCAAGTGAACGCGACCGGCGCCGAAGACGTCCTCAACGGCATAGCGGCCGTTCCCGGCACCGGCGAATATCTGCTCACCGGGAAGCAGTGGCCGGTCACGTTCCGGGTGAGGTTCGTCCCGAAGAACGCGTAAAGCACGGATGAGCAGGCGGAACCGACCCCCGGTAAGGCAGGATTGAGACGTGGCACTCTTCGGCTCCCGCTCCGACGGCTCCGGCTCGCAGCAGCGCGGCCGGAAGTCGAAGCGACGCTGGACGCCGGAGCCGGGCGCCGGGCAGGCCAAGCCGTGGCGGGAAGCCGTCGCGCCGCAGCCGACCCGCGTCGAGCACCGCAGCGCCCCGCCGCCCACCCGCGTCGAACGACCCGTCCAGCGCGGCGAGTACTACGACGCCCCGCCGCGCGCCCCTCACTACGACGCGAACGAGGCCCCGACCGCCGCCGCCCCGACCAGGCACCAGCCGCCGCCCCCGCCGCCACGCGGCGCGCGGCCGTACCCGCCGCACGACCCGAACCGCACCGAGCCGGTCCGGCGCGAGCCGCCCGGCTTCTACCAGGGCGAACGCCGTCCCGGCAGCGGTGAGTACGAGCACTACGACACCGGCGGCTACGCGGGCGAGCCGCGCCCACCGGAGCCGGCGCCCCAGCCGCCGCGGGAAGAGCCGCGGACGCCGGGTGGCACGCCGAAGCTGCCGAAGAAGATCACCGTCACGCGGGTCGCGGCGATGCGCAGCCGGCAGCTGACCGGCCAGGCCGTCGGCGCCTTCCAGCGCGCGACGAAGGCCGACGGCGCCGAGAAGTCCGGTCTGACCTCGCTGACCTACGCCGTGATGCTGAACTACGCCAGCGACGCGGCGATGGCGATCGCGCTGGCCAACACCCTGTTCTTCGCCGCGACCAGCGGCGAGAGCAAGGGCAAGGTCGCGCTCTACCTGCTCATCACGATCGCGCCGTTCGCCCTGGTCGCGCCGGTGATCGGGCCCGCGCTCGACCGCGTGCAGCGCGGCCGGCGGCTGGCGATGTGCGCGTCTTCGGTCGGCCAGGGGCTGATGGCCGTCGTGATGGCCCTGCACTTCGACGACTGGCTGCTCTACCCGGCCGCGCTCGGGATGATGGTGCTGTCGAAGTCGTTCACCGTGCTCAAGGCCGCCGTGACCCCCCGGGTGCTGCCGTCGGAGATCACGCTCTCCAAGACCAACGCCCGGCTCACCACGTTCGGCCTGGTCGCCGCGGGCGCGTTCGGCGCGCTGGCCAGCGGCATCAACGCGATCTCCGGGTCGGCGGGCGCGCTGTGGTTCACGGCGCTGATCTGCGTCGCCGCCGCCGTGCAGTCGATGCGGATCCCGGCCTGGGTGGAGGCGACCGAGGGCGAGGTCCCGACGTCGCTTTCGGCGCACCCGACCGAGAAGAAGCGCCGCCAGCCGATGGGGCGCCACATCGTCGTCGCCCTGTGGGGCAACGGCTCGGTGCGCGTCCTCACCGGCTTCCTCATGATGTTCGCCGCGTTCGCGGTCAAGGCCCAGACCGAAGGCAGCGGGCAGACGCCGTTCATGCAGCTGCTGCTGCTCGGCGTGATCGGCGCCGCGGCGGGCGCCGGCGGCTTCCTCGGCAACGCGCTGGGCTCGCGCCTGCACTTCGGCAGCCCCGACCAGGTGATCGTCGGCTGCGTGGCGGGCTGCGTGCTCGCCGCGCTGGTCGCGACGATCCTGCCGGGCCTCGCCACGGCCGCGATCGTCGGCTTGATCGGCGCGACGGCCAGCGCGCTGGCGAAGATCAGCCTCGACGCCGTCATCCAGGAAGACCTGCCCGAGGAGTCGCGCGCGTCGGCGTTCGGCCGCTCGGAAACCGTGCTGCAGCTGGCCTGGTGCCTGGGCGGCGCGGTCGGCCTGCTGCTGCCGCCGACGTACTGGATCGGCTTCCTGGTGATCACGATCGTGCTGGCCGTCGGCCTCACGCAGACGTACCTGGTGCGCCGCGGCGGTTCGCTTGTGCCGGGCCTCGGCGGCGACCGGCCGCTGCGCCCCGAGCCGACCGGCAGCTTCCCGGCCCAGGGCCTGCCCAGGGACCCGGCGCCCCGCCGGTAGGCTCCGGAACCATGCGACGTTCCCGGGTGGTGGCCCTGCTTGCGGCCGGTGGGTTCGCGGTGGCCGGCTGCTCGGCACCCGGCCCGGCCGAGGTCACGTTCTACGCCGACGGCCACACGATCAACACCACGCCGGTCCTCACGTGCGACTACTCCCAGCAGCTCGCGCAGCCGTGCAGCGCCAAGGGCGACACGCGCACGCTGAAGGTCCGCCCGGGCAAGCCCGTGCAGATCTCCGTGCCCGGCGAGGTCGCCGAGGCGCCGTGGCAGATCGTCTACGAGTACGTGACCCCGCAGGGCGAGTACAAGCAGAGCGACCCGATCCCGTTCACGTCGCTGGACCGCTACGCCTACACCGTGACGCCGCCGACGCCCGCCGACCGCATTTCCGCGGTGGACGTGCAGAAGTACACGGCCGTGCTCAACTCGAGCACCGGCGAGTCCGGGCTGCTGCCCAGCGACGTCTGGGGTCTCCGGCTGGAGGCTTAGGGATCGATGTCCCGGGCGACCGCGCGCATGATTTCGGCGATCTGCTTGGTGTGCTTGCGGTCCGGGTAGCGGTTGCGCCGCAGGTCCGGCTGCACCTTCAGCTCGAGGAGCTTGATCATGTCCTCGATCAGGCCGTGCAGCTCCTCCGCGGGGCGGCGGCGCGCCTCGGCGACCGACGGCGGCGGGTCGAGCAGCCGGACGGAGAGCGCCTGCGGCCCGCGGCGGCCGTCGGCGACGCCGAACTCCAGCCGCTGCCCGGCTTTGAGCCCCTCGACGCCCTGCGGCAGCGCGGCCTTGCGAATGTAGACGTCGGCGCCACCGTCCTGCGTGACGAAGCCGAACCCCTTCTCCGCGTCGTACCACTTGACCTTGCCGGTCGGCACTTCCCTCACCAGTCCTTCTGTGTCCCGCTCACGACGAACGCGCCCGGGGGCGTACCCAGGGCGCGCTGGGTAAAGGGTATCTCGCCACACGCCCTGGGGAGAAGTCGATACCGCCGGATACCCTCTGCTTCATGAGTAAGGCGACGAAGGAGGCCGCCGTGGCAGCCACCGGCAAACCGTTTCTGATGCGCGTCGGCATCGGCTTGTTCGGCATCGGCATGCTCGCCGTGCTGGCGGTCTTCATCATGTTCGCCGCCGGCCTGGAGAACCTGCCGATCTGGCTGTCGGTCGCCGCCGGTGTCGTCACGCCCCTGGGTCTCCTGCTGGGCCTGATCGCGCTGGTCCGCGAGGCACGCGCCAAGAATTAGGGGACGGTCGCGAACGTCTTCTCGAACCACTCCGGGAACTCCGTCAGCGACTCGAACACCACCTCCGCTCCTTCGCTCAGCAGGAGCGCGCGGTCGCACGGACCCGTCGTGACGCCGACCGCGATCGCGTTGGCGGCCAGCGCTCCCCGGATGTCACCCGCGTGATCTCCGACATACACGCGAGCGTCGTGCGCCAAGAGCGCCTCGGCCTTCCGCGTCGACCACAGCTCGCCGACGACCTCGTCGACGTCCAGGCCGAGCGCGTCGACGTGCAGCTGCGCGTTGGGCCCGTACTTGCCGGTGACGACGAGCGTGCGCCCGCCCGCGGCCCGCACCGCCCGGAGCGACTCGACCGCGCCCGGCAGCGCGACCGTGCTCGGCACGACCACTTCGGGGTACATCGCGCGGAACCGGTCGACGAGCCCGGGGATGCGCTCCTCCGGCGCTTCGAAGCCGCGCAGGATGTCGTCGAGCGGCGGGCCGAGGTTGGCCGCGAACGCGTCGCCGTCCAGCGGCAGGCCGGATTCGGCGCCGAGCGCGTTCATCGCCGCGGCCATGCCCGGCCGCGCGTCGATCAGTGTCATGTCGAGGTCGAACCCCACCGTGATGCCCACAACCGACAACCTAGCCGCCACCACCGACAGTTTTACACGTGAGCCGATCAAGTACAGCGTCTTGACAGCGGCCCCATCTGTGTCAAGGTGAGGGTGTGACCAGCTTCACTGACCGGACGAAGGCGTCCCTGCGGGAAGCGCTCCTCGACGCCGCGGCCGACCTGCTGCCGGACCGCGGGCACGCGGGCCTGCGGATGGCCGACGTCGCGGCGAAAGCCGGCGTGAGCAGGCAGACCGTCTACAACGAGTTCGGCAACAAGGCGGCGCTGACCCAGGCGGTGGCGCTGCGGACCGCGGCGGAGTTCCTCGACGGGATCCGGCAGCGGTTCGAAACGGCGGACGGGCTGCTCGCGGGCATCCACCACGCCGTCGTCTACACGATCGAGCACGCGCGGGAGAACCGCCTGGTCGCGGCGGCGCTCGGCACCGAAGCGGGCGAGGACCTGCTGCCGCTGCTCACGAGCCGCGGCGAGCCGATCCTCACCGCGGCGGCGGACCTCGCCGCCGAGCAGTACCGCGAGTTCGAACCGGGGCTCTCGGCCGAAGCCGCCGCCCTGCTCGCGGAGACCGTCGTGCGGCTTTCCCTGTCGCACCTGGTGCTCCCGACGCACTCGGCGACGGAGGCGGCCGACGCCGTCACCGCGGTCGTGGAACCCGCCATCCGCCAATTCGTCCACAATGGAGTGAAACGATGACCGACACGCTGTCCGAACTGCGGACCGGTTTCTCCTCGCTGCGCAAGGGCGGGCTGAACTGGGACTCGTTCCCGCTGCGCCTGTTCGTCAAGGGCAACAAGAAGTTCTGGAACCCGGCCGACATCGACTTCAGCCGTGAGCGCGAGGGCTGGGACACGCTCAACGACGAGCAGAAGCGGTCGACGACGTACCTCGTCGCGCAGTTCATCGCCGGCGAAGAGGCCGTCACCGAGGACATCCAGCCGTTCATGCGGGCGATGTCGGCGACCGGCCGCTTCGGCGACGAGATGTACCTGACGCAGTTCTGCTTCGAGGAAGCCAAGCACACGGAAGTGTTCCGCCGCTGGATGGACGCGGTCGGGCTGACCGAGGACCTCCACCCGTTCGTGGCGGAGAACCCGCACTACCGCAAGCTGTTCTACGAAGAACTACCGCAGTCGCTGCGGGCGCTGGAGGACGATCCCAGCCCGCTCAACCAGATCCGCGCGAGCGTGACGTACAACCACGTGATCGAGGGCAGCCTCGCGCTGACGGGGTACTACTCGTGGCAGCTGATCTGCACCCAGCACGACATCCTGCCGGGCATGCAGGAACTGGTCCGCCGCATCGGCGACGACGAGCGCCGCCACATGGCGTGGGGGACGTTCACCTGCCGCCGCCACGTCGCCGCGGACGACTCGCTGTGGGACGCGGTCCAGCAGCGGATGGGCGAGCTGCTGCCGCACGCGCTGAACATGATCCAGTGGGTGCAGGACCAGTTCGAGGAACTGCCGTTCGACAACGACCCGCAGGAGATCATCCAGTACGCGGCGGACCGCGCCCAGCGCCGACTGGGCGCGATCGAGTCGGCGCGCGGGATGCCGGTGGAGCAGATCGACCTGGACTACTCGCCGGAGCACCTGGAGGACACGTTCGGCGAGGAAGACGCGAAGGCGATCGCCGAGGCGGCCGCTGCGGTTTCCTGAGGCGTTGCGGGGCACCATCGCGGAGGTGCCCCGCAACGTGCGTTCACCAGTCCCAGCTGAGGATGATCATCACTCGCCCTCCCTTCGCGAAGTCGCGAAGGGACAACGCCCGGACGTCCCGCGCGGTTTAGGCGTGCTTGGTCGACGCCGCCTTCTCCAGGCCCAGCAGGCTGATCGACTTCTCGCGCATCTCGACCTTGCGGACCTTGCCCGTCACCGTCATCGGGAACTCCTCGACGACGTGCACGTACCGCGGGACCTTGTAGCGCGCCAGCTTGCCTTCGCAGAACTCGCGCACCTTCTCCGCGGTCAACGGCTCCGCGCCTTCGCGCATCCGGATCCAGGCCATCAGCTCTTCGCCGTACTTCTCGTCCGGGACGCCGATGACCTGCGCGTCGAGGATGTCCGGGTGCGTGTAGAGGAACTCCTCGATCTCGCGCGGGTACAGGTTTTCGCCGCCGCGGATGACCATGTCCTTGATGCGGCCGGTGATGTTGAGGTAGCCGTCGCCGTCCATGATCGCCAGGTCGCCCGTGTGCATCCAGCGCGCCTTGTCGATCGCTTCCGCCGTCTTGTCCGGCTGCTCCCAGTACCCGAGCATCACCGAATAACCGCGCGTGCACAGCTCGCCCGGCTCGCCGCGCGGCACCGTCAGGCCGGTCTCCGGATCGACGACCTTGACCTCCAGGTGCGGCCCGACGCGCCCGACGGTCGACACGCGGCGCTCGATCGAGTCGTCCGCGCGGGTCTGCGTCGACACCGGCGACGTCTCGGTCATGCCGTAGCAGATCGACACCTCGCCCATGCCCATCCGGTCGATGACCTGCTTCATCACCTCGACCGGGCACGGCGAGCCGGCCATGATGCCGGTGCGCAGCGACGACAGGTCGAAGCTCGCGAAGTCCGGGTGGTTCAGCTCGGCGATGAACATCGTCGGCACGCCGTAGAGCGACGTGCACTGCTCGGCCGACACCGCTTCGAGCGTCGCTTTCGGGTCGAACGCCGGCGCCGGGATGACCATGCACGAGCCGTGGCTGGTGCACGCGAGGTTGCCCATCACCATGCCGAAGCAGTGGTAGAAGGGCACCGGGATGCAGACCTTGTCGAACTCCGTGTAGCCGCAGAGCTCGCCGACGAAGTAGCCGTTGTTCAGGATGTTGTGGTGGGACAGCGTGGCGCCCTTGGGGAAGCCGGTGGTCCCGGAGGTGTACTGGATGTTGATCGGGTCGTCGGCCGAGAGGGCGGCCTGCTTTTCGGCGAGGGACGCCGGGTCGCCCCGCCAGCCCGCGTCCATCAGCGCCTGCCAGCTCTCGCCACCCAGGATGACGACGTGTTCGAGCGCGGCGCACTTCTCGCGCACCTCGTCGACCATCGCCGGGTAGTCGGACGTCTTGAACTTGTCGGAGGCGACCAGCAGCCGGATGCCGGCCTGGTTGAGCACGTACTCGAGCTCGTGCGACCGGTAGGCGGGGTTGATGTTGACCAGGATGGCGCCGATCTTGGCCGTGGCGTACTGCAGGAAGGTCCACTCGGCCCGGTTCGGCGACCAGATCCCGACCCGGTCCCCCTTGCCGATGCCCTGCGCGACCAGACCGAGGGCGAGGGCGTTCACCTCGGCGGCGAGCTCGCGGTAGGTCCACCGGCGGCCGGCGGTCCGGTCGACGAGGGCGTCCCGCTCCCCGAACGCGGCGACGGTCCGGTCGAAGTTGTCCCCGATGGTGTCCCCGAGCAGCGGGACCTCGGAGATTCCCGAGGCATAGCTCGGCAGGGCGGGCGCGTCAGGCATGGTGCCTCCCAGTGACGTCTTCGTCGGGCGACCCGAGTCTAGGAAGCGAACCCGCTCGTCGCGACTGCTCGGAGCCGTTCCGTGATGGGAGCGCTGGTAAGGTCCGGACGGACTTCGAGGGGGCGATCGATGGCCGGCCAGGGGTTTCGCGACGAGCTGACCCAGTTGCTGCAGGCGCGCTACCCGCTGCTGGTCGTCGAGACGCACGAAGAGCAGCGAGTGCTTCGGGAGATCCGCGCGGTCGCCGAAGACCAGCAGCGCCTTCGCACCCCACGCCGTGTCTACGTCTGGTCGTCGACCAGCGGGCTCGCCCCCGCCGGCGGCCCGCCCATCAGCGAGACCCGCAGCGCGGCCGCCGCGCTCGAACGGATCTACGGCTGGGGCGAACCCGCCGTCTTCGTCTTCGCCGACCTGCACCCGTCGCTCGTCTCCGAAGGCGGGCACCGGCCCGATCCCGACGTCGTCCGGCGGCTGCGTGAGCTCGCCGCCGCGTTCAAGACGCGTCCCGTGCCGCTCAGCCTCATCCTCGTGTCGCCGTCGCTGCCCGTGCCGCCGGAGCTGGAGCACGACGCCACCGTCGTCGACTTCCCGCTGCCCGACCAGCGCCAGATCGGCGAGCTGCTGGACGGCATGGTCGCCGCGCACCGGCAGAACGTCCGGATCAGCATCGACCGCGACGACCGGGACATGATCGTCGCCGCGGCGCGGGGCCTCACGCTGCCCGAGGCCGAGAACGCGTTCGCCAGGGCGCTCGTCGAAGGCGGCGGGCTCGACCCCAGCGACCTCGAGCTGATCCTCGCCGAGAAGCGCCAGGCCGTCCGCCGGTCCGGGATGCTCGACATCGTCCCCGCCGAAACGAGCTTCGACGCCGTCGGCGGCCTCGACCGGCTCAAGCGGTGGCTCACCAAGCGCACCGGCACCTGGACACCCGCCGCGTCGGCGTACAACCTCGCCGCGCCGAAGGGCCTGCTGCTCACCGGCGTGCCCGGCTGCGGCAAGAGCCTGTCCGCGGTGTGCGTCGCGAACATGTGGCGGCTGCCGCTGCTGCGCCTCGACCTGGGCCGCGTCTTCGCCGGGCTGGTCGGCTCCAGCGAGAAGAACATCCGCACGGTCATCCGCACCGCGGAGGGCATCGCGCCGTGCGTGCTGTGGGTCGACGAGATCGAGAAGGGCCTCGCCGGCGCGGGCGGCGGTGGCGACGGCGGCACCGCGCGGCGCGTCTTCGGCACGTTCTTGTCGTGGATGCAGGAGAAGTCGGCGCCGGTGTTCGTGATGGCCACCGCGAACCAGGTCGACTCGCTGCCGCCGGAGTTCCTCCGCAAGGGCCGCTTCGACGAGATCTTCTTCGTCGACCTGCCCTCGGGTCCCGAGCGCGCCGCGATCTGGCGGATCCACCTGCGCAAGCGCGTCACCGACGCGTTCGTGGCGAGCGAACTCCGCCTCGACGACGCCCTGTTCGCCGAACTCGCCGACGTCAGCGCGGGGTACAGCGGCGCCGAGATCGAGCAGGCCGTGCTGGCCGGCCTGGTCGACGCGTTCGCCGAGAAGCGGCCCCTGCGCCGCGACGACCTCGTGCGCGCGGTGAAGTCGACCGTGCCGCTGTCGGTCACCCAGGCCGACGAGATCCTGGCCATCCGGAACTGGGCGGAGACCCGGGCCGTCGCAGCCACGGACACTTCCGACGACGTCGTCGAGGCTCCCGTCGCCCCACCGCGGCCGGAGTCCCCGAGGGGAAGGACGATCGACGTATGACGCACCGCGTGACCGTCACCATCGGCAAGGACGGCTCGATCAGCGCCGAGACGCACGGCGTGACCGGGTCCAAGTGCCTCGACTACATCCCGCTGCTCGAGGACCTGCTCGGCGCGGAGACCGTGACGTCGGAGTTCACCGAGGACTACCGGCGCACGTCGGCTACCGAAGAGAACACGGCGTCGCAGCAGCAGTCGCAATGGAACTCCTGAACCTCCACCGGATCGTCGACGTCACCGCGGCCGAGGGCCCCGGCCTGAGGTGCGCGGTGTGGACGCAGGGGTGCTCAGTGCGCTGCCCCGGCTGCTTCAACCCGCAGACGTGGACGACCCGCGGCGGCACTCTCCTGCCCTGGCGAGACCTGGTGTCGCGCGTTCTGGACATCGAGGGCATCGAAGGCGTGACGCTGCTCGGCGGCGAGCCGTTCGACCAGCCATCGCCGCTGGGCGAGTTCGCCGCCGCGGTGCGCTCGGCGGGTCTTTCGGTGATGACGTTCACCGGGCACGTCTTGGAGGACCTGCCGCCGTCGAAGCTCCTGGACTCGACGGATCTGCTGGTGGACGGCCCTTTCCTGGCCGAACACCCGGAGCCGTCCCGGCCGTGGGTCGGCTCGGTGAACCAGCGGTTCCACTTCCTCACCGACCGCTACGACGAGTCGATCTTCACCACCCCGAACCGCTTGGAACTGACGATCTCGCCCGAAGGCGCGATCGAGCTGAACGGCTTCGCCACCACCGAAGTACTCGAAGCGCTGCTCGAAAGGGATCCCCGATGAGTGTCACGCTGAAGCTGCGCAGCGAGGCGCTGGCCCAGCTCAACGCCGCGACGATCGCGGCGCACATGCAGGCCGGCGTGGTCACCGTGCGGACCCGGATGCGCCACCGCGACCTCCTCGCCCGCGCGCTCACCGGGTTGCGGGCCCAGGTGACTGACGACGGCAATTCCGTCGTCGCCGCGTGGGAAGGGCGCCGGATCACGTTCGTCTACGGCGCCGAGGGCGTCCAGATGGCGCACGTCGACGGCCCCGGCCTGGCCGAAGCCGAAGCCCAGCGGCTGGTGCTGTCGGTCGACGAGGCGTACGCGGCGGAGGTGCAGCGCTCGGTGCTCGCGCGGCTGAAGGAGCGCGCGGCGCGGTCCGGCATGGTCATCGAGTCCGAGCGCGTCAACGCCGACCAGTCGATCAGCGTCACCCTGGCCGCCACGTCGTGACCGAGGTCAGGGTCGGGCTGATCGAGTTCGGCAAGGCGCTCAACGACTCGGTCGCCCTCCCCGGCCTCGGGGAACTGCCCGGCGGGCAGGTGAGCATCGGGCGCGCCGTCCGCGGCGCCCGCGCGCGGCTGCTGCGCGGCGACCGGGTCCTGGCCGACAACCTGCGCCTCGGGATCATGGTGCGGAAGAAGTTCTTCTCCAGCGACGTCGAGCCGGTGACCGATGCCGGGTTCCTCAAGGACGTCTTCGTCGCGGTCGGGCGGACCGACCTCGGGAGCGGCGACTCGCTGGAGCTGTACACCGACGACACGGTCGGCCCGGACTTGAGTCAGCCGGACGGTGTCGCCCAGGTCGTCGCGCCGGCCTACGACCAGCTGACCGGGTTCCACGTTCAGCTGGTCGTCCGGGACGGCGTCCTGCGGTTCGGTTCGCTGGTCTCGCTGTCGCGGGGCGGCCAGCCGATGCGCGTGCTCGGGCTGTTCGGTCCCGGACCGGTTTCCGAGCTGCAGGCCGGGCAGCAGGGCACGGTGCTGCTCGGCTTCCAGTGCGACGTGCCGCCGATGGCCGGCGACGCGCTGACCGCGTTCCAGGAGCCGTCGCATGACCACTTGGAGCGGCGCGAGGGCGTCGCCGTCGTGCACGGGCTGAACGACCTGGGAAACGGGTCTGTGGTGGCGGCGGTCGAGGTCCCGGAAGGCCGTGGATCGCTGTTCACGGTCGGCACGCGGGCGCGGGTGCTGCGGCCGATGGGGACGACGTTCAACGAGCGGAGCACGGTCGTGGCGTCGGACCTGCGGATCCTGTCGCTGGCGCGGGGCGGGGTCGCCGTGCGGACGAACGGCGGGACGCGGACGTTCACGGTCGGGCTGGCGTTCCGGGACCTGCGACAGAACGACACGATCGAGGCTTACGTGCCTGCTGACGCCGTCGCGCTGGCGCCGCCGCCTTTGCCCGCTCCGGCGGCTGTGTCGTTGGTGGACGTCAACTCGGCTTCCGGGCCGGAGCTCGCGCGGGTGCTTTCGCCGGAGCAGGTGACGAAGGCATTGGAGCTGCGTCAGCGGCAAGGCGGGTTCCCGGACGTGGAGGCGTTCGGCGTCGCGGTCGGGTTACAGCCGCACGAAATCGTCCGCTTGCGCAAACAGGCGACGGCCGGCCGGGTGACGTTCCGCGAGACGGGCGTGCGGCAGCTCGACATCTGAGCGCGGGGTGGCCGTTCCGCTACGCTCGGGGACGTGCCGGAGGAATTCTCACTGGGCCTGGCTGAGGTCGACACGGCGGTCCGGCGTACCGGTCTCCCGGCGAACTGGCACCCGTTCGAAATCCGCAGCCCAGGCCGGACCTTGCTGGAAAACGAGCGCATCGCGGCCGCGTCGTGGGAGTCGATGCGGGCGCGCGGCCTGGCGGGTCCGGACAAGCTGGACATCGAGGTCGAGCAGACGCTGCGGGCGTGGACCCAGCCGGACGTGCTGATCATCGTCCGCGCGGCGGAGGAGGGCCGCCAGGTGTTCTACCGCGCGGCGATCGGGCACGGGCTGGGGGTGTTCTCGGAGCTGGCGGGCGAGGAGATCGTGTTCGCCCAGACCCGCCCGGACCGGCTGGTCGACCTGGTGGTCGGCATGCTCCCGGCGTACCGCCCGGTCCCGCTGGCCGAGCTGACGTTCATCGAGCCGGGCACCCGCCGCGACGCGGACGCGGCGACGGAGTTTTCGGCGTGGCCCCTGCACCGGTACGGAACGTTCGAGCTGTCGGTCCGTCGTGCTTCTTTGCAGCCGGTCGGGACGGTGACGTTCGTCGACAACGAGGGTGGCCGGTTCCTGATGTTCAGCGAGTCGTTACCGGGCAACGAGACGCGGGTGACGTTCACCCCATCGGATGGTTCTCACCTGCGGACGTGGCTGCTGGAGCGTGGCCGGAACCACTGACGCGGCCGGTTCGTCACTAGTACAGTGCGAGAGGGCCACGCAGTGTGGCGGACGACGGCTGGGAGGGCGTCATGGGCGGTTCGCAGTTCGGCGCACCGGGGTCGTTCACACCCCCACCTGCCGCCGGTGATGCGGGGTCGAACTTCATCTCCGGGTTGCTCAGCGGACAGGTGGACGACCAAGCCGCCCAGCAGGTCGGCGAGGGCGGTCGTCACCTGAAGTCTCTCGCGGAGAACGGCCAGTTCGCGGTCAACGAAGAGGGCTTCCAGGCGTACATCAAAGCCTGTGACTTCTTCATCGACGGCTTCAGCGACATGATCACCAACGTCTACAAACTGGCCAATCCCGCTCAGATGGGCGGCAGCAACTACGCCAAGGCTGTCGCCGACTTCAACGTGCAGGTCGCCAACGGCGACCCGGAGTCGCTGATCCCCAACCTCGAAAAGATGCGAGACGGTGTCGAGCAAGCTCGCGAGGCCATGGTGATCGCGCGCAAGAACTACCGTGAGACCGAGGATGCCCACAGCATGACGTTTGCCAAGTTGAACGAGGGGCTGCGGGAGTAGTGATCGCACGACGAGTTTCAGTCGCGGTCGCGGCCCTGGCGCTGGGTTTCGGCCTCGTCGCCTGCACGAGCGAGGTCGGCGGACAGGCGAACCCGAGTTCGCAGGTTTCCGCTGCGAACAGCACGCCGGCTGATCCAGACGACCCCTTCGAGGGGCTCAGTTCCTGCACGATTCTCGACCAGGCCCTTGCCGGGCAAGGCTTTCCCCAGGCGGAAAAGACGGTCGCGGACCCGGACCACGGCTGTCACGCCAACAAACCCAGGTCCGGCGACACACCGGCCGTCGATGTCGGTCTGTTCCTCCAGGCCGGCGGGAACTACAAGGACAACGTCAACAACCCGGCCAAGGCCAGCGACGGGAAGGTCAACGAGCGCCCGGCGATCGAGGAACAGGAACCCTTGAACGTCAAGGGTCAATGTGCCATCCGGTTCCAGGTTCGGGACTCGCGGGCCCTGCTGTCGCTCACCTTCGGATCGGACACCGCCGGCGCTTGCCAACAGATCGAAAGCCTCGCTCCGAAAGTCGAGCCTCTGCTGCCGAAGAACAACTGATACGGAGTCCAGCCATGAGTCAGCCGCACCGGGCGCAGCACCGCCAGTCCGAGGGTGACTACTACGCGGCCACCGAGCAGAAGCTGCAAGGCCACGGCGCCGACGCAAAAGGGATCACTCAGAAAGCAGCGTCGGACTATTCGGTCGCTCAGGGAAAGCTCCTGCAGGAAGGGCAAACCCTGCGCGGCGGGGCTCCGACGCCTGAGGAAAACTACGCGAACCAGCCACACGAAGTGCTGTACGACATGGTCCACAAGAACATGAACCTCGAGGACCTGAACGACCGCAGCAGGGTGGCGAACGTATACGGCAACTGGCTCGCCGACGCCTCCAACCAGTTCCGCGATGCCGCCACGGCCGCCGGGGGCTCTTGGCAAGGGCCCGCCGCGGACCAGGCGAACACGTTCTTCCAGAGCACAGCCGGGCACACCGAACAAACCGGTAATGCCATGCAGCTCGCGTCGAACCACTACTCCCAGCAATCCGCCGCCGCGCACTACGCCAAGACCAACATGCCCGAGCCCACCGGTTTCGACCAGCAAGCCGAGCTCGACAAGGCCAAGCAGCAGTACAACTCCGGCAACCTCATCGGCATGAGCAGCACCATGGCCGGCATCCAGGCCAAGCAACAGCAAGCCGACGCCGCGCACCAGCAAGCCGTTCAGGTGCTGCAGAACCTTGACGGCACCTACCACGAAACCGCCAGCTCCCAGCCCACCTACGCTCCTCCGCCCCAGCTCGGCGGCGGGAACGACGCCACCTCCGTCTCCGGGTTCCACGGCACCAGCAGCACCAGCTTCACCGGCACCCCCACCATCGGAGGCGGCACCACGGGCATCGGCGGCACCAGCGGCAGCTACGTCCCGGGCGGCACCACCCCACCCGGCGTGACACCGCCCGGCACCACTCCGCCGAACTTCGTGCAGCCGGGCGTCACCAGTGGCACCGGCAACAACTTCACCGGTGGCAACACGAACTTCCGCGCCACTCCCGCCCCCAGTGCCTTCCCGCGCATGACTCCCGACGGCCTCGCCATGCCCGGCACCACCGGCGGCGGCACCACCGCGGGCGGGGACACCGTCCGCGGCAAGTCCGGCGTCGGACGCGCCGGGACCGGGTTCGCCGGCTCTCGCGTCTCCGGAGGCGGCTACACCGGTGGCCCGAAGGAAACCCCCGGTGAAAGCGCCAAAACCGGCGGGAAAGCAGCGGGCGAACGGCTCGAACGCGGGGCCACCGCCGCCGCGGCCGCGAAGGGCAAAGGCTCAACCGCCAACGCCGGGGCCGCGGGCGCTGCCGGGAAGAAGAAGGAAGACGACAAGGAACACAAGAACAAGTACGCCGTCGAGGAGGATGTCTTCGACCTCAAGCCCGAACGCGGGCCCGATGGCGAAAAGATCGTCAAGCCCACCATCGGGGAGACGTAAGGGACAACCCCTGAATCTCCCTGAGAAATGATCAACACGCCGAAGTGGCGGGCTACATTGGGAGCATGCGCTTCTTCGTCGTCGACGCCTTCACCGACCGGGCCTTCGCCGGCAACTCCGCCGGGGTCGTCCTGCTCGACGAGCCTGCCGACCCCGCCTGGATGCAGGCCGTCGCCACCGAAATGAAGCACGCCGAGACGGCCTTCGTGACCACGAACGAAGGCCCGAAGTCGCTCCGGTGGTTCACCCCCGCGGTCGAGGTCGCGCTGTGCGGGCACGCCACCGTCGCCGTCACCCACGTTCTCGGCGGCGAACAGACCTACACCACCAAGAGCGGCGAGCTGCGCGCCAAGGCCGACGGCGGCTGGGTCGAACTGGACTTCCCCTCCGACCCGCCCACCCCGACCGACGACGACCTCTCCGAAATTCTCCCCGGCGTCGACATCGAGTACGTCGGACGCGGCGTCGAGAACCTCTTCGCCGTCCTCAAAGACGCCGAGACGGTCAAAAACCTCGAACCCGACCTCGCCAAGCTCAAGGACACCTGGACCGGACGGCTGCTCGTCACCGCGAAGGGCGACGACTACGTCAGCCGCTTCTTCGCGCCGGGCGTCGGCATCGACGAAGACCCCGTCACCGGCTCGGCGCACTGCATCCTGTCGCCCTATTGGTCCGACAAACTCCGGAAGACCGAACTGACCGGCCACCAGATCTCGCAGCGCGGCGGGGTCGTCCGGACCCGCCAAGACGGCGATCGCGTCCACCTCGCCGGCCAGGCCGTCACCATCGTGAGCGGGGAGCTGCACGTCTGATGCGCACACTGCTGAACATCATCTGGCTCGTCCTGTGCGGCTTCTGGATGGCCCTGGGCTACCTGGTCGCCGGCGTCATCTGCTGCATCCTGATCGTCACCATCCCGTTCGGGCTGGCGTCGTTCCGGATCGCGAACTACGCGCTCTGGCCGTTCGGCCGCACGGTCGTCGACCGCCGTGACGCCGGCGCCGCGTCCTTCGTCGGCAACGTCATCTGGTTCATCTTCGCCGGGCTCTGGCTGGCCATCGGGCACATCTTCACGGGCATCGCCCTGTGCGTCACGATCATCGGCATCCCGCTGGGCGTGGCGAACTTCAAGATGATCCCGGTGTCCCTCATGCCGCTCGGCAAGGAGATCGTCGAGATCCCCTGATCAGGACTCCGGCTCGTACGGCAGCCGCACCACCAGGCACGGCCCGCCGACGAACAAGCCGCCGTCGACGCCCAGCGCCTTCCCGCCCGCGTACAGGAACGGCCCCTCGATCTGCGTCGGGTGGATGCCCAGCTGGTCGGCGATCACGCTGTGGCCGTGCACGATCCGGGTCCCGCCGAGCGCGTCCATCAGCTTCTGCGCGTTCTCCTCGCCGTCCGGGCCGCGGAACGCGTACCGCGTCGTCATCCGGCGCCAGACGTCCCACCACGCCTCGATGTCCGAGCCGGCCAGGATGTCGGCCGCCGCCTCGTTGATCTCCGGGACCGTGGACCCCCAGTCCAGGTACTCCAGCGTGTCCGAGTGCAGCAGCAGGTGGTCGGCCGCCAGTGCCGCGAGCGGACGCTGGGACAGCCACTCGATGTGCTCCGGCGTCAGCCGGTCCTGGTCCGACAGCAGGCCCCCGTTGATCTCCCAGCTGCGGGCGAAGCTGCGCGGCCCGAAGTCGGACGGCACCGGCTCGTCGCCGAAGTGGTACATCCCCAGCGCCAGGATCTCGTGGTTGCCCAGCAGCGTCTGGACCTGGCCGCCCGCCTCGGCTGCCTGCTCTTCGAGCCGCATGACCAGGTCGATCGCGCCGACGCCGTCCGGGCCGCGGTCGACGAAGTCCCCCAGGAACCACAGCTGGTCCTCGGCCCCCGACCAGTTGTCTTCGTCGTCCACCAACCCCTCGGCGCGCAGTGCCTCGACCAGCTCGTCGCGGTGGCCGTGCACGTCGCCGACAACGTACGTGGAGTTGCTCATCCGGTGACGATAAGCCCTTCGCCCGCCCGGCCGGTGGTCAGCCTTCGCCGAACGGGTCCAGGGTCCGCCCGATCAGGTCAGCGACCGAGTCGATCACCAGTGTGGGCCGATACGGATAGCGTTCGGCCGACTCCCGGGTGGATATGCCGGTGAGCACGAGAATCGTCTGCAGGCCGGCCTCGATGCCCGAGTGCACGTCGGTGTCCATCCGGTCGCCGATCATCAGCGTCGACTCCGAATGCGCACCCAATCGGCGCAACGCCGAGCGCATCATCAGCGGGTTCGGCTTGCCGACGTAGTACGGCGAGCGGCCGGTGGCCTTCTCGATCAGCGCCGCGACGGACCCGGTGGCCGGCATCGACCCCTCGACGCTCGGGCCGGTCGCGTCCGGGTTGGTCGCGATGAACTTCGCCCCGCCCTCGATCAGCCGGATGGCGCGCGTGATGGCGCTGAAGCTGTACGTGCGGGTCTCGCCGAGCACGACGTAGTCCGGGTCGCGCTCGGTCAGGACGTAGCCGACCTCGTGCAGCGCCGTCGTGAGGCCCGCTTCGCCGATGACGTACGCCGAGCCGTTCGGCCGCTGCGACGAGAGGAACTTCGCCGTCGCCAGCGCCGAGGTCCAGATCGACTCCTCCGGGATGTCGAGCCCGGTGCGCTCGAGCCGGGCCCGCAGGTCGCGCGGGGTGTAGATCGAGTTGTTGGTCAGCACCAGGAAGTCGATGCCGTTCGACTTCAGCTCGGCGAGGAACTCGTCGGCCCCGGGGACGAGGTGCTCCTCCTTGACGAGGACGCCGTCCATGTCGGAGAGATACGTCCACCGGCGATCGTTCATGCGCGGAACCTATCACGCGCGCGAGACACCTGCGGGCGGGCGCGAAAAGGGTTACAGTGGGAATTGCCGGTACCGCGAGGGGAGTCGCGTTCCCGGTCACCGAGGGGGTTCGGGGGAATACTTTTCGACGTCGGCGGCGCGGGTTGCCGTCGCGCAATTCTTCCTGCCCCCGCACGCGAAGGGGGAGAACAAATGACCGAAATCATCGAGCGCCCGGCCGCGGCCGCGCCGATCGCCGGGCCGAACTGGGGACTCACCAAGTTCCTCGACCCACTGCCGATTCCGCCCGTGTTCCGGGCCCGCAGCCGGGAAATGATCACCATTCCGATGGTTACCAAGCGCCAGCGGCTGCACTCGCAATTGCCCGAAAGTACGTTGTGGACGTACGCGGGCCATTTTCCGGGTCCGACAATCGAAGTGCGCAGCGGCAAGCAGCTGCGGATTTCGTGGTCGAACGAAATCGAGGGGGAGTTCCCGCTGGTCGCCGTTCAGGGCCCGGTGACGGACGGGCCGACGAGCCGCCCGGGCCGCGAGCTGGACCGGCCGGGCTACTCGATCGTCGAGGGCGTCGCCGACCTGCCGGCGTGGACCGTCGTCCACCTGCACGGCGCGCGCACCAACGCGGGCAACGACGGCTGGGCGCACAACGCCGGGCTCAAGGGCACGTCGCAGCTGGCCGAGTACCAGAACCGCCAGCCCGCGATGCCGCTCTGGTACCACGACCACGCCATGGCGATCACGCGCTTCAACGTCCACACCGGCCTGGCCGGGATGTACCTGATCCGCGACGACGAAGAGGACGCGCTCGACCTGCCGCACGGCGACCGCGAGATCCCACTGATCATCACCGACCGGAACCTCGACACCGACCCGGCGACCGGCGCGCTCACCGGGCAGCTGCTGTTCAAGTTCCCGTACGTCCCGAACGGCCCGATGATCCCGTTCTCGGGGCCGTTCAACCTGGTGAACGGCGTGATCTGGCCGCACTTGGACGTCGACGCGAAGTGGTACCGCTTCCGGCTGCTCAACGCGGCCAACTCGCGGTTCTACACGCTGAACCTGGTCGACGAGAACAACAACCCGGTGAACGACGCCGTGCGCCTGATCGGCACCGACGGCGGCCTCCTGCCGGTCCCGACGGAGCTGCCTCGCAACGGCCTGACGGTCGCCCCGGCCGAGCGCTTCGACGTGCTGATCGACTTCAGCCGCTTCAAGGGGCAGAAGCTCAAGCTGCGCAACGCCGACCCGCGGCTCGGCGGGATCGAGCCGGACCTCATGGAGTTCCGGGTGGACGGCCGCGCGAAGCACGACTCCTTCACGCTGCCCGGGAAGGTGTCGCCGTCCTACGTGCGGCTGCAGCACGGCACGACGCTGCCGGAGGACCACGACCACGTCTGGACCGCGCTGCTGCTGAACAAGGACGGCCACCCGGAGATGTGGGACCTCGAGCAGGTCGACGCCGACCCGGGCGGCGAAGGCGTCATCCAGGTGCAGGACCCGTCAGGCGGCCTCAAGACGTTCCGGATGATCGGGCGGCTCTTCGACGACACCACGGGCATCTTCATCGACCACGACCGGTGGGCGGTGTGGAACATCCTGCACGTCGCGAACGGCGGGCCCGCGCACCCGGTCCACATCCACCTGACGGAGTTCCAGGCGCTGTTCCGGCGGGCGTTCACGACGACGTTCGACCAGCCCTCGGAGCGGACGACGGCGCCGATCAGCGGGTTCACCGACGTCCCGCTGGAGAAGTACGAGGAGGGCTGGAAGGACACGATCATCGTGAACCCCGGCCAGTGGGTGAGCGTCGCCGGCCAGTTCGGCGGGGGCACCGGCGAGTTCATGTACCACTGCCACATCCTCGACCACGAGGACGAGGGCATGATGCGGCCGTTCGTCGTGCACCCGCCGGAGGTGGCGAAGTTCCACGTCCACCCGGGCGGCGGCCACCACCACGACGCCTGACCCCGCGTCGGCTAGGAGGCCGCGGCCGGGTGCACCGCCACGGTCGCGGCCTTCACCGACAGCGTCACCGCCGAGCCGGGCTCCAGCGCGAGCTCGGCCACGGCGGCCGGCGTCAGATCGGCGGTCAGGCCGTGCGCCCAGCCGTCGCCCTCGGCGCGCAGGCGGATCACCGGCCCGTGCGGTTCCAGGGCCGCGACGACGGCGTCGGTCGTGTTGCGCGGGCTGCCGTGGTGCTCGCCGTCGTGGGGGTAGACGGCGACGGCGTTCGGCGGGAACACCGCCACCGCGGGCTCCCCCAGCACCAAGTCGGCGGCGGGGATCCCGCTCACCACCTCGTCCGACGACGTCCGCAGCCCGCCGGGAACCGCGGTGCCGGCGACGAGGTTGAGCCCGGCGATCCGCGCGGTGAACGCCGTCCGCGGTGCCGAAAGCACTTCGCGCGTCGGGCCGCGTTCGACGACCCGGCCGCCGTTCATCACCGCGACGTGGTCGGCGAGCGCCAGCGCGTCCAGCGGGTCGTGCGTGACGAGCACGGTCGTCGGCCCCGTCTTGAGCACCCGCCGCAGCAGGCCCCGGATCGCCGGCGCGGCGTCGACGTCGAGCGCCGCGAACGGCTCGTCGAGCAGCAGCAGGTCCGGCTCGGCGGCCAGCGCCCTGGCGATCGCGACGCGCTGGGCCTGGCCGCCGGACAGCTGCCCGGGCCGCCGGTCCGCGAGCGCGACGGCGTCCACTTCGGCCAGCCAGTAGAAGGCCCGCTCCCGCGCGGCGCGACGGCCGGCGCCGGTCGAGCGCGGCGAGAACGCGACGTTGTCGGCCGCGGACAGGTGCGGGAAGAGCAGCGCGTCCTGGGACAGCAGGCCGATCCCCCGCCGGTGCGGCGCGACGCCGGCCAGCGCGCGCCCGGCCACGGTGATCTCCGCCGCCGTCGGCGTGATGAGCCCGGCGAGGCAGCCCAGCACCGTCGACTTGCCCGAGCCGTTCGGGCCGAGCAGCGCCAGCACGGTTCCGGTGGGCACGTCGAGGTCGACGTCCAGCGAGAACGAGCCGCGGACGGCCTCGATCCGGGCGGTCAGGCTCACCGGAGGCCGCCTTCCCACGAGCGCGGCCGCGCGACGGCGATGACGAGGATCGCCACGACGATGAGCAGCAGCGAGAGCGCGACGGCGCTGTCGATGTCCACTTCGGCCTGGGTGTAGACCTCGAGCGGCAGCGTGCGCGTGACGTCTTCGAGGCTGCCGGCGAAGGTGATCGTCGCGCCGAACTCGCCGAGCGCGCGGGCGAAGCTCAGGACGACACCGGAGCCGAGCGCGGGCAGGAGCAGCGGGAGCGTGACGCGCCGGAAGACGGTCCACGGCCGCGCGCCGAGGGTCGCGGCGACCTGCTCGTAGCGGTCGCCGGAGCCGCGCAGCGCGCCTTCGAGGCTGACCACGAGGAACGGCATCGCGACAAACGTCTGCGCAATGACGACCGCGGCCGTGGTGAACGGCACCGACTCCCCGGTCAGCGTGGTGATCAGCATGCCGAGGAAGCCCTTGCGGCCGAGCAGGTAGAGCAGTGCGAGGCCGCCGACGACCGGCGGCAGCACCAGCGGCAGCAGCACGATCGACCGCAGCAGCCGGACCCCGCGGAACCGGGCCCGCGCGAGGACGACGGCCAGCGGCACGCCCAGCAGCACACAGGCCGAAGTGGACAAAGCGGCCGTGATGAGCGACAGCCGCAGCGCGTGCCACGACGACGGCGTGGCGATCAGCGACGGCAGCCGCGTCAGGTCCGAGCGCACCAGCAGCCCGACGACCGGCAGGACGACGAGGGCCAGCGCGAGGGTGGCCGGGATCGCGAGCACCCACGGAACGCGCGAGCGGCCGGCCGGGACGGATCCCGGCCGGCCGCTGGAAACCCGCTTACTGCGCAGGGCCGAACCCGGCCTTCGTCAGCTCATTCTTGCCCTCGGTACCGAGGACGAAGTCGTCGAACTGCTTGGCCAGGGCGCTCTGGCCGCCCTTGACCACGGCGATCGGGTAGTTGTTGATCGCGCCCGACGCCTCGGGGAAGTCGACCTTCTCGACCTTGCCCGCGGCCGAGGTGGCGTCGGTGACGTAGACCAGGCCCGCGTCGGCGTCACCGGAGGCGACCTTGTTCAGCACCTGCTTGACGTCCTGCTCTTCGCTCTTCGGCTTGAGCGTGACGCCGGTGGCGGTCTCGACCTTCTTGGCCGCCGAGCCGCACGGCACCTGCGGCGCGCAGGTGACGACGGTCAGGCCCGCCTTGTTCAGGTCCGCGAAGGACTTGATCCCCTTGGGATTGCCCGGCGCGACCGCGATGGCGAGCTTGTTGGTCGCGAAGACCGTCGGCTGCCCGTCGATCACGCCGCCCTGGACCGCTTTGTCCATGTTGGCCTGGTCGGCCGAGGCGAAGACGTCCGCCTTGGCGCCGTTGGTCAGCTGCTGGACCAGGCCGGACGAGCCCGCGAAGCTGAACTTCACGGTGACGCCGGGGTGCTGGGCCTCGAACTCCTTGCCGAGCGCGGTGAACGACTCGGTGAGGGACGCGGCGGCGAACACGGTGAGCGTGCCGCCGCCGGCGTCGCCGCCGCCCTTCGGCGCGGGCGCGGTGACCGACGACCCGCCGGTCTGCGTGCTGGGCTCGTCCGAGCTGCTGCACGCGCCCGCGAACAGGGCGACAGCGGCCACGGCGAGAGCAAGCTTCTTCATCTACTTCCTTCCGGTGTCTCCACCACGACGGTGGTCGCTTTGACCACCGCGACCGCGAGCACCCCGGGGCGCAGGCCCAGCTCGCGGACGGCTTCCGTACTCATCAGGGACACCACGCGGTGTGCCCCGCACTGCAGTTCCACCTGGGCCATCACCTTGTCGGCGATGACCTCGGTGACCAGCCCGACGAACCGGTTGCGGGCCGAGCGGCCGACGGCGGAGGGGTCCTCGGGGCCGGAGGCCTGGGCCCGGGCGAAGCCCGCGAGCTGGGCGCCGTCGACGACCTTGCGGCCGGCGGCGTCGTCGGTCGCGGTCAGCTGCCCCGCGCGCACCCACCTCCGGACGGTGTCGTCGCTGACGCCGAGCAGGCGCGCGGCCTCGGACAACCGAAATTGCGGCATGGCGCTGACATTATCTCCGCAGTTGAGGAAAAGCTACGCGGGGCGCGAATTGTGCATGACTTCGGCGCGCAGCTGATCGAGGATGACATTCTGATAACGCTCGATCGCTTTCCGCTCGGCCGGGGAGAACTGCGCGAGCGTCTCGCGAAGGGCGTCGAAGGCCGGCTCGAAGAGGGGCGCGAAGCGGTCGGCGGCCCCCGGCACTACCTCGACGAGGACCTTGCGCCGGTCCTCGGGATCGCGCACGCGGCGGACCAGACCGACCTTCTCCAGCCGGTCTATGACGCCGGTCACAGCGCCGGTGGACAGGCCCGTCAGCTCGGCGATCCGGCCCGCGGTCAACGGTCCGCCCGATTGGATGACCAGGTCGAACGTCTTGTGGTCGGTGCCGGACAGGCCCATCCGCTCGGCGATCCGCGCGTGCCGCAGGACGGTGAACGTGCTGCCCGCGCGCCCCAATTCCGCGAAGCGGAAGAGCTCCTCTTCGGTGACCGGGTAGGTCTTTTCCGTCACAGGCCCTCGTTAGTTCGGCAACTGAACCACTCACTCGGCAAAGGATCCTACTTGGCACGACGGGATCGCGCGTTTCGGAGCTACGCTGTGCGTAATGACAGCAGTGGATCTCGGGTTTCCTCGCGTCCCCGGTACACGAGGGTCATCTCGCGTGCCCAGGCCCGAGAACCCGCACCTCATCGACACCTTCGGCCGGGTGGCCACCGATCTGCGGGTTTCCCTGACGGATCGGTGCAACCTGCGCTGCACCTACTGCATGCCCGCGGAGGGCCTCGACTGGATGCCGGGCGAGCAGGTGCTGACCGACGACGAGCTGGTCCGGCTCATGCGGATCGCCGTCGAGCAGCTCGGCGTCACCGACATCCGGCTCACCGGCGGCGAACCGCTGCTGCGGCCGGGCCTCGAGGACATCGTCGGGCGGATCACGGCGTTGTCGCCCCGGCCCCGGTTGTCCATGACCACCAACGGGATCGGGCTCGCTCGCCGCGCGGCGGGCCTCGCCGAGGCGGGGCTGAACCGGATCAACGTCTCGCTCGACACGATCGACCCCAAGACGTTCCTCGAGATCACCCGCCGCGACCGGCTCTCGCACGTGCTGGCCGGCATGGCGGCCGCGCGCGACGCCGGGATGTCGCCGGTGAAGGTCAACGCGGTGCTCATGCGGGGCGTCAACGAGACCGAAGCCGTGCCGCTGCTCAAGTACTGCCTCGCCGAGGGCTACCACCTGCGGTTCATCGAGCAGATGCCGCTGGACGCCCAGCACGGCTGGAACCGCGGCGAGATGATCACGGCGGCGGAGATCCTTTCGATGCTGGAGGCGTCGTTCGAGCTGACGCCGTTCCCGGCGGCGCGGGGTGGCGCACCGGCCGAGCGCTGGCTGGTCGACGGCGGACCGGGCGACGTCGGCGTGATCGCGTCGGTGACCCGCCCGTTCTGCGCGGCGTGCGAGCGCACGCGGCTGACCGCGGACGGCGCGGTGCGGTCGTGCTTGTTCAGCAACGACGAGACGGACTTGCGCTCTCTCGCGCGCGCGGGCGCGCGCGATGAAGAGATTGCCGACGCCTGGCGGGCGACGATGTGGGGCAAGCTCGCGGGACACGAGATCAACGACGCCGGATTCGCCCAGCCGATCCGGCCGATGAGCGCGATCGGCGGCTGAGATGTCGACTCTGACCATCGTGGTGCGGTACTTCGCGTCGGCGCGGGCCGCGGCGGGGGAAGAAGAGGAGAAGGTCCAGCTGCCGGCGGGCGCTTCGGTGGGCGACGCGGTCGCCGAGTTGCGGCGGCTGCACCCGGTGGGGTTGCCGCGGGTTCTCGACGCTGCCAGTTACCTGGTGGACGGGGTTGCGGTGCGGGATCTCGGGCGTGGGCTGCGGGACGGCGCCGAGTTGGACGTGCTGCCGCCCTTCGCGGGCGGCTGAGCCCGGCTTCGACGCCTGTCGGTGCTTGGCTGGCTCCTGGGGGGTCTGCCGACCTGCCGGGCCTCGCTGGCTCCCGAGCCCGGCTGACGGCCGGGCTCTGCTGACTCCTTATCTCTGCCGCTGCCGAGCCCTGCCGACTCCCGAGCCCCGGTGGTCGCCGGGGCTTCGCCATCTTCCGGTCGCTGTTAGCCCCCGGCCTCTACCGGCCGCCGGATCCTGGTAGCCAGCCGAGTTCTCCTGGCTCCCAGCCCCGCCCACCACCGAGCCCGACCAGCCGCCACCTCTGCCAGCCCGCTGGCCCCTGGTAACCAGCCCAGTTCTCCCGCCTCCCAGCCCCGCCCCACCACCGAGCCCAGCCGGCCGCCACCTCTGCCAGCCCCGCTGGATCATGTCGACCACCGCCTTTGCCGGCCGCCGGGTCGCTGGTCGCCGAGCCCTGCCAGACCCTGCCCACTAGCGAGCCCTGCTCAGCTATCGGCGTGTCGCCGTCACTCGACCGGTCAGCGCGCCGGCCCACGCCTTCGCTCTCCCTATAAACAGCCGACCGCTCGCGCGGCGCCGCCGACCGCTCGGCGAACCTCTTCCCGGCTCCGGCGTGGCGCGTCACCAATTCCGGCTGTTCGCGAGAAGCTGATCCCGCTCCGCCACCACGCCTTCCGGTGACACGTTTCGCCTGGTCCGTCGCGGTGCGTCGGCACCGCCGGACCCCCGCACGGAGGCGCACGGTTCCGGCGGTGGCGTCAAACCCCACGAACGGGTGGGACTGTTGTGACTCAAGGGGCACATGAGGCACAGTTGTCAAGTCTGGCGTAGTCCGGCGAGCAGTCATAAGATGCGCGCTTCAATCGCCGATCAGGCGTCGCGAATGGTCCATTCGCTGCGCAAAACACGTGATGCAAGCCTCACGATCCGTGTTTTATCTCGGCCAGGAAACGGGCAGATAACGGCCCGCTGACCTGCGCAAACATCCGCATCGACGGGGGTTGCGTGCCGTTACTGTGACGTAGGTCACGCCCCGAATAATTTCCGATCACGGCCATCGTTACGTACCGTCGCTTTTCGGTTGGCCCCGACCAACCAGCACGACCGGGAATCCGTAGCGCCTAGCCCTGTCCGACGGATCCCCGGACCCATACCCCGAGCGAAAGCATTTCCGGACAGGGACGAGGGGACGAGGAAGACGCGCCGTGCGTCGGACTCGCCCGCCGGTCTGAGACGGCCGGCGCCAGGACCCCGATCCTGACCCTCAGCACAGGTTCGTAGGCGCTGGGAAACCGAGAAGCATCCAAATGTCTTACCGAGGCAAGCACCGCAAGATGTCCGCTGCCACCCGCACCGTCGCTCGCGTCGCCATCGCGGGCATTGCGGTCGGCGCGCCCCTCGCCATCGCCGCGACCCCCGCGTCGGCGACCAACTGGGACGCCATCGCGCAGTGTGAGAGCAGCGGCAACTGGAACACCAACACCGGCAACGGCTACTACGGCGGCCTGCAGTTCTCGCAGAGCACGTGGAAGGCCTACGGCGGCACCGGCAGCGCGGCGAACGCTTCCCGCGAGCAGCAGATCGCTGTGGCCGAGCGCGTCCTGCAGGGCCAGGGCATCGGCGCCTGGCCGGTCTGTGGCAAGAAGGGCGGCGGCTCGTCGGCCCCCAAGGCCACCCACAAGACCACCACCAAGCAGTCGACGCCGAAGAAGACCACGGTCGCCCCGAAGAAGGCGGCGGCCCCGGCGGCGACCGGCGTGGCGAGCTCCAACCCGGCCGGTGACTACACCGTCGTGGCGGGCGACACGCTGTCCAAGATCGCCAAGCAGTTCAACGTCCAGGGCGGCTACCAGAAGCTGCAGGACCTGAACGCGAAGTACATCCCGAACGCGGACCTGATCCTCGTCGGCCAGAAGATCGCCACCAAGTGACGATCTCGCGCAGCGATGCGTAAGTCCGGCCTCGAGCCGTGACTGCCAAGCCCTCCACCGCCAATCCCCCGGGCGGTGGAGGGCTTGCGGCGTTCTTGGAGGCGAATGAGGCCGCGGGCTGCGCCTGAGCGGGCTGCCGGCCGCGCCAGCCGGGCATCCGGTTCGGTGTAACGGGCGACCGCGCGTGGCTTGTTGTCCGAGCCGCACTGCCGGCAAGCCGCCTCAGCCCGCCGCCAGGCCGGCTCTGCCTTCAGAGCGCCCGGCCCCGCCGCCATGCCAGCTGGCAGCGCTGAGCGGCTCTCAGAGCCCTCGGATCCGCTCCGCCTGCCTCAGCTGCATCTCCTCACCCCGCCGCAGCACCTCCACGACCACCGCCAGCTGCTCGGCCGAATAGTCCTCCAGGATCGCCCTCCCCGCGCGCTCGATCGGGGCGTAGATCTCCTCCAGCAGCCTTGCCGCCTCCGGGGTCAGCTCCACCACCGCCCGGCGGCGGTCCTCCGTGGCCGTGCGGCGGGTCAGGTGCCCCGCGTGCGTCAACCGCTGGATCGCCGTTGTCGTCGCCGCCGGGCTCAGCCGGGCCTGCGTTGCCAGCTCGCCCGCCGTCAGCGTCTCCGCCGCCGCGACGAGGCCGATGATGCGCAGGTCCGTCCGGTTCACCCCGAACGCCGACGCTGCGGCTTCGTCGACCACGTCGCTCGCCGCTCCCGAGGCCGCTGCCGCCCGCGTTGCCTCCGTGACCAGAGATTGCTTCGACACTCGAAAGAGTCTACCGTTGCCACAAATACTTCGATAGTCGAAAGGATTGTGGTGGCACCTCAAGCCCTGCCTCGCTGGCTCCGCCCCGCCAACCGGTTCGTCCGTCTGCTGACCCGTCTGGGCCTGCGGCTCGGCACGATCCACGTCCTGACCGTCCCCGGCCGGAAGTCCGGCGCGCCGCGGCCGACTCCCGTGTCGCCGCTGACCGTCGACGGCCGGCGCTACGTCATCGCCGGCCTGCCCCACGGCGATTGGGCGCGCAACGTCCGCGCCGCCGGCCAGGGCGAACTCGCCCACGGGCGCCGGAAGCAAGCCGTGACGCTCGAAGAGGTCGGCGACCCCGACGTTCGCGCGCGGGTCATGCGCGCCTTCCCGCGGGAGGTGCCGCACGGGGTGCCGATGTTCGTCAAGCTGGGCCTCGTCGCCAGGGCCGATCCCGACGAGTTCGCCGCGGCCGCCGACCGCGTCGCCGTCTTCCGGGTTACGGCGAGTTGACCCACTCGTCCGTGCCGTCGGTGAAGTGCTGGTGCTTCCAGACCGGCAGCCGCGCCTTGACCTCGTCCACCAGGTCCGAGCACGCCGAGAACGCCTGCCCGCGGTGCTCGGCCGCCACCGCGCACGCCAGCGCCACGTCGCCGATCGCCAGGTGACCGACGCGGTGGCTCACGGCGACCGCCCGGACGCCGGCCCAGCGGGTCGACAAGTCGGCGACGACCTCGGCGATCACGTCGCCCGCGCTCGGGTGGCCCTCGTACGTCAGGTCGCGCACGCCCTTGCCGCCGTCGTGGTCGCGGACCACGCCGGCGAACGTCACCACCGCGCCCGCCGCGTCGTCCTCGACCAGCCGCGCGTGCTCCTCGACCGACAGCGTCTCCTCGGTCACCAGGGCCCGCACCACGCGCACCGGGACCGCCGTGGCGGCGGGACGCGGGTGGTCGCCTCCGGCCAGCTGGTCGACCGCGTGGTCCAGGATGCCGTCCAGCACGCCCAGGCCGTCCTTCACGCCGCCGCTGGAGCCCGGGAGGTTCACGACCAGGGTCCGCCCCGCCACGCCCGCGACGCCGCGCGAGAGCACCGCCGTCGGCACCTTGGGCAGCCCGGCCGCGCGGATCGCGTCCGCGACACCCGGCAGCTCGTGGTCGAGGACCGCGCGCGTGACGTCCGGGGTGCGGTCGGTCGGCGAGATGCCGGTGCCGCCGGTGGTGAGCACGACGGCGACCTCGTCGGCCAGCGCGGCCCGCAGCGCGACGCCCACCGGATCGCCGTCCTCGACGACGACGGGCGCCGGCACGTCATACCCGCGCCCGGCCAGCCAGGCGACGATCACCGGGCCCGTTTTGTCTTCGTAAACGCCCTTCGCGGCGCGGTTGGACGCCACGATCACGCGTGCGGTGCGCTTCACGGCCGCTCCCAGGTCCCGGTCTTGCCGCCGTCCTTGCGGAGGAGGCGGACGTCGTCGAGCGTCGCCGCCGGGTCGACGGCCTTGATCATGTCGTGCAGGGTCAGCCCGGCCACCGCGACCGCGGTCAGGGCCTCCATCTCGACGCCGGTGACGTCGGTGGTCTTCGCCGTCGCGCGGATGCCGACCTCGGTCTCGCCGAGGGTGAACTCGACCTTGACCCCGGACAGCGCGATCTGGTGGCACAGCGGGATGAGGTCGGGGACGCGCTTGGCGCCCATGATCCCGGCGATGCGCGCGGTGGCGAGGGCGTCACCCTTGGGGAGGCCGTCGGTGGCCAGCAGCCGCAGCACCTCGGCGGTGGTCCGCACGGTGCCCGCGGCGAGCGCGGTGCGCGCGGTGGCGGTCTTGCCGGAGACATCGACCATCCGGGCGGCACCGGTCTCGTCGACGTGGCTGAGTTCACTCACACGCCGAGGCTACTTCCGACCGCGCACGGCGCGGCGGTGGGCACCGGCCGGTTGGGGTTTCCGCCGCGGACGACAGGTCGGCGTGGGCGGACGCCGGCGGCTGGGGAAGCGCGCGGTGCGGCGGTGGGCACCGGCGTGGAAGCTTGGTTGGCGGGGTCGGATGCCGGCGGCTGGGGAAGCACGCCCAGCGCGGCGGTGGGTACCGGCCGAGTGGGCTCCGGCCACGCACGCCAAATTGGCGTGAGGCGGACACCGGTCGCCCAGGAGGCCGCTGCTTTGCCGGAGACCGCGACCGTCCGAGCCACGCCCGGTCGGCCCCGTGGCACACGCCAGATCCCGCGGGGACGGACGCCGTCGGCGAGGGAAGCACGCGTGAACCTACTCCGAGCACGTCCGCGCGGAGGTGGGCAACGGCGGCCGGCCCGCCACGCTCGCCAGAGCCCGACGATTCAGGCGGCGGAGGGTGTCGGCGGCACCGGGCTGCGTGACCGGCGGGTCATCGTTGGCGGCGATCGCCGGTGGACGCGCACGGCTGGCGGAGCCCTGTCCGCCAGCCGGCCCGGACGGATGACCGGCGGCGACCCCGACTCAGAACAGGCGAACTGGCAACACCCCCGCCACTGCTGCTGTCTGCCGGGCAGGTTCGGCGGCGCACGCCAAATCCCGCGCCGGGCGGACCCCGGTGACCAAGAACGCCGTCGTCGCGTTGTTTGCGCACGAGTTGGCGCCGAACAGGTACGTTCCGTGGCCACCCTGATCAGCCGTCACCAGTCGGGCACGGCTGCCGAATGCCTGGCGTAGCCGCAATGCTCCCGTCAACGGCGTTGCCGGGTCGCGGAGGTTCTGGACCATCAGCACGTCCGATGGGCCCCGACCACCGATCCGCACTGGCGGCTCCAAAGGCTCCGACGGCCAGTACGCGCACGCCCAGACGTTGGCCGCCGCCGCTCCGAACATCGGGTGGCGGACCCGGTCGATTGCCACGTTCCTCTGGTACGTCCACAGCGACTCCGGCCAGTCGGAGTCGCCGCACACTACGTACAGCTGGCTCGACAACAGGTTCTCCACGTCCGGGATCGAGCCGCCCGGAACCGGTGGGATCGGCTGTCCGATGTCCAGCGCGTGCCACGCCGTCGCCAAGTACGGCAAAGTCGCGTCGTAATACAGCATCCCGAACGTCACCTGGCGGAACAGCTTTCCGTCGATGCCCTGCGAATTCGGCTGCGCGTCCAGGCGCGCCGCGAGGTCGAAGTACTTCGCCTTCACCGCCGCCGGTGTCGTGCCGAGGCCGTACTCCGGGTGGGCGGCGGCGAACGCGGCGAAGTCCGGGAAGCGGTCCTCGAAACCCCGGCCCAGCAACCGCGAACCCTCGACGTCCAAGCCTCCTGGCCCGGTGTTGCTGTCGAGCACGATGCGATCACTGCGCTGCGGGAACAGCGTCGTGTACACCGCGCCGAGGTACGAACCGTACGAAACCCCGTAGTACGACAGCTTCGGCTCGCCCAGCGCCGCGCGGATCCGGTCCATGTCGCGGGCCGTGTTCGCCGTCGTGACGTACGGCAGCATCGACGCCGTCCGGGAAGCGCCGCACTGGTGCGCGATGCCCTTCACGTACTCGGCGCGCGCGGTGACGTCGGCCGGGTTCAGCGCGTACGGCGGCACGTTGCTCTGCTGCTGCGCCGGCGTCAGATCGCACGTCACCGGTGTGCTGTGGCCGATGCCGCGCGGGTCGAACCCGATGACGTCGTACGTGTCCAGGACGCTTTGCGGCCACCCCAGCAGCTTCAGCTGCGCGGGCAGGTCCAGGCCCGGGCCGCCGGGACCGCCCGGGTTGGTCAGCAGCACGCCCCGGCGCAGCCCCGGGTTCGTGCTCTTCAGCCGCGAGATCGCGACCTGGATCCGCGTTCCGTCCGGTTTCCGGTAGTCCAGCGGGACGTCGAGCGTCGAGCACTCCAGGCCCGGCGCCGTGACGTCCGCCGGGCACGCGCCCCACACCAGCGCACCGGGCGCGGCCTGAGCCACTCCCGGCACCACCGATGCCACCGCGACGGCCACCGCCGCGACCAGCAAAGTCCTCCGCATTCGGCTTCCCCCAACCGTGTCGGGATTCAGCCTAGGACGCCGGAAGACTCCGGTCGTCATCCGAAAGTACGACTCAGCCCTGTTCGGCGCGCACGGCCTTCCGCACGGCCTCGGCGACCGCCGGCGCCACCGCGCTGTCGAAGACGCTCGGCACGATGAACGACGCGTTGAGCTTGCCGTTGTCGACGACGTCGGCGATCGCGTCGGCGGCCGCGAGGAGCATCGAGTCGTCGATGTTGTGCGCGTGCGCGTCGAGCAGGCCGCGGAAGACGCCCGGGAAGGCCAGGACGTTGTTGATCTGGTTCGGGAAGTCGCTGCGGCCGGTCGCGACGACGGCCGCGTGCTTCTGCGCTTCCAGGGGGTCGATCTCCGGGTCCGGGTTGGCCAGCGCGAAGACGACGGCGTCCTTGTTCATCGTCGCGACCTGCTCGGCGCCGAACAGGTTCGGCGCGGAGACGCCGATGAAGACGTCCGCCCCGGCCAGCGCCTCGTGCAGGGTGCCGCCGACCTGCTCCTTGTTCGTGTGCGACGCGATCCAGGCCAGGTTGTCGTCGAGGTTGCCGCGCGCGGAGTGGACGACGCCGTCGATGTCCGCGGCGACGATGTCGCCCGGGTTCTTGTGCAGCAGCAGGCGGATGATCGCCGAGCCCGCCGCGCCGACGCCGCTGACCACGATCTTGCAGTCCTCGATGTTCTTCCCGACCACGCGCAGGGCGTTGCGCAGCGCGGCCACGACGACGATCGCGGTGCCGTGCTGGTCGTCGTGGAACACCGGGATGTCCAGCTGCTCGCGGAGGCGCTTCTCGATCTCGAAGCAGCGCGGCGCGGCGATGTCCTCGAGGTTGATGCCCGCGTACACCGGCGCGAGCGCCTTCGCGATGAGGATGATCTCTTCGGTGTCCTGGGTGTCCAGGCAGACCGGCCACGCGTCGACGTCGGCGAACTTCTTGAACAGCGCCGCCTTGCCCTCCATCACCGGCAGCGCGGCGGCCGGGCCGATGTTGCCGAGGCCGAGCACCGCGGAACCGTCGGTGAGCACCGCGACGGTGTTGCGCTTGATGGTCAGCCGGCGCGCGTCCTCGGGGTTGTTCGCGATCGCCTGGCAGACGCGGGCGACGCCCGGGGTGTAGGCGCGCGAGAGGTCGTCACGGTTGCGGAGCGCGACCTTGGGCGTGACCTCGATCTTGCCGCCGAGGTGGATCAGGAACGTCCGGTCGGAGACCTTGCGGACCTTGACGCCGGGCAGCGAGTCCAGCGTCTGCGTGATGTCGTTCGCGTGGTTCTCCGACAGCGCGTTGGCGCTGATGTCGACCACGATCGAGTCGGAGTGGGACTCGACGACGTCGAACGCGGTCAGGACGCCGCCGACGCGCCCGACGGCGGTGGTGAGGTCACCGGCCGCGCTGGACGAGGCCGGGGCCTCGACCCGGACGGTGATCGAGTATCCGGGACCGGGAACCGGCATGGCACTTACCCCCGCATGGGAAAGGTCGGGCAGGACGGGAGCGAACCTACTCCCGTGACCGCCCTCACGAGGGGCCGATACCGGTACTGACCAGTAACTATGCCGTCAGCGGTTGATCTCGGTCTCCGGGTGCACGTAGGGCACCGAGTCGAGGGGGAACGTGATGTCACCGAACGGCGACAGCGAGCCCTGGCGGTCGGAGGCGAGTTCCGTCACGGGGTGCTCGCCGTCCTCGCCCGGCCAGGTCGGGTCGATTCCGTTGTTCTTCTTCTCACCCTTGGCCACAACGTCCTCCACAGCCGTTCTCGGTTCTCGGGACACAGTCTGCCTGAGCCGAGGCGAGCTGTCTCAACCGCCCGGTATCCTGGCTTTCTATGCCCGCGACCTCCTTGGCGGACTGGCTGCGCGCGGAGTCCGACGCCGCACTCGAAGAGCTGCTCCGCACGCGGCGCGACCTCTCCACGCCGCCGCCCTCCGACAGCACGGTGCTGGCCACCCGCGCCGGCACGCCCGGCTCGGTCGCGCGCGCCTGCGAAGACCTCGACACCGTCACCATCGCCGTGCTCGAAGCGTGCCTGCTGGCCGGCGCGGACCGCGACCCGGTGCCGGTCGCCGACGTCGCGGACCTGGTGGGCATCGACATCGCCGCGCCGCTGGCCCGGCTGCGCGCGCGGGCGCTGGCCTGGGGCCCGGACGACGCCCTGCGCGTGCCGCCCGCGGTCCGGGAGGCGCTCGGACCGTTCCCGGCCGGGCTGGGCGCGTCATCGCCGTCGCTGGCCGGCGAGGACCTCGCCGCGCGGCTCGCGGACCTGCCCGACGACGAACGCGGCGTCCTGAACGCCCTCGCCGCCGGCCCGCCCATCGGCCGCACGCGTGACGCCGGGCTCGACCTGACGCTCGAGAAGGCCGAGACGCCGGTGCAGAAGCTGCTGGCACGCGGGCTGCTGCTGCGGCGCGACGACCAGACCGTCGAGCTGCCGCGCGAGCTCGGCATCGCGGTGCGCGGCAGCGTCTTCGCGCCGGGCGCGCTCACCGAACCGGAGCTGCCGGTCCACCGGCATCAGACGTCTACTTTGGACAAAGCGGCGGCCGGCGAGGCGATGGAGTTCCTGCGCCACACGGAATCCCTGCTGCGCTCGTGGTCCGCGGCGCCGCCGCCGGTGCTCAAGTCGGGCGGCCTCGGCGTGCGCGAGCTGAAGAAGCTGGCCAAGGACCTCGAGATCGACGAGACGCAGGCGGTGCTGCTCGCC
The DNA here is from genome assembly GCF_051337345.1 of Amycolatopsis sp. MEPSY49. NCBI lineage: Bacteria > Bacillati > Actinomycetota > Actinomycetes > Pseudonocardiales > Pseudonocardiaceae > Amycolatopsis > Amycolatopsis sp. MEPSY49. Next base: position 1,398,011 of record NZ_JBDLYJ010000001.1, on the reverse strand, counting down.
GAGCTGGCCGTCGGCGCCGGGCTCGTCGCGGACAGCGAGTCGACCGCGCCCGAGTGGGTGCCGACGACGTTGACCGACTCGTGGCTCGCGTCGCCGACCGCCCAGCGCTGGATGACGCTCGCGCAGGCCTGGCTGGAGCTGCCGCGGCTGCCCGGGATGGCCGGCGGGCGCGACGCCAAGGACAAGCCGATCGCGCCGCTGTCGGAGGACCTGCGCCGCCCGCTGGCGCCGGTCACGCGGCGGCGGGTCCTGACCGCGCTGGCCGACCTGCCCGAGGGCGCCGGCGTGAAGAGCGTCGACGAGCTCGTCGCGGTGCTGGCCTGGCGGGCCCCACGACGTGGCGGGCGGATGCGGGACGAAACCGTCCGCTGGACGATGGCCGAGGCGTCCGCGCTGGGGATCGTCGGGCTCGGCGGCCTCACGACGGCGACGCGCGCGCTGCTGGCCGACGACCGGCCGGGCGCCGTCGAGGCGATCCTGGACGCGCTGCCTGCGCCGGTGGACCACGTGCTGCTGCAGGCCGACCTGACGGTCGTCGCGCCGGGACCACTGGAGCCGGAGCTGGCGGCGGAGATGGACGCCGTGGCCGACGTCGAATCGGCCGGGCACGCGACCGTCTACCGGATCACCGAGGCGTCCGTGCGGCGGGCGCTGGACACCGGGCGCACGGCCGACGAGCTGCACGCGCTGTTCAAGAAGAAGTCCGCGACGCCGGTCCCGCAGTCGCTGAGCTACCTGGTCGACGACGTCGCCCGCCGGCACGGCCGGTTGCGCGGCGGCGCGGCGGCGTCGTTCCTGCGGTGCGACGACGAGGCTTTGCTGGCGGAAGTGCTGGCCAACCCGGTCGCGGCCGAGCACGACCTGCGCCTGATCGCGCCGACGGTCGTGGTCAGCCCGGACCCGCTGCACGAGGTCCTGGCCGGCCTGCGCGCGGCGGGGTTCGCCCCGGCGGCCGAAGGGCCGGACGGCCGGGTCGTCGACATCCGCCCGGGCGGGCGCCGGCTGCCGGCGAAGGCCCGCGGGCCGCGGCGCAGCCCGGGTGAGCAGGCGGTGCTGACACCCGATCAGGCGACGCGGATCGTCTCCAACCTGCGCGCGGGCGACGCGGCGTCGGCGCGACGGCGGGGATCGGCGGTGCGGGCACCGGTGGGCGGTGGCGCGGACACGTCGGCGACGCTGGAGCTGCTGTCACGCGCGACGCTGGAACGGCGAGAGGTCTGGATCGGCTTCGTCGACTCGAAGGGAACGGCCAGCCAGCGGGTGGTCCGGCCGATCCGGGTCGGCGGCGGGATCCTCGAAGGCGACAACAACGAGCGGTACTCGCTGCACCGCATCACGTCCGCGGCGCTGGTCGAGGACTAGAGGGCCCGCCCAAACGACATGAAAGAGTCGTTCATGTCGTCAGAAGCCATGAAAGAGTCGTTCATGACGCCGGGACGGAACTAGAGGGCTCGCAGGCCGGCCAGGACGCGCTCCATGAACTCGCGGGACGAGCGGTCCCCGAGGATCAGCTCCGTCTGGTGGATCAGGACCAGCCCGATGTCGGACATGTCGCCCACCAGCACCTTCACCACGCCCAGCGGCAGCCGCAGGTGCGCCGCGATCTCGGCCACCGAGCGCGTGTCCAGGCACAGGTCGCAGATGCGGCGGTGCTCGACCGACCGCACGCCGCGGTAGCGACGGCCGTCGTCGGACGTCGAGACCAGGGCCTCGAGGGCCAGGTTGTGGTCGGACCTCGTGCGGCCGCCCGTCCGCGTGTACGGGCGGACCCGCGAGCCCGCCGAGGCGACGGGCGACGCGACGCGGGCCGGCTCCTCCCACGGCTCGGGCTGCGGGATCCAGCGGGTTTCCGGGTCCGGCGGAGGTGTCCAGCCGGTGCGCGGGTCGATCGGCGGAGCCCACGACGGCGGGGGCGCCGCCTGGGTTCTGGACACCGGGGGTCTCGGTGCGGGCGGCCGGGGCGCCGGCGGGGCCGGTGGCCGCGGCGGGGCCGGCGGCCGGGCGCCGCGCGGGGGCGTCCACGCCGGCTCGAGCGGCGGGGGCTCCGGCTCGTAGCGCTCCTCGTCCTGCCACTCCGGCTCGTCAGGGACGTAACCGTCGGACGGCGACGACGGGGATCCCCACTCGCGGGTGTCCTCGTCGGTGTAGCCCTGCGGATCCGGCTGGGGCCGCGCCGGCTTGCGCTTGGGCATGATCATCGACAGCGTCGACATGTCGAACTTGCTGGGCGAATCGAAACCCTCGCGCTCGGTGCCGCGGTGCAGCGCGTCCCAGCCGCTGGAGTCCGGATCGTCGAATCCCGAAATCCTCATCGTGTCCTACCCACGCACGCCACCCTGCAGCTGGGCGCGCAGCTCGGGGGTGATCTGCTGGCCCACGCGCTCGACGAGCAGCGTCATCTCGTACGCGACCGTGCCGATGTCGCACGTCGGCGCGGCCAGCACCGCCAGCGACGAACCGTCCGAAACGGACATGAGGAACAAGTAGCCGCGCTCCATCTCCACCACGGTCTGGTTGACGCCGCCCGCTTCGAAGCAGCGCGCGGCACCGTACGTCAGGCTGATCAGCCCGGACGCGACCGCGGACAGCTGCTCGGCGCGCTCCTGCGGCAGCCCTTCCGACGGCGCGAGGAGCAGCCCGTCCGCGGACACCAGAACGGCGTGCGCGGCGCCGGGTACCCGGCGCACGAAGTCCGTGATGAGCCAGCCGAACGAACCCTGGCCGGAAGCCGTCACTACTGCCCCTCCTTGCTCCTGCGGCGCCGCGCGCCGCACTCCGGAGTGGCCGGCACGGCCCACGCTCAAGCGTATTCGCCCCGCCGGAAGTGTCGAGTCGACCACCGGCCGGCCGCTGCGCACCCTACGTGTGCGCCCGGCCGCGCTCCGCGCCGGCCCGGTCCGGGCAGCGCGGGCGAAGCACACCCCTCGACCCGACCCGGCAGGCTGTCCGCGCAGGTCAGACCGGCGGACGGCGGGCCGAGCCGTCACCGGTACCGGACAGCGGCGGACGTTCCGTCCTCCGGACGGCGGCAAGGCTCCCCGAAGTGGGTGAAGCCCGTGGAGTTCACTCCAACGGCCGCATCCGGTCCGGCCAGCCATACCGTCAGCCCGCGCGCAGGGCCGTATCGTGCGCGATCGCGTGCTGGACGACGGAGATCAGCACCTGCTTGGCGGAGTCGCGCTCACGCGCGTCGCACGCCATGATCGGGACCGACGGCGCGATGGTGAGCGCGTGCCGCACGTCCTCGATCTGGTGGTGCAGGAGCCGGTCGAAGCAGTTGATCGCCACGACGTAGGGCAGCTTCCGGTTCTCGAAGAAGTCGATCGACGGGAACGCGTCGGCGAGCCGCCGCGTGTCCACCAGCACGACCGCCCCGATGGCACCGACCGCGAGGTCGTCCCACATGAACCAGAACCGGTGCTGACCCGGCGTGCCGAAGACGTACAGCACGAGGTCCGAGTCCAGCGAGATGCGCCCGAAGTCCATCGCCACGGTGGTGGTGGTCTTGTTGGGCGTGGCCGAGGTGTCGTCGTGCCCGACGCTCGCCTCGGTCATCATGGCCTCGGTGGTCAGCGGGTCGATCTCGGAGATCGCCCCGACCAGCGTTGTCTTCCCCGAACCGAACCCGCCGGCGACCACGATCTTGGCCGACGAGGTCGGACCCGTCACCTGCGGCGCGTTCGCGTCGGAGTCAAATTCTCCGAAGCCCACTGAGCACCCTTTCCATGAACTCGATACTCGGGCGGTCGCCCACCGTCTGGTTGCTGGAGTGCACCAGCACCAGGCCGAGGCCCGCCACGTCACCAATCAACACCCGCACCACGCCGAGCGGCAGCCGCAACAGCGCCGCCACTTCGGCCACCGACCGGGTGTCGAGGCACAGGTCGCAGATCGACCGGTGCTCGGGCACCCGGACCCGGTCGAGCATCCGGCCCTGTTCGCTGGTCGAGATCAGCGCCTCGATCGCCAGGTCGAGCGTCGCCTTCGTCCGCCCCCGGGTCCGGAAGTACGGCCGGACCAGGCCGGACGTCTCCATCTCCGTCGGCGGCGGCGCGTCGACGTACTCCTGGTGGGCCTGCTGCGGCAGCGCCGCCGCGAGCTCACCGGAGTCCGGGCCCGACGAGAAGTCGCGCTCGGTGCTGTACGCGGCGAAGTCGCGCGCGTCGTACAGCGGCCCGCTCGACCCGCCGAACAGCTCCGCGCCCGGTCCGCCCAGCAGCCGGTCGCGGTACTCGCCGCTGCCGGCCTGGATCGGCCGGATCGGCTCCTGACCGGCGTTGCTGTCGGTCAGCCAGTTCGGCGGTTCCCGCACGGGGTCGCTGTCGGAGGCCTGCACCCGGCGCGACCGCCACTCGCGGTCGACCCGCTCCCGGAACGACTGCCAGTCCTCCCGGCCGTCGTCCGAGTGCTCGGACCACCCGCCGGAGAAGTCGTCACCGAGCCGGCCATCGCCCCTCAAGCGCCCGTCGTCCACGGCTCTCTCCTCGGTTCCCGGGTCCTCAGCGGCGGATCGCCGCACCCTGCAGTTGCGCCCGCATCTCCGGAGTCAGCTGCTGGCCGACCCGCTCCACCAGCAGGGTCATCTCGTAGACGACCAAGCCGATGTCACTCTCCGGCGAACCGAGGACCGCCAGGCACGAACCGTCGGAAACCGACATGAGGAAGAGGAAGCCGTTCGCCATTTCGACGACCGTCTGCGCGACCGTCCCGCCTTCGAACACCTTGGCCGCACCGCGCGCGAGGCTGGTGAGCCCCGACGCCACCGCGGCCAGCTGGTCCGCCCGGTCCTTCGGCAAACCACGCGAAGCCGCCAGGAGCAGGCCGTCGGCCGACACCACGACCGCGTGGGCCGCGCCGGGCACCCGGTGCACGAAATCCGTGATCAGCCAAGCGAAGCTGCCGGCATTGTTCGCCTTGGCATGCGCCTGGCCGTTCGGCTGCGCGGAGCCACCCGGCTGCATTGCACCCGCCCGTGTCACTTTCACTCCTCACTGCTGTCTGTGGTGTTGCCACGCCCCGGAACCCTGCTGCTTTCCAGCTGTTCTTCGGCCGGGAGTTCCTTCAACGCGTGCCGGCCCGAGGTGTAGCCCCGCTGGAAGCTTGCCATCCGGCTCCGCGCCGCGGACGCCGAGCGGGTGATCGCACCCGTTCCGGGCATGCCGGCGGTGTTGTCCGCGAAGCTGTTCTGCGCCGGCGCCTCGGCCGAAGGACTGTTGATCGACCCCGGGACCAGGTACTGGTTCGGGACGCGCTTGGGCAGCCCGGCCGGGGTGATCTCCTCGTTCTTCGACTCCAGCAGCGACTGCGCCGCCTGCCAGCCGTCGTCGGAGGCGCTGTGCCAGCCGTCGTCGGCGGGGAGGAGCGGGTGCCGGGTCGCGGCGGTCGGCTGCAGCTCGTCGACGGGCTCCTGGCGCCGGGCGGCCGGTTCGGCCGGTACCGGCCGCTCGTCGGAGCCGGTGAGGGGCGGCAGGTTCGGGTCTTCACCCTCGCTCTGCGGCTGCACCGGGTCGGCAGCCGAGTCGTCGCCCTCACTGAACCAGCGTGACAGCACCGACTGGTAGATGGGCAGCCGCCGGGTGGGTACATCGTCCTCGAGGGCCGACGACCCGACCTCCGCCGCGGGCGGCGGGGGCGGTGGTGGCGGCTCCTCCGGGGGGACGTACTTCGGCTCGCGCTTCGGCAGGACCAGCGGCGCGAACTGCGTGTCACCCGCCCGCGAGCTGGCGCCGTCGCCGTTCGGCTGCGGCGTCAGCGGCGCGAGGTCCTCGGCCGTCGGCCAGGCCGGCGTCTCGGGCTTCGGCAGCTCGGGCGACAGGAACGGGCCCGCCGCGCGGCCGCCGCTGACCAGGTCGTCGAGGCTGATCGGCTGGTCGAGCGGGACCAGGCCGCCCTGGTTCGCCACCGGCTCGGGAGCCGGCGGACGCGGCGGGGGCGGCGGTGCCGAAGGCGGCACCGGCGTGTGCGTCTGCGTCTGGTCGAAGTCCGAGCGCGCGGCCGGGATCGGGATGCTCGGCAGCGACATCGACGTCTCGGACCGGTTCGCCGGCGGCGGGGTCTGCCGCGCCATGCCCGGGCGCAGCGGCGTGAGCAGCTCGGCCGGGACGACGACGCGGGCGATCACGCCACCCTCGATGTCCTCGTTCTCGCGCAGCCGGACCTCGATGCCGTGGCGCTTGGCCAGGCGCGAGACCACGTACAGACCCATCCGGCGGGTCACCGACACGTCCAGGTCCGGCGGCTCGGCCAGGCGCGAGTTGACCTGGGTCAACTGCTCGTCGCTCATGCCGACACCGTGGTCGGTGACCTGGATGGCGAGCGCTTTCCGGCGGGTCACGACGGCCCGCACGATGACCTTCGTCTCCGGCTCGGAGAAGTAGGTCGCGTTGTCCAGCAGCTCGGCGAGGACGTGCACGAGGTCGTGGATCGCGAGGCCCTGGACCGCGACGTCGGGCACGATGCCGACCTCGATCCGGGCGTACTGCTCGATCTCGGACACCGCGGCGCCGATGACGTCGGCGGCGGGCACCGGCTTGGGCACGGACTTCGCCAGGCCGGCGCCGGAGAGCACCAGCAGGGACTCACCGTTGCGCCGCAGCCGCGTGGCCAGGTGGTCGAGCTCGAACAGGCTGGCCAGGTGGTCCGGGTCCTGCTCGTCGGCCTCGAGGCGGTCGATGACGCCGAGCTGGCGTTCCACCAGCCGCTGCGACCGCCGGGAGAGGTTCACGAAGATGCCGTTGACGTTCTCGCGCAGGAGGGCCTGCTCGGCGGCCATCTTGACGGCCTGTTCGTGGACGATGTCGAACGACCGCGCGACCTCGCCGATCTCGTCGCGGGAGGTGACGGGCACCGGCTGGACGGCCTTTTTGGAGGCGCCCACCGGGTCCGGGTCGTCCAGGATCGCCTGCACGGTCTCCGGCAGCCGCGTGTAGGCGACGTCCAGCGCGCTCTTCCGCAGCACCCGCAGCGGGCGCAGCATCAGGCGGGCGACGACGAGCATCAGCGCGATCGCGGCGACCAGCGCGGCGAGCACGATGCCACCGCCGACCCAGGCCGAGTTGACCGCCGCCGTGGCGAGGTCGTCGGCGCGGGTCTTGAGCTGGGCCAGCAGGTTCGACTCGACCGCGTGCAGCTTGTCCGCCGACACGGTGCTGTCCTTGCCGAGCGCCGTCGTGTCGATGCTCGGCGCCTCACCCAGCTGGGCGAAGGAGAACGCCGCGGTCTGGATCCGGCGGCGGTCGTCGACCTCCGGGCCGGAGTAGGTGTCGTTGTAGAGCTGGCGCTGGTCGTCGTCGGCGTTCGCGAGGAAGGCCTGGACCGAGGCGTCCGCGCTGGAGGCCGACGCGCGCGTCTGGTCCAGCAGGTCGCCCGGGAAGTTGCCGCGGAACGCGGCGATCTGCAGCTCGGCGTCGGAGCGGGTGGTGAACTCCTTGGCCTCGCTGATCGCCTGCGTGCTCGTGCCCAGCCGCAGCACGTCCCGGTCGGTGACCGCGGTGGTCACCTCGCGGCCGAGCTCGATGAGCGAGTCGAGGATGCCCGAGTAGGCGGTCATCACCGTGATGTCGGGCAGGCCGCTCGCGGTGTTGAACGCCGCCCGCAGCGGGCGCAGGGCGTCGAGGCGCTGGAGACCGCGGGTGTAGCGGTCCTTCGTCCCCTGGTCGTCGTAGTTGAGGGTCGCCGCCGCCGAGCGCAGGTTGGTGACCTCGCGGTCGACCTTGGCGATCTGCGCGTCGAGCCCGGTCTGCAGCAGCTGGTTGTTGGACGAGATCCGCGCGACGGCCAGCGAGCGTTCGTTCTGCAGCTCGTGGACGACCGTGGTGACCTTGACGGCGAAGGCGACCTGGTCGGCCGTCCGCTGGAACTCGGCCGCTTCCTGCGCGTCGTCGACCACGCGCAGGGTGCCCAGCACGAGCGCCGTCAGCGTCGGGATGAGGAGGACGGCGGCCAGCTTCGAGCGCAGCCGCCAATCGCGCATGCCGGAGAACAGCCCGGCCTTCCTGCCCGGAGCATCTCCGGGCGACTGCGCAGGGGTCCCTCCCACCCCCGCGGCGTCTTCGTTCGGCACCGCCGCACCACCATCGTCGTTCGTGCTCGTGAAACCCTGCTCGGTCCAGCGCCCGCCAGGGCGCATCGCGTTCTCCTCAACCACTCGTCAGCACGCTCCCGGCGTTCCGGCTTGGCGGCCGATCGGCAGGAGCCAGCGCGAGACGCTACCCGTACGGGTGAAAAGATCGTCTTCGGTGTCGGCCCTGGGGGTACCTGAACCCCGTCCAGCCGGACGGAATCGGTTCAGCTCGAGCATCACGGTCGGGTCCCTGCGCTGGTCTGCATCGGTCTGTTTGGTCGGTTCAGCCCACCGGCACGGCGGCTGAGCACGGCCAGGCAGTGGTCTCTGCGGGGGAGAATCTCTCAGGAAAAGCACAGTGAGCCCTGGTAAACCGAAGGTTGTCTTGATCGGCCATCCAGGCACTCTCTCTCACTACATCGGAGGTTGATACCTCCCCGCAGGTGCAGAGGGTAGCGAACGGCCGGAGAAGATGTAACCCTCCTGACGCTTCGTGCCCGATGTTGCACAGCGTTCGCTCAGCCGGCCCACAGCCGACCATCCGAAATTCGAGATCTTGGCTCTACGCTGGGTGAATGACTACGGCGAGTGGAGCAGTGGGTCTAGACCAGAGGCCGAAAGAGTGACGTGCACCACCCTCCCGGGTATTGATCCCACCCGTTGTGAGCGAGCTGTCACCGCCTCTACAGTGGCCCGCGGGACTCTCCTGAGAATGAGTTACGTACTTCCCCGGGATTCGGTCCACCAACCGTCAAACTTTTCACCCAAGGAGCAGGCCTTGCTTGGAAACGCCATGAGCAGTGGCCGGGTTCGCACTCGCCGCGCCGCGCTCGGGCTCGCCCTCACCGTCGCAGCCGCCACAGCCCTGACCGGCTGCAGCGCGCTCGGCTCGGACGACTCGAACGCCTCGTCGAACGGGGGCGGCCTGGAGAAGTCGAAGATCAAGGTCTCGATCATGCCGACCACCGACCTGGCCCCGTTCTGGCTGGCCCAGGACGGCGGGTACTTCAAGGCCGAGGGCCTCGAGGTCGAGCAGATCATCGCCAACAGCGGCCAGGCGTCGATGACCAAGGCGATCTCCGGTGAAGCGGACATCGCGCTCTCGACCTACACGCCGTTCTTCGTCGCCAAGAGCACCGGCGCCGCGGACGTGCAGCTGGTCGCCGACGGCACGTCGGTCAACGCCAAGAGCAACGCGATCGTCACGGTGCCGAACTCGACCGTGAAGACGGTCAACGACCTCGCCGGCAAGCGGATCGCGATCACGGCGAAGAACACCGCGTCCGACATCCTGACCAAGTCGGTCATGAAGGACCACGGCGTCGACTTCACCAAGGTCAACTGGGTGACGATGCCGCTGCCCAACATGGCGGCGGCACTGCAGCAGGGCCAGGTGGACGCGGCCTACATGCCGGAGCCGCAGCTCTCGCAGGCGGCGAAGATCGCGGGCGCGACCCCGGTCATCGACATCAACACCGGCGCCAGCCAGGACTTCCCGCTGACCGGCTACGGCGCGGCGACGAAGTGGGTGCAGGCGAACCCGAAGACCCTCGCGGCCTTCCAGCGCGCGATGAAGAAGGCCACCCTCGACGCGATCAACGACCGTTCGAAGGTCGAGCCGCTGCTGGTCAAGTACGCGAAGATCGACGAGGACACGGCCAAGCTGCTCACCCTGCCCGGGTACGGCTCCACCCTGGACGCGCGGCGCCTCCAGCGGGTGCCCGACCTGCTGCTGCAGATGGGCGTCATCACCAGCAAGGTGGACGCCGCGTCGATGATCGCCCCGCAGGCGACCAGCTGACGTGAAGAAGCTGCTCCGAGGCCTGGCCGGCCTGGTCGGCTTCCTCCTGCTCTGGGAGGTCGTCGTCCAGGTCGGCCTGGTCAGCAAGACGTTCACGCCGCCGCCGAGCGTCGTCCTGGTCACCGTCGGGGAACTGCTGGGCGACCCCTCCTTCATCCGCGACATCGTCGCGACCATGCTGGCCTGGCTGATCGCCATCGCCATCGCCATCGCCGTCGGGGTGCCGGCCGGGCTGCTGCTGGGCAGCGTCCCGGTGCTGCGCACGGCCACCGCGGCGATCGTCGAGTTCCTCCGCCCGATCCCGGTCACCGCGCTCGTCCCGCTGGTGCTGCTGGTGATCGGCTCGGGCCCGGAGGCGAAGATTTCCCTTGCGGTGTACGCATCCCTGTGGCCGATCATGTTCAACACCATCTACGGCATGGGCGAGATCGACCCGGTGCTGATGGAGACCGCGCGCGCCTGCGGGACCAGCCGGTTCCGCATGCTCTCGTCGGTCGCGCTGCCGCAGACCGCGCCGTTCGTCTTCACCGGCGTCCGGCTGTCGGCGACCATCTCCCTGATCGCCGTCGTCAGCGTCGAGTTCCTCGCCGGTTCCGAAGTCGGCCTCGGCAGCTTCATCCTGGTCGCGGGCACCGGTTCGATCCGGTTCGACCTGGTGCTGGCCGGTACCGTGGTCGCGGGGGTGCTGGGCTACCTGATCAACGAAGGACTCGAGCAGCTGGGCAAGCGGCTGTTCCGGTGGAGCACCGTCGACCGGGAGGCGATCGCATGAGCACGGCGACACTTTCCGGCCGGGTCGGCCGGCGCGCCGCCCGCGGTGCCGCGACCGTCGTCCGCAACTGGCTGCTGTTCGCGATCCTCGTGGTCGTCTGGGAGTTCGCCGCCCGGGCCGGCGGCAGCAAGTTCTTCCCGCCGCCGACGGAGATCGCGACCGCCGCCGCGAAGCTGTGGTTCACCGGGCCCGCGTCGCACCTGTTCCTCACCGACGCGGTGTTCGACAACGTGTTCCCCAGCCTCGGCCGGACGCTCGGCGGCTGGGCGCTGGCCGCGGTCGTCGGCGTCGTCCTCGGCGTGCTGCTCGGCCGGTCCGGGACGGCGATGGACTACGTCGGCCCGCTGTTCGCGTTCTTCCGCTCGATCCCGCCGCCCACGCTGATCCCGGTGTTCGCGGTGCTGTTCGGGCTGAGCTCGGGCATGCAGATCGGGTCGATCATCTTCGGCGCGGTGTGGCCGGTGCTGCTCAACGCGGTCGACGGCGTCCGGTCGGTCGACCAGGTGAAGGTGGAGACGGCGCGGTCGTTCCGGACCCCCAAGCGGTACTGGATCGGCATGGTCGTGCTGCCCGCGGCGGCGCCGAAGATCTTCGCCGGGCTGCGGGTCAGCCTGTCCATTTCGCTGCTGCTGATGGTCGTTTCCGAACTGGTCGGCGCGTACAACGGCATCGGGCGGTCGCTGCTGAACGCCCAGCAGGACTTCGACTTCCCGAACATGTGGTCGTGGCTGGTGCTGCTGGGCATCCTCGGCTACGTCTTCAACACGATCTTCCTGGCCGCGGAGCGGCGGGTGCTGGCCTGGCAGCCGACCCGCCTCGGCCGCGACTGACGCTGGAAAGGCCTCTCCCCATGTCAACCATGCTCGAAGTGTCCGGCCTCAGCCACCGCTACGGCACGGGCGCGAAGGCGCACACCGCGGTGAACGACCTGTCGTTCACCGTCGAGGCCGGGCAGCTGGCCAGCATCGTCGGGCCGTCAGGGTGTGGGAAGTCGACGCTGCTGCGCTGCGTCGCCGGGCTCACCCCGCCGACCGAAGGCACGGTGAGCCTGCACGGCGACCGCGTCAACGGCGTGCCGGACGACCTCGCCGTCGTGTTCCAGGACTACAGCCGGTCGCTGTTCCCGTGGCTTTCGGTGCAGAAGAACGTCGAGTTCCCGTTGCGCTGGCGGCAGATCTCGAAGGCCGAGCGCCGTTCGCGGGCCGCGGAGGCTTTGGAGCAGGTCGGTCTGTCGGGCGTCGGCGGGAAGTTCCCGTGGCAGCTGTCGGGCGGCATGCAGCAGCGGGTGTCGATCGCCCGCGCGCTGGCCAGCCGGCCGGCGCTGCTGCTGATGGACGAGCCGTTCGCGTCGGTCGACGCCCAGACGCGCTTCGAGCTCGAGGACCTGACCCGGCGCGTGCAGCGCGAGCAGGGCAGCACGATCCTGGTCGTCACCCACGACATCGACGAGAGCGTGTACCTGTCCGACCGGGTGTTGGTGCTGTCGAAGTCGCCGGCGTCGATCGTGGCGGACCTGCCGGTCGGGCTGCCCGCCGCGCGGGACCAGATCACGACGCGCGAGTCGGCGGAGTTCGTGACGCTGCGCGGCGAAGTGGCGCGGCTGCTGCACGGCGGCAGCCCCGAGGCGGCCGCCACGGCCGCGTCCGACGCCGCCGAGTGGGAGCTGGCGGAGCAGTCTTCGGACGTGACGGAAAGCAGCAAGACCGGCAGCTGAGTCCATTTAGGACTTTTGAGGCCGCGGCGGATCTCGTTGATCCGCCGCGGCTTTTTCAGTTGTCCGCGGAGTCCGGGTAGACGAAGTGCCGGCTGGTGTCGTGCCAGTCGAACAGCCGCCACTGCTCGACGTTGCGGCCCCCGCAGGCCGGGAAGACTTCGACCACGACGTTGCCGCTGAGCCGCGCCGTCAGCAGCCCGACCGGGCCGAGCGCCGCCGACTCGACGAAGCACTCGTGCTCGGTGACCATCCCGGTCAGCTGCCGGGCCTGGCGGTCGAACTTCGTCCGGTACTGGTCGAACGCCGTTTCCGCGTCGCCGATGTCCCGGTAGCGCATGTCCACCGAGCCGAACAGCAGCAGTTCGCGGTGCGTCACCCGGAACGGGCACTGCGCGTGCAGCCGCTTTTCGACGCCGTCGCCCTGGAAGCCGACGATCGCGATGTTCAGCGTCCGGCTGAACTCGACGACCCGGCAGCCGACGAGTTCGGCCACCGCCGCTTCCAGCTCTTCGGTTGTCGACAAGTCAGTACAGCGTCCGGTCGGACGCGGCCACCTTGACGTGCACCAGCGTCGGCCGCGGGTCGGCCAAGGCCGCCGTCAGGCCCGGGACCAGGCCGGACGGCTCGGTGATCGTCACGCCCTGGCAGCCCATGCTCGCCGCCAGCGCCGCGAAGTCGATGCCGCCCAGCTCGGTGCCGGGGAGCTTGGCGCCGCCGATCGTCTCGCCGAGGATGCGGACCGCCGCGTACTCCGAGTTGTCCATGATGAGGATCGTGACCGGGAGTTCCTGGCGCGCGGCCGTCCACAGTGCCTGGATGCCGTACATGCTGGAGCCGTCGCCGACCACGCCGACGACCGGGCGGTCCGGCCGGGCGAGCGCCGCGCCGACCGCGCCCGGGACGCCGTAGCCGAGCGTGCCGCTGGCCATCGTCAGGAAGCCCGTGTCGGTGCCCTTGATCGGCAGGTGGTCGTGCAGGATGCCGCGGTGGCTGGGCGTCTCTTCGACGACGATCGCGTTGTCCGGCAACAGGTCCGCGAGCGTCGAGTAGACGTATTCGGCGGAGAGCTTCTCGGCACCGGGCTTCGCGGGACGCTCCAGCGGGGCCGGCGCGGGCCGCGTGCTGCGGTCGACGACGTTCAGCAGCGCGCGGATGCCCAGCTTCGGCGTCGCGCGGATGCCGGTGCCTTCGAAGGCGCGGGCGAGGATCTGCTCGTCGTCGCTGAGAATGAACAGCGGTGGCAGCAGAGCTTCCCCGCGCCCGCGGTCGACGTGGTAGGTGAAGGCGGGCGCCCCGAGCACGAGCACGAGGTCGTGCCCGGCGAGCCTGTCCGAGACGGCGCCGCGTTCGGGGTCGAGAAAGCCTTGGAAGAGCGGGTGATCCTCGGGGAAGGAGCACCGGAACGACATGGGCGCGACGTACACGCCGGCGTTGAGCCGCTCGGCGAGCGCGACGGTCTCGACGACGGCGCCGTCCTGGTCGACGGCTCCCCCGACGACGATGGCCGGCCGTTCACTGGCTTCGAGCGCGGCGACGAGCTCGTCGATCGCCTCGGGATCGGGCGCGAACCCCCGGATCCGCGGGCGGCTGATGATCGGGCGCTCGGTGGTCGCGGTCCAGTCGTCGGCCGGGACGGACACGAAAACGGGACCGGAGGGCGCCTGCGTCGCGACGTGGTAGGCCCTCGCGAGTGCGGCGGGGACGTCTTCAGCGGTGGCGGGTTCGATGGACCACTTGACGTAGGGCTTGGGGAAGTCGGGCGCGTCGATGGCACCGAGGAAGGGATCGTGCGGCAGCAGGTTCCGCGTCTGCTGCCCGGCGACGATGATCAAGGGGGTCCGGTTGCGGTAGGCGTTGTAGAGGCTCCCGAGCCCGTGCCCGACACCGCCGGCGGAGTGCAGGTTGACGAGCACGGCCTGGCGCGTGACCTGCGAGTAGGCGTCGGCCATCGCCACGACGGCGGACTCCTGCAGGCCGAGGACGTAGTCGAAGTCGTCCGGCCAGTCGGTGAGGAACGGGACCTCGGTGGTGCCGGGGTTGCCGAACAACGTGGTGAGGCCGAGTTCGCGGAGGAGTTCCCGGGTGGCGTCCAGCACCGTGCGCTTGATCATGCCCCTCAGACTAATGCTTAGTCTTGCGAAGGAAAGCCCGCCAAGTGGCCGCAGTGACGGTCAGCGTGCCCCCGGAGCGGTCCTTGGTGTCGCGGATCTGCGACACGTGGCCGAGGCGCACCTCGACGCAGTTGGTTTCGTCGGTGTAGCTCGACTTGCGCCACTCGCGCATGCTCACTCCAGTCCGATGATCACCTCCTGGATGAGTTCGAGCGATTCCTGCTCACTCAGCGCCAGGTCCGACAGGGTTTCCGTGGCCGCCCGGAAGGCTGCGACGTGATCTCCATCGTAGAGGTGGGCACTGCCCCGGAGGTGCTCGATGTGAACCACCGAAGGGAGGTGGGCGAAGTCGAAGATGACGAAATGCCCGGACAGCCCCGGGTGGTAGCCCACATCCGCGGGCACCACGCGGATGCTGCTGGTGCGCGGCTGCGCCGCGCGCACCAGCAGCCGCAACTGCTCGGCCATCACGGCGGGTTCGGCGATAGGCCGGCGAAGGGCTTCTTCGCCGAGGAAAAGCTTGAGTACCAGCGGATCGCGGCGGGTGAGCACCTCTCGCCGCCGCAGGCGGATCGCCACCTCCCGCTCGACCATCGGCGGCGGGAGCCGGTGGGCCCTCAGGATCATTTCGGCATAACCAGGCGCCTGGAGGAGGCCGGGCACCACGCAGGGTTCCCAGTTGACCATTTCCGTCGCCGTGCGCTCGTACTCGACATACGTCGACAGGGCCGGCGAAACTCCCGTCACCGTGCGCTCGAGCCAGTTGGGCTCCTTCGCGCACTCCGCCAGTTCGAGCAATCGCCCGCGCTCTACCGGCTCCACCCGCAGCGCGCCCAGCAGCAACCCCACTTGCTCGAGCTTGGGTGCCCGCGTCCCGCTCTCCCAGTGGGACAGCACCTGCGGCTGCACATCGACCTGCCGGGCGAGTTCGCGCAGGCCCAAGCCACGCGCCACCCTGGCCGTGCGCAGGCCGAACCCCAGCGCCCGGCTCCTCGGTGTCGCTACTCGTGTTGACATGTGCGCAGTGTGTCACCGGCCACCGACAAAAACGGAAACCGGGGCTGTCGCACAGTCGCGACAGCCCCGGTCCGATCCACACTCAGCCGATCAGGCCCGACAACCCGCTGCCCTTGAACGACCCCCAGCCCGTCACCTGGTCATACCCGGTGCCCGCGCTGAAACCGGTCGTCCCGTGCAGGGTGTTGTTGCCCGTCGTCACGTCGTGGAACCCGGTCCCGTACGAAGACCCGTTCCCGATCGAATAGAACTTCGGGTTCAGGTTCCCGAGCCCACCGCCGTGGACCTGGTTCTGCAGCGTCGCGAACGCCGCCCACAGCGGGGCCGCGCCCGACGTGCCCCACACCGTCTCCCACGCGCCCGCCGTGTAGATGTAGTAGCCCGAGCCGCTCGCCGCGTCGGCCGAGACGTCCGGGACCTTGCGGTACGTCGTGCTCTGCGACGACTGCCACGACGGTGCTGTGAACACCGTCGAGATGCCGCCGCCCGTGGAGCCGCTCGACGCGCCGTCGTTCCACGCCTTCTCGCTGCTGTACGCGTTCGACGACGTCACCGTCAGCTGGGTGCCGCCGACACCCGTCACGTTCGGGCTGGACGCCGGGAAGTCGACCGCCTTCGCCGTCGAACCCGTCTGGCGGTAGCAGTCGGTCGTGCCGTCGTCGCCCGCGGCCGCGAAGTACGAGATGCCCTCCGCGGTGCCCGTCGCGATCGCGTTGCTGACGCTCTTCGCCGCGCTCGAACCCTCCGCGGATTCGCAAGCGCCCCAAGAGATCGAGACGACGTTGACCGTGTGGTCCGACGCGATCTTCTGGTACATCGCCAGTTCGCCGGCGCTGGTGTTCGGGGCTTCGTAGACGTAGTCACTCGCCGCGGCCGCCAGTGCGTGCACGACCTCGATGTCGAGCTCGACCTCGATCTGGCCGTCGCCGGGCGACGAGTCGTAGTTCGCGCCGCTGACCGGGACCGTCGTCACCGAACCCGCCGAAAGGCCGTACGTGCTGTCGTACTTGGCGATGTTGGACTTCTGGTAGCCGTCGAACTCGACGAAGCCGACCTTCACACCGCTGCCCGTCGCCGACAAACCGCTGGTGCCGTAGGCGGTCTTGAGCACCGGCGGGGTCACCGCCTTGACGACGTTGGGCTTCGCCACGGCCTGCGCGTGCGTCCGCAGCGCGTGGTTGTCCAGGCCGACGACGTTGCCCACCACTCCGGACACGTCCGCCGGCACGGTCGGCGCGGCGTCGTTGGCGAAGAAGTCCCGGCCGGACACCTGGTCGTGGTAGCTCCCGATCCGGGTGTGGAAGGCCGATTCCAGCTGCGCCGCCGAACCCGTGAACGTGATGGCCTGGCGGTTGCCGGAAACCTCGATCCCGGTCGCGCCCGATTTCTCGAGGAATGAGACGGCCTTGCTCACATCGGCCTGCGTCGGGCCGAACTCGGCATTGAACTGCGCCGGGCTCAGAAAGTGGTGGTATTGCGGCGACGCCGGGTTCTGGACATCGGCGAGGAATTTTTCCAGCGCCTGCTGGTTGTGCAGTTTCAACGACAGCGCGGCGGTGATCGGCTGCCCGCCCGCGACGTCGCCGACGCGGGCGCTGTCGACGAGCGGAGCGGCACTGTCGGTCAGGGTGACCAGGGGTTCCGTCGCCGCGGCGGCCGGGACGGCCACGGCGAGGCCGAGCAACGCCGGCAGCGGCACGGCGGCCGCGACGAGCTTGCGCAAGCGCATGGGGGAATTTCCTCTCGGCGGTGGGGACCGGGCCTGCGTTGCAATACTCGCCGCAGGTTGCCGAGAAGCATAAGAAGCCGTCAGCCCGGTCAGGAACCTACTTTTGGCTGCCGTTTCGCGGATCCCATTTTCATTTTCCGGGACGTTTACCCTTCCATGGTCATTCGATTAGCGTCCGGAATGCCCCAAATCGTCGACGCGGTCGACGATCTCCTGCGCGTTGGCGTTGCCGGAGAACCGCCGGGCGGCCGCCGACAGCGAGTGCAGCCGCTGGCGCGTGCGCGGCGACCGCAGAGCGCCCGTCAGCTCGATCGCCTCCTCGCCGACGGCGGTGGCGACGTCGAGGTCGCCGTCCAGCGCGTGGACGGTGGCCAGCCAGATCAAGGTCAGCGACCGGCTGCGCGTCATGCCGCCGCGGTACCCGGCGATCGCCTCGGTGAGCGCGGGGATGCCGTCGCGGCCGTGCCGGATGTCGACCACCTGGGCCAGTTCGCCGTGCACTGTACCGATCATCGCGGCCATGTCGGCGGACCCGAAGAACGCGTCCCACGGCGACGGTTCGCGTCCCTCGGCCTCCGCGAACTCCTGACGGGCGCGGCGCAGGTAGGTCAGCGCCTCGGTGACGTCGGCCTTCTTCGCGTGCGCCCACGCCTGGTTGGCCGACAGGATCGCCTGCGCGAGCTTGCAATGGGCCTGCACCGCCGCCGCCCGGCCCCGCGCGAACTCGGCCAGCGCCGCGTCGACGGCGCCGTAGTGCAGGTGCAGCCGCCCGACGCGGTAGCGGATGTTGGCCTGCAGGTCGTCGTTCCCGGCTTCGACGGCCAGCTCCAGCGCCCGGGCGAACGCCTCCAGCGCGGCGGCCGGGCGGTCCTGGTCGAAGTTCGTCCAGCCGGCCAGGTTGTAGAGGTCGGCGACGGCGGTGCAGAGCCGCGCCAGCACGACGGCCTTGGTCACGCCGTCCAGCAGCGCCACGGCGGCGGGCAGCCGCGACTCGACGGCCACCCGGCAGGCGCCACCGCCGTAGCGGTAGTCCAGGGCCCTGAGCTCCGCGACGACGTCCTCGAGCCGGCGCACGTCGGCGAGACCCACGCGCGTGCCCCGCACGTCGTCCCGCCCTTCACTGCCCGTCATGGCAGCCCTCCGTCCGTAGAGAGCTGCCGATGGCGGGCAGCTCCCGGTCATTCCCCGCCGGGCCAGGCCGGAGCCCGCTCCTTCGAGGGACTGGCACCGGGGAGCACCCCGGCGGCGGTGAGCACCACACCCGTGGCGGTTTCCGCGATCTTGACGGCAGCCAGCAGGCCGGTGAGGGCGAGCGAGCCGCCGAGCCCCAGCTTCGCGAACTCGTCTTCGGAGGTTTCGGGGCCGCGCTGCCGCGGCATCGCGCCGGTCACGACGCGACCTTCCGGCTCGGCCCGGATCCACTCGGGCGATATCCGCGGGGAATCAGTCTCCCCCGCGCGAAAGAAATCCACCGGATGCCCGACATCCTGGTTCCTCGATGACTTCCAATGGAATTGATCGCGAACCGAATACGCGCGCTCACAGCGCTGCCTCCTGTTCAATCAAAAACCGGGACGACACCGGGGGCCGGGGTGTCAGGATTCGTCGGTGCGGTCGCCGGCCACTCAGGCGACCCCGAACTTTCTCCACGATAACCAGCAGGTGGCGGCCCTTCAGCCGCCAACCAGGTCAACTATCGAAGCTCGCGCGTGCACCCGCACGCGCGAGCGTCACCGGGCCCCTGCACGGGCCGGCTGCAATTCCACCAGACCGGAACACGATTACCCGGCACCGAAAGTACTTCGACGGAACTCGGTTTCTCCCCGCAGATCCTTCGCTATTTCCGCAGTTCGATCAGGATTTGACGAGATCCACCCACGTGCGCACCGCTCCGGCGTCGACCGGCGACTGCCACCCACCGGGCCGGACCGCGCTCCCGACATGGAACCCGCGCACCCCGCCCGCGCGCAAGAGGTGCACCTGCTGCGCGCGCAGGCCGCCGCCGACGAGCAGCTCCGGGCCGCCGTCGCGCTGTGCGAGCCGCTGCAGCACGGAAAGCCCACTCGCTACCCCGTTGGGGTGGCCCGCCGCGAGCACGGTGTCACACCCGAGCGCGGCCAGCTGGTCGTAGGCGCGCAACGGATCCCGGGTGCGGTCGATGGCGCGGTGGAACGTCCACGGCAGACCGTCGACCTCCTTGATCAGCGCCTCGCACGCGTCCAGGTCGATCTCGCTGTCGATGTTCAGGAAGCCGAAGACGAACTCGCGCGCGCCCGCGTCGATCAGCCGGGCGGTGTCCGCGCGCAGCCCTTCGAGGTCGCCGACGGCGAAGGAACCGTTGTCCCGCAACATGACCCGCACCGGGAGGTCGGTCGCCGAAAGCACGTCGCGCAGCGTTTCCACGGTCGGGGTCAGGCCGTCCTGCGCCATGTCCGTCACCAGTTCGAGGCGGTCCGCCCCGCCCGCCTGCGCGCCTTCGGCGTCCGCCGCGTCCAGCGCGATCACTTCCAGCAGGGGCGTCTTCGAGCTCATGCCTCAATCCGTTTCACTGGTTCCGGGTGTCGTCCCCCCTGGCATGACGCCCTCGCCGGAAGCCGCCTTGAAGGCTCGTCATCCGCTCGCGCACCGCTTCCGGGGAAAGAGAGAGTATCGGCCGCTGCTCCGGCACCGCTCCCGGCCCGGCGGCGACGTCGTCGGTCTGCAGGAACGGCCACGTGTCCTCGGCGCCGTCCTCCTGCTCCAGCTCGGCCGGGGTCGGCCACTCGTAGGCGGGCTCGATCGCGGCCGGCGGCGCGACGGGCGCGAACTGCGGATCGGTGTCCTCGTCGTCCGGGTTCGGCTCGGAGCTTTCACGTGAAAGCTGCGGGGGTGGCGGTGGCGGGGGCGGAGCCGCGGCCAGGGCGTGTCGCGGGAGGGGTTCGGCCGGCCGGGACTCCGGCGCCACCGGGAGCGGCTCGGCGGGCGGACGCTCGGGTGCCGCCGCGGGCGCGGCCGCCGCGTCGAACCAGCGCGACAGGACGTCGCGGTAGGCGGGCATCCGCTCGGTCGGGGCGTCGAGGTCCAGGTGCGAGTCGTCGTCCGCGGTCGGCCATTCCGGGCTGTGCTCGCGGGCCACCACGGGCGCCCGGCGCGGCGGACCGGCCTCGATCGACGGCGGGGTCAGCTCCTCCGGCTCCGGTTCGGGCTCCGGCTCGGGTTCCGCCGGCGTCAGCGGGGCCAGCGGTGCCAGCAGCTCCGGCTCAGGCGCTGCGGCCTGCTCGGCGGGCGGGGGCGGGCCCGGCATCGGCGGCAGCTCGACGATCAGGGCGGTGGGCACCAGCACCGTCGCGACGAGCCCGCCGTCCGCGCCCGGGCTCAAGCTGACGTTGATGCGATGACGCGTGGCCAGCGTCGCGACCACGAACAGGCCCATCCGGCGCGAGACCTCGACGTCGACGTCCGGCGGATTCGCGAGCCGCACGTTGGTGCGGTCGATCTCGGCCTGCGGCATGCCGGCGCCGTGGTCGATGATCTCGATCTGCCAGTCGCCGTCGTGGGTCTCGGCGCTCGCGACGGTGACCGTCTCCTTGCCGGAGTAGCGCGTCGCGTTCTCCAGCAGCTCCGAGATGACGTGCACGAGGTCGTTGACGGCTTCCCCGCGGACGGCGACCTGCGGCGCCGGCCCGAGCTCGATCCGCTGGTAGTGCTCGACTTCCGAAAGCGCGGCGCCGATGATCTCGTCGGCCGAGACGGCACCGGCGTCCTCGCGCGCGGAGTCGTGCCCGGACAGGACCAGCAGGTTCTCGCTGTTGCGCCGCATCCGCGTCGCGAGGTGGTCGAGCTCGAACAGGCCGGCGAGGGTGTCCGGGTCCTGCTCGTCGGCCTCCATCCGGTCGAGCACCGACAGCTGCCGCTCGACGAGGTCCTGGCTGCGCTGCGAGAGGTTGACGAACATCGCGTTGACGTTCTCGCGCAGCATCGCCTGCTCGCCCGCCAGCCGGACGGCTTCGCCGTGCACCGCGTCGAACGCCCGCGCGACCTGGCCGAGCTCCTCGCGCGTGAACACCGGGACCGGCGCGACGGCCAGCCGTTTCCGCAGGTTCTCCGGGGCGGGCTCGGGGTCGGTGAGCAGGTTCTGCACGGCCGCGGGCAGCCGGTGCTCGGCGACCTCGAGCGCCGTCCGGCGCAGGATCCGCAGGGGACGCAGCAGCGAGCGCGCGATGACCACCGACAGCACACCCGCGACGAGCAGGACGCCGAGCACGACGCCACCGTCCCAGATCGCCGCCGTGCGCGCCTGTGCCGCGAGCGAGTCCGTGCGTTCCTGCAACTGGACGAGCAGAGCTTGCTGCACCTGGTGGGCGAGGTTGACCGTGTGCGTCGCCGAGACGTCCCACTGGTTCGGGTCGAGGCCGTTGAGGTTCTGGCCGTTCTCGGTGCGGGTGAGCGCGGACTCGACCATGTCGTTGCCGATGTCGACGACCAGGCCGATCACGGTGTCGTCGAACATCCGCTGCTGCTCGGGTGTCGCGAAGGTGCGGTAGTCGTTGCGCGCGGCGGCGAGCTCGGCTTCGGCGCCGAGCAGCGCGCGCGTGCGGTCGCGGTTGAGGCTGCCCGCGGCGAGCGCCTCGGCCAGCACCGCGCGCTTGACCGACATCTGGTCCTTGATCCGGGCCAGCGCGTTGCCGGCCAGGCGCAACCGCGCGAGTTCGGGGTCCGAGACGTCGGCGGCGGCCGAGTCGCTGATGTCGAGCAGGCCGGAGATCAGCTCGCTGTAGGAGCGCAGCACGGCGTCGGCGGGGAACGCCGAGTGCTCGGCGGAGAAGCGGAGGCCGCCGAGCACGCGCAGCCGGTCGTCGGTCTGCTGCAGGCTTTCCGCCGCCTTGGCGTCGAGCCGGGGTTTACTGTCGTCGAGGGTCCGTTCGAACGTGCCGATCGCCTGGTCGACGCGTTTGCGCTGGCCGGTCAGGTCGGCGGTGTCGCCTTGGCGGTCCTGGGCGACGAACCGGACGGTGAGGTCGCGCTCGCGCTGCAGCTCGTGGATGGCCTCGGCGACGGTGCTGTCGACGCGGCCGCGGGTGGCGAACTCCGCGAGCTGCCGGGCGTCGCGCAGATCCGAGCTGATCCGCAGGCCGACGAGCGCGATCACCGCCAGCGCGGGGATGAGGAGGACGGCGAAGAGCTTCGTGCCGAGACGCCAGTTGCGGAGCCGCCAGCGGCCGCCGGCCGGACGTGGATCCGCCGCGTCGCCGCCCTTGCGGGGACGCTTGTCGCGACGGGTCACCTGGTTTCCTTTTCCGCCGCGGGCGGGAACCCGCGGATCTGACAGCACCTCGAACCTACTGAACGGTAGCCCGCCCCATGAAGATCCGAAAGCCGCGCTGGCGCGATACGGCCCTGCCCGCGATCGTATGGGGCGCGGACCATACGATCCAGCACGAGAACCAGATTCTCGCGGTAGGTGAAGGTTCATGATCAGACGCGGAATGCTGATTCCGCTGGTAGCGGCGTTTCTGACGACCGCGGGCTGTGGCGTGTTCGAATCCGGTTCGGCCGCTCCGCCGCCGCCGCTGGAACGGACCACCCTGCGCGTCGGTGTGGGCAACGCCATCGACACGGCCCCGCTGCGGATCGCCGTCGCGGCCGGGAAGTTCGGCGCCGCGGGCCTGAACGTGCAGCTCGTCGAGCTCGGCGGGGAGGACGGGCTGGCCAAGCTGACCGCGGGTGATCTCGACGTCACGTTCGGGTCCGACATCGCACTGTTCCGCGCTGCGGCGGGCGGGACGGCCGTGCAGCTGCAGGGCGAGGCCTACACGTCCGGCCCGAACACCATGGCCCTGGTCACCCTGCCCGGCTCCGACTACACCGTGCCGACGTCGAAGAAGTCGCCCCGGATCGCGGTGAACACGCTCGACGACATCGGCGCGCTCGCCGCGCGTTCCGTGCTCGGGACGGCGGGCGTCGACGTGACGAAGATCAAGTTCAAGCAGGTCGCGTTCGACCAGATGCCGCAGGCACTGCAGGCGGGCGACGTCGACGCGGCGCTGATGATCGAGCCGTACATCACCCGCGCCGAGAAAGACCTCGGCGCCCACATCCTCGCCGACGGCGCCCGCGGCGCGACGCTCGACTTCCCGCTGTCGGCGTACGCGTCGGCCAAGCCGTTCGCCCAGGCCAACCCACGCACGCTCGCGGCGTTCCGCACCGCACTGGGCGCGGCCCAGCAGAGCGCGACCGACCCGGCGATCGTCCGCGACGCGCTGCCGAAGTTCTCCGACATCGACACGACCACGGCGGCGCTGATCTCGCTCGGCTCGTACCCGACGTCGCTCAACGGCATCCGGCTGCAGCGCGTCGCCGACCTCATGCACAACTCCGGACTGCTGGCGGACCGCCTCGACGTCCAGGGCCTGCTCCCCGACCAGTCCGGTATTTAGCTGTCACCAAACTTGCACTTGGTCTACTTTTGCACTCAGTCTACTTGAGGAGTGCGTGATGACCGACGTCCTGATCGCGGGAGCCGGCCCGACCGGGCTGATGACCGCCGCCGAACTCGCCTTGGCGGGGGTCGAGGTGACCGTCCTCGACCGCCGTGAGGGCCCAGGCTTGCCGCGGCCGGTCGGCCTGCAGCCCCGCACCGCGGAGCTGTTCGACCTGCGCGGACTGGACACGAGCCCGGAGGTCGACGGCCCGAGCGGGCACTTCGCCGGACTGCCGGTGGCCTTGGACCACGGCGTCTGGCGCACTCGGCACCCGCGGGTGCTCAACCGCACGCAGGACGACGTCGAGGCGATGTTGGCGGAACACGCGCTCAAGCACGGCGCGGTCATCGAACGCGGCCACGAGGTCACCACCGTCGACGTCGACGCGGACGGCGTCACGGTGGACGGCATCCGCGCCCGCTGGCTCGTGGCCTGCGACGGCGCGCACAGCACGGTCCGACGACTGCTCGGCGTGCCCTTCCCCGGCCGCACCGAGACGTACGTCGCCACACTGGCGCACGTCCGGCTCGCCGCCGCGTCCGAGCTCGTCCCGGCTCGTGCCGCGCACTTCAGCCAGGTGACGCGGCAGGCGAACGGCTACTGGTCGATGCTCACGCCGCTCGGCGACGGCGCCCACCGGTTCGTCTTCGGCTCCACGACGACGCAGCCAGGTCGCGACGCGCCCGTGTCGGACACCGAGGTCACCGAAGCGCTGACGGCTCTGTACGGCGCCGAAACGCGGCTGGGCGAGGTGTACGGCGCTTCGCGGTTCAACGACGCGACGCGGCAGTTGGAGCGCTACCGGCACGGCCGGGTCCTGTTCGCCGGCGACGCCGCGCACATCCACCCGCCGCTCGGCGGGCAGGGGCTCAACCTCGGCGTCCAGGACGCTGTGAACCTTGGCTGGAAACTGGCCGCGACGGTCCGCGGCACGGCGCCGGCCGGGCTGCTCGACAGCTACCACGACGAACGCCACCCGGCCGCCGCACGCGTGCTGCGGCACACGGCGGCCCAGCGCGTGTTCACGACGCCGGAGCGCACCGAGAACGTCGAGGCGCTGCGCGAGATCGTCGTCGACCTGCTGCGGACACCGGACGGCAACCGCTACTTCAGCGGGCTGCTGTCCGGACTCTCGCTGGGCTACCCCGGCGCGCACCGCGTCCCCGACCTCGACCTGACGACGGCGCACGGCCCGACGCGCCTCTCGGCGCTGCTGCACGACGGCCGCGGCCTGCTCCTCGACCTGGGCGACCACCCCGAACCGCCGGGCTTCCGCGGCCAGGTGCGCCTGATCCACGCGTCGACCGCGGACGACGAGTTCCGCGGCCGGCTGCTGCTCCTGCGCCCGGACGGGTACGCCGTCGACCCCGCCGAGCTGGGGCGCTGGTTCGGCTAGGTGCGTCGGTCCGGGCTCAGGCCACCCATCAGGAGGGCGCAGAGGCGACATCGGAGCGGAGGTCGCCTGCCGCGCGGTCAGCGTCGAGGATCGCGGTGATGGCCGCACGGCGTCCGCCGCCCTCGCCGTGGCCGGCCCGGCCCGGCCCGGCCCGGCCGACACCGTGCTGGACGGAGACTCGCCGGCTAGATGTTTTCCCCCGGCGGGGCCAGGCACACCGTGCGCGACGGCGAGCCGGCGTAGGACAGCACCTTGTCGGCGCGCTCGCACTCGTCTTCGCGCCCGTATCCGGACAGGATCTGGACGCGCTCCTGCACCGCTGGGTCGGAGCAGCTCACCTTGGCGACCGTCGTCTCGTCGTCCAGGCCGCGCAGGCAGTCGCCGGTCCGGACGTTGAGGGCCAGGCAGAGCATCTCGCCCGAGCCGAGCCGGAACCGCACATAGTCGCCGGCGGCGCACGTGCCGGTCGTGCGGCGGCTGTTCTCGACCTTGTACGTCGCGCGGTCGGAGCTGCAGCCGACGTTGTGGTAGGCGAGCCGGTCGCCGCTCTCCCGCGACAGGTACAGGCAGTCGCCGTCCGACGGGGTGCCGTAGCGGCCGATCCGGCTCATCCCCCACGCGCCCAGCGACCCCAGCGCCAGCGCCAGGACGACGCACACGATGAGCGTGGTCCGCACCTTCGGGGTGAACCAGTGCGGGATGGGTCGCTGCCCCGGGACCGGCGGCATCGGGGCCGGCGCCGCGGCGTAGCTCGGCGTCCGGAACGGGTTGTCGTCGGACGGTGGTGTGGTCAAAGTGCCCTCCCGTGATCCCCTCGGCACCTCGTCCCACCGGCGGCGCCGCGAGCGAGGCACGTATAACAGTAGTTGTGACTGATGGCCCGCTGATCGTCCAGTCCGACAAGACCGTGCTCCTGGAGGTCGACCACCCCCAGGCCGATGACGCGCGGATCGCGATCGCGCCGTTCGCCGAGCTCGAACGCGCGCCCGAGCACGTCCACACCTACCGGATCACGCCCCTGGCCTTGTGGAACGCGCGCGCCGCCGGCCACGACGCCGAGCAGGTCGTCGACGCGCTGACGACGTACTCGCGCTTCCCGGTGCCGCAGCCGCTGCTGATCGACGTCGTCGACGTGATGGGCCGGTTCGGCAGGCTGCAGATCGCCAACCACCCGGCGCACGGCCTCGTGATGTCGACCACCGACCGCGCGGTGCTGACCGAGGTCGTCCGGAACAAGAAGATCAGCCCGATGCTCGGCGCCCGGATCGACGAGGACACGGTGATCGTGCACCCGTCCGAGCGCGGGCGGCTGAAGCAGGCGCTGCTGAAGGTCGGCTGGCCGGCCGAGGACCTCGCCGGGTACGTCGACGGCGAAGCGCACCCGATCGCCTTGGACGAGACGGACTGGCAGCTTCGCGACTACCAGCGGCAGGCCGCGGAGGCGTTCTGGGCGGGCGGCTCCGGCGTGGTCGTGCTGCCGTGTGGCGCGGGCAAGACGATGGTCGGCGCGGCGGCGATGGCCAAGGCCGAGGCGACGACGCTGATCCTGGTGACGAACACGGTCGCCGGCCGGCAGTGGAAGCGCGAGCTGATCGCGCGGACATCGCTGACCGAGGAGGAGATCGGCGAGTACTCCGGCGAGAAGAAGGAGATCCGCCCGGTCACCATCGCGACCTACCAGGTGATCACCCGCAAGACCAAGGGCGAGTACCGGCACCTGGAGCTGTTCGACTCGCGCGACTGGGGCCTGGTCGTCTACGACGAGGTCCACCTGCTGCCGGCGCCGGTGTTCCGGATGACGGCGGACCTGCAGTCCCGGCGCCGCCTCGGCCTGACCGCGACGCTGGTGCGCGAGGACGGCCGCGAGGGCGACGTCTTCTCGCTGATCGGGCCGAAGCGCTACGACGTGCCGTGGCGCGACATCGAGGCGCAGGGCTGGATCGCACCGGCGAAGTGCACCGAGGTCCGCGTGACGCTGACCGACGCGGAGCGCCTGGAGTACGCGACGGCCGAGGCCGACGAGCGCTACAAGCTCGCGGCGACGGCGCTGACGAAGACGCCCGTGATCAAGTCCATTGTGGAGCGTCACGCG
Source organism: Amycolatopsis sp. MEPSY49 (assembly GCF_051337345.1). Taxonomy (NCBI): domain Bacteria; kingdom Bacillati; phylum Actinomycetota; class Actinomycetes; order Pseudonocardiales; family Pseudonocardiaceae; genus Amycolatopsis; species Amycolatopsis sp. MEPSY49. The sequence goes on along the minus strand of NZ_JBDLYJ010000001.1, from coordinate 1,370,856 downwards.
GGCGAGCCGACGCTGGTGATCGGCGCGTACCTCGACCAGCTGGAGATGCTCGGCGACGAGCTCGACGCGCCGGTGATCCAGGGCGCGACCCGCAACAAGGAGCGCGAGGAGCTGTTCGACAAGTTCCGCCGCGGCGAGATCCGGACGCTGGTGGTCTCGAAGGTCGCCAACTTCTCGATCGACCTGCCCGAGGCGTCGGTGGCCATCCAGATCTCCGGGACGTTCGGCTCCCGCCAGGAGGAGGCCCAGCGCCTCGGCCGGCTCCTGCGTCCCAAGGGCGACGGCCGTCAGGCGCACTTCTACTCGATCGTGTCGCGCGACACGGTCGACACGGAGTACGCGGCGCACCGGCAGCGGTTCCTGGCGGAGCAGGGGTACGCCTACCACATCGTCGACGCGGACGATCTGCTCCGGCCGCTCTGAGGTCACGACCCGAGGTAGCGCAGGACGGCCAGGACGCGACGGCTGTACCCGGCCGACTGGGGCAGGTCGAGCTTGTCGAAGATCGCGTTGGCGTGCTTCTCGACCGAGCTCTGCGAGACGTACAGCAGCTGAGCGATGCTCGCGTTCGTGTGGCCCTGCGCCATCTTGTCCAGGACGTCGCGCTCGCGCGCGGTCAGCCGCCCGAGCGCGTCCTCGTGGGACGTGCGGGCGACCAGCCGCCGCACGACCTCGGGGTCGAAGGCGGCGCCGCCCCCGGCGACCCGCTCCAGTGCGTCGAGGAACTCGCCGACCTGGGCGACGCGGTCCTTGAGCAGGTAACCGACCCGGCCACCGTCACCGCTGATCAGCTTGGCGGCGTACCGCGTCTCGACGTACTGGGAGAGGACGAGCACTCCGGTGTCCGGCCGTTCTTCCCGGATCTCCAGTGCCGCGCGCAGACCTTCGTCGGTGTGGGTCGGCGGCATCCGGACGTCGGTGACGACAACGTCCGGCTGGTGCGTTCTCACCGCTTCGAGAAGCGCTTCGGCGTCACCGACCGCGGCGACCACCTCGTGGCCCTCCTCGGCCAGCAGGCGCACCAGGCCTTCGCGCAGCAGGGTCGAATCTTCGGCCAGGATCACACGCACGGGAGGACCGCCCGCACGACCGTCGGGCCGCCCGCCGGACTGTCCACGGCGAACTCGCCGTCCGCCGCCGCCACCCGGCGCGCCAGCCCGCTGAGCCCACCGGTTCCGGCGACCCGGGCACCGCCCGAACCGTCATCGGCGATCTCCACCACGATCTTCTCGCCGTCGACGCGGACGTCGATCGTGATCCGCGTAGCGCCGGAGTGCTTGGCCGCGTTGGTGACGGACTCCGACGCCACGAAGTAGATCACCGTCGCCAGCGGGAGCGAGGGCAACCACCAGAGCGTGTACCGCACCTCGACCGGAACGTCCGCCCGTTCGGCGAGGGATTCGAGAGCGGCGTCGAGACCGCTTTCGTCGAGCGCGATCGGGTACACGCGCCAGGCGACCTCGCGCAGCTCGCGCAGGGCCTCCTGCACTTCCTCGTGCGCCTGCCGGACCAGTTCGGTGTCCCCCGTGCGCCGGGCGCGGCCGAGCAGCACGCCCAGCGCCACCAGCCGTTGCTGCACGCCGTCGTGCAGGTCGCGCTCGATGCGGCGGCGTTCGCCGTTCACCGCCTCGACGACCTCCGCGCGGCTGTTGGCGAGGTAGGACATCCGGCGCTCCAGCAGCGTCCGGGTGCTCGGGCTGAGGAATCGACTGGCCACCCGCCGGTCCAGCTCGGCGACGCCCGCCATCCCCTGCCAGCAGAGGAACACCGCCAACGTCGCGAGCATCACGATCAGGAGCCAGCCGCCGGCGGTCCCATCGCCCTGCCCACCGGGTGCGCGTCCGGCGGCCAGCTGCTTGGCGTAGAACACGGCCGCGACCGCTCCGGCGCCGACGCACGCCCACACGCCGAGTCCGAGCAAGCCGACCAAGGCACGCGGGAAGAGGTACTGCAGTGCCCGGCGGCCGTCGTAATCGTTGTCGTTGTAGTTGTCAAAGAACCGAAGCAGCCGAGCGCGTTCCACGTCGGCGAGCTCCCGGGCCCCGCGCAGCACGCCCCGGCGCGTCGCCGGCACGACGAGCAGGGGTGCACTCAGCAGGACGTACAGCATCTCGGCGATCGCGGTCAGCGCGCCGAGGCCGACGCCCGCTGTGGTGCGCGCAGCCCAAATGATCACGGCCTCAGGCTAGCGAGCGCGATGGCCGGTCCACATTGCGGTTTTCCGCAGTCTTTCCGGGTGGTGTTCGGCAATGTGCTTCCGGTCGCCGATTCGTACGTTCGAGGGCATGGACCTTTCGCTCGCCTCCACCCCCGCCGAACCGATGACCGGACTGGCCGGCTGGGCCGTCGGGCTCATCGACTCGCTCGGCGGGCCCGGCGCCGCCATCATCGTCGGCCTCGACAACCTGTTCCCGCCGATTCCCAGCGAGCTCGTACTGCCGCTCGCCGGGTTCTCCGCCAGCCGAGGCGCGTTCACCCTGCTCGGCGCACTGTTCTGGACGACGCTGGGCTCGCTGGCCGGCGCGGTGATCGTCTACGGGATCGGCGCGCTGCTCGGCCGCGACCGCACCCGCGCCCTGGTGGCCCGCGTCCCGCTGCTGCGCGTGGGCGACTTCGACCGCACCGAGGCCTGGTTCGCGCGGCACGGCGGCAAGGCGGTGTTCCTCGGGCGGATGGTGCCGATCTTCCGCAGCCTGATCTCGCTGCCCGCCGGCGTCGAACGCATGCCGCCCGGCCGGTTCCTCCTGCTCACCACGGCCGGCAGCCTGCTGTGGAACACGGCGTTCGTCGTCGCCGGCTACCTGCTCGGCGAGAGCTGGTCGCTAGTCGACCGCTACGCGTCGGTGCTCCAGTACGTCGTGCTGGCGGCGGTGGCGATCGCGATCGGGCTGTTCGTGGTGGTGCGGCTGCGGCAGCGCCGGCCGGCCGCGCGATGACCGGCCGCGGCGCACGGGCGCGGTTCACGCCCCTCGGCGTGGCCCGCACCCCGCGCGGTCAGTAGTTCGTGAGCCGGAAGCCGCCCACGCCACCGGTCCGGCGATCGGTCACCGGCTGGGCAGGACCGGTCTGTCGGGTTCGTCTCGTCGTGCGCCGCCACCCCTTCGGCGCAGTGGCGTGTCCCAGCAACACCTTTCGTCACACGAGCATCAGCAACGCGCTGACCTGCGGATTTACTGATTCACTCGAACGGATGAGCGGCCGGATCGCTGGAAATTGTCGGACCCTCGAACTACTGTTCGAGGAGCAGTAGCCGAACACAAGTTCGAGGGGACGTCCATGACGATCGCACCGCTCCGCCCCGGTACGCCCGCGCCGCCGGTCCAGACCCTGCCACCGGGGTCGTGGCACGGCCGGCTGTGGGTGTCCGACCTGCCGCTGACCCGGCCCGAGCGTTACCTGGGCTGCGTGGCCGAGTTCGACCGGTCCGGCCTGTGGCCGGTGCTGATCCCCCACGACCAGCGGTTCGCGGCGAACGGCGAGGACTGGATCGACGACCGAGGCCGCCTGGCCCCGGCGGGCCACCGGGTGGCGTCGGCCGACCCGGCGGGCGCGCTGGAGCGCTGGTGGGACGGCTCCTGCTGCGACGGAGCGTGCCTCCGCCCGTTCGGCGCACGGTTTCCCGGGCTGGCCAAGAAGAGCGCGCGCAGGTCGGACCCGTTGGCGGAAGCGGGCAACACGGGTTCGATCCTGGCGAACCGGGCCCCGCACCGGCTGGGGTTGGTCCAGACCGAGCGCCCGGCGGACATCCCGGCACTGCTGGGCTGGACGGGGATGATCAAGTGCACGGACCAGGTGGCCGAGCTGTCGGCGGTGCTGAGGAGCTGGGAGGACCGTTTCGGGGCAACGCTGGTGGTGCTGGGGTTCGATTCGATCGAGCTGTCGGTGGCGGCACCACCGAGGAACCAGGCGCGGGCGCTGACGGTGGCGGCGGAGCATCGGGCGTTCAGCTTGCCGACTTTCGCGGGGCAGCCGGGAAATCTGCGGGAGTACGCGTCGGGTTTGGTGCAGTCGCGCCTGTGGAGGTTCTCCTGGGCGTAGGCGAACGCGGGTGCCCGCAACCGGAGCCGGCGGCGCGACCAGAAGAAAGAGCTAGGCCCGCAACCCACCACCCAAAGCAAGACGACAGAGCAACCTTGCGGGCCTGGCTCAAAGTGATAGGCCTCGATCAGGCGACGGGATGACCACCCAGCGACCCCCCAACAAAGGCGAGAAGACAGCAAAACCCAAGGTCATCCCAGAGCCTGCCCGTCCGGCGAGGACAAGCAGTTCTCACGGCACCAGAAGCGAGCAGACCATGACCAAACACCACAAAGGCCCGCTCAGACGCCCGTCCCCAAAACTGGGCCACCCGTCCCAATCCGCAGCCCACCGGTCCCGGCACCACGGCGTTTGGACCCACCCCACTCCGGGAATCACCCACCGCGGAAAGGCGGTGAGAGCGATCGCCGAGATCCGGATCGGCACGTCAGGCTGGCGATACCCACCCTGGCGCGGAGTGTTCTACCCACCAGGACTGGCACAGCGCCGAGAGCTTGAATACCTCTCGCGCCGGATGAACGCGGTGGAAATCAACGGCTCCTTCTACTCCCTGCAACGCCCGGAGCGCTACCGAGCCTGGTTCGACGAGACCCCGGAGGACTTCCTCTTCGCGGTCAAAGGCGGCCGCTTCATCACCCACATGAAGCAACTCCGAGATGTCGAAACGGCACTGGCGAACTTCTACGCGTCCGGAGTCCTCGCACTGGGCGCGAAACTCGGCCCGTTCCTCTGGCAGCTGCCGCCCAGACTGACCTTCGACCCCGACCGCCTCGCGAACTTCTTCGCCCTCCTACCCCGCACGACGGCGGAAGCCGCCCAGCTCGCCACGAAGCACGACGACAAGCTCAAAGGCGACCCCTACCTCGAACCCGGACCGCGAAAGCCCCTGAAGCACGCCCTCGAAGTCCGCCACCCCACCTTCGCCGAACCCACGGCGAAGGACCTGCTGAAAGAACACGGCATCGCCCTGGTGACCGCCGACACCGCGGGCAAGTGGCCGTTCCTGGAGGACCAGACCGCCGACTTCGCCTACGTCCGCCTCCACGGCGACGAGGAGCTGTACGTCAGCGGCTATTCCGACCGGGCCTTGCGCGCCTGGGCCGACAAGATCCGGACCTGGCACGACGGCGGGAAGCGCGACGTCCACGTCTACTTCGACAACGACGTCAAGGTCGAGGCACCCCGCAACGCCGAAACCCTGGCCGACCTGCTCGGCGTGGCTCCGCCGACAAGACAGTGAGTGGACAGTGAGCGCGATCGGCTTGAGTGGGCACGCGGGCCGGACCGGCCCGCGTGCTGTCGCTGGGGGTCGGCACGCGGACGGTCCGCCCAGCCCAGCTCCCCTCAGCGCCGCCGGCCTCGGTAGCAGCCGGAGCGGCCGCCCAGGGCTCAACTCCCAGCGCCCACCAACGCCGCCAGCTTGGCGCGCACGTCGTCCGCGTCCGGGTGCCCGAGCTCCGTCAGCAACCGCACCGACCGGACCCAGCATTCCCTGGCCAGCGCCCGATCGCCGTGGCGCAGGTGGATCGTGCCCAGCTGGGCCAGCACGTCCGCCGCCTCGTACTGCTCGCCCATCTCGAAGAACATCGAGACCGACTCGCGGATAGCCGCGATCCCCTCGTCGACGCGGCCCAGCCCGACCAGCGCCAGCCCCCGCGTGTGCAGGGTGAACCGCGTGTCCACCGGCTCGCCGTCCGGCCCCAGGATCGCCAGCGCGGCATCCGCCAGCCGCAGCGCCTGGTCGTGGTCGCCCATCGACGTGCAGATGTCGCCGAGCGCCCGCAGCACGCTCGCTTCGAACGCGCCCAGCCCCAGGTCGCGGACGATCTCCAGCGCCTGCATCCCGTGTTCGTACGCCCAGGCGTAGTCGTCGAGGTTGTGCGCCGCCATCGCCAGGTTGTACTGCGCCCGCGCCTCGCCCTCCCGCGCGCCGAGCTCGCGCTGGATCGCGAGCACCTGCTCCAGGTAGCGCCGCGACTCGTCGTACTCGCGCGCGACGCCGTTGACCACGCCGAGCCCGCTCAGGATGCCCGCCTCGCCCGGCCGGTGGCCGCTCGCCCGGGCGGCTTCGAGCGCCACCACGAACACCGAACGCCAGTCGTCGAGCCGCGAGCGCGTCACGAAGTAGCTTTGCAGCAGCCAGGCGAGCTTCCAGCAGACGTCGTCCCGCCGGCTCCGCGCCAGGTGCACCGCGGCGATCAGGTTGCCCGCCTCTTCGCCGAACCAGTCCAAAGCGTCGTGGTACCCGGCGAAGGACAGGCCGCCGGCGAGGTCGTCCAGCTCCAGCAGCCGGTAGTAGCGCTCCGGCCGCATCCGGCGCGACGCGTTCAGCGCCGACGCCAGGAACCAGTCCAGCAGCCGGTCCAATGCCGCGTCGCGCTCGGACGCCGTGTCGACCTGCGAAGCGACTTCGCCCGCGTACGCGCGGATGAGGTCGTGGAACTGATAGCGCCCGGGCCGCGGCTGGGCGAGCAGGTGCGCGGCGGCCAGGGTCTCCAGCTTCGGCCGAGTCGCCACGAGGTCCAGACCGGCGACCGCGGCCGCCGCCGGCGCGGTGAAGTCGACGCCGGTGGGCAGCCCGAGCAGCCGCAGCAGCCGCGCCGTCGACGGCTCCAGCGCCTGGTAGGAGTACGAAAACACCGACCGGATGTTCGTGCCTTCGCCGTCGGCGAGGTCGAACGAGCCGAGCAGGTCGGCGTCCAGCGAGTCGACGAACTCGTCGAGCGCCAGGTCCGGGAACTGCGCCGCCCGCACGGCGAGGATCCGGATCGCCAACGGCAGCCCGCCGCAGTAGCGCACGAACCGTTCGGTCGCGGCGGGATCACGCGCGACGCGGTCTCGGCCGATCGTCGACGCGAGCAGCTCGACGGCGTCCTCTTCACCCATTTCCGCCAGCGCGATCCGCCGCGCGCCGTGCGTCGCGACCAGCCCCCGCAGCTGCCAGCGGCTCGTGATGACGACCAGGCAGCCCGGCCCCGGCAGCAGCGGGCGCACCTGCTCGGTGCGGTTGGCGTTGTCGAGCAGGACCAGCAGCCGCCGGCCCGCGCTGTGCGTCCGCCAGCTCGCCGCGCGGCCGTCGAGGTCGCCGGGGATCGCCTCGCACGGCACGCCGAGCGCGGTCAGCATCGCCTCCAGCGCCGCCGACGGCTCGATCGGCTCGCCAGGCCCGTAGCCGCGCAGGTTGAGGTAGACCTGCCCGCCGGGGAACCGGTCGGCGATCTCGTGCGCGAAGTGCACGGCCAGGGTCGTCTTGCCGATGCCGCCCATGCCCTCGACGGACGCGATGGGTGTCGACGTGTCGGCGTCGATCGCCTCCGGCAGCAGCGCGTGCAACGCCTTGAGGTCGCACTCGCGCCCGGAGAACGTCGGCAGGTCGGCGGGCAGCTGGTGCGGCACCTGCGGCTCGGCGCCCAGCCGGTAGCGCGCCGGGGTGACGTGGCCGTCGTCGGTGCCGGTCAGGATGGCCTGGCGGGTGCGCTGCAGCGCGGGCCCGGGGTCGAGCCCGAGCTCCTCGGCCAGCACGGCGCTGATCCGGCGGTAGACGTCGAGCGCCTCGGCTTGGCGGCCCGACCGGTACAGCGCGACCATCAGCTGCTCGTGCAGCCGCTCCCGCAGCGGGTTTTCCCTGGTCAGCCGGGTCAGTTCGGGGACGACGGTGCCGTACTCGCCGACGTCGATCAGGGCGTCGGCCCACTGTTCGCGCACGCGCAGCCGTTCTTCGGCGAGCTGGCCGACCTCGTCGCGGTGCAGCGCGTCCGACTCGACGTTCAGCAGCGCCGGGCCGCGCCACTGCGCGAGCGCGTCGGCGAAGTGCGCGGCCGCCTGGCGGCTTTCGCCGCGATCCACCGCGGCCTTGCCCCGGGTGGCGAGGGCGCGGAACCGGGACAGGTCGAGGAGGTCGTCGTCGATCTCGATGAGGTAGCCGCCGCTCTCGGTGCGGATCGCGACCTGGTCGCCGAGGGCGCGGCGCAGGCGCAGCACGTACGTCTGGAGTGCGCCTTTGGAGCGGCGGCGGTCGTCGTTCCAGAGCCAGCGGCCGAGCTCGTCGACCGGCACGACCCGGTTCGCGCGCAGCAAAAGCCCGGCCAGCACGATCAACGGCCGGCTGCCCCCGAGCGGCACCGGGTGGCCGTCTGCCGTGACCTCGGCCGGACCCAGCACGCGGAAGTCGAGGACCACGGGAACATTCTTGCCGGAAACGCGCTGTTCGGCAGCCGTTCGCCGCAAGTCGGGATGGCATGATCGGCGGCGATGAAGGTTTACGCGATCCCCCTGCGCAACCGCTTTCGCGGCATCACCGTCCGGGAAGGCGTGCTGCTGCCCGGCCCGGCGGGCTGGGGCGAGTTCTGCCCGTTCGCCGACTACTCGGACGCCGAGAGCGTGCCGTGGCTGCACGCGGCGCTGGAGGCGAGCGAGTCGGGCTGGCCGGCGCCGGTCCGCGACCGGGTCGAGGTGAACACGACGGTGCCGGTCGTCGGCGCGGAGAAGGCCTACGAACTGGTCCGCGCGTCCGGCTGCCGCACGGCGAAGGTGAAGGTCGCGGACCCGCGGTCGTCCCTGTCCGACGACTGCGACCGGGTGTCGGCGGTCCGCGACGCGCTCGGCCCGTCCGGCGCGGTCCGCGTCGACGCGAACATGGCGTGGGACGTCGACACGGCGGTCCGCGCGATCACGGACCTCGACAAGGCGGCGGGCGGGCTGGAGTACGCGGAGCAGCCGTGCCCGACGATCGAGGACCTGGCGGCGGTCCGCCGGCGGGTCTCGGTCCGCATCGCCGCCGACGAATCGATCCGCCGCGCGGAGGACCCGCTGAAGGTGGCGGTCGCGGGAGCGGCGGACATCGCGGTGCTGAAGGTGTCCCCCCTCGGCGGCGTGCGGCGGGCGTTGGAGGTCGCGGAGGCGTGCGGGCTGCCGTGCGTGGTGTCGTCGGCGGTGGAGACGAGCGTCGGCTTGGCGGCGGGGCTGGCATTGGCGGGCGCGTTGCCTTCGCTGGAGTTCGCGTGTGGCCTGGGGACGATTTCGTTGCTGGAGGGGGACGTCTGCGCGTCAGCATTGTCCCCTGTGGACGGATATCTGCCGGTGCTGCGTCAAGCTCCGGAACCGACGGACGCATATCCGGCGGCACCCGAGGTGCGAGCCGCGTGGGAAGCCAGGCTCGAGCGGGTGCGCGGGTTGTCGTGAGTGAGAAAACGGTTTCTCACTCACGACGTCACGCCGCCGCTTGCCAGGCCGAGCCGTAGGCCCGCACGAGCCACCGGTCGGCCCAGTCCCGGTCCGGCTCTTCGGGCAGGGGCGAGGCACCCCGGACCAGGCGGCCGAGCCGGTCTTCCAGCTCGGCGGCGGCCGCGAGGGCTTCGTCCTGCGTGTGCTTCCCCCGCCGCAGATCGCGCAGCCAGGTCAGCCAGGGTTCGGCGATCGGCAGCGTCATCCGGCCGGTTTCGAGCAGTTCGACGCCCTGCACACCGAGGCGCACCATGTGCATGGCGTACTTGGTGTCGAAGCCGTACTTCTCGACGAGCTCCGGCCGGTTGACCTTGATCGCACCGTCGAGCATTCGCTGCCGCTGGGTCCGCAGGTAGCCGGCGAACCGCAGCCCGGCCTGCCGCGAGACGATCTTCGTAGCGTTCGCACGCAGTTCGTGGCCGAGTTCGGTGATCCGAACGATCTCGTGCGCGGGCACGAACAACGGCAGCAGGATGGTCGGGTTCCCGGTGAGCGCGAGCCGCATCCACTTGCGCAGCGAGTAGACGATGAGGTCGAGATCGCCGGGCCCGGACCGGACGCCTTCGGGCTGGGTACGGAAGACGTACTGCTCGAAGCGCCGAAGCCCGCTGACGTACTCGGCGGGTTCCACGCACAGGCCCATTTCGTCGCGGTCGTCCTGACCGTCGACGGCGGTACCGTGCAGCCCGGACCCGACCTGGCAGCGCAGGATCGTGCCCCGCTCGGCGATCGCGGCGAACTCCGGGGTGTCGTGCTTCATGGTCCGAAGTTGTACCGGGCGGCCGGGGCCGGGAGCACGTGGTTTTCGGCCGGCCGGGCCGGACTTGCGGCCGATGCTGCGGCAATCCCGCCGCCACGGGACCAAACCTCCCCCGCCGCTCCCAGGGGGGCTGCCCCGAGTCCATCTTATCGGCGACCACCGACGGAAGCCGGAAAATCGGACCCGCGGCAGCGAGCTGTCCACATCACGGCCCGCCTGGGGACAACTCACGTTCGGCCCCGGGGAGCATCCGGTTTTCCCCGAGGTCAAGTTCAGGGTCGGGGTCGGGGCCGTTCCCGATGTGGCCGCACCTCGCTCCGAGCCACTATTGCTGCATGACGAACAGCGTGTACACCCCGGAAACCACCAAGAAGCTCCGCCGCAGCAAGAGCGACAAGATGCTCACCGGTGTCTGCGGGGGCTGGGCCACCTACCTCGGCATCGACGCCAGCGTCCTGCGCATCGGCATGGTCGCCGCCGTCTTTCTCTCCGTCGGGATCGCCATCCCCGTCTACGTCGCCGCCGCGATTCTGACGCCCGAAGAGGACTCCTGACGCCGGGCGGGCGCCGGCTCGCAGGGGGAGCCGGTGCCCGCCGGACACCGGGGGTGCACCGAAGACACTCGCGCGGGGGCGCGGGGGCGCGGGGAACGCCGCCGTCGGGGGACGCGGCGAGTCACGAGGAACGGCCCGGACGCCAAGGGGACGTCCGGGCCGTTCGGCGTACACCCCTACTCCGGCCAGCCCAAAAAGCTCGACGTGAACCCCGGATGAGGGGTTAGGGTTCGCGGTCGTGGATCAAGGCAGCAGAACGGCGGCGAAGGTCGTCGTCGGGATTCTGGGCGGGCTTTACCTGATCGCGGGGCTGGGGCTGACCGCCTTCTCCGCCCTCGTCGTCCTCGCCTTCGACGACACCGGCAGCACCAGCGTCACCAAGACCGTCCTCTACACCGCCGCCGGACTGGCCATCTGGATCCTGCTCACCGGCATCGGCGCCATCGTCGTCGCGCTCGAAGCCGAAGAAGCGAGCACCGCCTGGCTCGGGGGCCTCGGCGTGCTCGCGCTCGGCGTCGTCATCCTGGGCGCCTACGCCGTCTGGTTCTTCACCCGACCATAACCATAGAAAAAGCCCGGCCCGCCGAAGCGGACCGGGCTCTTTTCAGGCGTGGCTCAGAAGTCCATGCCACCCATGCCACCGGACGGGTCGGCGGGAGCGGCCGAAGCCTTCTCCGGCTTGTCCGCCACGACGGCCTCGGTGGTCAGGAACAGCGCCGCGATGGACGCGGCGTTCTGCAGCGCGGAGCGGGTGACCTTCGTCGGGTCCGGCACGCCGGCGGCGAGCAGGTCCTCGTAGACACCCGTGGCGGCGTTGAGGCCGTGACCCTGCGGCAGGCCCTTGACCTTCTCCACCACGACGCCGCCCTCGAGGCCGGCGTTGATCGCGATCTGCTTGAGCGGGGCCTCGACGGCCACCTTGACGATGTTGGCGCCAGTGGCCTCGTCGCCCTCGAGCTTCAGGCCCGCGAACGCGGCCTCGGCGGCCTGGATCAGGGCCACGCCACCACCGGCGACGATGCCCTCTTCCACGGCGGCCTTCGCGTTGCGCACCGCGTCCTCGATGCGGTGCTTGCGCTCCTTCAGCTCGACCTCGGTCGCGGCGCCGGCCTTGATGACGGCCACGCCGCCGGCCAGCTTCGCGAGCCGCTCCTGCAGCTTCTCGCGGTCGTAGTCCGAGTCCGAGTTGTCGATCTCGGCGCGGATCTGGTTGACGCGACCCTGGATCTGGTCGGCGTCGCCCGCACCCTCGACGATGGTCGTCTCGTCCTTGGTGATGACGGCCTTGCGGGCCTTGCCCAGCAGGGACAGGTCCGCGTTCTCCAGCTTGAGGCCGACGTCCTCGGAGATGACCTGGCCACCGGTCAGGATCGCGATGTCCTGCAGGATCGCCTTGCGGCGGTCACCGAAGCCCGGGGCCTTGACGGCGACGGACTTGAAGGTGCCGCGCATCTTGTTGACGATGAGGGTGGCCAGGGCCTCGCCCTCGACGTCCTCGGCGATGATCAGCAGCGGCTTGCCGGACTGGATGACCTTCTCCAGCAGCGGCAGGACGTCCTTGACGGTGGAGATCTTGGAGCCGAAGAGGAGGATGTACGGGTCCTCGAGCTCGGCTTCCTGACGCTCCGGGTCGGTCACGAAGTAACCGGAGATGTAGCCCTTGTCGAAGCGCATGCCCTCGGTGAGCTCGAGCTCGAGGCCGAAGGTGTTGCTCTCCTCGACGGTGACGACGCCTTCTTTGCCGACCTTGTCCAGCGCCTCGGCGATCAGCTCGCCGATGGTGCGGTCAGCGGCCGAGATCGAGGCGGTAGCAGCGATCTGCTCCTTGGTCTCGATCTGGACGGCGGCCTTGTGCAGCTGCTCGGTGACGGCCTCGACGGCCGCCTCGATGCCACGCTTCAGCGAGATGGGGTCGGCGCCGGCGGCGACGTTGCGCAGCCCCTCGCGGACGAGGGCCTGGGCGAGCACGGTGGCGGTGGTGGTGCCGTCACCCGCGACGTCGTCGGTCTTCTTGGCGACCTCCTTGACGAGCTCGGCCCCGATCTTCTCCCACGGGTCCTCGAGCTCGATCTCCTTGGCGATGGAGACACCGTCGTTGGTGATGGTCGGCGCGCCCCACTTCTTTTCGAGCACGACGTTCCGGCCCCGCGGGCCGAGGGTCACCTTGACGGCTTCGGCGAGGGTGTTCAAGCCGCGCTCGAGACCGCGGCGGGCGTCCTCGTCGAACGCGATCAGTTTGGCCATTGCGGTGTGGTCCTCCGGTATTGGGCGCCACCGCCGCGCTGTCTACAGCGGCGGCAGCAGGACTCTTCCTCGGCCAGGCTCGGTGCCCGCGACGGACGACTGGACCCGGGTGGGGGTCAGCCTCACCGTCCCGACCTTTGGCACTCGACGGCGTCGAGTGCCAACACCGTGTTTAGCACTCTCGGATGGAGAGTGCAAGAAGACCTGCTCAGCGCGGCACGATCAAGCGGCCGCCCGGCGCTATGAACGACTCGTTCACGGCATCCGAGGTCAGGGCTCCGGCAAAGTCGTGGCCGCGCGGTCTGCCCGGCGTCGCGGCGATGTCATGAAAGGGTCGTTCATGTCGTCTGACGAGGTGAACGACCCTTTCATGACATGTGGGCGACCGGATCGGCTGCGCTGACCTGACCTCCGGGAGGGGTCAGTTGCCCGGCTTGATGGAGATCGACGTCGGCGGCGCGTTCAGCGACGAGGTCGGGTTGCCCTGCGAGTCACCCGGGCCGACCGGGATGTTCGGGGCCGTCGTCGTGCCGCCGCCTCCGCTGCCGCTGTCGCTGAACAGGAAGATCGCGCCGACGACCAGGCCCGCCAGCACCAGCACACCGAGCGCGATGAAGATCCACTTCTTGCCGCCGCCGCTCTTCGGCTGGTGGAACGCGCCCGCGCCGCCCGCGGGCATCGGGGGGCGCAGCCGCATCGGGTCCTGACCGTAGCCCTGCGGAGGCATGCCCTGCTGCTGCGGGTAGCCGTACCCCGGGGGCGGGCCCTGCGGCGGCATGCCCTGCTGCTGCGGATAGCCGTACCCGGGCGGCGGGCCCTGCGGCGGCATGCCTTGAGGCGGCATGCCAGGCGGGCCCTGCGGACCGCCGGGACCGGGGCCCTGGCCGTAGCCGGGCTGCTGCTGTCCTCCGTACGGGTGCACGGGGGCCCCCTCTCCCTGCGGTGCGCTGTTCTGGTGCGGCCCCTGTTGTACCTGACCATGGCGCTGCGGCGCGGGGATTCCACCCGAATTGGACCCGGGCGGGCCCGGTGGGGTGTCCGACGCCGCCTGGGCTCCGAGCGCACGGCGGGCCGCCGCGATCATCTCGACGCAGCTGGGGTAGCGGTCGGCCGGGTTCTTGGCCATCCCGCGGCGGACCACCTCGTCGATCGCCGGCGGCAGCGCGACCACCCGGGAGATCGACGGCGGGTCGCCGTTGAGGTGGCCCTTGATCACCGTCGGCACGTCGCCCTTGAACGGCGGGCTGCCGGTCAGGCACGCGTAGAGGACGCACGTCAGCGCGTACTGGTCGGTGCGCCCGTCCAGCGGCTCGCCGCGCAGGTGCTCGGGCGCCGCGTACGTCGGCGAGCCGAGGAAGTCGCCGCCGCGCGTGCGGTGCCCCGTCGCGCCGCGGCGCGTCAGCCCGAAGTCGGCGACGTACACGTGCTCGCGCGACGTCTCCTTCTTCGTGACGAGCACGTTGGCCGGCTTGACGTCGAGGTGGACCAGACCACGGTTGTGCAGGGTGTCGAGGGCGTCCGCGACCTGGTCGAGCATCGTCAACGCGCGCGCGGGGGCGATCGGGCCACCGGAGATCAACCCGGCGAGATCGCCGCCGTCGACCATGCGCATGGCGATGTAGAGCATGCCGTCGAGCTCGCCGAAGTCGTACAGCGGCACGACGTTGGCGTGGTCGATCGCGGACGTGTTGCGCGCCTCGTCGACGAACCGCTCGCGGAACTCGGCGTCGGCCCCGAGGTGGTCACCGATGACCTTCAGCGCCACCTTGCGGCCGAGACGCACGTCCGTGGCCTTGTAGGTCACGCTCATGCCGCCTTTGCCGAGCACCCCGTCGATGCGGTAGTTGCCCAGCCGGCGACCGGTGAGGTCCCCCGACACATCGCCTGTCACGCCCGGCAGCCTAACGTCCCAGGTTCGCAGGCTGCCGGGGGTTCGCCAATCGGGTGATCAGCGCTGCTGCGCCGCCTGGGGGTGCAGCCCCCAGACCCCGCCCGGAGCCCGCCCCCGGACCCCGGAAGCTGCTATGACACCTTGCGGACGTCCGCCGCCTGACTACGCCCGTCGCGCCCGGACTGGACTTCGAACTCGACGCGGTCGCCTTCGTCCAAAGTGCGGAATCCTTCGGCCTGGATGGCCGAATAGTGGACGAACACGTCCGGACCGTCGGTGGATTCGATGAACCCGTAGCCCTTTTCCGAGTTGAACCATTTGACGGTGCCGACAGCCACGGCGCCCTCCCTCAGCACAAAGGATCCGCTGGCCCGAGCGGATGCCAGCGGCGGAAGTGCCAATCACGCTACCGGAATTATTGCCCTCGGCAATGGGCAATTCGTTTGAAGATCACGTCGAAGAAAGGCGTCTGTTCCGCGCTTGCACGAGCACCGTCCCGGGCCCGGCGAAGTCGACCGCGAGCCCTTCGCCCGTGCGCAGCGACTGCGGCCCGCCGGGATCGAGCGCCCGCAGCCGGCACTGGACGCTGTCGGGGTAGGCCAGCAGGTAGTCCGGCCGGACGGTGACCAGCTCGCCCTGACCGAGCTCGAACGCGTCCACCGGGCCGGGCGCGGCCAGCACGAGCGGCCCGGTTCCGCTGTAGTGCTCGAGGAACCCGGAGTCGGCGCCGAAGAGCTGCTGCAGCGGCGCCCAGCCGGCGTCGTGCCGGACCGTCGACGGCCGGACCAGCACGGCGTCGCGGTGCACCGACCAGCCCGTGCCGCCGCCGAGGTCGAGCGGGTAGACGTCGCCGGGGCGCAGCGGCGCGAAGTCGAGCCAGCCGCCGTCGGCCGGTGCGGTGTAGACGGTCGCCGCGGACTTGCCCGCGCGGACGCCGCCGCGGCCCGCCGGCGCCTCGGTGACGCCGAATCGGCTGGCGAGCAGCGTGGCCGGCGCGGCCTGCACCGACTCGCCCGGGTCGAGCAGCACGCGGGCGACGCCGAAGCCGGGCGTGTGCCGGGTCTGGACGCGCATCAGCGGGACGGGACGTGGGAGATGATCCAGCTGATCAGCGCGGACGGGTTGCGTGTCTGCGTCATGATCTGGCCGGGACCGACGAAGTCGAAGACGAGGCCTTCACCGCTCTTCATGGACTGGATGATGCCCGTCGCGACCTTCCGGATCTGGTACTGCACGGTGTCGGCGTACGCGACGACGTGCCCGGTGTCGATGGTCACCATCTCGCCCTGCTGCAGCGTGATCGTCTCGACGGCGCCGTAGCAGGAGACGAGCAGCTGGCCCTGACCGGTGGCGTGGGTCAGGAACCCGCCTTCGCCGCCCATCAGGTTCTTCATCCCGCCCCACTTGGTCTCCGTCTGCACGCCGTGCGACGACGCGAGCCAGCACCCGCGGGTGACGGCCCAGCCGGTGCGGCCGTCGAGGGTGATCACCTGGATGTCGCCGGGCAGGTTGGCCGCGACGTCGACCCAGCCGCCGTTCTGCGGCGCGGTGAAGGTGGAGATGAAGAAGGACTCGCCGGAGAGGAACGCGCGCCCGAGGCCCTTCATGATCCCGCCCTGGGCCTGCGACTGGACCTGCACGCCGTAGCTGGTGGCCATCATGGCGCCGGACTCGACCTGGCACGGCTCCCCGGGCGCCAGCATCAGCCGCGCGACGGCGAACGAGGGCTGTTGACGGACTCCGACCTGCATGCGTGCTCTCCCCTGTACGTGCTCGTAACGGGGCAGAGTCTTGCACGACCGTGAATGGCGGGGAGGATGGTCCGGTGATCTCCGTCGACGACTACCGCGACGAGGTGGCCGCGCTCCTGGGCACCTCTCCCGCGACCGCCCTGCCCCTCGCCGCCGCGGCCGGCCTCGTGCTGGCCGAGGACGTGCGGGCCGGCGTGTCCCTCCCGCCCTTCGACAACTCCGCGATGGACGGCTACGCGGTCCGCGCCGCCGACGTCGCGCGGGCCCCGGTGACCCTGCCGGTCGCCGACGACATCCCGGCGGGCCGGGTCGACGTCCGGCCGCTCGAGCCGGGCACCGCGCACCGGATCATGACCGGCGCGCCGCTGCCGCCCGGCGCGGACGCCGTCGTGATGGTCGAGGACACCGACGGCGGGACCGAGACCGTCACCATCTCCGCGGCCGCCCAGGAGGGCGCGCACATCCGGCGGACCGGCGAAGACGTCGTCGCCGGCAGCGTCGCGCTGCACGCCGGGACCGTCCTCGGGCACTCCCAGCTGGGCCTGGCGGCCGCGGTCGGGCTCGCCGAGGTGCGGGTGCACCGGCCGCTGCGGGTGCTGGTCGCCTCCACCGGCACCGAGCTGATCGACGCGCCCGCGCCGCTGCGGCACGGCCAGATCTACGAGTCGAACAGCGTGATGCTCGCCGCGGCCATCCGCGGCCTCGGTTGCGAGGTCGAGGTGGTCCGCAGCGTCGTCGACGACGTCGAGGAGTTCCGCAAGGTCATCGAGCCGAAGCTCGCCGACGCCGACCTGCTGGTCACCTCCGGCGGAGTCAGCGCGGGCGCGTACGAAGTGGTGAAGGACGCGTTGTCCGGCCAGGGCGTCGAGTTCGCGAAGATCGCGATGCAGCCGGGCGGGCCGCAGGGCCGCGGACGCTGGCAGGGCGTGCCGGTCGTGACCCTGCCCGGCAACCCCGTCAGCGTGCTCGTGTCGTTCGAGGCGTTCCTGCGCCCGGCGCTGCTGACGGCCATGGGCCACACCGACGTCTCGCGCCGGCGCGTGCGGGCCCGGCTGCTCGAGGCGATGTCCTCGCCGGCCGGCCGCCGTCAGTACCGCCGGGGCGTGTTCACGCCGTCCGACCGCGAGGTCACCGGGGTCGTCGGGCCGCGCGGCGGGCCGGGCTCGCACCTGCTGGCCGCGTTCACGCAGGCCAACTGCCTGATCGTGCTGCCGGAGGACGTCACGTCGGCCGAGGAAGGGCAAGAGGTGGACGTCCTGCTGCTCTGACCGGGAACTCCCGCAGCTTCCGGAAGGGCGCGAGGACCGGGAGCGCGGCGACCAGCACCACGGACGCCACCCAGAGCGTCTCGCGGACGCCGATCACTTCGCCGAGCACGCCGCCGAGGACGCCGGCCAGCGGGATCGTGCCGTAGGCGGCGAGCGAGGCGCTCGAGGTGATCCGGCTGAACAGCTCCGGCGGGCAGTACTGCTGCCGGAACGTCGTGGTCAGCACGTTCGAGGCGACGACACCGGCGCAGACGCCGAACACGCCGAGGACGAACAGCGACAGCCGCCAGCCCGGTCCGCTCAGCGGCCCGAGCACCATCATCGGCGCCGCGGCCACCTCGCACAGGAGGAACGCCCTCGCGGTGCCGAAGCGCGCGCCGAGCCGTCCGGCCAGCACCGCGCCGAGGACCCCGCCGGCCGCGGCGAGCGCGAGCACCAGCCCGACCAGGCCGGGCGCCGCGCCGAGTGTGCGGGACAGGAAGACGATCTGGATGGAGCTGTAGCCGGTCAGCGCGAGGTTCGACACCGCGCTGAAGACCATCAGCGACCGCAGGTACCGGTCGCCCGCGACGAACCGCAGGCCTTCGGCGATCTGACTGCGCAACGGCGTCCGCGCCACCGGGGCCACGGTCTCGCGCACCCGGATCGCCCGCACGCACAGCACGGAGACGCCGAAGCTGACCGCGTCGGCGAGGATGCCACTGACCGGGCCGAACGCCTGGGCCAGCAGCCCGGCCAGGCCGGGCCCGCCGACCTGGGTCGCGGACTCGCTGCCCTGCAGCTTCGCGTTGGCTTCCAGGAGGTCCTCCTGGCCGAGGAGAACGGGCAGGTAGGCCCGGTAGGCGAGGGTGAAGAACACCTTCGCGACGCCACCGAGCAGGGCCGCGGCCAGCAGGAAGGGCATGGTCAGCGCCCCGAAGGCGGCCGCGAGCGGGACGCTGCCGAACACCGCCATCGACACCGTGTTGCAGACCAGCATGACCGGGCGCTTCGGCAGCCGGTCGACCCACGCGCCGGCGGGCAGGCCGACGACCAGCCACGGCAGCCAGGCGACCGCCGTCAGCAGCGCGACTTCGAAGGTGCTCGCCCGCAGCGTGACCACCGCGACCAGCGGCAACGCCGTGCTCGCGACCATGCTGCCGAGCATGCTCGTGGTCTCGCCGGTCCAGAGCAGCCGGAAGTCCCTGTTCCCCCAGAGCCCCTTCACGGCTGACCCAGCGAAGCCCGCGCGGCGAAGAAGACCGGACGGCGTTCGACGCCGTCGTCCGGCGGGGTGCGGTCGCGGTACTCGGCGAGCATGGCGACGATCCGGTCGTTCAGCTCGGCCAGTTCGGCGACGGACAGCCGGCTCCAGCCGTCGATGCTGAACAGCGCCCCGCGCCACTCGGCCGGGTAGGTCTCGCGCTTGGCCAGCCACTCGCGGGCGATCGCGTGCTGGTGGTCGAGGGTCAGCACCTCGGCCGCCTCGGCGATCGGGTCGTCGGGGAAGTCCTGCGCACCCCACTTGATCGCGCTGGAGGTCCGCCGCCACCACCGTTCCCGGCGGTCCCGGGCCAGCTCGGGCGCCTCCTCGATGAGTTCGCTGGCCGCCAGCACCTTGAGGTGGTGGCTGATGTTCCCCACCGCCTGGTCCGTCTTCTCGGCCAGCAGCGACGCCGTCGCCGGACCGTCGAGGTGCAGCAGGTCCAGCAGCCGGTGGCGCAGCGGGTGCGCGATGGCGGCCAGTGCCTTGGAGTCCCGGATCTCCCGGACGTTCTCTTCCCTCACCATGACACACAAGAGTAGTTGTACAAGAGCTCTTGTGCAATGGCTCTTGTACAAGCGCTCGCGTAAGCTCCCGCCATGGGTTTCGTCGCATGGGTGATCTTCGGGGCGATCGTCGGCTGGGCCGCCAACCTGGTCGTCGGCGGCCGGGACCGGCGCCGGCAGGGTTGCCTGGTCAGCGTGCTCGTCGGCGTGGTCGGCGCGGCACTGGGCGGGCTGTTCTACCGGCTCGCGACCGGCCAGTCGAAGACGTTCGACTTCGACTTCCCCAGCTTCGGCGTGGCCATCCTCGGCGCCGTCGTGCTGCTGGCGATCCTGCGGCTCGTAACCGGTGTCGGCCGCCGTCCGAGTGACCGTTCGTAACTTTTACTCGGACATTCGGTGATCAACCGGCGATCAGCCGCTAAACTGCTTCTTCACGCGCATCTCCCGGTGGCCGGGTGCATGCGCCGTCGGGGGGCGGATGCACCCGGCCCCGGTTCCCCTTCATCGCTTCGATCACCACGTCGACGGCGCGCAGCGGATCCACCAGGGTCGGCAGCGGCACCTCGTCGATCTCCGCCCGCCACGCGCCGAACAGCTCGTCGAGGCGGGCGTCGGCTGGATCGCGGTGATCGGTCATCGTCCCCTCCCGAGGCTCTCGGCAGCGCCCCGAACGGCGTCAACTACTGAGAGTTGTCGCTGAATTCGACCATGCGTTACCGGGATGTGGCCCCTCCCACCCGCTGCGGGGACACCCTCGCGAGGGAGCCGACCAGGGGCACGCGGCGAGCCCTGCCTGGGGCAGCGGTAGCGTGGTGGCGCCCGTACGCGGCCGCCGGACCCCGGCGCCGACACCTCCTTCCGACACGAAACCAGGGGACCCGACCATGAGCGGCACCCGGCCGGAGCCCGCCGGCAACCCAGTCGCGCACGCCCTCCAGCTCGCCCGCGAGACGCTGCCGCCGATGCACCCGGCCGGCCGCCCGTTCGTGGCGGGCGGGGTCGCCGCGACGCTGCTCGCGCGCCGGTTCTCCAAGCGCCTCGGGCTCGTCGGGGCGCTCGCGACCGTGGCCACCGCCGCGTTCTTCCGCGAGCCGAAGCGGGTCCCGCCGCCGCGCGACGGCGTCGCGCTGGCTTCGGCCGACGGGCTCGTGTCGCTGATCGAGGAAGCCGTCCCGCCCGCCGAGCTGGGCCTGCCGGCCGAGCCGCGGATGCGCGTGTCGGTGTTCCTCTCGGTGTTCGACGTGCACGTCCAGCGCGTGCCGGCGAACGGCGTGATCGAGCGCGTCGCCTACCGGCCGGGCAAGTTCCTCTCCGCCGACCTGGACAAGGCCAGCGACGACAACGAACGCAACTCCGTGCTGATGCGCACCGAAGACGGCCACGAGCTCGTCGTCGTGCAGATCGCCGGGCTGGTCGCGCGCCGCATCCTCTGCGAGATCCGCGAGGGCGACAAGGTCGGCGCCGCCGCGACCTACGGCATCATCCGGTTCGGCTCGCGGGTCGACCTCTACCTTCCGCCGGGCTCGACGGTGCTGGTCTCCAAGGGCCAGCGCACGATCGGCGGCGAGACCGTGATCGCCGAACTCCCTGCCGCGCCTGCGAAAGGCTGATCGATGGTCCGCGTGACCACCCCCGGCGTCCGGCTGCTGCCGAACGCCATCACCGTGCTCGCGCTGTGCGCCGGGCTGTCGGCCGTGCAGTTCGCGCTGACGAAGAACTACGCGATGGCGATCGCCTCGATCGGCATCGCGGCGGTGCTCGACAGCCTGGACGGCCGGATCGCCCGCCTCCTCGACGCGACGTCGAAGATGGGCGCGGAGCTGGACTCGCTGTCCGACGGCATCTCGTTCGGCGTCGCGCCGGCGCTGGTCATCTACGTGTGGCAGACGGGCGCGGACCGGATCGGCTGGGTGGCGTCGCTGATCTTCGCCGTCTGCATGATCCTGCGGCTGGCCCGGTTCAACACGCTGCTGGACGACACCGAGCAGCCGCCGTACGCGAGCGAGTTCTTCGTCGGCGTCCCGGCTCCGGCCGGTGGTCTGCTGGCGATGCTGCCGCTGGTGGCGTACCTGCAGTGGGGTTCCGGGTGGTGGTCCTCGCAGTACGTCGTGTGGGCGTGGACGATCGCGATCGCGGCGTTGCTGATCAGCCGCATCCCGACGCTGTCGCTGAAGACGGTCAAGGCCCCGGCGAAGGCGATCGCCCCGCTGCTGATCGGCGTCGCCCTGCTGGCGGCGGCGATCATCCAGTTCCCGCTGGTCGCCCTGATCGCGGCGATGGTCCTGTACTTGGCGCACATCCCGTACTCGGTGTACCGGCACCGGTGGCTGGCCGCGCACCCGGAGGCGTGGACGGTCCCGCCGCGCGAGCGCCGGGCCATCCGCCGGGCCCGGTCGCCGCGCCGGCTGGGGTTGCGTCCCCCGCTGCGCCGTCGAGTGGCGGGCGCGGCGATGCGCGCGGTCCGGTTGCCGCGGGAGACGGTCCGGACTCCCCGAGGCCCCTCGGAGAACGGCCAGGGCCCGCGACGCCGCTCATGGCGCCAGATCGGCCTGCGCCGCAAGTAGCCCGCCGATCAGCAGGTCCAGCTGGTAGCCGAAGTCCTGCACGCAGTCGCCCGTCTCCAGCGCGGGCAGCACGCGGCGCAGGCTCGGCAGTTCCTCGGCCGTCGCCATCCGGCGGAAGTACGCGACCACCGGCTCCGCGCGCTCGGCCTTCGCGTCGCCGGCCGCGGCCGCGCCGGTGAGCACCGAGCCGAACAGCATCCCCAGCAGCGACCGGTAGCTGCGGGCCGCGGCTTCCTCGGTCAAGCCCGCGTCGAGCAACGCGCGCAGCAGCGCGTCGATCACCCGCAACGCCCCCGCCGAGCGTGGGTTCGCGTCCTGCGCCGCCAGGGCCCGGACCACCACCGGGTGCCGGGTGAAGCTCGCGTGCAGCCCGGCGGCCAGCGACCGCAGCCGGGCGTCCCACGGCAACGCGGGATCCGGCAGCGGCACCTCTTCGAAGACCCGCGCGGTGAGCCCGTCGAGCAGGTCTCCCTTGTTCTCGACGTGGTTGTACAGCGACATCGCCTCGACGCCGGCCGCGGCCGCGACCTTGCGCATCGACAGCGCCGCCAAGCCCTGCTCGTCGGCCAGCCGGAGGGCCACGTCCAGGACTTTCTCACGGTTCAGGACCATACTTACACTGTACGCATACACTGTAAGTATGGACGCCGAGACCGTACTGACCACCACCCGATCCGTTCGCCGCAAGCTCGACCTCGACCGCGCGGTCCCCCAGGACGTGGTGGACGACTGCCTCCGCGTTGCCCAGCAGGCCCCCGCCGCCGGCAGCATGGCCGATCGGTTTCGCTGGCTGCTCGTGCGCGACGCGGACACCAAAGCCGCGATCGCCGCCTACAACCGCGAGACCGCCGAAGCGGCCTGGGCGAAGTACGGCCACCTTGTCGAAGCGCGCGCCCTCGCCTCCGCCCAGCACCTCGTGCGCAACCTCCACCGCGTGCCCGTGCTGGCCATCCCCTGCATGATCGGCCGGCCGCCGGCGGACGCCTTCACGCAGTCCGCGTACTTCGGCTCCGCCTACCCCGCCATCTGGAGCTTCCAGCTGGCCCTGCGCGACCGCGGCCTCGGCAGCTCGATCTGCGGCTACCACCTCCAGGACCACGAAGCGGACGTCGCCGCCTTGCTCGGCATCCCCGGCGACGTCCTGCAGATCAGCCTGCTCGCCGTCGCCTACACGACCCAGCGCGACTTCCGTCCGGCGGCGCGCGCGGCGGTGGAAGACATCACCTACTTCGACGCCTGGGGCCGCTCCGCATCGCTAGGGTGAACGGCGTGAGCCACCCGCAGATCACGCTGACCGTCCGGCACACGCCGTCCGCGCTGGACACCCGCCGCGGCGTCGTCCGGTTGCACCCCGAAGTCCTCGACGCGCTCGGCCTGCGGGCCTGGGACGCCGTGCACCTCACCGGGGCCCGGGTCAGCGCCGCCCTCGCCGCGCCCACCGATGAGGCCGATGTGCCCGGTGTCGTCCTCACCGACGACGTCACCATGTCGAACCTCGGCGTCACCGAGGGCTCCGAGGTCGTCGTCGCGCCCGCGGACGTCGCCGCGGCCAAGACCGTCACCGTGGCCGGCTCGCGGCTGGCCAGCGTCTCGGTCAGCCCGCACATGCTGCGGCTCGCCCTCATCGGCAAGGTGCTCACCGTCGGCGACGCCGTCTCCCTGCTGCCGCAGGACCTCGCGCCGCAGCCGGGATCCGACCCGGCCGGCCTGCGCGGGCAGCTGTCGCGGGCGATCGGCGCCACCTGGACCAACGAGCTGCTCACCGTCACCGCGACCGAGCCCGCCGGCACCGTCGCGGTCGGACCGTCCACAGTGGTCGTCTGGCGCGACGGCGCGCGGCCCGCCCCGGAACCCGCCGCGCCGCGGACGGCGACCGCGCTCGTCCGCACTTCCGCCGTCACCGCGGCCGAGGAGTGGATCGACGCCGAGATCGTCGAGGACGAAGTCGTCGTCGAGGAGACCGTCGAACCCGTCGTCCCGCTGGCCGACCTGATCGGCGCCGAGGCCTCCGCGCGCAAGCTCGCCGAGTGGTTCGACCTGGCGTTCCACCGCCCCGAGCTGCTGGCCCGGCTGGGCGCGCCCGCCCACCTCGGCGTCCTGCTCTCCGGTCCCGAGGGCGTCGGCAAGGCGACGCTCGTGCGGTCGGTGGCGAACGAGGCCGACATCCGCGTGGTGCCGCTGGCCGCGCCGAACCTCGCCGTTCTCGACCCGAACGTCGCGGTCGCCCGCCTGCGCGAAGCCGTCCGCGCGGCCGACGGGCCCACGGTGCTGCTCCTCACCGACGTCGACGCGCTGCTGCCCGCGGCCACGCCGCCGCCGGTCGCGACCGTCGTCCTCGAAGAGCTGCGGACGGCGCTGCGGCGCGAACGCTTCGCCGTCGTCGCGACGACGGCCCGCGCGGAGTCCGCCGACCCGCGCCTGCGCGCCGCCGACCTGCTCGACCGCGAGCTGTCCCTCGCGCTGCCGGACGCGAAGACGCGCCGCGAACTGCTGAACGTCCTGCTCCGCGACGTCCCGCTCGACACCGGCATCGACTGCGGCGTCCTCGCCGAGCGGACGCCCGGCTTCGTCGCCGCGGACCTGATCGCCCTGCGGCGCGACGCCGCGCTGCGAGCCGCGTTGCGCCAGCGCGAGGCCGAGGAGCCGCGCATCTCGCAGCAGGACCTGCTGGACGCGCTGGCCACCGTCCGGCCCGTCTCGATGTCCACTTCGGACAACCTGGCCACCGGCGGCCTGACCCTGGACGACGTCGGGAACATGGTCGACGTCAAGCAGTCGCTCACCGAGGCGGTGCTGTGGCCGCTGCGGTACCCGGATTCGTTCGCGCGGCTCGGCGTCGAACCGCCGCGCGGTGTGCTGCTGTACGGCCCGCCCGGCGGCGGCAAGACGTTCCTCGTGCGGGCGCTGGCCGGCACCGGCGCGCTGAACGTCTTCGCGGTCAAGGGCGCCGAGCTGATGGACAAGTGGGTCGGCGAGTCCGAGCGCGCGGTGCGGGAGCTGTTCCGCCGGGCCGCCGAGGCCGCGCCGTCGCTGATCTTCCTGGACGAGATCGACGCGCTGGCCCCGCGCCGCGGCCAGTCGTCGGACTCGGGCGTCGCCGACCGCGTGGTCGCGGCACTGCTCACCGAGCTCGACGGCGTCGAGCCGATGCGCGAGGTCGTCGTGCTGGGCGCGACGAACCGGCCGGAGCTGGTCGACCCCGCGCTGCTGCGACCGGGCCGGTTGGAACGCCGCGTCTACGTGCCGCCGCCGGACGCCGAAGCCCGCGCCGCCATTCTCAAGGCCACCTCGAAGAACACGCCGCTCGCGTCCGATGTGGACCTCGACGCCGTGGCGTCCACTCTGGACGGTTACTCGGCGGCCGACTGCGCGGCGCTGATCCGCGAGGCGGCGCTGACGGCGATGCGCGAGTCGCTGGAGGCCCGCGAAGTCACCGCGGCGCACCTGGAGACGGCCCGCAAGACGGTCCGCCCGAGCCTCGACCCGGCCCAGCTCGCGGCCCTGGAGGCGTACGCGAAGACGCAGGCCGGCGACTGACCCCACTTTGCAACGCAAAGCCGCACTTTCTCGGGGAAAGTGCGGCTTTGCGTTGCAAAGTGCGAGGTCAGCTGCCCTTGTGGCCCGACTCGTATTCCTTCGTCACGATCACTATCACGCCGGGGCTGGCGCTCTCGATGCCCGGGAAGCGGGGCTCGGCCTTGATGCCGAACTCCTGCGCGAGCTGCTTGGCCGCGGCTTCCTCGTCGGTGCCCGGGCGGTAGAACGCCGTCGTCGTCGGGATGACGCCCTGGGAGTAGTTGGCGACCTCGTTGACGTTCCAGCCGCCGCCGCGGAAGTCCTCCGCCGCCCGGTCCGCCAATCCCTTGATCGTCGAGTTGTTGAACACCCGGACGGTCACCCACTTGTTGGACGCCTGCTGGTCACCGGGCTGGCCGGGCTGCCCCTGCGTGGGCTGGCCGGGCGCCGGGGTGGTCGGCGACGGCGGCGTGGGCGAAGCCGAAGTCGACGTCGACGGCGGGGTGGCCGTCGACGACGTCGTGGGCGGCGCCGACGTCCCGCCGGACGTGCCCGGCTGCGTCGCCGTGCCGCTCGGCCCGGCCTCGTTGGACCCGTTGTCCCCGCTCAGCGCGGTGATGCCGCCGACGACCGCGGCGATGATCGCCACGCCGACCAAGGCGACGCCCGCGGCCTTCATCGGCCGGGACATTCCCGAAAACACGCTCATTTCAGCTCGATCCCCAGTCGCCGGGCGCCTCGCTTGCGCTGGCGGGCGGCGCGGGTCTTGCGCAGCCGCTTCACCAGCATCGGGTCGGCTTCGATCGCCTCCGGCTTCTCCAGCAGCTTGTTGAGGAGCTGGTAGTAGCGCGTGGCAGACAAGTCGAAGCGGTCGCGGATGGCGTTCTCCTTCGCCCCGGCGTGCCGCCACCACTGGCGCTCGAAGGCGAGGATCTCGACCTCGCGTTCGGTCAGGCCGGGCACGGGCTTCGGCGGCGACGGCTGCGGCTCAGCCATCGACTCCGCGGCGTCCATCCGAGTCCCTCTCAATCGGGCGTCATGGCGAATCAGACCTTGCTCTTCCGCGGGCGCCATTCAACCACGGAAGCCGCCGCCGACGTGGGCATCGACGTCGGCGCGTCACGGTCTGATGCAGGTCTACCAGAAGGGTCCGACTAAACTGGCTCGCCGTGACCATCCACCCCATCGTGATCGCCGGCGAACCCGTGCTGCACCAGCCGACTCGGGAGATCACCGAGTTCGACGAGAAGCTGCGCACGCTCGTGGACGACATGTTCGAGACGATGTACGCCGCCGAGGGCGTCGGCCTCGCGGCCAACCAGATCGGCCTCGACCTGCGGGTGTTCGTCTACGACTGCCCGGACGACGAAGGCGTGCGGCACAAGGGCGTCGTGGTCAACCCGAAGCTCGAGACGTCGGAGATCCCGGAGACCATGCCGGACCCGGACGACGACTGGGAGGGCTGCCTGTCGGCGCCCGGCGAGTCGTACCCGACGGGCCGCGCGAAGTGGGCGAAGGTGACCGGCTCCGACATCGAGGGCAACTCGATCGAGGTCGAGGGCACCGGCTACTTCGCGCGCTGCCTGCAGCACGAGACCGACCACCTGGACGGGTACATCTACCTCGACCGCCTGGTCGGCCGCCACGCGCGCGCGGCGAAGAAGATGCTGAAGCACAACAAGTGGGGCGTCCCGGGCAACTCGTGGCTGCCGCCCAAGACCCCCGAGGACGACGGCGCCGTCATCTGACCCGACCAAGCGCCCCAATGTGGCCTTGGTTGCGTCACACGCACCCAAGGCGGCCTTCGGTGCGTCAGACGCACCGAAGGCCGCCTTGGGTGCGGGTGACGCAACCAAGGCCCCATTGGGGCGCGTGGGCGGGTCCGATGACGGCGCCGTCATCTGACCCGCCCCAGCGCCCCAATGTGGCCTTGGTTGCGTCACACGCACCCAAGGCGGCCTTCGGTGCGTCAGACGCACCGAAGGCCACATTGGGGCGCTTGAGACTCAGCAGCCGAGGAAGTGGCAGCGGACCACCTTCGGCGTCTCCAGCGCCGAGCCCGCCCTGACGTCCCAGGCGAGCCGGACGTACTGGGCGTGCGTCCAGGCCAGCGGCGTCGCCGACGTGTTCGGCGTGCCGGCCGGGAAGCCGGTCTGGCCCGACGGCGGGTTCTCGTCCCACACCTGCTCCGGCATGGTCTCCGCCGAGCTGCTCACCCGGCCGAGGTCACGCAGCCGCCGCGCGGCCGACGCCGGGTCGCCGAGCGTCAGCTCGTACTCCCCGCGCTCACCGGCGAGCAGCGGCCACAGCCGGCCGAACGTCGTGCGGCTTTCGGCCGGGAACGTGTAGTCCCACGGCGAACCGTCGGCCTGCTCGCCGTAGCCGTCCTTCGTGTACCGGTGCCAGAACTGCCCGGTCGGCGTGGTGAACGCGATGTCCTTGTCCGTCACGCGCACGCTGTTGCGGATCACCGGGTCGTCGGCGCGGTAGATGCCGAGCCGGACGAGGTCGAGGAAGCCCGCGTCGGTGACCGCGCGCTGGTCCATGGTCACGCTCGAGTTGCCGAGGTTGTACGTCGTCCCGTTGTTCGCGTTGGCGTCCTTGGTGAGGCGGACGAAGTACGGGTCCTTCGACAGCGGCCCGTTCGTGGTGATCGTCTGCTTCGGCAGGTCGGCCTTCATCTCGTCGGCCGCGGCGAGGTACCGGGCGGCGTCGGCGGCCGCGCCGTTGTGCGCCGCGATGTCCGCCGCGCAGACCAGCCCGGCGATCACCGACGCGATCGTCGACGGGGACCAGCCGTCCTGCTCCTCCCACCGCTCCTGCTGCGTGTACGGCGAGGGCTGCCCGTTCGGCCCCTGGTAACCGAGGATGAAGTCCGCGGCTTCGCGAACGCCGGGCCACAGGTCGTTCCGGCCGAGCTGCTGGGCCAGCACGATCGGGAAAGCGGTTTCGTCGAGCTGGATCGACGTCCAGTACGGGACGCCGTCGACGCGGCTGTTCTGCGGCATGTGCCCGTCGGGCTGCTGCTGCGTGCCGAACATGTAGGACACCGCGCGGTTCGCCGCGGCCGTGTCGCCGCCGGCGGCCAGGCCGGTCGCGATCTGGTAGAGGTCACGCGGCCAGACCAGGTGGTAGGTGCCGGACGGCGACCACTCGGGGTCGTTGTTCCCGAACCGCCACGGCATGCTCGGCGACGCGATGAAGGCGCCCGGGTGGTGCTTGTCCTCGCTCGCGGCGAGCGTCAGCATCGACGCCTTGTAGAGGTCGCGCTCGGCATCGGTCTTCAGCGACGACGGCGCCCTGTTGACGCCACGGAGGTACTGCTGCCAGCCGCGGTCGTAGGCGCGCGTGATGTCGCGGACGCCGCGTCGCTGCGACGCCTGCGCGCTGCCGAGCGCGTCGGCGGCCTTCGCGCCCATGCCGAGCGCGAGGGTGACGTGCCGGTTCCGCAGGCCGTCGGCGGTCGTCTGCCCGGTCAGCACGACGTTGCCGTTCGACGCGGTGTCGTACGTCGCCAGCTTGAAGGTCTTCGTGAGCTGGGTGTTCCCGTCGGACGCGCCCGCGTAGCCGACGCTCGTCTTCGTGAACGCGGGCTTGGCGGTGAGCGCGGCGGCGTTGGTCGCGTCCTGCGCGGTGACGGCGTCGCCCTTGCGCGCGGCGGAGTCGTCCGAGCCGTCGTTGGTGAGGTCCGGGTCGGCGACCGCGTAGAGCTGGTACGGCCGCCCGGTGAGCGACTGGAAGTCGACGTCCACCAGCACCGTCGTGGCGGCCGGGTCGGTGACGTACGTCTTGCGCAGGCGCCAGCGGTGCTGGTCGTCGGTGATGGTCTGCTCGTAGGTCAGGCTGTCGTCATCGGTGCGCCGGACCTGCTGCGACTTGGCGGTGTAGTCGGCGACGGCGAAGCCGCGGCCGTCGGTGACGACGAAGTTCATCGACCGGACGCTCGGTGTCGACAGGTCCGGGTAGTAGACCTCGGACATCTGCCCACCCTGGAGAGTGAACCAGACGTTGCTGGACCGGTCGTGGGCGGTCCCGAAGCCGGTCTTGTTCGCGGGCAGCCAGCTGGGATGGGCCCCGGGCGCGCCGGGAGCCGGCCCCTGGGCTGCCGCGGTCGCCGGGATCAGGCCGGTGACCAGCAGCCCGGCGAGGGCGCCGAAGATGAGTTTGCGCATATCAACCCCACAGAAGATCGCTTCTGCACCGTTACAGAAGCGCTTTGGGAGTCTGCCGCCGAATCTTCACCGGCGCATGGTCCGATCCGGTGAACCACTGACCGTCACTGGTCCGGTCGGCGGTTCACCGACGGCGAACCCCGGATCGTCGTTTTCGAGCGCACACTTGTATTACCTGCAGCGGTGTAATCGAGGTGCCCTCATGGAAGACGCGATGGACGCCTACTCGCGCGCCGTCAGCACGGTCGCGAAGACCGTCACCCCGCACGTCGCCGGCGTGCAGCTCGCGCGCGGCAGCGGGTCGGCCGTCGTCTTCGCCGAGGACGGCCACCTGCTCACCAACGCCCACGTCGTCGCCGACCACCGCCGCGGCGTCGCCACCTTCGCCGACGGCAGCGAAGTGCCCTTCGACGTCGTCGGTGCCGATCCGCTGTCCGATCTCGCCGTCCTGCGGGCGCGCGGTGAGACGCCGTCGGCCGCGCAGCTCGGCGATGCCGACCGGCTCGTCGTCGGGCAGCTCGTCGTGGCCGTCGGGAGCCCGCTCGGGTTCTCCGGCACCGTGACCGCCGGCGTCGTCAGCGCGCTCGGCCGGGCCCTGCCGGTGCGCCACGGCCGGGCCGGCCGGGTGATCGAAGACGTCATCCAGACCGACGCCGCCCTCAACCCGGGCAACTCCGGCGGCGCGCTCGCCGACTCCGCCGGCCGCGTCGTCGGCGTCAACACCGCCGTCGCCGGCGTCGGGCTCGGGCTCGCCGTGCCGATCAACGCGACCACCCGGCGGATCATCGACACGCTCGTCGTCGAGGGCCGGGTGCGGCGCGCGTACCTCGGCGTCGTCGGCGTGCCCGCGCCGCTGCCGGACGACGTCGCCGAGCGCACCGGGCAGCAGGCCGGCCTGCGGGTGCGCGAAGTCGTCTCCGGCGGCCCCGCGGACCGGGCCGGGCTGCGCGCCGGGGACCTCGTGCTGACCGTCGGCCGCACCCGCGTCTCCGACGCCCAGGGCATCCAGCGGCAGCTGTTCGCGGAGGTGATCGGCACCCCACTGCCGATCACCGTGCTGCGCAACGGAGCCATGGTCGACGTCTACGCCACTCCGGCCGAGTTGGTCGGGTGACTTGAGTATCGCGCTCCGGCGTGGCATGGTCGGGTTACAACACCAACGCGGGAGCTCGCGCCATGGCGGGCTGAGAGGGTGACTTGCGTTTCGCAGGCGTCACCGACCGCATGAACCTGACCGGGTAATGCCGGCGTAGGGAGTGAAAGTCGTTGACGACGCTTGAAAACAAGGACGTCTCCGTCACGACCGGCCCGATCACGGGCTCGCACAAGGTCTATCACCAGACCGAATCCGGACTGCGTGTTCCCGCGCGCCGGATCGACCTCTCCAACGGTGAACACTTCGACGTCTACGACACTTCGGGCCCGTACACCGATCCCGAGGCTTCCGTCGACGTCCACAGTGGACTGCACCGGCTGCGCGCCGGCTGGGCCGACGGCCGCGAGCACAACACCCAGCTCGGGTGGGCCAAACAGGGTGTCATCACCCGCGAAATGGAGTACATCGCGGCCCGCGAACGGGTTTCCGCGGAGTTCGTGCGCGACGAAGTGGCCCGCGGCCGCGCGGTGATCCCGGTCAACCGCAAGCACCCAGAGTCCGAGCCGATGATCATCGGCAAGAACTTCCTCGTGAAGATCAACGCCAACATGGGCAACTCGGCCGTCTGGTCGTCGGTCGAGGAAGAGGTCGACAAGATGGTCTGGGCGACCCGCTGGGGCGCCGACACGATCATGGACCTCTCCACCGGCAAGCGCATCCACGAGACGCGCGAGTGGATCATCCGCAACTCGCCGGTCCCGGTCGGCACGGTGCCGATCTACCAGGCGCTGGAAAAGGTCGACGGCGAACCGGAAAAGCTGTCGTGGGAGATCTACCGCGACACCATCATCGAGCAGTGCGAGCAGGGCGTCGACTACGTCACCGTGCACGCCGGCGTGCTGCTGCGCTACATCCCGCTGACCGCGCGGCGCGTCACCGGGATCGTCAGCCGCGGCGGGTCGATCATGGCCGCGTGGTGCCTCGCGCACCACCAGGAGTCCTTTTTGTACACGCACTTCGAGGAGCTCTGCGAGATCCTCCGGCAGTACGACGTCACGTTCTCCCTGGGCGACGGCCTGCGCCCGGGTTCGATCGCCGACGCCAACGACCGCGCCCAGTTCGCCGAGCTGGAAACCCTGGGTGAGCTGACGCACATCGCGCGTTCGCACGACGTCCAGGTGATGATCGAGGGCCCCGGCCACGTGCCGATGCACAAGATCAAGGAGAACGTCGAGCTCGAGGAGAAGCTCTGCGGCGAGGCGCCGTTCTACACCCTCGGTCCACTCGCGACGGACATCGCGCCGGCGTACGACCACATCACGTCGGCCATCGGCGCGGCGCAGATCGGCTGGTACGGCACGGCGATGCTGTGTTACGTCACGCCGAAGGAGCACCTCGGCCTGCCGAACCGCGACGACGTCAAGACGGGCGTGATCACATACAAGATCGCCGCGCACGCCGCCGACCTCGCCAAGGGCCACAAGTACGCGCAGGAGTGGGACGACGAACTGTCCAAGGCGCGCTTCGAGTTCCGCTGGAACGACCAGTTCAACCTCTCGCTCGACCCGGACACCGCGCGCTCGTTCCACGACGAGACGCTGCCCGCCGAGCCGGCCAAGACGGCGCACTTCTGCTCGATGTGCGGGCCGAAGTTCTGCTCGATGCGGATCACGCAGGACGTCCGCAAGTACGCCGAGGAGCACGGTCTGTCCACTGTGGAGGCCATCGAGGCCGGCATGGCTTCGAAGTCCGCGGAGTTCACCGAGTCCGGCGGCCAGGTCTACCTGCCCGTGGTGCAACCGTGACACCGCCCACCGCCCTCACCATCGCCGGCTCGGACTCCGGCGGTGGTGCGGGCATCCAGGCGGACCTGCGGACGTTCTTCGCCCACGGCGTCCACGGGCTGGTGGCGCTGACCGCGGTCACCGTCCAGAACTCCTTGGGCGTGCAGGGTTTCACGGAGATCCCGGCCGACGTCGTCACCGCGCAGATCAAGGCGGTGGCGTCGGACATGGGCGTCAACGCGGCCAAGACGGGCATGCTGGCGACGGCCGAGATCATCCGCGCGGTCGCGAAGACCCTGGACGAGACCGGCTTCGAGTTCCCCTTGGTCGTCGATCCGGTGGCGGCGTCGATGACCGGGCATTCCCTGCTGCGCGAGGACGCCCTGGAGGCGATCCGCACGGAGCTGTTCCCGCGCGCGACGCTGATCACGCCGAACCTCGACGAGGTCGGCCTGCTGACGGGGATTTCCGTCACGGACCCGGCGTCCCAGCGGGCGGCGGCGGAGGCGTTGCTGGAGTTCGGGTCCCGCTGGGTCCTGGTCAAGGGCGGCCACATGCAAGGGACTCCGGACTGCGTGGACCTGCTTTCGGACGGCCGCGAGTACATCGAGCTGACCGGCCCGAGGTACGTCACGGAGAACACCCACGGCGGCGGCGACACGCTGGCGTCGTCGATCACGTCGTGGCTGGCGAAGGGCGCTTCGGTCCCGGACGCGGTGGCGGCCGGGAAGAAGTTCATCGAGCGGTGTGTGGCCGAGGGCTACCCGCTCGGCGCGGGAGTCGGCCCGGTGTCGCCGTTCTGGGTGCTGAACCGCTAAATCGCTCGCGGAGCGGTCGCTCCGCCCGCCAAACTCGGCGGGTGACGGACGAAGAGCTGTGGCGGACCCTGCCCGAAGAGCTGCGGGCGGAGTTCGACGCCTTGGTGGGCAAGGGCCTCAACGTTCGCGCGGTTCACGTCTTGCGCGAGAAGTCCGGCCGCACGCCGCCGCCGAGCATCCACGAGGGCGTGTCGCTCCTCGACCACCGCGCCCGGGTCCTGCGCGGACGCGGCTGAGCTAGCGGACCGGCTGCAGCTCGCGGCCGTCGTACTCCTCGCGCGCCGAGCGGATGCGGTCGAAGTTCGCCTGTGACCACGCGCTCAGCGCGATCAGGTGCGCCCCGACCTCCGTGCCCATCTCCGTCAGCGCGTACTCCACCGTCGGCGGCGTGGTCGGGTACACCGTGCGGGTCAGGAAGCCGTCGCGCTCCAGCTGGCGCAGGTTCTGCGTCAGCATCTTCTGGCTGATCCCGTCGACCGCGCGGCGCAGCTCGCCGAAGCGGTGCGGGCCGCGGGCCAGCGCGCCCAGCACCAGGGCCGTCCACTTGTTGGCCAGCAGGTCCAGCACGTCCCGGCACGGGCAGTTGCGGAGGTAGACGTCCCAGGGTCCACCCTGGTCACAGGTAGTTTCCACGAGGTACCTACTTTACGGACAAGTGCCTTCTGGCGAAAAGTGACGAACGATCCGAGTATAGGAGGCGACCCGAACCAGAAGGAGTGAAGAGATGCGCATCGTGACCCAGCAGGCACTCGGCGGGCCGGAGGTGCTCCGCGTCACCGAAGCACCGCGGCCGGAACCCGGGCCGACGGAGGTCCTGGTGCGGGTGCACGCCGCCGGCGTCAACCCCGTCGACTGGAAGGTGCGCGCGGGCGGCGGGTTCCTCGGCGAGCCGCCGTTCACCGTCGGGTGGGACGTCGCCGGCGTCGTGGCGGAAATCGGCTTCGGCGCGACCGGCGTCCGCGAAGGCGACGAAGTCCTCGGCATGCCGTGGTTCCCGCGTCCGGCCAACGCCTACGCGGAGTACGTCACCGCACCCTCGCGGCACTTCGTGCGCAAGCCGGCCGGGCTGTCGTTCGCCGAGGCCGCCGCGCTTCCCCTCGCCGGGCTCACGGCGTGGCAGGGACTTGTGGACGTCGGAAACGTCCACGAAGGACAGCGGGTGTTCGTCGACGCCGCCGCGGGCGGGGTCGGCCACCTGGCCGTGCAGATCGCCAAGGCGCGCGGCGCGCACGTCATCGGCACCGCCAGCGCCAAGAAGCACGACCTGCTGCGCGAACTCGGCGTCGACGAACCGATCGACTACCACGACGAGAACACGACAACGTCCGATGTGGACGTCTACTTCGGACTCGTCGGCGAGGACAGCGACCTGCGCTGGTTGCCGAGCATCAAGGAGGGCGGCCTGCTGATCGGCGTGCCCAGCGGCGTCGGTGACCGGGTCGAAAAGGCTGCCGCCGAGCGGAAAGTCCGGACGAGCCGCATCCTCGTCGAGCCGGACCGCGGCGGGCTGACCGGCCTCGTGGACCTCATCGAGGCCGGTCAGCTGAAGGTCCGCGTCGAGCAGACCTTCCCGTTGGAAGACGCCGCCAAGGCACACGAGCTGGGTGAATCCGGCCGGGTGTCCGGCAAGCTCGTGCTGACCGTCTAACCGCGCGCGAGCACCTGGGGCAGCACCGTCGTCAACCCGGTCCAGTCCGAGGTGACCACCGACGCGTGCTGCTTCGCCAGGTCGGCGACGCGCTGGTTGGCCTGGTCGACCGTCGGGTTGTGGGCGTCGATGGCCGGCGCGACGTTCTGCCCGTCGGTCATCACCAGGTAGTAGTGGTTGGCGTCGTACCACCACGGTCCGGTCTGCGTCACCCACGCGTTCGCGTCGCCGTCGAACACGACGAACCACGGCTTGAGGTCGGCGGTGTACTTGTCCCGCGGGTCACCGCCGGCCGCGCCGTGCACGGTCGGGAAGATGTTCGCGTCGCCGAGCTTGCCCGCGTTCTTGAGCCCGACCAGGTACCGCGCGTATTCGACATCCGTGTGAAGCGTGTCGGTCGGGTTCCCCTCCTCCACCGTGCCCGGGATGATCTCGGTGATCACCCGGCCCCGCAACGCGTCCACCGACGGCCAGTTGTCCGCTTTGGACGCGTCGTCGAGCGTGGCGTAGCTCCCGAGCAGCTCGGCCGGGCGGAACGCGACGCTGCCGAGGTGTGCGCGGAACGTGGCGTCCAGCTCGTCCGGGCCCATGCCGGTGTTGTCCGAGAAGCCCGTCTTCATCTCCAGCTTGAGCGTGATCGGCGTGTGCCCCGGGTGGGCGGCCAGCCAGATCCGGATGTCGTCGAGGCAGTACTCGAGGTTCTTGTTCTTGCCGCCGGTGTACAGCTGCGCCGCCGACGTGGCCGCGACGCAGTTGTTGCTGTTCCCCAACGGGTTCGAGTGGCTGACCTTCCACTCGTGGGTGAAGAAGTCCGGCCAGACGTCCAGCTCGATCAGCGACGAGCCGGCGTCGAGCGCCCGGGCCAGGTAGTCGTAGGCCGCCGGGTCGTACGTGTTGTGCACGCCGACCGTCGTGACGTGGGAGAGCTTCGGGCTGTCCGCGTGCGCGGCCGTCGCCCCGGAGAGCACGAGCGCCGCCGTGAGGATGGCCACCGAGAAGAGCTTCATCCAGGCTCCTTCGAACGTGAGTAACGTTCACAATGTCTCACCGTGGTTGACTGTTGATGAAGCAAAAGAGGCTGATTGGCCTAGACCAGAAGTCGGGAAACCACCATGACGACGAGCCTTCCGACCGCGTTGACCATCGCCGGCTCGGACTCCGGCGGCGCCGCCGGGCTGCAGGCGGACCTGCGCACCTTCCTGACGTGCGGCGTGCACGGCCTGGTCGCGGTCACCGCCGTCACCGTCCAGAACACCCTCGGCGTGCACGACCGCGCCGACCTGCCGCCGCACATCGTCGCCGGGCAGATCGAGGCGGTCGCGGCGGACATGGGCGTCGGCGCGGCCAAGACGGGCATGCTGGCGTCGGCCGAGATCATCCACGCCGTCGCGGCGGCGTGCGACAAGGCGGAGATCGGGCGCGACGAGAAGATCCCGTTCGTCGTCGACCCGGTCGCCGCCTCGATGCACGGCCACCCGCTGTTCGACGAGGCCGGTCTGCACGCCCTGCGCGACGAGCTGCTGCCGCGCGCGACGGTGCTCACCCCGAACCTGGACGAGGTTCGCCTCCTCACCGGCATGACGGTGACCGACCGCGAGGGCATGCACGCGGCGGCGGTGGTCCTGCACCGGATGGGCCCGCGGTACGTCCTGGTCAAGAGCGGCCACCTGCAGGCCGACCCGGAGTGCGTGGACCTGCTGTTCGACGGCTCGACGTTCGTGGAGCTGCCGGGCAAGCGCTACGCGACACCGCACACGCACGGCGCGGGCGACACGATGGCGTCGGCGCTCACGGCCGGGCTCGCCAAGGGGATGTCCGTCGTCGAGGCCGCGCGGTACGGCAAGTGGTTCGTCTCGCGGGCGGTCGAGCACGCCTACCCGATGGGCGCGAAGGTCGGCCCGGTGTCCGCCTTCTGGCGGCTGGCACCCGAGGAGCGCTGAGTACCCACCCGGTTACCATCCCTGCGTTTACTGATCCTTGAACCAAGCAGGGGGCGGCCTTGACTGGACGCGAGCGGGTGGCGAAGGTCCTCGAAGACCGCCGCTTCCAGAACTTCATCATCGCCGTGATCGTCTTCAACGCGGTCACCCTCGGCATGGAGACGTCGACGTCCCTGATGGCCGGCTACGGCGACCTCCTGCACGCCCTCGACCACGTCGCGCTCGGCATCTTCGTCACCGAGCTGCTGGCGAAGTTCTACGCCTACCGCGGCGCCTTCTTCCGGGACAACTGGAACGTCTTCGACCTGCTCGTCGTCGGCATCGCGGTGATCCCGGCGACCGGCCCGTTCGCGGTGCTGCGGTCGCTGCGCGTGCTCCGGGTGCTGCGGCTGATCTCGGTGGTGCCGTCGATGCGGAAGGTCGTCTCCGGGCTGCTCGCCGCGATCCCCGGGATGGCGTCGATCGCCGCGCTGCTCGCGCTGATCATCTTCGTCGCCGGCGTGATGGCGACCAAGCTGTTCGGCGGCATCTCGCCGGAGAACTTCGGCGACCTCGGCACGTCGCTGTTCACGCTGTTCCAGGTGATGACCGGCGAGGCGTGGCCGGACATCGCGAAGGAGATCATGGTCCAGGCGCCGATGGCCTGGATCTTCTTCGTGGTCTACATCCTCGTGTCGAGCTTCGCGGTGCTGAACCTCTTCATCGCCGTCGTGGTCAGCGGCATGGAGGACGAGCTGCGCCAGGACATCCGCGAGGAAGAGGAGAAGCAGGCCGAAGCCCAGGCTGCCGCGAACCAGGAGATCCTCGACGAGCTCCGCGCGGTGCGCGCGGAGCTGGCCGAGCTGCGCCGGACCGCCGTTTAGCGGAACGCGGCGACGTTGCGGGTGACCCACTCGGCGAAGGAGCGCGGCGGCCGGCCGAGGACCCGCTCGACGCCGGGGCGGACGCGCACCTCGGCCGGGCTCGGCGAGCCGAGGATGTCCAGGGTGTCGTCGGCGAGCTCGGCCGGCATGCTCTGTGCCATGCCCGCCTTGGCTTCGGCGCGGGTGAGCTCGTGGAACCGCACCGGTGAGCCCAGCGCGGCGGCGATCGCCTCCGCCTGCCCGCGCGGCGTGATCACCTCGGGCCCGGTCAGCTCGTAGACGCCGCCGGTGTGCCGGTCGTCCACCAGGCAGGCCGCGGCGACCTCGGCGATGTCCACCGGGTCGATGACCGGCACGCCGATGTCGCCGAAAGGTGCGGCGACGACGCGCTGCGTGCGGACGCTTTCGGCCCACCACAAGGCGTTGGACGCGAAGCCGCCGGGCCGCAGGACGGCCCAGTCGACGCCGGAATCCCGCACCACGTCCTCCAGCTCGCGCATCGCGACCCGCGTCGTGCCGAAGGGCCTGGTCACCACGCCCAGCGTGGACAGCAGGACGATCCGGCCGACCCCGGCGCCCACCGCGCGGGCCACGACGTCGGCCGGGTCCGCGCCGACGGCGTGCAGGTCGCCGGAAAGCAACAGGAACAACGCCTTCGCGCCGGCCAGCACGGGCTCGAGACCGGCGGGCTCCGCCAAGTCCGCCACCACGTGCCGGACGCCGTCCGGCACGTCCGCCGCGTGCCGCGACACCGCCGTCACCTGCTGCCCCGCCTCGGCCAGCGCCCGCGTCAGCGGCCGTCCCACGTTCCCGGTCGCTCCGGTCACCACGATCATGAACAGCTCCTTCGTCCGATTTCCTGGTGATCGGGACGGTAGGAGCGGAGCTAACTTCTGGTAAGTACATACCTCTGGGTAAGCTCATGACATGACCGGAGGCTCGCAGCTCACCCCGCCCGGCACCGAGGGCCGGTATGAGGTGTTTCACACCGACTGCGTCGCGCGGGACGTCGTCGACCACGTCACCAGCCGGTGGGGCATCTGGGTGCTGATCTCCCTGCAGCGCAACGACCTCAGGTTCTTCGAGCTGCGGGAGAGCATCCAGGGCATCAGCGAGAAGATGCTCGCGCAATCCCTGCGCGCGCTGGTGGCCGACGGCCTGATCTGGCGCCGGGTCGAGCCGACGACACCGCCGCAGGTCACCTACGGGCTGACCGAGTTCGGCCGGGACGTCGGCGAACCGCTGACGGAGCTGTTCGACCGGATCACCCGGCGGCTCGCGGACTAGCTCAGTCGTCGGCGATCAGAGCCTCGAGCGCCGGGAGCGCCGCCGTGAGCGCTTCGCGATGCTCGGGCGTCAAGCGGTCGAGACGGCGGTTCAGCTCCTGCACCCGCGTCGACCGGACGCCGGACACCAGCCGCTCGCCTTCTTCGGTCGCCTTCGCCAGCCACGCCCGGCGGTCGACCGGGTCGGACTCGCGGCTGACGTACCCCGCCTCCACCAGGGACGCGATGATCCGCGACATCGTCGCCGCGGCGACGCCCTCCTTCGCGGCGAGGTCGCCCAGGCGCAGCTGTCCGGAGATCACCAGCGTCGCGAGGGCCGAGATGGCGCCGTGGCCGGGGCCGGGCACGCCGGCCTGCCGCAGCGACCGGGACAGCCTGCCGACGGCCAGGTACAACCTGCCCGAGACGTCCTGGACCGATGTGCTCGTCACGGCTGGCTCCTTCTGCCTTGCCCCGCCGCCGGTGCGCCGGAAAGTGCCGTCCACCTTACGGGCTCGCCCTGCGCGTTCGGCGTGAAGCCACCTGTGTTCATACCGGGGCTTCGCCCCGGAGCCGGGGGCTCCGCCACCCGGAGCCCCCGAAAAGAGCAGCAGTTCACCGGGGTGGACTCGAAGCCTGCGCCCAGAAGCGCTGCGGCACCCGGCCGGCCCCGCGGGCCAGGTGACCAGCGAGGACGGCCGAGCGCATGGCGGCGGCCATCCGCTCCGGATCGGCCGCCCGGGTGACGGCCGTGGACAGCAGGACGGCGTCGCAGCCGAGCTCCATCGCCAGCGTCGCGTCCGACGCCGTGCCGATTCCGGCGTCCAGGATCACCGGCACGCCCGCCCGCGAAACGATCAGCTCGATGTTGTGCGGATTCCGGATGCCGAGGCCGGTGCCGATCGGCGCGCCCAGCGGCATCACCGCGGCGCAGCCGGCCTCCTCCAGCCGCAGCGCGAGCACCGGGTCGTCGTTCGTGTAGACGAACACGGTGAACCCGTCGGCGGCCAGCCGTTCGGCGGCGTCGAGGGTCTCGACCGGGTCCGGCAGCAGCGTCCGGTCGTCGGCGTGCACCTCGAGCTTGATCAGGTCGGTTTCCAGCGCTTCCCGGGCGAGTTGCGCGGTGAGCACGGCTTCGGCGGCCGTGCGGCAGCCCGCCGTGTTCGGCAGCAGCTCGATACCGAGCCTTCGCAGCAGCTCGAGGACGCCGGAGCCGCCTTCGGCGTCGGCGCGGCGCATCGCGACGGTGGTCAGCTCGGTGCCGGACGCGACCAGCGCGCGTTCGAGCACGGCCAGGTTGGCCGCGCCGCCGGTGCCGATGATCAGCCGGGACGACAGCTTGGCGGTGCCGATGACCAGCGGTTCTTCGTCCATTTCAGCCTCCCTGGACCGCGGTGAGCACGTCGACGCCCGCGCCCTTGGGCACGGCGGTGGTCGGCCAGTCGCTCCGGCGGACGACGACGCCGTCGACCGCGACGGCGATGCCGGGCCGCTGCCCGCCCGACGCGTCGAGGACGTCGGCGACGGTGGCGCCGTCCGGGAACTCCGTCCACGTCCCGTTGAGCTTGATCTCCATCAC
This sequence comes from Amycolatopsis sp. MEPSY49, assembly GCF_051337345.1. Taxonomy (NCBI): domain Bacteria; kingdom Bacillati; phylum Actinomycetota; class Actinomycetes; order Pseudonocardiales; family Pseudonocardiaceae; genus Amycolatopsis; species Amycolatopsis sp. MEPSY49. Next base: position 1,330,133 of record NZ_JBDLYJ010000001.1, on the reverse strand, counting down.
ACGTGCTCCTTCTGGTGCAGGCGGGCGGGCGAAGCCGCTTCGACGCCTTCGGGCGGCTTCTCCCCCTCGAGCCAGGCGAGGACGGCGTCCGCGGTCACGGGGGCCATCAGCAGGCCGTTGCGGTGGTGCCCGGTGGCGGCGAAGACGCCGTCGTCCAGGACGCCGAGGTACGGCAGCACGTCCCGGCTGCCGGCCCGTAGGCCCGCGGCGGTCTCGGCCAGCTCGTACTCGGTGATCGCGGGGAAGACGCGTTCGGCGCCCTCGATCAGCTCGCGCACGCCGCGCGCGGTGACGGACTGGTCGAAGCCCGCTTCGTACTGCGTCGCGCCGAGGACGAGCTCCTGGTCGCCGCGCGGGACGAGGTAGATCGGCTTCCCTTCGACGACGGCCCGGACGGTGCGCGCCGGCGGCGGCAGGCAGCCCCGGCGGGGCTTGAGCCGCAGGATCTCGCCCTTGAGCGGGCGGACGGCGCCGGCGAGCTGCGGGTGCAGCCGCCCGGTCCAGGCGCCGGCGGCGAGCACGAGGGCTTCGGCGTCCGGGATCCGTTCCACGCGTTCGCGGACGAACCGGACGTCCCGCTTCTGGCAGGCGGCGTACAGGGCTTGGAGCAGTTTCCGGTTGTCCACGGCCAGGTCGCCGGGCACGTGGAGTCCACTTCGGACAGAGCCGACGCCGGGTTCGAGCCGCTTGGTCTCCCGGCCGGTGAGCCGCTCGGCCGCGCGGCCGAGCTCGTGCAGGTGGCCCGCGAGGATGTCCAGGTAGCCGGCGTCGGCGCTGTCGAAGGCGACGACCAGCGTGCCGTGTTCGGCGAGGCCGGGGTCGAGGCCTTCCCGCGCCAGGTCGCTCGCGAAGCCGGGCCACCTCCGCAGCGATTCTTCGCCGAGGCGCAGGACGTCTTCCTCGCCGGGCCAGGCCTCGGTGACCGGGGCGAGCATGCCGCCGGCCAGCCAGGACGCGCCGCCGCGGACGGGTGCGGGGTCGTAGAGGGTGACGTCGTGGCCGGCCGCGGCCGCGCGCCACGCCGTGGACAGGCCGATCACGCCGCCGCCCACCACTGCCAGGTTCGTCATGGGAATCACGCTCCCTGCGCCGGCATGACCCGGATCAGGTTCCACGGTCGGAGCGGCAGCTCCCTCTCAGCCCGTCCCTCGGGCTCCCGTGCGGACCCGTCCACCCTAGCTCGCCGGGTACGGTCGCCGCTATGCCCGCCCTCTCCGGTGACAAGATCCGCGCCCGCCTCGACGCGGCGCGCCTGTACCTCTGCACGGACGCCCGCACGTCCCGCGGCGACCTGGCGTCCTTCGCCGACGCGGCCCTGGCCGGCGGCGTCGACATCATCCAGCTGCGCGACAAGACCGGCGCTTTGGAAGCCGCTCAGGAGATCGCGGCGCTGGAGGTGCTGGCCGAGGCCTGCGCGCGGCACGGAGCGCTGCTGTCGGTGAACGACCGGGCCGACGTGGCGTTGGCGGTGGGTGCGGACGTGCTGCACCTGGGTCAGGACGACATCCCGGTGGGGCTGGCCCGCCGGATCCTCGGGGACGAGGTGGTCATCGGCCGGTCGACGCACTCCGTCTCGCAGGCTTCCGCCGCTGCTTCGGAGCCGGGGGTGGACTACTTCTGCACGGGGCCGTGCTGGCCGACGCCGACGAAGCCGGGCCGGTCGGCGCCCGGATTGGACCTGGTGCGTTCGACGGCCGCGGCCGCGCCTGCCCGGCCCTGGTTCGCGATCGGCGGCATCGACGGCGACCGGCTCCCCTCGGTGCTGGAGGCAGGCGCGTCCCGGATCGTGGTGGTCCGGGCGATCACCGAGGCCGAGGACCCGGAAGCCGCGGCGCGGGAACTGCGCGCCCGCCTCCCCTGACCAAGACAGACGGCCCCCGCCCATCCCTGGGGGGGCGTCCCCGTCCCAGTCTATCGGCCCCCGACCTGCAAAAACGGCCTCGCGCGAAGTTGTGGACAACTTCGCGCGAGGTCGTCGAAACCGGCGATGCCTGTGGACAAGGCGTTGCGATCTCAAGCCGAACCGGCTACGGCGTCGGGGGCGCCGCCGTGCCTTTGCTGGTCGGCGGGGTCGTCGTCGCCGGGGCTGACGTCGACGGCTGCTGCGTCGTCGTGCTCGGCGTTGTCGTCGGCGTCTCCGACGAAGTCGTCGGGGCCGTCGATGTCTCCGTCGGCGTCGACTCGCTCGGGGACACCTGCGTGTCCTCCGTCGGAGTCGAAGTCGACGGCGTCGTCGAGGGTGTCGGGTCGGTCCGGCCACCGCCGTTGCCGAAGATCTTGCCGATGCTCGTGCCCGTGCCGCCGCCGATCTGGGTGCCCGTCGCCGACTCGAAGCCGACTATCGCCAGGATCGCCACCGCGAACGCCGCCACGCTCGTGCCGATGATCAACGGCCAGCGCAGCTTGCGCAGCCGCGCCGACAGTCCCGACGGCTCCTCGGCAGGCGGTTTCAGCTGCACCGTCGGCTGCTCGGTGATGTCGATCGCCGGTCCGCGCCGCCGGATTCCCGATGTCGCCAGCTGGCGCGCCCTGAGCGCCGCCTCGCGGGTGCGCTGCAGCGAGCGCAGGTACAGCTCGCTGCCGACCGTCGACACCACGCTCGCCACGCCCGCGCCGACCACCGTGCCCGCCACGCCGAGCGTCGATCCCAGCAGCGCCGCGGTCACCGCCGCGAGCGCCGCCGCCAGCACCTGCGCGATCCGCAGGCCGGACTTTTCTTCCTTCTTCGTGTCCAACTCGGAAGCCGCTGCGTTCTCCTTGCTCATGATCCCGATCCGCTAGAAAGTCTTCTCCCCGTTCCCAACGTGTAAGGCGCGCGAGGAACTCCCCGCGTTGCCGGAGCGTGAGGAGCGCCACTCTCACTGTCCACAATAGACACTTCACGCCGAACACTTTCTTGACATACTCGGCACATGGAACTGGTGACGATCTCTGACATCGAGGCCGCGGCGAAGCGCGTCCAGGATGTCGCCGTGCGCACGCCCCTGTTGCTCCAGACGTGGGATCCCCGCGGAACCCTGTGGCTCAAACCCGAAAGCCTGCAACCGGTCGGCGCGTTCAAGGTGCGCGGCGCGTTCAACGCCATCGCCGGCCTCGACGACGAACGGCGTACCCGGGGCGTCATCGCGTACTCGAGCGGCAACCACGCGCAAGCGGTCGCGTACGCGGCGCAGCGGTACGGCGTGCCCGCGGTGATCGTCGTGCCGGACATCGCGCCGCGGATCAAGGTCGAGGCCACCCGCTCCTACGGCGCCGAGGTGATCGAGGTGCCGATCGGCGAACACGAGGGCAAAGCGCGCGAACTGGCCGCCGAACGCGGGCTGAGCCTCATCCCGCCCTACGACGACGCGGCCGTCATCGCCGGGCAGGGCACGACGGGCCTCGAGATCGCCGAGGACCTCCCCGACGTCGACGTCGTGCTGGTGCCGGTCAGCGGCGGCGGACTCGCCTCCGGCGTCGGCACCGCGATCAAGGCCCGCGCGCCGCACGCGAAGGTCATCGGGGTCGAGCCGGCGCTGGCCGGCGACGCGACCGAGGGGCACCGCCTGGGCCGCCAGGTCGACTGGCCGCAGGCCGACCGCGCCCGCACGATCGCCGACGGCCTCCGCGCGCAGCCGTCCGAGCTGACGTTCGCGCACCTGCGCGCGGTCGTCGACGAGATGGTCACGGTCACCGAGGACGAGATCCGCGAGGCCGTCCGCACGCTGGCCCGCAAGGCCCGGTTGGTGGCCGAGCCCAGCGGCGCGGTGACGACGGCGGCCTACCTGTTCCACGAGGCCGAGCTGCCGGCCGGCAAGACGGTCGCGATCGTCTCGGGCGGCAACGCCGACCCGGCGCTGTTCGCCGAAATCCTCGCGGGTTAGGGAGCCCCAAAGCGCCCCAATGTGGCCTTGGTTGCGTTGAATCAGCACTGCGGCGCGAAGCGCCTCCGTTGAGGGTGGCGGTGGGGGCATCGGCGGAGCACCCAAGGCGGCCTTGGGTGCGTGAGACGCAACCAAGGCCGCCTTGGGGCGCTTGGGGCCCTACGAGCCGGCCACCGGGGTCCCACCGCCGCGGACGTGCGTCGGCGGGCCCTCGACTCCGCAGTGGTAGCACTCGCCCAGGTGGGGGCACTCGTCCGACGGTGCGTCCGGAGCCGGCGACGACGGCGGTGCCAGCACCCCGTTGTGGATGCCCAGCGCGATCAACCCGCCCGCGATCGCCAGCACCGCGCAGATGACCAGCGCCATCCGCCAGCCCGCGGTGAGCGCCACCGGGTCCGCGTACGCCTCACCCGTCAGGCCGGCCGCCGCGGGCAGCACCGCCACCGCCAGGAGCCCGCCCGACCGCGCGATCGCGTTGTTGACCCCCGACGCCACACCGGCGTAGCGGTCCGGGGCCGCCGCCAGCACCGTCGCGGTCACCGGGGCCACCACCGTCGCCAGGCCGAGGCCGAACACGACCACCGCGGGCAGCACCGCGCCGAGGTAGGACGCGCCGGGCGCGATGCGCAGCATCAGCAGCATCCCGAGGCCGACCACGATCGGGCCGACCACCAGCTGCGTCCGCGGCCCGATGCGCTGGGCCAGCGCCCCCGACCGGCCGGACAGCAGCAACATGATCACCGTGAGCGGCAGGCCGGCCAGGCCGGCCGCCGTCGGCGAGTAGTGCAGCGACACCTGCAGCTGCATGACCAGCAGCATCATCACGCCGCCGAGCGCCGCGTAGACGACGAACGTCAGCGCGTTCGAGAGCGTGAACGTGCGGTCGCCGAACAGCGACGGCGGCACCAGCGGCTCACGCGAGCGGTGCTGGACGACGACGAACGCCGTCAGCCCCGCGATCCCCAGCAGGCCCGCGACCAGCACGATCGGGTCGCCGATGCCGCGGCCGGGCGCTTCCACCAGCGCGCCGGTGACCCCGGCGAGGCCGATCGCGCCGAGCGCCGCGGCGCCGAAGTCCGGGTGCCCGGTCGCGTCCGGGTCGCGGGACTCCGGGACGAACTTCCGGGCCATCAGCACGACGACGAGCGCGATCGGGACATTGATCAGGAACGCGAGCCGCCACGACCAGACCTGGACGAGGAAGCCACCGAGCAGCGGTCCGGCGGCCGCGGCGATGCCGCCGAGGCCGGACCACGCGCCGATCGCGCGGGCGCGGGCGTCGTGCGCGAAGGACGACTGGAGGATCGCGAGCGACCCCGGGGTCAGCAGCGCGCCGCCGACACCCTGCAGGATCCGCATCGCGACCAGCATCTCGGTGGACACGGCCGCGGCGCACAGCCCGGAGGCGACGCCGAACCAGACGACGCCGATCAGGTACATCCGGCGCCTGCCGTACCGGTCGCCGAGCGAACCGGCGACCAGGATGAGCGCGGCGAGCGCCAGCATGTAGCCGTCGAGGATCCACTGCAGCCCCGCGACGGAGGCGTTCAGCTCGGCGCCGATGCGGGGCAGGGCGACGTTGACGATGGTGCCGTCGAGCATCGCCATGCCCGAGCCGAGGATCGTGGTGGCCAGCACGCCGCGCGCGGCGTGCGTCCCCCAGCGGATCCCGGTGTCTTCCGTGGCGGTCACGGCATCAGCGTCGTGACGAACTTGTACCGGTCGCCGCGGTAGACCGAGCGGGCGTACTCGACGGGCTTGCCGTCCGTGGCGAACGAGTGCCGGGTCAGCCGCAGCACCGGCATGCCGACGTCGGCGCCGAGCATCTCCGCCTCCTCCGGGCCGGCGAGCGACGTCTCGATCGACTCCTCGGCGCGTTCGAGTTCGACGCCGTAGTGCTCGCGTAGAACGGCGTACAACGAACCGCCCGCCGAAACGTGCTTGCGCAGCCCGCGGAATCGGCCGGCGGGCAGGTGCGAAGTCTCCAGCGCCATCGGCTGCGAGTCCGCCAGTCGAAGCCGTCGAAGGCGAAGAATTTTCGCACCAGTGCGGATTCCGAGCAGTTTCGCGAGGTCGCCCTCGGCCGGCAGCTCCTCGAGTTCGAGCAGCTTCGACGACGGCTTCAGGCCCTGCCGGCGCATGTCCTCGGTGTAGGACGACAACTGCAGCCGCTGCGCGAGCTTCGGCTCGGCCGCGAAGGTGCCTTTGCCCTGCACGCGGTGCAGGCGGCCTTCGGCGGTGAGGTCGGCCAGCGCCTGGCGCACGGTGGTGCGGGAGACCGTGAACTCCCCGGCGAGCGCGCGTTCGGTCGGGATCGGCGACCCGGGCGGCAGCACGTCCAGGAGGTCGAGGAGGTGCTGCTTCAGCGCCCAGTACTTGGGCTCGCGCTGCCCGCGCATCCCGGCGACGGCGCTCGCCTCGCCCGTGGTGGTGGTCTCCAACATGCCCGACTCCCTATGTCTTCCCTCATCGCACGCCACGTCCCCGTAAGAAACGTACCCTTTTCCCCAAACGCGCCGCCCCACTAACATTGGTCTAGACCTGACCGACGCCGCCTGAGTCCGGTACATAATGCCGGAGGTGGAGAGGAAAATGATGACCGAACAACGGCCCGGCGAGCACATGGCCGCGGAGATCGCCCAGCAGCCGGAGGTCCTGGCGGGACTGGTGGAGCGTCAGGCGGAAATCGCGGAGGTGGCGGAAAAGATCTCACAGAGGCCGCCGCGCTTCGCTTTGCTCGCCGCGCGTGGATCGAGCGACCACGCAGCGTTGTACGCGAAGTACCTGATCGAGGTACTGCTCGGCCTTCCGGCTGGTCTTGTCTCCCCGTCCACGGCGACGCTGTACGGCGCGCGGCCCGACCTGCGGGACGTGCTGTTCGTCACGGTCAGCCAGAGCGGCGGCTCGCCCGACCTGATCGAGGTCACCGAAGCGGCGCGGCGCCAGGGCGCGCTGACCGTCTCCGTCACGAACACGCCGGACTCGCCGCTGCGCGCGGCGTCCGAACTCGGCGTCGACATCGGCGCCGGCGTCGAGAAGGCCGTCGCCGCGACCAAGACGTACTCGGCGACGCTGATGGCGCTCTACCTGCTCATCGACGCGGTCCGCGGCGGCAAGGCGGCCGACGCCGAGAAGATCGGCGAGCTGGCGAGCCAGACCCTGGACGGCGCCGCCGAGGGCGTCCAGCGCGCGGTCGACCGGTACCGCTTCGTGGACCGGGTCCTCACCACCGGCCGCGGCTACTCCTACGCCACCGCGCTCGAAGGCTCGCTGAAGCTGGCCGAAACCAGCTACCTCGCCGCCCGCGCGTACAGCGGCGCGGACCTGCTGCACGGCCCGGTCGCGGCGGTCGACGGCGAGACCGCCGTCCTCGCGGTGACCAGCAAGGGCCAGGGCGGGCAGGCGATGCACGAGGTCCTCGACGCCGTCGGCAAGCGCGGCGCGGACGTCCTCGCGGTCGGCTCGGCCGCCTCGGAGGTGCCGGCGGCGCTGCGCATCGACGTCGCGCCGACGGTCGAAGAGCTCGCGCCGATCCTGGAGATCCTGCCCATCCAGCGGATCGCCCTCGGCCTGTCGCTCGCCCGCGGCGGCGACCCGGACAGCCCGCGTGGCCTGCTGAAGGTGACCAAGACGAGGTGAGCTTCGCGATCGGTGTCGACGCCGGCGGAACGTCGACCAGGGCCGCGCTGGTCGACGCCGCCGGCGCGGTGCTGGGCACCGGGCGCGGCGACGGCGCCAACCCCAACTCGCACGCGCCCGAAGTCGCCGCGGGGCGGATCGCCGACGCGATCACCGCGGCGCTGGGCGCCCACGACCCCGGCGACGTGCGCGCCTGCGTCGTCGGCATGGCCGGCGTCAGCAAGCTCAGCGACGTGCGCGTGGCGGCGGTGTTCGACGCGGCCTGGACGCGAATCGGACTCACGCACGTCCGGGTGGTCGCCGACGCCGAAGTGGCTTACGCGTCCGCGACGTCGGCGCCGGACGGGACCGTGCTCGTCGCCGGGACCGGTTCCATCGCGGGCCGGATCCGCAAGCGGCGGCTGGCCGGCACCGCGGGCGGCTACGGCTGGCTGCTCGGCGACGAAGGGTCGGCGTTCTGGCTCGGCCGCGAAGCCGTCCGATCCACTTTGGATGCTCTCGGGCGCGGGCTGCCCCTCGACGGGCTGCCTTCGGCGGTGCTCGCCGCCGCGCTCGGACCGTCCGGTTTGGACGTCCGGACCGACACCGGCCGGCTCGCGGCGTCGCGCGCGTTGATCACCGCGGCCAACGCCGAGGCGCCGGTCCGGCTCGCCCGGTTCGCCCCGTTGGTGAGCGCCGCGCACGACGCGGGTGAGCCCGCCGCGCGCGGGATCGTCACCCGTGCGGCCGAACTTCTGGTCGCCAACGCCCTCGCCGCGCGCGAACCCGGCGAGTCGACACCGGTCGTGCTCGTGGGTTCGGTGCTCACCGGACAAAGCCCGATCGGCGGGCTCGTGCGCCGCGGTCTGTCCGGGCTCGAGGTGCTGACCAGCTCGGACGGCGTGCTCGGGGCCGCTTGGCTCGCCGCCGTGGACGCGTTCGGCGAAGGGGTGGTTAGACCAGTATTTCCCTAGAACGAGCAAAACCCTGGCCGGGAACACGTCAAAACGTCGACTGAACCCGGGTTTTCCGGGTAACGTAGGCAGTGGCCCCCGGACCCTCCCCCCTCGCCGGGGGCCGCCTTATGTCCGGGGTACGTCTCCCCCGCCGGTTTCGGGGGCCAAGCGCAGCCCCGGGTGCTCCGGCGGCAGGGCCCGGTAGAGCACCCAGCCGCTCACCGCGACGGTCAGCGCGACCAGGGGCCACGACAGCACCGTGCGGGCCACGCCGAGCGCGATCACCTGGCCGGACCACCACAGCAGGCCGTAGACGACCACGCGCAGCGTGTACTGGCCGAACACCCACACCCAGCTGGCGCGCGAGTACGCCTTCAGCAGCACGGGGTCGCGGCGCCAGCGCGTCTTCTGGCCGAGCACCAGGCCGACGACGACGCCGAGCAGCGGCCAGCGGATCACGATGCTGGCCGCCCAGAGCAGCGCGCTGGCCACATTGGACATCAGCTGCAGCAGGAAGAAGTCCTGGGCGCGGCCGGTGTGCAGGGCGATCAGCGCGGCCGCGATGACGGCGGCCAGGCTGACGACCACCGCGCGGACCTTCCCGCCGCGGACGACCCGGTAGGCACCGAGCGCGACGGCGACCACGATCGCGGCGCCGGCGCCCCAGGCGATGGACTGCCCGGCCGCGAGCCAGCCGGCGACGAACCCGACGGGCGGGATGCTGGCGTCGAGGGCGCCGCGACGGCCGCCGAGGATCTGCGCGAGCGACTCACGGGGTTCTGCGGACACGCCTCCAGCGTGCCGGATCGCGCGCCGGAGGCTCCAAGCAGGGAGATTTTCGCCACACCGGATGTGGTAATGGCCTTCGAGTGTGCTGTCTCACGGCATGCGGAAGGTGAAGACTACGTAATAGAGAGGCGGAGAAGACCGACAAGATAAGACACTGTTACCACAGGCTGAACGCGGGCAGGGGGTCCCGACGGTTAGTTGTGGTGTACAACTACATGTCGGGGAGTCGGTCGCAGGACGGGAAGGGGACCCAACGTGTACGGATTCGACAGCTATGTGGCGATCGGGGACAGCTTCACCGAAGGGCTCAACGACGGGCTCCCGGACGGCTCGTTCCGCGGCTGGGCCGACCGGCTCGCGGAGATCCTGGCGGGCGGGCGCCCCGACTTCCGGTACGCGAACCTGGCCCTGCGCGGCAAGATGCTCGGCGAGATCATGGACGAGCAGCTCCCGATCGCGCTGGAACTGAAGCCCGACCTGGTCACCCTGTGCGCGGGCGGCAACGACATCATCGTCCCGGGGGCGGACGTGGACGCGGTGACGGCGCGCTTCGAGGAAGGCGTCGCAAAGCTGCGCGAGGCGGGCATCCCGGTGCTGATCTTCAACGGCCCGGACACGAAGGTCCTGTCCGTGATGTCGGTGTTGCGCGGCAAGGTGGCCATCTACAACACGCACTTGTGGGCGATCGCGGAACGCTACGGCGCCCGGGTGGTGGACCTGTGGACGATGGGGCCGCTGCACGACCGCCGAGCGTGGAGCGACGACCGGCTGCACTTCTCTCCGGAGGCGCATCGCCGGATCGCGTTGAAGTCGGCGGAGGTCCTGGGGATCCCGGTGGCGGACGACTGGCGCGAGCCGTGGCCGTCGGAGGTGGCACCCTCGCGGTGGATCGACTCGCGGCGGTCGGATTTGACGTGGACGAAGGTGCACCTGCTGCCGTGGATCCGGCGGCAGCTGCGGGGGCAGTCCATGGGGGACGGGTTGTCGCCGAAGCGGCCGCAGTTGGCGCCGTTGCTGCCGTTGGATGTGCTCGAGGTGCCGGACTCCGCTCAGGCTCGGCAGCAGGCCAGCTGAGGGTTTCGGTTCGGGGAGGCCGGTTTCGAGGAGGCCGCTACCGGGGTGCCGGTGGCGGCCTCCGCGCATTCCGGGGGTTTGCGCGCTGCCCACCCCCGAAACCCACAGACATCCCCCACCGCTCCCAGGGGGGGCGTCCCCGGGTCCATTCTATCGGCCCTCCCCGACACAAAGTGCCGAACCGATCACCGCACCCCGAGTTGTCCACATGTCGACTTGCCTGGGGACAACTTGTGGAAGACCACCCTTCCCCGGCTCGCCAACCCGCTCCACCCGGCTTACAGTCCCCTTATGTCCGGTGGTCGTCGCTGGATCCTCGTGGTCCCGATCGCGGTGCTGGTCACCGCCTTGCTGGCCGGGGTCGTCACCTGGGCCCAAGCCGGGAACATCCAGCGTGACCTCGCCGCCGACGCCCAAGCTGCCCTCACCCAAGCCGGCCTCGGAAAAGGCACCGTCACCTTCGACGGCCGGGACGCCACCCTCAGCGGCTTCCCGCCCGACCAAGCCCTGAAAGCCCTCGAAGTCGTCCAGAACGTCGACGGTGTGCGGGCCGCCCAGCTTCAAGGCGATGTCGTCCCCGTGGCTCCGAGCACGCCGCCCACCACCAGCGCGCCGCCCACGACCGAAAAACCCACCACCAGCGCCACCGCTCCGCCGCCGCCCACCGACAAGGCCGGGGTGCAAGCCGAGATCGACCGGATGCTCGCCGAGGCGCCGATCACCTTCGAACCGGACAGCGCCCGGCTCACCCCCGAAGGCGAGCAGGCCGCCCGCGCCGTCGCCGTCGCGCTCGCCAAGTCGCCCGACACCTTCCGGTACCGCGTCACCGGCCACGCCGCCCGCGGGACCGGCAGCGCGAGCGGCGCCCTCAAGCTCTCCCGGGACCGCGCCAGGGCCGTCACGCGGATCCTCACCACCAACGGGCTGACGGCCAAGCGCGTGACCTACCGCGGGCTGGGCGACACGCGCCCGTCCACCGGCGGCGAAGAAGACCGGCGCGTCGAGATCACAGTCGTTTGAAGGGGTGAGTAGCAGATGGTGTGGCTGTTCGGGCAGATCTGGCTGTGGCTGGTCATCGCCTTCGCCCTCGGCGCGCTCACCTCGTGGCTCGTCCTGCGCGCCGCCCAGCGGCCGAAGCCCCAACCCCAGCCCGAACCCGAGCCCCAGGACCACTACGACGAACCCTCGGCCGCCGAGCAGACCCAGTTCATCCCCGCCGCGTGGATGCAGCCCGGCACCGAACGGCCCCACGACGTCCACGAGGACGACGAACCCGAGCCCGTCGGCCACCGCGAAGGGCACCTGCCGCTGCCGCCGCAACGCGGTGCGCAGGCCGAAGACTGGCCCACCGAGGAAGAACCCGCCTGGCCCGAGTCCGAAGAGACGGCCCCGCAGTGGCCGCAGCAGCCTGGGCGCGGTGGCTGACACCCATCCTGGTAAGTTCGGCTACGCACTGTGAGCGAGGCCTGAGGAGGGGGTGGCGTGGCGCTCCCCCATTGGACGTCGCAGCAGGTCCTGCCGCCGGGCCGCCACACCGGCGACCTCGCCGACGTCTACGAACGCCTGGTCTTCGACGCCCCGCACCAGAACGAGCGCGAGATCCTCTTCAGCGCCCTCAACAGCTACCTCGGCGTCGCCCGGCGGATCATGCCGTCCGGGCGGGCCTGGATCGGCGGCGAGCTCATCACGCGCAGCGCGCACCCGCCGCGCAGCCTCGACGTCGTCCTCATCCCCGACGAGTGGGGCGCCCTGAAGCGGCTCGACGACGCCGGCCGGTCGGCGCTGTACGGCCTGCTCACGCTGCGCGGCGTGATCGTCGGGCAGCCCGCGATGTACCTCGATCAGGTGCAGCCGGTCGGGGGCATGCTGGACGGCTTCCTCTGCCGGCCCGGCGACGAAGACGTCTGGGCCGAGGTCTGGGCCGACGGCGGCAGGGGCTACCCGGAGATGGTCTGGTGAGGAACGAGTTCCGGCGCATCGCCGACGAGATCCCGGGCGGCACGTGGCTCGACGACCTGGCGCGCGCGTCGGCGATGGCCGCGAACGCCAAGTTCGAGCGGACGTCCCGGTCGCCGCTGCTGCACGTCTCCGTGATCGGCGAGCAGACCATCGACGCCTACACCTTCTCCGACATCAGCCGCGCGCTGCAGGACGCGACGGCGAAGATCGGGCACATCATCCGGAACCCGTCCGGCGAGGTCACCCAGGTCCAGCAGGCCGACCGCGACAAGGCGCCGCTGATCCAGCGCGGCCAGGCGGGCAACGCGATCTTCTTCGGCTTCCCGGAGCTCGACGTCTCCGACGACGCGCTGATCGTCGACGGCATCGAGACGCTGTCCGAGCGCGCCGTCAAGGAGCTCTGCGACTTCCTGCCCGCCAACGGCTCGGACGACGGCGCGCTCGACGCCGTGCTGCTGCAGCGCGACACCGTCCGCAACGCCGTGAGCGACATCGTGAACGCCGTCGCGAAGAACGCCGGCATCGGGATGGCGCTGACGCCGACGTCGGGCGAACAGGTCACCCGCAGCATGACCACCGAGCAGGCGCGGATCCTGCAGGGCAGCCTCCGGGAGTCGCGCGAGGCGGTCGGCTACGAAACGGTGCGCGGGCGGCTCGACGGCGTCCGCACCCGGCGCCGGATCTTCTACCTCGACCGCGAGCCGGGCGGGACGATCCAGGGCGCGGTGGCGCCCGACCTGCTCGACCAGATCAAGGAGAACCTCGACCGCCCGGTGACCGCCCGGTTGCGCGTCGTGCGCACGACGACGATCGACGGCCGCCGCGGCCGGCCCGTTTTCGAGCTCCTCGAAATCACCCCCGAAGTGAGCCTTTTCGACTGAAAAGTCCAGGTTGCGACTTTCGTCTTGAACACCGGCACCGACGGTCGTAGTAGGCCGTACGCCCACGAAAACAGTGGGACCCCCGATATTCTCGCCATTGATCACCCGGCCACACCCTGCTCGCGATGTCAGGAAATACCGATACTTCGCGGGAAATGGTGGGACAATGACTTTTTCCAGAATGTAACAATTTCGTTCGCGGGCACTCTTATGGGTTAACGTCGTCGCACTCCCACCCGAAGGGGCCCGCATGATGACCGACCCGCAGTACCCGCCGCCGACCACCGCGCGCCACGGACGGCCCGCGCCACCGGTGACGGCCACGGAGCGTCGTCAGGCCAACGCCAAACCCGGGCGGAACATCCTCGCCATCGTCGGCCTGCTGCTCGGCGTGGCCGCCCTGGTCGTCACGTTCGTCCCGGACATCGGATTCGTCGCGTGGCCGTTGGCCGGGATCGGGCTCGTGCTGGCGATCACCGGGCTGGTCCAGGTCAAGAAGGGCACCGTGGGCGATCGCGGGCTCGCGATCACCGCGCTGGTGGCCACGGTCGCCGCGCTGCTGACGACCGCCGGGATGCTGCTGTACTCGACGTTCCTCGGCGGCGGCGAATCCGGGCTGCACCTGCCCGCGGTGAGCGGGGACAAGCACACCGTGACGTTCCAGGTCACCTCCGCCGGCGGCGCCACCGTGCGCTACGGCAGCCTGTCCGACCAGCGCACCGAGAACGCGCCGGCGAGCACCGACGCGTGGGAGGGCGCGGCGTCGTACAACAATGGTTCGTACCTGTTGACGCTGACCGCCGACACGCGCAATTCGAACATGACCAACGAAATCAGCTGCGCCATTCTCGTCGACGGCAAGAAGGTCGCGGAAAACAGCGGGACGACGATCGCGCTCTGCACGGCGAACGTGAACTGAGCCGAGCCTGGCGACCGGCCGGCCTACCCCCACGTCGGCCGGCCGGGCCGCCACGAGCCGCTCCTGGCGGCTCCCGGCCCCGGCGGGGTTTTCCCGCACGGGGCCCGGCGCCGGCGTCTCAGCCTGCCCCTCCCCTAGGGCTCAGCCGGCACTGCCGAACCTACGCGGACGCCGCCCGCGGGCACTAAGAATCCACTAAGGATTCACGCTGATCGGCGCAGCCGTGATCCATTCGCAATGGTCTTCACGAATGTCGATCAGCGGTGCGGAGTTGTCGCGCGAAAGCCTCACTGGAGTTCGGCGAGCTCGCTCCGCACCTCACCGACGAGCTTCGGGTGCACCCGTTCGTAAATGCGCACGGACAACGCCAGCTGCTCCCGCGCGCCGTCGAGATCACCCCGCGCCCGCAGCACCCGCCCCAGCGTCAGCCGCAAGGCGCCCTCGCGGGCCACGAACTCGCGGCTGATCGCCAGGTCGATCGCCTCCCAGACGTACCGCTCCGCCGCCCCCAGGTCGCCCGCGCGCAAGCTCAGGTCGGCCAGCTTGTCCAGCGCCACCACGACCCGGTCGTCGTCGCCGAGCGAACGGTCGATCTCCAGCCCGGCGAGCTGGTGGGCGACCGCCTCGGCCAGCCGGCCCGCCCGCTTCTCCGCCTGCGCGCAGCTGCTGAGCGCCTGGCCGCGCAGTGTGACGTCCGGGGCCTCCGCGATCGCCTTCGCCAGCCGGTCGATCGCCTTCTGGTGCTCGCCGCGCCGGCTCAGCGCGCGGCCCAGGTGCAGGTCGGCCGACGTGGTCAGCCGCGTGTCGGCCGACCCCGCCGCCAGCGCCGCCGCCCGTTCGGCGTCCGCGAACCCGAAGCCCGGCAGTTCGAACGTCAGCGCGATCTCGCACCGCGCGAGCCGCAGCCAGCACTGGCCCTCGACGTCGCCCGCGGCCTCCGCCGCCTCGACGCCGAGGTCGGCCATCCGCGTCCACTCGTCCAGCAGCGGGCACACCACGCGGTAGGTGTGGCCCAGGAGCGCGAGCCGCCAGACGTCGTCGTGGCGGCCTGCCGCGTACGCCGCGTCGAGGGCCGCGAGGAGGTTCGGCCACTCCGCCGCGAACCAGTCCTGCGCCTCGGCGAAGCCGGTCAGCGGCGGCATCGCCTCGTCGGCGAGCACGCCGGTGAAGTCCAGCGGGTCGGCGACGTGGCCCAGCCGGCGCCGCGCCCGGTCGGCCACCGCCTGGTAGTAGCGGACCGTCCAGCCGAGCGCCTCGTCGCGCTCCTTCTCGCCCAGCTCCTGCTCAGCGAGCTCCCGCAGGTAGAGCCAGACGAGGTCGTGCGGCGCGAAGACGTCCCTCGCGGTCTCCTCGATGAGGTTGTGCGCGGCCAGCGCGCGCAGCCGCCGCCGGGCTTCGGTGACCGGGATCTGCGCGACCGCGGCCATCAGGTGCGGCCCGACCAGCACCCCGGGTACCGCGCCCAGCTGCAGGAACGTCTCGGCGATCTCGCCGGGCAGGCCGCGGAAGGAGACGTCGAAGGCAGCGCGCACGCCGTCGTCGGCGCCCTCGACCTGCAGTCCGGCCAAGCGGGTGCGTTCGTTGCCCAGCTCGTCGACCAGCTCCTCCGCGGTCCGCTGCGCGCTCGCCGAGAGCCGCGCGCCGGCGATCCGCAGGGCGAGCGGGAGGTAGCCGCAGAGCCGGGCCAGTGCGTGGTTGAGCGCGGCCGGCCCGGCGAGCTCCTCGATGAGCCGCACGGCGTCGTCCGGCGCGAGGGTGCCGAGGACGCGCTGCTTGGCCGCGTTCGACACGGCGAGCCCGTCCAGGCGCGACCGGCTGGTCACGACGGTCATCGTCCGCGCGCTCGGCGGCAGCAGCGGGCGCACCTGCTCGGCGGTGCGGGCGTCGTCCAGCAGCACGAGCATCCGCCGACCGGCGATCAGCGACCGGTAGAGCGCGACGCGTTCGTGCAGCAGCTCGGGGATCTTCGCGGTTTCGACGCCGAGGCCGAGCAGGAACTGCGTGAGCAGGTCGGCCGGCTCCAGCGGCGGGTGATGCGGGTCGAAGCCGCGCAGCGACGCGAACAGCACGCCGTCCGGGAACCGCGGCGCGACGCGGTGCGCCCACCACACGACCAGCGTGCTCTTGCCGACCCCGGCGGTCCCGGTGACGACGGCGATCGTCGTCTCGCCGGCTTCCGCGCGGGTGACCAGTCCGTCGAGCCAGGCGAGCTCGTCGGCGCGCCCGGCCAGGCTCGGCACCGCGGCGGGCAGCTGCGACACCGGCTGCCCCGAAGCTGCACTTTCACGTGAAAGTGCCGCCCCCAGGTGGGCACTTTCACGTGAAAGTGCCGGGAGCGTGTCGTTCAGGACGCGCTCGTGCAGCCAGCGCAGCTCGGCGCCGGGCTCGACGCCCAGGGTGCGCAGCGTGGCGCGGGAGACGGTCCGGTACAGCTCGAGCGCGTCCCCGCGCCGCCCGGCGTGGTACAGCGCGCGCATGAGCTGGCCGGCGGTCCGCTCGGCGAGCGGGTCGGCGCGGACGATCGGGCTCAGCTCGACGATCAGCTCGGCGTGCCGGCCGAGGTCGAGGTCGGCGTCGACGCGGGCGCCGTGCACGGCCAGGCGCAGGTCCTCCAGCTCGGGGGCCCGCAGCGAGTCCGGGACACCGCCCAGCGCCGGGCCCTGCCAGAGCGCGAGCGCTTCGGCCAGCAACGCGGCGGCGGTCTCCGGGGCGGCGAGGGACGCGCGGTCCAGCAGGCTGCGCGCCCGGTGGACGTCGACGCGCTCGGGCTCGACCGCCAGCAGGTAACCCGGCGGGGTGGTCAGGATGCTCGGGCCGTCGATGTCGCGCAGGATCCGCCGCAGGTGGGAGACGTTGCCGTGGACGATGGTGCGCGCGGTGGCGGGCGGGTCGTGGCCCCAGAGCGCGTCGATGATCTCGTCGAGCCCGACGACCTTGCCGGGCTTGAGCGCGAGGAGAGCGAGCAGGCCGCGGACCCCGGGACCACCGATCGGGACGGCGACGTCACCGGCGAAGAGCTGAACGGGCCCGAGCAGCTGGAACCGGCATTCGGCCATGCTCGCGCCCACCTCCCCGGGGGTTCACGGTCGGTTCGGCGTCTCCCTCGCCGGGAAGTCAACCTACCGTGGACACCGGCTGTCGAGCAGGGCCGGTACCAGGAGTTTTGGGGCGTCTGCGGATTCCGTAGCGGTCAGCGGGACGCGGTGCGGCATCCACCGGCGGACATGGCACGACCCCCTACCAGCGGTCCCGATCCGCTGGTAGGGGGTCGTGGTGGAGCAAACAGCCGGGCCGCCAGGGGGCGCGGTCCGCCCGTCCGTCACCGCGGGCGACCAGGCGGGTGAGCTCACCCCGAGCGAAGCACCCACCGATCGTCCGCGAAGACGTCTGTTGCGCGGACCACACGCCCGCACGGTGGCGACACGGTAACAAAGCGCACCGGGTCGGTCACCGGCGGGCCTGCCAATTCAGCGCGAAATCGGGGTCGAGTCGCGGCCGGCGATGAACGCGGGCCGCGGCGTGCTCGCCGCGAACGGCTCCTGCAACGCGTTCTCCACGCTGTTGAACACCAGGAAGATGTTCGAGCGCGGGTACGGGGTGATGTTGTTGCCGGAGCCGTGCATGATGTTCGAGTCGAACCACAGCGCCGAGCCCGCCTGGCCGGTGAACTGGTCGATGCCGTACTCGGCCGCCATCTTGGTGATGTCGTCCTCGCTCGGCACGCCCACCCGCTGGTCCTTGAGCGAGCTCTTGTAGTTCTCGTCCGGCGTCTCGCCGGCGCACTGGACGAACGTCCGGTGCGAGCCCGGCATGATCATCAGGCCGCCGTTGAACGGGTAGTTGTCGGTCAGCGCGATGGAGCAGCTGACCGCGCGCGGGGACGGCATGCCGTCCTCCGCGTGCCAGGTCTCGAAGTCCGAGTGCCAGTAGAAGCCGGTGCCCTTGAACCCGGGCATGTAGTTGACGCGGCTCTGGTGGATGTACACCTCGGAGCCGAGCAGCTGCCGGGCCCGGTCCAGCACACGCGGGTCGCGCACCAGCTCGGCGATCAGGGCCGAGATCTCGTGGACGTCGAAGATCGACCGGACCTCACCGGTCTTCGCCTCGGTGATCACGCGCTCGTCCCGGGCGAGCTCCTCGTCGGAGGACAGCCGCACCAGCTCCTGCCAGTACGTCTGCACCTCCCCGACGGAGAGCAGGTCCTCGACCACGGTGTAACCCTTGGTCTCGTGGTTCGCCAACGTGGCGGCGTCGATCGGGCCGTCGGCTTCGGTACCCCACACCGTGGGGTGCACGCGCGGCAGATGCGCCGGCGTACCGGTGATCCGGGTCGGGTAAGTGTCGTCGACCCGGGTGTCCGTCAGCGTCACGGGCTTCGCCTCCTGTTTCCTCTCCGGTGTTTTACGCGTCCTCGGTGATCAGCGGGTACACGCCGTTTTCGTCGTGGACCTCGCGGCCGGTCACCGGCGGGTTGAACACGCACACGCACTTGATCTCGGTCTTCGGCCGGACCTGGTGCTTGTCGTGGTCGTTGAGCAGGTAGAGGGTGCCGGGCTTGAGCTGGTGCACCTCACCGGTCGCGAGGTCTTCGATCTCGCCCTCGCCGGAGGTGATGAACACCGCCTCGATGTGGTTGGCGTACCAGAAGTCGTTGACCGTCCCCGCGTACAGCGTGGTCTCGTGCACCGAGAAGCCGACGCCCTCCTTGGCCAGGATGATTCTCTTGCTGCGCCAGTTCGGGGTCTTGATGTCGGCGTCGGTGTCGGTGATCTCGTCGAGCGTGCGGACGAGCACGGGCGATCTCCTTTACTTCTTGAGGACGGCCTTGATCGACTCGTCGATGATCGACAGGCCCTGCGTGAGTTCGTCGTCGGTGAGGGTCAGCGGCGGCAGCAGCTTCATGACTTCGCCGTCGGGCCCGGAGGTTTCCATCAGCAGGCCGCGCGCGAACGCTTCCGCGCAGACGCGGCCGGCCAGGTCGCCGTCCGGGAACTCGATGCCGCGGGCGAGGCCGCGGCCCTTGGCGAACAGCTTCGCTTCCGGGTAGGCCTCGACGATGCCGGAGAAGGCCGCGGCGATGCGCTCGCCCTTGGCCTTGGTCGACTTCTCGAGCTCGTCGTCGCTCCAGTAGACGTCGATCGCCTCCTTGGCGGTGACGAACGCCGGGCTGATGCCGCGGAAGGTGCCGTTGTGCTCGCCGGGCTCCCAGACGTCGAGCTCCGGCTTGATCAGCGTCAGCGCCATCGGGATGCCGTAGCCGCCGATGGACTTCGAGAGGCAGACGATGTCCGGCTTGATCCCGGCGTCCTCGAAGCTGAAGAACGGCCCGGTGCGGCCGCAGCCCATCTGGACGTCGTCGAGGATCAGCAGGATGTTGTGGCGCTTGCAGAGGTCGTCGAGACCCTTCAGCCACTCCAGGCGCGCGGCGTTGATGCCGCCCTCGCCCTGCACGCCCTCGACGATCACCGCGGCCGGCTCGTTGAGCCCGCTGCCGGAGTCTTCCAGGAGCTTTTCGAAGTACAGGAAGTCCGGCATCGCGCCGTCGAAGTACTTGTCGTACGGCATCGGGGTGGCGTGCACCAGCGGGACGCCGGCGCCGCCGCGCTTCATCGAGTTGCCGGTGACCGACAGCGCGCCGAGCGTCATGCCGTGGAACGCGTTGGTGAAGTTGATGACCGACTCCTTGCCGGTCACCTTGCGCGCCAGCTTCAGCGCGGCTTCGACGGCGTTCGCGCCACCCGGCCCCGGGAAGACGACCTTGTAGTTCAGGCCGCGGGGGTCGAGGATCTTGTCGCGGAAGGTCTGCAGGAAGTCGCGCTTGGCCACGGTGAACATGTCCAGCGCGTGGGTGACGCCGTCGCGCTGGATGTAGTCGATCAGCGCCTGCTTGAGCGCCGGGTTGTTGTGCCCGTAGTTCAGCGCGCCGGCGCCGGCGAAGAAGTCCAGATAGGGCTTTCCGCTCTCGTCGTAGAGATGGCTGCCCTGGGCGCGGTCGAACACGACCGGCCAGCCACGGCTGTAGCTGCGGACCTCGGATTCGAGCTCTTCGAAGATGCTCATGACGTTTCTTTTCTCCTACTCGCCCGGATCTTTGCGCGGCTTCAGCGGACCGATGCGGTAAAGCTCTTCGGGGAGGTGCCCGGCTTCGGGGAATTCCTCCCCGGCGAACAGCACACTGGTTTCCATCGCGGCGTTCCAGCGCTTCGCGAACGACGTGAACAGCCGGATGGACGCTTCGTTGTCCGGGGTGATGGTGGTCTCGAGGTAACGCACTCCGTCGGCGACGAGTCTCGTGTAGAGCGCGTCGAGCAGCGCTCCGGCCAGGCCCTTCCCGCGTTGCGACGCGTCGACCGCGACCTGCCAGACGAGCGCCACCTCCGGCGCGTCCGGCCTGCGGTAGCCGGTGACGAATCCGACCGCCTTGCCGTCTTCACGCGCGACGACCGAGGACTCGGCGAAATCGCGGCACCACAGCAGGTATGCGTACGGCGAGTTGAGATCGAGCTTGGCGGAATCGCGCGCGATTCTCCACAGCTCCGCGCCGTCCGCCTTGGTCGGGGATTCGATCAAGTGCGTTACGGACATACTCAGGAAACGTAACAGAGAATTTTCCGCCCGCCAGCGACCCAGCTCACGACCCCCGTGATGACCTGCGGCGACGTGGAGTACCCGGTGAGCAGTCCCACAAACATGTTTGAAGCGGCCGGTGCTTGGGCACACGCCCGCCTGGGTCGCTCGCGCGTGGCTCGTGACCTATCCGCACCTTGAACCCTCGGGCCCGTGATCGCAAGGCGACGGGCCGGTTCAGGCTCGCTTGCGGTGGCGGACGCGGCGCCGGATCCCGCTCAGCGGCATCACCACCGCGGGCAGGATCAGCAGCCCGGACACCACGAGCCACCACACCGCGCCTTCGCCGCGCCGCCAGCCCGCGACCACGCGGGCGAGCCAGCCGAAGAACGGCCCGGCGATCGGCGGGAGGAACGCGGCCAGCAGCAGCGCCGCGACCACCAGCACGCCGAGCGCGGCGAGCAGCCGCCGCGCGAACCGGCCCATCGTGAGCAGCGCCGTCGCGAGGTAGACGACCGCGCCGGCGAGCACCGGCAGGCCGATCCACTGCAGCACCGCGCCGCCGTTGTTGCCGAGCACCAGCCCGGCGAGCAGCGCGAGCAGGCCGGCCCCCAGCGAGCCCGCCGTGCCGAGGCGGGACGCGCCCTGGGCGACCTTCGCCGTGCTCCTGGCCACCGTCCGCAGCATGCCCGCCACCGTCTGCGGCCATCCGCCGGGCAGCCGGAACGCGACCGTGCCGGCGTTCACCACGGCCGCGCCGAGCGCGACGAGCGTGCGGGTCAGCCGCGCGGTGCCCTGCTCGCCGGCGAGCTTCTCGGCCGAGACGCGGCAGGCCTGGAACCGGGCCTGCGCGGCGCCGACGTCGACGCGGGGACGGTCCTCGGCCAGCGCTTCTTCGATGTTCTTGGCGTCCCGGGCGTCGTGGCGGACCGCGAGGTCGACGACCGGCAGCTCCTCCGCGGCGATCTCGGCCTGCCGCGGCCGGGCCAGCACCATCGCCGTCACCGGCAGGCCCACCGGCCGCTCGGACTTGAACTCGACCGGCTTCAGGTCGGCGTCGAGGCCGAGGAAGGCCAGCTCGGCCGTGAGCTGGTCACGCAGCTGCGCCGCCTCCTGGGGGGTGCAGCGGTCGCGTTCGTCTGGCTTGCGCCAGGACGGGCCGAACGCGGCGACGAACTCGTCGCGGAACCGCTCCCGGCCGAGGACGTCCCGCAGCGTCTCGAGGCGGACGGGGTCGAGCAGGCACTGGACGAGCCAGCCGGCGCCGTCGACACGGCCCCACATCCAGTCACTGGCCCGCCACGACGCCTTGTAGAACGCGCCGAAGTAGCTCGCCTGCAGCCCGGTCAGCTTGTCGCCCGACCGCTGCCGGGTCATGTCCAGCAGCGTCCGCGAATCGGCGCTGACCTGCACCAGGTCGACGCGCTGGTCGACCGACGGCGCTTGGGCGAGCAGCCCGCGCGTCGCCACGTGCAGGGCCAGGAGCCGGGCTTGGACGACCTCGTCGGCGTTGTCGGGCGTCAGTGCCAGCCAGTCCAGCAAAGTGGTCACGGTGCTGTCGCCGTCGGCCAGCGCCCGCAACGTCGGCGCCGCGGCACGCAGGCCGGCGACCACCTTCGGCCAAGCCTCGGCGACGGCGGCCGAGCGGCCCAGCCCGGCCCACTCCTCGGCCAGCTCGCGGATCCAGGCTTCGAGGGTGCTGCTCGCGCCGGGCCCGGCGTGCGCGGCCACCCACTGCCCGAGCCGGACCCCGCGTGAAGCCGTCGAACGCGCCGCGTGCAGCTCGGCGCGGGCGTCGTTGAGCTCCTTCGCGCGCGTGGCGTCCGGCTGCAGCCGGAACCCCGCGTTGACCAGCTGCAGGCCGGTGGCGACGGCGTCGTCGAGCGCGGTCGTCCGGTAGCCGACCAGGTGGGCGACGGCGAGGCTCGCGGCCGGCGGGGCGGCCGGGACCCCGCTGCTCAATCCGGCGACGGCGATCGCGCGCAGCTGCCGCGACATCCCGGACGCCCAGTCGCGGTCGGGGGTATCCGCTTCGGACAGCGCGTACCGCCGGGCGGCGACCCGGACGAGCTCGGCGGCGTCCTCGGCGGTCCGCCGCTCGAGGTAGGCGGCGGCGATCCGCTCGTCGACGAGGTGCTCGGGACCGCCGCGAAGTCCCAGTGCGGCAAGGGAAACGCGGGTGTCCCGCGCCCGGAGCACGGCGTCGTTGTGCCGGGTCAGGTCGTCCAGCTCGGCGCTGATCGACTGGCTCATCACGGTGTTGACGACCTTGGCCATGGCGTGCGACAGCAGCGGCGGGTTCGCCGCGTCGCACTCGACGGCGTCGACGTCCTTTTCGCCGGTGGGCACGACGTACAGCAGCAGCCGCCGGACGTCCGAGTGCGACTGGCGTTCGAAGATCTCGCGCAGCGCGGGCCGCAGCGGTTTGTTCAGCAGCACGCCGCCGTCGGTGAGCCAGTGCGAGCGGGTCAGCTCGGTGTACGGCGTCATGTCGGGGTGCAGCCGGTCGGTGCCCTCGGCGCCGATGGGCATCCGCGACAGCTCGAACGCGCCGGGGAACGACGCGGTGGAGCGGGCCGCCAGCGCGAGCGGCCCCTCCACCCCGGGTGTCCACAGTGGACCACAGAACCGGAAGAGCATCCGGTGTTCGGTGTCCCGCACGAGGTTCCCGAGCGCGTCGTCGAACCGGGTGGTCTCGCCGTCGATCATCGTCCCGGTGAGCAGCACGGTGACATCGGGTTCGTCGGCGGGCGGCCGGCCTTTGCCGGTGATCCGCCGCAGCGCTTCCTCGAGGTCGTGGAGCAGCACGCGATCGCCGTCGAGCACCGACCGTGGTTCCTTTTCGCGCGCGTCCCGGATCAGGTTTTCCAGCGAGCCGGTGGTGATCCAGGTGTCGCGCAGGACTTCCGGCGTCGAGCCGAAGGCTTCGGCCAGCCCCAGGCAGGCGGCGTTGATGCCCCCGGCGCTGGTCCCGGTGAGGACGTCGACGGAGACGGTGGCGCGCAGGAGGTCGAGGAGTTTCCGGTAGAGCCCGGGCTCGGCTTCCCCGCGCGATTCCCGCAGCAGCCGCGACGTCTCGGTGGCGACCCCGCCCATCCAGATGGCGAGGCTGGAGCCGCCCACCATGGTCACCGCGAGGCGGATCTCCTGCGGCCAAGGTTCAGCAGTCATTGGGCTCCCCCGCCCGGTCGTCGTCCTGACGCAGACTAGTGGCGCAAGGTAAGCACCGGGATACGTCCGGGTGTACGGCCGTTCGGGTGGAGTTGCTCGCCCGCTCAGCCCCCCGCGGTGACGACCACCTTGCCGAACTGGCCGTTCGCCTCGAGGTACCGGTGCGACTCGGCGACGTCGGCGAGGTCGAACGTCCGGTCCACGCGCGGCCGGAAGGTACCCGCCCGCACCCCGGCGCGCACGAAGTGCTGGGCGCGGGCGAGCCGGTCCGGGTCGAGCGTCAGGTCGAAGGCGTTGAACAGCCGCATGGTCGGCACGAACCACAGCGGGAACGGGGTTTCCTTCGTGTCGAGTGCGCCGTAGACGACGAGGGTGCCACCCTTGGCGGTGGCCGCGGCCAGCTCGCGCACGCCTTCACCGGCGACGGCGTCGAAGACGAACTCCGCGCCCCGCCCGTCGGTGATTTCCTTCGTCCTCGCGGCGACGCTTTCGTCGTCGGTGACGATCACGTGCGCCGCACCGGCGTCCAGCAGCCGGTGTTTCTTCGCTTCGGTGCGAGTGGCGGCGATGGGGACGGCGCCGATGTGGTTGACGACGTCGATGGTCGCGAGCCCGACACTGCTCGACGCGGCGGTGATGAGGACGTGGTCCCCGGGGCGGACGCGTCCTTCGTCGACGATCGCGCCGTAGGCGGTGAGGAACGGCCCCCAGAGGGCGACGGTTTCGGCGGCGTCGAGTCCTTCGGGCCGGCGGACGCGGGGACGATCGCCGCTTCGCCGTAGACGCCGTAATCCCGCATCGAGAAGCCGGCGACGGTGTTGACGGCGTCTCCGATCGCGAAGCCGGTGACGCCGTCGCCGAGGGCTTCGACGATCCCGGCCGCGGAGTAGCCGAGCTTGGCGGGAAATTCGCGGGGGCGCTCGAAGTAGGTGCCGGCGCGGAACATCGCCTCGGCCCGGTTGAGCCCGATGGCCTCGACCCGCAGCCGCAGTTCGCCTGGTCCCGGCTCGCCGAGGTCGACGTCCACGAGCTCCAGCACATCCGGTCCGCCTTCGGCGGCGAACCGCACGGCTTTCGTCATTCCTGGTTCCTTTCCGGTGGGTGCCGGAATCGATCGTGGACCGGCGACGTTCCCGCTGGAAGACGGCACTTTCCTGATACGACGGCACAAGCCTGTTACGAACGAGGTCACAGCGATGGACGACGGCGAAGTTCTTCCGGCCGAGATGTGTTCCCTGCGCGAGGTCCTGGACCTGGTGGGCGACAAGTGGGCGATCCGGGTCCTGGTTCAGCTGGGCTCGGGGCCCCGGCGGTTCAGCGAACTGGAGCGGGCACTGGACGGCGTCTCGCGGCGGATGTTGTCGCTGACTTTGCGGGGGCTGGAGCGCAACGGCTTGGTGACGCGGACGGTGTACCCCGAGGTTCCGCCGCGGGTCGAGTACACGATGACGCCGCACGCGGCGGAGCTGGACGAGCCGTTGCACGCGCTGTCGGCGTGGGCGGCGAAGCACCGGGCGAAGGTCGCCGAGGCGCGCCGGGCCTACGACGTCGCTTAGGCCGCCAGGTGCTCCAGCACCAGCACCTGCCCCTCACCGACCGCGAACCCCAGCACCGCCCCGGTGGCGATCAAAATCCACTCGTCCTGCTCGAAGGCCGGCCGCAGCAGCCGCTCGAACTCCCGGGGCGACAGCTCTTTCATCTTCGACACCAGCACGTTCCGGATGTCCATCGCGTCGGTCGCGTAGTCCTCGATGTACCGCATCGTCTCCGGGAGCCGCGACATGATCTGCGAAGCGATCGCCAGCTTGACGTCCTGGTACTTGCGCGAACCCACCGCGAACACCAGCAACGGCTTCGCGACACTACCCAGTTCCCGGTCCAGCTGACGCTGGATCAACGCCAGCACCCGGTCCGACAGCGGCCCGTGCAGGATCGCCTCGATGACGTTGTGCGGGGTGATGATCTCCTTCGCGATCAACGACCCGTACGCCTCCGCGACCTCCGCGCGCCGCTTCAGGAACAATCCCTGCCACGTGACGCCGAAGTACTTGCGCGGCTCGATCGGGTAGAAGATCATCCGCAGCGCCAGCCAGTCGGTGAACCAGCCGGTGAACAACCCGAAGATCGGCATGATCGGCGGGAACTTGAACAGCACCCACGCCACCATCTGGATCACGCCGATCGCGCCGCCGAAGACCAGCCCGGACCGGGCGATGAACTTGAACTCCTGCGCGCCCGCCTCCTGGAAGATGCGGTTCAGCAGGCGCTTGTCCTTGACCAGGCTGGTGACCACCATGCCCTTCAGGTCGAACACACTGTCCACATCGGACTTGATCAGGTCGAGCACCGCCGCGACCATCCGTGGTGACTCGTGCTGGACGCGCTCGATCACCAGCCGCTGGACGCGGACCGGCAACGACTCCCACAGCCCCGGCTGGTAGTGCCCGGCCACCTCGCGGACGATGTCCTCGACGCCCGCCAGCAGCGGTTTCTCGATCTCTTGCGCGATGCGGGAAGCGTCCAGCCGGGCCACGACCTCGGCCGGCTTGATCAGCTGCTCGGTCATCGTGTCGCACGCGATGCTCGCCATCCGCGCCGCGCGTTTGGGCACGATGCCCTGCCAGCCCAGGAACGGCTTGACGCCGATGAACTCCACCGGCTGGAACATCATCCGGATCGCGACGAGCTTGGTGCCGTAACCGATCAGCGCGGCCACGACCGGGATCGAGACGTAGAGGGGCCAATGCTGCGCGAAGTCGGCGAGGATGCCGCTGAGGAAGGCCCCCATCCGGCTAGGCGAAGCTCGGGTCGCAGGCCTGCCAGAACTGCGCCCCCAGGCGCGAAATGTGGATCGTCCGCCGGACGTACTTCGCGCGTTTGACGTGCTTCTCCGCGTCGCGCACGGTCTCGTCGGTCAGCAGGATCTCGTACTGCGTCTCCAGCGAGGGCACCTCTTCGTCGAGGTCGACCAGGCCCAGCCCGATCAGCCGCGTCACGTACCCGGGCACCTGGTCGGGCAGGGACACTCCGGCCGCCTTGCCGACCGTCGACGCGTTGCGCAGCGCGACCCGGCCCGTGCCGCCGATGCCGGTCCGCTCGACGACGTCGATCGCGGGGAACGGCGAGCCGTCCGACAGCGCGGACAGGATGCGTGCCTCGTCGGGCGTCAGCTGGCGCAGGATGATCGCGTAGAAGTATTCGCGGGCCCGGTCGCGGCCGAAGCCGATGGAGTGGTTGAGCAGCTCGGCCATCGCGGCGCGCAGCGGCTCGGCGTGGTTGTCGCGCGCGGGGACGAGCGTGACGGTCGCTTCGGCCTTTCCGGGCACCGCCGGGCGGTTCATCGCCGACGCCGCCGTCAGCGCCGCGTGGTACGGGTCGTCGACCTCGTCGAGCCGGCGCCGCAGCTCGGCCAGCAGCTGGTGCTCCACCTGCCGCACCGTGCGTTCGGCGGTCTCGACGCCGGGGAGCTTGCGCCCGAGAGCGAAGCTGGTGCGCGCGGCCCAGCCCGCCAGCTGCCCGGCGCGGCGGGCGAGGTCGGCCACCTCGTCGCCGGTGCCCCGGCCGTTCGGTCGCTCTGCGTTCACCGGCGGACTCCCCTCTGCGTACGCGGTGATGCTACCTGCGGGTAGGCCGAACAGCGGTGTTTGGATGCACACATGAGTCCGACGCGCTGGGGCCCGCCGATCGACGTCCTCCCGTACTTCTCCAAAGAGGAACAGGCGCTGATGACGCTGCTCGGCGCGCTGACCGACGAAGACTGGACGCGCCCGACGATGTGCGCGGGCTGGACGGTCAAGGACGTCGCCGCGCACCTGCTGGGCGACAAGGTCGGCCGGCTGTCCCGCGGCCGCGACGGGCACACCTCGGAAGCCCCCCGTCCGGGTGAGTCGTTCCCGCGGTTCATCGACCGGATCAACGAGGAGTGGGTCGTCGCGTGCCGCCGGCTCTCGACGGACGTGCTGCTCACGATGATGTACGAGTTCATGGGCCAGACGACCGAGTACTGGGCGAAGCTCGATCTCGACGTCGACGGCGAGCCGGTGAGCTGGGCGGGCGACGAGCCGGCGCCGCGCTGGCTGGACGCGGCCCGCGACTATTCGGAGTTCTGGGTCCACCACGTCCAGATCCGCGAAGCGCTGGAACACACGCCGCTGGAGGGCGAGTACGCCGAGCCGATCGCCGACACGTTCGTCCGCGCGCTGCCGCACACCCTGCGCGACGTCGACGCGCGCGTCGGCAAGCAGGTCGGCTACACGGTGACCGGCGCCGGCAAGTGGTACGCCCGCCGCGAGCGCGACGGCTGGACGCTCGACCGCGGCGCCCCGCCGTCACGCACCCCGCTGGCCACCGTGACGACGGACCTGGACACGTTCTGGCGGCTCTGCACGAGGAACGCGGCCGACCTCGCCCGCGTCCGCACAACGGGAGACGAAAACGTTTGCGAGGCCATCCTGGGCATGACCTCGATCATCGTCTGAGAGCACTTTCACGTGAAAGTGTTGTGGAGATAAGCCCTCCGGATCACTTTCCCCGAGAAAGTGTTGTGGAGACCGTGCCTCCGTAACACTTTCACGGGGAAAGTGACGGGTTCAGCGGCGGCGGGCTTGCTTGCGCAGCTGCAGGATCCGGGCGCCGCCGATCAACGCCACCAGTACCGCGCCGCCGATCGCCGAGAACAGCATCGCGATGGCCAGCGGCAGGCTGCCTTCCGCGCCGAAGAAGTGGACCGTCGCCGGGTCGAGGTTCTGCAGGATGAAGACCAGCAGCACGACCAGCACGACGAGGCCGGCGATGACCGCGACCCACGTCCCGCTGATCCGGGTCGGCCGCGGCTTCTTGGCGGTGGGCCGGGCCGGCGCCGGCTGGACCGGCGCGACCTCCTCGGCGCCGGGCCGGACGTCGCCCGCCCGCAGCTCGGCGGGCTCGAGAGCGCCCTCGGGCACTTCGGCGCCGGGCACGTCGTGGCTGCTTCCGGGCAGGTCGTGGCTGGTGGGGCCGGTGGGGCGGTCGGCCGCGCCCCCGCGCGCGTGCGTCATGTACTCAGTGTCCGTCCGGCACGCGGGGAGCGCCGCGTCAAACCCCCTAACGGGCGAAACCGTCAACCTCCCGGAGCACGCGGAGCGTGTTCTTGCCGGCCAGCTTCGCGCAGTCTTCCTCACTCCACCCGCGCTCGAGCAGCGCGGCGAACAACACCGGGTACTTGGACGTGTCCTCCAGGCCCTCCGGCAGCGTCCCGACGCCGTCGTAGTCGCCGCCGAGGCCGATGTGGTCGATGCCGGCGACCTCGCGGGCGTGCTCGACGTGTGCGACGACGTCGTCGACGGTGGCCTTCGGCTTGGCCGGGCCGTCCCACTCCTTCGCGAACTTCCCGCGCAGCCCCAGGTTGCGGTAGTCCTGGCCCGCCGCCTCCATCGCGGCCTTCAGCTCCTGGTCCCAGGCGGACACCTTCGGCGAAATGAACGCGGGTACGAACGTGGTCATCGCGACGCCGCCGTTGCCGGGCAGCAGCGCCAGGACGTCGTCCGGGATGTTGCGCGGGTGGTCGTTCACCGCGAGGCACGAGGAGTGGCTGAAGATCACCGGCACCGAGCTGACCTCGATCGCCGCGCGCATCGTCGACGGCGCGACGTGCGAGAGGTCGACCATCATGCCGATCTTGTTCATTTCGCGCACGACGTCGCGGCCGAACTCGGTGAGCCCGCCGTGGGCCGGCTCGTCGGTGCCCGAGTCGGCCCAGGTGGTGTTGTAGTTGTGTGTCAGCGTCATGTAGCGGACGCCGAGGCGGCGCAGGATCCGCAGCACGCCGAGCGACTCGGCGATGCTGTGCCCGCCTTCGGCGCCGAGCAGCGACGCGATCCGGCCGTCGGCGAACGCGGCCTCGGCCTCGTCCGCGGTGTCGACCAGCCGCAGCCGGTCGGGGTAGCGCTCGGCCAGCTGGTGGACGACCTCGATCTGCTCCAGCACCGCCGTCACGGCACTGTGGCCCTCGAACTCGCACGGCACGTACACCGACCAGAACTGCATGCCGAGCTTCCCGTCGGCGAGCTTCGGGAAGTCGGTGTGCAGCGCGGGCTGCCGGACGGTCAGGTCGAGCGACGCGGCCGCCTCGACCGGGTTCGGCCCGCCGTGCTGCCGCAGCTCCCACGGCAGGTCGTTGTGCCCGTCGGCGAGGATGACGGCGTCCAGCAGTTTCGTAGCACGCTGTAGTGCCTCGTTAGTCATCGCCCGATAGTAGGGCGAGCCGATATACGCTCCGTACAAACGTCAGGTCATGATCCACTTCGCGGCCGCGCGGACGCCGTCGAGCGTGATCTGGTGCCCGCCGGGGTGGCGCTGCGTGACGACGTCGGCACCGCGCTCGCGCAGCAGCCGGATCAGCTCCTCGGTGGACGCCAGCGGCGCCATCGGGTCGCGTTCGCCGTTGGCCAGGAAGACCCGGGTCGCACTGAGATCGTGCGACGGCGGCTCCGGGACCGGCGACATCGCGGCGAACAACGCGGCTTCGCGGACGACCTCCGGCCGCAGCAGCGTCACCGCGGCCGCGATGTTGGCGCCGTTCGAGAACCCGACGGCGACCAGCCGACGGTCGTCGAGCCCGTACTTCTCGCGGGCTTCGACGACGAAGTCGGCGAGCTCGTTCGCGCGCTTGACGACGTCCTCGTGGTCGAAGACGCCCTCGGCGAGCCGCCGGAACCAGCGCGCGGCGCCGTACTCGGACACCGGGCCGGCCGGGGCCAGCACGGCGGAGTCCGGGCTCAGCTCGCGCGCCAGGCCGAGCAGGTCGTCCGGGCCGCCGCCGGTGCCGTGCAGCAGGAGCAGCAGCGGCGCGTCCGGCGAGCCCTCGACGTACTTGTGCGCCAGCGTCATGACAGCTCCGGGTTGTTCTCGGCCGGGAGGTTGAGCTTCGGCAGCATGTGCTGGATCTCTTCGCGGCGCGGCTCCAGCCACGGCGGCAGCTTGAGCGCGCGGCCCAGCTCCAGCAGCGGCTCGTCGATGGCGAAGCCCGGTTCGTCGGTCGCGACCTCCAGCAGCGTGCCGCCCGGCTCGCGGAAGTAGATCGAGCGGAAGTACTGGCGGTCCAGGATCGACGTGACGTGCACGCCCTGGTCGACGAGCTCTTCGCGCCAGGTCTTCTGGGTCTCCTCGTCCGGCGCGCGCCAGGCGACGTGGTGCACGGTGCCCGCGGCGACCAGCCCGCGCGGCGCGTCCGGCGTCACGAGGACGTCGACCAGCGCGCCCGGCCCGCCTTCACCGGCGGCGAAGCGCAGGCGGTTGCTGTCCTGGTTGGCGAAGGTGAGGCCGAGGCCGTCGGTGAGCATGCCGGCGGTGGCGTCCTCTTTGGTCACGGAGAGCGTCACCGAGTGCAGGCCGCGGATGGCGTGCGCGGCCGGGACGAGCTCGGTGTCCCACGGGTCGCGCGGGTCGCCCTGCGGGTGCGCGACCAGGGCGAGCTTCAGGCCGTCGGGGTCGCGGAAAGTGATCGTCTCTTCGTCGTCGGCGTTGCGGATCTGGCCGGTTTCGATGCCGTTCGCGGCCAGGTGCTGCTTCCACCAGCCCAAGGACGCTTCGGGGATGGAGAACGACGTGGTCGTCGCCTGGCCGGTGCCGTGGCGGCCGCTCGGCGCGTCGGGCCACGGGAAGAAGGTCATCAGCGAGCCGGGCTTGCCGGAGCTGTCGCCGTAGTAGAGGTGGTAGGTGCCCGGGTCGTCGAAGTTCACGGTGGTCTTCACCAGCCGCAGGCCCAGGGTCCGCAGGTAGAAGTCGGCGTTGCGCTGCGGGTCGCCGCCGATCGCGGTGACGTGGTGCAGGCCGGACGTCTTGATCGACATGGTTGCCTCCTGTTTCCAAGGTAACCGCAGAACCTCTCGCGAGCAAGATATATTCCGTGCAGACTTTCGGGTAGGCTGGCGCCGTGGATCCGAAGACCGACGACGACGAGATCGTCACGTGGTGGGGCCTGGTGATCGAGGGCTACCTGGCCACGCAGGACAAGCTGATGGGCGAGATCGCCGACCGCCTCGGCCTCGCGCCGGCGTCGTTCGACATCCTGCTGCGCCTGGTCCGCTCGCCCGAGCACCGGATGCCGATGACCAAGCTGGCCACCGAGGCGGCGCTGTCCAGCGGCGGCTTCACGAAGGTGGCTGACCGCCTGGTCGCGGCGGACCTGATCTGCCGCGTCCCGAGCCCGGACGACCGCCGCGTCACGTTCGCGGCGCTGACCGACCACGGGCTGGACATGGCGAACAAGGCCCGCGCGGCGGCGGCGGAGATCCTGCGGCGCATCGTGCTGACCCCGCTGGGTGACGACGCGCAGCCACTCGCGGAAGCGATGCGGACACTGCGCGCGTTCAACGCCTGACGTTGAAAAAGCCTCGCTGGCCAGCGGCTTTCCCGGCGCGCACGATGAAGTCCATGCTGACCGAATCGACGATCACGACGATGCTCCCGGTGACCGACAGCGAACGCGCCGGCCACTTCTACGCGGACTCCCTCGGCCTGAAGCAGACGGGGAAGGGCGAGGACGGAACGCTGTACTTCGCGGCGGGCGCGGGCGCGATCGGCCTTCGCCTGATGCCGGCGGGGACCCAGAGCGACAACACGGCGTTGAGCTTCGAAGTCGACGACCTCAAGGCCGAGGTCGGCGCGCTGGAAGGCCGGGGCGTCCGGTTCCAGGACTTCGAAATGGAGGGCCTGAAGACCGTCGACCACATCGCCGAGCTGGGCAACGAACGGGCGGCGTGGTTCACCGACTCCGAGGGCAACGTCCTTTGCCTGCACCAGGTCCTGGGCTGAGCCTCTGGGGGCGCGGGGGTGCCGTCACGGGCACCCCCGCGTGCGCAGCCATTCTCGAGCCGCAGCTTCGGGAGCACCGGTCGGCTCGTCCGGCGGAATGGGTGAGTCGCCGTAGGTCCGCCCGGTCCGGTCGCTCTCCCTCGCGACGGTGAGCAGCAACCGGATCCCACCACCGAGGTCGACGACGTCGTTGCCGGTCGCGAACCCCGCGGTCGCCGCGCCGAAGGAGCGCGAGAGGCCGCGCAGGGCCACCAGCGACGCTTCGCCGGAACTGGTGGTGTTTCCCGAGGTGAGCACGGCGATCGGCCGCCGCGGCAGGCGGACGGGGTTGGGGCGCGCGGACATCGAACGGCCGGCCAGCCAGAACTGCCCGTCGTGGATTTCCCACGGCGTGCGCTCGCCGCCCGGCGTGACGAACGAACCGGCGGGACCGTCGCCGAGCAGCGGGGCGAGCACCGTGAGCATCGGGAACATCGTCCCGCCCGTGTTCGTCCGCAGGTCGATGATCCAGCCGCACACCGACGGCGCGCTGCCGAGCGCCGCGAACCCCGCGTCGAGATAACGGCGCTCAGCGGCGTCGTCCCCGGCCAGGCCGGGCAGGCGCAGGGTCGCGACGCCGTGGTCGGTCCCCACCGTGGGCAGGTCGCTCGGCGAAGTGAGCCCCTGCCCCGGGAACACCAGCATCGTGTGCGGATCGTGCAGTTCACCGATGACGTACTGGAGCGCCTCCAGCGTCCCGAGATCGGCTACCGCACCCCGCGCGAGGTAGGCCGCCCGCGCCTCGACGCGCGGCCAGTCCACCCCAGCCGCGTCGAGAGATTCCGCGCGGATCAACGCGATCGTGCGGTTCAGGAACTCGGCGGGCGTGTGCGGCCGGACCGGCGCGGCGCCGCCGGCGAAGAACAGCACCACGGCGGCCACCAGCAGCGCGACACGTCCCCCCATGAGGCCAGGTTACGCGAGCGAGGGCATCAGCTTGACCGCGTTGCCCGACAGGACTCCGGTCAGGACGTCCTCCGGCAAGCCCAGCCCGAGCAACGTCCGGACGTTCGCGGCCACCGACGGCACGCCGGGCCAGTCCGTGCCGAACACGAACTTGCCCGCCAGCCGGGCCAGGTCGAAGCGCTGGTAATACTCCGGCAGCTTCTTCGGCGGCAACCCGGCCAGGTCGAGCCAGACGTTCTCGCGCGCCAGCGCGAGGAACGCCGCCACGTCGTACCACCAGCCGCGGCCGCCGTGGGCGAAGACGAACTGCAGCGACGGGAAGTCTTCGACCACGTCGGACATCAGCTCGGGATTCCCGAAACTCGTGCGGGAGCCCGGGAAACTCGACGTTCCCGAATGGAGGATCACCGGCACTCCACGTTCAAGACACAGCTGGTAAACCGGGTACAGCTCCTTGTCCGCCGGCGAAAACGCGCCGTGCACGGGGTGGATCTTCAGCGCCACCGCGCCCAGGTCCAGCTGCCTCGCCACCTCCGCCGCCGGTGGGTGGTGCAAGTACGGGTTGACGTTCGCCACCAGCCGGAACCGCGCCGGGTTGTGCTCCACCAGCGGCAGGTTGTCCTCAATGGACTGGATCCCCGTCGCCCGTGGGCTGTACTCGCAGAACAGCAGCACCCGGTCGACGCCTTCGGACTCCATCAGCTCGTCCATCGCCGACGGGACCACCGAGCCGTCGGCGGAATACACCGAACGCCACGGGTAAGACCCCGCGAAGTCGTGCGCCCACTGCAACCACGCGGGTTTGAGCGTCGGCAGGCGCGGTGTGTGGACGTGCGCGTCGACCACGAAGTACCCGTCGATCACGGACTGGGCACCACCCGCAGCACGTCGCGGACCTGCTCGCGGATCACGTTGCGGCGGATCTTGCCGGTCGCCGTCTTCGGCAGTTCCGCCAGTTCGACCACTCCCCGCGGGCGCTTGAACGCCGCGAGGCCCTCGCGGCAGAACTCGATCAGCTCGTCCGGGTCCACCGCGAAACCGGGCGCGGCCACCACGCACGCGACCGGCTTGTCGAGCCCGTCGGCGTCCGGCGCGGCCACGACCGCGACCTCCGCCACCGCCGGGTGCTGCCGCAGCCGTTCCTCCACTTCGGACGGTGACACCCAGATCCCGCCCGCCTTCAGCATGTCCCCGAACCGGCCGAGGCACGTGTACGTGCCGTCCTCGTTGCGCACGTAGCTGTCGCCGGTCCGCAGCCACTCGCCCTGGAACACGAGCTTCGTCGCGTCGTACCGGGCCCAGTAGCCGGTCGCCGTGGACGGGCCGGCGACGAACAGCTCGCCCGGTTTGCCGGCCGCGTCGATCACCGCGCCGGCCTCGTCGCGGATCTGCAGCGAGTACCCCGGCACCGCGACACCGGTGGTGCCCGGCCGCACCGCTCCGGGCCGGTTCGACAGGAAGATGTGCAACGCCTCCGTGGAGCCGATGCCGTCGAGGATCTCCAGCCCGAAGCGCGCGCGGAACCGTTCGAACAGCGACGCGGGCAGCGGCTCGCCCGCCGAAACCGCGTGCCGGACCGAGGCGAACGAGTCGTCCGGGACGTCGCTGGCGAGCAGCGCCGCGTAGAACGTGGGGACGGCGAAGAACAACGACGGCTGCTCTTCACGCGCGCGCCGCGCGAACAACGCCGGGGTCGGGCGCGAAGGCTCGAGCAGCGTCGTGCCGCCCGCGCCGAGCGGGAAGAAGCAGGAATTGCCCAGCCCGTAGGCGAAAAAGAGCTTCGGCACGGACAGGAACCGGTCGGCCGGCGTCGTCGCCAGCACGCCGCGCGCGTACGTCTCGCACACCGCGCGGATGCTCGCGTGCCGGTGCATCGCGCCCTTCGGCTGCCCCGTCGTCCCGGACGTGTACAGCCACAACGCGGGCGAGTCCTCCCACGTCCGTCCACTTCGGAACGAACCGCTCAGCGACGACCACTCGTGCGTCCGCACGCCGAAGCCCGCCGCGTCCGCCCGGTCCAGCAGGACGTCGGTGGCCTCGGGCGCGAACCCGAGCGCGGTCACGGCCTGCTCGGCGAACTCTCCGGACACACACAGCAGGCGCGCCCGCGAGTCGGCCAGCATCTTGCCGAGTTCGAGCCCGGTGACCATGGTCGACACCGGCACGGCGACCGCGCCGGCCAGCATCGCGCCGAGGATGCCGGTGAGCAGCTCGACGTCGTCGACCATGCAGAACATGACGCGCTCTTCGGGCCGCACGCCGAGCTCGACGAGCCCGCCCGCGACGCGGCGGGACTCCTCGGCCAGCTCGGCGTAGGTGAGCGTGCGGCGGGGCGACACGACCGCGGTCGCGTCCGGGTGCCCGGCGCCGAGCAGGTACTCCGCGGCGTTGAACGCTGTCGCCACCAGACCTCCTACGTGAGGTACACGTACTCGTAGTCGAAGGGCTTCCCGTTGATGCCCTGCCGCGGCGGGGCCACCCAGCTCGCGATCTTCCCCCGCTCGTACACCGGGTGCATCAGCGAGCGGACGAACGCGAGGTCCTCGGTGGTGGGCAGCCACTTGCGTTTACCGGCCTCCCAGGTCGCCTCGTCGACGATGGTGCCGTCGGGAGTGACGTGGTGGCCGGAGTTTATGCCGACTTCGCGGTTGAAGCCAGGGTGCGGCAAGCGGAACGTGTGGTCGATGCCGGCCTCGGCGAGGATCTTGTTCCAGCGGTTGACGCCGGTCTGGCAGTCGGCCACGTACTCGCTGCGCAGGTCGAGGTTGAGCAACAGGATCGCCTGCAGCTCCTCGGACGTCCAGGTGCCGTCGGCGGCCGGTTTCTCGAGCGTGCGGGCGTCGTCGGTGAGCTTGTGGTCGTCCTTGCGGCGGGTCTCCTGCCAGCGGCCCTTCAGCCCGGCGGTGTAGTAGTTCGCCGCGTTCGTCGACGTCTCGCTGCCGAACAGGTCCAAGGACACCGTGTAGTGGAAGTTGATGTACTTCTGGACGAGCTCCAGCGGAATGCCGCCGTGCGGGCCGATGTCGAACGTGTCGTGCTCGCGGATCAGCTCGGCGCTGCGGGTCACCACGCGGTCGACGCCGGTGGTGCCGACCATCATGTGGTGCGCCTCCTCCTTCAGCATGAACTCGCAGGTGCGCGAGAGCGGGTCGAAGGAGGACTCCTTGAGCGTGCCGAGCTGGTACTTCCCGTCGCGGTCGGTGAAGTAGGTGAACATGTAGAAGGCCAGCCAGTCGGCGGTCTCCTCGTTGAACGCGCCGAGGATGCGGGGCGCGTCGGGGCTGCCCGAGTTGCGCAGCAGCAGCCCTTCGGCCTCGTCACGGCCTTCGCGGCCGAAGTAGGCGTGCAGCAGGTACACCATCGCCCACAGGTGCCTGCCCTCTTCGACGTTGACCTGGAACAGGTTGCGCAGGTCGTAGAGGCTCGGCGCGGTGAGGCCGAGAAGCTTCTGCTGCTCGACCGACGCCGGTTCGGTGTCGCCCTGGATGACAATCAGCCGCTGCAGGTCGGCGCGGTACTCGCCGGGCACCTGCTGCCAGACCGGCTCGCCCTTGTGCTCCCCGAAGGCGATCCGCCGGTCCGGGTCGCGCTCGGCGAGGAAGATGCCCCAGCGGTAGTCCGGCACGTTGACGTGGTCGAAGTGCGCCCATCCTTCGCGGCCGACGCTGACGGCGGTGCGCAGGTAGACGCCCTGGGTCTCCAGCGTCGGGCCCATCTCGCCCCACCAGTGCATGAACTTCGGCTGCCAGCCCTCCAGCGCGCGCTGCAGCCGCCGGTCCTCGGAGAGGTTGACGTTGTTGGGGATCTTGGCGTCGTAGTCGATCTTCTCGGGCATCTGCGCTAGACCCGCTTCCTGTCGAAGACGGCCTTCTGCCCGGTACCGTATCGGCGCAGCGCGCCTTCCGGCCCGGACGCGTTCGGCCGGGTGAAAATCCAGTTCTGCCAAGCCGCCAGCCGGCCGAAGATCTTGGTCTCCATGGTCTCGGGACCGACGAACCGGTGGTTGGCCTCCATGCCGGTGAGCGCGTCCGGGCTCAGCGACGCCCGGCCTTCGAGGGCGATCCGGATCTCGTCCTCCCAGTCGAGGTCGTCCGGGGCGTCGGTGACCAGGCCGAGCTCGACGGCTTCGGCCGCGCTCAGCTCGTGGTCCTTCTCGCGCGCGAGCCAGGCGAGGTGGTCGTCGTCGCCGTAGAAGCGCGTCTGCAGCCGGGTCAGGCCGTTGCCCATCGGGAACGGGCCGAAGTTGGCTTCGGACAGGCGGATCGTCGCTCGCTCTTCGGAGTCTTCGTCGTCGATCGGCGGCCCGTCGAGGATGTACTGGCGGTCGGCGGCCAGCGCGAGTTCCAGCAGCGACCCGGCGAAGCAGCTGCCGGGCTCGATCAGCGCGATCAGCGTGCGGCTGGTGACGTCGAGCCGCTTGAGCGTGCGCTTGAAGTAGTGCGTGATCTCGTTGCCCAGCCAGTCCTTCGAGCCGAGGACGGCCTGCTCGTGCGCGAGCACCTTCTCCGGGTCACCTTGCGTCTTCAGGATCCACGTGCCGGCTTCGACCTCGTTGGTGCGCAGCCGCAGGATGGCGTCGTCCAGCTCGCGGGTCATGGCGAGGAACCAGCCGTCCGCGCCTTCTTCGTGCAGGTCACCGGGGTCGTTTTCGGGGCCCTTGACGGTGATCGTGGCCTGGTCTTTGATGACTTCCATGTCGACATAGCGATGTTCCAGCGGAGTCAGCTCGATGCCGCCCTCGCCGGTCCGGTCGGACTCGCGCGCGATCTCCCGGGCCCGTTTCGCCACGGCCTCGCGGAACCCCTGGCGTGGCACCAGTTCGTCGACCAGCCGCCAGTCGACCGCCGTCTTGCCCTTGACGCCGTCGGGACGCGTCGCGAAGACATCGGCGAGGTCCTTGCGCACCCGCCGCTTGTCGACGACCCGCGTCAGGCCGCCGGTGCCGGGCAGGACGCCGAGCAGCGGCACCTCGGGCAGCGCGACGGTCGAGGAGTTGTCGTCGATCAGCAGGATCTTGTCGCAGGCCAGTGCGATTTCGTAGCCGCCGCCGGCGCAGGTCCCGTTCACCGCGGCGACGTACGTCTGGCCGGAGTGCTCGGTGGCGTCCTCCATGCCGTTGCGGGTCTCGTTGGTGAACTTGCAGAAGTTCACCTTCCAGTGGTGCTCGGACGCGGCGAGCATCCGGATGTTCGCGCCGGCGCAGAAGACCTTGTCCTTCGCGCTGGTCACCACCACCACGCGGACCTCGGGGTGCTCGAACCGCAGCCGCTGGGTGGCGTCGTACAGCTCGATGTCGACGCCGAGGTCGTAGGAGTTCAGCTTGAGCTCGTAGCCCGGGACCAGCCCACCCTGCTCGTCGACGTCCATTTCGAGCCAGGCCACCTCCCCGTCGACGTGGAGGCGCCAGTGGCGGTACTCGTCCGGACGGCGGTCGAAGGCAACCGGTGTGGTGGTGGTCACTCAATCGATTGTCTACATGAGTCCGACGAACGTCAATGTTGTGTAGAAACTTGATCTCGCGAGGTCACCCGGTTGAGCACCGCCCACGCCCACGTTACGAACACCCACAGGGCCAGCGCTGCCGCCGAGTCGGTGAAGATCGTGGCGAACCAGAACGCCGGGATGTGCACTTCGCCGACCAGGAAATGGCCGGCGCTGGCCAGCCCGGACAGCGAGTAGACCAGCAGGAACGCGAGCGCGCGCGGGTAGTTGCCCCGCTCGTACGCGCGGTAGCCAAGCCAGCCGAACACCGTGAACAGCACCCAGCCGAACGCCACGACGACCTGCGTGACCAGCAGCGGAACGCCGGGGAGCGGCGGGTAGTCCGCCGCCCGGACGACGTTGTGCGCGTAGTGCAGCGTGGTGCTGACGAGCGAGAACCCGAGGATCGCGCGAAGCGGCGTCAGGCCTTTTTCATGCAGAACGTCCATCACAGCCCCCTGGATTTGATAGATCGCTCTAGCGAAGATACCGCGCCGAGCTTTCACGTGAAAGCTCGGCGCGGAGCTTTCACGTGAAAGCTGCGGGTCAGACCAGGTCGATGCGGTGCTGCGTCACCGGGTAGCCCGCCTTGGCGAACGCCTTGGCCATCGGGACGTTGCCGACGTCGGTGCCCGCGACGATCCGCTCCGCGCCGTACCCGACGAGGTCGTGCGTGGCCTCGACCAGCAGGTCGTAGGCGTAGCCGTGACCCCGCTGCTCCGGCACGACGGCGACGTAGCCGACCACCGGGTCGTAGGCGTTGCGGCTCGGCAGCGTGAGCCCGACCAGCTCACCGTCGGGCGTGTACGCCAGCCGCCACCAGTCCCGGGGCGCCGGCATCCACTTCATGATGTCGAGGTCCTCTTGGGCGGCGGCGTCGAGGCCGTGCTCCTCGATCGTCTTGCGGACGTGCGCGTCGAGGCTGCCGACGTGCACTCGCTTGAAGACGTCGAGGATGACGTCGTCGTCCGGCTCGGGCCGGAACTCGAGCCGGCCCGGCTTCTCCGGCAGGCCGTTCTCCGGCGTCCAGCAGAACCGGTAGCGCTCCACGAGCTTGCGGTAGCCCGCCTTCTCGGCCGCTTCGACGCGGATGGTGACCTCGTGCGCGACGTCGGGGTCGTCCTGCCACGCGGGCGGCGTGGTCAGCGAGTACTCCGCGCGCAGCGGCACCTTCTTCAGCAGCTCGACGCCCGCGTCGAAGTCGGTGAAGTCGAACCAGTCGAGCGCGATCGGCGTCTCGTCCTTCGGCGTGCCCCACCAGGCGGCCCGCGCCACGACGGCGTCGTCGCGCAGCGCGACCCAGACCCACCCGGGCCGGTACTCGCCCTTCGCGGCCATCTCGGTGAAGTCGTTGCCGAACAGCTTGCGGCCGACGAGACCGCGGTCGGGCAGGGAGGTGAACAGGGCTTCTTCGCCCGCTTCGAGCGGGCGGATGACCAGATCGGTCACGGGATTCCTTCCAGGAGTACGCGCTCCCGGTCAGATACCCGGCACCCTCGTTCCGAGGTGGGAGCGCGTGATCGGTTGCGTGATCATCGGTCCCACCTCCTTTCGCTGCTCATGGGTGCCTGCGTGAAGTTAGGGGCTTGCCCGGCCGGCGTCAACGTATTTTCTGGAGGACGACCCGCGTGCTCAGCCGCGGCTGGTCGTAGGAGTGCGACGCCTCCAGGACGTACTCGCCGGCGATGTGCCGCCAGCCGTCGCGCCAGACCTCGGCCGACCTCGGCGCGATGACGATGTCGGTCTCGACGGCCTCGCCGGGCCCGGCTTCGACGCTCGCGAAGCCGGCGAGCCAGCGGGGCGGCCGGTCGCCGCGCTCGGTCGGGGCCAGGTAGAGCTGGACGACTTCGCGGCCCCTCCGCGTCCCGGAGTTGCGTACGCGGACTCGCACGCGCGCGCCGCCTTCGTCGTCCGGGTAGCAGTCGAGTTCTTCGTACACCCAGGTCGTGTAGCCCTGGCCGTGGCCGAACCAATACGCGGGTTGGGTTTCTTCTTTTGCGTACGCGCTGTACCCGATGTAGACGCCTTCGCCGTACTCGAGAACGCCTTCCTCCGGTGTCACGTCGGTGACCGGCGCGTCTTCGAGCTTCGCCGGCCAGGTCGTCGGCAAGCGGCCGCCGGGCTCTTCGCGGCCGAAGAGGACGTCGGCGAGCGCGTCGCCGCCCGACTGGCCGGGAAACCACGTGAGCAGCACCGCGGCGACGTCCCGCCGCCACGGCATCTCCACAGGCGAGCCGGCGTTCACGACGACCACGGTGTTGGGGTTGGCTTTCGCGACCCGCGTGACGAGTTCGTCCTGCCTTCCCGGCAGCGCAAGGGAAGTCCGGTCGAAGCCCTCGCTTTCGACCTCGGCGGTGGTGCCGACCACGACGACGGCGACGTCCGACTTCCCCGCCAGGGCAACGGCTTCGGCGAGGGCGGCGTCCGGGGCGGGCACCGGACCGCGGTGGCCGAGGGCGAAGGTGACCCAGGCGAACGTCCCGCGCGCGAACTCCGCCATTTCCGACGGGATCCAGTACGTCAGGCTGACGTCGACGAGCTCGCCCGCGGTCAGCTCGGCCTCGCGGCGCTGCTCGATCACCTGCATGACCGACGTGAAGACGTCACCGCCTTCGGGCAGGTTGACGCCGTCGAAGAGGGTTTGGCCACCCACGGTGAGGCGCAGGTCGCCGGGGCCGGTGACGGCGAAGGTGTGCGTGCCGCCGCGTTCCGGCAGGTAGGTGCCGTGGATTTCGACCGAAGCGAGCGTGGCCAGGTCGAGGCCTTCCGGGAGCTCGCCGATCCAGTTGATTTTGGCTTCCCTGAGCGGAAATTCAGCCAATCGGGTGCCATCCGCGGCTTTGGCGGTCGCACGGAGCCGGAAATTGTCGGTGGCCGGCGGTAGCGTCGTTCGCGGATCGGCACCCATGGCGAACGCCAGGTCGGTGCCCGGGGGAACGGCCTTGCGGAGGCCGTCGAGAGGGGAGACGACATGATCGGGGAACACGGTGGCGCTGCCGCCGCCGAGGATCTTGGGGTCCGCGGCCAGCGCGCCGATCAGGGCGATGCTCTGCGGTTGCTTGAGCGGGAGGACGCCGATTTCGTTGCTGAGCAGCACGAACGACCGGTGCGCGACCTCGCGCGCGACCGCGTCACCGTCTACATAGGACTGAGTGGCGGCCGGGCCGCCGTCGAGCGCGCCGGTCCGGTGGGCCAGCAGGAGCACGCGGCGGACCATGTCGTCGACGACCTCTTCGTCGACTTCGCCGCCGCGCACGGCTTCGGCGAGCTGCTCGCCGAAAACCGTGCGGGGGCCGGGCATCGCGACGTCGAGGCCGCCGTTGGCGGAGGCGACGGTGTCGCGCGCGGCCAGCCAGTCGGAGACGACGAAGCCGTCGAAGCCCCATTCGTCGCGCAGCACGCCGTTGAGGAGCTCGGCGTGCTGGGTCATCGTGGTGCCGTTGACGCTGTTGTAGGCGGCCATGATCCCCCACGGCTTCGCCCGCCGGACGATGAGTTCGAAGGGCGCGAGGTAGAGCTCGCGCAGCGCGCGTTCGCCGACGTGGACGTCGGCGGTGAAGCGTTCGGTCTCGAAGTCGTTGGCGACGAAGTGCTTGACCGTGACGGCGACCCCGCCGTCCTGCACGCCGGTGACGTAGCCGGCGCCGATCATCCCGGTGAGGAGGGGATCTTCCGAGTAGCACTCGAAGTGGCGGCCGCCCAGGGGCGAGCGCTGGAGGTTGACCGTCGGGGCGAGGAGCACGTGCACGCCCTTGCGGCGGGCTTCCTGCGCGAGCAGCCGGCCGACGCGCACGGCCAGCCGCGGGTCCCAGCTCGCGGCGAGCGCCGTCGGGCTGGGGAGCGTCACCGAGGGGTCGTCCGGGCTCCACCGGACCCCGCGGACGCCGACGGGGCCGTCGGAGAGGACGAGGGAGGCCAGGCCGAGGTCCGGCCGGGCGGGCAGGCTCCAGACGTCCTGGCCGGCGAGCAGGCTCGCCTTGGCGTCCAGGTCGAGCCCGGCCAGCAGCGCGTCGACGTCGAAGCTCATGGGCGCCTACTCTACCTGGCGATGAGTAGCGAACGTTACAGTTTCGTGACAGCGCGTCCCGTAGGCTCGGGATCATGACCCGGGCCAGGGGCGCCGACCGCCGCGCGAGCATCGTCCGAGCGGCGTTCGAGGTGATCGCCGAACGCGGCTATCGGGGCACGTCACTGGCGGCGGTGGCCGACCGCGTCGGGCTGACACAGCAGGGGCTGATGCACTACTTCCCGACGAAGGAGGACTTGCTGACGGCGGTGCTGGAGACCCGCGACGAGTGGGACCTGCTGCACTTCGGGCACGCCCCACCGGGCGACGAGTCGTCGATGACGGTCAACCAGCTGGCCGACCTGGTCGACTACAACGCGACCCGGCCGGGGATCGTCCAGACGTACACGGTGCTGTCGGCGGACAGCGTCACGGAGGACCACCCGGCGCGCGAGTACTTCCACGACCGGTACGCGAGAGTGCGCGCGGGCATGACGCAGATGCTGGAACGCCACCGGGACGAGCTACCCCCGGGGACGACACCGGAGCAGCTGGCCCCGATCGCGATCGCGATCCTGGACGGGCTGCAGCTGCAGTGGTTGCTGGACCCGTCGGAGGTCGACATGTCGGCCGGGTTCCGCACGTTCTTGACGCTGCTGGGCATCAAACCGGACTGACGCGCCCTGGCCGCGCCGCCGCGGCTCCGCTCGGGCCGGGGGCCGGGGCCCCGGGCAGGGTCCCGGCAAAGTCAGGTCAGCGCGGCCGATCCGGTCGCCCGTACGTCATGAACGGGTCGTTCACCTCGTCAGACGACATGAACGACCCTTTCATGACATCGCCGCGACGCCCGGGCAGCCCGCGCGGCCACGACTTTGCCGGAGCCGGGGGCCCGGGGCCGGCGGCCGGGGGCCGGGGCCCCGGGCAGGGTCCCGGCAAAGTCAGGGCAGCGCGGCCGATCCGGTCGCCCGTACGTCATGAACGGGTCGTTCACCTCGTCAGACGACATGAACGACCCTTTCATGACATCGCCGCGACGCCCGGGCAGACCGCGCGGCCACGACTTTGCCGGAGCCCTGGGCCCGGGGGCCGGGGGCCGGGGGCCGGGGGCCGGGGGCCGGGGGCAAGCTACCCAGCCAGCCACGCCGGCCCGCACCAGGTCGCCCAACTCGCCCGGGCGGCCCCGCCAGCGCACGCCAGGCCGCCCAACCCTGCCAAGCCAGCCACGCCGAGCCGCACCAGGCCACCCAACCCGCTAAGCCAGCCACACCAGGCCACACCAGGCCGCCCAACCCGCCCGGGCGGCCCCGCCTGCGCACGCAGACAGCCCACCGTTCCCAGCCCGCCCTGCCGCCCGGCCACCCCTGCTGGCCCCGAGGTTCCACACCGCCACCGCCGAAACCGCTCCCCCACCGTGATTGCGTCCGGCCGGCCCACCTGACACCGTGTTCCGATGCTGAAACAGGTCGCCGACGGCGTTTGGGTCCGGCAGAGCGAGTGGGTCTGGAGCAACACCACCGTCATCCGCGCGGACGACGGCCTGGTCCTCGTCGACCCCGGCATCACCGGCGCCGAACTCAACGCACTCGCCGACGACCTGGACCAGCTCGGCCTCCCCGTGGTCGCCGGGTTCTGCACCCACCCCCACTTCGACCACCTGCTCTGGCACTCCCGCTTCGGCGACGTCCCCCGCTACGCCACCGCCGCCGCGGCGCAAGTCGCCACCGAAGCCCGGGAGCGC
This sequence comes from Amycolatopsis sp. MEPSY49, assembly GCF_051337345.1. Classification (NCBI taxonomy): domain Bacteria; kingdom Bacillati; phylum Actinomycetota; class Actinomycetes; order Pseudonocardiales; family Pseudonocardiaceae; genus Amycolatopsis; species Amycolatopsis sp. MEPSY49. The sequence continues at coordinate 1,285,373 of NZ_JBDLYJ010000001.1, read as the reverse complement.
GCGCAAGCCATGGCTGCCGAGACCGCGCCCGACATCCCCCTCGACCTGGTCGCCCTCGTCACCCCGCTACCGAACGACAACCCGCTGCCCGGCGAGCTCGTCGAGCACGACGCGCACGCCGTCGGCCACGCTGCCCTGCGACTCGCCGACCGGGGCGTCCTGCTCGTCGGCGACATGCTCTCCGACGTCCTCATCCCGCTCCTCGACCCCCGCCGCTCCGGCCAGGAGGATGCCTACCCAGCCGCGCTCGACCGGCTCGAAGCGGCCGCCGAGGATGTCGACGTCCTGATCCCCGGCCACGGCTCCGTCGCCGAAGGGAAAGAGATAGCCGCCCGCTTCGCCACCGACCGCGCCTACCTCGAAGCGCTGCGCCGGGGCGAAGAGCCGGCCGACGAGCGCTGGGGAAAACGCAAGTAACTCAGCCCATCCCGATGCTCTGCCGCTCGACCTCGATCAGCCCGACCACCCGCTCCTGCTCCCGCCCGTAGCCCTGCCCGATGTACTTCGTCGCGATGCGGTCGACGATCTCCCAGCCCGCGTCGCCGTCGAGCCACTCGACCACGCGGCCGCGGATGATCACCGGCTCGAACGGGTTGTCCGCCGGGGTCAGGGACAGCGCCACCCGCGGGTCGCGCCGGAGGTTGCGGGCCTTGCGCGAGTCCGGCCCGGTCATGATCGCGATGTAGTCGCCCTCCGGGTCGACCCACAGCGGGATCGAGTGCGGGGCGCCGTCGGGCAGGACGGTGGCCAGGTGCGCCACCACGTTCGTCGAGAGGATGCGGCGGATGTCTTCGTTCAGCATGGCTTTCTCCTTCGAAAGATCAGGCGACCGAGTAGTGGAGGTGGGTGACGCCGGGGGCGGCGACGGCTTCGACCAGCCGCAGCCGCACGTGCGCGGGCAGTTCGTGGAAGAACGAGCGCCCGCCGCCGAGCAGGACCGGGACCTGGTGGAGGACGATCTCGTCGACCAGGCCCGCCGCCAGCGCCGACGTCAGGACCCCGCCGCCCATCAGGCCGACGTCCTTGCCGCCGGCCGCCTCGCGGGCGGCCTCGATGGCCTCCTTGATGTCGCCGGCCAGCGTCTGCTGCGGCGTCAGCTCGGGCGCCGGCCGGTGGCTGAGCAGGAAGAGCGGGGCGCCCGGGTGCGGGCTGCCGCCGCCGAAGTGGTCCGAGTCCTCGTAGGTGTTCCGGCCCGCCACGATCGCGCCGACGCGCCCCGCGAGCTCGTCGAAGACGCGGGCGCTCGGTTCGCTGAGCTTGAAGAAGTCGAACACGCGGCTCTGCGTGCCGCCGTCGGTGTACCAGTCGAAGAGCGTCCCGCCGTCACCGAGGCCGTGCCCCGGACCGGCGCCGCGGCCGGTGATGTACCCGTCGACCGACACGGCGTGGGCGCTGAAGACCTTGCTCATCGCGATCCTTTCGGAGTTCCCTGAGGAGACTCCGTAACCGTAGCAGCGCAAGTTCCCTAAGGGAACCCCGAATGCTAAAGTGGTCTCATGCAGCGCACGAACTTCAGCGAACTGGCCGCGTGCTCGATCGCGCGCACGCTCGACGTCATCGGCGAGCCGTGGTCGCCGCTGATCCTGCGGGACGTCTTCGCCGGGTTCAGCCGGTTCGAGCAGATCCAGGCGGACCTCGGCATCTCGCGCAAGGTCCTCACCGAGCGGCTCCACCACCTCGTCGAGCAGGGCATCCTCGAGCGCCGGCCGTACGACCGGCGGCCGCGCTACGAGTACGTCCTGACCGAAAAGGGCGCCGACCTGGTCGACATGCTGATGGTCATGACCCGCTGGGGCGACAAGTGGCTCGCGGGCGAGGCCGGCCCGCCGGTGCTCTACCGCCACCACACCTGCGGCGAGATCAGCAGCGTCGAGCTCCGCTGCGCACACTGCGGCGAACCGATGAACGGAAGCAACGTCGACCCGCTCCCCGGCCCCGGCGCCGGCTTGTAACTAGAGCAACCGCGGCTGCGCCACGACCTCGCGCAGCCGGCGCAACGTCCGCAGCGTCGTTTCCAGGTCCTCCTGGGACACCGCGCCCGCCACGTCCTCCGCCCACGCGACCTGCGCCGCCCCCAGTTCGCGCATCGCCGCCTTCGCCCGCCGCGTCAGGCACAGCAGCGGCGCCCGCGCGTCGGCCGGGTTCGACAGGCGGTCGAGCATTCCGTTGCGCAGCAAGCGGTTCACCGTCTCCTGGACGCTCTGGCGGCGCAGTCCGCGGCGCCGCGCCACCTCGGCCGCCGTCGCCGGGCCGTCTTCGAGGAAGCCGAGGACCTGCCACTGCGCCGCCGTCAGCCCGACCGGCTCGGTCAGCGCGTCACCCGCCGCCAGGAAGCCGCCGTTGCAGGCGAAGACCGCGTCGATCACCCGGGTGAAAGTCTCGGCTCGAGGGGACCGCATGCGTGCTAGTCTCGCACATCGACAGGTACCTGTCGAAATGGAGACGACCGTGGACATGCCCACCCTCGGCCCCGCGCACGACGCACTGAAGACCTTCGCCGGCGACTGGACCGGCACCGAGGAGCTCGCCGCCTCACCGTGGGCGCCGGCCTCGACCGCGCGCGCCGAATGCCGCTATCGCCTGGAGCTCAACGGTTTCGCGCTGCTCCAGGACTACCGGCAGCTGCGCGAAGACGGCGCGGAGTTCCTGGGGCACAACGTCTTCACCGTGGACCCGCAGACCGGCGAGACGCTCTGGTACGGCTTCGACAACTACGGTTACCCGCCCGAGTCGCCCGCTCGCGGGGACTGGTCCGGCGCGACGCTCGTCCTCGAGAAGCAGACCGCCCGCGGGGTGGCCCGGCACCGGCTCACCCCGGACGGCCACACCCTGACCCACGAAATCGACGTCAAGATGGGCGAAGACCGCGAATTCAGCCCATTCCTGCGGGCGCGGTACACCCGCGAAAACGGGTAGGAGGAAACAGGCGACGCCCCTCCCCCCTTGCACGAGGACGTCACCTGTTTCCGGTCTCTGCCACCACATCCGCGGACCTGCCGACCCGGGCGGTCCAGCGGCGGGGTCAATTTCACAACAATTATTAGTTATTCGGTGTTGCTCGATTCGGGGTTCTGCAGCGAGTGTGTCCCCGATACTCGCGAAGGCCCAGAGAAATCGATTACTTTCACCCGAACGGCCTAGCTCCCGCACCCGCTCACCGGTGCCCCGGCGGACCTCGGCGCTCCGGAACTGTCGTACCCCCGGAGTAGAGATGGATGCGTGCGCAGACCCGCCCGAACACCCCAGGACGCCACGGACTCGCCCCCGCTGATCGGGGTCGAGAACGTGAAGATGCCCGAATGGGCGCGCGTCGACGAGCGCGTGGCCGCGGCCGGCTTCGGCCAGGCCGTGCGCGCCCTGCCGACCGCGATCGCCGTCGTGCTGCGGCTGGCCTGGCGGACATCGCCACGGCTGACGCTGCTGGCCGGCTTCGTGCACGTCGTCTCGGGCTGCGTCACGGCGTTCGGGCTGCTCGCGACCGCGAACGTCTTCACCGCGCTGCTCGAGCAGGGCCCGACCCCGGACCGGGTCCTGCAGTCGCTGCCCGCGATCGCGGTCGTCACCGGGTCGTACGCGGCGCGGGCGTTGCTCGACGCCGCCGTCGCGGCCGTCGAAGGGGCGTTGCGGCCCCGCGTCACCGCGGCGGCGGACGACGCGGTGACGGCGGCGGTCGTGCGCGTCGGGCTGATCGCGTTCGAGGACGCGGACTTCCGCGAGCTGGCGCGGCAGGGCGCGCGGTTCGGCGTCCGGTCGATCGAGACGAGCCTGCGCCGGCTGGCCGACCTGACGTCGTCGGTCATCTCGCTCGCGGCGGCGATGCTGACGGCGGGGCTGCTCAACCCGTGGCTGGCGCCGGTCCTGCTGCTCGCCGCGGCGGCCGACGGCTTCGCCGCCGCGCGCATCGCGAAGCTGAACTACCGGCACTTCATCGACACGGTCGGGCGCAACATCCGCAAGTCGGTCGTCGAAGAGGTCGCCACCTGGCGGTCGATGGCCCTCGAACGGCACGCGCTGACGTTGCAGGAGCCGCTGCTCGGCGAGTACCGGCGCATCTCGCGCAGCCTGACGCGCGAGGAGGTCCGGCTGGCGCACCGCAGCAACCTGGTGCGGACGACCGGCCGGGCGGCGGCCGGGTTCGGCACCGCCGTCGCCTACCTGGTGCTCGGCTGGCTGCTCTACTCCGGCGGGATGGAGCTGGCGCTGGCCGGCACGGCGGTGCTGGCGATGCGCACGGCGTCGACGGCACTGTCGAACACCATGCGCGCGGTCAATTCGCTGTACGAGGACTCGTTCTACATCGGGTTCTACAACCAGCTGCTGGTGGAGTCGGTGCGGCGGCAGCCCCCGCCGACGGCGCTGGCCGCGCCGGCCGACCCGGCCGAGATCCGGTTGGAGGGCGTCTCGTTCACCTACCCGGGCCGGCAGCGGCCCGCACTGCGGGACATCTCGGTGACCATCCGGCGCGGCGAGGTGGTCGCGCTCGTCGGGGAGAACGGGTCGGGCAAGACCACCCTCGGCAAGCTGCTGACCGGGCTCTACCCACCGGACGAAGGGGTGGTGCGCTGGGACGACGTCGACCTCGCGCACGCGGACCCGGCGTCGGTGCACGCGAACATCGCGGTGATCGCGCAGGAACCCGCGGAGTGGCCGATGACGGCGGCGAACAACGTCACGGTGGGCCGCCTCGGCCGCGCGGACCCGGACGGCCGCGCGTGGCGCGAAGCGGTGGACTACTCGGGCGCCGGCGAGGTGATCGAGTCGTTGCCCGCCAAGGAGAACACGGTGCTGTCCAAGAAGTTCGACGAGGGCCACGACCTGTCCGGCGGCCAGTGGCAGCGCATGGGCATCGCCCGCGGCATCTACCGCGACGCCTCGGTCCTGGTGGCCGACGAGCCGACGGCGGCGCTCGACGCCCGCGCGGAGGCCCGCGTGTTCGCCGGCCTCCAGCACGCGAGCGCGTCCCACCACGGCAGGCGCACGACGATCCTGGTCACCCACCGGCTGGCGAACATCCGCTCGGCGGACCGGATCCTGGTGCTGGAGAAGGGAAAGCTGATCGAGCAGGGCACCCACGAGGAGCTGATCGCCGAGGGCGGGGTGTACCACGAGCTGTACGAAATCCAGGCGCGCGCCTACCGCGCCGGTGCCGAAGTCCCGGCACCGCGCACCACTGCTTCATGACCGGGTCGTTCGCCTACTCCGCCCAGCGGATTTACCCCGCCGATCCCCGGAGGCAGACTGGCCTGTCGAGCCCGAGGAGGCCTGATGCGCCAGCTCTCCGCCCTGGACGTGCAGTTCCTCAACGCCGAGTCGACCACCACCACCGGGCACGTCGGGGGCCTCTCGATCCTCGACCCCTTGACCGCGCCCGGCGGGAGACTCACCCTCGACGGCCTGCGCGAGCTCATCGGCTCGCGGCTGCACCTCGCGAAGCCGCTCCGGTGGCGGCTGCTGCCCGTGCCGCTCGGGCTCGACCACCCCTACTGGATCGATGATCCCGAGTTCGACCTCGAGTACCACGTCCGCGAGATCGCGTTGCCCGCTCCCGGCGACCCGAAACAGCTCGGGGAACAGATCGCCCGCCTGACCGCTCGACCACTCGACCGGCGGCGGCCGCTCTGGGAGGCCTACCTCATCCACGGCCTGCACGACGGCAGCAAAGCCGTCTACACGAAGGTCCACCACAGCGCCATCGACGGCGTCTCCGGGGCCGAGCTCATCGGCGTCCTCATGGACACCACCGCCGAACCGGCACCGCACGAACCGCCGAAGACACCACAGAAGGAGCCCATCCCGACGCCCGTCGCGCTCGCCCTCAACGGGACGAAGAAGCTCGTCCTGCATCCCGTCAAAGCCGCCCTGCAGGTCCCGAAGCTGCTGCAGCACCTCGACGACGTCCCCGGCCTCGGGCGCTACCCCGGCGTCGGCCTGCTCGCGAAGGCCGGCGGCGTGCTCAACCGCGTCACGCGCCAAGGCTCCGGACGGCACGAGGCCGCCCGGCCGCGGCTCAGCGCGCCCGACACGCCGTTCAACGGCCCGATCAGCCCGCACCGCCGCTTCGCGTACGGCTCGCTGCCCCTCGACGAGGTCAAGCACGTCAAGAACACCTTCGGCGTCACCGTGAACGATGTCGTGCTGGCGTTGTGCGCGAGCGTCCTGCGCCGGTGGCTGGCCGACCACGACGCCCTGCCCACCAGCCGCTCGTCACGCTCGTCCCGCTGTCGGTGCGCACACCCGAGCAGGCCAAGGACGCCGGCAACCAGGTGTCCGTCATGCTCGCGCCGCTGCCGACGCACCTCGCCGACCCCGCCGCGCGGCTGGCCGAAGTCACCAGCGCGATGGTCGCCGCGAAGCAGCGGTACCAGCCGCTGCCCGCGTCGTGGCTGGTCGACTTCAGCGGGATGCTGCCGGCCGCGCTCGGCGGGCTCGCCGCCCGCGCCACGATGAAGTTCCTCGGTGCCACCGCGCCCGTCGTCAACCTCGTCGTGTCGAACGTGCCGGGCTCGCAGAAGCCGCTGTACCTCGCGGGCGCGCGGCTGCTCGCGAACTACCCGGTGTCCGCGATCACCGACGCGAGCGGCGGGCTGAACATCACCGTGATGTCCTACGCCGGCAAGCTGGACTTCGGGTTCGTCGCCTGCCGCGAGCTGATCCCGGACGTCTGGGACCTGGTCGACCACCTGCACGACGCGCTGGCCGAGCTCACCAAGCCGGCCGCCGAGCACTCCCGGGAGGTCTGATGGCGGAGCGGGTCACCGAAGTCGGCGGGATCGAGCTGTGCCACGAGACGTTCGGCGACGCGGGCGGCCGGCCGCTGCTGCTCGTCATGGGCCTCGGCGCGCCGATGATCTGGTGGGACGAAGAGTTCTGCGAACTCCTTGCCGCGCAAGGGTTCCACGTCGTCCGGTTCGACAACCGGGACGCCGGGCGGTCGAGCCGGCTGCGGGGCCGGGCAAACCTCGCGCAGGCGTACCTGCTGCACAGCGCGCCCTACTCACTGGCCGACATGGCCGCCGACGCCGCCGGGCTGCTGGACGCGCTGGGCATCCCGGCCGCGCACGTCGCCGGCGCGTCGATGGGCGGGATGATCGCGCAGACCCTGGCGATCCGGCACCCCGCGCGGGTGCTGTCGCTGACGTCGATCATGTCCAGTACCGGCGGGCGGCTGGTCGGCCGCCCGAGCGGCAGAGCGATGTCGATGCTGCTCGGCGCGCCGCCGCGCAACCGCGCGGACTACGTCGAGATGCTCGTGCGGACGTTCCGGCTGATCGGCTCGCCCGGCTACCCGTTCGACGAGGCCCGCATGCGGGACCGCGCCGAGCGCACGTTCGACCGCGGCGTCCACCCGGGTGGCACGCTGCGCCAGCTCGCGGCGATCATGGCCGAACGCGACCGGGCCCCACGGCTGCGGAAGGTGCGAACACCCGCGTTGGTGGTCCACGGCGCCCGCGACCCGCTGGTCCACGTCTCGGGCGGCCGCGCGACGGCGAGAGCGATCCCGGGCGCCGACCTCGACGTCGTCCCGGGCATGGGGCACGACCTGCCCCGCGAAGTCTGGCCGCGGATCGTGCGCGGCATTTCGCGGATCGCCGACCGCGCCGAAGTCACCCGGAGAGCGTGATCGAGCCCAGGTGGGAGAAGTGGGCCGCCACCCGGGATCCGCGCCGGAGCGGGACCGCGTCCGTCATGCCGCCGGTCAGGACGATCCAGCCCGGCTCCAACGCCAGCCCGCGCGCGCCCAAAGCGTTGGCCGCCAGGGCCAGCGCCTCCGCCGGGTGGCCCTGGACCGCCGCGCCCGTCGCCGTGTCGACGATCTGGCCGTCGACCTCCAGCAGCGCCGCCTCCAGCGACAAGTCCAAAGCCGACGGTGGCAGCCCGACCGGCCCGACGCTGAAGTACGCCGACGAGCCGTTGTCCGCGACGGCGTCCGGGAGCGTGAAGCGGTAGTCCGCGTACCGGCTGTCGATGATCTCGATGCCGCCGTACACGCGGTCGACCGCGGCCAGCGCCGTCGCCGCCGTGACGCCCGGGCCCGCCAAGCGGTCCCGCATCACGAAGACCAGCTCCGGCTCGGCACGCGGGTGGATCAGCTGCGGTACCGGGACGCCCGCCGGCAGCACCATCGCGTCGGTGAGCCAGGCCAGCAGCGGCGCGTCGATGCCCATCCGCTCCTGCTTGGCCCGGGACGTCAAGCCCAGCTTCAGCCCGACGAGCGTCTCGCCGCGGGTCCGCCGCTGCCGCAACGCCTCGTCCTGGATCGCGTACGCCGTGTCGACGTCCAGCTCCGGCCACTCCTCCGACAGCGGCGAACGCTCCGAAGTCGTTCCCAGCAGCGCCGCGGCCGCCTCGCGCACGTTCACGATTCCTCCGAAAAGACCGCGGTGACACTGCCCAGGCCGGCGATGGTCGCGACGATCGTGTCGCCCGGCGACACCGGGATCGCGCGGGTCATCGAGCCCGGCAGCACGACGTGCCCGGGCTCGAGGGTGACGCCCAGCGGCCCGACCGTGTTCGCCAGCCACACGAGCGAGTTCAACGGCGACCCGAGCACCGCGCCACCCGCGCCCGTGGCCGCCACCGCACCGTTCTGGTACAGCACGCAGCCGGCCAGCCGCAGGTCGGCGTCGCGCAGCGCCGTCGGGCGGCTGCCCAGCACGACTCCGCCGGACGACGCGTTGTCGGCGATCGTGTCGAACAGCGAAATCTTCCAGTCCCGGATCCGCGAGTCGACGATCTCCAGCGACGGCAGCACGAAGTCGACCGCCCGCACCGCGTCGGCGACCGTGACGCCGGGGCCGCGCAGCGCCGAGCCGAGCACGAACGCGATCTCCGGCTCGATCCGCGGCTGCAGGAACGCCGTCGTCGGGATCGGCTGGTGCTCCAGGTGGAACATGCTGCCGGTGAGGTGCCCGTAGTCGGGCTGGTCGACGCCCATCTGCCGCTGCATCGCGGCGGACGCGAGCCCGACCTTGTGCCCGCGGACGGCGTCACCGCCCTCGACCCACCGCCGCACCTGCTCCTGCTGGATCCGGTACGCGTCCTCGACCCCCGCGTCCGGGTAGGTCTTGATCAGCGGCTCGATCGGTTCGCGCGTCGCGTAGGCCCGCGCCAGTACGGCGGCGGCCTCCTGCACCAAGCTGGCATCCACGCCCCGGACTCTGCCGTGCGGCCACCCCCGGCACAAGCCTCGCTGTTCCGCCCAACGGAACTCTCGCCAGACAACCTCTTGCACGCGAGATAAATGAAGCGTACCGTCGGCGACACCACCAGGAAGGGACGTGAGGGACATGGCACCGACCCAGGCCGAGGTCACCAAGCTCGCCGAGATCCGTGACGAGCTGCGCGAGCGCCACCTGCGCCCGGCCGCCGACCGCCCGGCGACGAACGGGCGCGGCATCCACCACACCGCGCTGATCTCCAGCGACGTCGAGCGGACCATCGAGTTCTACCAGGACATCCTGGGCTTCCCGCTCACCGAGCTGATCGAGAACCGCGACTACCCCGGCTCCAGCCACTTCTTCTTCGACGTCGGCAACGGCAACGCGGTCGCGTTCTTCGACCTGCCCGGTCTGGACCTCGGCCCGTACGCGGAAGTCCTCGGTGGACTGCACCACCTGGCCCTGTCCGTCACGCCCGAACGGTGGAGCGCGATCAAGGACAAGCTCGACGAAGCCGGCGTGCAGTACTTGCTGGAGAGCAAGACCTCCATCTACCTGTCCGATCCGGACGGTGCCCGCGTCGAGCTGATCTCCGACCCGCTCGGTGAGATGTACGGCGAGAAGATCGGCTGAAAGCGTGTTCCGGACGCCGCGCGGCGTTTAGCCTGTGCGCGACGTCTGGAGGTTCGATGTCCGACTGGTCGCTTTCCCGCGCGAAGGCACGGCTCGATCGCCGTGAGCTGCTCGACGAACTCACCGCGCGCACCCGCTTCGAGGTCCGGCTGCACCTGAACGAGCCGGCGACGAACGGCGCCTACGACGAGCTGACGAGCATCTTCGCGATCGGGCACGGCGAGTGCGCCGCGCTGCTGGCCCACCACCGGCTGCTGCCGTGGTGGGAGCGTGCACTGCTGTTCCGGTACGCGCGGCGCCTGCACGGCAAGGCGATCATGCGCAGCGTCGGCGTGGTGCCCGCCGAGGTCGCGCCGCAGGCCGCCCGCGCGTTCGGCGCCGAGATCGCCGAGCTGGCCCCCGACTCCGGCGACACCGGCGCGAAGTACGACCTGCAGGGCCGCGGGCTGCTGACGGTGTTCCGCATCGCGGTCGGCGCCAAGGGCGCGGTCTGGCCCGACCGGCACGAGGTCGCGACGACGTCCGCGCGCAACATCCTGACGTGCGCCGCGACCTTCGCCCGCCGCAAGCCGTGGCATGTGATCTGGCCCGTGTACCGCGTGCGTGGCCTGCGGCTCTGGAAGCTTTGACGCCCGCGGAGCGTTCTGAGTGACATGAAGGCAGAGGAAATCCTGGAAGGCGCGAAGACGATCGCCGTCGTGGGCTTGAGCCGCGACCCGGCCAAGGCCGCGCACGGCGTACCGGCGGTCCTGCAGGCGCACGGGTTCCGGATCATCCCGGTCCACCCGACGGCGACCGAGTTGCTCGGCGAGAAGGTCTACCGGTCGCTGAAGGACATCCCGGAGCCGGTCGACCTGGTCGATGTCTTCCGGCCGTCCCCCGAGGCGCCGGGCATCGCGCGTGAAGCCGTGGAGATCGGCGCGAAGGCGTTGTGGCTGCAGCAAGGCATCGTCTCCGCGGAGGCGCGCCGCATCGCCGAAGAGGGCGGGCTCGAGTACGTCGAGAACCGCTGCACCGCCGTGGTGCGCGCGACGGCCGCGATCTCGAAAAACTAGGCGCCGCTCTTCGTCCGGCGGCCTATGCTCCGAGGCGATGACGAACCTGCTCACCACGCCACTGCGGATCCGCACCCTCGACGGCGAAGCCGACGCCTTCGCCACATTCCCCAGCCACGGGCAGCACCCCGGGGTGCTGATGTACCCGGACGGCTTCGGCATCCGGCCCGTGCTGCGGGACATGGCCCGCGAACTGGCCGGGCACGGGTACTACGTGCTCGTCCCCAACTTCTTCTACCGCACCGGCCCGGCACCGGTGCTCGACCTTCCCGAGCACATCGGGGAAGAAGCCCGGCCCGCGATCTTCGCCGAGCTGATGCCCTTGATCGAGGCGCACACCACCGAACGCGTCCGGCGTGACGCCGACGCCTTCCTCCGGTTCCTCCGCACCCGTCCCGAGGTCGGCCCCGGCCCCGTCGCGGTGACCGGCTACTGCATCGGCGGCCTCCTGGCGACGCGCACCGCCGCGGCCCACCCCGACCAGGTGGCCGCACTCGCCGCGTTCCACGCCCCGGTGCAGGCCGCCGGGCCCGACCTGCACCGGCTCACCGCCCGGGTCCACTTCGGCCACGCCGAATCCGACCTGACGCCCGAGGCGCTCGGCGAGCTGAACCAGACTCTGGACGCCGCGGGCATCGACTACACGTCCGAGATCTACCCGGCCACCGTCCACGGCTTCACGATGTCCGACACCGACGCCTTCGACCCCGCCGGTCTCCGGCTCCACTGGGACCGCCTGCTGCCGCTCCTGGCCGGACTCACCTAGGCCGACGCTCCGAAGTGGACAATGCGGTGGTTCCCGGTCTCGGCGACCCAGACCCCGCCCACGCCGTCGTCGGCCATGTCACGTGGGGAGCTGATCGGCTCGGCCGTGTCGGACAGCGCCACGCCCGTGCGGGTGTCGAAGCGGGCCACCCTGCCGGTGTCGTCGACCAGCAGCCGCCCGGCGTGGTCCAGCGCCACCCCCCGCGGCCGGTCCAGCCCGCCGAACTCGCGCACGAACCCGCCCCACCACGAGAACTGCACCACGCGCCGGTTGCCCGTGTCGGCGACGTACACGTGGCCCGCCGCGTCGACCGCGACCGCTTCCGGCGCCTTCAACCGCCCGGCCAGGACGCGGACCAGCGCGCCGTCCCGGGTGAACGCCTGGACGCGGTCGTTGCCGGTGTCCGCCACCCACACCCGGCCGCGGACGTCGACGGCGAGCCCGGACGGCGCGCGGAACTGGCCCGGGCCGGCGCCGGGCCCGCCGAACGCGCGCGGGAGCGCCGCGACTTCACTGGTGGCCACGGCGTCAGGATCGCCGCCCGCGAGCCACGGCGGCCAGTACCGGAACGAGTGTTCAGCGACTGTTCGGCCGTCGCTCACCAGGTCCACCGGGAGCACGTCCGCCGCTCCAGGAAGCTGTACGCGGGCAGCGGCCCGATCCAGTCGGCCTCGACGCCGCCGCGGGCGAGCCCGGTGACCGCGTCGCGCACGACGAGCAGGTCGCCCATCCCGACGAGGAACGCCCAGCGCTCGTCGGCGGACTCGCCCGCCGGCAGCGCCACGGAGTCGCGGGCCCGCTCGGCGACCTCGGAGAGCAGCACGTCGGAACGAGCGGCCCGCCACGCCGAGCCGGGCTCGGTGAACCGCAGGCAGACGTGCACTTCGGCCAGGCCGTCGAGCCGGTCGAGGTCGGCGCGGTAGGTGTCGGCCGCCGGCGCCAGCACGTCGGCACGGACGGCGTCCTCGTCGTCGGCCACCGTGCCGAACCGGACCGGCAGCACCGGCCCGCCCTCGACCAGCGCGGACACCACCGCCAGGTGCGCGGCCGGGTCCGGTTCGGGGTCGCCGACGACCATCGCCAGGTCCTCCCAGCCCACCGTCCGCGGCGCCCGCGGGTGCCCGGCCCGCACGACGCCGTAGAGCTGCAGCGTCACGGCTGGTCGACCGGGACGGCGGACTCCATCGGCACGGCGACCGCCGGCGTCGGCGGCGGAGGCGGGATGAGCCCGGTCGTCTGCCCGAGCCCCTGGGAGATCTGCCCGGGCGCGGGCGTGCTCTGCAGCCGCTGCATGGCTTCGAGGTAGCGGATGTAGGTGTCGACGCTGGCGATCACGATCCGCGCCTCGATCGCCAGCAACTCGATCCCGATCACCGACACGCGGACCGAGGCGTCGATGACGAGCCCCTTGTCGAGCAGGATGTCGAGCGTGTCGGCGAGCCCGCCGCCGGTCTGTCCCGGTCTGGTCACCTAGAACCTTTCGTCGAGAACCGCGCGGAGCTCCTCGAACCGGAGATCGAGCGCGATCAGGGCTTGGCCGAGGTCTTCGACCTGGGCGGGGGTGAGGGTCTCCATGCGCCGCAGCGCTTGGCGTTCGAGCACTTCGCGGAGGACGTCGAGCACGGTGACGACCAGGTGGCCGAGCCCGCGGCCGGCGTCGGCGGGGATCCGGACGGGCTCGCTCATGCGTCGAGCCCGAGCAGCAGCAGCCGCAGGTCGAGCCGGACCAGGTCGATCCCGGCGAGCGAGATGATCACGTCCCCGGTCACGACGGCGCCGCGGTGCACGACCCGGTCGAGCAGGTCGGCCACGGACTCCACGGCGGCGTCAGCCATCGGCCGTCACCCCGAGCTCGACGTCGGTGAACGAGTACGGCGGCCACGGCCCGGACGTCTCCACCGTGGCGCCCGCCGCGCGCAGCTCGCGGGCGAACCACTCGAACTCCGCGTGGAACGCGACCTCGCGCCCGGTTTCGACGAGGTAGGCGGTGTTCACCAGCACGCCGTGCGGCCGCGCCCGCTCGATGCTGTCGGCGGCGTGCCGGCGCAACGCGTTCTGAAGCCGCGCGGCCGCGCCGACGACGTCCTCACGCGCCTGCTGGAGCGCCTTCAGCCGCTCGCGCCGCCGGACCAGGTACTGCGTGCCGGTCAGGCCCGCGGTGTCCGGCCGGGTGGTCGCGGCGGGTTCGGTGTGCCGGACCCGGACGCCCCACTCGCGGTGCCCTTCGACCTCGTCGAGGCAGTCCCGGGCCTGGTCGTAAGCGACCTCCAGGAGCCGTTTCACCGAGGCTTCGCCGTCGAGGACCGTGCCGAACCGCAGCGGCAGCACCGGTTCGTGCCGGAAGACCGCGCGCACGACGGCGTCGTGTTCGCGGGCCAGCTCCGCGAGCGCGCCGTCCACCGGGTCGAGCGTGTCGATCCGGTCGAACCGCGCCGGGCTCACGTCCGAGACGACGACGCCCAGGTCGCGGTAGCCGACGAGCCGGGGCGCCGGACCGAGGTCCAGCCCGTCGCGGTTGCGGGTGATCGCGTAGGCACAGAGCCAGTCGCGGGTGGTCACCGGGGTTCTTCCCTCCCGCTCGGCACGGGCAGCCGAGCCTCGAGTTCGGCGACGCGCGCCGCCAGGTCCAGTTTTTTCCCGGCGCTGCCCGCCAGTTCGCTCCGCGCCGCGTTCGGCGCGAAGAACGGGTCGTTCGTCCACCAGTCCATGCCCATTTCCCGGGCGGTCTGCGCGGAGGCGATGAAGAGCCGGATCCGCAGCGTCAGCAATTCGACGTCGACGACGCTGACGCCGATGTCGCCGGCTATCACCACGCCCTTGTCGAGCACGCGTTCCAGAATGTCCGCCAATGAATCGGACGAAGCGGCCAATCGTGTCACCCTTCCTTTCAGGAATCGGTGGTGCCCCGCGTGAACCGCCGCAGCCGTTCGCACGCGGTCAGCTCACCGGCGGCGTCGACGTCGACCCGGTAGGTGGCCAGCACACTGGTGGAGTCCGGGATCCGGGCCAGCTCGACGACGTCGACGAGCACGGACCAGCCGCCGTCGGCGCGGGTCCGGACCCCGGTCACGGCGTGCGGGGTCATCCCCGTGACCACGCCGAACTGGGCCGTCGCTTCGCGAATGGCGTCGACGGCACGAAGCCGGGAAACGGATTTCCCGGAGGTTTCCGGTATATTGTTGTTTTGGGCAAGGAACGGTTGCGGCGATTCCGTCATCGCTTTCCTGGTCTCGGGTGGGTGCCCACCGTAGCAACGGGCACAACCGCGCGCAGGTGAGCTGCGGCACGGTATTTTTCACCGGTTCGCGGGAACGGCTGGGCGATCTGCGGCAACCGGCGGCGGCAAACGGCGCAACACCCGCACGCCCAGCGGCACCAATTCCGGGATTTCCCCCGGAAGATCACGATCGAGTAACGTCCACCAGCCGGTAGCCGACGCCCCGGACCGTCTCGATGGTCCGGGTGCCGAACGGGACGTCGATCTTGCGCCGCAGGTACCCGATGTAGACCTCGACGACGTTCTCGTCGCCGTCGTAGTGCGCGTCCCAGACGTGGCTCAGGATCTCGTTCTTCGTCAACGCGGTTCCCGGGCGCCGCAACAGGAACTCCAGCAACCCGAACTCGCGCGCGGTCAGCTCGATCCGCGTCTGTCCCCTGTGGACAGTCCGGGCCGAGGGGTCGAGCCGCAGGTCGCCCGCCTCCAGGACGGCGGGGCGGGCCGGCGCGCCGCGGCGCAGCAGCGCGCGCAACCGGGCGATCAGCACGACGAAGGAGAACGGCTTGGACAGGTAGTCGTCGGCGCCGAGGTCGAACGCGTCGGCTTCGTCGTACTCGCCGTCCTTCGCGGTGAGCATCAGCACCGGCGTCCAGTTTTCGGCCGCGCGCAGGCGTTTGAGCACCTCGTAGCCGGACAGCTCGGGCAGCATGATGTCGAGCACGACGACGTCGTACTCCTGCTCGGTGGCCCGCCAGAGGCCTTCGCGACCGGTGTGCGCGACGTCGACGGTGAAGCCCTCGGCGACCAGGCCGCGCCGCAGCGTCTCCGCGAACTCGCGCTCGTCCTCCACGATCAGCAGCCGCACTACTCCTCCTCGGGCAGTTCGAGCACCGGCAGTTCGAGCACGAACCGCGCGCCCGGCTCGTCCGACGCGGCGTAGCGCGCGCTCCCGCCGTGGCGCGCCGCGATGCCCGCGACGATCGGCAGGCCCAGCCCGGTGCCGCCGTGTTCGCGCTGCCGCGACGCGTCGAGCCGGACGAACCGTTCGAAGATGCGGTCGCGGTCGGCTGCCGCGACGCCGGGGCCGTCGTCACTCACCTCGACGACGGCGAGGCCGCCGCGCACCGAGCTGGCCACCCGGATGCGCGTGCGCGCGTGCCCGCGGGCGTTGTCGACCAGGTTCCGCACCGCCCGCCGGAGCTGGGCCTCGCTGCCGCGGACCTTCGCCGGCCCGGCGCGGACCTCGACCTCCAGCGCGCACTCGCCGCGGACCCGCTCGGCCTCGGCGCGCACGATGTCGTCGAGGTCGACCTCGGTGCGCGACGGCCGGTCGGTCGCGTCGTCGGTGCGGGCGAGCATGAGCAGGTCGTCGACGAGCTCGCGCAGCCGCGCGGTCTCGCGGGCGAGCACCGGCACCAGGTCCTGCGCGCTCTCCGGGTGCCGCCCGGAGACGTCGAGCGCGGTGCTGATCGTGGACAGCGGCGAGCGCAGTTCGTGGCTGGCGTCCGCGACGAACCGGCGTTGCGCCGCCTGCGCCGACGCGAGCCGGCCGAGCATCTCGTTGAGCGTCACGGCCAGCCGGTGCACCTCGTCGCCGCCCGGCGGCAGCGGGACGCGGGCGGCGAGGTCGCGCGTCGAGATCTCGGCGACGGTCCGGCGCATCCGCTCGACCGGGCGCAGCGCCGAGCCGACCGCGCGGTAGACGGCCAGGCCGGAGATCGCCAGCAGCGGGATCGCGATCAGGCCGAGCAGCAGCGTCAGCCGCGTCGACGCCTCGGTCACCGGCTCCAGCGACCGCGCCGAGATCACCGTGTACGGCCCGCCCGGCCCGTTGACCTGCTGCGACACGACGCGGTAGTCGTCGCTGTCGCCGTTGAGCCCGAGCGGGAGGGTCTCGATGGCTTCCTGCCCGACGGCCGGGCGCGCGGCGGTCAGCGGCGGGTGCCCGACGATCGCCGGGTCGCTCGCGATCGGCACGCCCCGCGCGTTGAGCACCTGGGTGACGGCCTCGGTGTCGCCGGTGCTGGCGACATCGGAGGCGCTGAGGTCGCGCGCGCCCTCGCGGACGAGCTGGATGGCGACCTGGCGGCCGGTGCTGCGGGCACTCTCGGTGACGCTGCGGTCGAGCGACTCTTCGAGCAGCACCACGACCACCGCGAGCGCGGCGGCGATGGCCAGCGCGAGCGCGAAGACGGCCACCGCGGTGGTCCGCATCCGCACGCCGGTCGCGGCGATCAGTTTCACCAACTCAGCGTAACCACGCGGAGCCGTCGTCACGACCGCCCCAATGTGGCCTTGGTTGCGTCTCGCGCACCGAAGGCCACATTGGTTGCGTGAGACGCACCGAAGGCCACATTGGGGCGCTGGCGGCCAGCCAACAGCAGGGGCGACGAACGGCATGTCGTCACGACGTCCGCCGACGGCGCGCGAGCCGTTCCCCGCGCAGGCGGTCGACCTCGGGCAGTTCCAGCGGCGGCAACGGGTGCCCGGCCGTCCACGCCAGCAGCAGGTCCGCCAGCGCGGGGTTGCGGGCGAGCGCCGGGCCGTGCAGGTACGTGCCGACGACGTGGCCGGTCACCGCGCCTTCGGTGCCGTCGCCGTTGCCGGTGCCGCGCACGACCTGCCCGAGCGGCTCGCTGTCGGCGCCCAGCTTGCTGACGCCGAGGTGGTTTTCGAAGCCGGTGAGCGGCTCTCCGATCCGCGGCGAAGTCGCGACCAGCTCGGAGACCGCCCGCTGCTCGCCGGGCTCGGTGGTGACGTCGAGCAGGCCGAGGCCGTCGTGGTCGACGCCGTCGAGACCGCGGAAGCGGGTGCCGAGCACCTGCAGGCCGGCGCAGACGCCGAAGACGACCGAGTCCGGGGTCAGGGCCCGCCGGTACTTCCGCAGGTGGGCCGCGGCGAGGGCCTGCGCGCCGTCCTCGCCGCCGCCGAGCAGGTAGAGGTCCAAAGTGGACGGCACCGGCTCGCCGAGCCCGACCGGCACGACCTCGGCGTCGAACCCGCGCCAGCGCAGCCGCTGGCAGAGGACCTGCGCGTTGCCGCTGTCGCCGTAGGTGCCGAGCACCTCGGGCAGCAGAAGTCCGATGTGGACGGTCGACTCAGGCACCGGGCAGCCTGCCGACGAGGTCGCGGAAGGCGGTGTAGTTGGCGACGAGCTCGACGCCACCGGGCGGCAGCGCGTCGATCGCGGCGACCGGGTCGGGCTCGGCCCAGTGCGCGACCTCGGCGTAGCAGAGCCGGACGGCGAGGTCGGCGCAGCGCTCACCGGTGACGACGACCTGGCGGCCGCGGAGCCGTTCGAAGTGGACGTCCCAGAGCCAGGACAGGTCGCGGCCGTCGGCTTCCTGGGCGTTGACGGCGACGACGACGGGGGTGTCCTCGTCGAGCACACGCAGCGTTTCCACCCAGCCGGCGGGGTTCTTGGCGAGCATGAGCCGCACGGAGTGCCGCGACCGCCGGATGGTCCGGTAGCGGCCGCCGATGTCGGTGATGGTCCGCAGCCGGGCGGCGGCGGTGTGCGGCGGAACCCCGAGCCGGTGCGCGGCGGCGAGCGCGAAGGCGGCGTTGGCGCGGTTGGCGTCGCCGGGGAGCCGCAGGTCCAGGTCGACGTGGCGGCCGCCGGGGGTGCGGACGAGGTCGCCGTCGAGGGTCCAGGCGGGCTCGGGGCGGGCGAGGCCGCAGGCGCAGCTCCAGTGGTCTTTGGTGTGCGCGATCAGGCCGTCGCAGCGGGGGCAGGCGGTGGAGTCGCCGGTCCAGCGGCGTCCGGTGCCGACCCAGAGTTGCTTGTCGGCGTCGGTCGCCGCGGAGGTGACGAGGATGTCGTCGGAATTGGCGACAATCGTGGTTTCGGGATGGTTTCCGATCGCGTTGCGGAGATCTTTTTCAGTGGCCCGGACCTCGCCGACGCGGTCGAGCTGATCGCGGCTGAGGTTGAGCAGGACGAGAACGGCGGGGTTCAGCTGATCGGCAACCCAGGGGACGTAGGTCTCGTCGACCTCGAGAACGGCGTAGGGCGCTTCGGGGCGCTTGGCCAGGGCGGCGAGGACACCGTCGGGCATGTTGGCGCCATCGCTGTTGGCGGCGACCTCGGCGAGGGCTTCGAGGGCTTTGGTGATCATCAGGGCGGTGGTGGTCTTGCCGTTGGTCCCGGTGACGAGCACGACGGTCCGGTCCCGGCCGACGCGCTGCAGGGCTTTCGGATCGAGGGCGAGAGCGACCCGGCCGCCGATGACACCGCCGTTGCCGAGGCCGGCGTTCCGCGAGAGCCAGGCGGTGAGGCGCCCGGCGGTCACGGACGCGCGGGTACGAAGGGGGCTGCGGGCGGTCACCGGCTGGATGGTGCTCGCTGGGCGCTGTGAGTTTGCTGAGTCCGTGACCCGGGCCACCGGTGGGCGCAGGCCCGCCGAAACGACGTGAATGACTCATTCCTGTCGTCAGGCGACAGGAATGAGTCATTCACGTCACCTGGCCGCCCCCCGTCTCTACTCCCTTCACGGCCCATTCACGAATCTGAACACCACCACTGTCGAACTTGTCGAACGCCGCTGGAACAAGCTCCGCAACCGCCATAGGTAGGAAACTTAACCATCGGAGGTTGTACCAATTAGCATCCACAGGTAACCGCATTATCCTGAGACGTTTCAAGATCTTCCGCCCATACATCGGAGGTGTTACCGTCCAACCCCACCCAGCGGAAATGCGTACCGCTGAGCGGAAACCGGGAACGTCCAACGGAGGGCAGCGTGGGACCGGAGCGCGGGCTGGAGAACAGCGGAACTCTCGAACGCGGGCTCGCGGTGCTCGAGCACGTGGGTCGGCACCAGGAGATTTCCACCAATGCGATCGCGCGGCAACTGGGGCTTTCCCGCAGTGCCGCCTACCGCATCGTCGGCACCCTGAAGAGCCTCGAATACCTCGAAGCCGACCAGGTCACCGGGCGGGTGCGACTCGGCACGCGGCTCGTCGAACTCGGGGCGCGGGCCATGGCCGCCACCGATCTGCACCGCTGTGCGCCCCGGTACCTCGCCTCGCTCGCCGAGCGGTCCGGGGAGACCACCTACCTCGCCGTTCCCGACAACGACACCATGGTCTACGTCGCCACCGAACGCAGTGCCAGCGCCGTCACCCTCGCCTGCCGCCTCGGGACGCGACGGCCGCAGCACGCCACCTCGCTCGGGAAAGCCTGGCTCGCCGCGCTGCCCGAAGCCGATCGGGCCGAACGCGTGCGGCGCATGAAACTCGACTCCCTCACGCTCAAGACGATCAACGATCCCCTGCGCCTGCTCGACGACCTGGCCCGGACCAGCCGCCGCGGGTGGGCGATCGACGAGGTCGAGAACGAGCCGGACGTCGGGTGCGTCGCCGCCGCCGTGCGCGACCACTCGGGACGGCCCATCGCCGCCATCAGCATCGCCGGGCCCGCGCCGCGCGTGCTGCGCCGGCTCGACGAGCTGGGCGCCTCCGTCGCCGGCACCGCCGCCGCCCTGTCGCTGCGGCTCGGATACGTCCGGGGGCAGCGCGCATGACCTGGATCCAGGACTACCAGCCGGCCGGCGGCCTGTGGATTTCCGCGCTGCTCGCCGCGCTCCCGATCGTCGTGCTGCTCGTCGCGCTCGGCGTCGTCCGCTTCTCCGCGCACCTTTCGGCCGCGCTCGCCCTGGTCACCGCGCTCGGCGTCGCGCTGCTGCTGTACCGGATGCCGGCCGCGCTCGCGTTCGACTCCGCGGCCATGGGCGTGCTCTTCGGCGTGTGGTCGGTCGCGTGGATCGCGTTCCACGCCGTCTACTTCCACAACGTCACCGTCGCCACCGGCCGGTTCGACGCCATCAAGCGCGTGCTCGCCGGCTTCAGCGAAGACCGGCGGCTGCAGGCACTGCTCATCGCGTTCGGGTTCGGCGCGCTGCTCGAAGGCGTCGCGGGCGGTGGGTCGCCGATCGCGATCACCGCCGCGATGATGGCCGCGCTCGGGTTCCCGCCGGTGAAGGCCGTCGTGCTGGCGCTGCTGGCGAACACCGCGCCGGTCGCGTTCGGCGGTCTCGGCAACCCGCTGATCGTGCTCGGCCGGCTGACCGCGCCGATCATGCACCTCAAGCAGGACCAGGCGACCGAGCTGTTCTCGGCTGCGGTCGGCCGTCAGGTTCCGGTGCTGGCGCTGATCATCCCCGCGTTCCTGGTCGTCGTCCTGGCCGGTTGGAAGCGCATGCTCGAGGTGTGGCCCGCGGTGCTGACCGCCGGGCTCGCGTTCGCGGCCATGCAGTTCGTCGCGTCCAACTACATCAGCGCGAGCCTGGTCGACGTCCTCGCCGCGCTCACCGCGATGGCCGCGCTGTGGGTCCTGACGCGGTTCTGGCAGCCGGCGTCGGTGTGGCGGTTCGACGGCGAAGAAAGCGCTGTCAAGAACCTGGGCGCGGCGCGGTCCGAACGCGGCGCGCTCTACGCGTGGATGCCTTACATCATTCTGATCCTGGCGATCTTCCTGTCCCGGATCGGCACGATCTTCAAGAACCTCCCCACCTGGCTCGACCTGACGAAGCTGCTGCACAAGGCGGACTGGATCTTCGCCTGGCCGGGGCTGCACAACCACGTCGTCCAGCACCCGCCGATCACGGCGAAGAACGCGCCTTATGCGGCGACGTTCACGGTCGACTTCCTGTTCTCGCCGGGGACGGTCGCGCTGATCGCGGCGGTCATCGCCGGCTTCGCGATGGGTGGCCGGGCGGGCTTGCTGCTCAAGACGTACCGCGAAACGCTGGTCCAGATGCGCTGGGCGCTCGCGACGATCTTCATGATCCTGGCGATCGCGTTCGTGATGAACTACTCGGGCGCGACCCAGACGCTGGGTCTCGCCCTGGCGACGACGGGCGCGGTCTTCCCGCTGTTCTCGGCGTACATCGGCTGGCTGGGCGTGTTCCTGACGGGCTCGGACGCGTCGACGAACAGCCTGTTCGGCCCGATGCAGGTGATTTCGGCCCAGCAGCTGAACCTGAACCCGATCCTGGCCGGCGCGACGAACACGTCCGGCGGCGTGATGGGCAAGATGATCTCACCGCAGAACCTCTCGATCGGCGCGACGGCGATCGGGCAGAGCGGCAAGGAAGGATCGTTGCTGCGGCAGACTTTCCTGTGGTCCCTGCTGCTGACCGCGGTCGTCGGCGTCATCTCCCTGCTGCAGGCGACGATCCTGACGGCGATGATCCCGACGCCCTAGGCTGGGCGGCATGACTTTCGAGAGGCTGGCCGCGTTCGGCTACGAGCTGGGCCTGCTGAAGCGCGTCCGGCGGTCGGGCTGGTGGCACGCGGGGGTCCGCGACCCGGAGTCGGTGGGCGAGCACAGCCTGCGGGCGGCCCAGCTGGCGGCGCTGATCGCGGCGGAGGAGGGGGCGTCGCCGGAGCGGTCGGCGTTCCTGGCGTTGTGGCACGACACGCAGGAGACCCGGACGGGTGATCTTCCGCTGACGGCGGTCGACTACCTGAAGAAACCGGAGCCGCGGGCGATCACGGCCGATCAGACCGACCGGCTCCCGGCCCGCTCGAAGGAACTGGTCCGGGCGGCGGTCGACGAGTACGAGACCCGTGAGTCGGCGGAGGCGTTGTGCGCCAAGGACGCCGACAAGCTGGAGATGCTGCTGCAGGCGCTGGAGTACCGGGACGTCGGGGTGCGGCGCGTCGACGAGTGGATCGAGTCCGCGCGGAAAGGACTGGCGACGGAGACCGCGAAGCGGATCGCCGAAGCCGCGTTGACGCTGTCGCCGATGGCCTGGCGGGACCGCTAGTCGCTCATCGCCGCGGAGCTGATGGTTCCGTCCGCGACGCTGTGCCCGATCAGGCTGTGCGCCTGGCGGAACCGCTTGCGTGACTGGGCGAACAGGTAGCCGTCGGCCAGCAGGACCGCGGCGATGATGAGCGCTTCGAGCCACGCCGGCGCGGTCAAGTTCACGCACACCGCCACCGCGAGCACGGGCAACGGCAGCAGGATGGCGTCGCGGAACTCGCTCTCCGCCTTGAACCGGCTGTACTCCGCGAACAGTTCGGGCTTCGCGACGATCAGCCGCGGCGACACGTGCAGGACCTCGCGCACCGCGTCGATCGCGATCCGGTCCACCTCGTGCGGGTTGACGCCGCGCGGCGTGGCGTCGGAGATCAGCTCTTCCTGGCGCTGCCGGTGCTCCTGCCGGATCCGGCCGCGCATGCGCTCGACGGTCCGGCCGCTCACCGGCCGAACACCACCGCGACGAAGCTCCCCGTCACCTCGCCGATCAGCAGGCACAGCACGCTGATCGCCGCGAGCCGGCCGCCGGTGCCGAACAGCTCCAGCAGTTCCAGCGCCGGCCGAGCCAGCAGCCCGGCCGACGGCGGGTGGTAGTGGCCGATCAGCAGCCAGCCGGCGCAGAACCACATGTAGCCCGCCACCAGCGCGCTGCGCACGTCCCGGAAGCCCGGCAGCAGCGAGGCGAGCATGGCGTCAGCGGCTGACCGCCGTCGCGCGGTCGAGCAGCAACGCCCGCTCGCGCGCGTTTTCCGTCATCTCCGCCGCCCGCCGGTACTCCTGCTCGGCCTCCTCCAGCCGCCCGAGTTTCTCCAGCAGATCCCCCCGGACGCTCGGGAGCAGGTGGTAGTCCTTCAACGCCGGGTCGTCGGCCACCGCGTCGACCACCGCCAAGCCCGCCGCCGGGCCGTGCGCCATCGCCACCGCGACCCCGCGGTTCAGCTCGATCACCGGGGACGGCTGGAGCTTGCCCAGCCCCTCGTACAGCGCCGCGATCCGCGCCCAGTCCGTCTCCGACGCCGTACGCGCACGCGCGTGGCACGCCGCGATCGCCGCCTGGGCCGAATAGGGCCCGTACGCGCCGTCGGCGATCTGCTCCGAGAGCGTCAGCGCCGCCAGGCCGTGCTGGATCAGGAACCGGTCCCAGCGGGTGCGGTCCTGGTCGAGCAGGAGCACCGGCTCGCCGTTCGGGCCGGTGCGGGCCTTCGCGCGCGACGACTGCAGCTCCATCAGCGCGACCAGGCCGTGCACCTCGGACTCGCCCGGCATCAGCCCGGCGAGGACGCGGCCGAGGCGCATCGCCTCCTCGCACAGCGCCGGGCGCATCCAGTCGTCGCCGCGGGTGGCCGAATAGCCCTCGTTGAACACCAGGTAGATGACCTCGAGCACGGACGACAGCCGGGCGACGCGCTCGTCGCCCTCCGGAACCTCGAACGGCACCTTCGCCGCCGCCAGCGCCTTCTTCGCGCGCACGATCCGCTGCGCGATCGTCGACTCGCGGACGAGGAACGCGCGCGCGATCTCGTCGGTGGTCAGGCCGCCGAGCATCCGCAGCGTCAGCGCGACGCGGGCCTGCGTGTTCAGCACCGGGTGGCACGCGACGAACAGCAGGCGCAGCAGGTCGTCCTCGATGTGGTCGTCCAGGCCCGCGTCGAAGTCGGGCAGCACGCCCTCGCCGACCCGCTCGCCGCGGCCGACCTCCTCGAGCTTCTCCGCGTACCGCTCGTTGCGGCGGAACTGGTCGATCGCGCGGCGCTTGGCGATCGTCATCAGCCACGCGCCGGGGTTGCGCGGCACGCCGGACTCCGGCCACTGCTCCAGCGCCGCGACGAGCGCGTCCTGCGCCAGCTCTTCGGCCAGCCCGACGTCGCCGCGGGCCATGCGGGCCAGGCCCGCGATGAGCCGCGGCGATTCGATGCGCCAGACCGTCTCGACCGTGCTCCGGGTGTCCGCAACCGTCACCCGGCCATTCGACAGGGTGATCGGTCGCGGTGCAACCCACTACTCGCTGATGGGGCGGATCTCGATGACACCACCCTTCGCCTCGGGGTTCGGCGCGCGCTTCATCAGCGCGACGACGTCCTCGAGGGATTCCCCGTTCAGCACCCAGATCCCGGCGACGAGCTCCTTCGACTCGGCGAACGGGCCGTCGATCACCTTCGGCTCGGCGTCGCCTTCGAAGAGGACACGCACGCCCTCGGAACTCGGGGTCAGGCCTTCGGCGAGGACGATCCGGCCGTCGTTCAGCAGCTCCTCGTTGAACTTCGACATCGTCTCCAGCTCTTCGCGGCTGGGGCCGACGCCGGCCTCGGACTCGGGGCTGGCCTTGACCATCACCAGGAAGCGCATCACGCCTCCTTGGCGCTCTGCGCGCGAAGCCGTCCTTCCAGCTCCTCGACCTCGGGCGTCATGTTTTCGAAGTCGGACGCCTCGGCGACGCGCCGGATCTCGACGACGCCGGCCTGGCCGTCGGGGTTCGGCATCCGCTTGATCCACTCGACGCACTCGTCGCGGTCGCGGCACTGGAGGATCCAGAAGCCGCCGACGAGCTCTTTGGTCTCGGCGAACGGGCCGTCGACGACCTTGGGGGTCTCCGAGCCCGAGAAGACGACCCGGGCGCCTTCCGAACTGGGCGTGAGGCCCTCGCCGGCGAGCAGGACACCGGCCTTGACCAGCTCTTCGTTGAACTTCCCCATCTCCTCCAGCAGCTCGGCGCTCGGGCCGTGCCCGGCCTCGGACTCCTCGTTCGCCTTGACGATCACCATGAACCGCACCGCGGTCTCCCTTCGCTCGGTTGCTGCTTACGCGTCGAACGGCCGCGCCCCGGATCGACAGCGTCCGCCAAAAACTTTTCGCGCCGGAAAACTAGCAGCTCAGGGCCACTTCGGCGGGACATTTCGGACAGGGCAGAATCGACGCTCGTGGCGGTACTCCCCGACGACCTCTCCTCCGCGCTCGACGACGAGCTGGCCCGGCACCCGTTGTCCCGGCTGACGCAGTCCGTCGACCGCCTGAGCACGCGCTACCGCCAAGGCGACGCGGCGACCTCACCGATCCTCAGCTCCGAAGCCGACGTCGCCGCGTACGCCGGCTACCGCATGCCGGCCACCTACGCCGCCGTACACGCTGTGCTCGCCGAAGCCGCTTTACGCGCGCCCGGCTTCGAGCCGCGGACCCAGATCGACGTCGGCGGCGGAACCGGTGCCGCGGTCTGGGCGGCCGCCGCCGTCTGGCCGTCGCTCACCCGGTGCACGGTCCTGGAGCAGGTCGCCGGGGCCATCGGGCTGGGCAAGCGGCTCGCGGCGGGCGCTTCGCTGCCGGCGGTGCGGGACGCGGAATGGCGGCGCGGGTTCGTCGACCCGGCCGCGCCGGCACCGGACGCCGACCTCGTGACGCTGTCGTACGTGCTCGGCGAGCTGCCGGACGCGACCCGCGCGGACGTCGTGCGCTGGCTGGCCGGGTCGGCCGGGGCGGTCGCGCTGATCGAGCCGGGGACACCGGCGGGCTACGAACGGATCCGCGCCGCCCGCGCGCAGCTGATCGAGCTGGGCCTGCACGTGGTCGCACCGTGCCCGCACGACGCGGCGTGCCCGATCGTGCCCGGCGAGGACTGGTGCCACTTCGCCGCGCGGCTCCCGCGGTCAGGCCTGCACCGGCGGCTCAAGGCGGGGACGCTCGGGTTCGAGGACGAGAAGTTCGCGTACGTCGTCGCTTCGCGGTCGGCGCCGGAGCGCCCGGACGCGCGGATCATCCGGCACCCGAAGAAGCACAAGGGGTGGGTCGCGCTCGATTTGTGCACTTCGTCGGACGGTTTGACGCCGGGGGTGGCCGTCTCGAAGAAGCAGGGCCCGCGCTACCGGGCGGCCCGCGACGCCGAATGGGGGGACGGCTGGTGACGGTCATCGCGGAGATCAGCGTGTCGGCGGACGGGATCGTCGCCGGACCGGAGACGAGCGCGGAACACCGCCTCGGCCGGGACGGCGAGCTGCTGCACGACTGGATCTTCTCCGGCACGGACGCCGACGCCGCGGTGGCGGCCCGGCTGTTCGACGGCACGGGCGCGTTCATCGTCGGCCGCACGATGTTCGAGGTCGGCGAAGAGCCGTGGGGTGCCGACGGGACGTTCAAGAAGCCGGTGTTCGTGGTGACCAACCGGCCGCACGAGCCGGTGGTGAAGGGCCCGACGACGTTCACGTTCGTCACGGACGGCCCGGAAAGCGCCCTGCGGCAAGCTGTCGCGGCGGCGGGTGACGAGAACGTGATGGTGATGGGCGGCGGCACGACGTTGCGGCAGTACTTGCTGGCCGGGCTGGTGGACGAGCTGCGGTTGCACGTGGTGCCGGTATTGTTCGGTGCTGGGGTCCGGCTGTTCGACGCGGAAGTCGGGGCGCACGTGAAGCTGGAGCGCGTAGCCGTCGAGGAGACGCAGAACGCGACCCACCTGACGTTCCGGGTGCTGAACTAAGGCATCCGCACAGTCCGCAGAAAGGCCGGCAACAGCCACGGCCGCGGCCCGCCGATCCGCACGCCCCCGCCCAGCACCGCGCGGACCCGGGAAATCCGGCCGAACATCATCGGCACCAGCACCGCCGGGTCGAACGTCAACCGCACGTCGGCGGTTCCGTCCGGCTCCTCGAAGCGCAACCGGCCGTGCTGCAGCGCCAGCACCGAAGGCGACGTCGACGCCGACCGGAACTCGACCGCGATCCGGCGCGGGGACGGGGTCGCGTCGTCGAGCAGGCGGCCCATGTCGTTGCGGACCATGCCGAACAGGAACAGCTCCAGGAACAGCGCCTCGTGCGCCGCCGGGATCGGCCAGGGGCGGCGGACCGCCCGGGCGATGTCCAGGCCGTGGATCAGCATCTCGTTGACCAGGTGCGCGAGCACCCCGGCCACCGGTACGCGCGAACCGCCCAGCCACCACACCGGCTTCTCCGGGTCCAGGTCCTCGCTGACCAGCAGCACCTCCGCGATGTCCGCGCGCAGCCGCTCGGCCAGCCGCACCGGGTCGCGTTCCGGGTAGAGCTCCAGCGCCAGCGCGTTCATCCGCGAGATCGTGTCGACGCTCGCCGCGTTGATCGGCTCCTCCAAGCCCGGCAAGGGCAGCGGACCGCCGTCGCCGCGGATCATCGCCGGGTACATCAGCGCGATCATGCCGACGTGCGACGCCGTTTCGGCGATCGTCCACTCGCCCAGCGACGTCGCGTGCCCGTAGCGCACGCCGGCCACCAGGTCCGCGAACCGGGCGCCGGTCTCCGGCAGCGCCGCGCGCACCGCCTGCCACTTCTCGAGCGTCACGGATTCGACGGTAGAAGCCCGGACGCCGTCGGAGGATCTCCGACAGTGCGGTTATCTTCGGAACATGATCCGGTTCCTGCCCCGGTCGACCCGGTGGCGGGTCGCCCTCTTCGCCGCGCTCGCGTCGGCGCTCGTCTTCGGCCTCGGGTCCTACTGGTTCGTGTCCGCGCTGCAAAGCCCCCTCGAAAAGAACGCGAGTGCCCGGGCGAGCGACAAGGTCGACACGCTGCTCGCCCTGCTGAATTCGGGGGTCGCCCCCGCCGACGTGCCGCGGCAGTACGCCAAGGGCGGCGGGTACATGATCAGCCGGGAGGCGGCCGACTGCTCGATCGGCCGGGCGAAGCGGTTCTCCGACGACGAGCCGGTCCGGGTCTACGCGCCGGACTGCGTCATCGTCCAGCCGTTCGGCCTGGACGACCAGCTGTACAGCACCGCGCGGACCAAGGACCGCCGTTACGCGGTCTTGGCGGCGGAGAAGCTCGACCCGGTCGGCCTCGAAACCGTCGCCACGGCCGAGCAGGTCCTCTGGGGCGGCGTGCCCGCGGCCGCGCTGCTCGTCGGCGGCGTCGCCTGGTTCGCCGTCCGGCGGTCGCTGCGCGCGGTGGGCGCGATCCGCGCCGAGGTCGACGGCGTGCGCGCGGGCGACCTCGGCCGCCGCGTCCCCGTGCCGGACTCCGGTGACGAGATCACCGAACTCGCCGTGACGATGAACGAAATGCTGGGCCGGCTCGACCGGTCGGTGCGGCGGCAGAGCCAGTTCACCGCCGACGCGTCGCACGAGCTGCGCACGCCGCTGGCCTCCCTGCGCACCCAGCTCGAGGTGCAGCTCGCCCACCCCGACCGGCTCGACTGGCGGCGCAGCTGCGAAAACGCCGTGCTCGACGTGACGCGGATGGAGACCCTCGTCGCGGACCTGCTCCTGCTCGGCAAGCTGGACGCCGAACAGCCGGGCAGCACGAAACCGGTGGCGCTGGCGGACCTGGTGACCGCGCACGGCGAAGCGCGGGACGCCGTCGAGGTGCACATCGAGGCGATGCCGGTGGTGCGTGGCCACGCGGGACGGCTGGAGCGCGTGCTGCGCAACCTCGTCGACAACGCCGAGCGCCACGCGAAGAGCCGCGTCACGATCACGCTCACCGCGTCCGACGGCCAAGCCGTGCTGGCGGTCCAGGACGACGGCCCCGGCATCCCGGCCGAGGAACGCGACCGCGTCTTCGACCGGTTCGTGCGCCTCGACACCGACCGCGCCCGTGAGGACGACGGCGGCGCCGGGCTGGGCCTGGCGATCGCGGCGGAGATCGCCCGGTCGCACGGCGGCTCGTTGCGCGTCGCCGACAGCCCGTCGGGCGCGCGCTTGGAGCTGCGGCTCCCGCTTGCCTGAAGCCGTCTTCAGCTTGCTTAAGCTCCGGTTCAGCGTGGCCCCAAGACGATCCCGCCATGCTGATCGACTTCGCGCCCGCCCCGGCGCGCACGCGCGAAACCCGCGCGGTCCCCTACGTCGTCGCCGCGGTCGCCTTCACCGGGTACGCCGTCTGGTCGCTGCAGCGGCTGCGGACGTTCGACGCGAGCGGGTTCGACCTGGGGATCTTCGAACAGGTCGTCCGGTCGTACGCGCACGGGCACTGGCCGGTGGCGGACCTGCTCGGCGCCGGCGCGCCGGCGCTCGGCGACCACTTCCACCCGATCCTGGCGCTGCTGGCGCCGTTCTACCTGCTCTGGCCGTCGCCCGCGTGCCTGCTCATCGCCCAGGCGTTCCTGTTCGCGCTGTCCGCGGTCCCCGTGACGCGGTGCGCCGTGCAGGTGCTCGGCACCCGCCGGGGCGCGGTCGTCGGCGCCGGGTACGTGCTGTCGTGGGGGCTGCTGTCCGCGGTGAACTTCGACTTCCACGAGGTCTGCTTCGCCGTCCCGATGGTGGCGTTCGCCGCCGAGCACCTGCTGCGCGAACGGTGGCGGGCGGCGGTCTGGTGCGCGCTGCCGCTGGTGCTGGTCAAGGAGGACCTGCCGCTGACGCTCGCCGCGGTGGGGGTCGTGCTGGTGCTCAACCGGCAGCGACGGCTCGGCTGGACGGTGGTCGTCTTCGGCGTGGCCTGCTCGGCGCTGCTGTTCCTGGTCGTGCTGCCGGCGCTGAACCCGGCCGGCGCGTACGCGCACAACGGCGGTTTCAACCCCTTCGGCGGCGCGATCGTCAAGGTCTCGATGCTGCTGGCCCTGCTGGTGCCGACGGCGTTCGCGGCGCTGCGGTCGCCGTTGTTGCTGCTGGCGGTGCCGACGCTGCTGTGGCGGCTGGTCTCGGCGAACGACCGCTACTGGGGCATGGGCTACCACTACAGCGCGGTCCTGATGCCGATCGTGTTCCTGGCGGGTCTGCACGGCGCCCGTCGAGCGGCCCGGCTGCTGCCGGCGTGCGCGTTGGTCGCCGGGCTAGCTTCGCTGGCCCTTCAGGCGGCCCACCTGACGAGCGGCGTCTGGACGCCGGCGCAGCGGGCGGGCATCGAGGCGGTGCTGACGCGCATCCCGGACGGCGCCACGGTGCTGGCGTCGAACCGGCTGGCCCCGCGGCTGACGTCCCGCTGCACGGTGCTGTTCTTCGACGGCGTGACGCGGGAGCGGCCGGAGTGGGTGGTGGTGGCCCGCCCGGAGCAGTCGTGGCCGACGACGCTCGCCACGAAGGCCCTCGCGGTAACTGAACTGGAGGCCACGGGATACCTGCGCGTCGACGAGACGGACTCCGTCGTGCTGCTCCACCGTGAGTAGAAGACACCGCAGCGGTAACCGGCCAGTCGGGGGGCGTGCCGGCCGGTTACCGCCGCACGAAGAAAGAGGGGGCCGCACGCCAGGAATGACGCGCGGCCCCCGGCTTCACCCGATCGAGTGACAAGCGCCCCAAGGCGGCCTTGGTTGCGTCTGACGCACCGAAGGCCGCCTTGGGTGCGTCTGACGCACCGAAGGCCACATTGGGGCGCTTGGGTCAGCCCGGGTCGGCCAGGATGCCGTTGACGTACGAACCCGGGTGCGTCGCCGCGTCCTGGCGGAGGACCGGCAGGTCAGCCGGCCACTGCGCGGTGAGTGCGGAAGTCGAGCCCGGCGGGATCGTGTTCAGCTTCGCCGGCGTCCAGGTCGGCTCGCCGGCCGCCGGCTTGAGGACCGTGATCGTCGCCGACGCCGTCGTCCCGGCCGTCACCTCGTTGTACTTCACGCCGTTGTCGACGCGCGGCAGGTGGTAGACCGGGCCGAACGTCGCGTCGTCCGGGCCGACCAGGTCGACGCCCGGCACGCCGTACAGGCCGCACGTGTGGTCGGTCGTGTTGCGGTAGGTGAGCGGGATGTCGTACTGGCCCGGCGCGTCGTTCTTCTCGGCCGGCTTGCCCAGCAGGACCTCCAGGTCGGCCGTCGTGCAGCGCGGCGTCGCGGTCGACGCCGCCGCGACACCACCGCCGGACCCGCCCGCCGCCGGAGCAACAGCGGCAGCAGCCGGGGCCGGTGCCTGAGCCGCCGTCGACGTCCCGCACGCCGCCAGCGCGAACGCGCCCGCCGCCGTGCCGATCCCCAGCAAGATGCGCTTCATGTGGATTCCACTCCCCGAATTCAGTTGCTGACCGGCGTGACCTGGACGGCGTCGCCCTTCACGGCCGCCCCCGCGGGCCACGCGACGCTCACCGGCTGGCCGTACGGCCCGGTCGGCAGGTCGAACGTCACGAAGTCCGGCGCTCCCGACGGCGTCGCCGCCGAACGCTGGATGATCCGCGACACCGCCGGGTGGCCGTCCCGCAGGTTCACCGGCACGGACTCACTGCCGTCCGGCGTCGCCGAGACGGCCAGCGGCTGCCCGCCGGCCAGGAAGGACACCGCCGTCGGCGCGCCCTCCAGCTTGCAGTTCGTCGTCGGCGCCGCCGCGGTGTAGCTGAGCACGTAGGCCTCGTGCCCGGCGGCGTTCGACGGGTCCGGCGCCACCGACACGCGGACATCCGATGCCCCGCACGGGTGATCGCTCGGCATGGCGTTCGCGGCCCCGGCCGCCAGCACCAGGCCACCGGCCACCAGACCCCCGGTGAGCAACGCGGTCGCAGTGCGCTTCATGGTCATCCTCCCTCGTTCCGTGATCAACTGGACTCACTGGAGGAGATGCCCAGGGGCGGCCCGGGGATGCGCCGGGATGGGGTCGATCACCGGAAAGCAACCCCGGCGAACCCCAAGCGTCGAAAGGAATGTCAGCTGCGGCCGAAGCAGACGAACGGCATCAGCGGCTCGGCCTGGGCCGCGTCGGCCAGGGCACGCGCAGGGGGCGTGCCCGCCGACAGCGCGCGGTGGTAGGCCAGCATGACGCCGCCCGCCGTCCGGTCGTCGACCCGCGCCACGCTCGAAACCACGGTCCGGCTGCCGCCGTAGAGCAACGCCGCCGTGAACCCGAGGACCTCGTCGCCCTCGCGGACCACCGCCTGGCCGACGTCGCACGACGACAGCACCACCTGCTCCGGCGCCGTCGAAAGCTGCTGGACGTCGTAGGCCATCAGCGGCCCGTCGGCCAGGTTGAGCCGGGAGAACAGCACGTTCTCCTGTTCGTGGTGGCCGTGCGCGGCGAAGTGCGCCAGCCGGCAGCCGTCGAACGCCTTGAGCGTCGCCGCGACCGTCGCGTCCGGGCCGGTCAGCACCTCGGCCTCCGGGTAGAGCGGAGCCAGCAGCGAAACCTCGGTCTCCGCGTGGGTCAGGTCCGAGCCCGCGACCAGCAGCGGCGCGCCGGCCGCCCGGCGCGGACGGCGGCCCGCGTCGAGCCAGGCCGACGACGACGGCGTGACCGTCACCGGCCGGCCGTGCAACGTCGGCAGCAGGCCCCACGGGATGGCCGAAAGCGCGCCGGTCGGCACGACGACGACGTCGAGGTCGCCCAGCCGGGAAGCCAGCGGTGCCAGCAGGATCGAGTCGAGGGCCGTGACCTGCGTCCGCACCGACCGGCGGATGACCTGGTCGAGCTTCGCCGGCAGCTGGCGCCCGCACAACGCGTCGAGGTCGCTGTGCAGCCGCGCGACCGGTTCGGCCACGGCCGACGCCGGGCCCAGCTCGATCAGCGCGACCCGGTGGTTCGCGATCACCTGCGCGCACAACGCGCCGTGGTCGGCCAGGAAGCAGACCATCGCGCTGCCGGTTTCGGCGAGCTCGTCGCCGACTTCACGCAGCTTCGCCTCGGGGTGGTCGATGTCCGTGCCCTCGGCCTGCCAGCCCTTGGCGCGGATCTCGCGTTCCAGCGCGGCGCAGCGCTTCACGGCCTGGGCGTCCGGCTTCCCGGACAGCTCACCGGCGCGGATCTGCATCGAGAGGTACCGCAGCTCGGCGACGGCGTCGACGGTCTCGGGGTCCGCGGGCGGGCGCACCGGCCGGAACCGGAACGCCTGCGCGCGCGAACGGTCGAGCCACCGGAACACGACGCCCGGAGAACGCTGGGCCAGCGCGGCGGCGAGGCCCGCGTCGGCGAGTTCCTTGCCCAGCGACGTCGTGCCGGTCTGCAGGTCGATGCTGCCGAACCGGCCGCGGTGGCGCTCCAGCTGCGTCAGCCCGGCGCGCGCGTTCGCGAAGGTGACGCGCCGGTCGCCGCTCGCGGCCCCGAGTTCGGCGAGCGCGAGCCGCCGCACCAGCCGGTTTTCCAGGGGCGCGGTCCGGCGGTCGCGCGGGGCGATGCCGGCGCGGGCGCCGTCGAGGTCGCCCAGGGTGATGCGCGCGCGGGCGGCCAGGAGCGCCGCGATCTCGGCGTCGTTGCGCAGGCCCAGCCCGGTGAGCCGGCCGGCCAGCGCGGTCGCTTCGGCGGCGACGCGGGCGATCCGCCGTCCGGCCGCGAAGTCCGCGCGCAGCACGGTCAGCTGCGCGACCGCGGCCCAGGTTTCGTTGCCGCGACGGCGAAATCGCCGTTCGGCGCGCCCCGCCCAGCTGCGCGCGGTCGCCGGGTCGCCGCTCGCCAGCGCGGCCAGCGCGCGTGTGTGCTCGGCTTCGGCGTGCTCCTGGTTCATCCGCAGCCGCGGGAACTGCTCGAGGGCGGCGTCCAATTCGGCCGCCGCCTCCTGCGGCAGCCCGGCGGCGAGCAGCGCGCGGGCCTTGTCGACGGCCAGCACCGGCAGCATCCCGACGCTCTGTTCGGCGTAGAACCCGCTCGCCGCGTCGAAGTCGCGCAGCGCGCCCGGGATGTCTCCGGTGAGGACGCGCGCCTGGCCACGGCCGTGCGCGGCCTTGGCGAAGATCCGGGCCAGGCCGTCTTCTTCGGGCTGACCGGCGCCGATCTGCTCGCACTGGTCGAGGTCGGCGAGCGCGAGCCGGACGCGCCCCGCGTACTGGTGCAGCATGGCGCGGTTGAGCAGCGTCCGGGCGAGCACGACGAACTCGCCGGCCTGGCGCAGCAGCGGGATCGCTTCGTCGAAGCAGGCCAGGGCTTCGTCCATCCGGCCGATCAGGATGAAGACGAGACCCCGTTGCTGGCGCAGGATCCCGCGCCCGGCGTCCGAGACGAGGACGTCGGCTTCGTCGAGCAGGGCCAGGCCGCGGGTGCTGTTGCCGAGCGCGGTTTCGACGGCGGCGTACGTGCCGAGGACGCGCGTGGCGAGGTCGGGCCAGGCCGGCCATTCCGGCGGCGGTTGCGCGGCGGGCAGGCCGAGCAGCCTTGCGGCAGAACGGATCAGGCGCCCGCCGACGACCGGCTGGCCGTTGTTGGTCGCCGCGACCGCACGCCGATGCAGGTCGCGCACCCGGTCTTCCGCCTTCGGCGACGCGACCACAGGCTGCCCTTCCGGCCGGGGCCGTCCCCCTCGGCCGAGAAGGACGTCCCGGATCGTACCTCCGGGCCGTGGCGGTCCGGGAGTTCTCGCCGGGTGGGCAGATTTTCACTTGTCGGCGCGGCAACCGGGGGCCGGCCGACGACATGAACGACTCTTTCATGTCGCCGGACGACATGAACGACCCTTTCATGACGTCCCGGCACCGGCCCGGACCGCCGGAGTCACAGCTCGACCGCGGGAGTGCTCACCGTCCTCGACCGCCCCAAGGTCCGCACCAGCACCTGCACCATCCCGTGCGGCACCCCGCTCACCGCGAAGCGCCCCTCGGCGTCCGAAGTGGTCGTCAACGGCCCGCCGGCCGTCCGGACCTCGATCGGGTGCTCCGCCGGCGGCGTCAGCCACCCGTCGAGCCGGATCGTCCCCCCGGGCTCGGGGCTCACGTTCACCATGATCGTCAGGCTTTCGCTGTCGAACGTGATCAGCCTGCCCTGCTCCGCGGCGCTTCGCGCGCCCGCCAGTCCCTCCTGTTCCCGGATCCGCATCACTTCGAGGTCGACGTCCTCCAGCTGGATCGCGAACCGGATCTGGTCCACCAGCGTGGCGGGCATCGGGTCGGCGTCTTCCCACAGCTCGCGCAATCCGGCCAGCAGCCGGAAGTCGAGCTCGTCCAACGGCTCGTTCGCGCCGGGTGGTTCGACGGTGGTCACAGCCAATCTCCTTCGCCGTTGGCGAGTAGCTGCTCGCGCAGGCGCGCGAGGCAACGTCCCCTGGTCGGGCCGATACTCCCCCTCGGCATTCCCAGCCGGGCGCCCACTTCGGCGTAGTCCGGCCGGTGCACGAACGCCACGATCCGCAGCAGGCTGCGGCAGCGTTCGGGCAACGTGTCGACCGCGCGCCACAGCCTCGCGCGCTGGTCGTCGCGCAGCACCCCCTCCTCGGGTGCCGGTGACGCTTCGGCGAGCCGCTCCGGAAGCTCCGGCAACGGCCGCTCGACCTGGCGCTTTTCCCCAGTCCGCCAGGCCTCCCGCTTGGTCACGGTGATCAGCCAGCCGGTCAGCGCGACCGGCGAGCGGATCTCCGCGAACGAACCGAGCAGGCGCAGCCACGTCGTCTGCACGACGTCGGCGGCCTGGTCGGCGTCCAGCCCCTGGTCCCGCGCGACCTGCCAGAGCAGCGGCGTGAGCAGGGAAACCAGTTCGTCCAGCGCCGCGCGGTCACCCGACCGCGCGGCGTCGAACAGGGCCGCGACCCGGCTGTGGTCGGTCTTGGCCACGTTCACAGCGAGCCCAGCGCGGTCCAGGCGCGCTTGACGACGGTGTCGCGGTCGACCGTCGCCAGGTCACCCGAGTCGACCAGGGCCTTGGCGATCTCCGCGGCGGCGAGCGGCGCCGCGAACGACGTCCCGTCCCAGACCGCGAAGCCGGCGCTGTAGTCGTCCGGGTCGAAGGACCCGCGGCCGGGCAGCTCGTGGTCGGCGGCCGCGCTGCCGCGGACGTCGTCCGGGTACGTGCTGACGATCCCGGCGCCGGTCGCCCAGCAGCG
Organism: Amycolatopsis sp. MEPSY49; assembly: GCF_051337345.1. NCBI lineage: Bacteria > Bacillati > Actinomycetota > Actinomycetes > Pseudonocardiales > Pseudonocardiaceae > Amycolatopsis > Amycolatopsis sp. MEPSY49. The sequence continues at coordinate 1,249,184 of NZ_JBDLYJ010000001.1, read as the reverse complement.
CACCCACGGGCCTTCGTTCGAGAACAGCGCCCGGCTCGCGCCGGCGTCGGGGTTGAGCGCGCCGACGCTGATCACCTGCGGGCCGCAGCCGCCGCCGAGCGGCTGGTCGGCGAAGGCCGCCGGGTAGAAGCGGCGGGTGGTGGCGTCGTTGCCCGCGGCCGCGACGACCAGCACGCCCAGGGACAGCAGGTCGGCGATCGCCGCGCCGAAGAGGCCGGTGAACGCCACGTCCGCGGAGTCTTCGACGTAGTAGCCCATCGAGAGCGAGACGATGTCGACCATGTCGTCGGGCCGGTGGTTCGCCTGCGCGTTCCGGACGCGGTCGGCCAGCAGGTGCAGCGCCAGCAGCACGTCGGCCTCGTACGCGACGCCGTCGCTGTGCACGACGCGGATCGCGAGGGTGTCGGCCTCGGGGCAGGCCTGCCGGATGATGCCGGCGATGAACAGGCCGTGCCCGGTGTCGGTGTCGATGTCGCCGATCAGCGGCTGGCCGGTCGTCGGCGCGTCCCAGTAGTCCTCGATCAGCTGGGTCGGCACGGTGCCGGAAGCGAGCTCGGCCTGCAGGATCGCCGCCTGGATGTCGGGGGCGACGCGGAGGCCGGAACCGGTGGGCGGCGGGCCGCCGCGGCCGGCCAGCCCGAACCAGCGGTGCGGGCCGATGCCGGTGTCGAGCACGGCGACGACCGGCCGCCGGTGCGCGGGCTTCTCGCTGCGGTAGGGCGGGTCCGCGGCCAGCGTCACCGGGATCCGGTTGGCGCCGTGGGTGCGCCCGTACGAGCTGCCCGCGCCGAACCCGCTGGTCTCCCAGGGCGTGCCGCCGAGGCCGCTGGTCTCCCACGGCACCCCGCCGAACACCGGCGAGGTGAACAGCAGGTGCTCGACGGAGACCCGCGCGACGATCTCCGGGTCGATCTCGGGCTTCTCCCCGGACGCGGCCGAGCGCAGCAGCTGCAGCGCCTTCCAGCAGTCGACGACGACGGGGTCGGAGTCGTCTCGGACGTGCAGCAGCGCGCGGGCGGGCAGGTCTTCGAGCTGCCGGGCGCGGGCGTACCCCTTCGAGTCGCCGCCCCGGTCGGCCGGTTCGGCGTAGATGCCGATGCGGGCGAGCACCCGGTTGATCGCGGCCAGGGTCTCCTGGTCGCGCAGGTACCGGTTGGGGAGCAGGAAGGTGCCCGGCCGGTACACGGTCGTGCGCGGGACCGGCTGACCGGCGGCGACGACCGCCGTCGCCGGGTCGAGCACCCGCGCGCCGTGCCGGTCGAGCAACTGTCTGGGCGGGGTCGGGAGCTCGTTGAGCGTGCTCGCGTCCTCCGCCGCTTCCGCGGTCTCGTCCCGCACGAACTTGACGACCATCGGGTCCACCCTCCGCCATTGATCACTGATGGCACCCGGGAAAGACCCGTGGGCCGCCACTGGGATACGACACCGACATCACGAATGGGTAACGACGACGGCAAACGGGTGAAGACGTATCTGACGGGTCCGGCTCACCCACTTGGCCCCCGGAAGTCACGGATGCCTTCGGGGAGATCAGCATGGTGGTGCTCCGGTCGAGCGCACAGGAAGCGGAACGGCCCGCGCCGGTCCGGGGGCTGGGTGGCCCGTTCACCCCGGACCCGGCCACCGGCGGCGGCTGCTTCGCCGTACCGCTCGACCTGCCGCCAGGGCCCGGCGGCGTCGCGCCCGCGCTGGCGCTGCGCTACACGACCGGCGCGCCGAACGGCGTCTTCGGCGGCGGGTTCGCGCTGCCGCTGCCGCACGTCCGGCTGGCCGACGGCCGCGCGCGCTCCGGCGACGAGGGCAGGCTCGCCCGCCGCGGCGACGGGTTCGTGCTCACCACCCGGTCGGGGGTCCGGCACCTGCTCGGCACGACCGAGGGCGGCCGGTCGGCCGGCACGGCCTGGTACCTCGAACGGACCGAGGACGCGTTCGGGAACGCCGTGGACTTCGGCTGGGCGCACCACAGCGGGCAGGCGTACCTCGCGCGTGTGGCCTACGGCCCGTACGAAGTGGACTTCACCTACGACGAACGGCCGGACGTGCTGCGCTGGGGCCGCGCCGGCACCCTCGTCACGACGGCGTTGCGGTGCACCCGCGTCGACCTGCGGGTGCCGGCGGACGCGCGGCCGCTCGTCCGGCGGTGGCACCTCGGCTACGACGAGGACGAGGTCACCGGCGCTTCGCTCCTGACGTCGGTCGCGCTCACCGGGTTCGACGCGCACGGCGCCGAGGCGGCCGCGCCGGTGCTGCGGCTGGCCTACGCCCGGGCGGAACCGCCCGCGCCGCGGCGGCTCCAGGTCACCGCGCCGGCCCGGGCCGGCGGTGCGGGTGGCGGTGTGTTGCTGCTCGACGACTCCGTGCCCTGCTACTCCCTCGATCCCGTCGACCTCCCGCGCACCGGGCGGCTGAGCGAGATCGACAACGGGCTCGGGCTGCTCACGTCGGTCGAGTACGCGACCGTCGAGGCGGTCCCGGTGGTCCGGCGGGTCACGCGGCACGAGTCCGTCACGGGACAGACCGGCGTGACGGAGTTCGCCTACCACGACGGCTTCGGGCGCGTGGTCCAAGACGAGCTCGGCGACGAGTACGCGCCGACGCTGCGGACCGTGCGCTGGTTCGGCGACGGCGGGCTCCTCGACAAGGAGGAGGTCTACGGTCTCGACGGGTCCACTTTGGAGGATCGGCCGTACTTCCGGGTGGAGCACGCTCGCCGTCCGAAGTGGACTCGTTCCGTGGCGACCGACTTCGAGCGCCGCGAGCGGCCGGTCTCGGTGACCACGACGGAAACGGAATTCGACACCGCCGGCAACCCGGTCCGGGAGGTCGAGACCGTCAAGCGGCCGGGCCGCGAGCCGGTCGTCCGCGACACCCGCACGACGTACGCGACGGCTCCCGAGCGCCGGTTCACCGCGCTGCCCGCGCGCGTCCGGTCGGTGGACGGCGGCGGGAAAGTCCTGTCGGACCGGGTTTTCCGGTACGACGAGCGGCCCGACGGCACCGCCGGTTCCCACGGCCTGCTCACCGCGTGCGAGGAGCTGGCGCTCACCGACGCGCTCGTCGCCGGCGTCTACGGCCCGATCGTGCCGGACTTCCGGCACCACGGCTACCACCGCCGCCCCGGCGAGGACGGCTGGTGGGTGACGACGTTCCACGGGCGGCTCGACACCGTCGCCGGGCTGCGCACGACGACGACCGGGCCGCACGGCCACACCCACGAGGTGCGGTACTCGGCCGACCGGTGCTTCCCCGAGGTGTTCTCGGACCCGCTCGGGAACGTGACGGCGACGCGGTACGACGTCCGCTCGGCACGCGTGTGCGAGGTGACCGACCCGGCGGGCGCGGTGATCACGGTGACGCACGATCCGCTGGGGCGCCCGGAAACCGTGGTGCGGCCGGGTGATTCGGCGGAGCTGCCGACGGTCCGGCACCGCTACGAAGGGGCCCGGGTGACGACCGAGCAGCGGGCGGTGTCCGGCGAGGCCGAGGTGCTGGTGACCTCGGAGCTGCGCGACGGCGCCGGCCGGCTGGTGCAGCGTCGCCACGCGGAACTGCTCGGCGACGTCGTCGACGAGCACCACGAGTACTGCGCGCGCGGCCTGGTGTGCCGGACGAGCCGCGCGTTCCGCGCCGGTTCGCGAGCGGAGGTCTTCGAAGAGTTCCGCTACGACGCGCTCGGTCGTCCACTGGGGACGTCCACATCGGACACTCAGCCGGCGGTCGTGCGGGACTTGCTGGGGCGGGAACTGCGTGACGCGGACGGGGTGGTGCACGCGAGGGACGCCGCCGGCAACGCGGTCGAGACGCGGACCGCGAGCGGCCACACGGTGTACCGCGTGCACGACGCGGCCGACCGGGTGGTCGCGGTGCTGGTCGACGACCCGGGCGGCACGCCGGTCACGACGTTCACCTACCACGACGGCGGGCTCCCGGTCCCGCTCGAAGCGGGCCCGCACAGCTGCGGCCGGCTGGTGCGCGTCGCCGACGAATCCGGCGTGACGCTGTTCGGCTACGACCCGCTCGGCCACCCGGCCGAGCGGCGCTGGCGGCCGGCGCACATCGCCGTCGAGTACCGGCTGGACATCACGCGGCGGGCGGACGGGCGACTGTCCGAAGTGGTCTATCCGGACGCGGGCGACGGGCGGCTGACGGTGCGCCACCAGTACGACGAGGTCGGCCGGCTGGTGAGCGTGCCGGGGTTCGTCGACGCGGTCCAGTACGACCTGCGCGGTCGCCGGACGGCGGTGCACTACGCGAACGGCGTCAGCGAGCTGTTCGGCCCGGCGCACGTCATCACCGGCCCGGGCGGGCTGCTGCGCGAGATCGGGCCCGGCGCCCCCGCGCGGCCGCGGCCGGGCAGCGAGATCCGCGACGCGTTCGACCGGCTGCGCGGGGTGCACGGCGACGACGGCGTCAACGCGTTGTACGGCTACGACCACACAGGCCGCCGGGTCCGCACGCTGACCACGAACGGCACGCACATCCACGAGGTCCTGACCCCGGACGACCTGTACGCCATCGAGGACGGCGAGCTGGTGGTCGTGGTGGCGGGCACGGTCCGCCAGCACGCGGACGGCCACCGGGAGTACCTGCACTTCGACGAGCGCGACGAAGTAGCCCTGATCACCGACGACGCCGGCGCGGTGGTCGCCGAAACGACATGAACGACTCTTTCATGTCGTCGGACGCCCTGAAAGAGTCGTTCATGTCGTCGGGTCAGTCGAGGACGGCCAGGTCCAGGCGGCTGAGGCGCTCGGGGTCGGCGAGGATGTCGATCTCCACGATCCGCCCTCCCGCCACCGTGAAGCCCAGCACCGAGAACGGCCGGCCCTCGCGGGTCGCCACCACGCCCGCCGCGCCGTTGACCAGCGCGTGGCGGACCACGCCGCCGCCCGCGCCCAGCCGGGAGAACGTCAGTGCCTGGTTGGCCACCGCCGCCGGGCCGTGGACCTCGACCGACTCGCCGACGGCACCTCGGTCCGCGCGCAGCACGACCTCCGGGTCCAAGACCGACACCAGCGCGTCGAAGTCGCCGCCGCGGGCCGCCGCCAGGAACGCTTCGACCACTTCGCGCTGCCGGGCGAGGTCCGGGTCCGGGGCGACCGGGGCACCCTGGACGCGCCGCCGGGCGCGGCTCGCCAGCTGGCGGGTCGCCGCCTCGGAGCGGCCGACGATCGGCGCGATCTCCTCGAACGGCATCGCGAACATGTCCCGCAGCACGAACGCCAGCCGCTCGCCCGGCGTCAGCGTGTCGAGCACGACCAGCAGCGCGAGGCCGACCGAGTCCGCCATCAGCGCTTCGTGCTCCGGCCCGGCGTCCTCGCGGCTGACGATCGGGTCGGGCACCACGACGTCCCACGGCTCCTCGCGCCGGGCCTTGCGCGAGCGCAGCATGTCCAGGCAGACGCGCCCGACGACCGTCGTCAGCCAGCCGCCGAGGTTCTCGACGGCGGCCGAGTCGCTCCGGCTCAGCCGCAGCCACGACTCCTGCACGGCGTCCTCGGCCTCGCTCAGCGAGCCCAGCATCCGGTAGGCGACGGACCGCAGGTGGCTGCGGTGGGTCTCGAAGCTGCGGGCCAGCAGGTCCTCGTTCACGGGTCGATCCTTTCGCGGGTGTCACCACCTTGACGTATCCCGCACCGAGGATGTGACAGGTCTGACGACTGCGTCCCGCTGAGCGGCATCTTCCCTTGACGTACGATATATCACCGCATAATCATCGGACCTCTCCGACGAAGGAGAGGCCATGAGAGTCCGAGCCTGCCTCGCCGCGGTCATCGTGCTGCTGGCGACCCTGGTCACCCCCGCGCACGCCGAGCTGTACCACCCGCGCCAGGACTGGCTCCGGGCGTCGACCGCCGGCCTGTTCCTGCACTGGGGCATGTTCACCGCGCCGCGGCACACCGACTGCGCCGCCTGGGAGCACGACGTCACCGCCGGCGGCTGGACGCCGGGCTACTGGATCGACGAAGCGACCAAGCTCGGCGCCTCCTACGTCGTCCTCACCACCTTCCACAGCCGGCTGGGCTACGCGCGGCCGTGGCCGTCGAAGATCCCCGGCAGCTGCTCGACCCAGCGCGACTTCCTCGGCGAGCTGATCGCCGCGGGCAAGGCCAAGGGCGTCCGCGTGATGCTCTACATGACCGACGATCCCCAGTGGCACAACGAAACCGGCCACGAGTCGCTCGACTCGGCCGCGTATTCGGCGTACAAGGGCCACCCGGTCGACCTGACCACCCGCCCCGGCTTCGGCGAGTACAGCTACGACCTGTTCGACGAGGTCATGGACCGCTACGCCGACCTCGCCGGCTTCTGGATCGACAACGACAACGAGTACTGGGAGCAGCACGGGCTCTATGAACACATCCGCGAGAAGCGGCCGTCCTGGTTGCTGAGCAACAACAACGAGGACACGCCGATCATGGACACGGTCAGCAACGAGCAGAAGACCGGCATGACCCCGTCCTACGACTACCCACAAGCGATCTACACGCCGATGCCGCGCCTCACCGAAGCCGACTACAAGCTGCCGACCAACGGCGACTGGTGGTACAGCGGCGGCGACCAGGCCGTCGACTTCCGGCTCTCCACCGGCCGCTACATCACCAACGCGGGCTCGTCCATCAAGTCGCTGATGGCCGAAACCGCCATGCTGAACGGGAAGTTCCCGCCCCAGCAAGAAGCGTTCAACAACTTCATGGCGTCCTGGACCCAGCCGATCAAGAAGACGCTGGAAGGCACCGTGGGCGGCGGCTACATGTACGGCGGCATGCAGCCCGGCTTCTGGAACGACGGCGCCCACGGCGTCATCACCATGAAAGGAGCGACGCAGTACGTGCACGTCGTGACGCGGCCGTCGACGAACCTGGTCCGCTTGCGCGACAACGGCTACCGAGTCACGGGAGTGTCCGATGTGCGCACCGGCAAGCCGATGCGGTTCGCCCAGTCCGGCGGCTATCTGTCCATTCTGGACATCACGGACTGGGACACCTACGACACCGTGTTCCAAGTGGACACTGCCGGTCAGCAGTACTTCTACGACAAGAGCACGATCAAAGCGACCGCGTCGGCGTCCGCACCGGGCCACCCGGCGACGAACCTCACCGACGGCAGCTACCTGAACTACTGGGACGCCGGCGGTCGGCAACCGGTGTCGGTGACGCTGGACCTCGGCAGGAAGCGATCCACGGCGTACCTCGCGGTGCACGAGCGCGAATCGTCGCCGACGGCCGCGCGCGAGTCCTTCGGCCGCGCCGAGGATTCCGCGCGGATCAAGGACTACCGCGTCTATGCCAGCGACGACGGCAAGAACTGGGGCACGCCGGTGCGCACCGGCGCCCTGCCGAGCACTCGCGGGGTTCAGTTCGTCGACGTCGGCGGGGTTCGCGCGCGCTACCTCAAGCTCGAGGTGCTGAACACGTGGTCGGGCCCGCAGGCCAAGCCGTTCTTCCACCAGCTCGCGCTCGACGAGATCGACGTCGCGTACGGCTACCCCGGCCCCCGCGGCGAGGTGCCGCTGGAAGCGGAGTCGTGGCGCAACGGCTTCGAGGGCAGAGCGTTCCCGACGTGGTGCGCGGCGTGCTCGGGCGCGCTCGCGGTCACCGGCCTCGACCGCGGCGCCGTCGTCTTCCGGAACGTCCAGGCCGCGGGGCCGTCCCGGCTGCAGCTGGACACGGCCGGGCCCGGGACGCTTTCGGTGAGCGTGAACGGTGCCGCGCCGGTCACCGTCAACGCCCCGGGCGCGATCGCCGTGCCGTTCAACGCCGGCGCCAACACCGTCAAGGTGTCCGGCACGGCCGCCCTCGACCGCATCGCGGTGGCGCCGCTGCCACCCGAGTCGTACACCCCGAAGACGACGCTGACCGTCGAACCGGCCGGTGTGCAATGGGTTTCGCCAGGGCAGCAGTCCATAAAGGTCACCGCGTCCCTGCGCCTGGATGTCGACGACCCGATCGACCAGGTGTCGCTGGCCCCGGTCGTCCCGGCGGGCTGGACGGTCCAGGGCGCCCCGGTGACCGCGGCGAACCTGCGGCTCGGCCAGGTCCTCAGTGGATCGTGGACGGTGACGGCTCCGGCCGCCCAGGACGTCACCATCCCGGTGACGGCGAACTTCACGACGCTCGGGCGCGCGAAGTCGGTCAGCAAGCCGGTCCAGGTGAAGCCGCGCCCGGCCGACCGGGTGTTCATGCGGGAGGCCGAAGACTCGGCCAACGACATCGGCGACGCCGGAGTCACGAACTGCTCCGCGTGCTCGGGCGGGCAGAAGGTGCGCAACATCGGCGGCAGCGCGGGCGCGGCGGTGACCTTCCCGGACGTCACCGTCGGCGCGGCCGGTCAGTACACCCTGTACCTGGACTTCACCGTCAACGGCGACCGGTCGTACTTCGTGTCGGTCAACGGCGGCGCGCCGGTGGAGGTCAAGGTGGGCGGCGCCGGCAACAGCACGCCGTACACCACTTCGGTCCCGGTGACGCTGACCGCGGGCGCCAACGCGATCCGGATCGGCAACGACCGCGCCGGCGCGCCGGATCTGGACCGGATTTCACTGGGTTAGCTCGCGCAGGACCCGGGCCGGATCGATGTCGACCGCCCGGCCCGGGTCCTCGCCCGCGGCGCTCCAGGCGACGGTCACCCAGAGCTCGGCGTAGTCACCGCGTTCGACGGCCGGCAGCTGCCAGGTGAGCCGGCCGCCGGTCCGCTCGACGGCGTCGCCGCCGAGCAGCCGCGACCAGTACGGCGGCACGTGCTGCCCGGCTCGCGAGCACCGCCGCAGCACCTCGGCGCTGGGACCGCCGACGCTCACCGCCACGTCGGCGGTCTCGGCGGTGAAGGCGCTTTCCCAGACGCGCGCCTCCACCGGCGCGCCGGCCAGTTCGGCCTGGACGACGAACTCGCTGACGTCTTCCCGGGCCAGCACCCGGAAGATCGTGGTCTCGCGGGTCACGCCGGGCTGTTCGGCGGCCGTGGCCCCGGAGAGCACGTCGAGCCGGACGGACTGGTGCCGCCACCGGCACAGCCGCGCGCCCGAACCGAGCCCCCACATGAGCTCGGGTCTCGCGGGCACGTCCCAGCCACCGGCGCGGACGGCGAACCGCACGTCCCCGAGCGGGGTGCCGACGTCGAGCGCCCGCGAAGGCGCCTGCGAGAGGACCTCGGTGTCCAGCATGCAGACATCTTCACCCCGCGCGGAGACACGCGAAAATGCGCTGCGCGAACGTCACCCGTCCGGGGAAGATCGGGCACGTGAACGACGCTGTGAAGCTCCCGCCGGTGGGCGCGGTGGTCGACCGCGACGGCCCGGTCGTCCGGACCCACTACGGCACGCACGGCGAGGTGAGCCACGGGCCGCTGCCCGAGGGCGACCTCGGCGCGCTGGTCGCCCGCCAGGTCGAGGCCTTCGCGCGGCGCGACGAGCCGGTGGTGTGGCCGGTGTACGGCGACGCCCGGCTCGCCGGGGCCCTGCTCGCCGCCGGTTTCGAAGCGGAGCCGGAACGCACGGTGCTCGACTGTCCGATCGGGACGGACGCCACCCCGCTCCCCGGGATCGGGCACGACTGGGCCGCGCACCAGCGGGTCGCCGAACTGGCCGCGGAGACCGGTCCGCACCGCCGTCCGTACGCCGAGTTCCTCGCCGACGCGGCCCACCTCAGCTGGTCGTCCGAGGTCTGCCTCGACGGCGACCGGGCCGCTTGGCTGGAAGAGATCGGGAACGCCATGGTCGTCGGCGGCGTGACCGACCCCGGCTTCGCCGCCGCGCTCGTCGCCCGGGATTGGCGGCTCGCCGGACCGCACCGAGGCGTGCGGTCCTTGCGCGCCGAGGCGACCGCCGCCCTGCGTGAAGCGTTCGAAGCGGCCGGAATGCGCGAGGTCACCACGGTCACCCGCTACCACCTGCCGTCGCCGGGTGAACCCGCGCGGACCCGTCCCGTTCGCCGGCTCTTTTCCGAGCCCGAACACGACGAGATGTGGGCGCGCTTCCACGAGGAGTTCGCCTTCCGACCGGACACGAGGGAGTTCCCGGGCATCACCGAACCGCCGAACTCGGCGACCTGGCACGTCGGCGACCTCGGCGACGCGCAGCTCGACGCGCTTCCCGATATCGTCCACAAGGGACTCCGAGAGTCCGTTGTGGACGGCGAGGAGCTGTACTGGCTCGACTGGCACCACGCCGGCTACCGCTTCGACCCCGCCCGGGTCGACGGCACCGGACCGCGCTGGCCCGGCTTCGTCTTCCCGGACGGGGACTACCACATCTACCTGACCCGCGACCTCCGCCTGGGCACCTTCGGGCACCCGTGGGAGGAAACGGTCTGTGTCTTCGGCGACCTGCTCACGCGGATCGACGCCGAGCTGACCGCCGCGCTCGGCGAGCCGATCCGGCGCTCAGAACCCTGAGGTGCCGTTCGGCGTGCCCAGCCCGGTGGGTCCGTCGTACCCGGCGCCCGCCGTGCACAAGTACGTCCCGCCACAGCTGCCGTTCGAGCCGGACGTCACGTCGTACAGTCCGCCGGTGTGCGCGTACGGGTACGACCCCGACGTCACCGAATTGCCCGCCAGCGCGTACACGCTCGCGATCACCGGCGACGACAGGCTCGTGCCGCCGACCTGCACCCAGCCGTCCGCGCCCTGCGCGAGGCCCAGCGACAGCAGCAGGTCGCACCACGACGAGCTGCCGCAGCTGTTGTACGTGTCGTAGACGCCGAGCCCGGTGGCCGGGTCCGCGACCGCCGCGACGTCCGCGACCGTCCTCTTGGCACACCCGGTGTCGTGCTGCCAGGACGGTTTCGCTTCCAGGGCCGAACACCCGGAGCCGCTGCCCTTCCACGTCGTCTCGGTCCAGCCGCGCGCGGTGCTCGTCGACTTCTTCAGCGTCGTACCGCCGACCGCCGTGACGTACGGCGAGGACGCCGGCCAGCTGACGCCGTAGCCCGAGTCGCCCGAGGACGCCGTGACGGCGATGCCCGGGTGGTTCAGGTGGGCGTCCGCGGCCAGGATCGTCGAGTCCTCGGTGCCGCCGTAGCTGTTGGAGATGGCCACCACGCCCGGCGTGGCCGCGGCCGTGTCGACCGCCGTCATCAGCGGGTCGGTGTCCGGGGAGTTCGCTTCCACCAACAGGATCTTGCAGTCCGGGCAGGTCGCCGACACCGCGTCGAGGTCGAGGCTGATCTCCATCGCCCAGCCGTAGTCCGGCGCGGGCAGCGGGCTCGCCGCGCCGTTCTGGTTGACCTTCTTGAAGCAGCCGTTGGCCGTGGTGCACGGCGAAAGTCCACGCGCGGCGCGGAACTTCGCCAGGTCCGCCTCCGCGGTCGGGGCGTCCTGAGCGTCCACAATGGCCACTGTGCGGCCGTTCGCGTGCAGCCCGCCGAGGTTGTAGGCGGCCTGGATCTCGGCCGGGCCGTAGCCGACCGGGGCGGAGTTCAGCAGCGGGCCGGAGCCCTTCGGCGAGCGGATCGCCTTGCCGAGGCAGTGGAACTTGCCGGAAGTGGCGCAACCGAAGTTCACGACGCCGCCGCTCTTCAGCGGTGCGGCGTCGGCGGGTGCGGCGACGGCCACCGAAAGCGGGGCCGCCACCAGGGAAAGGACGATCAGGGATCGGAACAGCCGGGAACGTGCCATGCTACTCCTCGGTAGGGGACCGGGTGTGGCACGGGATCGTCGCATGTCACTCGTTCGGGGTCACCCGCTTGACGAGTGTTTCTCGGTTCAGTCATTCGCCCACCAGGCGGCGAACCGGACGAACGGTTACGAACCTTCTCACCCAAGCGAGTTATTGGTCCAGACAAGTGTTACCGAAAAGTGACTGAAAGCCCGCTGAGCGGGAGCTACTTTGTTGTGACTCGCAACAAATGGCTCGTGGATCCCCAACGGCGGAGGTGTCACGGCGTGAACCGGACCTTGGACAAGCTTCGACGGCACAGCCCAAGGCTGGCGCTCGTCGCATCGGCGTTGCTGGTGGCGGCCGGGCTGAGTGCCCCCGCCGCCCTCGCGGCCGACGACTACACCCAGAGCGTCAGCCAGCTGAGCTCGACGCAGGTGCAGATCAACTTCACCCCGACCACCCCGGCGCTGTACGTGGACGTCCACTACACCGGCGTCCCGGGCGTCGGCCAGCAGAACGTCCGGATGACCAACGGCTCCGGCACCTGGCGGACCACCGTCAGCGGCCTGAGCAGCGGGAACGTCCTCGACTACTGGTTCACCTACGAGAAGAGCGGCCCGCAGTACGACACCCCGCACTTCAGCTACACCGTCGGCGGCGGCACGACGACGGTCGCGGCACCGACGTTCAGCCCGCCCGGCGGCACGTACTCGAGCGCCCAGACGGTGACGATCAGCAGCGCCACCTCCGGCGCGACCATCCGGTACACAGTGGACGGTTCGACGCCGACCGCGTCCTCGACGCTCTACAGCGGACCGATCAGCGTCCCGAACTCCCGCACGGTCAACGCGATCGCGCTCAAGTCCGGTTCGGCGAACTCGCCCGTGTCGAGCGCGACCTACACGATCGGCACCCAGGCCGGCTGCCCGACGCAGTCCGACACCCCGAACTTCGGGCCGAACGTGCGGATCTTCGACCCGGGCATGTCCGCGGCGACGATCCAGGCCCAGCTGGACACCGACTTCAACAACCAGAAGGACACGCTCACCGCGCAGATGGCGGACCGGCGCGTCGCGCACCTGTTCAAGCCGGGCACCTACAACAACGTGCACGACAACGTCGGCTTCTACACCTCGGTGGCCGGCCTCGGCCAGAACCCGGGCGACGTGCTGATCAACGGTGACGTCACCGTCGACGCCTTCAACGCCTCCGACAACGGCGTCGCGCTGCAGAACTTCTGGCGCTCGGCGGAGAACATGGCGGTCAACCCCTCGGGCGGCAACGAGCGCTGGGCGGTCGCGCAGGCCGCGCCGTTCCGCCGGATGGACGTCCGCGGCGGGCTGCAGCTGTACCCGGCGAGCTACGGCTACGCCAGCGGCGGCTACATCGCCGACACGAAGGTGGCCGGCCAGGCCGCGTCGGTCTCGCAGCAGCAGTGGTACACCCGCGACTCGCAGCTCGGCAGCTGGAACGGCGGCGTCTGGAACATGGTCTTCTCCGGCACCAGCGGCGCGCCGGCGAACACGTTCCCGAACCCGCCGGAGACCACGCTGGCCACGACCCCGGTTTCCCGCGACGTGCCCTACCTCTACGTCGACGGCACCGGCAAGTACCGCGTCTTCCTGCCTTCCCTGCGCACCAACGCGTCCGGCCCGAGCTGGGCGAACGGCAGCACCCCGGGCACGTCGGCGCCGATGAGCCAGTTCTACGTCGTCAAGTCCGGTGACACGGCCGCGTCGATCAACAACGCGCTCGCCGCGGGCTGCAACCTGTTCTTCACTCCGGGCGTCTACCACCTCAACCAGACGCTCAACGTGACCAAGGCGAACACGACGATCCTCGGCATCGGCTACCCGACGCTGGTGCCCGACAACGGCGTCAACGCGATGCAGGTGTCCGATGTGGACGGCGTCCGGCTCAAGGGCCTGCTCTTCGACGCGGGCACGACGAACTCGCAGGCCCTGCTGACCGTCGGCCAGTCCGGCTCGTCGGCGTCGCACGCGTCGAACCCGACGACGGTCCAGGACGTGTTCTTCCGGATCGGCGGCGCGATCGCCGGCAAGGCGACGAACAGCCTGATCGTCAACAGCGCCAACACGATCATCGACCACATCTGGGCGTGGCGGGCCGACCACGGCAACGCGGGCACGTACGGCTGGAACACGAACACGGCCGACACCGGGCTCGTGGTGAACGGCGCGAACGTGCTGGCCACCGGCCTGTTCGTCGAGCACTACCAGAAGTACCAGGTGATCTGGAACGGCCAGGGCGGGAAGACGATCTTCTTCCAGAACGAGATGCCCTACGACGTGCCGAACCAGGCGTCGTGGAACGCGCCGTCCGGAGTCGCGGGGTACGCCGCCTACAAGGTCGCGTCGAACGTGACGTCCCATGAGGCGTGGGGGCTCGGGAGCTACTGCTTCTTCGACACGAACCCGGCGGTGTCCAGCTACCACGCGTTCGAGGTGCCGAACACCAGCGGCGTCCGGTTCCACAACCTGCTGACGGTTTCGCTCAACTACCGCGGCACGATCACCCACGTCATCAACGACAGCGGCGGCGTCACGCCTTCGGGCACGGTGCCGGTCAACGTGGTGAACTACCCGTAACCCAGGTGAACAGCGGCCCCGCACCGGACCCGACCCGGTGCGGGGCCGCTTTTCATGCGACGTGCAGGATCGCGTCGGCGTTCTCGAGCAGTTCCCGGGTGAGCGGCGCGTACCGGTAGTCGGCGTCGTCCCGGGTGCGACCGGACGGGATTTCCGCGGTCAGCTGCCAGGTGTCAGTGCCGCGCTGCAGGCGGCCTTCGAAGGTGTCCGCGGCCGGCTCGCCGAGGCCGAGGGCCTCGCTGTGGCCGAGGCTGCCGGCGATGAACGCGTACCGGTCGCCGAGCCGCGACGCGACGATCGCCCCCGCACCGGACCCCAGGTGGGCGTTGTGCGCGAACACCAGCGTCCGGCCGGGCCGCGAAGTGTGGATGTCCAAGAGGTTCCGGGCCATGATGACCGCGCGGGCGCTCGCAAGGCGGGCGATCCTCGTGTCCCGATCGCCGGGCAGCGCCGACGCCGCGTGGTAACGAAGCAGATCGAGCCCGGCCATCGCGTGGATCCGCGCGCGGCTCGACTCCGGCGTCTCGACGCGGGCGTCGAGGGCCATGAGCAGGTCGTCCGCGATGACCCGCAGCTCACGTGCCTCGGGTGACGCTCCGGGCGACGCGGCCGGGTCGAGGATCGCTTCGGACCGGCTCCACCGTTCGTCGTCGCCGGCCAGGGCGGCGATGTCGACGTCGAGGCCCAGGTGGTCGCGGGCGTGTTCGAGGTAGCGACGCGGGCTGGGCGCGCTGAACATCTCCGTCGGGGCGTCGAAGCCGTGGAAGGTCAGCGGTTCGGCGGCGGCCTCGTTGTACTCGCGCAGCCAGTCGAGCAGCTGCCGGTTGGCGGCCAGTTCGCCGAAGTCGTGCGAGAACCCGCCGTCGAGCGCGGCGACGCGGTCGGTCTCCAGCGCGATCGTCCGGAAGCCGTGCTCGGCGAGCCGGGCGAACAGCTCGTTGCGGATCCGCCCGAAGGCCGGTTCGAAGTGCGTCGGCTCCCCGAACGCGAGCAGTTCGGCGGTGAAGTCCGTGATGTCCATGTGGTTGAATCGTATCCTTGAACACTCAGTTGAGACCCGCTGACCTCGCCCGCGAGCACGGCATCTCCACGCAGGCGGTCCGCAACTACGAGCAGGACGGCTTCCTCCCGCCCGCGTCCCGCACGCCCAGCGGGTACCGGATCTACACGGACGTCCACGCGTCGGCCCTGCGTGCGTTCCTGG
Organism: Amycolatopsis sp. MEPSY49; assembly: GCF_051337345.1. NCBI lineage: Bacteria > Bacillati > Actinomycetota > Actinomycetes > Pseudonocardiales > Pseudonocardiaceae > Amycolatopsis > Amycolatopsis sp. MEPSY49. The sequence goes on along the minus strand of NZ_JBDLYJ010000001.1, from coordinate 1,233,775 downwards.
CGCTGGTCCCGGCCTACGGCCACGCGACGGCCGGCGGGATCATGACCGCCGTCCACGACGACGATCTCGGCCGCGCGCTGACGCTCGTCGACCGGGGGCACGAGCAGCTGCTCCGCGACCGCGAAACCCTCAACGCGGTTCGGAAGGCCATCGGCCACCTGACCACCGGGACGGCCCCCGAGCCGACGGCGACCGGCTGGTCGATCGGCGAGCTGGCCCACCGCCTCGACGTCACGGCGGCGACCATCCGGGCGTGGGAACGCGCCGGCATCCTCGTGCCGCGCCGCAACCCCGCGACCGGCTACCGGGTCTTCACCGCCGCCGACATCCGCGACGCCGAACTGACGCATCTCCTCAGGCGCGGCGGCTACCCGCTGGAGCACATCGCGACGGTCGTCGAGCAGGTCCGCACCGCCGGCGGCACGGAGTCCCTCGTGGACGCTCTGGAGACCTGGCAGGAGAAGCTGAACGCCCGGGGTGTCGCCATGCTCGACGCGGCGGGCCTGCTCGGCGCGTACCTGCGGTCACGGCCGTGACCTCGGGTGCAGCCGGTCGTACTCGAGGGCGGCCGAGTGCTGGGTGCGCACGGGCAGGGACTTCTCCGCCTCGTCGTCCTCGTTCTCGTGCAGGCCGAGCTGCACGGCCTGCCGGATCTGCTCGCGGTTGTCGCGGACGACGGCGGAGAAGAAGTCGTCGATCCGCGGGTCGACGAGGACTTCGAGCAGCACGCGGAACGACGTGTCGACGACGGTCCGCACGATTTCGTCGTGGAAGGGCAGCCGCTTGAGCTTCCCGAGCTGCGGGTCCTGGGCGATCTTCTCCGCGATGATCGTGCGCAGCTCGTCCTTGTTGGCGTTGAGGGACTTCGCGAGGTTTTCCGGGTAGTTCCCGGTTTCGAGCACCTTGACGACCTCGTCGAGCACGGCGATGGTCACCGGCTTCTTGATCGCCTTCACGATCGGCTCGGACAGCTTGTCGACGAGCCGGTAGGTGAACTGCTCGCCGACGGCCCGGTCCGCGGCCCGCCCGATCCGGACCAGGAGCAGCACCACGCTGACGAACTTGTGCGCGGCCATCGCGGGGTGCGCGACGGGGATCATGGCGAACAGCTCGTACCAGTTGCGCACGAGGAACTTCTTGGCCCACCGCCGTTTCCGCCACCGCCAGAGGAACTCGAGCAGGAAGACGCCGCAGATCCCGCAGTCGACGTAGAAGATCACCAGGCCGGCGTCCCGCGCCGGCGGGCTCAGCAGCATGAACCCGAGCAACCCGACCGATCCGGCGGCGAGGACGAGCATGATCCAGTCGTCGGCCCGCACGTTCCCGGGCAGAACCCCGCTGTTGAGCTCCGGCTCACGGGTATCGCGAAGGGTGACCATGCCCGATGATGGCACGCACCGCGTTGATCAGCCGGTTCGCCGTCGTGTCGCGGACCAGGACCGGCCCGTCCACGCCGAGGTGGGTCCGCAGAGCGTGCCGGACGAGCTCGCCCACCGGCTCCCCGCGGTGCCGCCGCACGGGCGCCCGGGTGATCGCCGCCTGCCGCAGGACGTCGGCGGCGGTGCCCGTCACGGCGTCCAGGGCGCCGGCGATCCCGGACGCGCTCCGGCGGTCGCGCAGCGCCGTGCTCACGCTCGTCAGCACGATCGGGTGCCCGCCGCAGCGCTCGACGAGCCGGCGCACGGCCGCGAGCTCGACGGGGTCCGCCGACCCGGCGATCTCCGTGTACAGCGCGGTTCCTTCGTCCTCGGTCAACCCGCCGAGGTCGACGACCGGAGCGGGCCACCCAGGGTGGCCCGACCTCGTCGTGAGCACCGTCCGGACGTACGACGTCGGCATCACCAGCTCGTCGAGCACGGCGGCCGGCAGGTCCGGCGGGACGTCGTCGATGACCCACAGCTGCGGCTTCCGCGCGGCTTCGATGTGCCGGGCGACCAGGTCCCGGACCTCTTCCGGCGAGCGGTCGCCGACGTCGGCGCCGAGGTCCGCCGCGATCACGCGCAGGTGCGCGTGGAACCGGGTGAGCGCGCCCGCGGGATCGTCCGTTCCGAACAGGTCCAGCCACCGCACCCCGCCGGGGAAGGCATCGCGGAAGAGGAAGGCGTACTGCTCGGCCAGGCTGGTCTTCCCGAGGCCGGCGGCCCCGCGCACGACGGCGAGCGCGGCCGACGTCCGCGGGGTGGTGGCCGGCAGGTCGCGGGCGTGCAGGGCGCTGTGCACCGCCCAGAGCTCCCGGTACCGGCCCACGAACCGCCGGGGCCGCAGCAACCGGGGCAGCAGCGGTGCCGTGCTGCGCACCGCGCCCAGCGGGGTGTCCGCCGCCCGGACCATCTCGGCGACGCGGTCGGCGATCCGGGCCAGGTCCTGCTCGGTGCGCGGCCGGCCGAAGTACGCGGCGTCCGCCAGTTCGACCGGCGCGATGTGGTTCCCGTCGGGCTCGGGGTTGACCACGAGCACCCGCCGCCGGGGATCGCCGGAGCGCTGCGCCGCGAGAAAGGCGGACGTCAGTTCCCATTGGCACGCGTACCGGTCCGGGAACCGCCGTGAATAGTAGGCGAGCAGCACCTTCGACTCGGCGAGGGCGGAGACGAGCTTCTCGGTGACGCCGTCGAACCGGTCGATTCCCCGATCCCGGAAAACCCGCAGCCCGGCGGCGCGGAGAGCGTTTTCGAGGGCGTTCACCTCGGCGGTGTCCGACCAGGTGAAGCTGAGGAAGACGTCATAGGGGCGCATCCAACCTCCTCGCGGTTAACAGCGCCTGCGGAGATAATGCTTTTTTCGGAGGTCGCCCCATTCGCGCGACACGTTACCGGCGCCACGCCGCTTGACCGGATCGTCACCGGTTCAACAGCGACCGGTGAAAGCGGGGAAAAAGCGGTGCGAGAAGTGTCTTGGTTCTGTCGCGTTTCCGGCGCGGAATTCCCCCGCCGGATAGGGCATCGTGGAAGAAGACGCGCACGGCGAGGAGGAGCATGACGCGGTCAGCCGGCCGGCTGCCAGCCCACCCCGTAGGACCTCGCGGGCTGGAGGCCGTGGAACTGGGTGCGCACTTCGCCCGCGCTGTCGAGGAACAGCGGTTTGCGGGCAGGCACCGGGTCGCCCGCGTCCTTGGAGAGGTCGCCGTCGATGCGCCAGATCCGCTGCGGCGGCTCGTTCCGGTCGAACCGGACGTTGAGGTCGAAACTGTCGCACGGGAATTCCGGCGTGCAGCAGTAGAACGGCGCGGGCAGCGCTTCCAGCCGGATGCGGAAGAAGAATTCGTGCTGGTCACCGGCGTCCAGCGGCCTTGGCGGCCGCAGCCGGAACGCCACCCGCGTGGACGACACCAGCCGCTCGGAATGCACCTCGCCGCCCGCGACGACGTCGATGCCGAGCCGGGACAGGTCCGGCGCGGCGGTCGTGCTGGCGGGCCGCGCGAGGGAGACGCCGTGCTCGATCTCCTCGAGCCCGGCGACGTGGCTGACGATGCGCCGGGTTTCGAAGACCTCGGCCGCGGGCCCGGTGAAGGTCAGCCGGACCGCCAGCGCCGACGTGTGCCACGGGTCCTGGCTGTTCGACGGCACGCCACCGAACGCCGCCGGCGACTGGTAAGCGGTTTCGGCGATCAGGTACAGGACGTCGTCGGCCCGGCGTTGCATCGTGCGGACGTTGCGGTCGGCCCCGCTGCCCAGCAACTCGAGGCGCGCGGTGTAGCGCTCGTTCGCGCCGGTGCCGAAGCCGAGGACGATCCGCGCCGTTTCCCGCTGCGATTCGGGCAGCTTTTCGATCAAGGACACGAGCGTGGCGACCACTTTCGCGCGCACCGTTCCCGGCGCGTCGTCTTCGCCGACACCGCACACCTCACGCAGCGCTTCGCCGACGCCGGCCGGCAGGTTCTTCGCTTGGACACCCAGGCCTTTGCGAAGCAGTTTCAGCTCCGTTGAGAGAGCGTTGATCTTCGCTTCGGCCGCCTCCTGAGCCAAGCCGCACCTCCGTCTTGGTCGCTGCGGGGGAGTGTACTCATGGTGCTCCGCCGTGCCCGCGCCGTCACCCGTTTCCGGCCGGTTTCCGGAACGAGGAAACAGCGCAGGTCGATCCGGTAGCCGCGGTTTCCTCTTGACCGGCAACGGGAAACGCCTGTCCGCGCCGGATTCACCGGGTGATGCTTGTTCCGCCGAAACCGTTCGGCGGAACAAGGAATCCGATCCGGAAAGGGGAAAGCGATGCACACGCACTTCGTCATCGTGCTGAGCCAGCTGGTCTCCCTGCTGGGCTGACCGGAACCGGCCGGCGGGCCCGGGCCGCCGGTCACACCTTCCCCCCGTTCGCCGAACACAGGATGATTGACCGATGCCGGACTTTGGAGCGGAATTGAAACGTCGACGGACCTCGGTCGGCATGTCACTGACCGGACTCGCGGCGGCCGTGCATTTCACCAAGGGCTACCTGAGCAAGGTGGAGAACGGCAAGACCCGGGTGAACCGGGAGCTGGCCAGGGCCTGCGACGAAGCACTCGGCGCCGGCGGCGAACTGCTCGCCCTCGTCACGGAACCGGGATCGCCCGCGCGGCGCAGCGCGGGCGGCATCGCCGGCTTGCCGGACGCCGGCCGCTACTTCGTCGGCCGGGAAACGGAACTCGACGCGCTTTCCGCGCTGCTGCTCGACCCGGACGACGCCCGGGTCGGCGTGGTGCACGGAATGGCGGGCGCGGGCAAGACGGCGCTGGCCGTCGCCGCGGCCCGGCGGGTCGAGCGGTCCTTCCCGGACGGCTGCCTGTTCTTCGACCTCCGGGGACACACGCCCGGCGCGGCCGAGCTGTCCGCCGGCGAGGCACTGGGCCGGTTGCTGCGGCTGCTGGACGTCTCGGCCGATCAGCTGCCCGCCGACGAGGACGGCCTCGCCAACCTCGTCCGCGACCAGCTGCGCGGCCGGCGGATGATGCTGGTGCTGGACAACGTGCGGTCCGCCGAGCAGATCCGCGCGATCGTCCCGGGCGAGACGTCGTCCCGGATCCTGGTGACCAGCCGGGGCCGGCTCCCCGCGCTCGACGACGCCTGGCACTTCCCGGTCGACGTGCTGCCGCTCGCCGACGCCGTGAGCTTGCTGCGGTCCGTCGCGGGTGACCACGCGCCGGGCGACGAGAGCGTCGCGACCGAGATCGTCCGGCACTGCGGGCAGCTCCCGCTCGCTGTCCGGATCGTCGCCGCCCGGTTCGTCGCGGGCGGCTGGACGGCGGCCCGGCTGCGCGACCGCCTCGCCGACGGAACGACCCGCCTCGGCACGCTCGACGACGGCGAGCGCAGCGTCGCGACGGCGTTCGCGGTGTCGTACGAGTCCCTGCCCGGCGACCAGCGGCGGCTGCTCGGCCTGCTCGCCCTGCACCCCGCGACCGCGGCGGAGATCGCGGCGGTCGAAGCGCTGGCGGGCCTCGGCCCCGGCGAAGCGGACCGCCTGGTCGACCGGCTGCACGACGCCCACTTGGTCGTCCGCGACGAGCGCGGGTACGTCGAGCTCCACGACTTGATGCGGATGTTCGCGTCGACGCACGCGCTGCCGGGCGTCGAGCCGGAGGACCGCGCGTCGGCCATGGGCCGGCTCGTCGACCACGCGCTCATGACGACGCTGGCGGCCGACGAACTGGCGGAGCCATACCGGTTCCGCCCGGCCACCGGCCTCCCGTCGGCGGCGGGTACGCCGTTCACGGACGCGGACGGCGCGCTCGGCTGGCTGGCCGCGCAGTGGCCGACGCTGGTGGAGATCGTCGATTCCGCGTTCCGGCACGGATTTCACGACCGCTGCTGGCAGCTCGCGTTCGTGCTCCGCGCGTACTTCTTCCGCGAGAAACTGTTCGAGCCGTGGATCCGCACGCACGAACGAGCCCTCGAGGCAACGCGCGCGATCGACGACGCGAGCGCGACCGGCATGATCCTCAACAACCTGGGTATGGCCCACGTGGAGTCGGGACGTGTCGACGAGGCGATCCGCTTCCACGGGCGGGCACAGGAGTGTTTCGAGCGGGCGCGGGACGACCGCGGCGCGATCGACGCGTTGTCGAGCCTGGCGTGGGCGCGGCTGTATCGGGGTGAGGCGGAAGCGACGTTGACCGATTTGACGGCGGTGCTGGCCGTTTATCGCCGGACCGGGCGGACGCGCAACGTCGTAATCGCGCTTCGCGGTATCGCACTCGCTTCGACGGTGTTGGAGCGGTTCGAATCCGCGCTGTCGAGTGCGCGGGAGGCGGTTCAGCTCGCTCAGCTGCCGGTGGACCGGGTGATGTCGGTCAATTGTGAGGCGTGGGTGCGGTTCCGCGCGGGGCAGTGGCCGGAGGCGGAGAGTTGTTACCGGCGGGCGGCCGAGTTGGCGGACGACGCGGGGAGCGAGTACGAGAAGGCGCGTGCGTTGACGGGGTTGGGGAACACGGCGGCGGGCCGCGGCGACCGTGGGGCGGCGGATCGCTGGTGGACGGAAGCGGCCGCGTACCGGGTCACGTTGGATCCGCGAGTGCTCGGCGAGGCCGAGTACCGGGATCGCGCAGCGGTCGGCTGAAGTTGCGCTGGGCCGAGCCGGGGCTCGCGGGTTACCGCGGGCCCCGGCTCATGCCGTCCCCCGCGACGTTTCCCCGCCCAAACCGTTTCCGGCAACGGAAACGGCTTGTCCCCCACCCCAGCGAAAGCGCACCATCTATACAGTTCCGAATTTCCGCGACCACCCCGCGGAATCGCCGAAATCCCCGTTGATCCGGGAAATCCCGAGGAGCGAGTCATGATGGTCGTCTGTTCGTTTTCCGCCCTCTTCCGCGCCGCGCTTTTCCTCGTCGCGGTGGCACTCGTCGCCGGCGTCTCGCTCGCCGGGCCCAGCGCTCCCTCCGGCACGCCCGGTCAGGGGCCCGCCGTCGCCACCTCCGAACCCGTCGAGCACTGACCTCAGGTGGCGGAGAGGTGCTCGACCAGTTTCGCCAGCTGGTCGGCGTACCGCTCCACGAACTCCGGGGAGTCCGGCGCGGTCCGCGTCAGTCCCTCGGCCACGTGCGGCAGGGTCACCGGCGCCATCGCGGCCGCCATCAGCAGCACCGTCAGGCACTCCGGGTCGACCCACTCCGGCAGCCGGCCGTCGGCCTTCATCGCCGCGATCAGCTCCACCGTCCCGGCCAGGCGCTGCGTCCTCGGCGCGTGGTCGGGATCCGTCTCGGCGCCCTCGTACTCCAGGCCCGACCACGCCACCAGCCGCATCCCGTCGCGGCTCGACAGCGCGTGCCGCCGCACCTGTTCGGCCAACGGCACGTCCGGCGCGACCAGCTCCCGCTGCTGCTCGGTCCACTGCTCCGACAACGCCCGGTACAGGCCCTCTTTGCCGTCGAAGTAGTACGAAATCAGCTGCTGGTTCACCCCCGCGCGGCCCGCGATCGACGCGATCCGCGCGCCCGCGTAGCCCTTCGCCGCGAACTCGGCGCCCGCCGCCTCCAGGATCAGCCGGCGGGTGCGTTCCGGATCCCGTTGGCGCTCCTGGGGTTTCGGCGAACGGCGTGGCTTCGAGGCGGTCACGCCGCGACTATACGTCAACCAGTCACTTGACTCTGCGGAACAGAAGGGTGACGAGCGGGCAGCGCCGCCGTCAGCGCGAGCGCCAGCACCAGCACACCCGCGCTGACCGCGAGCGCGCCGGCCGTCGCGGACGCGTACCCGCCGTCGAGCCGGGTGAAGAACACCGTGCCGAACACCGCGATGCCGGTCGCCGTGCCGAGCTGGACGGTGGTGTTCACGACGCCGGACGCCGCGCCCGCCTGCTCCGGCCGGACCTCCGCCATCGCCGACGCGAACAGCGCGTTCAACACCGCGCCCATCCCCAGCCCGACGCCGATCACCGGCCCCAGCAATGCCCACCCGCTCAGCGCCGCACCCTGCGACAGCACCAGAACGGCGACCGCGACCAGGCTCGCCAGCAGCACCGCGACGGCGCCCGCGGCGAACGACCGCCCGAGCGACGGCGCGAGCCGCATGCCCAGGACGTTGCCCGCGACGATGCCGAGCGTCGACGGCGCGAACGTCACCGCCGCTTCCCACGGCGAGAACCCGAGCCCCAGCTGCAGGTGCAGTGTCAGGACGAAGAACACGCCGACGCCGGTGTTGACGCAGAACAGGACCGCCTGCCCGCTCGCCAGCCGCCGCACCAGGTTCGGCGGCACCAGCGGTTCGCCGCCGCGACGCGCCTGAACCCGTTGGTACAGCGCGAAAACACCGAACAGCGGGACGGCGGCCACCAGCAGCACGACCGACCACGCCGGCCAGCCCAGCTCGCGGCCCTGCACCAGCGGGTAGAACACCGCGAACAACCCGGCGGTCAGCAGCGCGAGGCCGCCCAGGTCCAGGCGGTGCCGGAGGAACCCGGGCCGGCTCGGCATCGTCGCCACCGCGCCGGCCAGCGCGAGCACGCCGATGGGCACGTTCACCAGGAAGATTGCCCGCCAGCCGGTGCCGAAGAGGTCGGCCTGGGTCAGCGCGCCGCCGAGCAGCGGACCGGCGAGCCCGCCGACCGGGAACGCGCCCGCGTACCAGGCCATCGCCTTCGGCCGCTCGCGCTCGTCGAACTCCGCGTGGATGAATGAAAGCACCTGCGGCACCATCAGCCCGGACCCGACGCCCTGCACCACGCGCGCGGCGATCAGCACGCCGACGTGCCCGGCGAGACCGGCGGCCAGCGACGCCGCGGTGAACACGAGCATCCCGGCCACGAACAGCTTCTTCGTGCCGTGCCGGTCGCCGAGGCGGCCGCCGGTGATCAACGTCAGCGCGAACCCGAGCGCGTAGCCGGCCGAAATCCACTGCAGCGCGGCGTCGCCGGTGCCGAGCTCCCGTTGGACGGTCGGCAGCGCCACCGCCACGATCTGGTTGTCGATCATGTCCACCAGGACGGCCAGTACCGCGACCGCCAGTGCCCACCACCTGAGCGCGTGCTTCCCCACGACGTCCCCCTTGCTCCACGAGTGAACTCGACGCAGCAAGCATCAACCAGTCGACCTACTCTGTCAACCAGTTGTTTGATTCAGTTCGTCAGCGGGGTGACTATCAGCCTTCGAGCACCTCCCGCAGCTTCCGGGCGAACGCCTCGGGCTGGCCGGCGTAGCCGAACTCGCCGCCGAGGAAACCGCCGTGGTGGCTGGGGAAGACCGTCGCCTCCTGGCCGAGGCGGGCGGCGGTGGCGAGGGCGGCGCGCCCGGTCATGACGTCGACGGACTCCTCGCCGACGGCGATCACGATCCGCGTCGGCGCCGACGTCAGCGCGTCGACGTCGAGCTGGTAGGCGGAGACGGCCAGCGAGCGATCGGTCATGAGCGGGTCGTCGCGGCGGCCGTCGTCCTCGGTGGGCATGCCGAACTGGGCCGGGTCCGGCGCGGGCAGGGCGAAGTAGTCGTCGGTGAACTCGCCCTTCCACGAGGTCATGGCGATGAAGGCCGCCATGCCGGCCCCGAAGCCCCGCGCCTGGTAGGCGTCCCGGAAGCCCTTCCCGGCCCGTTCGGCCGCGTCGGCGTCAGGCAGCACCTCGATGATCGGCGGTTCGTGCGCGACGAGCGTGCGGACGTCGTCGGGGTACGCGGTGACGAGCGCGAGCGCGGCGACCGCGCCCCCACTGCTCCCGAACACCTCCACCGCGCCGACGCCAAGCGCTTGGATGACGCCGTGGATGTCACCGGCCTGGGTGGCGGGGACGTGGTCTTCCCGGCCGTCCTTGCGGACGCTGCGCCCGAGCCCGCGCGGGTCGTAGGTGACGACGGTCCGGTCGGGGAAGAAGGACGCCAGCGTGCTGAACCCGGTGGCGTCCATGGGTTGCCCGACCATGAGCAGGGGTGGCCGCGGACTGTCGGCGGGCGCGGGGCCGTGGACGTCGTAGACGATGTCGGCCTCGGGTGTTTCCAGTGTGTGCGTGGCCATGGTGCCTCCCCATTTCGGACGTTGGGGGCAGCGTAAACCGGGGCACCGACAGTTTTCGGTGGTCGCGCGCCGTGGTGTCGATCCACGTGGGCGGGGCGTATGAGACCCCGCTGGTTGCCGAACCGCGCGCGTGGCGCGCCGACGCGCCTGGCAAAACGAGCGGCCGGTGGGCATCGAACCCACTGCTCCGGTTTGGAAGACCGGTGTGTCCGCCGAGTTCACCACGGCCGCGGGCGCGCTCGCGTCCACCGCATCCGCGGCGAAGACGAGCGCAGGAAAAAGGCACAAAAAAGCCGCCCGGATCGATTGCTCGACGGGCGGCTCCTTGACGTGGCGGCGTACTACGCCAGCACGAGGAGCCTTCGAAGATTGTGTTCTCGCATGAAAAACATCATCACCCGACCGGCCGAACGGCGTCAACGCATTAACTGACCAGCCCGGTGCGGTACGCGTACACGACCGCCTGCACCCGGTCCCGCAGGTCCAGCTTGGTCAGGATCCGCGACACGTACGTCTTCACGGTCTCCTGGCTGATCACCAACGCGGCAGCGATCTCACTGTTGGACAACCCGTCGGCGATCAACCGCAGCACTTCCAATTCCCGCGGCGCCAACGCGACTTCCGCGGACGAAGCCGGCCGGATCCGCGCCGCGTACTTCCCCACCAGCCGGCGCGTCACCTCCGGGTCCAGCAGCGCCGCGCCGGTCGCGACCGTGCGGATCCCGTGCAGCAGCTGCGCCGGCGGGGCGTCCTTCAGCAAGAACCCGCTGGCGCCCGCGCGCAACGCCTCGTAGACGTACTCGTCGAGGTTGAACGTCGTCACCACCAGTACCTTCACCGGCTGCGCGACCCCCGCGCCGGCCAGCAGGCGGGTCGCCTCGATGCCGTCCAGGACCGGCATCCGGACGTCCATCACCACGACGTCGGGCTGCAACGAGCCCGCGAGGTCGACCGCCGTGCGGCCGTCGCCGCATTCGCCGACCACCTCGAGGTCGGCCTGGGCGTCGATGATCGTCGCGAAGCCCGTGCGGATCAGCGCCTGGTCGTCGCAGACCAGCACCTTGATCACGACGCCCTCCCCGCGGGAATCCTGGCCTTCACGACGAATCCGCCCTCGCGACGCTCCGCGGTGAACTCCCCGCCGAGCACGTCGACGCGTTCCCGCAGCCCCGCCAAGCCCCGCCCGCTCCCGCGCAACGCCGCCCGGCCCGCGGGGGCGCCCCCGTTTTCCACGCTACCGGACGGCACCGACAGTTTCGGCGCCCCGGAAGTCACCTCCACGACGATCTCGCGAGCGCCGTGCTCCACGCGGACGTCGGTGCGGCTGCCGTGCGCGTGCTTGAGCGCGTTCGTCAGCGCCTCCTGGACCACGCGGTACGCCACCGCCTCCGCGCTCCCCGCCGCCGCGGGCGAGCCGACCTCCGTGAACTCCACCGGTTGCCCCGCCCGCCGCGTCTGCTCGACGAGCGTCTCCAACGAGCCGGCCGACGTCCGCGGCTCGGTGCCGTAGTCGGGGTTGAGCAGGTCCAGCAGGTGCCGCAGGTCCGTGATCGCCAGCCGCCCGGTGTCGGTGATCGCGGTCAGCGCCTGGTCGAGCCGCTCCGGCGCCGCGGTCAGGTAGCGCGCCGCCTCCGTCTGCACGACCATCGCCGTCACGTGGTGGGTCACGACGTCGTGGAGCTCGCGCGCGATGCGGGTGCGTTCGGCGGTGCGAGTCGTCTCGGCGACGTGGTGGCGCTGGACCGCCTCGGCCGCGCGCGACTGCCGCAGCCACGCGCCGATGCCCCACGCGAGGGCGAGCGCCAGGTAGAACGTCACGAACCCGGTGACGCCCTCGGCCGATCCGTGCCGGGAGAGCGCGAACGCGAGCGGGACGTACGCCGCCGAAGCGACGGCCACGGTCGTCCACCGGAAGCGTTCCAGGTGGGCGGCCGTGCTCATCAGCGCGATCGGCAGCGCGGTGCCCGCCACCGTGTGGTAGCCCCAAAGCTGGTCGGCGGCGAAGCCGGCCGACACGAGCGCGAGGCTGACGGCCGGCCACCGCCGCCGCAGGGCCAGCGGCAGGCTCTCGACGGCGATCACCACCAAGGCCAGCGCGTCCATGGGCCGCGTCGGCAGGTCGCCGACCTGCGTGCCGTGGCCGTCGAGGGCCGGGATCAGCGCCAGGCCGCCGATCAGCAGCGCGAGCGCGAGGTCCCGGACCAGGACGTCGAGCCGCCGCCAGAGGTCGATCACGCGACGACAGTAGCGGTCGCGGCCGTGCGTCCGCGGAGCGGAACGATGTGACCACGCCGGCGGGCGAGCACCATGAAGACGGCCGTCGCGACGACGCCGGCGACCACCGAGTAGAGGCTCGCCTCGGGCCCGAACTCCCCGCCCGTGAGCGCGGCCGGGCCGGAGGTGACGGCGTGGAGCAGGCCGTCGGGGGCGTCGGTGCCCGAGACCCCGGTGCCGAAGATCCCGCCCTCGGCGAAGTTCCACGCGAAGTGCAGCCCGATCGGCAGCCAGAGGGTCCGGGTGGCGGCGTAGGCGGCGGCGAGCATGCCCCCGGCCTCGACGGCGATGGCGACGGCGCCCCAGAACGTGGCGTGGGCGTTGAAGAGGTGCGAGAGCCCGAAGAGCAGACCGGTGAGCGTCAGCGCGAGCCAGGTGCCGGTCCACCGCTCGACGAACCGGAAGAGGATGCCGCGGAAGAGGAGCTCTTCGGTGACGGCGGCGGCCGCGCTGAACCCGAACAGCGCGAGGGCCCCGCCGACGGAACCCCAGCCGAGCACGTCGTAGCCGCCGACGAGGGCGATGTTCCCGATGACGCAGGCGAAGAGCCCGAACCCGATGACCAGCCCGCGCCCGAGAGCCGCGTTGTTCTTGGTGATTTCGGCCGGAACGCGGTCCTCGGTCCTGCGGACGATCCACCGGTAGGCGAACACGGCGAGCGCGGCGCTGCCGAGCCCGAGGACGAGGGTGAGCGGCGTGTTCCACTGCACGGCGCTGACGACCAGGCCGCCGGCGAGGGCGACGACCGCGACGGTGACGAGCTGCAAGAACAGTCGCACGACGACTCCTTAGCGAGAACCCGCGGCAGGGGCGCCGCGGCCGAGGAGAACGCTAAGGATTCCGGCGCCGCGGAACGTCACCGTGGAGTGGACAGTTGCCCGTAGCTCGCGCGGGGGACAAATTCGCGAAGATGGCCGCATGGACGACGACGTGACGCCCGGCAAGGTGCTGTCGAACCGCGTGATCGCCTGGTGCGCGGCCGGACTGGTGGTGGTCGCGGCCGGGATCGGGTGGCCGCTGCTCTCCGTGTACGGCCTCGGGCTGGAGGCGATCCGGACCGTCGGCACGATCGTGCTCGGCGCGGGTGGCGCCGTGGGCCTGCTGCTGGCCGCGCGCAGGCAGCAGACCGCCGAGCAGGACCTCGTCGAGAAGCGCCGCGATCTCGCGCACAAGGAGCACGTCCAGCGGCACACCGAGGCCGTGGCCGCCGAAACCCTCGCCCACCAGCAGCGCATTTCCGCGGCGACCGAAGCCGACGCCGCCGAGCGCCGGATCACCGAGCTCTACGCGAAGGCCGTCGAACAGCTCGGTTCGGACAAGGCCGCGGTCCGGCTCGGCGGGCTGTACGCGCTGGAGCGGCTCGCGCAGAACAACCAGGCGCAGCGGCACACCGTCATCAACGTGCTGTGCGCCTACCTGCGGATGCCGTACGAATCCGGCCAGGAGCAGGAAAAGCACGTGCGGATCGCCGCCCAGCGGATCCTCGCCCAGCACCTGCGCCCGGGCTCGGACTCCCGCTCCGACGCCGACGCGTTCTGGCCGGACGTCGACCTGGACCTCCGCGGCGCGACGCTCTTCGAGTTCCAGTTCCAACGCTGCCGCGTCCGCTCCGCCCAGTTCACCGACGCGAAGTTCGACGGCGACGCCGATCTGGGCGGCACGGCGTTCCTCGAACGCGCCGACTTCGACCGCACCACCTTCACCGGCAGTGCGCGATTCAGCGACGCGACCTTCGTCAAGGGCGCCCGGATCCGCACGGCGGAGTTCCAGGGCAAGGCCCGCTTCCGGGGCACGGACTTCCACGAGGAGGCCCGGTTCACCGGCACCCGGTTCCTCGGCAACGCCTGGCTCGGCGGGGCCGGCTTCCGCGCCGACGTCTGGTTCACCCAGACGCACTTCGAGCAGGACGTCCGCTTCGAAGGCGCGGTGTTCCGGGGCAGCGCGCGCTTCCACGACGCGACGTTCGCCTGGCCGGCCGAGCGACGGCAGAAGATGTTCCGAAACGTGTGGATCCGCCCGTCGAGCCGCTCGCAGTGGCCACCGGGCTGGACACCGGTCGCCGCGACGGACCGGCCGGCGCCGGACCCCGACGGCGGCTGGCGGGAACTGCGGTACGAGGAGCTGTGACTCTTTCAAAACGTTCAGGGCCGGAAGCGCGTGCGCTTCCGGCCCTGAAACGTGGGTGAGCTACTTGCCGAGGAGCTTGGTCGCCGACTCGAGGGTGCTCGGGCCGTGCTGGGTCACCGGGGCCGTGACCGCGCTGGTGTTGTAGCGCCCGCCTTGGGTCAGCGGTGTGCTCCCGGCCAGCTTGGTCAGCCCGGTGAGCGAGGTCAGGTCGGACGCCCCACCGAGCGCCGGCACCTGCGTCGGGAGGAGTCCGTTGGCGCTCGGCAGCAGCGCGCCCAGCAGCGGGAGACCCGCCGCGGGCGCGTCCGCGCGCCGGTTGTCGGACGTGCTCAGGCCGGTGACCCGGGTGCCCGCGGTGGGGTTGAGGGGCTGGGTCGTGACGGTCCCGTGCAGCGGCAGCCCGCCGTCGATCGGCGTGATCGTCCGGTTCGGCGCCGTGTCCGCCGTCGCCGTCAGCGGCAGCGTGATCGGCAGCTCGGTCGCCGCCAGCTCGCTGCCGAGCGGCGCGTTGAGGTCGTGTTCGGGCAGGTCGCCGGTGACCTCGGTGCTCGGCGCCACTTCGTGCTGGAGCAGGTGCAGCGGCACCGTGTGCAGCACCGCGGCGGGCGCGGGAGCCTCGGTGGCCGGGGCGGGACGCTGCTGGCTCGCCGCGGGCAGCACCGTGTCCGCGGAAGCGGCACCGGCGCCCACCATCAGCAGGCCGCCGCTCACCAGTGCGATCTGCAGGGTCCGCTTGGTCTGAATGCGCATGACAAATACTCCTTCGAGAAAAAGAATGGGGGGAAAAACGGCCGGAAGTTCGGCGCGCGTCAGTCCGGCGTGACGCCGGGCTGGATTTCCGCCGATGCCACGGCTCGGTGCAGCACGCCGTGCTCGCGGTGCGACGGCTGCGGGTGTTCCGCGGCCGCTTCCTGAATCGCGTCACCGCAATTGCGGTCGTGACCGGCGGTGAGGCCGGCGCTGGCCGCCCCCGCGCAGGACGGCAGCCACGACTGCCCGTCGAGTCCCCCCGCACCGTGCTCGGACCGGTGGTCAGCGTGCGGCTGGCTCCCCACCGCCGCGCGAACCGGGATCGCCGAGGAGAGGGCGGCGAACCGTTCCCGCGGGCCACTGCTCGCCGACGCGCGCGGAGCGTCCGCGGACCGTGCGACATCGGCACCGGCGACGGGCTTTTCGACGTGGTCGCGCGGGCCGTCGGCCGGCGGAACCAGCGCCGTCACGGCGGTGCGCCCGACCTCGACGACGGTGGCCGGGACCGCAGCCACCACGCGGGTCGCGAGCCGGGCCGTGTGCGCAGCTGCTCCAGACAGCTCGCGCACTTCGTCCAAGACGGGCGCCGCCGCCTGCCGCACCACGGGAAGGGAACCGGCCGACGCGATCGGCCCGTCCGCGACGTCGGTGACGGTGCTGGCCGACGCCGTGGCCGTCAGCCAAGCGATCGCGCAAGCCGCGGCGGCTCCGCCGACCACGACCAGCGCGCGCCCGAGGAGCCGACCGGCGTTCACCGTGTCGCCTCCCCGCCGCATCCCACTGGTCACGATCGCTTCCCGCCCGTTTCACCGACTCGTCTGCCTTCGGCGGTCAATCACGCCGATTCGGCCGCTCCACCATAACCACGCGCCATTCACCACGTTCGCATTACCCCCGATTAAGCACGGCGCCGACCAGCGGGAACTCACCCGATTCAGCTACAACACCATGGAGTTTCGGCGATTTCCCGGAACACGATCGAGGGTTCGGCGCATGAATCGCGACGACGGCGTGCACCCTTGCCCCCGACGACGCTTTCCCCCACGTCGTCGTTCCGCGTTTCATTCTCATCCGAGGAGATCTCCATGATCAAGAAGATCGGCCTGGTCACCGCCGCCCTCGCTGCCGGCGCGTTCCTCACCGGCGGGATCGCCGCCGCCGACACCCCCGGCTACGGCGGCGACGAGTTCGGCGAGGCCGGCCTGGTCAACCTGCACAACACCGACGTCCTGCACAACCTCAACGTGACCCCGGGCGTCTGCGGCAACAACGTCAACGTCCTCGGCGTCCAGGTCCCGATCCAGGACTCGCTCAACGGCATCGGCGTGCCGATCCTGTCGCCGGGCGAGCACGAGGCGAGCGGCGAGAACCCGGAAAACTGCGCCGCGGGCGCGATCACCGACGGCGGCACCAGCCAGGGCGACTGACCGATCCCTGGGGGCGGGCACCGAGGTTGCCCGCCCCCAGTGGGTGTCACCCGAGACGGTGCCATCGGCCGCGAATCCGTTCCCCGCACCGTTCCCGGGGCACTCCCCGGCGGCACGACCAACCGGAAACCGGCTCTAGGACAGGAGAATCGCCATGCGACGCATCACTGCCACGATCGGTGCCTTGGCTCTGACGACGGGAGTCCTCCTCGGAGCGACCGGAACGGCCTCCGCGCAAGCGGAACCCACGCCGGGGGTGCGGTGCGTGGGCAGCTCGCTCGCGATGTGGGCGACCAACGCCCTCTGCGTGGTCGACCGCCAGTACCCGATCCTCATCGTCCCCTGACGGCCGCCGGACGGGCCGCTGATCACCCGACGATGGTGATCTCGGCCCGGAACCGGCTCGCGTTCAGCCCCTCGGTGTCCACGGCGACGTACCAATGGCCGTCGAGCGGCACGGTGACGTCGAACGGCCGGTGCGTCGCGACCCCACCGATCATCCGGTAAGCAATTCTCTTTTTGTACGCGTCGATGTTGGATTTCGTCATGAGCCGCACATTCGCCATGACATCGAGTTCAACGCGCACGACGGTCGCTCTTTTGAGCCACCCGAGGTCGAAAACCGTTGCGTCGGCGGACATCACAAACCCCCGGGGAGACGAGTTCTCTCCTCCGCTCGGCTGTTTCAACCGGAGGCTGGGCAATACACGTGCGTCTCACCAGAGTCGACCATCAAGATCGCGGTGTTACAGATTCCGATCGAGTCGGCAGCCGACCCGATCGGTACTTCTTCTGAGCCGCCAAGGGGGCTCGAACCCCTGACCTTCTGTTTACAAGACAGATGCTCTACCAGCTGAGCTATAGCGGCCTGGTACCCAAGGCACCGACCCCAGTGTATCGGCCCCGCCCCGACACCCTGTCAAGAGGCAAGATCACCAGCTCCAGGCCACTATGGAGCAACGTGGTCAACGCCACTGCAACGATGGACACACCCCCGTCGATGCACCCAGAGGACGACAGGACGAGGAGGTGGATCTTGAAGATCGACGGCAACGGGCACGGCACGACCAGATGGCCTCTCCTCGAACCGCCCGAGCAGAAACCGCGGGCCCACCGCCCGAACCTCCTCAAGCGCCGCCCCTGGCACGTCCTCGAGGCCCCCACCGGCGAGTTCCCCGCCGTCGACGCCGAGGAGGCCATGGGGCCTCAGCTGCCCGACGAGGCCACCGTCAACTTCGTGCTCGACCTCTCCCTGCGCATCGGTGAGGTCCAGATGGCCAGCGGCGCCGGGGCGTCCGACGTCACCGCCACCATCATCGCCATCGCCGGCGCCCTCGGGCTGCCGCACTGCGAGGTGGACGTCATCTTCACCTCGATCACCGTCACCTGCCACCGGGGCAGTGACCTCTCGCCCGTCACCGCGCTGCGCGTCGTGCGGAGCCGGAGCCTCGACTACACCCGGCTCACCGAGACCGAGAAGCTCATCCGGCAGATCGTCCGCGGGAACGTCGGTGCCGAGCAGGCTCAGCAGGAGCTCGAGCGGATCACGCAGGCCTCGCACCCCTACCCGCGCTGGGTCGCGACGCTCGCCTGGGGCGGGGTCGCCGCCTTCATCACCCTGCTGCTCGGTGGCGGCCTCGACATCGCGCTCGTCGCCTTCGTCATCTCCGGCGTCATCGACCGCATCGGGCGGTTCGTGAACCGCTACGGCCTGCCCTTCTTCTTCCAGCAGGTCATCGGCGGCCTGGTCGCGACGCTCTCCGCCATGGCCATCGTCAGCATGAACGTCCTGACCACCGACAAACCGACGCTGGTCGTCGCCGCCGCGGTCACCGTGCTGCTGTCGGGCCTCTCCACCGTCTCCGCCGTGCAAGACGCCATCACCGGCTACAACGTCACCGCCGCCGGGCGCACCATGGAAACCGCGCTGATGTCCGCCGGCCTGATCGCCGGGGTCGTGCTCGCCCTGCGGATCGCCGTCATGCTCGGCCTGCCGCGCACCCCGCTGCCGGACGTGCCGACGTCGACCGCGCTGCAGCTGCCGATGGTCGTGCTCGGCGGGGCCGGCGCCGCCGGCTGCTTCGCGCTCGCCAGCTACTCCAAGATGCGCGCGATGCTGGTCGCCGCGGCCGCCGGAGGGATCGGGGCCGCCGTCTACGGGTCGCTGATGCTCGCCCAATTGGACGGTGTCAGCTCGTCCGCGATCGCCGCGACGCTCGTCGGGTTCTGCGGGGGCGTGCTCGCGCGGCGACTCGGCGTTACTCCACTGGTGGTCGCCGTGTCCGGGATCACTCCGCTGCTTCCGGGCCTCTCGACCTACCGTGGTCTGTATCAGATCGGGGTCGAGCCCAGTGGCAACATCTCGACGCTCATGACCGCCGTCGCAATCGGGCTTGCGCTGGCAGCGGGCGTGGTACTCGGGGAATGGCTCGCCCAGCCGGTGCGGACCGGCCTGGGCAGGCTCGAGCGGCGGTTCGCCGGACCACGCATGGCTGGTCCGCTCGAACCGACCGAACGAAGCTTGGAGTAACGCTGCGGTCACCGGCTGTTCATCGCTCACGCGATAGGGTTTCACTCTGGGGCCGCGACCCAGGACGCGAGGAGCAGCAGCTGTGAGTGACAAGGAGAACGGGAACCAGGCCGACTTCGTCGTAGTGGCGAACCGGCTACCGGTGGACCTCGAACGCACGTCGGACGGTGAACGCCGCTGGACGGCCAGCCCGGGTGGGCTCGTCTCCGCGCTGGAGCCGTTCCTGCGGTCGCGAAAGGGCGCCTGGGTGGGCTGGCCGGGCATCCCGGACGTCGACGTCGAGGAGTTCGACGACGACGGCCTGGTGCTGCACCCCGTCTCGCTCAGCGCCGACGAGGTCCGCGACTACTACGAGGGCTTCTCCAACGCCACGCTCTGGCCGCTCTACCACGACGTCGTCGAGCGCCCGGTGTTCGACCGGGCGTGGTGGAACAGCTACGTCAAGGTGAACCGCCGGTTCGCGAAGGCCAGCGCCGACGTCGCCGCCCAGGGCGCGACCGTCTGGATCCAGGACTACCAGCTGCAGCTGGTGCCGGCGATGCTGCGCGAGCTGAGACCGGACCTGCGCATCGGCTTCTTCCTGCACATCCCCTTCCCGCCGGTCGAGCTGTTCATGCAGATGCCGTGGCGCGCCGCGCTCATCCGCGGCCTCACCGGCGCCGACCTGGTCGGCTTCCACCGCCCCGGCGGCGCGCAGAACTTCCTCTGGCTGTGCCGCCAGCTGATCGGCCTCGAGTCGACGCGCGGCGCGGTCGGCGTCCGGTCGCGGCCGGGCACCATGCAGGTCGGCGACCGGACCGTCCGGGTCGGCGCCTTCCCCATCTCCATCGACGCCGCCGGCCTCGACAACCTCGCCCGGACCAAGGGCGTCCAGGAGCGCGCCGCGCAGCTGCGGCGCGACCTCGGCAACCCGAAGATCGTGATGCTCGGCGTCGACCGCCTCGACTACACCAAGGGCATCGACCTGCGCCTGCAGGCGCTGCACGAGCTGCTGCACGAGGGCAGGCTGCAGCCGGACGACGTCACGTTCGTCCAGCTCGCCACCCCCAGCCGCGAGCGCGTCGAGCACTACCAGCGGATGCGCGGCGAGATCGAGCAGATGGTCGGCCGGATCAACGGCGAGTTCTCCCGCGTCGGCCACCCGGTCGTGCACTACCTGCACCAATCGGTCGACCGCACCGAGCTGGCCGCCTTCTTCACCGCGGCGGACGTCATGGTCGTGACGCCGCTGCGTGACGGCATGAACCTCGTCTGCAAGGAGTACGTTGCCGCCCGGCACGACCTCGGGGGCGCGCTGGTGCTGTCGGAGTTCGCCGGCGCGGCCGCCGAGCTCTCTAGCGCATTCCTCGTCAACCCGCACGACCTGGACGGGGTGAAGGACGCTTTGGTAGCTGCCATTACGCTCGACCCGGCCGAGGGCCGTCGCCGGATGCGCGCCATGCGTCGCCAGGTCCTCACTCATGACGTCGACCGATGGGCGCGCTCGTTCCTCCAGGCCTTGGGCACGGAGGCGGTCGACTGACTGAGGGTTATTCGGGTTAGGCCGCCGCAACGGGCCGCAGCCGGTGCACCGGCTGTAGCTTGCGGCGGCCGACGGCTGAATAATCCTCACTTGTCCCCCCGACCCCATGCACGAGCTCCTGAGGAGGAGTGTTGACTGCCGAGGCCCTGCCCGCCGAGCTGCGGCGTGCGATCGTCCAGATCGCCCGCACGCCGCGCCTGCTGGTCGCTTGCGACTACGACGGCACGCTGGCACCCATCACCCTCAACCCGGACGAGGCACGTCCGCTGCCGGAGTCCGTGGGCGCCCTCAGATCGCTCGCCGGGCTGCACGAGACGACGACCGCGGTCATCTCCGGCCGCGCCCTGCGTGACCTGGCGACGCTGTCGCGGCTGCCCTCCGAGGTGAACCTCGTCGGCAGCCACGGCTCGGAGTTCGACATCGGCTTCATCCACGCCCTCGACGAGAAGGCGCGCGACCTGCACCGGCGGCTGGAGGCCGAGCTGGAGCAGCTCGTGCTGGACGTCCCGGGCGTGTCGCTGGAGGTCAAGCCGGCCAGCATCGCCGTGCACGTGCGCCGCGCCGAGCACGAGGCCGGGCGCCGCGTGCTCGCGGCCGTCCACTCCGGACCGTCCACATGGGAGGGTGTGTCGACCACCGACGGCAAGGAGGTGGTCGAGCTCGCGGTCGTCCAGACGGACAAGGGCCGCGCGCTCGACATCCTGCGCCACCAGGTCGGCGCGACCGCGGCGATCTTCCTCGGCGACGACGTCACCGACGAGAAGGCCTTCGCCCGCCTGTCCGGCCCGGACCTGGGCATCAAGGTCGGCGACGGCGAGACGCTCGCCGGCTTCCGGGTGCCGGACACCGTGGACGTCGCGCTGGTGCTCGGCTTCCTGCTGGAAGAGCGGCGCAACTGGCTCTACGGCGAGTCGGCGCCGCCGATCGAGCGGCTGTCGATGCTGGCCAACGAGCGTTCGGTCGCGCTGCTGACGCCGGACGCGAAGCTGACCTGGCTCTGCCACCCCGGCCCGGACGCGCCCGCCGTGTTCGCCGACCTGCTCGGCGGCGAGGGCGCGGGCCACTTCTCCATCAAGCCGCACCGCAACGGCCTGCCGCTTGGCCAGCGCTACCTGCCGAACACGATGACGGTCGAGACGCGCTGGTCGCGCCTGCTGGTCACCGACTACCTCGAGCCGGAGAGCCCCCAGCACCGGACCGATCTCGTTCGCGTGATCTCGGGCGAGGCGGTGGCGAGCGTCAAGTTCGCGCCGCGCCCCGAGTTCGGCGGCGTGCCGGTGAAGCTGGAGATCGTCGAAAACGGCCTGCGGGTGCTCGGCACGTCCGAGCCGTTCGTGCTCTATTCGCCGGGCGTCGAGTGGACCCTCACCTCCGACGGCCTGCACGACACCGCCAGCGCGCTGGTCCAGCCGACGCCGACCCAGCCGGTCGTGCTGGAGCTGCGCTGCGGCACCACCGACCTCGGCCCGCACGAACTGTCCGAAGTGGAGCGACGCGACCGCGCCGGCCGCTACTGGAGCGAGTGGACGTCGAAGCTGCAGCTCCCGACCGTGCAGACCGACCTGGTGCTGCGTTCGGCGCTGACCCTGCGCGGCCTGGTCAACACCGACACCGGTGGCGTGCTCGCCGCGGCGACGTCGTCGCTGCCGGAGGAGATCGGCGGCGTCCGCAACTGGGACTACCGCTACTGCTGGATCCGCGACGCCGCGATGACCGTGCGGGAGCTCGTGCACCTGGGCTCGATCGAGGAGGCCGAGGGCTACCTGCGGTGGCTGCACGGCGTGCTCGCCACGCTGGCCGGCCCGGAGCGGCTGCACCCGCTGTACACCTTGGCGGGCAGCGTGATCGGCGCCGAAGCGGTCATCGAATCGCTGCCCGGTTATGCCGGTTCTCGCCCGGTTCGCGTCGGCAACCTGGCGAACCACCAGGTGCAGCTGGACGTCTTCGGCCCGGTCGTCGAGCTGGTCGGCACGCTGGCCGCGGCGCGCAGCGACCTGCGCGACGAAGACTGGCAGCTGGTCCGCGCGATGGCGGAAGCCGTGACGCGGCGCTGGAACGAGCCCGACCACGGGATCTGGGAGGAGCGGCACGTGCCGCGCCACCGGGTCTACTCCCGCGTCATGTGCTGGGTGACCATCGACCGCGCGATCAAGCTCGGCGAGCAGTACGGCCGCGAGATCCCCGGCAACTGGCAGGGATTGCGCGAGGAAATCAAGCACGATGTCCTCACGCACGGCTGGAACGACGAGGTCCAGGCCTTCACCACGGCTTACGACGGCACGGACCTCGACGCGGCGTCGCTGTTCGTCGGGCTGACCGGCCTGATCGACCCGGCCGACGAGCGGTTCCAGCAGACGGTGACCGCGATCGAGGCGGAGCTGCGCAGTGGGTCCACTGTGTACCGTTACCGCCGCGACGACGGCCTTCCCGGCGGTGAGGGCGGGTTCCACATCTGCGCGGCGTGGCTGATCGAGGCGTACCTGCTCACCGGGCGGCGCACCGAGGCGCAGGAGCTGTTCGACCAGATCGTCGCGGCCGCCGGCCCGACGGGGCTGCTGCCCGAGCAGTACGACCCCATCGCGGAACGGTCCCTCGGCAATCATCCGCAGGCCTATTCCCACATCGGGCTGATCCGGTGCGCCAACTTGCTGGCGGCCAGTTAGCCCTTTCGGTCTGAATCTCCGTGGAGGCCACCGCGAGGAACCCCGAGTTCCTTATGGTGGCCTTCACGGCGTTCGGAGGTGAGGTGGATGCAGGGCACTTCCGGGCAGGTCGAGTTCGTGCCGCTGCCACCCCGGTTCGCCGAGCGGGTGCGCGCGGGTTCGGTGGTCGTCGGGTGCTCGATGATCGCCGCGATGGTGCTGCTGTTCGGTCTCCAGACGTTCCTGGAGAGCCTCACCCACGGCCACGCCCTGCCGGAGTCGCTGATCGGGAAGGCCGCGGTCGTGCTGCCGCCGCTGGGCGTGCTGGCGATCGCGGTGCTGGTGCTCTCGGCACGGCGTTGCCTGCGCGGTGACTACCTGGTGGTCGCGACGGCGGCGTCGGCGCGCACCGCGCTGCTGTGCACGTACGTGCTGACGCTCGTGCTGATTCTCGGGCTCTTCGCGGCCTCGATCGTGCTCCGGCTGCGGCCGGACGTACTGACGACGCTGGCCACCTTCGCCTTCGCCACGTTGGGGTACGTGGCCGGGATGTTCTTCGTGCGGCCGTCGGTGCAGACGCTGCGGAAGTTCAGCGATCACCCGATTTGGTGAGGAAGGCCGACCAGGCGGCGGGGCTCAGGTGCAGTTCGCCGTCGGGAGCCTTGGAGTCCCGCACGGCGACGGGCGCGCCAAGCGCCACCTCGACACAATCACTGCCCTGGCCATCTGTGCTGTAGCTGCTCTTGACCCACCGTGCGTCTACAGTGGACACCGCAGCCTCCCGCTCAGAGCCGTTCGATCAGCGCGATCGAGTCCTCCGCGTCCAAGGCCCGATCGGCGAAATCCTTGAAGGCCAGCTTAGCAGCGGCGACCTCCCCCTCCTTCTCAACGTGAACTGAGCCGAAGATGTGCTCGACGTAGGCGATGTCCGGCTCCTGGGGGTCATCGAAGCTCGCGATGATGAGGTTGCCGTTCTGACCCGCGTAGGCACCGACATCCTCCGGCACCACTTGGAGGGTCACGTTCGGCAGCTGAGCCCGCTCGATCAGGTGCCGCAGCTGCTCCTTCCTCTCCGCCTGCCCCAGGATCGGCCTGCGAAGCGCGTACTCGTCGATGATCGCGTGGAACCGCAGGATCGGCGGGTCGGTGAGCCGCAGCTGCCTCAGCAGCCGCACGGTGACCTGGTTCTCCAGCACCTTCGGCTTCATCTGCACCCGCGCCGCGGCGAAGACCTCGCGCATGTACGCCTCGGTCTGGAGCAGTCCGGGGATGTAGCCGAACTGGAAGACCTTCACCGCGCTCGCCTCGGCCTCGATCGGCAGGAACCCGCGATTCCCCACCCCGTAGTGGTGCCACCAGCCCTTCTCCTTGGCGCGGTCGTAGGCGGCGATGTACTCGTCCCAGTCCGAAACGACCACGTTGTACCGGTCCAGCAGCGCGCGAAAGTCGTGGTAGGGCGGCAGGTACCCCATCTCGATGCGCGACATCTTGCTCGTCGACATGCGCAGCGGCGCGCCGGCTTCGTCCTGCGTCATGCCGAGCCGTTCGCGCATGCGCTTCAGCTGACGCCCCATCTGCCGGGCGGGCAGGTTCGGCTCACCCACGGTGTCTGACCCCTCGGAACCACATGGGCACGGATAGTAAGGCCCGGGTCCGGCAATCTGGGATTCCCACGTGCAGAAGTTTCTTTGCACAACTTTCTTTGCACGGCTACAGTGGGGCCATGACCAGCGCTCCACCACCGGAAGAACTGGACCCGGACGTCCTCAAGGCCGTCACGCACCCGTTGCGCCGCCGGATACTCGGCGTGTTGTCCGCGGGCCCGGCCACCGCCACGAAGCTCGCCCGGACGCTCGGCGAGAACACCGGCGCGACCAGCTACCACCTGCGGGAGCTGGCGCGGTTCGGGTTCGTCGAGGACGTCCCTGAGCTCGCCAAGGGCAAGGAACGGTGGTGGCGGACGCGGCCGCGGGACATCCGGTGGCCGCGCCGCAGTGCGCAGAGCGCCGAATCCCGCGTGCTGTTCGACGACATGCAGCGCCAGGGGTTCGAGGACGACCTCGAAAAGCTGAACCGGTTCGCGGAAACGCGCGAAGGGCTGCCCGGCGACTGGCCGGACGCGCTGCTCTACGCGCGTGGCGGCACGTGGCTCACCGCGGAGGAACTGAAGCAGTTCTGGGACGACTACATGGAGCTGTTCCGCCGGTACTGGCGGCCCGAGGACGACCGGTCACCGGAAGCGCGGCGCGTGCTCGTGCGCCTGCTCGCGTTCCCGGATCCAGGGGAAAAAACATGACAGGGGATCTCACATGCGAAGAGGGGCTCTACTACTGGCCGGGGTGATCCTGGCTGTCACGGCGTGGGCGCCACCGGCTTCGGCCGACGCGAGCGACGTGACTTTCACGAACGGCGGAGTGACGTTGCACGGCAGCGTCGTCGCACCGCCCGGGGGAACGAAACTGCCGGGGCTGGTGATGGTCCACGGCTCGGGGGAACACAGCCGCGAGGACTACCGAGACCAGGCGGAAGCCTTTGCGCGGCAAGGAATAGCGACGCTCATCTACGACAAGCGGACCGAGGGGTATTCGCAGTTCTCGCGGTCGTACTCGACACTGGCGGACGACGCGCTGGCGGCCGTCGAGGCGTTGCGGAAACGGCCGGAGGTGGATCCGTCACGGGTCGGCGTCTGGGGGTTGAGCGAAGGCGGCTGGGTGGCACCGCTGGCAGCTTCCCGGTCCGCTGACGTCGCTTTCGTCGTGACACTGGGGGCGAACGGCGTGGAGCCGTCGCGGCAACAGGCGTGGGCGATCGAGAACCAGCTGCGGCGCCTGGGAATGGACGGCTCGATGGTCCGGATGGCGTCGTCGACGATGATGCGCCAGCTGGTCGGCGGCGGCGTGTTCCCGGAGGCGTACTACGACCCGGTGCCGGTGCTGAAGAGCCTGCGCCAGCCGGTACTCGGGCTGTGGGGCGCGAAGGACGTCCTGACGCCGCCGGGGGAAGCGGTCCGGATCTTCCAGGAGTCCGTGGGCAGGTACACGTTGCGGGTGTTCCCGGACGCGCAGCACCAGCTGCGCCGCACGACGGACGGCTACGACAAGCTGCCCGGCTACGCGCCCGGGTACTTGGAGCTGGTGGGCACGTGGGTGCACGACCTGCCCACAGCTTCTTCGGCTGATGCACCGCCTTCGCAGGACCGGCCGAGCACCGCGGTCACCTCTTTGAGGTGGTACGAGTCGACGTGGCTCCAGCTGGCGGTGCTGGTGTTCCTGCTGGTGGCGTTCGGTTTCGCCCTGCGCCGCGGCACCCGCCGGCTGGGCGTGACCGGGTTGCTGACGGTGATCGGGTTCCTGGTGGTCGACGTGCTGATCCAGACGTCGATGGGCAAGAGCCTCGGCCCGGTGGTGCTGGGCCGGCCGTTGCCGTGGCTGGCGGTACAGCTGCTGGCGGTGGGCACGGTGGCCGCCACCATCGCCACGGCGGTGACGTGGTGGCGGCACCGAACCCCGCGTCTCGGCGTGGCTCTGGCCGGCGGCGTGGTGTTCGTCCCCTGGGCGGTTTATTGGGGACTGCTGGGGATCTAGGCGGAGTAGCCCTTCGGCGGGATCAGCGTCGCGAGCTGGTCGAAGCTGAGCCAGTAGATCTGGTTCCCGCCGAAGCTCGCCGGATCCGCGATCTTGACGGTCATGTCCGAGCTGTCGTAACCGATGATCGTGAAGTAGTGGTAGATGGTGTAGTTCGGGTAGCCGGGCGG
Organism: Amycolatopsis sp. MEPSY49; assembly: GCF_051337345.1. Classification (NCBI taxonomy): domain Bacteria; kingdom Bacillati; phylum Actinomycetota; class Actinomycetes; order Pseudonocardiales; family Pseudonocardiaceae; genus Amycolatopsis; species Amycolatopsis sp. MEPSY49. Next base: position 1,206,844 of record NZ_JBDLYJ010000001.1, on the reverse strand, counting down.
GTGGTTGTTCGCCGGCGCGACGATGTTGGCGACGATGGCGTAGCCGTTGTCGATGTCGAGGGTGATGTCGCGCCAGAGCAGGTCGCGCTGGGCCTGGGTGGGCGGATCGTTCGGCATCTCTTTGGTTTCGTACCAGGAGGTGCCGAGGTCGGCGTTGAGGACGCCGGTGACCTGCCCGATCCAGTCGGTGCCGTTGGTGGTGGTCCCGAGCTGCGCGGCGAGAGTGCCTTGGCTGGGCAGGTTCCCGGTCCTCGCCGACATGGCGATCCGGGTCGCGGCGGGGCCGCACCAGTAGCCGGTTTCCTGAACTTGGTACTGGATGTTGAGAACGGCTTCGGTACGGGCTTGGGCAACGGCAGGCAGCCCGACGAGCCCAAGGGCGGCGACGAGCGCGACGAAGCCGGCGCGGAATCTACGCATGACGATCCTTCCCCAGTTGTGACGCCGGTTGGTTGGCGTCTCACGAGGATGATCGCGGGGCGGGGTGGGGTCCGTCTCTCACCCCGCCCCGGATGGATCACGCCGAAAGGTGGTCTTTGACCTGTTTCAGCCACTCGAGGCAGGTCAGGCCATCGCGGGCGGGGTCGTAGCTGGCCCAGCCCTCGACGAGCCAGATCCGGTGCGCGACGACGTCGTCCATCCCCGCGGCGAACAGGGCATCCAGCTCGGCCACGATGGCCTGCTTCTCGTCGTCCAGGCCCCCGTAGACGTCATCGATGAGGTCGAGCGGCGTGTCGGCGTCCAGGTCGTAGTCCTGGTGGAATTGCTCGGCGAGCTCGAGGAGCGCGTCGAAGGGAGGCGTCGCCTCCACCGGGAGCGCACTGGTCCTGGCCTGCACCTGCCGGGCGAAGGGCCGTAGCGCGACCTGCCGCAGTTCGACCAGCTCGGCCATGGCGGTCTCCGAAGCCGCCAGTTCCGGGTAGGTGACCACCAGCTCGTACCCGTCGCCTCGAGCAGCTCGCCAACCATCCGGGACCGCGCTGTCGAGGACCTCGAACACACTGGTCGCGTACCACTCGGGCTGCCTGTGCTCGTTGCGGACGAGGAACGCCGGGCCCTTCTCGAACAGCGCGAACCCGTAGACCTCGTATTCACGGCCGCGAGTCAGCTGAAATTCGGGTGGACGGATGAAGGTCAAGCCATAGTCCGGCGCCACCCGCTGACCGCCGGATTCGGCGGTGCACTTCGTGATCATCGCAACTCCATCAAAGCAGGTTGCCGGGACCGCGTGGTCCCGGCAACCCGTGCAGATCCGTCTTGTCAGTTCAGGTAACTGGTCTTGATGTAGTAGCCGTCCGGCAGACTCGGATTCCGGACGAGCACGGTGATGGCGTGTGTCGGTGTTTCATGCGCCACTCCGTTGACGAGAATCCGCCCTTCCGACCCGGTGACGGGCGTGGTGATCGTCAATGGCTTCGTGCCGTTCACCTTCCAGTCCGCGATCTTGGCGGCGTTTCCGTCGAGGTTCTTCTGCGTGATCCGCTCCGCCGTGGGCAGGTCGTTGAAGGTCGACGATCGCCCGATCTTGCGCGCTGCCAGTTGGGCATCGGTGCGGCCCACATGCTTGGCGATGGCGTGGCCGCCCGCGGCCTCGTGGTAGCCGAGGTTGCAGTTGTGGACGAGCAGCTGCGCGTCGGTGATGTAGTAGTTGTGATCACCTTCGACCTCGAAGTTGTAAACCGTGGTCGGCGCCCGGGCGCTCGTGATCCCGGTGATCGCCTGCTCTTCACCGCCGAGCGTGGTAAGCCGGTCGCCCACGCGAAGCTCGCCGGCATCCGTCCAGCCCTTGCCGACCACCCAGAACGGGTGCTGTGGGGTGACCTGCAGCGACGTTCCCGTGGTGGTGACGGTGAGGATCTCATCGGCGTGCTTGGAGAACAGGCCGACCACACCACGCAGCTCCGAGCGCCCGGTGGTGAGGTCTCGAGCCCAGACGTGGTCACCGACCGCGATCCGCTCGATCGGCACCTGGCCGTGCTCGGTGGCGACGGTCGTGCCCGCCGGGAAGCAGTTGCACGCGACGCCGGTCGGCACTCCCCTCGGCGGCTTGGCCTTCCACTTGCCGCCCGGTCCGATCGTGAAGTCCGCGAACGACGCCAAGAGCAGGAACGCCATCGGGTCGTCGTTGCCCGCGGGATCCGGCCCACCGGCGCCCATGCCCAGCACCGCCGCCTCGAAGGTGCTGTTGCACAGGTCCGAATCCTCTCGGCAGGCATCGACCAGGAGGTAGAAGATGCCGGTCCGCGGGTCGGCCCACGGGTACTCGGCGGAGAAGTACTTCTCCTCGTCGCCGGCCAGCAGCCGCAGCAGGATCGGGATGAGCCGCTGCAGGTCGGGTGAGTCCTTGCCCAGTCCGACACCGTTCAGGTAGTAGACCCCGGTTTCCGGGTCGTAGAACAAGACCAGACCGTGGCCGTAGTCGATCTCGTCGAACGCGTCGGGCAGCGGCAAGGGAGGGCGACCCTGCGCCGCCTCGTCGGCGGCCTTGTCGGCGGCGTCCTGGTCGGCCTTGCGCTTCGCTTCCTCCGCCCGGTCGGCTGCCTTCCCGGCCTCGATCGAGCTGTCCAACGCGTTCTTCGCCGCCTGCGCGACGTTGTCCGCGTGGATGCGGGCATCGTCGGCCGCCGCTTCCGCCTTGGTCGCGCTGTCCTCCGCCCGGCTCGCCGCGTCGCGCGCGGCGGCGGCGTCGCCCTCGGCCCGGCTGGCCGCCGACCGCGCGGCGGCCGCGTCACCTTCCGCCGCCGAAGCCGCCCGGCCCGCGATCGCCGCGTCGTTGCTCGCCGCGTTGGCCGCGTTCCTGGCCCGGACCGCGTCGGCCTTCGCCTGCGCGTCCGCCTGGGCGGCCCGGCCACTCGCGGCCCGGGCCGCGGCACCGTCGACGGCCGCGTCCGCGGCGGCTCGCTGGGCTTCGGCCGCCGAGTTCGCGGCCGCCGACGCGGACCGCGCGGCCGCCGCGGAGGCGTCGTACGCCGGCTTGATCTCGCCCGCCGCCCGGGCCGCCGCGTCCGCCGCCGCCTGCGCCGCGACGAGAGCCTCGTCCGCGCGGGTCTTGGCCGCCTGGGCCTGCTGGTCGCCGACCAGCTTCGCCTGCTGGGCGACCAGCACGGTGAAGTCGGCCGCGATGTCGGTTCCGCTGAACGGCGTCGCGACGCTGATCGCGGTGTTGGCCGGGTCGGTGATCGCCTGCGACGACGACCTTGCGGCCATCGCGGCATTGACCGCGAGGTTCGCCTGGGTGGCCGCGGACACGGCTTCGTTCGCCGCCGCGTCGGCCTCCGCCTTCGTGCGATCGGCCGCGAAGAGCGCCTGCATCGCCTCGCCGGACGCCTGCTCCGCCAGCGCGGTGGCCGTCCGGGCGGCCTCGGCCGCCTTGGCCTCGTTCGCCGTGGCGTCCGCCGCCGCGGCCTCGGCCCGCAACGCCGCGGCGTGCGTCGCCGCGGCCTCGGCTTCGGCCTTGCGTGCCGCCGCGTCGGCGCGTGCCGCCGCGGCCTGCGCTGCCTGCGCGGCTGCCCTGGCGCGGGCTGCCGCACGGGTGGCTTCGGTGGCCGCCCCTCGCGCACCCGCCGCCGCGCCCGTCGCGGTGTTCGCCGCTCCGCGCGCCGCGGTCGCCGCGGTGCGGGCCGTGCCGGCGTCCTGACGCGCGCGGGTCGCCGCGTCACGGGCCGGCTGTTCGTAAGCCCCGCCCCGGGCCGCGGCCGCGCCCGCTTCGAGAGCGGCCGCACGGGCATCGGAGGCCAGCTGAGCCGCTTCGGCCGCGTACGCGCGATCGCGCGCACGGCGTGCGTTGTCTTCTTCGCCGCGCGCCTTGATTTCGAGATCCGCGGTGATGCCGTCCTGGATCCGGGCGTCGTCGAGCGCGCCGGCCGCGATCCCGGCTTGGCGGTCGGCTTCCCGGCGAGCCGAGTGGGCGGTCGCGGCCTGCTGGTCCGCGCGCAGGCGGGCCGAGTGGGCGTTACCGCGCTCGCGTTCGGCCGTCGCCCGGGCTGCCGCCGCGTTCGCCGCTTCGCGTTCGGCGGTGATCCGGGCGTTCTTGGTCCGTTCGGCCGCGGCCCAAGCCTCGCCTTCCGCCTGTTCGGCGGCGATCCGCGCGGCCTTGGTGCGAGCGGCCGCGTCCTTCGCGGCGTCCGCCTGGACCTTGGCGGCGTCGGCGATCTTGGCCGCCGCGCGAGCGTGCTCCTCGGCGTGCAGCCGCCACTGCTTGGCTTCCTCGGCGTGCCGTTCCGCCTCTTCCTGCGCGTTGCGGGCCTGGTCGGTGTAGGCCGTCGCGTCGATCGCGTGCTGCGCGGTCTCGGAAGCGGACACCGCGGCCTGGGCCGCGTCGGCCATGCCCGTCGCCATCTGCGCCCACTGGACGCCGTAGGTCAGACCGGTGTCGACCAGGATGTTCGCTTGAACCTGAGCCGTCGCCGCCGCCTGCTGGGCGTCGGTCGCGGCCTGCCGGGCGTAGCCGAGCTGACGCGCCACTTCGTTCTTCACGTCGTCGAACGCCGACGGCGGGTGCTGACCACCCGCCTTGTTCGCGACCAGGATCTGCTCGGCGCGACGGGCTTCGGTACCGGCCGAAACGAGCGCGTTGGCGGCCCGCTCGAGCGCGCGGACGCCGTTGCCGTGCGCGACCAGCAGGTCGTGGCGCGCCTGCGCCGCCCGTGCTGCGCGTTTGGCCAGGTCGGAAAGGTCCTCCGCGGCCTTGATCCGGGCTCGCTCGGCCTCGATCTGCTGTTCACGGGCTTCCGCGTCGGCCTTGGCCGCGTTCAGGTAGCCGGTCGCCAGGAAGGCTTCGATCGCGGCATCGCCGCCGAGGAGGGCCTGCTCGGCCGCCGCTTTCACGGCCGGTCCGCCGGCGCCGGTGAGGAGCTGGACGCGGGAGCGGTTCTGCGCCGCCCTGGTCTGCGCGTCCTGGGTGACCTGGTCGTCGCGCTGCTTGGCGACGTCCTTGCCGTACGCCAGGAAGAGCCTGCGATCGGAGTCGCTGCCCGCCAGCACCCGGTCGACTTCGGCGTTGAAGTAGGGCCCACCGGTACCGCGCATCGGCTCGATGAGGGCGCGGTCGGCCGCGGCCTCACGGGCTTTGCGCTCGGCCGCGCGGTGCTGGGCTTCGACGAGCCCGGTGTCGAGGAACGCCATGATCGCCGGGCCGCCCGCGGCCAGCGCGGCCTTGGCGGCGTCCCGGACCTCGGGGTCTTCGGCCAGCTCGGCGTTGTCGGCGACGAGCTGGCGGAACCGCGGGTCACCCCAGTCCGGCACGCCGGTCTGGCCGTCCCACGGCTGGTACAGCTCCTCGGGCGGACTGTCCGACGGCACCGGGTCATCTGCGAGCTGTGCGGCGACCGGCGCCGCCGCGAGCGGGTGCGGCGCGGCGGCGGACGGCTGCAGCAGCCCGGCCAGCAGGGTGACGGCCAGCGCGCCCGCCACCGCGGATCTCTTCAGGTTCACGACTCTCCCCAAGACGTCGCGGGGCCCGGCACCCGGAGGTGCCGGGCCCCGCCGTTCGTTGACCGATCAGTGCGGGCCGCTAGGCCGTTCCGACGCAGCGCGAGCGGCTGTCGGTGACGACGCCGTCGGACTTCCGGACGGAGACCGAGCCGCCCTGGAAGTTCTGGCAGATCGCGGTGGCCGTCTCGGCGGGGTCGGCCGCCGGGTAACCGAGGTAGGAGCGTTCCCAGTCCAGCGCCCGCCAGCGGTCCTTGACGCCGCCGGAAACGGGGTGCGCTCCGGTCGTGCTCGTCCAGTAGATCGACCCGCCGCCGGCGAAGTGGTTGTACCGGCCGCCGCCGGCCGGGGTGGACGTCTCGTCGATGGTCGGTGCGCCGAAGGCGGCCGAGTGCAGGAGGTCGCGCTCGTTGTACTTGGCCAGGATGTTGCCCTCCAGCTCTTTCGCGCCCGTGGCGGTGGACCAGACGAGACGGCCCTTCGTGAAGTCGCGGTACCGCAGGGAACCGTCGATGACCTCGGCCGCCACCGGGTCGCCGACGCGCGCGCGGACGGCGTCGTCGTTGAGCCAGCGCCGCTGGATCGCCGAGCTGGTGGCGTTCTCGCCGTCGACGCGCCAGAGCCGGTCCACGTCGTAGAGGCTCGCCGCGTCGTACGGGTGCGCGCCGCTCTTGTCCGCGGCGTAGAGCAGGCCGCCGTAGTGCCGGAGGAACCGGCCGGGCGCGCTCTTCGACTCCAGGGTGACCGTGCCGGCGTCCGTGCCGGGCCGCGCGCACCAGGTGGCGTCGGACCGGAACCGGTCCGAGCCGTCGCTCGCCGCCGCCAGCACCTTGAAGTCGAGCTGCCGGAGGTAAGTGCCCGAGCTGGTGACCGACTCGAAGGAGTGGCAGTCGAAGTCGGCGAGGCCCGGCACGACCTTCCAGCTGAAGGGGACACCGTCGGCCGGCTGGGGAGCGGCCGGCCCGAAGTCGATGACGGCCTGCGAGCCCGTCGTCGCCCGGATGTGAGCGCCGCGGGACCCCGGGGTCTGGGCGCTCAACGACTGCCGGAGCACCGCGTCCTCGTACTGGCCGATGCGCAGGAACCGGTCGACCACGCCGGCGTCCCCGGCCAAGGCGACCGTGGCCGCCGCCACCAGCGCCGGGTGCACCCCGCTGTTCTCGGCCTTCACCTTGAGCTCGTTGAGGCGCTTGCGGTCGGCGTCCGCCTTCTTCTGCAGCGCGATGGCGATGTCCCGCCGGTTCGCTTCGTAGATGCCGGTGTCGATGAACGCCTTCCAGTCGGCCGCGTTGCTGCTGCGCAGAGCCGTCTCGGCCGCGATCGCGACCTCCGTACCCGGCGTCGCCCGGTTCCAGATCTCGCGCACGAAGTTCTCGTCGGACAGCACCAGCACGCTCTCGGTGGCGACGATGCCGAGCACGGCGGCGGCGTTCGCCTTGGCGTTCCGGGCCGCGATCCGCGCCTTCTCCGCTTCGCTGGCGGCCTGGTCGGCGTCGATCGCGTCCTGCTGGTCCTGGGCGTGCGCGGTGACGATGCCGTTGAGCAGGAACTCCTTCTGCGCCGCTTCGTCACCGCCGAACGCGGTCAGCGCGGCCGCCTTCACCTTCGGTCCGGTGGCCCGCTGCCAGAGCGCGTAGACGAAGTCGCGGTAGCTCTGCACGAGCAGCTCCGGCTCCGCGGCGATCCCGATCGTGGCCGCGGCGTGCTGCTTCAGCTCGCGGGCCTGCCGCGCGATCTCCGCATCGCGGATTTCGTTGACGTCGTCGCGTTTCTTGGCCTCGTGGACGCCGGTCTTGATCCACTGCGTGCACTCGAGGTCGGTGCCCGAGAAGGCGAGTTCGGCCGAAGCCCGGACCTCGCTGCCCGTGGCCTGCCGCCACAGCGCGATGACGAAGTTGCGGTCGTTGAGCACCAGGAGGTCGTCGCCGGCCAGGATGCCCAGCACGGCGGCCGCCCGGACCTTGTCCTCCATCGTCGATTCCGGCGCGGCGGCCGTGGCCGCGCTCGCGGCCGGGACCGGGACGGCCGCGACGGCAGGTACCGGCACCCCGGTGAGCCCGCCGGCCATGGCCAGGGCGACGGCCGCTGCGACCGCCAGATTCGTTCGCCTTCTCATGTTCCCCTCGAGTGGTGTCGTGCGCGATCCACGCGGACGCGCGGTTCCACCGGTCCCGCGGTGAGCGGGACCGGAGAGAACGGAAACGGTGCGGTCAGCCGGCCGCGCGGACCCGCTGTTCGCCGTCAAGCGCCTGCTGCAGCAACGAAGTCCAGTAGGCGGCTTGCTGGACGGCGAAGTCGCGCTCCACGGTCCAGTCGGCTTCCGCCGCTCCGGCCGGACCGGCCACGGCGGCCCAGTTCGGCCCGGTGGCGGCGTTCGCGGCGGCGGTGACCGCCGCCCAGTTCGCCGCCTGCGCGTCGGTGACCCGGCGCGCGTCGTCCCAATAGGACAGTGCGGGGGCGGTCTGCCTGCCGACGGCCTGCCAGGCACCGACGGCGTTGGCGCGAGCCTGTTCGGCCAGCTCGGCCGAGGCGTTCTCGGCGGCCTCTTCCGCGGCGGTGGCGTCGGCCAGCAACCCGGCGACCGTGACCCGCCAGCGTGCGTCGTCGTCGGCGGATCGCTGCCGGAAGGATTCGAGGTCCAGCCGGGCGCCGAACGCCCATCCGCTGGCGAAGAACTCGACGAGATCGTCGTCCGTGGCGCCGGCGCGCACCGCGTACGCCGCGCTCACCCGCACCTGCGCACCCGGGTCGCGCTCGGCGATGTCCCGGACGAAGGCGCGGTCGGCGTCCGAGAGCGCCTTGGCCTGGTCACCCCGGGCTTGCCGAGCGGCCGCGTCACGCTGCTTCGCCGCTTCGAACCCGCCGTTGGCGAAGAGCTCGCGATCGGCGTCGTTCCGGCTGCTCACGGCAAACTGCGCCGCGGCGTGGACTTCGGGCGCGAACTCGGCGGTGAAGGCCGCGAGAACCCGCTTGGCGAAGTCGGCGTTGCGCGCCTTCCGCTCAGCGGACAGCCGGACCGCGTAGTCGTAGCCGGAGGTCAGGAACTGGGCGATCGCGGCGTCCGGGTCGCTCGACAGCAGGGCCTGCCAGGCCGCGATCCGGACGAGCGACCGCGGATCGCGCTGCGCCAGGTACTGCACCCACACGCGGTCCGCCGCCGGAGTGGCCGCGACCGCCGCCGCACCGGGAGCGCTGCCGGCCGCGAGCGCGGCCGACGGGCTCAGGACCGACACGGCCACCGTGAAACAAGCACTGCAAAGCAACGCGCGGACGCGCATGGATTCCCCTCCCCCGCACCCGCCCCTCCCGGCCGGGTCGCTCTCCCAACCTAGAAAGGCGCCCGACCCGGATCAATTGAGATCAAGGTCATACTCCCGACATTCCGGTAGTCCGTAACGAAGTGCGCGCACCAGGCGAAAGAAGTGGTCCAGTCCTTTTCCGCCGAATGCGCGACTCGCCGTGCCGACCAGGGCCGGCGATCGCCGCGGGCGCCCGGGCCCCGGCCGGGGCCATCTCGAACGGACCACGACGAAGGTAGGTTCGCCCGTGAACGCTCGCGCGCGCTGCGGGCAACTGGGGGCATGCAGGTGATCCACGAGGGATCGGAGATCTGGGGGCACGACCGCCCGGACCTGGGCGGAACCGAGCCCGGGCCGGCGTTCGGGCGGCTCTTCGACGCCCATGCCGCCGCGCTACGGCGCTACCTCGCCCGGCGCGTCGGGCCCGAACCGGCCAACGACCTCGTCGCCGAGACCTTCCTCGTCGCGCTCCGGCGGCGGGAGTCCTACCGGCCCGAACTCGGCACCGCGCGCTCCTGGCTCTACGGCATCGCCACCAACCTGCTGCGCCACCACGTGCGGTCCGAGCTGCGCGGGCTGCAGGCCACCGCGCGGCTCGCCCGCGCCGGGGACCACAGCCACGCCGCGCACGACGGCCGCGTCGCCGAGCAGGTCGATGCCCAGGTGCGCGCCGCGCAGCTCGCCGGCGCGCTCGCCAAGCTCAGCCCCGCCGACCGCGACACGCTGCTGCTGGTCTCGTGGGCCGGGCTCGAACCGGCCGAGGTCGCCGAAGCCCTCGGCATCCCGCCCGGTACCGTCCGGTCCCGGCTGCACCGGATCAGACGCTGGCTCAGGACGAACGCCCCGGCTCAAGAGGAGGTGCAGGACCTTGCGTGAAGACAACGTCCGGAAGATCTGGTCCGACGCCGAACTCGACGCGGCGCTGGCCGACCTGCACGACGACGTCGACGAGGACGACAGCCTCGCCTTCGCCCGCGCGTCCCTGATGGCGGCGGCCGGTACGACCGAAGCGCCACCCCGGCAGCGTCGCCGCGGGAGCTGGCGGTGGATCGCGGTGGCCGCGGCCGTCGTCACGCTGGTGGGCGGCCTCGGGATCGTCGTCTCGCTGCGGCCGCCCGCCCCCGAGCCGGCCCAGCCCGCCGCGCAGCTCGCCGACCTCGACCGGCCGCTCGCGCCCGGCGAATTCCACTACACGCAGAAGCTCGCGTGGGTGACCCAGATGACCTTCGGGCGGCCGTCGAAGTTCCAGCAGATGGTCGAGCTGTGGATCCCCGCCGATCCCACCGGCGTCTGGCACCGCCGCACGAGGTGGACGGGCGGGATCACCGGGCTGGACCCCACCTCGCAGGCCAAGGTCCACCTCGACCGGGCCCCCCTCGACGAGTACGGACCCGGTGGCGTGTTCCCCAGCCAGCCGCCCGTGAACTGGGTCGCGCCCGACGCGTCGTTCGTCGCCTCCTTGCCCCCCGACCGCGCGCAGGTGGCCAAGGCCCTGCTCCGCGACAACCGCGGGGGCCCGGCCGAATCGCTCACGATGGTGCGCAGCGTGCTGGCGCTGGGCCTGGTCCGCAAAGACGTCCGGTTCGCCCTGCGGGACGCGCTGATCGCGATACCCAGCGTCCACGCCGAGCCGGCGCACACCGCCGACGGGCGCCCCGCGACGGTCATCGTCGCGAAGGACACGGGCCAGCGCCTGTACCTCGACCCGTCGACGGCCCAGCTGCTGGCCGCGGCCGACGGCGTGTTCTCGGTGACGGAGCATTCCGGCAACGTCCCGCGGAGCACGTCGCCGCCGCCGCCGAGCTCCGCGGGGTTCCCGTCGACGACCGTCACGACGACCACGGAAATCCCGTTGTTCCCGCCGAACCCGCAGAAGTTCGGGGAGCCGGACGCGGTCTACTCGTACGCGATCACCCGGACCTCCGGGTGATCAGCGGGCGTGGCCGGCCGCGTTCAACGCGTCTGCGACGTTCGCCACCTCCAATACGCGGATTCCCGCCGGCGGCTTCCCGGAGTCCGGCGGGACGAGGGCGTGCGTGAAGCCCAGCCGCGCGGCCTCCGCCAGCCGGCGCCCCACGCTCGGCACCCGGCGGATCTCGCCGGCCAGCCCGACCTCGCCCACCGACACCAGCCGGGGCGACAAAGCGACGTCTTCGAACGACGACGTCAGGGCCAGCACCAGCGCCAGGTCGATCCCCGGCTCGGTGATCTTCATGCCGCCGACGGTGGCCGTGTAGACGTCCTTGTCGCCCAGCTTCAGCCCGCCGCGCTTCTCGAGGACGGCCAGGACCATCGCCACGCGCGCCGAGTCCAGCCCGCTCACCGCGCGCCGCGGCTGCGGTGCCGACGTCGACGACACCAGCGCCTGGACCTCGCCCAGCAGCGGCCGCTTGCCTTCGAGGGAGACGGTGATCGCCGTGCCGGGGACCGGCTCCGCCGTGCGGCTGATGAACAGCCCGGACGGGTCCGGGACGCCGACGATGCCTTCTTCCTGCAGCTCGAAGCAGCCGATCTCGTCGGCGGCGCCGAAGCGGTTCTTGATGCCGCGGACCATCCGCAGCGTCGAGTGCTTGTCGCCCTCGAACTGCAGCACGACGTCCACCAGGTGTTCGAGCACGCGCGGGCCGGCGACCGAGCCGTCCTTCGTGACGTGCCCCACCAGGACCACGGGCAGGCCGCGCTCCTTGGCCAGCGCGACGAGCCCGGACGTCACCGCGCGCACCTGCGTGACGCCGCCCGGCGAGCCGTCCACCTGCGGGGACGCCATCGTCTGCACCGAGTCGACGATCAGCACGCCCGGCTTGACGTCGTCGACGTGCCCGAGAATGGCCGAGAGGTCGCTCTCGGCGGCGAGGTACATGCGGTCGTGGACGTTGCCCGTTCGCTCGGCGCGCAACCGGACCTGACCCGCGGACTCCTCGCCGGTGACGTACAGGGACCGGTCGACGGTCTTCGCCCACTGGTAGGCGACTTCGAGCAGCAGGGTCGACTTGCCGACGCCGGGCTCACCGGCGAGCAGGACGACGGCGCCGGGGACGAGGCCACCACCGAGCACGCGGTCGAGCTCGGAAACGCCGGTGCGCCGGGCGCGCGCGGCTTCGACGTCGACCTCGCCGATCGGCCGCGCGGGCGCGCTGGGCGCCCCGGCGGCGACGCGCTGGATGGCCGGCCTGGCCGGTGCCCCGCGTTCCTCGAAGGAGCCCCATTCCTGGCACTCCGGACACCGGCCCAGCCACTTGGCCGCTTCGTACCCGCAGCTCCCGCAGCGGAAGGTGGTCCCTTTCTTCACCCCGCGAGGCTATCGGCGACCACCGACAAAACCGGGGACCTACTCCTTGACGTGCGCCGGAGCCGCGACCGGCAGCTCCACGGTGACCGGGCCCGCGTTCTGGAACACGAACGTCACCTTGATCGTCTGCCCCGGCCACAGCGGCTGCTTCAGCGCCGGCAGCTTGACCGTGGCCTGGCCGACCTTCTCGGGCGCCGTCGGCGTCGCGGCCGGGCCGGACGACGGGACCTCGGACGTCGACGACGCCGTCAGGCTGCCGGGCGTGTTCGTCTCCGACTTGGTGGGCGTGGAGCTCGAGCTCGACGAGGTGCCCGTGGACGACGGCGCGCTCGGCGGTGTGGTCTGCACCTCATTGGTGGACTCGACGGCGTCGTCCGGGCCGATCACCAGCGAGTGCGCCGCGACGACGGCCTTCGAGCCGCTCACGGTCGCCTGGGTGCCGTCCTCGGTCGTCACCGAGACGAGTGAGTCGTCCTGGGCGCCGGTGTTCACGATCGTCAGCGTGAGCGACGGGGTCGCGCCGGCCGGGTAGCCGGGACCCGACGTCGGGTACTGCACCGCGGCGTCACGCAGGACAATGGTCTTGACCTGGGCATACGTGCCGTTGACGGCGGGCTGCTGCGTGTCGGTCTGGGTGATCTGGCCGGCCCCGCACCCGGCGAGCACGAGCGCGGCACCGAGCGCCAGCACGCCCGCGCCGAGCACGCGACGATTCTGCAGCCTCACGTCGCAGTCCTTCCAGTTTCACGGCCTCGTTCCCGCGAAGACTAGCCGGGCGCGATCTCCCGGGCGGAACCGGTCCGCGTTGCGCCCAAGATCAACCGTCCACAAAGGATTTCGTACCACGTCGGGAAACGCGTCCCGGTCACCTGCATGAGCATGGGCCTCCGACGTTTGTCAAGCCCCGCTCAGGCCGCTGACCTGCGAGGACGAGTCCAGCCCGCTAGGTGGGCACTGGCGGACCGTGCTAGGATGGAGTCAGCGAAAGGGGCAGAGGACACATGGTTTTCAAGGTCGGAGAGACCGTCGTCTACCCGCACCACGGTGCCGCACTCATCGAAGCCATCGAGACCCGTGTGATCAAGGGCGAGGAAAAGAAGTACCTCGTCCTCAAGGTCGCGCAAGGGGATCTCACGGTTCGCGTGCCCGCTGACAACGCCGAGATCGTAGGCGTGCGCGATGTCGTCGGGCAAGAAGGACTGGACAAGGTCTTCGACGTTCTGCGTGCTCCGCACACCGAGGAGCCAACCAACTGGTCTCGTCGGTACAAGGCCAACCTCGAGAAGCTCGCCTCCGGCGATGTGAACAAGGTGGCCGAAGTGGTGCGCGACCTCTGGCGGCGAGAGAAGGACCGCGGGCTTTCGGCAGGCGAGAAGCGCATGCTCGCCAAGGCGCGGCAAATTCTGGTCAGCGAGCTCGCGCTCGCGGAGGGCACCGACGAGGACAAGGCTGAAGTCCTCCTCGACGAAGTTCTGGAAACCGCGACGGTCTGAGAATCTTATTCTGGTCAGGACGGCGCGACGGACCGCAGGCGGCCCGCCTGCAGCAACTTTTGCGCCGGCCGACGGCTGAATAAGGTTCTGAGCCCACAGGCGTCTGCTCGACGGGCGGGCGGATGCCTCTACGATCGCGAACCGATGAACGTCGTCGCGATCGTGACCGTCGCACATCATGCCTCCGACGGAGAGCTCGCTCTCACGCCGGTCCATGGTGAGGCGCTACTCACGCACACCGTGCGGGGGCTGCTCGGCGTACCGGAGATCGATCTGGTGCTCGTGGCGGCCCCCCAGCGGTGTGCTTCGTCGTTTTCCGAGGCCGTTCGCGGCCTGGACTGCCGGGTCGTCCCCGGCTCGCTCCGGCAGGCCTTCGCCGCCGTCGAGCCCGATCTTCCCCGTGACTCAGTTGTACTCCTCCACGACGCTCTGCGTGCCTTCATTCCTGCGGAGACGGTGCGTGACATCATCACTGCGGTGGGTGACGCTCCGGTAGTCGTCCCGGTGCTGCCGATGGCGGACACGGTGAAGGTGACCGATTCGTCCCTGATCGTCGGAACCGAGGACCGCGCGCGGCTGCGCACGGTCCAGACACCGATCGGCTACACGCTGTCGGCGTTCCTCTCGGCGACCGACCCGTGGGACGTGGCCGGCGCGGCGCTGGTGGACGGCCACCCGGACGCGATGCGCGTCACGACGGATTTCGAACTGTCCCTGGCCGAGGCGATCGCGGCGGCACCGAAGAACGAGGAGACGCTGTGAGGATCGGCAACGGGGTCGACGTCCACCCGGTCGAGGCGGGCCGCGAGTGCTGGATGGCGGGGCTGCTGTGGCCGGGGGTCGACGGGTGCGCGGGCCATTCGGACGGCGACGTGGCAGCGCACGCCCTGTGCGACGCGCTGCTGTCGGCGGCGGGGCTGGGTGACCTGGGCGCGGTGTTCGGCACGGGCGACCCCCGGATGGACGGCGCTCACGGGGCGGACATGCTCGTCGAGGTCCGCGAGCTGATCTCGGCGGCGGGCTGGCGGGTCGGGAACGCTTCCGTGCAGATCGTGGGGAACGCGCCGCGCGTGGGGAAGCGGCGCGAGGAGGCGCAGAAGGTGCTGTCGGAGGCGGTCGGCGGGCCGGTGAGCGTGTCCGGGACGACGTCGGACGGCTTGGGGCTGACCGGGCGCGGCGAGGGGATCGCGGCCTTCGCGACGGCGCTCCTGCTGGCTCGGACGTAGTGAATGACTCATTCATGTCACCAGACGACGTGAATGACTCATTCATGTCGCCAGACGACCAGGGTCCCGGCAAAGTCAGGTCAGCGCGGCCGATCCGGTCGCCCGCACGTCATGAACGGGTCGTTCACCTCGTCAGACGACATGAACGACCCTTTCATGACATCGCCGCGACGCCGAGCAGACCGCGCGGCCACGACTTTGCCGGAGCCCTGTCGCCAGGAGACGTGAATGACTCATTCATGTCGCCAGACGACCAGGGTCCCGGCAAAGTCAGGGCAGCGCGGCCGATCCGGTCGCCCGCACGTCATGAACGGGTCGTTCACCTCGTCAGACGACATGAACGACCCTTTCATGACATCGCCGCGACGCCGAGCAGACCGCGCGGCCACGACTTTGCCGGAGCCCTGTCGCCAGGTGACGTGAATGACTCATTCATGTCATCCGGAGCGACGGAATAGGGCCCAACCCGCGCCCGTTCGGCGTGATATGGCCCTCACCCTCTCGGACGCCGTCCGCGCGCTGATCGACGGGAAGAACTTCGCCACCGTCGCCACCCTCGATCCCGACGGTGGCCCGCAGACTTCCGTCGTCTGGATCGGCCTCGACGACGGCGACCTCGTCTTCAGCGCGACCGAGGACCGCCGGAAGGTCCGCAACCTGCGTCGCGACCCCCGCCTCAGCGTCTCCATCACCGACGCCGCCGATCCCTACCGCCACACCCAGCTGCGCGGCACCGCCACGATCACCCCCGACCCCGGCAAGGCGCTCCCGAAGACCCTCAGCCAGAAGTACCTCGCGCAGGACCCGCCACCCGAGAGCGAAGACACCGAACGCGTCATCGTCCGGCTCAAGGTCGACAAGGTCGCCGGCAACGTGAAATAGGGTCCGGACCATGTTCAACGAAGCCACCAAGGCCCTGCTCGACGGCGCCAACTACCCCGTCGTCGCCACCACGAACGCCGACGGCTCGCCGCAGAGCTCCGTCGTCTGGGCGAAGCGCGACGGCGACACCGTGGTCTTCGTGACCGTCCAAGGCCGGCGCAAGGAACGCAACATCCGGCGCGATCCCCGCGTCTCGCTCTCCGTCTTCGACCTGGCCGACCCCGAGAACTACGTCGAGATCCGCGGCCGCGCCGAGGTCACCGTCGAGGGCGGCCGCGAGCTGAACGACGAGCTGGCCCGCAAGTACACCGGCGACGTCTTCCCGCCCGAGCCGCCCGAGGTCGTGCGCGTGCTCGTGCGCGTTTTCCCCGAACACATCACAGGGCATTCGGCCTGAGAGTCCCGATAGGCTGGAAACCATGACGATCAGGGCCGTGTTGTTCGACTACTCCGGCACGCTCTTCCGGCTCGAGCAGGACGAGTCCTGGCTCACCGAACTGACGAACCACGAAGGTGAGCCGCTCGACATCGAGGCGCAGGCCGAGCTGATGCGCCGGATGACCGCCCCGGTCGGGCAGGTCGTCGAGCTGGACGCCGAGCACGTGCACGCCTGGCGGGAGCGCGACCGCGACCCCGTGCTGCACCGGAAGGTCTACCTCGAGGTGCTCAAGAAGTCCGGCGTCCCGCACTTCGACCAGGCCGAAGCGCTCTACAACCGGCTCATCGATCCCAGCCAGTGGACGCCGTACCCGGACACCGAAGCCGCGCTGAAGGCGGCGTCCGAGCGGGGCCTGAAGGTCGGCGTGCTGAGCAACATCGCCTTCGACATCCGGCCGGCCTTCACCGCGCGCGGGTGGGACGCCTACGTCGACGAGTTCATCCTGTCCTTCGAGGTCGGCGCCATCAAGCCGGAGCTGGAGATCTTCCGCAAGGCCGTCCAGGGCCTCGGCGTCCCGGCCACCGAGACGCTCATGGTCGGCGACAGCGAGGAGGCCGACGGGGGCGCCCGCGCGCTCGGCTGCGAGTTCGCGCTGGTCGACCCGCTGCCCACCGCCGACCGGCCGGACGCCCTGCTCACGGCGTTGCGCACGCACGGCGTCGGCTAGGGGCTGCGACCTCGCTCACGCCCACCCCGTACCCTTTCAGGGTGGCCCTACACCTTTTCGACACAGCGACCCGGAGCGTGCGGGAGTTCCACCCCGTCCGTAGCGGAACGGCGTCGATCTACGTGTGTGGTGCCACCGTGCAGGGCGTTCCGCACATCGGGCACGTCCGCGGTGTCCTGAACTACGACGTCCTGCGCCGCTGGCTCGTCCACAGTGGACTGGACGTGCTGCTGGTCCGCAACGTCACGGACATCGACGACAAGATCCTGACCAAGGCCGCCGAGCACGAGCGGCCCTGGTGGGAGTGGGGCGCGACGCACGAGCGCGCCTTCGAGGCCGCGTACGAGCAGCTCGGCTGCCTGCCGCCGTCGATCAACCCGCGCGCGACCGGGCACGTCACCCAGATGGTCGAGCTGATGGAACGCCTCATCGAGAGCGGCCACGGCTACGTCGCGGACGGCGACGTCTACTTCTCGGTCAAGTCGTTCGACGAGTACGGCAAGCTGTCCGGCCAGGTCCTCGAGGACGTCCAGCAGGGCGAGACGCCGACCCGCGGCAAGCGCGACCCGCGCGACTTCACCATGTGGAAGAGCGCGAAGCCGGGCGAGCCGTCGTGGCCGACGCCGTGGGGCAACGGCCGGCCGGGCTGGCACCTGGAGTGCTCGGCGATGGCGACGGCGTACCTCGGCGCGGAGTTCGACATCCACGGCGGCGGCATCGACCTGGTCTTCCCGCACCACGAGAACGAGCGCGCCCAGTCGAACGCGGCGGGCGACGCCTTCGCGCGGTTCTGGCTGCACAACGCCTGGGTGACCATGTCGGGCGAGAAGATGTCGAAGTCGCTCGGCAACACCGTGTCGATCCCGTCGATGCTGGAGCGCTACCGCGCGCCCGAGCTGCGCTACTACCTGGTCCAGCCGCACTACCGCTCGACCATCGAGTACTCCGACGGCGCGCTGTCGGAAGCCGCGCAGGGCTACCGGCGGATCGAGACGTTCCTGCGTCGCGCCGCGCAGTCGGGCTCCGTCGGAATCGGCACGATCCCCGAGGCGTTCGCGAACGCGCTCGACGACGACCTCGCGACCCCGCAGGCGTTCGCCGTGGTCCACACCACGGTCCGGGACGGTAACGCCGCCCTCGACGCGGGCGACACCCCCAAGGCACTCGAATTCGCCGCGGCCGTCCGCGCGATGACCGACGTGCTCGGCCTCGACCCGCTGTCCGCGCGCTGGTCCGAGGCGGGCGGTTCCGACACGCCCACCAAGGACGCGCTGTCCCGGATCGTCGAAGGGCTGCTGGCCGAGCGCCAGCAGGCCCGCGCCGAGAAGGACTTCGCCCGCGCGGACGCCGCCCGTGACCGCCTCGCGCAGGCGGGCATCGTGGTGGAGGACACCCCCAACGGTCCTCAGTGGACAGTCAAGTCCGACTGATCCCGTTACACAGCAAGGAAACTTTCACCATGGCAGGCAATTCGCGGCGCCAGGGCGCGATCCGCAAGACGGGCACCAAGAAGGGTGCCGTCGTCGGCTCGGGCGGTCAGCGCCGCAAGGCCCTCGAAGGCAAGGGGCCGACCCCGAAGGCGGAGGACCGCCCCGGGCACAAGGCCTACCGCCAGGCGAACGCCCAGACCAAGCGCGACCAGGCGCGGCAGAAGAAGGCCGACAAGCCGGAGCTGATCGCCGGGCGCAACCCGGTGGTCGAGGCGCTGCGCGCGGGCGTCCCCGCGACCGCGCTGTACGTCGCGCTGAACATCGAGATCGACGACCGCGTGAACGACGCCGTCCGGCTGGCCGGCGACAAGGGCATCTCGATCCTGGAGATCCCGCGCGAGGAGCTTGACCGCAAGACGAACCGGGCCGTGCACCAGGGCCTGGGCCTGCAGGTCCCGCCGTTCGAGTACGCGCACCCGGACGAGCTCATGGCCGCCGCCCGCAACTCGGGCGAGGTGCCGCTGTTCGTCGCGCTCGACGGCGTCACCGACCCGCGCAACCTGGGCGCGGTGATCCGCTCGGCGGCCGCGTTCGGCGCGCACGGCGTGCTGCTGCCGGAGCGGCGCAGCGCGGGCATGACGGCGGTGGCGTGGCGCACGAGCGCCGGGACGGCGGCGAAGCTGCCGATCGCGGTGGCGACCAACCTCACCCGCCAGCTCAAGGCGTGGGCGAACGAGGGCCTGATGCTGGTCGGCCTGGACGCCGACGGTTCGGTGGACATCGACGAGCTGGAGCTGGCGGCCGACCCGCTGGTCATCGTGCTGGGCTCGGAGGGCCGCGGGCTGTCGCGCCTGGTCCGCGAGACGTGCGACGCGACGGTGTCGATCCCGATGGCGGCGGGCGTGGAGTCGCTGAACGCGTCCGTGGCGGCCGGCGTGCTGCTGGCGGAGGTGGCGCGCCGCCGCCGTGCCGCCGGTCGGGTCTGACCGCACCACCCGGTCGGGTTAAGGTCACCATCGGATAAAGCCGAGGGGACCCGATGTCGTTCGTATCGCCACTGTTCCTGTGGTACTTCATGCCGGCGGTGCTCGTCGCCGTGCTGGTGTGCCCGCGGAGCTGGCGCAACGGCATCGTCGCGGTCGGCAGCCTGCTGTTCTACACGATCGGCGCGGGGCCGTTCGTGTTCCTGCTGCTGGGCTGCATGGTGGTCAACTTCCTGGCCGGCCCGCTGCTGGCCCCGAACCCGTTCGACGTGAACGGCGTCCGGCGGCGCCGCATCCTCATCGCGGTGGTGTCGCTGGACGTCGCGGTGCTGCTGATCTGGAAGTACGCGGGCTTCGCGACGCAGCAGATCGCGGCGGTGGCGCACTGGTTCGGCGGCAGCGTGCCGGTGGCGAGCCTGGTGGTGCCGATCGGCATCTCGTTCTACACGTTCCACCACATTTCGTACGTGGTCGACATCTACCGCGGCGAGCGCCAGGCGTTGCGCAACCCGGTGGCGTTCGCGGCGTACATCGCGATGTTCCCGCAGCTGGTGGCGGGCCCGATCGTGCGGTACCGCGAGATCGCCGACCAGCTCCCGCAGCTGCGTTCCCACCGCCTGGACGACATCGCGGCGGGCTTCCCCCGGTTCGCGTTGGGGCTGTGCAAGAAGACGATCATCGCGGACTCGCTGAGCCCGTTGGTGGAGGCGTGTTTCAAGGTCCCGCCGGACGAGATGACATTCGCGACGGCGTGGCTCGGCGCGATCGGCTACACGCTCCAGCTGTTCTTCGATTTTTCGGGCTACTCGGACATGGCGATCGGCCTGGGCCGCATGCTGGGCTTCCGGCTCCCGGAGAACTTCGCGCGGCCGTATTCCTCGGTGACGATCACGGAGTTCTGGCGCCGCTGGCACATGTCGCTGTCCCGCTGGTTCCGCGACTACGTCTACATCCCCTTGGGCGGCAACCGGAACGGAGCGGCCCACACGTACCGGAACCTGTGCATCGTGTTCGTGCTGACGGGTTTCTGGCACGGAGCGCAGTGGACGTTCCTGGTGTGGGGCTGCTACCACGGAGCGCTGCTGGTGATCGAGCGCCGGTTCGGCTTCGACCTGGACCCGTCGTCCCGCTGGCCGCGGCTGGCCCGCCGCGCGTTGACGATGTTGCTGGTGGTGTTCGGCTGGGTGTTCTTCAGGTCGGCGGACCTGGGCCACGCGCTGTCGATGATCGGCCACATGCTGATCCCGGACTTCAACGGCCTGGGCGCGGGGGTGGAAGAGGCGTTCACGAACCAGCGGCTGGTGTTGCTGCTGGCGGCGCTGGCGGTGTTCCTCTTGCCGGCCCACCCGGTGACGGGACCGCTGCTGGAGTCGTCCCGCAGCCGCCCGGCCACGGCATTGCGCATCGGCGTGATGACGGTGGGCTTGGTGTACGCGGCGATCCTGATCGCGACGGGCACGTTCAGCCCGTTCCTGTACTACCAGTTCTGAGCGGAGCCGAAGGATGAGCGAGCCGATCGACCTGGCCAAGGTGCCCGGCGTGATCCCGTACGTGGACAACCACGACGGCCCCCGCCGTCTCCTCACCGTCGACATCCCCCACCTGGGCCACACAGTCCGCGCCTACGCCCCGATCGCCAGCATCGACGGCCGCCAATACATCGTCTCCTGGGGCGCCGTCACCTTCGAAATCCCCGGCGACCGGAACGTCCACGTGAGCGTCCACCTGCACACGAACAGCGGCTACGAGCACACCATCACGCCGTTCGCCTCGACCGTCCTCCCTCCGCACCCCGCCCCCGTCCGGCTGCTCGCCCAGTTCACGCCGAGCCACGGCCCGCAGGGTGCACTCGTGCCCGTCGGCTGATGCTCGCGACGCGGTACCTCTTCCTCACCCGCCACGGCGAAGCGGCACCCACCGGCGACCTCACCGAAGCCGGCCGGCGGCAAGCGCTCCTGCTCGGCCGGCGCCTCCGCGAGATCCCGATCAACGCCGTCCACCACGGTCCCCTTCCGCGCGCGAGCCAGACCGCCGCGCTCATCGCCACCCAGCTCCCCGGCGTCCCGATCTACGTCGACAAAGCGGCCGACGACTTCGTCCCCTACACGCCGATGCGCGAGGAACTCCCCGAAACCTCGGGCGACCTCCTGCACGCCTTCACCCGGCAACTCCCGCCCGCCGACGAAGAGCTCGCCGCCGAGGCCGAGCGGCGGTTCGCCGGGCCCGTGCCGGGCGCCGAGACGCGGTACGAAGTGCTCGTCACGCACAACTTCCTCGCCGGCTGGCTGGTGCGCGCCTCGCAGGACGCGCCGCCGTGGCGGTGGCTCGCCCTGAACCACGCCAACGCCGCGCTGACCGTCATCCGGTACTCGCCGGGACGGCCCGCCGCATTGCTGACGTACAACGACGTCGCGCACCTGACCGCGGATCTGCGCTGGACGGGCTTCTCACCCGACTTTTACCTTCCGTAACCGGCGAACGCGGAGCGTTGCCGCGCAGGAAAACCAGGCTCGCCCGAATGGCCGCACCTGTCAGGATGGCCGGATGAGTCCCGTCCTGTCGCCGACCTCCAAACGGCTGAGCGACTACCTCGCCGCCGACGCCGTCGTCGATCACGAGCACCCCGCGATCCGCGCCCGCGCAGACGTTCTCCGGACGGCCGGGGACGATCCCGTCACGTACGCCGAGGCCGTATTCCGGTTTGTCCGGGATGAGGTCGACCACGTGATCGACGCGCGCGATCCGCGCGTCACCTGGCGGGCGTCGGACGTCCTGCGCGAGCGCGTCGGGATCTGCCACGCGAAGGCGCACCTGCTCGCCGCTTTGCTGCGCGCACAAGGGATTCCGGCCGGGTTCTGCTACCAGGAGCTGTCCGCGCTGCACGGGCTGAATGCCGTGCACCTGCTCGGCAAATGGGTGCGCCTCGACGCGCGCGGCAACCGGACGGGCGCGGGCGGGGAGTTTTCGCTCGACGCGGAAAAACTGGCCTGGCCGGTGGACTTCGCGCGCGGCGAACGCGATCACCCGGAGATCCACCCGGCCCCCGCGCCGGTCGTCGTGGAGTTCCTGATGACCGCCGAACCCGGGCCGGACTGGTACGAAAAGGGGCTCCCGGCCACGCTCTGAAGCCGGTTTTCCGCGATTTTCGAAAACCGGGCCAAGCTGGTTAATTATTGCCGAGAGTGACGCCTGTCCGTCCGTCCTGTCCCCCGAACTTCTTATTTCGCGCGCCCCGATTGGCGCGTAAAGTGACTCCCCGCGCTCGAACAGACACTTTGCGCATACGTCCGTTCGGGTGGCACGAGGGAGGTGAAGCACGTGGTCGCGGACGGCGGACCCCGCCGCCGTACCCCACTGCAGGAGATCTTCTGGACCAGGACGAGCTTGCTCCTCACGGTGCTCGTCGTCGTCGCCGGCCTCAGCCTGTGGCTCGCCGGCCTGATGGACCCCGGCACCGGGAAGAACCTGGTGACGTCGCTGGGCACCGGCACCCTGATCTCCGCGATCGTGGGGTTCGGCACCACGCTGATCACCGCCAGCGCGTCGCAGAAGGCGCTGGTGACCCCGGTGATCGAGGAAAGCAGGCGCGCGCTGGAGGACCTCAGCGCCGAATACCGCGCGCTGAACAAGGAGTTCTTCCCCACCGACGTCTTCGAGGCGACCACCGACCCCGACCCCGGCTTCAACCGGTTGCTGATGGCCGACCTCAACGCGACCCGGCAGTACTTCTTCCGCGGCTTCTCCGGGCGGCACGCGGCCGCCCGCCTGTTGCTTTCCCGCACCGAACGGGAGCTCCGGGCCGTCATCGCCGACCCGCGGGACGCGAGTTCGATCAGCGGGCGCGCCCGCTACCTGCTGCGCCGCGAGGCGGGCGACGTCGACTCCGAACAGATCCAGACCCGGCTCGACGAAGAGATCCGGATCGGGCTCGTCGGCCTCTTCCTGGCGCGCAGCCGCTGCGCGCAGGTCGACATCACCGTGGTCGCCGACCCGCCGCTGGACCGGCTCGAAATGTTCGACGACAGCGTGTGGGTGTCGCTCTACAGCGACGTCCGCGGCGCCACGAAGCTGTACCCGCGGTCCCTGCGGTTCACCGAGGGTTCCTTCCTCTACAACATGGAGCGCGCCGAGTTCGTGCGCGTCTCGCAGTCCCGGACCGGCCGCCACTTCCGCATCACGTCCGCGACGACGCGGACGGATTTCCTGGCGCTGTTCGAAAAGATCACCGGATCCCCCCTGTCCGAGGAGCAGTTCCGCGAGCTGGAAGGCAAGTTCCACGCTTTCCGCGCGGAGTTCTCCGAAGTCGCCGAGCTAGGGAGCTGACCTTGCTCACCCGCCTGTCCCCCCTTTCCGAACTGGCCACGCGCCTGCGCGCGGCCGAGTTCCCCCTGGCCGCCGGCTGGCGCGCCGTCGACGAGTGGTTCCGGCCGTGGGCCGCCCAGCCCGGCCTGCGGGACGAACTGCGTTCCCAGTTGCGCGCGTTGACCACCGCGGAATCCGTGAAAATCCTGCGCTCGTCCCGGGAAACGACCACGCACTTCGCCTGGTGCCTGCTCGATTCGCCGTCCGACCCGTTTTCCTTCTGGCTGCACGAATACAAGGCGCAGGAGGACTGGCGGGAGGGATACGCGGATTCCGTGCACAACCACAGGTACCACTTCTGCACCACCATTCTCCGTGGTGACTACCTGCACGAGAGATACGAGACGACGATCGACGCCGGAACCGGGCTGATCGCGGCCGCGCGGCTGCGGCGCCGGACGTTGTGCCAGGCCGGAGCCTGCGCCACCATGCTGGCCGACGAATTCCACCGCATCCCCGAAGCGGCCGACGGCACGATGACGTTCCTGGTGAAATCACGCCCGGTGAGCAGTTTCAGCCTTTCATTCGATCCCGCCACGGGAATCGGCCATCGTCACGTTCCGGTAGAGGTCCGATTGGGGGAATTGGCCGACCGCATCTAGCTACCCACCGGCGTCACGGCGCTTACCATTACTCCACCCGTCTGAACACCACGGCCGGGATCGGAGAGGTGTATGCGCACGCAGGAAAGCACGATCGACCAACTCATCGTCGACGCCGTCGCGAACCGGGTTCACCGGCTCTGCCGCCGTTACGCGGAGCGGCTGCCGTTCCACGGCTGGCACCACGTGAGCTTCGTCCGCGCGAAGGCGGCCGGCTTCGCCCAGCACAACGGGGCCGACCGCGCGGTGGTCGAGGTGGCGGCGCTGGTGCACGACGTCAACTACCTGGTGCTCCGCAACTCGCCCGCGGCGGCGGGCCGGAGCCTGCGGCTGGAGATCCTCGCGGAGTGCGGGGTGCCGGCCGGGGTCGCCCGGTGGATCGACGAGATCGTCGACGAAGCCGAGATGGCCACGCGCGGCCGTGACATTTCGCTGGAGGCACAGGCGCTGAGCGACGCGGACACGTTGTTCAAGGCGCTGCCCGTGACCCCGGTGGTGCTGGCGCACCGGTACCTGCGCGAGAACGGGCTGAGCCTGCGCGAGCTGGCGCACAAGATCGTCGGCGAGCAGTGCGACGTCCACGACGAGGGGTACTACTTCTACAACCCCGAGGCGGCGGCCACGTATTCGCGCTGGGCGACGGCGAACCTCCAGCTGTGGCAGTGCATCAAGGAGGCGGTCGACGACCCGACGGTGGCGGAACTGCTGGACGCCGTCCACGCCGTCGACGCGCTGGCGTCCTAGGTCTGGCCGTAGCCGCGCAAGAGGTCGACGACCTTCGCCACCTCGGGCGGCGGCAGCAGGGCGGGCCGGCCGGCACCCTGGGCGAGCAGCCACACCCGGCAGGCCCACTCGAGCTGCTGGGCCCGGTGGTACGCGGCCTCGAGGCCGTCGCCGTAGGTGAGGGTGCCGTGGTTGGCCATCAGGCAGCCGCGGCGCCCTTCGAGCGCCTCCAGCACCGCCGTCGCCAGCTCCGGCGTGCCGTACGTGGCGTAGCGCGCGACGCGCACCGAAGGGCCGATCGTGGCGATGATGTAGTGGATCGGCGGCACCTCGCGCACGAGGGTGGAGACGGCGGTGGCGTGCGGCGAGTGCGTGTGCACGACGGCGGTGACGGGCTCGCTGTCGGGATCGCGCACGTCCCAGTAGACGGACAGGTGCATCGGCAGTTCGCTGGTCGGCTTGAGCGAGCCGTCGACGACCTGGCCGCCGAGGTCGACGACGGGGACGTCGGCCGGGTTCATGCTGGAGTAGGGGACGCCGGTCGGGGTGACGGCGACGAGGTCGCCGGCCCGGACGGAGACGTTCCCGGAGGTCCCGACGACGAGGCCGTCCCCGACCATCCGCCGCGCGTAGGCGCACACGGCGGCCCGTTCGGTCTCGAGGAGCATGCGGCGGGTCCGTTCTCGTGGTGATCGGCAGCTGAGCTGAACACTGCCAGCCATCGACGAGCTTCGGCCACCCCCGGGCCCCGCAGACAAGCCCCCGCCCATCCCCGGCAGGGCTCCGGCAAAGTCGTGGCCGCGCGGTCTGCCCGGGCGTCGCGGCGATGTCATGAAAGGGTCGTTCACGTCGTCTGACGAGGTGAACGACCCGTTCATGACGTGCGGGCGACCGGATCGGCCACCCCGGCCCCGCAGACAAGCCCCCGCCCATCCCTGGGGGGGCGTCCCCTGTCCAGTCTATCGCGTCTGACCTGCGAAAACAGGCGCGCCGGAAATCTGTGGACAACCGGATCCGATGTGGATAACTCCACCCACCGGAATTGGCCCGGCGCCTCCCGGTGATCCGGGAGGCGCCGGCGTCTGGGGAAAGGTCAGGCCTTCGCCGGAGCGGCAGGCGCGGGCGCGGCCTTCGCGGCAGGAGCCGGAGCCGGCTTGCGGTCCCCGTTCTCCGCGGCAGGCTCCGGAGCCAGCAACCGCATGGCCTCCTGCACCGCGACATCCGTGGCCGCGATCCGCTCGGCGACCTTCGACCGCAGGTCCAAAGCCAGCTTCCGGTTCCGGTCGGCCTCCGCCTGCTGGGACCGGGCCGAAGCCAGCGCGGCTTCCGTCTCGTGCTTCTTCCGGGCGATCTCCTCGTCGAACGCCTTCTTCTTCGCGGCGTACTCGTCGTCGAACGCCTTCTTGCGAGCGGCCAGCTCCTCCGAAGCCTTCCGGTCCGCTTCCTCCCGCAACGAAGCCGCCGCGGCCTCGGCCTTGGCGTCCGCTTCCTTGCGCGCCCGCTCGGCCGCCGCCGCCAGCTCGACCCTCTTCGCGCCCGCCGCCGCGTTCAGCTTCTCGATCTCGCCCTTCGCCTCCGACAGCAGGCGCGCGCGCTCTTCCTCCGCGTCCTTCGCCAGCTTGTCGGCCGTGCGGCGGGTCTCGTGCGCGTACTTGTCCGCCTGGTCGCGAGTCGACGCCGCGTCCGCCTCCGCTGCCGCGCGCAGGTCCGCGATCTCCTCCTCGGCCAGCTGCATCATCATCCGGACGCGCTCGGCCATCGCGCCCGCGCCGGACGGGCTCGAGCTCATCCGGGCCAGCGCCGCCTTCGTCTCGGCGAGCTCCTTCTGCGCGTACGCGAGGGCCTTGGAAAGGTCCGACGACGTCGCGACGGCCTCGTCGCGGCTGCGGGCGGTTTCCCGGAACTCCTTGGTCAGCTCGGCGAGGCGTTCGTCGACCTGACGCTGGTTGTAGCCGCGGACACCCACGGCGAACTGGGCTGTCTTCGGAGCGGACTGGGGCTTCTCAGGCGCGACCATCGCGCCACCTTAATGAGCCGGGGCCCACCAGGACGTACCGCCAAACGGATGCATCACGGATATTGGAACCCCTGGTGACGCATGGCATCCTGACCTTGTTGACCAGCGGTTAACGGCGAGGAGGCCACTTTGGACATTCCGGCGATCCTCGCGGACATCGGCGCGCACTGGCCCGTCTACGCCACCATGCCGCTCATCGCCGCCCTCATCGGCTACCTCACCAAGCGCGTCGCCATCGAGATGATGTTCCGGCCGCTGGAGTTCAAAGGCATCAAGCCGTTCTTCGGCTGGCAGGGCGTCATCCCGGCGAACGCGCGGCGGATGGCCGCCACGGCCGTCGACCTGCTGACCCGCAACCTCGTCGACCCGCGGGAGATCTTCAGCCGCCTCGATCCGGAGGAAATGGTCAAAGAGCTCGAAGCGCCCCTGCTCAAGGCCGTCGAAGACGTCACGCGCGAAGTCATGGAGACCTACCAGCCCCGGCTCTGGGAGATGCTGCCGTCGCGCGCGCAACGGCTGCTCGTCGACCAGGTCCGCGCGCAGGCCCCGCAGGTCGTCAAGCGGCTGCTGCGGGAGGTCTCGACCAACATCGACGACGTCCTCGACGTCAACGACATGCTCATCGGCGCCATGGTCCGCGACAAGTCGCTGACCTGCCGGCTGATCCGGGAGGTCGCCGCGCCCGAGTTCAAGTTCATCGCGCGCTCGGGGATCTGGTTCGGGTTCGTCATCGGGCTCGTCCAGTTCGTCGCCTGGGCGCTGACGAAACAACCGCTGATCATGCCCATCTTCGGTTTCGTCACGGGCTTCGTCACGGACTGGCTCGCGCTCAAGATGATCTTCTACCCGCGCGAGCCGCGCGGGTTCGGCTTCTTCCGCTGGCAGGGCATGTTCCAGAAACGCCGCCAGGAGGTCGCCGCCGACTACGGCGCGTTGATCGCCGACGAGGTCCTCACCGTCCGGAACGTCCTCGAGGCCGTGCTCACCGGGCCGCGCGCGGACAAGCTGTTCGCGCTCGTCACCCGCGAGGTCCAGCGCACGATCGACGCGCAGGTCAGCCTGGCCAAGCCGGTCGTCGCCCTCACCATCGGCGGCCGGCAGTACCAGGAGATGAAGCGCGCGGCAGCCGCCAAAGCGATCGAATACCTCCCCGAAACGGTGAAGCACGTCGAAAGCTACGCCACCGGCGCGCTCGACGTCCGCAACACGATCGTCGAGAAGATGCGGCAGCTGACCCCACTTGAGTTCGAAGGCATCCTGCGCCCCGCCTTCAAGCAGGACGAATGGAAGCTGATCGCCGTCGGGGCGGTCATCGGTGGCCTGGTGGGTGAACTCCAGGTACTCCTCCTGCTGCACTGATCACGGGCCGATAGCGTGCGCGGGTGGACTTCGGCACGCACTGGCAGGTGTACGTCACCATGCCGTTCATCGCGGCGCTGATCGGCTACGTCACCAAGCGCGTCGCCATCGAAATGATGTTCCGGCCCCTCGAGTTCGTCGGCGTCAAACCCTTCGGCTGGCAGGGCGTGCTGCCGGCGAACGCCGAGCGCATGGCGGCGACGGCCACCGAGATGCTGACGACGAACGTCGTCGACCCCAAGGAGATCTTCGCCCGGCTCGACCCGGCGCAGGTCGCGAAGGAGATCGAGCAGCCGCTGCTGCGGGTCGTCGAGGACGTCACCCGCGAGGTGATGGAGACCTACCAGCCGCGGCTGTGGGAGGTGCTGCCGAACGGCGCGCAGCAGCTGCTGCTCAAGCGCGTCCAGGCCGAGGCGCCGAAGGCGATCACCAAGATCATGCGGGAGATCGCCGACAACATCGAGGACGTCCTCGACCTGCAGCACATGGTCGTGACGAACCTCGTGCGCGACAAGGCCCTGCTCAACCGGCTGATCCGCGACATCTCGCGGCCCGAGATGCGGTTCATCGCGCGCTCGGGCATCTGGTTCGGGTTCATCCTCGGCTGCGTCCAGCTGGTGGTCTGGGCGCTGACGAAGTCGCCGATCGTGCTCCCGCTGTTCGGCCTCGGCATCGGCTGGCTCACCGACTGGCTGGCCCTGAAGATGATCTTCCTGCCGCGCGAGCCGAAGCGGTTCTTCGGGCTCTACACCTGGCAGGGCATCTTCCAGAAGCGCCGCGACCAGGTCGCCGCCGACTACGGCGACATGATCGCGCGCGAGATCATCACCATTCCCAACCTGCTGGAAGCCGTGCTGCGCGGGCCGAAGTCCGACAAGCTGTTCGCGATGATCACCCGCGAGGTGCAGAAGACGATCGACGCGCAGGCCAGCGTCGTCAAGCCGTTCGTCGCCATCGCCGTCGGGACCAAGAAGTTCCAGGAGATGAAGCAGACGGCGGCCGCGAAGGCCGCGGAGCGCGTCCCGGAGACGATCCGGTACGCCGAGAACTACGCGATCAACGCGCTCGACGTGCGCAACACGATCGTCGACCGGATGAAGAAGCTGAGCGCGCTGGAGTTCGAGCAGCTGCTGCGGCCGGCGTTCCGGCAGGACGAGTGGAAGCTGATCGCCGTCGGCGCGGTGATCGGCGGGCTCGTCGGCGAGTTGCAGGTGCTCGCGCTGCTCGGGTAGCCGGTACGGTTCCGTTCTCGGCATGAGGAGGTCGGAGTTGGCCGCGGTCCTGCACGACCTCGCGCTGCACTGGCCGGTGTACGCGGCGATGCCGTTCATCGCGGCGCTGATCGGGTACGTCACCAAGCGCGTCGCCATCGAGATGATGTTCCGGCCGCTGGACTTCATCGGGATCCCGCCGCTGCTGGGCTGGCAGGGCGTCGTCCCGAAGCACGGCGGGCGGATGGCGGCCGTCGCGACCGAGCTGCTGACGGCGAACCTGCTGGACCTGCGCGAGGTCTTCGGCCGGATCGACCCGGTGATCATCACCAGCGAGCTGGAGCAGCCGCTGCTGCGCGCGGTCGACCACATCGCGCGCGAGGTGCTCGCCGAGCACCACCCGCGGCTGTGGGAGGTCATGCCGACGCTGGCGCAGGAGATGCTGATCAAGCAGGTCCAGGCGTCGGCGCCGCGGCTGGTGCGGGAGTTCCTCGACGACGTCCGCGAGAACCTCGACGAAGTCCTCGACGTCCAGCACATGACGGTCCAGCGGCTGACGCGCGACAAGGCGCTGCTGGTCCGGCTGATCCGCGAGACGTCCCGGCCCGAGATGGCGTTCATCGCGCGGATGGGCATCTACTTCGGCTTCGGCCTCGGCCTGATCCAGACCCTGGTGTGGGCGGTCACGCGCGAGCCCCTGGTCCTGCCGGTCTTCGGCGGCGCGATCGGGCTGTTCACCGACTGGCTGGCGATCAAGCTGATCTTCGTCCCGCGCGAGCCGGTCCGGCTGGGCCGGGTGATCTTCCAGGGCAAGTTCCAGCGGCGGCGCGCGGAGGTGGCGCGGCAGTACGGCGAGCTGATCGCCACCGAGGTGCTGACGGTCCAGAACCTGCTGGACGCGGTCCTGCGCGGACCGCGCGCCGACCGGCTGGCCGCGCTGGTGGAGCACGCCGTCTCAGCCGCGGTGGACTCGCAGGTACCGCTGTCCCGGACGCTGGGCGGCACGCGGCTGAAGGAGATGAAGCACGCGGCGGCCCGGAAGGCGCTGGAGCAACTGCCGGACACCGCGCGGTACGCCGAGGGGTACCTGACCGAGGCGATGGACGTCGCGAAGATGATCGAGCAGCGGATGCTGGCGTTGACGCCTCTCGAATTCGAGGGACTCTTACGGCCCGCGTTCCGGCAGGACGAATGGAAGCTGATCGCGGTCGGCGGGGTGATCGGCTTCGTGGTCGGCGAACTCCAGGTCCTGCTTATGCTGGGCTAACTTTGCGTTCGCACATTCACTTTCCCTAGGAAAGATGCGTCCAGGGGCCCTTCGGACGCATCTTTCGTAGCGAAAGTGAGGTCTTCAGGCGGCCGCGACGAGGGCCGGTTCCACAGTGCGGACTCGGGTGCGGCGGTCGCGCTGCCAGGCGATCACCCGGCAGACCACGTAGATCAAGAACGAAATCGCCGTCACGAACGCGCTCACCGGCAGCCCCGGCGCCAGCGACAGCACGATTCCGCCGATCGCCGCCACCTCGGCGAAGACCACCGAAAGCACCGTCGCCTTCCACGGTGACGCCGTCACCCGCGCAGCAGCCGCGGCCGGTGTCACCATCAACGCCACCACCAGCAGCGACCCGACGACCTTCACGCTCAACGCGGTCGAGATCCCGACCAAGAGCGCGAACACCACGGTCAGCGTTTTCACCGGCACCCCGCGCGCCACGGCCACGTTCCGGTCCACCGAAGCGAACAGCAACGGCCGGTACACCAGCGCCAGCACCGCCAACACCACCACCGACGACACCACGAACAACGTCAGGTTCGTCGAGTCGATCGTGATGATCTGGCCCGTCAAGATCCCGAACTTGTTCCCGGACCGTCCTTTGTAGAACGACAGGAACAGCACGCCCATGCCGAGACCGAACGACAGGATCACGCCGATCACCGAGTCGCGGTCCGCGTCGCGCGCACCCAGGATGCCCAGCAGCAGCGCCGCCACCACCGCGCCGATCAGCGCGCCGTACTCGACGCCGATCCCGAGCAGCAACGCCGCCGCGCCGCCCGTGAACGCCAGCTCGGACGTCCCGTGCACCGCGAACGACATCCGCCGCATCACGATCAGCGGGCCCAGCACCCCCGCGACCAGGCCGAGGATCAACGCGGCCAACAACGCCGTCTGGACGCCGGGGAGCTCGGTGATCAGCTCCCACGTCTTGCCGAAGTCGAACAGATCCAAGACTCAGCCCACTTGCTCTTCGACGTCGTGTTCGTGGTGGTGCGGCTCCTCTTCGCACAACGCGCTCTGCGCGCCCGCGATGTGGATCTGCCCGCCCACCTTCAGCACCTCGACGCGGGTGCCGTACAGCTCCGACAGCGTCTCGGTGGTCATGACCTCGTCCGGCTTGCCGATCCGGAACTGGCCGTTGACCAGGTACAGCACCCGGTCGACGAACGGCAGCACCGGGTTGATCTCGTGCGTCACGAACAGCACCGCCGTGCCGGCCGTGCGCCGCCGGGAGTCGATCAGCTCGCTGATCGCGCGCTGGTGCGCCAAGTCCAGGGACAGCAGCGGCTCGTCGCAGAGCAGCACCTCGGGGTCGCCGACCAGGGCCTGCGCCACCCGCAGCCGCTGCTGCTCGCCGCCGGACAGCCGGCCGACCGGCTGCTTCGCGTAACGCGTCGCGCCCACCGCGTCGACCGCCGCCGCCACCTGACGACGCCGGGCCGCCATGCCGAACAGCCCGGGCCCCCAGCGGTGCCCGTCGAGGCCCAGCCCGACCAGGTCGACGCCGCGCAGCGTCAGCGACTCGTCGATCGCGCGCTGTTGCGGGATGTAGCCGACCTTGCGGTTCGCGCCGCCCGGGCGGCCGCCGGCGATCTCGACCGAGCCCGCCGACAGGCCCTGCATGCCGAGCAGCGCCTTGAGCAGGCTGCTCTTGCCGGAGCCGTTCGGGCCGAGCACGGCGAGGAACTCCCCCGGCTCGACGACGAGGTCCAGCCCCGACCAGAGGGTCCGGGGTCCGAACGCGAGCCCCGCCCCGCGGACCCGGACCGCGGGGCGTACGTCGTCTGAGACGGGAGCCATGCCTACTTCAACGCTCCTGCCAGCGCGTCCACTTCCCCGGTCATCCAGCCAATGTAGTCGGTCACACCCTGCGGCAGCGTCTCGGTCACGTCGACGACGCCGATCCCGGCGGCCTTCGCCTGCCCGACGACGTCCTGGGTCAGCGGGGTCACCGTCTGCGCGTTGTTGATCAGCGCCTTGACCTGCTTGGTGGCGATGAGCTGCTTGTACTCGTTCACCGCGGCGGCCGGGACGTCGGTGTCGTTCTCGACGGCGTCGGAAAACGCCTTCGGCGTCGCGTCCGTCAGCTTCGCGCTCTCCAGCAGGTAGTGCGCGACCGGCTCGGTGACGACGACCTTCGTACCCGGGTGGGTGGTGCCGAGCTCGCCGAGGCGCTTCTCGAGCGCGTCGACCTTCGCCTTGAACGCCGTCGCGTTGTCGGTGAACGCCTGCTTCGACGCCGGCTGCAGCTCGCCGAGCTGCGCCGCGACCTGGTCGGCGACCTTGTCGACGCCCGGCAGGTCGTACCAGACGTGCTCGTTCTCGTCGCCGGTCGCGGCGATGTCGTAGGCGACGAGCTTCTTCGCGTCCCCGGCCTGCGCGGTGAGCTTGTCGAAGAACTCGTCGTAGCCGCCGCCGTTGGAAAGCAGCAGCTTCGCGTCCTTCGCCGCGAGGGCGTCGTCGGCGGTCGTTTCGTACGAGTGCGGGTCGGCCGAGGGGTCGTGGATGATCGACTTGACGTCCACCTTGTCCCCGCCGACGGCGCTGACGACGCTGCCCCAGACGTCGGTCGAGGCGACGACCTTGATCTTTTCGGACCCGCCGGACTGGGCGCCGCCGTCCGAGCCGGACGTTCCGCCGGAGCACGCGGCCAGCGCGAAGACGGACAGGGCCGAAGCGGCGGCGAGCACGCTCCTGGTGCGGCGGGAACTCATCTGAAGAACTCTCCTGACGGCACTGAGACGCTAATGGAAACCGTTGTCAGATTCACCTTACCCCATCCGGATGACTTCCTGGCCATCCGATCCCGGTTTGGTGTATGCGTCTTCATGCATGCGGATCGAGACATCGACCACGCGGGGTGTCTCTTCAGGAAAACGATCTGAACCGTTACGGTTTGCTGATGGGACGTCCTATTCGCACCCGGAGGCAGGCGACGCTGGCGTCGCTCGCGGCGGAGCTCGGTGTGTCCAGGACCACGGTGTCCAACGCCTACAACCGGCCGGACCAGCTGTCCCCGGAACTGCGCCGCCGGGTCCTCGAGACCGCGCGGCGACTCGGCTACCCCGGCCCCGACCCGGTCGCCCGCTCCCTGCGCACGCGCAAGGCGGGCGCGGTCGGCCTGCTGCTCACCGAGAACCTCTCCTACGCCTTCCGCGACCCCGCCGCCGTCGGCGTGCTCGAAGGACTGGCCCTGGCCTGCGAAGACGCCAGTGTCGGCCTGCACCTGGTGCCCGCCAGCCCGGGCCGTGAAGACGTCGCCGCAGTGCACCGGGCTGGTGTCGACGGCTTCGTCGTCTACTCCGTCCCGGACGACGACCCGCACCTGGCCGCCGTGCTGGAGCGCCCGGTGCCGACGGTGATCATCGACCAGCCCAGCCTCGAAGGCATCGACCGCGTCGGCCCGGACGACGCGGCGGCGGTCGGCAAGATCGCCGAGCACCTCGTGACACTGGGCCACCGCCAGGTCGGCGTGATCTGCATGCGCCTGGCCCGTGAGCGCAACGACGACTTCGTCTCCCCGGCCCGCCAAAGCGGCGCGCACTTCCACGTCCAGCGCACCCGGCTGGAAGCGCTCGCCGTGGCGTTCTCCGCGGCGGGCGTCGACTGGGCCGGCGTCCCGGTGGTCGAGCGCTTCGACCACACGGTGGACGACGGCGCTTCGGCCGCGCGCCAGCTCCTCGACGCGTATCCGCAGATCACGGCCGTGATCTGCACGTCGGACATCCTCGCGCTCGGCGCGATGGCCGAGGCCGAGCGGCGGGGGCTGCGGGTGCCGCAGGACCTGACCGTCACCGGATTCGACGGCATCGCCGAAGCCGAGCGGATCGGCCTCACCACGGTCCACCAGCCGGTGCTCGAGAAGGGCAAGACGGCCGGCCGGCTGCTGCTCGGCTCGGCCGAGCGGAGCGCGCCGAAGGTGATCACGCTGCCGACCGAGCTGCGCGTCGGCCGCACGTCGGGACCCCCTAGAACGGTCGAGGAGCCCTGGTTCGGGGGCTGACCCGTGACATAGCTCGTAGTGCATTGCTCGGACGGGTACCCACCAGGTCAAATGGAGTGGCACGCCCGCGCCGCGGGGCCACTGGCCGGAAGGTGACCGATGACCTCGATCGACGTACTGCTCAAGCGCAACCAGGAACTCGGCGAGGTGACGCCCGGCGACCGGTCGTCCCCGAAGCCGTCGCTCCAGGTGGCCATCCTGACCTGCATGGACGCCCGCATCCGGGTGTTCGAGCTGTTCGGCCTCCTGCAGGGCGAGTCGCACGTCCTCCGCAACGCGGGCGGCGTGGTGACCGACGACATGATCCGCTCGCTGGCCCTTTCGCAGCGCAAGCTCGGCACGCGCGAGGTGCTGGTCGTCCAGCACACGGAGTGCGGCCTGTCGATGGTCACCGAGGACGACTTCAAGGACGAGCTGGAGAGCGACACCGGCCTGCGGCCGACGTGGTCGGTCGAGGCGTTCCGGAACGTGGAGAACAGCGTCCGGACGTCCGTCGAGCGCGTGCGGCGGAGCGCTTACCTGCCGCACACGGAGAACGTCCGCGGGTTCGTCTACGACGTCAAGACCGGGAAGCTCACCGAGGTCAAGTAACGCTAGTCTCCATTCAGATGTTCATGACATCCGAATGGGGACAGCATGCGTGTACTCTTCGCCGGTCTGGCCTCGCCCGGCCACACCTACCCGATGGTCCCGCTCGCGGTCGCGGCGCGCGA
Organism: Amycolatopsis sp. MEPSY49; assembly: GCF_051337345.1. Taxonomy (NCBI): domain Bacteria; kingdom Bacillati; phylum Actinomycetota; class Actinomycetes; order Pseudonocardiales; family Pseudonocardiaceae; genus Amycolatopsis; species Amycolatopsis sp. MEPSY49. Next base: position 1,171,440 of record NZ_JBDLYJ010000001.1, on the reverse strand, counting down.
CGTCGGACACGAAGTGCGCTTCGCCGCCGGTGAGCACGTCCACGCGCCGCTGAGCCGGCTCGGGTTGAACCCGTTCCGGCCCGCGGACTCGTTCTACGAGATCTACGCCGAAGACCTCGAACCGGACCTGATGCGGCTGCGGCCGGACCTGGTCGTGCACGGGTGGGGCGTCCCGGAGGTGGCCGTCGCCGCGCGGCGCGCGGGGATCCCCGCTCTGTGGCACGGCTTCGGCCGGCTGTTCCCCGACGGGATCGGGCTCGAGCGCCCGGACGGCGGGACGCACCTGGACATCTGCCCGCCATCCCTGCAGGACACGAGCTTCCTGGCGACCGCCGATCGGATCGTCCTGCGCCCGGTGCCCTTCGCCGAGCCAGGCGACTTCCGGGGGCCGCTGATCTACCTGACGCTCGGCACCGCGTTCGGCACGTCGGAGGTCCTCACCACGGCGATCGAGGGGCTGGCCCGGCTCGGCACGCACGTCGTGGTGGCCACCGGCGGGGTGCCCCTCGGCCCGCTGCCGGACAACGTCACCGCCCTGGCCTGGGTACCGCAGGCGGCGGTGATCGAGCACGCCGACCTGGTCGTGCACCACGGCGGCAGCGGCACCACCCTCGGCGCGCTCGCCGCCGGCGTCCCGCAGTTGCTCCTGCCTCAGGGTGCCGACCAGTTCGCCAACGCCGACGCGCTCGTCGCCTCGGGTGCGGCACTGCGGCTTCTGCCCGGCGAACTGACCGCGGAGGCCGTCGCCGAACAGGCCCGGAAGGCGTCCTCCCGCCGGGACGCGGCCCGCGCGATCGCCGCGGAGATCGCGGAAATGCCGTCACCGGACGAGGTCGCCCGCGAGCTGCCGAAGCACGCGAAGTAGCCTCCCGGCGTGGCTGTGGACGCTGACGTACTGCTCGACTGGTTCTCCACGCACGGCCGGGACCTGCCCTGGCGCGAGCCGGACTGCTCGGCGTGGGGCGTGCTCGTCAGCGAGATCATGCTCCAGCAGACGCCCGTCGCCCGCGTGCAGCCGATCTGGCACGAGTGGCTGGCCCGCTGGCCGGTGCCCTCGGCGCTGGCCGCGTCGAGCCAGGGTGAGGTCGTGCGGGCCTGGGGCAAGCTCGGCTACCCGCGGCGCGCCCTCCGGCTGCACGAAGCCGCCGGCGTCATCGCGCGCGAGCACGGGGACGTCGTTCCGTCCGATGTGGACACTCTGCTCGCGCTGCCCGGGATCGGCGCCTACACGGCGCGCGCCGTCGCCGCGTTCGCCTACGGCCTGCGCGCGCCGGTGGTCGACACCAACGTGCGGCGGGTCGTCGCGCGGGCCGTGCACGGGGCCGGGGACGCCGGGCCCGCGTCGAACACCCGGGACATGGCCGACGTCGAGGCGCTGCTGCCCGCCGAAGACGCGCCCGCCGCTCGCTTTTCGGCGGCGATCATGGAACTGGGTGCCCTGATCTGCACCGCGCGTTCGCCGCGGTGCGCGGACTGCCCGATCTACGACGAGTGCGCGTGGCAGCTCGCCGGCCGGCCCGAGTACGCCGGCCCGGCCAAGCCGGTGCAGAAGTTCGCCGGCACCGACCGGCAGGTCCGCGGCCTGCTGCTGGACGTCCTGCGCGGCAGCGAAGGCCCCGTCGAAAAAGCGCGGCTCGACCTGGTGTGGCACGACGGCGGCCAGCGCGACCGCTGCCTGGACTCCCTGCTCGCCGACGGCCTGCTGGAGCAGACCAGCAGCGGCCTCTTCGCTCTCCCGGGCGAACACTGACGCGCTACAACCAAAGTTGGTCAATAGTTGTCATAGGCGCGCTTCGGAGCTACCTTTCCCGCATGGTCACTGTTGACCGCCGGACCCTGTTCAAAGCGGGGATGACCGCGACCGCGGCCGGCGCACTGGGGATGACGACCACGGGGACGGCCGCCGCGGCCGTGCCGACACCGACGATCCACGGTTGCGCCGAGTGGGGCGCGCGGCCCGCCTCGGGGCCGATCGTGGTGGAGAACCACAAGCCGACCTACATCGTCGTGCACCACGCCGTCGATCCGCCGATGAACAACGACTTCTCGCTGGCGCGCGCGTTCTACGTCTCGCGGTACATCCAGAACCTGCACATGGACAAGAACGGCTGGATCGACAGCGGCCAGCAGTTCACGAACAGCCGCGGCGGGTTCGTCACCGAAGGCAGGCACCGCAGCCTGGAGATCCTGCGCGGCGGCACGCAGCACGTCCAGGGCGCGAACGTCGGCAACCACAACAGCGAGGTCATCGGCATCGAGAACGAGGGCCTCTACAGCACGGTCGACGTGCCGCAGGCGCTGTGGGATTCGCTGGTCGGCCTGGTGGCCTACATCGCGCACCAATACGGCATTTCGCCCGAATTCATCAAGGGCCACCGCGACTTCAACTCGACCGAGTGCCCCGGCACGGTGCTCTACAACCGGCTGCCGGAGCTGCGGACGGCGGTCGGCCGCGTCCTCGGCGTCTCGGTCGCGCGCGCCGAAGCGGCGTGGCCGCTGCTGAAGCCGGGCGACACGGGTCGCACGGTGCAATTGGCACAGCAGTTCCTGCGCACGTCCGGGTACGACGTGCCGACCGACGGCGTGTTCGGTAAGTCCACAAAGGACGCCGTGGCCGCTTTGTCCGTTCAGGCCGGACTACCGCGCCACACGTGCACCGCGACGAAGGCGACCGACGAAACGGGCTTCCTGGGCGCGGACGTCTGGCCCCTGATCGTCCCGTCCGACCGCTCCACCGCAGCCTGGCGATCCGACCTTTCCCAAATCTAACCTCCCCCACACGGGTGCCAAACCCGCATCTTTCCCCGAGAAAGATGCGGGTTTAGCGCAGCAAGAGGTCGGATAGGAAGGCTTCGACGGCGCCGCGGTACGTCTCTGGGGCTTCGTCGTGGGGTAAGTGCGCTGAGCCGGGGACCACAAGGTGCTTCGCGCCGGCGACGCGTGAAGTGACGAGCGCTTGCTGGCCCGGCGGCATCGCCGTGTGCTCGCCCTCGACCAGCAGCAGCGGGCAGCGGATCGCGTCGACGACGTCCCAGTAGTCCCGCCGGCCCCATTCCGCCGCGATGACGTACAGGTCCTCGAGGTCGGCGACCAGGTGGAACCCGTCGGAACGCTCCTCGACGCAGTCCGCGAAGTACTCGCCCGCGTCGCCGAAGAACTCGCGGACGTGGTCGAGCGACTTGAACGGCACCGGCCAGCTCTCGAAGTACCCGCGCCACGTCTCGACGGTCCGGCCGCGCTGGTCCGGCGCGAAGTCCTCGGAGACGACCGCGCGCACCAGCTCCGGGTACTTCGCGGCGGTCGCCCACGCGTGCAGGCCGCCCATCGAGTGCCCGATGAGCACGGCCGGCCCGGCTTCCAGGGTCCGCAGCGCGTCGGCGACGTCGTCGGTGAACCGCTCGGTCGTCCACGGCCCGACGCGTGGCGCGCTGCCGTGACCGCGCGCGTCGAGGCCGTACACCGCGCCATAGGGCCGGAGCCACTCCGCGACCCGCCACCACGTCCGCGCGCGGCCCATCAGGCCGTGGAGCAGAACGATCGGCACACCGGTGCCGCCGAAACAGAGCACGCGGCCACCATAATGGCTGGTGCGAAGCGTGACCGAGTGATCGCAATCCATCACCTATGGTGGTGGGATGCGCCGCCGACTCGCCGCCCTCGCCGTCTGCGCCGCGGTGGTCCTCGCCGCGGCGTGCAGCGGTGACGCCGTCACGGCGCCGCCCCCGCCGCCGCCCATGCACCCGGTTCCGGGCGCGGCCGGCGCCGGTGATCCGTATTACCCGGACGACGGCAACGGCGGCTACGACGCCCTCGGCTACCAGGTGGGCGTGACGTACGACCCGCCGAGCGGCCACCTCGACGGCGACACGACGGTCACCGCGAAGGCGACCCAGGACCTCAGCCGGTTCGACCTCGACCTGCGCGGCCTCGACGTCCACAGCGTCGAAGTCGACGGGCAGCCGGCGCACTTCACGCGCGAAAAGGCGTTCGAGCTGGTCGTCACGCCGGCGTCGCCGATCCGCGCCGGGACGACGTTCCGCACGCGGGTGCGCTACGGCGGCGACCCGGCGAAGACCCCGCACGACGGCGGCAGCGAGAACGGCTGGCAGCACTCGGCCGACGGCGGCGCGTACATGGTCGGCGAGCCGCACTCGGCGGCGTTCTGGTACCCCGTCAACGAAACCCCGCGCGACAAGGCGACGTTCACGCTGACCGCGCACGTCCCGGCCGGCTGGACGGTCATCTCGAACGGCCGGGAGGGCCCGCCGGGGACGTGGACCGAGCCGAACCCGGTCGCGAGCTACCTGACGACGATCGCGATCGGCAAGTTCAGTGTCGACAGGTCGACGTTGAAGGACGGCACCCCGGTCGTCTCGGCGTACGCACCGGGCGCCGAGGCCCGCCGCGCGATCGGCGACCGCCTGCCGGAGGTGCTCGGGTTCCTGAGCGGCAAGTTCGGCCCGTACCCGCAGTCGGCGGCCGGCGGGATCTTCCTGAACGAGGACGTCCGCTTTTCGCTGGAGACGCAGACCCGGCCGACGTACGCGAAGTGGGCCGACCTGCCGACGCTGGTGCACGAGAACGCCCACGAGTGGTTCGGCGATTCGGTGTCGCTTCGCAATTGGTCGGACATCTGCTTGAACGAGTGCTTCGCGTCGTACGCGCAGTGGCTGTGGGCGGAGCGCGAAGGCCAGAGCCTCGACGACCGCTACCGCGCGGCGATCGAAATCACCCGCGGCAGCACGGACTTCTGGGCCCAGAAGCTGGTCGGCATGGGCCAGGGCCACGAGTTCGAGGGCGTCTACAACAAGGGAATCCTCGCGCTGCACGCATTGCGACGGCAGATCGGCGACCCGGCGTTCGACCGGCTCCTGCACGACTGGCCGGCGCGGTACCGCCACGGAAACGCGAGCTGGGCCGACTTCGAGAAGATGGCTTCGTCGGTGAGCGGGCAGAACCTGAAGCCGTTCTTCGACGAGTGGTTCCGGGGGACGAAGCTCCCCGCGGACGCCGACCTCTTCCCCGGCTCACTGCGCAGCTGAGCTGCCCAGCAACGACCGCGTCAAGGCGCTCCGCGCGTCCTGCATCTCGCGCAACGCCGTCGTCAGCTCCTCGTCGCCCACCACGACGTCTTCGTCCGGCCGGAGCGCCAGCGACCGAAGTGCCGCGCGCCGCAGCAGTTCCTTCGCGAACGACGCCGTGACGCCCTCGGTGGCCTCGACGATCGGGGCCAGGTCCGCCGTGAGCTTCAGCCCGCGCGCATAGAGGCGCAGCAGCGCCTCGCGACCCGCCGCGTCCGGCAGCGGGATCTCGACGGCCAGGTCGACCCGGCCCGGGCGGTCGGCCAACGCCCGCTCCAGCGCGCCCGCGCGGTTGGTCGTCAGCAGGAACGTCACGTCGGCGTCGCCGCCCACGCCGTCCATCGCGTCGAGCAGGGTGAACAGCAGCGGGTGCGCGTCCGGGCCGTAGCTGCGGTCCTGGGCGATCAGGTCGACGTCCTCCACCACGACGACGCTGGGCTGCAGCCGCCGGGCCAGCGCCGCCGCCTTCGCCACGAACCGCATCGCCGTGCCGGTCAGGATGACCACCGTGGTGCCCGGCAGCCGGCTCATCAGGTACCGGACGGTGTGCGTCTTGCCGGTGCCGGGCGGGCCGTGCAGCAGCAGGCCGCGCTTGAGGTGCTGCCCGGCGGCCAGCAGCCGCTCGCCGTGCTCCGCGATGCCGACCGTGTGCCGCTCGATCGCGTCGAGCACGCCTTCGGGGAGCACGACCTCCTCGCCGGTCAACGTGGGGCGCGGCAGGAACGTCAGCAGGTCGTTGCCGCGGTTTTCGCTGGCCCCGAAGGCCAGTACCTGCCCGCGCAGCACGTCGTGGCGGGCCATCAGGCGCTCGACGCGGTCGCGCACCTCGGTCGCGATCGCGCGTGACGTCGCCAGCACCTCCAGCCGCGCCTCCAGCTGACCCCACTGCGGGTTCGCGCCGCGGATCGCGAGCAGCACCGGTTCCCCGCCGGGCGCGCGCGTGCCGACGAGCCCCAGCTGCACCGCCTCGGTCGCGTCCTCGGGGCCGGTCGCCGTCGTCGTGTAGTCGACCGAGCCGAGCTCGAACGTGCCCTGCTTGCGCGCGATCACGAGCATCCCGATCAGGTCCTCGTGCGTGCGCTGGCCGCCCGCGATGCCGAACCAGCCGACGTCGGTGCCGTGCTCGGCGAGGTAGGCGTCGACCCCGCGCTGGATGTTCGCGTGCTCCCACATCGGCCAGTTGCGGGTCACGACGACCACCCCGGGCAGCGGCCCGACGTGCGCGGTCACGCGGTCGATCAGCTCGTTGCCCGCGCTCCCGGACACGGAGTCCGCGGTCGCCCGGATGATGCGCTGCAAGTCGGCCGCGAGGTCCCGCTCGGTGCTCCCCATGTGATTCACAGTGGCACGGATCACACCCGACGGCCAACTAGGGTGGAGGCATGAGTGTCGTGAAGATCAACGCGATCGAGGTACCCGAAGGCGCCGGCCCCGAGCTGGAGAAGCGGTTCGCGGCGCGGCTGCACTCCGTCGACCAGCAGCCCGGCTTCCTCGGGTTCGAGCTGCTGCGCCCGGTCTCCGGCGAGACGCGCTACTTCGTCTACACGAAGTGGGAGACGGAGGAGGCCTACCAGGCGTGGGCCAAGGGCGGCCCGGCCGCGGCGGCGCACTCGGGCGAGCGCGCCAAGCCCGTGTCGACCGGCGCCAACCTGCTCGAGTTCGAGGTCGTCCTCGGTTCGCAGCCGGGTGAGTGACGCTCTCGAACGGGCCGCGGAGCTGCTCGACGGCGCCGGCGCGCTGCTGATCTGCGCCGGCGCCGGGATGGGCGTCGACTCCGGGCTGCCGGACTTCCGCGGCGGCGAAGGGTTCTGGCGCGCGTACCCGCCGTACGCCCGGCTCGGGTTGCGGTTCGAGGAGCTGGCCGACCCGCGCCACTTCGCCGACGACCCCGAGCTGGCCTGGGGGTTCTACGGGCACCGGCTCGACCTGTACCGCAAGACCGTGCCGCACGAGGGTTTCCGGCTGCTGCTCGGCTCGGCCCCGTCCGTGCGCGTCTTCACGTCCAATGTGGACGGACAGTTCCAGAAGGCGGGTTACGAGCACGTCGCCGAGGCGCACGGCTCGATCCACCACCTGCAGTGCCTTTCCGGCTGCAGCACCGAAATCTGGTCTGCTGCCGATGTCGAGGTCGAGATCGACCCCGAAACCATGCGAGCCGTGCCACCGCTGCCGTCGTGCCCGCGGTGCGGTGGGTTGGCGCGGCCCAACATCCTGATGTTCGGGGACTTCGACTGGGTGCCGGACCGCAGCCAGGCCCAGCTCGACGAGCTGACGGCGTGGCGCCGGACGGCTCGCGACCTCGTCGTGGTGGAACTGGGCGCGGGCCAGGCGGTCCCGACGGTCCGCCGCTACAGCGAACTGGCGAGCGCGGCGAGTGGGGCGCTGATCCGGATCAACCCGCGTGAGCCGGAGATCCGGCACGGGCGCGGGGTGTCCATCCCGGCCGGCGCCCTGGAAACGGTGCGAGTTCTCGTGAGTGGGGAACAGGGTTAGAACACTGTTTCCCACTCACGACGGGGTCACGGCAGGCGCACTTCGGCGAACACCGCCCGGTGGTCGCTGCCCGCGACGTCGAACACGCGGTAGTCCTGGACCGCCGCTCGGTTGTCGACGACCACGTGGTCGATCGTCACCACCGGGGACGAAGACGGCCAAGTCGGCGTCAACCCCGCGCCGCGCTCCTCCGCCGCGTCGTTGTAGCCGCGGGAGAGCACCGTGCGGAACGCCGCGTGGTCCAGCGTCGCGTTGAAGTCGCCCGCCAAGATGCGCAGGCCGTGCTCGCCCGCCGCGCGGGACAGGTCCTTGATCTCGCGCTCCCACTGCGGCGTGTCGACGTCCGGGGAGATCGGGTGGACGGCGACGATCTCGGCCACCACGCCGTCGCCGAGGTCGGCCTGCGCGCCCGGCTGCTTGGCCGCCGAATCACCGGTCAGGTTGACCTCCTTCAGCGGGAAGCGCGACACGATCCCCGAGCCGAACGCGCCGGGCGCGGGGTGCAGCACGCGGTACGGCAGCAGCTGGAACAGCCCGGCCGCGGTCAGCCCGTCGACCACGCGCGGCGTCATTTCGACCAGGTTCAGCACGTCGATCCGCTGCTCGCGCACCAGGTCGACGACGGCCTTCGGGTCCGCCTGGCCGTAGAGCAGGTTCGACGCGAGCACGCGCAGTGTCTTCCCGTGCACTTCGCGCTGATCACTCGCCGACAGCCGTGGCACGACGAGGACGGCCAGCGCGACCGCCAGCACCAGCGCGGTCCCGCCGACCCACCAGCGCCGCAAGGCCAGCGCCAGCCCGCTGAGCAGCAGGCCCGCGGCCGCCACGAACGGCGTAAGTGACAACGCGACGAGGGTGTACCAGTCGCCGTCGTAGCCGATCAGGCGCAGCGCGGCCAGTCCGGCCAACGGCACCAGCAGCACCACCAGCAAGGCCGTGACCAGCGGGTTCTTCCGCCGGACGCGCGTCTCTTCCGCAACGGTCATGGTGCCGAGTATGCCGAGCCCACGCGCACGGGGCCCGGCCGCCGACAACTCCTCCACAAGATCTCCACCAGCCGCTGCCAGCGCCTGCCAGCGCGCTGTGCGCGTGCTGCCAGCGCACCCGGTCAGAGTGTCCTCAGAACGCGACAGCGAAGGAGGACGCCCATGTCGCACGCGATCCAGGCCGAGGGCCTGGTCAAACACTTCGGGGACACCAAGGCGCTGGACGGGGTGGACCTCGAGGTCCCGTTCGGCCAGGTCGTCGGGGTGCTCGGCCCGAACGGCGCCGGCAAGACGACCGCCGTCCGGATCCTGGCCACCCTGATGAAACCGGACGCCGGCAGAGCCACCGTCGGCGGTTTCGACGTCGTCACCGATCCCGTCCGGGTCCGCAGCCTGATCGGGCTCACCGGCCAGTACGCGTCGGTCGACGAGGACCTCAACGGCATCGAGAACCTCGTCCTCATCGGACGGTTGTACGGCCACTCCCGCGCCCAGTCCAAAGCCCGCGCCACCGAGCTGATCGAGCGGTTCGAGCTGACCAAGGCGGCCAAGCGGCCGATCCGGACGTACTCGGGCGGCATGCGGCGGCGGCTCGACCTCGCCGCCAGCCTCGTCGGCCGGCCCGAGGTGCTCTACCTCGACGAGCCGACCACCGGCCTCGACCCGCACGCCCGCAACGAGGTCTGGGACGTCGTCCGCACGCTCGTCGCGGAGGGCGCCACGGTACTGCTGACCACGCAGTACCTCGAAGAGGCCGACCAGCTGGCCGACAAGATCACCGTGTTCGACCACGGCCGCGTCGTCGCCGACGGCCGCGCCGACGAGCTCAAGCGCCGCGTCGGCGGCCAGACGCTGCAGGTCCGGCCGACCCAGCTGTCCGACATGGACGCCGTCAACCGGATCCTCGGCGACCTCTCCGGCGTCCGGCCGACCCGCGACGACACGACCGGCCTGCTCACCGCGCCGGTCAACGACCCCGTCCTGCTGTCCACTTTGGTCCGCAAGCTGGACGAAGCCGGCATCACCGCCGACGAGCTGGCGCTGCGGCTGCCCAGCCTCGACGAGGTGTTCCTCGCCCTCACCGGACATACGGCCGAACAGCCCCCTGCGTCTTCTTCGGACAAGACCCTCGAAGGGAGCCTGGCATGACGACGCTGGCACTCGACCGCCCGGCCCCGCCGCGGCACATCAGCCCCGCCAAGGGCTTCGGCCACGCGCTTTCGCTGGCCTGGCGCGGCATCCTGAAGATCCGCAAGAACCCCGAGCAGCTCGCCGACGTCACCCTGATGCCGATCATCTTCCTGGTGATGTTCGTGTACCTGTTCGGCGGCGCGCTGTCCGGCTCGACCGACGCCTACCTGCAGATGGTCGTGCCCGGCATCATCGTGATGAACATCCTGCAGGCGTGCCTGGCCGTGGGGACGAACCTCAACACCGACATCACCAAGGGCGTGTTCGACCGGTTCCGCAGCATGCCGATCGCCCGCTCGGCTCCGCTGATCGGCGCGGTGCTCGCGGACATCGTGCGGTACGTCGTGTGCCTGACGGTGCTGATGGTGGTGGCCACGATCATGGGCTACCGCATCGCGACCAGCCCGGCGGAGTTCGTGGTGGCGATCCTGCTCGCGCTCGCGTTCGGGCTGTGCTTCTGCTGGGGCTCGGTGTTCGTCGGCATGGTGATGAAGTCGCCGGGTTCGGCGCAGGCGCTGATGTTCGTCTTCATCATGCCGCTCACCTTCGGCAGCAACGTGTTCGTCTCGACCTCGACGATGCCGGGGTGGCTGCGGGCGTGGGCGGACATCAGCCCGGTGAGCCTGATGGCGAACGCGCTGCGCGGCCTGATGAACGGCGGCGCGGTCGCCGGCCCGCTGGCCGGGGCGCTCGCCTGGATGGCCGGCGCGGTCATCGTGTTCTTCCCGCTGGCCACTTGGGCCTACCGCCGGCGGGTCTGAGAAAGGCGCGCGACACGGGGGTGACCCGCGCCAGGGGGAGCTGAAGGGGACGTTCGCCGGGGGCGAGCGTCCCCTTCAGCCGACTTCGGCCAGCAGCCACCCGATGGTGTCCTTTTTGGACATCGCACGGGACTCCTCGTAACGCGCGTCGTAGTCCGGCAGGGCCGCGCGCAGCTCTTCGATCAGCGCCCGCACCTCCGGGCTGCCGAGGTCGAGCCGGCCGCGGACCACCGCCGACGCGGCGAGCACCCGCGCCGCCTGCTCGGGACGTCCTTGCGCCGCGCGCACCATCGCCAGCAGCTCCACCGACCCGGCCAGGTCCGGCATGTCGCCGCGGCGGTTCGTCGCGCGGATCGCGATGGCCACGTGGGACTCGGCCTCGTCCGGGTGGCCCTCGGCCAGCAGGATCCGGGCTTCGAACGCGTGGATGAACTCGTCGCCGATCCCGCCGGGGAACCAGTCGTCGCCCCCGAACGCGGCGACGCGGTCGAGCAGTGTCCGCGCTTCGGCCAGCTCGCCGGTGCGCAGCAACAGCTCCAGCCGCCCGAACATCAGGATGGCCCGCTGCTGCGGGTTCGTGATGCCTTCGCCGTAGCGCTCGGCCGCCTCCTGGTCGCGCCACGCACCCTCGAAGTCCCCGGTCCGCGCCCGCTCGACGGACAGCCGCCACCAGTGCTGCACGGCGTCCTCGTGCGAACGCAGCTCCATCGACAGCGCCAGGCCCTGCTGGTAGATCTCGATGGCTTTCGCGCTTTCGCCGTCCTGGGACAGCGCGTAACCCTTGAAGCTCAACGTCATCGCGGTGCCCCAGCGGTCGCCGACCTCCGCGAACCCGGCGTGGGCCAGGTCGCGCGCCCGGTCCGCGCCCTCGACGTCACCCGCGTCGTCGAGCAGGAAGCTCTCCACCCAGTGGCCGCCGGCCCGCGTCCACGGATCGGGGTGCTGCGCGGCCCGGTGCACTTCGCGCACGGCGACCTCGCGGTCGCCGCCGAGGAAGGCCAGCATCGGCAGGGCCACGGCGAGCCCGGGATACCGGTCGACGGCGTCCGTGCGCACGCATTCGTCGACCAGCCGCAGGATCTCGGACTGGTCCGAGCGCACCGGGACCGCGTCCATGAGGTAGATCAGCGCGTGGTAGGCGGCCGACACCGCCGGCGGCAGCCGGTCGCCGAACGCGAGGGTCTCGCGCAGCAGCCCGCCGACCCGGCCGCCCTGGCCGAGGATGGTGAGGTACCAGAACATCCCGTCCAGCAGCGCGACCGCGTTGTCCACATCGGACATCTCGATCGAGCCGCGCAGGGCCGCGATCATGTTGTCGCTCTCGGCCTCGAACGCGTCGATCGCCTTCAGCTGCTCGGCGGTGCGCAGCGTCGGCTCCAGCCCCTGCGCGAGGTCGGCGTAGTACGACGCCATCGCGCGGCGCGTCCGGTCGTGCTCGCCCGACTCGATCAGCCGCTCGGTGGCGTACGCGCGCAGCGTCTCCAGCATCCGGTACCGCGGCTCGCCGCGGCCGCCGTCGATGGTGTCCACAATGGACTTCTCGACCAGGCTGCCGAGGACGTACGGGACGTCGGCGGCGGGCAGCAGCTCGTCCGCGCAGACGGCCTCGATCGGCTCCAGCTCGGCGCCGCCGGCGAACACCGCGAGCCGCCGGGCCAGCACCAGCTCGGCCTCGGTCAGCAGGTCCCAGCTCCACTCGACGACCGCGCGCAGGGTCCGCTGCCGCGGCAGCGCCGTGCGGCTGCCCGAGGTCAGCAGCCGGAACCGGTCGCCGAGCCTGCCGGCGATCTGCGCCACCGTCATCGACCGCAGCCGCGCCGCGGCCAGCTCCAGCGCGAGCGGCATCCCGTCGAGCCGGCGGCAGATCTCGCCAACCTGGTCCACAGTGGACTCGTCGAGCACGAAGTCGGGCCGCACGGCGGCCGCGCGGTCGAGGAACAACCGCGTCGAGTCGAGCTCGGCGGCCTCCGCGGGCGCGGCGCGCTCCGCGGGCACCGGCAGCGGGCCGAGCGGGCAGAGCGCCTCGCCGGTGATCGCGAGGGGCTCGCGGCTGGTGGCCAGGATCCGCAGCCGCGGCGCCCGCTGCAGCAGCTCGTCGGCCAGCCGGGCGGCGGCGTCGACGACGTGCTCGCAGTTGTCCAGCACCAGCAGCGCTTCCGCGCCGCCGAGCGCTTCGAGGGCCTGCTCGACGGGGTCGAGCGGACGGCGGATCTCGGTGTCGGTGCTGCGGATGTCCCGGATCTCCAGCGCGCCCAGCAGCGCGCCGCCGAGGTCGTCGGGGTCGCGGACGCCGGCCAGCGCGGCGAACCAGACCCGGCCCCGCTGGTGCGCCGGGTGCCGCGACGCCGCTTCGGTGGCCAGCCGCGTCTTGCCCGCCCCGCCGGGTCCGGTCAAGGTGACCAGCCGGGCGCCGCCGAGCAGCTCGGCCAGCAGCTTGAGCTCGTCGTCGCGGCCGATGAACGTGGTGAGCCGGGTCGGCAGCCGGTCGGTCACCGGCGACGGCGGCGCGAACTCGCCGCGCAGCGCGGCCAGGTGGATCTCCTGCAACTCGGCCGACGGGTCGACGCCGAGCTGGTCGGCCAGGGTGCGGCGGATGCCGGAGTAGACGCCCAGCGCCTCCGACTGCCGCCCGGCCGCGCACAGCGCGCGGATCCGCAGCCCGGCCAGCCGCTCGCGCAGCGGGTCGGCGTCGGCCGCGGCGGCCAGGTCGGCGAGGACGGCGGCGTGCTCGCCCAGCCGGATCAGGGCGTCGAAGCGGTCTTCGGCCGCCTCGGCCCGCAACTCGGTGAGCCGGCGGGCGGGCGCCGGCGCGAACGGCGCGTCGAGGACGTCGGCGAGCGCGCCGCCCTGCCACAACGCGAGCGCCTCGGCGAGCAGCTCGGCCGCGTAGGCCTCCCGGCCCGCGGTCAGCTCGCGGCGCCCCTCCGCGGCGAGCCGTTCGAAGCGCTCGGCGTCGACGTCCTCGCGGGCCACGGCGAGCCGGTAGCCGCCGGGGCCCGATTCGACCGGCACCGGCAGGGCCTTGCGCAGCCGCGAGACCAGCGACTGCAGGGCGTTGGCGGCGTCGGCGGGCGGTTCGCCACCCCAGAGTCCGTCGACGAGCGCGTCGGCCGGGACCGCGCGCCCGGCGTCCAGCGCGAGCCGGGCCAGGAGCATGCGGAGGCGGGCGCCACCGATGTCGATCGGCGTGCCGTCGTCGTTCACCGCCCGCAGCGGGCCCAGCAGCGCAACGCGCATGCGTCCAGCTTTCCAGACGACACCCGGGCAGCGGGGCGGGCCGACGTAAGTGCTGATTATCCGGACAAAAGCGACGGGCCTCTTCGAACCATGCATTCGTGGCGATACGTTGCGGACGAGGTCCATCCGATACGGACAGGAGCGTTCATGAGGGGAAAGAAACCGGCCGTGGTCGCGGCCGCCGTGGTCGCCAGCCTCTGCCTCGGCACCGGCGTCGCCGCGGCGGGCGACGGCTGGGGCCCGGCGCGGCCCGGCAGCGACGGCGCCGGGGACAGCTACTACCCGCAGGACGGCAACGGCGGCTACGACGTCGCCGACTACAACCTCAAGGTCACCTACGACCCCGCGTCGCACCAGCTCACCGGGAACGAGGACATCGCCGTGCGGGCGACCCAGTCGCTCAGCTCGTTCAACCTCGACCTGCACGGCCTGACCGTCGACTCGGTGAAGATCGACGGCCGGAGCGCGCGGTTCGCCCGGACCGGCGACCACGAGCTCGTCATCACGCCGTCGCGCGCCCTGCGGCGCGGCCAGAACTTCAAGGTCAAGATCGCCTACCACGGCGTGCCCGCGCCGATCAGCGACCCGGCGCTCGGCAACAACGGCTGGCAGTACGCCCAGGCGGGCGGCGCGTTCGTCGCCGGCGAGCCGAAGTCGGCGACCACCTGGTACCCGGTCAACGACACCCCGCTCGACAAGGCCACGTTCCACCTCGCGATCACCGTGCCCGACGAGTGGGGCGTGATCGCCAACGGCCGTGAGAAGCCGTCGATCAAGACGCCGGACGGCACCACGCACGTCTGGGCCGAGGAAACGCCGATCGTGCCGTACATGACGACGGTCGCGATCGACAAGTGGACCTTCGACAGGCAGAAGCGCAAGGACGGGACGCCGATCGTCAGCGCGTTCGCCCCGGGCGTGCCCGACTCGACGAAGCAGGCCGAAGCGCGGCTGCCGGAGATCCTCGACTTCCTCGAGTCGAAGTTCGGCAAGTACCCGATCGACGCGGCGGGCGGCATCTTCCTCAACGAGCAGATCGGCTTCTCGCTGGAGACGATGAGCCGGCCGATCTACTCCGCGGGCTGGGCCGGCACGGTCCCGACGATCGTCCACGAGAACGCCCACCAGTGGTACGGCGACTCGGTGGCCGTGGCGCACTGGCGGGACGTCTGCCTGAACGAGTGCTTCGCCTCCTACGCCACTTGGCTGTGGGACGAGGGCAAGGAAGGCGTCGACCTGAACAAGCAGTACGCGGACGACGTCAAGAAGGCGTCGACGGCGTTCTGGAACGGCAAGCTGTACGACATGGGCGCCGGCCAGGAATTCACGTACGTGTACTCCAAGGGCCCGATGATGCTGCACGCGCTGCGCAACTACGTCGGTGAGCAGGCCTTCTCCAGGGTGCTCAAGACGTGGCCGTCACTCCACCGCGACGGGAACGCGAGCATGCAGGACTTCCAGCGGTACACCGAGCTCGTCGCGCACAAGAACCTGCAGGGGTTCTTCGACGCGTGGGTGTACGGCGCCGGCAAGCCCGCCGACCAGTACCTGTTCCCGGGTGGGCTGAAGCCCGCCGCTTGATCCGATGGTTCGTGAAGGCCACCCCGCGGTCGTAGGGTGGCCTTCACGGCGTTTCGGAGGTGGGGCATGGCGAAGGTGCTGATGACGGGGTTCGCGCCGTTCGGCGGCGAGTCGGTGAACCCGTCCTGGCAGGCGGTTTCCTTGCTCGGCGCGCGCCGGGACGACGTCGCGGCGGTCGAGCTGCCGTGCGAGTTCGCGGCGTCGCTGCCCGCGTTGCGCGCGGCCTTCCTCGAGCACCGGCCGTCGCTGGTGGTGTGCGTCGGCCAGGCGGGCGGCCGGCTGGAGGTGACCCCGGAGCGCGTCGCGATCAACCTGGTCGACGCGCGCATCCCGGACAACGCGGGCGAGCAGCCGGTCGACGTCCCGGTGGTCCCGGACGGCCCGGCGGCGTACTTCACGACGTTGCCGGTGAAGGCGTGCGTGGCGGCGATCCGGTCGGCGGGCGTGCCGGCGTCGGTGTCCCACACCGCCGGGACGTACGTGTGCAACCAGGTCTTCTACGGCTTGATGCACATGCTGGCGGAATTCCCGGGAGTGCGCGGCGGGTTCGTGCACGTGCCGTTCAGCCCGGAGCAGGTCGCGGCGTCGGGCCAGGCCGCGCCTTCGCTGGGGGTGGACCGGATCGCCGACGCGCTGGAAGCGTTGGCGGACACGGCGTTGGCGACGGCGGAGGACATCGCGGTCAGCGCGGGCGCGGAGCATTGACCACGGCCGTGATCTGACGCACACCGTCACCGAATCCCCCTGTCGGGCGACCGAACGGTGGTTGCATGTCCGGACGACTGCCCGGAAGAAGAGGTGAACGATGATCGGGTTCGAGACCGACCTGCAGGATCTCCGCGACTCCGCCCGCGCGCTGGCCGGCGCCGCCGAGGCCGCGGAAACCGCGTCGAGCGGCCTGCGCGGGACCGATGTGCCGGTTTCCTCGGACGGTGGCGGGATCTTCGGCGGTATCACCGGGATGCTGCCCGTGCAGAACGCCTTCGGCCGGACGCTGGGGATGCCGGAGGTCGCCAAGGCCTACAACGACCACCTGGCGAAGATCCAGAAGCTGGTCGCTCAGCTGCACCAGACCACCGCGGACACCAGCCACGCGCTGATGCGGGTCGCGGAACTGTACGAGAAGGCCGACCAGGACTCGAAGCAGCACGTCAACCGCGCGGCCGCGGGCCTGGAAGCGAACTGAGGGAACCATGGACGGCTACTTCGACACCGGCCTCGACGCCGAACCGATGTCCAGCGGCGCGGATCGCCGCGCCGAGCTCCTGGAAGGGATCTCCGAGGACCTGAAGGAGGGCGCGAACGACGCGCTGGACGCCCTCGACGTGCTGCGGACAACCGACTTCCTGCTGTTCGGCTTCGACGACTCCAACGAGAACGTCCGGAAGATGCAGGACGAGATCGCCGGGGTCTACCGCGAGTTCTCCGACGCCGACATCGACCACGAGTCGGCTTCGGGCCTGCAGCACCTGATCATGAACCACGACGCCGTCTGGAAGCAGCTGCAGCGCGACTCGAAGCCGAAGCTCGACGACGCCCGGCAGTTCCTCGAGGTGTGGCGCGGCTCGGCGGCGAACGCCGTCAAGGCTTACCTGAACGACCTGGCCGACACCTTCACCGAGGTCGAAACCAAGATCACCGTGCTGGAAAGCGGTGTCGTCGCGGCGCGCGAGGCCATCGCGTCGGCCCGGCAGGACCTGAACAGCCTCGGCGCCACGTTCAAACAGACGGCGGAGGACTACAAGAAGGAGCAGGACCGCAAGCGCGCGGCGGCCGGGTCGAAGGTGCTCGCGGCGACGTTCGCGGGCGCGGTCACCGGGCTGCTCGCCGTGGCCACCGGCGGCGCGGGTGCCGCGGCGGGCGCGTCGATCTTCACCGCCGCCAACGGCGCGCTGGTCGCCGGCAACGCCGCGGGCGGCGCGATCACCGCGATCGTGGCCAACCAGGCGGAGATCAAGGGCGACAACGCCATGGACCTGTACGGCAGCTTCATGGACAGCGCGGGCAAGATCCGCGACGCCGCCGGCGAAGCCGCCCACACGCTGGCGAACCGCATCGGCGACGAAGCCGTCGACCTGCCGGCGATCCCCGACGCGCCGGACGTCAGCCCGGGGTCGAGCTTCGACCCGGACAACTTCGAGACCGACCACACTTCGCGTCGGACCGAGAAGAACGTGCGGGACGCGAACGTCGACATCGCGCCGGACGGGCAGGTGTCCAGCGGCGCAACGCACGCCGGGAGGCTGGATGGCTGACCGCGAGGCCCTGTTGGCCGAGCTGTCCGCGCTGTCGGCGACGGCGACGTCCGCCGACGGCGCCGTTTCGCTGTCGGTCAACACCGACGGCGTGCTGACCCGGCTGCGGCTCACCGACGCCGTCTCGGGGATGACGCCGGCCGAGATCGCGGACGCCGTGCTGCGGACGTACATCGACGCGCAGCGGGAGTCGGCGCAGCGGACCGGGCAGCTGCTGGCGCAGGTCGGCACCGGCGGCTACCTGATGGACCGGCTGCGCTGGCGGATGCAGTTCGAACCGACGCCGCCTCCGGTTTTCGCGCCCGATTCTGCTGCTGCTCCCCCTGCTTCTTCGGAGAAGGACGACGCCGTGCTGAAGGACCGGTCTTCGGACGCCCCGCCCGCGGCGCCGCCGGCCGGACCGGTCGCGGACGACGACTGGTACGACAAGGGAATGCGGCTCGGCAAGGCCTGGTGAGTCAGGACGGCTTGAGGTCGCTCCTGAAGAACCCGAGGAGCTCGTCCACGCGGCCGCCGCGGACGTCGAGCGAGACGTAGAGCGCCGCTGCCCGGCGGTCTTCCGCGCCGAAGAGCACGATGGCGGTGACGCTGCCGGCCCCGGCGACGTACCGGCCGTGCAGCCCGCCGCCGTCCCACGTGCCGCGTTCGACCTCGCCACTGCCCATCTGCAGCTTCGCGCCCGCCTCGACGTCTTCGACGGTCACGCCCTGGTAGTAGCTGACGACGTCGCCGCGGCCCAGCCCGCAGCTGACCGCGGCCTGGGCGTGCACCAGCTCGGCCACCTGGTCGGCCCGCACGCAGGTCGCGCGGTCCGGGACGGTGCCGGCGAGCGAACGCAGGCAGGGCGTGAAACCGGCCTGGTCGCGCTGGGCCGTCGTCGTACAGTCCACTGTGGACTGAGCCGCGGAGCGGCTCTGGTTGACGAGCACGACGACGGTGACCACGATCGCGACGACGACGAGCACGGCCAGCGCGATCAGCCACGGCTTGGTGTCGCGGCGCTTCGGCGGCGGCTGCGGCGCGTACCGGACGGCTTGCGGCTGTTGCCACTGCTGGGGTCGCGGCGGGGCCACGGGCGGGCGGACCGGCGCGAAGGCGGGCACGGTGAGGTCGGAGGCGCTGCCCAGCGGGACGTGGTGCAGCCCGAAGGCGACGGCCGTCTCGGGCTGGTCCTGCGTGGTCGGCGTGACGCCGAGCTGGCGCGCGAGCAGCCTGGCCAGCAGCGGCATCCGGCTCGGCCCGCCGACGAGGTAGACGCCGGCGAGCTGCGCGGGGCTCAGCCCGGCCCGGCGGATCGTCGCGCCGAGCAGTTCGGCGCTGCGGAGCAGGCTGGGGCGCACGAGCGCTTCGAGCTCGTCGCGGCTGACCAGGACATCCCCGAACGGCTCGGGCATCGGCACGTGGGTCTGGGTGTGGCGCGAGAGGCTTTCCTTGGCGTCACGGACGTCCTGCAGCAGCGCGCGCCGGGTACGGCGGTCGGCGGTGGACTGCGGGCGGAGAAGCCGTTGCCACTGCGCGGGATCGGCGTGCGAGACGGACCGTCCGATGTGGACGAGCAGCGCCTGGTCGATGTCGAGGCTGCCGAGATCGGGCAGGCCGTCCTCGGCGAGCACGGCGAAGCCCTGCCGCGTCACCCCGACGACGGCGCAGTCGAAGGTGCCGGCGCCGAGGTCGTAGACACCGATGGGCCCGGCGAGCCGGTGCCCGATGCTGGCGTAGTGCGCGGCGGCGGCAACGGGTTCCGGGACCAGCCGGACATCGGCGAGGCCGGCCTTGGCGGCGGCGGTCCGGACGGCGTCCTGCCGGGTGGCGCCCCAGCCGGCGGGGTGCGAGATCCGCGTCTGCCCGGGCGACCGGCCGAGCTGCCGTCCGGCTTCCTCACCGATCCGGCGCAGCACGGCGGCGAAGGCGTCGGTGACGTCGACCTTCGTGCCGCCGAGGTCCAGGGTGCCTTCATCGATGCGCCGCTTGGGGTTGGGTTCGAAGCGACTGGGATCGAGCCGCGCCCGCCGTTCGGCATCCTGCCCGACGACGAGGAGGCCGTCATCGTTGACGAAGACGGCGGAGGACATGGTGACCGAGCCGTCGACTTCGATGGCCCGCGGGCCGCGCCCGAAGGCGGAGAGGACGCCGACGGTGCTGGAAGTCCCGAAGTCGATCGACAGCACGTCCACAGCGGTCCCCTCCCAAGCCCCGCGGGCATCGTCTCACGGGCTGGGGAGGCGGCGTCGCTCAGGCGCAGACGTCCCGCTCGGCGGTCGAGACGGTGACGTCGTGATCATCGAAATCCGCGACGCCCGTCCTCTCGAAGCTTAGCCAGGCGAAACCCGAGCACGTAAGCCTCGGTGGCCTCACGTGCGGCGGTACGAGCAGCCTCGACGTCCCGGCCGGTCGCCCGGTCGACGGCCGCCTTGTCCGCCTTCACTTCCTTCCAAGTCCGGCTCATCTCGTCAGCCCTCCTCTCCGTGCCGCAGGTGGTCTCGGACGGCCGAGGCGAGGACCCCACGAGGAACATGCCGATCGCCACTTCGACCCGATCCGCGCGACGCCAATGTCCGCCTCGCTCCCCAAAAGCGGGAAGGGCGGCTCCCCCGAACCGGGGGAACCGCCCTTCCTACGTGCCGCTCAGCCGATCACTCGCTTTCGGCTTCGCCGCTCTGCTCCTCGTGGCCCGCGCCGATGCTGACCGGCGGGGCGTCCGGGACCGACGACGGCTTGCGCTCACCGCGGAAGGTGAACCGGGCCTGGTCGTCCTTGTCCTCGGGGTTGCCGCTCCAGCCCTCGACGTCGACCAGGATGATCTGACCCGGCTCGACCTCGCCGAACAGGATCTTCTCCGACAACTGGTCCTCGATCTCGCGCTGGATCGTGCGGCGCAGCGGCCGCGCACCCAGCACGGGGTCGAACCCGCGCTTGGCCAGCAGCGACTTCGCCTTCGCCGTCAGCTCCAGCTCCATGTCCTTGGCGCGCAGCTGCGTCTCGACCCGGCCGATCATCAGGTCGACCATCATGATGATCTGTTCCTGCGTCAGCTGGTGGAACACGATGATGTCATCGATCCGGTTCAGGAACTCCGGGCGGAAATGCTTCTTCATTTCCTCGTTGACCTTCTGCTTCATCTTCTCGTACCGGGTGCCGGTGTCGTTGGACCCGGCGAACCCGAGCGAGACGGACTTCGAGATGTCCGACGTGCCCAGGTTGGACGTGAAGATGAGGACCGTGTTCTTGAAGTCGACCGTGCGACCCTGACCGTCGGTCAGGCGGCCGTCCTCCAGCACCTGCAGGAGCGTGTTGTAGATCTCCTGGTGCGCCTTCTCGATCTCGTCGAACAGGACCACCGAGAACGGCTTGCGACGCACCTTCTCCGTCAGCTGGCCGCCCTCTTCGTAGCCCACGTAGCCCGGAGGGGCACCGAAGAGCCGCGAAGCGGTGTAGCGGTCGTGGAACTCACCCATGTCGATCTGGATGAGCGCGTCGTCCTCGCCGAACAGGAACGAGGCCAGCGCCTTCGACAGCTCGGTCTTACCGACACCCGACGGGCCGGCGAAGATGAACGAGCCCGACGGGCGCTTCGGGTCCTTCAGACCGGCACGCGTACGGCGGATCGCCTGCGAGACGGCCTTGACCGCGTCCTCCTGGCCGATGATGCGCTTGTGGAGCTCCTCCTCCATGCGCAGCAGCCGGGTGGTCTCCTCCTCGGTCAGCTTGAACACCGGGATGCCGGTCCAGTTGGCCAGCACCTCCGCGATCTGCTCGTCGTCGACCTCGGCGACGACGTCGAGGTCGCCGTCCTTCCACTGCTTCTCCCGCTCGCCCTTCTGGCCGAGGAGCGTCTTCTCCTCGTCACGCAGGCGGGCGGCCCGCTCGAAGTCCTGCGCGTCGATCGCGGACTCCTTGTCGCGGCGGACGTTCGCGATCTTCTCGTCGAACTCGCGCAGGTCCGGCGGCGCGGTCATCCGGCGGATGCGCATCCGCGCGCCGGCCTCGTCGATCAGGTCGATCGCCTTGTCCGGGAGGAACCGGTCGTTGATGTACCGGTCCGCCAGGGTCGCGGCGGCGACCAGCGCCGAGTCGGTGATCGAGACGCGGTGGTGCGCCTCGTACCGGTCGCGCAGGCCCTTGAGGATCTCGATCGTGTGCTCCAGCGACGGCTCGCCGACCTGGATCGGCTGGAACCGGCGCTCGAGGGCGGCGTCCTTCTCGATGTACTTGCGGTACTCCTCGAGCGTGGTCGCGCCGATCGTCTGCAGCTCACCGCGGGCGAGCATCGGCTTCAGGATCGACGCCGCGTCGATCGCGCCCTCGGCGGCACCCGCCCCGACCAGTGTGTGCAGCTCGTCGATGAACAGGATGATGTCGCCGCGGGTCTTGATCTCCTTGAGCACCTTCTTCAGGCGCTCTTCGAAGTCACCGCGGTAGCGGGAGCCGGCGACCAGGGAGCCCAGGTCCAGCGTGTAGAGCTGCTTGTCCTTGAGCGTCTCGGGCACCTCGCCCTTGACGATGCTCTGCGCGAGGCCCTCGACGACGGCGGTCTTGCCGACGCCCGGCTCGCCGATGAGCACCGGGTTGTTCTTGGTCCGGCGGGACAGCACCTGCATGACCCGCTCGATCTCCTTGCCGCGCCCGATGACCGGGTCGAGCTTGCCCTCGCGGGCGAGCACGGTCATGTTGCGGCCGAACTGGTCCAGGACCAGCGACGACGACGGGGTGCCCTCACCACGGCCGCCGGAACCGGTCTCGGTGGACTCCTTGCCCTGGTAGCCGGACAGCAGCTGGAGCACCTGCTGGCGGACGCGGTTCAGGTCCGCACCGAGCTTGACCAGGACCTGCGCGGCGACGCCTTCGCCCTCGCGGATCAGGCCCAGCAGGATGTGCTCGGTGCCGATGTAGTTGTGGCCGAGCTGCAGCGCCTCGCGCAGCGACAGCTCCAGCACCTTCTTCGCCCGCGGCGTGAACGGGATGTGCCCGCTCGGCGCCTGCTGGCCCTGGCCGATGATCTCTTCGACCTGCTGGCGCACGCCCTCCAGGGCGATGCCCAGCGACTCCAGCGCCTTGGCGGCGACACCCTCACCCTCGTGGATCAGACCCAGGAGGATGTGCTCGGTGCCGATGTAGTTGTGGTTGAGCATCCTGGCCTCTTCTTGAGCCAGGACGACCACCCGCCTCGCGCGGTCGGTGAACCTCTCAAACATGTGCACTCCCTCGACTGCTGCGCCGGCGGCCCGTTTCCATCGTGCTTTCACCGCGATGGATTCAGCACCGTGAGACCACTCTAGTAGCCAACTCGTCGCACTGGCGTACCACTGGGGCTCTTCGTGGCCTTTTCCGCACCCGGACGTGGGGTCTGCCGGGTGCTTCCATCTTCAGGTTGCCCTGCACCTTTACGTCAACCCCAACGTGCGGGCGGCCACCCGGATTCCGCCGTTCGCGCGGTGTCCGCTCACCGCGAACAATCCGCAACCTGGGAGTGACCGGGGTGACAGCCACCCGATCGGCGCAATCCATTAGGTTAGGCACGCCTAAGGAGGACGTCGTGACGCAGCCGAGCACCCGCGAGACAGCGGACGGCCTCGCGCCGTCCCTGCGGCGGCTCGACCTGCGGCGGGACGTCCCGGAGACCGGCATCCGCTGCTCGGCCGCCCTGGCGGGGTTCCTGGGCGAGTGGCGTACGCGCCTGACCGCCTGGCTGCGGCGCGAGTACGGCGAGGCCCCGCCGCGGACCGCCGACGCGTACCTGGTCGCGTGGTACCTGCACGTTCCGGCCCAGGTCGGCGCCCTGCTCCTGCACCACGAGCGGCGAGTGCCCTCGCTCCGGCCCGCCGACCTGGCCTTCCGCCTCGGCGTCGAGCAGCCGTACCCGGACGCGCTGGCGGTACTCGGCGACGGGTTCTGCTGCCTGCCGACCGACCCGGCCTCGGCCGCCCGGGGCGCGACGGTGGTCCGCGACGAGCGGGCCCTGGCGGCGGTCCTCCGGGCCCGCTACACGGCGCACGCCGCCGAGTTCGTCCAGGCGTACGGGCCCCACAGCCCCTTCGGCCGCCGGACGCTCTGGGCCGCGGCGACGGACGCCCTGGAGAGCGCCTTGTGGGGCGCGGCCCGGACCCCGGAGGCCGAAGGCGCCGCCGTCGCGGACGCAGCCCTGGTGCTCGACGCGCGCTACCCGCCGCTGACGTCCGCTTCGACGTTGCGACTGGCGAACCGGGAGTGGACCCGGCGGCGGGAGAGCTGCTGCTTTTCGTACCTGCTCCCGGCCGAGTCCGAGTGCGACGGCTGCCCGCGCACCTGCGCCCGGTAGCCCCAGCCCCCTCAGACAGCCCCCGCCCGTCCCTGCAGGGTCCCGGCAAAGTCAGGTCAGCGCGGCCGATCCGGTCGCCCGCACGTCATGAAAGGGTCGTTCACCTCGTCAGACGACATGAACGACCCTTTCATGACATCGCCGCGACGCCGGGCAGACCGCGCGGCCACGACTTTGCCGGAGCCCTGGCCCGTCCCTGGGGGCGTCCCCGTCCCAGTCTATCGGCGCCCCCGACAAAACCGGCCGATCACCGCCCGAGCACCCGCAGTTGTCCACATCCGAGTACCCCTGTGGACAACCCGTCAGGCGGTCCACCCCGGATCCCGCCCGGAAGCTCCCAGCGCCCGCTCCAGCGGCGACGCGTCCTCAGGCACCGCCACGGCCTCCCCGTAGACGCCCCTCGACCGCGCCTGCTCACCCATGGCCACCGCGGACTCGTACACCGCCGTCGCCGCCTCCGGGGCGCACCGCAGCTCCTGGCCACTCGCCCGAGCCAAGTCCCACCCGTGCAGGACGAACTCGCCCAGCACCATGTCGCCGACCACCGCGGCCGGCAGCTCGGCCGTCCCCAGCGCCGTCGTCCCCTCCCACGCCGCAGGCGTCCCGAACACGTCCACCAGCGTCTCCGTATGCTTCTCCAGCGCCGCCCGCCAGTCCGCCGTCACCAACCCCGCCGAAGCCTCGGCCACCGACGGCTCCGGCGGAGCCTCCCGACGACCCGCGGCGACGAGCCACGGGCCCCAGTACAAGAGGTGGTTGAGCAGCCCGCGGACGTCGTAACCCGCGCACGGCGTCGGGGCGGACAGGTCGGCCGCCGCGTGGGCGATCCGGAGGAACTCGGCCGCGGCGGGCCGGATGTGCGAAGCGCTCATCCCGCGATCCAATCCGGGCGCCGTCGGGCCGTCTTGAAGGAACGCGACAGCTACCGTTGTCCCGTGGGCGAGCACCGGATCCCGCGCGGCATCGTGGCCGAGGCCACCGCGCGCACGATGTTCACGTTGAACCGATACGCACCCGCGCCCGAGCTGGCGGAATTCGTCGACTACCACTGGGTGCTGCACTGGGACCTGCGTGGCAAACCGGCCCACGACCAGCGCGTCCTGCCGAACCTCGCGGTGCACGCGACGTTCTTCCCCGGCGCGTCCGGCGTCCACGGCCCGGCGCACGACGTCTTTTCCCACCGCCTCGAAGGACGCGTCCAGGGCTTGGGTGTGCGTTTCCGCCCGGGGTGCTTCCGCGCGTTCCTCGGTGCCCCGGTGAGTGACATCGCCGACCGCGCTGTCCCGCTCGCGGACGTTTTCGGACGGAAGGCGATCGACGCCGCGGAATCGGTGCAGAACGCGGCGGACGACGCGCAAATGGTCCGCGCGATCGACAACTTGCTGATCGCAAATCCCGTCGAGCTCTCGCCGGCCGCGCGGCGGGCCGCCGAGGCCGTGGAATCAATCGCGCGCGACCCGGGAATTACCCGGGTGGCGCAACTGTGCGCGGATACTGGACTAACCACCCGGTCCGTACAGCGGTTGTTCGCCGAACACGTCGGCTGCACCCCCAAGTGGGCGATCCGGATATACCGCCTCAACGACGCCGCGCAGCGGATCACCACCGAAGGTGAGCCGGATTACGCCGGACTGGCGGTTCGGCTGGGCTATAGCGACCAGTCGCACTTCATCCGCGATTTCCGCGCCGTCACGGGCCAGCCGCCCGCGGAGTACGCCCGGACGGCGCGGGCGGACAGCGAACGGACACCGGACAACGATCGGACATGAAGAAAGCCGCCGGGCGAATTCGCCCGGCGGCCTCGGCTGTACCCCGCTTCGAGGAGTTTCCGGCCGGCCCGGTGACCTGCGCGCACCCGGACCGGCGGAAGGGTCCTCAGTTCTTCTTGTGGTAGGCGTCGACGACCTCGGACGGGATCCGGCCCCGGTCCGAAACCGCGTAACCGTTCTTGCGCGCCCACGCGCGAATGGCCTGGTTCTGCTCGCGGTCGACGGCCGCCGGACGGGACGGGCCCTTGCCCGCGACCGGACGCACCGAAGCGCGCTTGCGGCCACCCGCGCGACGCGCGTGCTCGACGTACTGGGCGAGCGCGTCCCGCAGCTCCTCGGCGTTTTCCGAGGAGAGGTCGATCTGGTAGCTGACGCCGTCCAAACCGAACTCGACGGTCTCTTCCGCCTCGCTGCCGTCCAGGTCGTCGACCAGCGAGACGAGCACCTTCTGTGCCATCCGATTCCTCCTGCGGGGACTTGCGCAATGATCTGGTTACGGGGCGAGCCCCGGACAGAAGACTTTGTCTAGAACATTAGTACCCGCTTCCGGAGGACAGCGCAAATCTCATATGGATAACCGACACTGCCGGGTTATTCGGGTCGCACGAGCGGGAAGAGGATCGTCTCCCGGATACCGAGACCGGTCAGCGCCATCAGGAGCCGGTCGATCCCCATTCCGACACCGCCGCTGGGCGGCATTCCGTACTCCAGGGCGCGGAGGAAATCCTCGTCGAGCCGCATGGCTTCGCTATCGCCCTGCGCGGCCAGCCGGGACTGTTCGGTGAGCCGTTCCCGTTCGACGACCGGATCGACCAGCTCGGAGTATCCGGTGGCGAGTTCGAATCCGCGCACGTAGAGGTCCCACTTCTCGGCGACGCCGGGCCGCGAGCGGTGCTGCCTCGTCAATGGCGACGTCTCCAGCGGAAAATCACGCACAAAGGTGGGGGCGTGCAGGTGATCTCCGACGAGGTGTTCCCACAGTTCCTCGACGAGCTTCCCGTGGCCGAGCTTCGGATCCACTTCCAGGCCCCTGGCCTGCGCGAATCCGTGCAGTTTGGCGGCCGGCGTCTCCGGCGTCACCTCTTCGCCGAGGGAATCGGACAACGACTCGTACATTCCGAGTGTGGTCCATTCGCCGGAGAGGTCGTACTCCGAACCGTCGGGCAGGGTGACGACCTGGGTGTCCAGCACCGCCTGCGCGGCCTCCTGGATCAGCTCGCGGGTCATCACCGCATTGGTGTCATAGGTGGCGTACGCCTCGTAGTACTCGAGCATCGCGAACTCCGGCGAGTGCGAGGAGTCGCTGCCTTCGTTCCGGAAGTTGCGGTTGATCTCGAAGACCTTTTCGATGCCGCCGACGACGCAGCGCTTGAGGTAGAGCTCCGGCGCGATCCGCAGGAACAGCTCCATGTCGAACGCGTTCGAGTGCGTGACGAACGGGCGGGCCGCGGCGCCGCCGTGCAGCGTCTGCAGCATCGGCGTTTCGACCTCGGTGAACCCGCGGCGGTGGAACGACTCCCGCAGCGACCGGACCACGCCGGCGCGCGTGCGCACGACGTCCCGCGCCCGCGGGCGCATGATGAGGTCGACGTAGCGCTGGCGGATCCGGGTCTCTTCGGCCAGGTCCTTGAAGGCGTTGGGCAGCGGGCGCAGCGCCTTCGACGTGATGCGCCACGCGTCGGCCATCACGGACAGCTCGCCGCGCTTGGACGTGATGACCTCACCCTGCACGAAGACGTGGTCGCCGAGGTCGACGTCGGACTTCCACGCCGCCAGCGCGTCCTCGCCGACCTTCGCCAGGCTGATCATGGCCTGCAGCTCGGTGCCGTCGCCCTCGCGAAGGCTCGCGAAGCACAGCTTGCCCGTGTTGCGCAGGAACATCACCCGGCCGGTGACGCCGACGGTCACGCCGGTGGCGGTGTCGACGGGCAGCCCCTCGTGCGCCGCCCGCACCTCGGCGAGCGAGTGCGTCCGAGGTACCTCGACCGGGTAGGGATCGATACCCTCCGCGAGGATCCGGTCGCGCTTCTCCCGGCGCACCCGCATCTGCTCGGGCAGTTCGTCTTCGGCGGGCACGCTGGTGGAAGCGGGGTTTTCGGTCATGGCCCATAGGGTACGAACTCGGCCGCGCGCTACGCCAACCGGATTACCTTTCCTTTCCGTCCATTAACCTGGGCCGGGTGAGTGATCCCACGCGCGCCCGCCGGGCGGCTTCGTTCGGCAGCCGGGCCGCCGCATACGCCGAGCACCGGCCCGGCTACCCGCGGGAAGCGATCGAATGGGGCCTTTCGGGCGCTCGCGAGGCACCGCGGCGCGTACTCGACCTGGGTGCCGGAACGGGCAAGCTCACCCTTGGCCTGGCAGAACTCGGGCTCGACGTCACGGCGGTCGAACCCGACCCGGAAATGCGCGCCGAACTGGGGCGAGTGGTGCCGTCGGCGACGTCGCTGGCGGGCCGCGCGGAACGGATCCCGTTGCCCGACGCGGCCGTCGACGCGGTTTTCGTCGGCCAGGCGTTCCATTGGTTCGACGTGCCGGCGGCGATGACGGAGATCGCGCGGGTGCTGCGCCCGGGCGGCGTGCTGGTGCCGATGTGGAACTACGAAGACGAATCGGTGCCGTGGGTGGCGAAGTTCACCGAACTCGGCCGCGAGGGCGCCCGCCGCACGGCGGCCGTAGACGATTTCCGGCAGGTGGCGCACCCGGAGTTCGAACCGTTCGAAAGCGACCGGTTTCGCCATGTGCAACGGCGGACGGCGGAGAGCCTGCTGGAAACGATCGCGACGTATTCGAGGGTGATCGTGTCGGCACCGGAGGAGTCGACGGCGCTGCTGGCGACGCTGCGCGAGTTCCTGGCTTCGAATCCGGCGACGGCGAGCGGCGAGTTCGACCTGCCGCTGATTACGTGGGGACTGCGCGCCCGGCGCCGCTGAGACATTTTTTGTCATGCTAGCTTCGGAAGGGACGTCGCCCGACGTCCCGGACGAGCGCGTCGTACCCGGTCAGGACAAGACGGCGCAGTGTGGACAAGCACTGCGAAAGGGTTTTCATGTCCTGGTTGGTCCTGATCCTGTCCGGAATCCTGGAAACGGTGTGGGCGGCGGCGCTCAAGGGGTTCTTCAAGCCGGCTTCGGTGGTGACGTTCGCGGTCGCACTGGTGCTCAGCATGAGCGGACTGGCGTACGCGCTGCGCGAAATCCCGCTGGGGACGGGGTACGCGGTGTGGGTCGGCATCGGCACGATCGGCACGGCGCTGTACGGGTTGGTCGCACTGGGCGATTCCGCATCGGCGGCGCGGCTCACGTGCCTGGGGTTGATCGTCGCGGGCGTAGTCGGGTTGAAACTGCTGCACTGACCCGGGCTCGACCTTCCGCACGGCGCACCACTACCGCCTTGACCTCGATCAAGCTGGAGGTTCGATACTGCGGAGATGAGCAGGAAATCGTTGGGGCGAGCGCTGATCTCGCTGACGTCACTCGTGACCGCGGTCGGCCCGTACCGGGCCGACTGGAACGAAACCCACGTGCACAACCCCGCTTGGCCGCCGCACGCGAAGTTCCACAACGGGCAGACCATGAGCCTCGGGCTCGCGCTGGGCGTCACCAGCCTCTGGCAGCTGTGGCGGGCGCCGACCCGCGCCGGGCTCGACGCCGGCGCCGCGCTGGCCTCGCTGTACTGGCTCACGCAGATCTCCGCGCTCGCCTACCCGGGCTCGAAGGCCGTGGACCCGCCGGGTGAGGCGCGGTTCCCGCAGGCCAAAGTGGCCTTCCCGGCGTTGGCGGTGACGGCCCTCGGGTACGTCCTCGAACGGCGGCGGCTGACCAAGCTCACCGCGGGAAGTACGGCCACAGCGTCGCCGCGGTGATCCGGTCGAGGACCCGATCCGGCAGCACGCGCACCAACCACGGCAGCAACCCCGCGTCCCGCCCGATCGCGTAGCGCGTTCGTGGCCGGCGCGCCGTAGCCGCGTCGGCCACGAGCGCGCCCGGCATCGCCGGGCTCGAAATCACCGGCCACCTGGCCACGGAAAAATGGGGCGTCGACGGCGAAGAACTCGTGCGCACGCTCGTCGGCGCGACCACAAACTAGGGCCGGATGTTCCGCTCGTAGACCAGCCGCAACCCCAGCAGCGTCAAATCCGGGACGTGGTCGGTGATCGTCTCCGACTCGCTGATCACCAACGGCGCCAACCCGCCGGTCGCCAAGACCGCGACCGGTTCCGTCCCGCTCGGCGACAGCTCGCGGACGATCCGCCGCACCAGCCCGTCCACCTGCCCGGCGAACCCGTAGAGGATCCCCGACTGCAGGCACTCCACGGTGTTCTTGCCGATCACCGACCGCGGCGGGACCAGCTCGACCTTCCGCAACGCCGCCGCGCGCAACGCCAGCGCGTCCACCGAAATCTCGATCCCCGGGGCGAACGCGCCGCCGAGGAACTCGCCGCGCGCCGAGATCGCGTCCACATTGGTCGACGTGCCGAAGTCGACCACCACGCACGCCGTTCCACTGTGGAGGTGGTGCGCGGCCAGCGTGTTCGCCAGCCGGTCCGCGCCCACCTCCTTCGGGTTGTCCACCAGCAGCGCCACACCCGTGCGGACGCCCGGCTCCACCACGATCTTCGGCACGGCGGCGTAGTACCGCGTCAGCATCACGCGCAGTTCGCGCAGCACCGCCGGCACCGTCGACAAAGCACTGATGCCCGTCACGGAATCCGCGTGCGGGCCCAGCAGGCCGCGCACCGTCAACGCCAGCTCGTCGGCCGTGATGCGCGCGTCCGTCCGCATGCGCCAGTCGCCCACCAGGTCGTGGCCGGACCAGAGCCCCAGGACGATGTTCGTGTTGCCGACGTCGACGGTGAGCAGCAAGCGGGTCAGCTTTCCGCGTGCAGCAGCGCGTCGAGGCGGCGGGCGTCGGCCGTCTCCGCGACCGGGAACACCGCCGTCTCCTCCTCGGGCGGCAGCGTCACCGTGCCGGACAGCAGCCCCGACCCCTCCGGCGCGTAGCCCGGGTCGGCGTGCCGGTGGACGATCCGGTTGTCGGCGTCGACGAACACCACGCGCGGTTCGTACGTCGCGGCTTCGGCGTCGTCCATCTGCCCGTAGGAGATGAGGATGACCAGGTCGCCCGGGTGCACCAGGTGCGCCGCGGCGCCGTTGATGCCGAGCACGCCGCTGCCGCGCTCGCCCTTGATGACGTAGGTCTCCAGCCGCGCGCCGTTGGTGATGTCCACAATGGACACCTGTTCGCCCGGCAGCAGGTCCGCGGCCTCCATCAGGTCCTCGTCGACCGTCACCGAGCCGACGTAGTGCAGGTCGGCCTGGGTCACGGTGACGCGGTGGATCTTCGACTTGAGCATGGTGCGGTACATGTTGGACTCCTATTCCCCTGCGTCCAGCCGCTCCGGGTGCTCGACAGCGGCGCCGAGCAACACCGGAACGTTGTCGATCAGCCGGGTACTCCCCACCCGGGCCGCGATCAACAAGCGTGCTTCACCATCGACGGGCGCGGGCCCGAGGTCGGTTCCCCTCAACTCCAGGTAATCCACCTCGACCGCGGGCCGCGCGGCGAGGGTCTTCCACGCGGCCTCGAGGACCGCCTCGGCACCGTCGCGCCCAACGAACGCCCCCGCGGTGAGGGCGGCCGACAGGACGACGGCGTCTTCGCGCTGCTCGGGCGTCAGGTAGACGTTGCGCGACGACAGCGCCAGCCCGTCGCGCTCCCGCACGGTCGGCACGCCGATGACGTGCGTGTCGATGTTCAGGTCGCGCACCATCCGCTTGATCAGGACCAGCTGCTGGTAGTCCTTTTCTCCGAAGAGGGCGTAGTCGGGGCGAAGCAGGTTGAACAGCTTCGCGACGACCGTCAGCACGCCGGCGAAGTGCCCGGGCCGGGCCGCGCCCTCCAGCTCGTCGCCGAGCGGGCCCGGGTGCACGGTCACGACCGCACCCTCGCCGTAGAGGGCGTCGGCGCTGGGCGTGAACGCGATTTCGACGCCGTCCTCGCCCAGGACGGCCAGGTCGTTCTCCAGCGGCCGCGGGTACGCCTCGAAGTCCTCGCCCGCGCCGAACTGCAGCGGGTTGACGAAGATCGAGGTGGCCACGACGTTGTTCGGCAGCCGCTTCGCGCGGCGGATCAGCTCGCGGTGGCCGGCGTGCAGCGCACCCATGGTCGGCACGAGCGCCAGCTTGCGGCCGACGCCGTGCAGAGCCTTGCTGACCTGGCTCATCTGCTCCGGCGACGCGAACGTGTTCAACGTGCCGCGGCTGAATTTCGGTGTGGTCACTGGTCTTGCTGCCCTTCGGCGGGATCGTCGAGGAGTTCGGTGAGGTCTTTGGCGGCCGCGGTGTCCAGCAGCCCGGCAGCCGACGAACGCGCCACCGTGCGCCTGGCCAGCGCGCGATAGGCCGGCTCCACCTCCGGCGCCCGGTCCGCCAGCACCGCGAGGTGCTTGCGGACGGTGCCGAGATCGCCACGCGCGACCGGCCCGGTGAGGGCGCGGTCGCCGTGTCGCAGCACATTATCCAACGCCGCCGAAAGCAGTGGTGCCACCAGGCGCTCGGAATGCCCGATTCCCGCTTCCCGCAAGACTTCCGCGCAGTCGGCGACCAGCGTCATCAGGTGGTTCGCGCCGTGGGTCAACGCAGCGTGGTAGAGCGCTCGCGCGGAGTCGGGGATGCGCACCGGCTCGGCGCCCATCTCGACCGCGAGCGCCTCGCCGACGTTCCAGGCCGCCTCGTCGTCGGCCGCCGCCGTGACGCCGATGCTGCACGCCGCCAGCCGCTCGAGGTCCTCTTCGCGGCCGGTGAACGTCATCACCGGGTGCAGCGCGAGCGCCAGCGCGCCGACGTCGGCCGCGGGGGCGAGCACGTCGATGCCCTGCGCGCCGGAGGTGTGCACGACGATCTGGCCGGGCCGCAGCGACTCGGTCGCGACGAGCCCGCGGACCATGCCGGCCAGCGCGTCGTCGGGAAGGGCGAGCAGCACCAGGTCCGCCTGGCGGACGGTTTCGTCGGGCGGCAGCAGGGGCACGTCGGGGAGGAGGCGTTCGGCACGGGCCAGCGACGCGGCGGACAGCCCCGACGCGGCGACCACGGTGTGTCCCGCCCGGGCCAGCGCGGCACCGAGCACACTGCCCACCCGGCCGGCGGAGACGACGCCGACCGCCAGGCGAGCGGGCCTCATCATGGCGTGCGCCTGTGGACGCTCATGGCTGGCAGACTCCCTCTGCTCTCGTTCCAGTCCCTTTCCGGGTACCGGACGAACGGCGCGAGACTAACTCGATTGAGCGCGATGCGTTGAGCCCGGGTGACCAGCTTCACCCGGACCGGGTCACCCTCGGGCGGCCTCGTCGGCGAGGCGCGTCGCCTCCGCGCGGGCGGCCTTCAACGTGCGCAGCAGCTCCTGCTGGCGCTGCCGGTCGGCGTCGCTCGTGAGCTCCTGACGGTCCAGGAACGCGAGCTCGGTCACGCTGGCCTGGTAGACGGCGACGGCCTTCGCGGCGCGCTTGCCGGACTGGCGTTTCGCCTGCCGCCGCCAGGCGCGTCGCCCGGGCAGGCTGGCCAGCAGGTCGACCTCGGACGGCGCGATCCACCGCGCGGCGGCCATGTGCGGCAGGGCGGCGGCGATGATGCGCTGCTCCCGCCGTCGTTGCAGGACGACCAGGTAGACCACGCCGAGGAACAGCGGCAGCATGATCAGGAAGTAGACGGTGAGGAACTTCGACCCGCCGAGCAGCGCGGCACTGTTCCACAGCGCGTGCAGGCAGACGGCGGCGAGGTAGCCGGCGACCGGCGCGACGACCCGCATCGCCTTCGTGGTCGTGCGCGCGGCGATGCCGATCCCGATGCCGGTGAGCACGGCGAACAGCGGATGCGTGAAGGGCGCGAGGACGCCGCGGAGGAAGAACGCCGTGATGACGCCCTGGCTGTGCCCGTCCCCGAAGCCGTAGTCGGCGAACGCGCGGCCGAAGTAGTAGATGTTCTCGGTGAACGCGAACCCGGCGGCGCTGAACCCGGCGTAGACGACGCCGTCCACGACGCCGTCGAACTCGTCCGAGCGGCGCCAGAGCATGAGCACGACGAAGAGGGCCTTCGCGGCTTCCTCGACGACAGGCGCGGAGATGAGCGCGGCGATGGTGTTGCCGCTGCCCGAGCCGAGCAGCTCGTCCCCGACGGCCTCGGCGGTGGTGTTGATGAGCAGCGCGGTGATGGTCGCGATGCAGGCGCCCCAGGCGAAGGCGAGCAGCAGGAACTTGGCCGGTTCGGGCTCCCAGCGGTCGACCCAGAGGAACCCGGCGACGACCCCGGCGACCGGCACGAGCGCGGCGAGCACGCCGATGGTGACGGCGAGCGGGCCGACCCGCGCGGTGGCCAGGCCGAAGAGGAACAGGCCGCAGAGGGCGACCACGATCAGGCCGAGCACCGGCAGCAGCACGGTGATCCGGCGAGGCCGCCGTCCCCGGTCGAGTCCCGTCGCGGGCGAGAGGGTTCCGCTCACAGCCGGTCACCCTACGCAGACCGGACAGGAAGAGAAACGCCACCTGGCACACATGGCGCGGGTTCAACCTGCCGGGGGCTTCGGGTGCGCCCCAAGGCGGCCTTGGTTGCGTTGAATCGACGCAGCGGCGCGAAGCGCCTCCGTTGAGGGCGGTGGTGGGGGCATGGGAGGAGCACCCAAGGTGGCCTTCGGTGCGTCTCACGCACCGAAGGCCACCTTGGGGCGCTTGGGTCCCGACCGGCGCGTCAGTCCTCCGCGCGGCGACGGCGGCGGGGCGTCGAGCCCGTTCCGCCGTTCGCGGCCAGCAGCTCGCTCACCGAGCGGCCCGCCGTGTGCGAACCGCTGCCCGGGGGCGCCTCGGCCGACCGGCGGCCGTTGCGGGCGTGGCCGTTGCTCGCGCCGTTGTGGCCGTTGCCGTTCTGCTCCACGTCCGCCGGGTCGACCGGGGCCATGTTGCGGCGCGACATCGACGCCCGCTCGGCGACCATGCCCTCCCACGCCGGGGGCTCGCCGTCCGGGCGACGGCGGCGGCCACCGCCCGTCGGCTCCGGCGGCGCGGCGGGCACGGCCGGCAGCTGCTGCGACTCGTCCGGCTTGCGGCGACGGCCACCCGAGCGGCCCTGGAAGTTGCGGACCGACTCCGGCAGCGTCGGGTTCGCCATCGGCGCGTCGGTCTGCGCGGCGTCGGCGGGCGCGCGGTGCGAGCCCCCGTGGCGCGACGCCGGCTCGTCGAGGATCGGCGACATGTCCGCCCGCGAGAACTGCTCCAGCCGCGACGGACGGCGCCCGTCGGCGGCCGGGACCGGCGTCGTCGGGGGCACCACCGGCGGCAGGTTCGTGCGCGACGGCTGCCGCGACGCCGGCGCGTTGTTCGGCACCGGAGTCGTCGGCGGGACGACCGGGAGGTCGCGCCGCGACGCCGTGGCGTCCCGCGGCATCGGCGGCGTCTTCGGCTCCGGCGGCTTCGGCCGGTTCGGCCGCTGGCGCTCGGCGAAGTCGTCGCGGTTCTGGAAGGCCGCGCTCAGGTCGGTCACCGGCCGGATGTCCGACCGCGACATCTCCGACGGCTTCACCGGCGGAGCGGGGCGGGCGGGCGCCGGCCGCGGCGGCTCCGGCGGCTTGGGACGCGCACCGTTGCCGACGCGCGGCAGGTCCGGCCGCGACATCTCCACCCGCGGGATGTCCGGACGGGACATCTCGACGCGAGGGATGTCGGGACGCGACATCTCGACGCGCGGAATCGCGGGCATCGAGCGTTCGACGCGCGGAATGTCGGGGCGCGACATCTCCACCCGCGGAATCGCCGGCATCGACCGCTCGACCCGCGGGATGTCGGGCATGGAGCGTTCGACGCGCGGGATGTCCGACCGCGAGACCTCGGCCGGGCGCGGCGCGTCGACGCGCGGCAGGTCGGGACGTGACATCTCGGCGGGCCGCATCGCCGGCCTCGACAGCTCCGCCCGGCGTGCCGGCGGCGGCTCGGGACGGCGGATCTCCGTCTTCGGCTCCGGCGCGCGGCGGATCTCGGTCTTCGGCTCGGGCCGCGGCACCTGGCGCGTCGGCTCGGCGGCGGCCTCGGGACGGCGCTCGGGCTGGTTGCCGGCGACCTCGTCCGGCTTCGGCAGCCGCATCGGCTGCGACTCGGCCTGGCGGCGGGCCGCCTCGGCGCGCAGCTCGGCGGCCTTCAGCTCGCGCTGCGCGGCGTTCAGCGCCGGGTCGACCGCCGGCACCGGCGGCCGGCGTTCGCTCAACGGCGTCGGCCGCGAAATCTGCTGGGTGCTCTGCACGGAGACGTTCGCCGGGGTCTTGGGGACCGGCTTGCCGCCGAAGCCCTTGCCCTTGCCGAGGCCCTTGCCGTTCGCGGGCTTCCCGCCCGACGCCTTGCGGCGCCGCTCGTCGAGCACGCGGTCGATCAGCTCGGTCGGCCGCTCGCCCGCCTCGGCCGGCTTCTTCCCGGCCATCAGCTGAGCGGGCCGCTTCTTCGGCGCGCCGTCGGTGACCATGCGGTTCTCGTCGGAGAGCTTGCGCATCCGGGTCGCCTGCGCGGTCAGCGCGACGCGTTCGAGCAGCACCTCGCCGCCGAACAGCGACTGGAGGCTGTCGCGCAGCGCGGAGACTTCGGCGCGCAGCGCCTCCAGCTCCTCGCGGCCCTTGGAGTCGGCCGCGGTGCGGTTCTCGGCCTCCACCTCCAGCTCGAATTCGCGCCGGGCCGCGATCTCGCGTTCCAGCTCCAGTTCGTACACAGCCTGCGCCTCGGCGACCGCGTCCTCGCTCTGTGCCGCGTGCTTGCGGTACTTCACGGCGAGGAAAGCGCCGATCAGGGCGGCCCAGAGGGCGGCGACGATCCCGAGCCGGAGATAGCGGAGATCGTCGCTGAGCACCAGTGCGAGGGTGGCTCCGATGGCGAGGACGAATCCGACGACGAGCCACGGCCTGCCCAGTAGGCGGCCGCGCGAGTCGTCACCCACGCCGGTCATGCCTGACACCGTACCTGCTCGTAATCCGAACGAGACCTACTCGGTCCCGCGAGCGGTGGGATTCCAGCGCTAACCGGTCGTCCCGCGGGTGTGCTCCCGGTCTTGGTCACGCGGGGTCCGGCAGCAGTGCTCGAGCCACAAACCCGCTGCTACCAGGGCCGCGGACGACGCGACGCCGACGACGCCGGCCCGCGTGTCGAGCACGGCGGCGACGAGTTCGTCACGTCGCGGGAAAACGTAGGCGAGCGCGGCCAGCCAGGCGCCGCCCATGAACGCTCCGGCGAGTGACGAAGCCTTCGCCAGCGCCACCGATCGGGCGATCCCGATAGCGGCGACGACCCGGCCGTTCTTGATCCGGGAGCGAATGGAGAGCGCGAGCCCGGCCTCGACGGCGGCCAGCACGGCGAACGTGACGCCGGCGAACGTGGGCAGCTGCGGCAGTGAGCCGTACGCGACGACGAAGAGCAGGTAGCCGAGGACCAGGCCGAGCAGCCCGGCCACCACCAGGTCACGGGGCCGGGTGAAGTGCATATTTCCACCGTACCGTGCGAGGCTTGACTCTCCACCGACTGGAGAGTTCATCATGCGTCTTGTGGGCACCACCGCGACTTTCACCATCGGCGAGCTGGCCCGGCGGACCGGCCTGCCGGTCAAAACCATCCGCTTCTACTCGGACGAGGGCCTGCTGCCCCCGACCGAGCGGACGGACGCCGGTTACCGCCTCTACGACGCCGCGGCGATGGCCCGGCTCGAGCTGGTCCGCA
The DNA here is from genome assembly GCF_051337345.1 of Amycolatopsis sp. MEPSY49. Classification (NCBI taxonomy): domain Bacteria; kingdom Bacillati; phylum Actinomycetota; class Actinomycetes; order Pseudonocardiales; family Pseudonocardiaceae; genus Amycolatopsis; species Amycolatopsis sp. MEPSY49. The sequence goes on along the minus strand of NZ_JBDLYJ010000001.1, from coordinate 1,134,054 downwards.
CCCTGCGCGAGCTGGGGCTGGGCCTCGCCGACGTCTCCGCCGCGCTGACGCAGTCGGCGACGGTCGGCGAGCTGGCGACCCGGCACGTCGAGGCGCTGGACGAGCAGATCCGGCGCCTGCGGCTGCGCCGGGCGGTGCTGCGCGCGGTGGCCAAGCGTGATTCCGAACTGGAGGAAGTGAAACTGATGAACCGTCTCGCGTCGATGTCCGACGAAGAGCGCAAGCGGCTGGTGGACGAGTTCTGGGACGAGATGGTGTCCGGGCTCGAGATCGACTCGCGGTTCTACGAGCGCATGCGCGCAGGCAAGCCCGAACTGCCGGACGACCCGTCGCCCGAGCAGCTGGAGGCGTGGATCGAGTTCGCCGAGCTGGTCCAGGACCCGTCCTTCCGGGCACTGATCCGCGGCATGAGCGAGACCCAGGCGGCGCAGATCAAGGCGGGCGAGTTCCAGCAGCCGGCGGACGCGTGGCAGTCGAACTGGCCGAGCTGGGTCTCACGCGCCGAAGCGGCGGTGGCGGCGGGAGAGTCGCCGACGTCGGAAGCGGGGCAAACGCTTGCGGCCGAGATCGCGGCGGCGACGGCCCGCCCGGACCAGGACCCGGAGTCGCCGGAGTTCCGGAGTGAAATGGCGGACCGGTTCGAGACGAGCGGCGACCCCCGGGCGGAGCGGTACTGGCAGCTGCTGGCGACGATCAACGGCTGGCCCCCGGTCCCGACGGCCCAGCCCGCGGTCCGCTTCATGATCGAGGCGTTGCGCGGCTGAGGCTCGTGGGTGTTCAGGGCGGTCAGAACCGCCCTGAACACTCACGACGAGTCCGGAAGGGGCACTCGCCGACCCGCGACTGCAACTCGGCGATCAGCCGGGCGCGCTCGGTAACGGACCCGCCCGGTGCACCGATAGGCCGTCTTTTCCGGCCGCCGCCCGCTGGGGGACCCCCGGTTTCAACGTTACTCGCGGCGGCCGACAATTCCGGGCCCGCGCACTCGAGTTGTCCACAGGGCCCGGAGTTGTCCACAGCCCGGCGTCAGCGCAGTTCTAGGTCCGTCCGACGGACCGTTGCCACCTCGGCTGACGGCCGGGCCGCCAGCAGCGAAGCGATCGGGCCGTGGCCCGGCAGCACCGCCAACGGCTCGATCTCAACCCACGGCACCAGCACGCTCGCCCTGTCCGGTGTGCCCGGGTGCGGCAGCAGCAGCTCCGGGTCGGCCGACTCGACGCCGTCCACCGTGACCACGTCGACGTCCAGCGTCCGCGGGCCCCAGCGCAGCTCGCGGACCCGGCCCGCCGCCTGCTCGGCCGCCTGGCCCGTGCGTAGCCACGCCCAGTGGTCGCGCGCCGGGTCGTCGACCACGCACACCGCGTTCAGGAAGTCCGGCTGGTCCTCGACGCCCCACGCCTTCGTCTCGTACACGCTCGACACCGCGACCAGCGCCGGCCGCACCGCTTCCAGCGCCAGCCGCAAGAAGCCGAGCCGGTCGCCGAGGTTCGAACCCAGCGACAGCACCGCGCGGCTCATCGGTCGCGCCGGACCGTCACCGCGACGTCGTCGAACGTCAGCGGGATCGGCGCCGAGGGCTTGTGAACCGTCACCTCGACCGCGCTCAGCCGCTCGTCGCGCATCACCTCGTCGGCGATCTTGCCCGCGACGCTCTCGATCAGGTCGTACGGCTCGCCCGCGACGATCCCCGCCGCCAGCTCGGCCAGCTCGCCGTAGTGCAGCGTCTTCGTCAGGTCGTCCGACGCGGCGGCCGGCCCGAGGTCGAGCCAGACCGTGACGTCGACGACGAACTCCTGCCCGTCGCGCTTCTCGTGCTCGAACACGCCGTGGCGGCCGAACACGCGCAGGCCGGTCAGCGTGATCCGGTCAGACATCGGGGGAACCCTTCCACCAAGCGGCGGCCACGGCGACCGCGTCCAGCGACGCCCCGACCTCGTGCACCCGCACGCCCCACGCCCCCGCGGCGGCGGCGAGCGCGGAGATGGCGGCCGTGGCGTCCTCACGGCCGTCCGGCGGCCGCGGTGTGCCGTCCTTTTCGGACAGCAGACGACCGAGAAACCGTTTGCGCGAAGCCCCGACGAGTACCGGGAACCCCAGCGACAGCAACGAATCCAGCCCGCGCAGCAACGCCCAGTCGTGCTCGGCGTTCTTCGCGAAACCCAGCCCCGGATCCAGCACGATCGCGCTCTCGGCGACCCCCGCGGCGAGCGCTTCGTCCACCCGGGACAGCAGCTCGGCCCGCACATCGGCGACAACGTCGTCGTAGGACGCGAGCGCCTGCATGTCCTTGCTGTGCCCGCGCCAGTGCATCAGCACCCACGGCACCCCGCTGTCCGCGGCGACGCGCGCCATGTCCGGATCGGCCAGCCCACCCGAGACGTCGTTGACGATGTGCGCCCCGGCTTCGAGCGCCGCGGCGGCGACGGCCGCGCGGGTCGTGTCGACCGACAGCGCGATCCCTTCGCCGGCGAGGGTCCGGATGACCGGCAGGATGCGCTGCATCTCGGTGTCGGCGTCCACCCGGGCCGCCCCGGGCCGGGTCGACTCGCCGCCGACGTCGATCAGGTCGGCGCCACGCGCCCACATCGCGCGCGCGTGCTCCAGGGCCTGCTCGAGCCCGAGGTAGCGGCCACCGTCCGAAAAGGAATCGGGCGTCACGTTCAGCACGCCCATCACGACGCACCGGCCGGGAGCGGGAAGCCCCACGCTCACCGGCGCGCCCTGATCAGGTCGAGCGCCTCCGCCCGCGACGACGGCGAAGTCTTCAGCTGCCCGCGCACGGCGGAGGTGGTCGTGCGCGCGCCGGGCTTCCGGATGCCGCGCATGGCCATGCAGAGGTGCTCGGCTTCGATCACGACGATGACACCGCGCGGTTCGAGCTTCCGCACGATGGCGTCGGCAACCTGGGAGGTCAGGCGCTCTTGGACCTGCGGGCGCTTGGCGTAGAGGTCGACGAGCCGGGCGAGCTTGGACAGCCCGGTGACCTTCCCGGCAGCGTTGGGGATGTACCCGACGTGCGCGACGCCGTGGAAGGGCACCAGGTGGTGTTCACACTGGCTGAACATCGGGATGTCCGTGACCAGCACGAGTTCCTCGTGGGACTCGTCGAACGTGCGGTCCAGCACCGAGTCCGGCTCGGTGTACAGCCCCGCGAACATCTCGTGGTACGCGCGGGCCACCCGGGCGGGGGTCTCCCTGAGACCGTCCCGCTCCGGGTCTTCGCCGCACGCCAGAAGGAGCTCGCGGATCGCCTTCTCCGCCCGGTCCTGGTCGAAGACCGGGCGGTCGGCGTCACTGGGGCTTTTCGGGTCCATCCACGTCACGTCGTTCTCCCTCGTTCTGCTGGTTGCCCGCCTGGTCGGCGAACCAGCCGTGCTCACGAGGGCGTTCTTCACCACCGGGCCGCCACGACTGGCCCGGCTGACCGCCCGGCGAGGTCGCGGGCGTCCAGCCCGGAGGGGCACCGTAGTTCGGGGGGCCGCTCTGGCCGGGCGGGTAGCTGCCCGGCTGCTGGCCGCCGTACGTCTGCGGCCAGTGCGCCGTCCCGTTGGGGCCACCGTTCGGGCCGCCGTACGGACGGCCGCCGTTCGGGTAGGCGCCCGGCTGCGGCGGGGCGTACGGGTTCGCGTTCGGGTCGGCCGGGGTCGGTGCCGGGTACGGCGGGCCGCCCGGGAGGTCGCCCGCGCCCTGGGCGGTGCCGACCGGGGTCGGCTCCGGCTTCAGGACCGGCTTCTCCTTCTCCGGCGGCGGCCACGGCTCGCCGCGCTCCATCGCCAGCTCGCCCGGGGTCTTGATCGGCGGCTTGTCCGACGGCGTCCGCTCACCGAACTCGTTGAACACGGTGATGTGCGGGCGCTTCTCGACCGTCGCGAAGATCCGCTCCAGGTCCTTGCGGGTCAGCGTCTCCTTCTCCAGGAGCTCGATGACCAGCTCGTCGAGCACGTCGCGGTAGGTGTTGAGCACGTGCCACGCCTCGGTGTGCGCCGTCTCGATGAGCTTGCGCACCTCCTCGTCGATCTCGTGCGCCACCTCGAGCGAGTAGTCCGCCTGCCGGCCTGCCGACCGGCCGAGGAACGGGTCGCCCTGCTCCTGGCCGTACTTGACCGCGCCGAGCCGGGCGCTCATGCCGTACTCGGTGACCATCGCGCGGGCGATCTTCGTCGCCTGCTCGATGTCCGCCGACGCGCCGGTGGTGGGCTCGTGGAAGACGAGCTCCTCCGCCGTGCGGCCGCCCATCGCGAAGACCAGCCGCCCGATCATCTCGGAGCGGGTCATCAGGTCCTTGTCGTCCTCGGGGACGAGCAGCGCGTGCCCGCCCGTGCGGCCGCGCGGCAGGATCGTCAGCTTGTACACCGGCTCGATGTCCGGCATCGCCCACGCGGCGAGCGCGTGCCCGCCCTCGTGGTAGGCCGTGATCTTCTTCTCCTTCTCGGAGATGATCCGGCTCTTGCGGGCGGGGCCGCCGACGACGCGGTCGACGGACTCCTCCAGTGCCGCGTCGGTGATCACGTGCCCGTTCTGGCGGGCGGTGAGGAGCGCGGCCTCGTTCAGCACGTTCGCCAGGTCGGCGCCGGACATGCCGACGGTCCGCTTGGCGAGGCTGCCCAGGTCGGTGCCCTGCGCGATCGGCTTGCCCTTGGCGTGCACCTCGAGGATCGCCTTGCGGCCGCGCAGGTCGGGCGCGGACACCGGGATCTGCCGGTCGAACCGGCCGGGGCGCAGCAGCGCCGGGTCGAGGATGTCGGGCCGGTTGGTGGCCGCGATCAGGATGATGCCGCCACGGGCGTCGAAGCCGTCCATCTCGACGAGCAGTTGGTTCAGGGTCTGCTCGCGCTCGTCGTGGCCGCCGCCGAGGCCGGCGCCGCGCTGGCGGCCGACCGCGTCGATCTCGTCGACGAAGATGATGCACGGCGCGTTCTGCTTGGCCTGTTCGAACAGGTCACGCACACGCGACGCACCGACACCGACGAACATCTCGACGAAGTCCGAGCCGGAGATCGTGTAGAACGGCACGCCCGCCTCGCCGGCGACGGCTCGCGCGAGCAGCGTCTTACCGGTACCGGGCGGCCCGTAGAGCAGCACGCCCTTCGGGATCTTCGCGCCCAGCGCCTGGTAGCGCGCCGGGTTCTGCAGGAAGTCCTTGATCTCGTACAGCTCTTCGACGGCCTCGTCGGCACCCGCGACGTCCCCGAAGGTCGTCTTGGGCATGTCCTTGTTCAGCTGCTTGGCCTTGGACTTGCCGAAGTTGAGGACGCGGTTGCCGCCGCCCTGCGCGTTGTTCATCATCCACATCAGCAGGCCCAGGACCAGGGCCAGCGGGATGGCGAAGATGAGGATCTGCGTCAGCACGCCCTGCTGGGTCACCTTGGTGGTGAACTTGATCGGCTGGCCGCCGTTCTTCGCCGCGATCAACGAGTCGTAGATCGGGCGGGTGGCGTCCGAGGGGTACTGCGAAATGATCTGGGTGACCTGCTGCCCGTCGACGTCGATGGGCTTGGACAGCAGCAGCTTGAGCTGCTGTTCCTTGTCCTCGAGGCTGGCTTCCTTGACGTTGTTCGAGGAGATCTGGGAGTTCGCCACCGAGATGGGTGCCTGGGTGTACCCACGATCACTGTCGAAGATCGTGTTGTACGCGAACAACGCCAGCAACCCCGCGACGATCCACAGCAGTGGGTTCCTGAGCACGCTCTTCCGGTTCATACGACTCGGCCCTGGTGGCCTCGACCCTCCCTGGTTGGGCGGCTCCTGTGATACCCGCCATCACGATCTTGACAACCCGTGGTGCCCGGGCCGCCGTCCCATCAGGGTACCGTCCGCTGCCGCGTTCATCCCCTGTGAGCCTCTCGCAGGTCAACGGGCGATACCGCGCCCGGGTTCCCGCCCGGCGTCCACGCACCTCAAGCTAACGCGTGCCGTCCGACACACTGCTCACCATCTCGCCCAGCCGGGTCCGGAGCGTGGCCGGGTCGGCGGGGGCGACCGTGACCCACTCGCGGCCGTCCGTACCTGCGCGGGAGAGGCTGAGGTAGCGCCCGGTCGCGGTGTCGAACCAGGCCAGCACCCGGGACCGCTGCTTGGCCCCGACCTGCGATCGGCTGTTCGCTGCCAGCTGACCGCCGCGTTGCCGCGGCTGCCCGGAGATCCGGCCGTAGGCCTCCCGCGGGTCGGCCGTGACGCGTTCGCTGAGCGGCGTCCGGCGCGCCCGCCCGCGGTCCTCGCCCGGGTTCGACGGCAGGGAGACGGGCACCCGGATCGGCGCGGTGCGCAGGGCGTCGTCCAGCGGGAGTGTGACCGACGCCTCGCTCCCGCGCGGGCCGGCCGGGAGCACGCCGACGACGGCGGACACCAGGCCGTCCGGTGGGACGTCCCGCAGCCAGATGCCGTCGGCGTCCTGGACCGCGAGGACGCCGAGGGTGTCGTCGGCCGCCGCGAGCACGCCGACGGTGGGCGCCTCGAACTGCGGGATGTGCAGCGCGTCGATGGTCAGCGGGGCGAAGGCCAGCAGCTGCAGGGCGTCCTCGATCGGCGGCGCGAGCCTGCCGCGCGGATCGCGGATGCCGCGGGCCTTCAGCTCGGCGTCGACGCGGTGGCGCAGCGAGACGCGCTCGTCTTCGGTCGCGCCGTGCGACCGGACCAGCAACGGGTACGGCAGCTCGCCGACCTGCGCCGACTCCCAGAGGAAGTCGAACACGAGCGGCGAGAAGAACTCTTGCATCACTACTCTCCCGGATCGGACTCTTGCTCAGCGTAGCCCGCACCACCGACAAAAAGTGACGAGCACGTTCGGAGAAGCCGGAGCCCGATCTTGGCAGAGGCGCCGGAGCGGCCGTCAAACCGTGCTGGTCTGCGCGGCCCCCGCCAGCATCTCGCCCAGCCGGTGGCGCAACGTCGCCGCGTCGGCGGGGGCGATCGTGATCCAGTCACGGCCGTCGCGGCCGCGGCTCGCCTGGGTGAAGTACCGGCCCGTCTCGGTGTCGAACCAGCTCAGCACCGGCGTCCGGGTGCGGCCGCCCACGCGGGACCGCGCGTTGGCCGCGATCTGGCCGCCGCGCAGCCGCGGCTGGGCGTGCAGCTTCGCGAGCGCCTTGCGGTCCTCGTCGGCCGACGCGCGCTCATCGCCGTTGCCGCGGCGGGACAGGAAGTCGACGCCGTGCGCGCCGACCAGCTGCTCCAGCGGGACCGTGACCGACTTCTCCGAACCCCGCGGGGCGCCCGGGAGCAGGGAGACGATCGCGCTCGCCAAGCCGTCCACCGGGCACGGCTGCAGGTGCAGGCCCCGCGTGTCCTGGACCGCCAGCAGGCCCTGGCCGCCCAGCACGCCGGCGATCGCCAGCAGCGGCTCGGCGTCCGGGGCGATCAGCTGGACCGCGTCCAGGCTCAGCTCGGCCTGCGCCAGCACGCCGAAGTAGTCCTCGACGTGCGGTTCCGGCCGGCCGCGGCCGTCGGCGAGCCCGCGCGCGGCCAGCCCTTCCAACGTGCGCCGACGCAGCAGCGACCGCTCGTCCATGGTCTCCCCGTGCGAACGGACGCGCAGCGGGTACGGCAGCTCGCCCAGCCCGGCGGACTCCCACAGGAAGTCCACCTCGACCGGGGTGAGCAGCTCAGCGTTCGGCATCGAGCCACCCCCAAGAGAAACCGGGCCGGGCCCGCCGTCGGCGTGCCCGGCCCGAAAGGATCAGCGGTTCTCGTCGTCCTCGGACCACGCGCCGATCACCGGCGGCGGGGTCGCCTGGTCGGCGCCGAAGGCCGCGTCCGGGTCGGCCTCGATGAGGAACGACGCGTGCGTGTGCTCCTCGTCCTGCTCGCCCTGGGCACCCTGCGGGGCCATGCCGCCCATGCCCGGGTTCATCGGCGGCGGGGTCTGCCCGCCGATGGTGCCCGCCGACGAGACGAGACCCTGCTGCGGCGCCTGGGCCGACGCGGCGCTCTGGCCCTCGGCCGACGCCAGCGACGTGTCGTTCGCCTTCGCGCCCGACTTGCCGCCCTTGCCCAGCGCGCGGGAAGCCAGCGCGCCGAGGCCGCCCGCCGCGCCGCCGATGCCGAGGCCCATGCCGATCTTGCTCAGCGGGTTGCCGCCGCCCTGCTGGCCGGCACCCGTGGTGACGTGGCCCGCGCCGGTGTTCGTGCCCGTGCCGGTGGCCGTGCCGCCCGCGCCGCCGTCGCTGCCGAGCGCCGCCGCGTCGTGGCCGAAGGCGCCGCCGTGGACGCCGTTCGGGCCGACCGCCGCGTGCTGCGCGTCGAACGCGCCGCCGTGGCCGCCGAAGCCCGAGCCGCTCGAGGCGAATACAGCGCCGCCCGCGCCGGACAGGCCCTGGACCGGGCCGGTGCTGCCGACCGAGCTGATGCCGTTGAAGGACACGGAGTTGTGCGAACCGGTCGGCTTCATGCCGAGCGACTCCGGGCCGAAGCTCGGGGTCGAGCTGTCGACCTCGCTCATCGCCTTGGTGTAGGCGTTGAAGAACGCGACCTGCTGCGCCTTGACGTCGTTCGCGGCGTCGGCCTGCGCCTTCTGGTCGGCGATCAGGGCCGCCGGGCCGCCCGCCAGCGCCGCCGCCATGGCCTGCTTGGGGTCGTAGTCCTTGGGGGCCGGCATCTTCTTGACCTCGGCGGCCGCCGAGGCCTGCCGGGCGAGCCGGTCGGACATCGTGTGCGCGGCGTCGGAGGCCTGCGAGCCGGAGTTCGCGATGGCCACCAGCGCGCCCTGCGCACCCGCGGCACCGCGGCCGACCCACGCGTTGCCCAGCTCGGAGATCGCGTTGTACAGGTGGTCGGACGCCTGCTTCAGCTCGGAGCCGTGGTGCGCCCAGGCGTGCCCGGTCGCCTCGGCCGTGCCGGGGTCGTTGTTGTTGACCGCGCCGTTGTAGAGCTGCTGGCTGGCCTGCGCGTTCCAGTTCGGCGGGTTGGCGATCGCGCGGTCGCTGCCCATGTCGAAGCCGCCGGCGCTGCCGCGGGCGTTGTCGACGATGTTCTGCGACGTCGAGTTGTCACCGAGCGGGACGAGCGAGCCCGGGTCGGCCGACGAAGGCTGGTCGCTGTGGTTCGGAGCCATGACTTCGAAATCCCCCTCTGGGCTCAGGCGTTGCGGAACGGGTCGGCCGCGGCCTGGTCGATCTCGTGGTACCGGGACATCGCCGTGACGATGCCCTCCTCGGCGGCGGTGTACTGGTCGAGCAGGTTCTGCAGCGCGGCGGCGTAGGAGTCGTTCCCGCCGTCGGCGCGCTGGACGAACTTGGCCGCCATCGCGTTGCCGACCGGGTTGTCCCCGAGCTTCGGCGGCTGCGCGAGCGTGCCCGCGCCGGCGAGGAGGGCCTCGACGGCGTCCTTGCCGGTGCGGATCTTGTTCAGCACGGTCTGCGCGGCGTCGGGGTCGATCCCGACCTGACCCGCCGCGGCCGCGGCCTTGAAGGCGTTCGCGTCGGCAGCGCTGCTGTTCCCCATCTGAGCTCTCTCCCGTTCCCCCGACCCGGTCACCGCGGGCACGAATGGTCTTCGCATAGGTTAACGCACGTGATCAGAGCGTATGACGCAATCAACGCAGCCGGGGTTCCGCAGATCCGGTGGATGCGGTGAACGGTCGGTGAACTACGCGGTGTACACCTTCGGGTCAAGCGTCCCGATGTACGGCAGGTCCCGGTAGCGCTCGGCGTAGTCGAGGCCGTAGCCGACGACGAACTCGTTCGGGATGTCGAAGCCGATGTACTTCACCGGGACGTCCACCTTGACCGCTTCCGGCTTGCGCAGCAGCGAAACGACCTCGAGCGACGCCGGGTTCCGGCTCGCGAGGTTCTTCAGCAGCCACGACAGCGTCAGGCCCGAGTCGACGATGTCCTCGACGATCAGCACGTCCCGGCCGGCGATGTCCCGGTCGAGGTCCTTGAGGATCCGCACGACGCCGGACGACGACGTCGCCGAGCCGTACGAGGAGACGGCCATGAATTCCAGCTGCGTCGGCAGCGGCAGCGCGCGGGCGAAGTCGGTCATGAACATGACCGCGCCCTTCAGGACACCCACCAGCAGGAGTTCGCCCTGCCCGTTGGCCGGATAGTCGGCGGCGATCTGCGCCGACAGCTCCGTGATCTTGTCCTTGATCTGCTGCTCGGTGACGAGCACGGAGGCGATTTCGCCCTCGTACACGGGTCAGTCCCCTCGTGTGGTGGGTTGGGAGGTGAGGCAGAGCCTGCCATGCGCCCGCCGCGCCTCCAAGTTGCCCGGCAACCACACACCGCCCTGACCACGCCACCGGGCGACGAGGTCGTCGACCGCGCGCAGGTGCTTGTCGGTGAGCTCGCGCACACCCGATTGCAGCAGCCACCTGCGAAGAACCCGCCGGCGCACCGCCGCAGGCTCGGGCGCGAGTGTTGCCGCATCCAGCCCTTCGGGGCCGCCCGCGCGGGTGAAGATCATGTCCGCCAATGTGTCCAGCGCCTCACTGTCCTCACGCAGCTGCGCGGCCGTGCGGGCGAGTGCGCCGGCGACGCCGCCGTTGAGGACGTCCTCCAGCAACGGCAGGACCTCGGTGCGCAACCGGACGCGGGTGAAGCGCGGTTCGGCGTTGTGCGGGTCCTCCCAGGGCTCGACGCCGAGCTCGGCGCAGGCGGCCCGGGTGGTGGCGCGCGGGACGGCGAGCAGCGGACGGCCCCACGGCGGGTCGAACGGGCGCATGCCGGCCATGCTGCGCGGGCCGGAGCCGCGGCCGAGGCCGAGCAGGACGGTTTCCGCCTGGTCGTCGAGGGTGTGGCCGAGCAGGACGAGGTCGTGGCCGGCGAGCGCGCGGTAGCGGGCCTTGCGCGCGGCGGCTTCCGGGCCGCCCGGGCCGGTGACGTCGGTCCGGCGCACCTCGGCTTCGTCGGCGCCCAGCGACTTCGCCGCGGCGGCCGCGTCGAGCGCGATCTTCGCCGACCCCTGCTGCAGGCCGTGGTCGACGACCAGCGCGCGGACGCGGTGGCCGCGGTGGTGCCCGACGTACGCCGTGGCCTCGCACAGCGCGAGGGAGTCGGCACCGCCGGAGACCCCGACACAGATTTCAGGCGGGGCCTCGACCGCCTCCAGGAAGCCCCGGACGGCCCGGCGGACGGCCGCGACCGCCGGCCCGGTCATCCGTGCAGGCGCCGGACCCACGCGGCCGGGTCGGCGATCTCGGCGCGCGAGGGCAAGGTGTTCGGCGAGCGCCAGACGGCGTTGAAGCCCTCCATGCCGACCGCGTCCACGACGTGCTTCGTGAACTTCGCGCCTTCTTCGTACTGGCGGATCTTCGCGTCGACGCCGAGCAGCGCGCGCAGCAGCCGGTCGAAGACGCCGCCGCCCTTGCGCCGGGCGGTGAACCGCGCGCGGATCGTGTCGACGCTCGGGACGACCCGCGGGCCGACGGCGTCCATCACGAAGTCGGCGTGGCCTTCCAGCAGCGTCGAAAGCGCCAGCAGCCGGTCGAAGACCGCGCGTTCCTTCGGCCCCTGGAGCAGCTCGGCGAGGTTCAGCTTCGGCCCCTGCTTGATCGCCTCGGGCAGCCGTCCGACGAGGTCGGCGAGGCTGTCGGAGCCACCGCCCGCGAGCCCGGCGACGAGCCGCTCGACCTCGTCGGCGAAGTAGTCGCGCAGCCAGCGGACCGCGGTGAACTGCAGGCGATGGGTGCACTCGTGCAGGCAGACCCAGAGCCGGAAGTCGCGGCCGGGGACGTCCATCGCCCGCTCGGCGGCGACGACGTTCGGCGCGACGAGCAGCAGCTGCCCTTCCCGGTCCGGGCCGCCGAAGGGGTCGTACTGGCCGAGCACGCGGCTGGCCAGGAAGGCGAGCACGAGCCCGGTCTGCACGCCGGCGCCACCGGCGAGGATCGGCCCGAACGGCCCGCCCTGCCGCGGCAGCGCACGCCCGGTCAGCGCGTCCAGCCCGTTCGCGGCCGAGCGAACCCAGCCGGGGCGGTCGACGACTTCGCCGGGGAGCAGCGGCAGGTCGAGGCCCAGGTTCGTCAGCTCCCGGACGTGCCCTTCGGCTTCGCTGGTCAGCTCACGCAGGTCGGTGACGGCCGCCTCGGCCACTTCACGCGGAACCTGCGGGCCGCCGCGCACGAGCAGCGCGCCCGTCTGCGCGGCGAGCGCCCAGTCGACCATGGGCCGGGTCTCGGTTTCCTGACTCACCCTTCCGACGCTACCTGGCCCGGGTCGGTTTCCGGCCACGATCTTCGTACGGTTCTACGCGCACCCGCACTTGCGCAGGCTCGTCGCGAGGGCGTCGATCGCGTCCCGGCCCGGCTGCTGGTCCGAGCCGTTCGACATGAACGCGAACACCAGCACCCGCCCGTCCTGGTCCAGGACCAGCCCGGCGAGCGTGTTGACGCCGGTCAGCGTGCCCGTCTTCGCCCGCACCCAGCCGCGGCCGGCCTGGGACGCCGGGGTCTCGAACCGCTTGTCCGCGAGGGTGCCCGAGCCGCCCGCCACCGGGAGGCCGGCCAGCATCGCGCGCAGCTTGGCCGTGTTCGGGTTCTTGCCCTCCGGCGCCGCCGCGGCCGCCATCAGCTGGGTCAGCAGCTTCGCCGGGATCTTGTTCTCCGTCGAGATGCCGCTGCCGTCGGACAGCTTGACGCCGGCGGTGTCGAAACCGTGGTCCTTGAGCACCTTGATGGTCGCCGCGGCGCCGCCCGCGAAGGTCGCCTCCTGGCCGGTGGCCAGCGCGACCTGCCGGGCGAGGGCCTCGGCGAGGACGTCGTCGGACAGCTCCATCGTGTCGGCGACCAGCTCGGTCAGCGGGGCCGACTTGACCTCGGCGAGGACCTTCGCGTCCTTCGGCGCGGTCGCCTGGCCGCCCGGCGACGCGCTGAGCTTCGACGCGATCGTCCCCGCCAGCGCGCTGCCCGCGTTGGGCACGCGCTGCGAGTTGTTGTTCCTCGGGTCCTGGCGCCCGGCGTCGGCCATCACCGAGCCGATCTGGGTGGCGAACGTCGACGGCGCGTCACCCGCGGCCCAGCCCGGCGCGGTCGTCGCGCCCTTGAAGAGGCTCAGGTCGACCTGCACCTTCTTGACGTTCGGGTTCGCCTTCTTGACCTGCGCGACGAGGTCGTCGACGTGCGCGGCGCCCGGGTACAGCGGCGACTCGGTGCCCAGCGGCAGCGCGGTCAGGGTGACGTCACCGCCGCCGACCAGGATCACCGTGCCCGGGTCGGCGCCTTGGACGATCTTCGTCGACAGCCGCGTGTTCGGGTCCATCGCCAGCAGCGCGGCCGCGGTCGTGAGCACCTTCGTCGTCGACGCGGGGGTCACCGCGGTCGACGCGCTGTGGTCCCACAGCGTCGTGCCGGTCACCGGGTCGACGACGCTGCCGTTGAGCTGCCCCAGCGCGCTGTTGCCGGCCGCGGCGGCCAGCGCCGACTTGACGCCGTTCGCCGTCGGCGCCTGTCCCGAGGTGTTGGGTCCCTGCAACTGGCGCGTGGCGGCGGCCGGGTCGGGGCTGTCGCCCTTCGGCGCGTTCGGCGCCCACGGCAGGCCGAGCCGGTTCGACACCTTCGGCATCGCCGCGGCGACCCCGCCGCCGGCCAGCAGCAGCACGACGACCGCGACGATGGCGATGATCTTGCCCTTGCGGCGCTTCTTCGGCGGCTCCTCGGCGGCCGCGGGCTCGGCCGGGGGCGGCGGAGGCTCCGCGGGCGGCTCGTTGCGAGGCTGGGGCTGCTGCTGGAAGGCGCCGGGGAACTGGGTGGGCCGTTCGATCCCGACGGTCGCCTCGGCGTCGAACCGCTGCCCGTCCGGCTCGATCCGCTGCGGCCGGGCCAGCGAGCCGGCGGACGCCGACGGGACGACCCCACGCGGCGGTTCCGGCGGCAGGCCGGGACGCCGTTCGGCAGGCTCGGCCGTGCGCTCCGGCACGTCGATGCGCTGCGCCCAGGGCGCGTCGGCTCGCTGCTGAGGCTCCTGGCGGCGCGTCTCCGCACGCTTCAGCTGCTCTTCGCGACGCTGCTGCTCCTCGCGCCAGAGCTGGAGCTCTTCGCGCCACGGCTGCGCCTCGGGCTTCTCGGCCTGCGGCTCGTCGTGACGCTCCTGCTGCTCGGCGGGCCAGACGTTGCGCTCCACCGGCACGATCGGCGTCTTCCGCGGCGCCATCTGCTGGGTGCTCTGGGGGTCCGCGGACTTCGGCTCGGCCTGGATGTACTGGGTGCTCTCGGCCTGCTTGACGTCGATGTACTGGGTGCTCTCCGCGACCGGCGCCGGCGCGGCCTCGGCCGGCTTGGGCTCCGGCTTCGGCTTCGATTCGCGGGACCCCAGCCGGTCGGCGAGGTCCTGCTTCGCCGGGGGCGGCGAGGGTGGCGGCTCCTCCGCGGGCGCGTTCAGGCCCGGGACCGGTTCGGGCGCGACGTTCGGCGCGAACCACGATCCCTTCGGCGCCTCACTGCCTGTGACCTTCGGCACGCCGGGCCCGTCCGGAGCGCTCGCCGGCGGGTCGGGCAGCGCCATCGGCGTGGTCTCCCGCGCACCGGACGACGAGCCGTCTTCGTCCGACGACGGCCACATCGGCTGGTCGTTTTCCGGCACCCACCACTCCTTCTCACCTGCCCCGGAAGGGGCCAAGCTCACATGCCTCCGGGCCGACATCGATGCGACCCGGACGCAGGCCGTAGTCCACACTAGGAGACGTCAAGACAGTCATGAAGGTTGCCGCCCGCGACGCGTGGCTGTGACATTCGGGGCTCCGCCCCGGCCGGGGGCTTCGCCACCCGGACCCCCGCAGTACAAGTGCCCGGGACCTATGAAGAAGCAGTGAGGACAGGCGTGGAGTTCGACGTCACGATCGAAATCCCCAAAGGGGAGCGCAACAAGTACGAGGTCGACCACAAGACCGGCCGCATCAAGCTGGACCGGACCCTGTTCACGGCCACGCAGTACCCGGCCGACTACGGCTTCATCGACGACACCCTCGGCCAGGACGGCGACCCGCTGGACGTGCTCGTCCTCGTGCAGGAGCCGACGTTCCCGGGCTGCCTGATCCGCTGCCGCGCGATCGGCATGTTCCGGATGACCGACGAGAAGGGCCCGGACGACAAGGTCCTCGCCGTCCCGACGAACGACCCGCGCCTGGAGCACCTGCGCGACATCCACCACCTGAACGAGTTCCACAAGCTCGAGATCCAGCACTTCTTCGAGGTCTACAAGGACCTCGAGCCCGGCAAGAGCGTCGAAGGCTCGTCCTGGGTCGGCCGCGCCGAGGCCGAGAACGAGATCGCCCGCTCGTACGAGCGCGAGACCGACCGCCTGGCCAAGGAAGAGGCCAACGGGACCGGTCACTGAGACCGCACGTGAAAGAGGCCCCCTCGGGATTCCCGAGGGGGCCTCTTTCACGCGGTCAGTGCGCCAGGGCGAGGGCCGGAGCGTCCGCCTCGGCTTCCGCGCGCTGCTCCATCGCCGACTTGTCCGAGAGCGGCTTCTCCTTGAGGAACCACACCAGGGCGAACCCGACGGTCAGCACGATCCCGCCGACCAGGAACACCGTGCTCATCGACTCGGCGAAGCCCTGCAGGATCGGCCGGGCCAGCGTCGGGTCGAGCGTGGACAGGAACGACGTGTCGTTGACGTCCAGACCGCTCTGCATCTGCTTCGCGAACTCCGGGTGCTGCGCCAGCGCCGTCACATAGGCCGGCTGGGTCATCGCCGAGCGGATGGCGTTCGCGATCCGGTCGCCGACCGTGCCGAACAGGATCGAGAGGAACACCGCGGTGCCCGCCGTGCCGCCGATCTGCCGGAAGAACGTCGCCGCCGAGGTGGCGACGCCGATGTCCTGCGGGCGGACGTCGTTGGTCGCGGCCAGCACCAGCGTCTGCATCGAGGCGCCGAGGCCGAGGCCGATCACGAAGGCGATGATCATGACCAGCGCGAGCGAGCTGTCGACGGTGATCGTGGACAGCGCGAACAGCGCCGCCGCCATCAGGCCGATCCCGGCCACCGCGAACATCTTGTAGCGCCCGGTCTTCGAGATCAGCCGGCCACTGGTCAGGCTCGCGGACATGATGCCCAGCGTCAGCGGGAGCATCTGCAGGCCGGCCTGGGTCGGCGTCGCGCCCTTGACGATCTGCAGGTACAGCGGCAGCGACATCATCGCGCCGAACATCCCCGCGCCCTGCACGACCGTGACGAGCGTCGACATCCGGAACACCGGGCGCCTGAACAGGCGCAGCGGCAGCAGGGCGGCGTCGCCCATCCGGCGTTCGATCCAGACGAAGGCGGTCACGCCCAGCGCGCCGACGACGTACATGGCGATCGAAGCGGCGGAGCCCCAGCCCCACTCGCGGCCCTGCTCGGCGACGATCAGCAGCGGCACCAGGCCGGTGGCCAGCGCGACGGCACCCCAGTAGTCGACCTTCTGGTCCACGCGGGTGTGCGGCAGGTTCAGCACCTTGGTGACGACGACCAGCGCGGCGAGCGCGATCGGGACGTTGACCAGGAAGACCCAGCGCCAGCCGGTGATGCCGGCGAAGGTGTCGATGCCGGCGAAGAAGCCGCCGACGACCGGCCCGGCGACGCTCGAGATGCCGAACACCGCCATGAAGTAGCCCTGGTACTTGCTGCGCTCACGCGGCGCGGTGATGTCGGTGATGATCGCCAGGGCGAGGGACATCAGGCCACCGGCGCCGAGGCCCTGGAAGGCGCGGAACGCGGCCAGCTCGTACATCGACGTCGCCATGCCGCTGGCCAGCGAGCCGACCAGGAACAGCGAGATCGCCGTCAGGTACATGGGCTTGCGGCCGTAGAGGTCGGACAGCTTGCCGTACAGCGGCGTCGAGAGCGTCGCGGTGATGAGGTACGCGGTGGTGGCCCAGGCCTGCAGGGACAGGCCGTGCAGCTCGTCGGCGATGGTGCGCATCGAGCTCGAGACGATCGTCTGGTCGAGCGCCGCGAGGAACATGCCGAGCATCAGCCCGGACAGGACGGTCAGGATCTGGCGGTGGGACAGTTTGCCGTTCGTAGCGGCTGCTCCTTCCGCCGTGGTGGTGTCGCTCATGGTGGGTCTCCCTCAGCCTTCGTCGTAGTTGCTTGTATCCGTCAACTACTTGTCTCGACCAAGTATTCCCAGAGAGCTTGCATCGTGCAATCAAATTTCTGGTGACCCCGGACACGCCGAGGGCGGCACTTTCACGTGAAAGTGCCGCCCTCGGGGAGGTGGGTCAGGCGGAGTAGCCCGGGATGGGGAACGGCGCCAGGAACTCGCGGATCTCCGCGGCGATCGTGTCCAGGGCGGAGTCGTCGGCCGCGGCCGCGGCGGTGATCGTGCGATCGATCCACGCCGCTACCTCGACTTGGTGCTCCGGCCGGAGGCCGCGGGTGGTGATCGCGGACGTGCCGAGCCGGATGCCCGAGGGGTCGAACGGCTTGCGGGGGTCGAACGGCACCGTGTTGTAGTTCAGCTCGATACCCGCGCGGTCCAGCGCCTGCGCGGCCGGCTTGCCCGCGACCCCCTTGTTCGTCAGGTCGATCAGCAGCAGGTGGTTGTCGGTGCCGCCGGACACGAGGTCGTACCCGCAGGCGAGCAGGGCGTCGGCCAGCGCGCGGGCGTTCGCGACGATCCGGTGCGCGTACTCGCTGAACGACGGCTGCTGCGCTTCGCCGAGCGCGACGGCGATCGCCGCGGTCGTGTGGTTGTGCGGACCGCCCTGCAGCCCCGGGAACACCGCCTTGTCGACGGCCTTCGCGTGGTC
Organism: Amycolatopsis sp. MEPSY49; assembly: GCF_051337345.1. Classification (NCBI taxonomy): domain Bacteria; kingdom Bacillati; phylum Actinomycetota; class Actinomycetes; order Pseudonocardiales; family Pseudonocardiaceae; genus Amycolatopsis; species Amycolatopsis sp. MEPSY49. The sequence goes on along the minus strand of NZ_JBDLYJ010000001.1, from coordinate 1,116,383 downwards.
GGCGTCGGACAGGATCATCGCGCCACGCGGGCCGCGCAGCGTCTTGTGCGTGGTCGTCGTGATGACCTGCGCGTGCCCGACCGGCGACGGGTGCGCGCCGCCCGCGACGAGGCCGGCGATGTGCGCGATGTCGGCGACGAGCACCGCGTCCACCTCGCGCGCGATCTCGGCGAACGCCGGGAAGTCGATCGTGCGCGGGATCGCCGTGCCGCCGGCGAAGATCAGCTTCGGCCGGTGCTGACGGGCGAGGTCGCGGACCTGGTCGAGGTCGACGCGGCCGGTCTCTTTGGCGACGCCGTAGCGCACCGGGTTGAACCACTTGCCGGTCGCGGAGACGCTCCAGCCGTGCGTGAGGTGCCCGCCGTCCGGCAGGGCCATGCCGAGCACGGTGTCGCCGGGCTGCGCGAACGCCAGGTACACGGCCAGGTTCGCCGGCGACCCGGAGTACGGCTGGACGTTCGCGTGGTCGGCGCCGAACACGGCCTTCGCCCGCTCGATGGCCAGCTGCTCGACCTGGTCGATGAACTGCTGGCCCTCGTAGTAGCGCTTGCCCGCGTACCCCTCGGAGTACTTGTTCGTGAGCACGGTGCCGGTCGCCTCGAGCACGGCCTGCGAGACGTAGTTCTCCGACGCGATCAGGCGGATCTTGTCGTGCTGGCGCTTCGCCTCGTCCTCGACGAGCCCGGCGATGGCGGGGTCGGCGGCGGCGAGTGCGGTCAGTTTCGGCTGGTGTGTCATGGCGTACTCCGGCTCTGGAGTGGCCTTCACCCAGGCGCGCGGTGCCGGCCTCGTCGTCGCTTCCCGGTGGTGCTCCACCTCGATGGCGCCAGTCGCTGCTGCGCGTAAGAGCCTAGTCCACCGCACTCGAAGACCGGCGGTGTTCGGCGCACCACTTGCGGGTGCACCCCGAAGTGCGGTCGCAGAACGGCCGCGCGCAGGTCGCGCAGCGCTTCACCCGCCGCCAGCCGCCGACCGTAACGAGTTCGGCGAGGCCCGCGGCGCCGGCCGCCAGCTCGCTCTCGCTCACCAGCGACGTCACGTAGACGATCCGCCACGCCGCGCCCGTGTCGACGAGCCGCGGCCGCGCCCCGGCCTCCGCCAGCACGGCGTTGAGGCGGCGCGCGGCCGCGTGTTCGTCGGGCAGCTGGGCGACGATCGCGCTCAACTCCGGATTTGCCTTGCGCAGCAACCGTTCCGCCACCCCGAGCTCGGGGTCCAGCGCGTGGAACGGCGGCACGACCGCGTGCTTGCGCACGTCAGTCGACGACCACGACGCCCATGGACCGGGCCGTGCCCGCGATCGTGCGCATCGCCATCTCGACGTCCGAGGTGTTGAGGTCCGGCAGCTTCCGCTGGGCGATCTCGCGCAGCTGGTCCTTCGTCAGCTTGCCCGCGACCTCGTGGCCCGGCCGCGCGGAACCCTTGTCCCCCAACGCCTTCTTGATCAGGAACGACGTCGGCGGCGTCTTCAGCCGCAGCTCGAACGAGCGGTCCTCGAACACCGAGACGACGACGGGCACGATGTCGCCGCGCTGGGCCGCCGTCGCCGCGTCGTAGGCCTTCTTGATCTCGACGAGGTTGACCCCGGTCTGCCCCAGCATCTTGCCGAGGTCGACGACCGGGGCGTTGCCCGCGGTGAGTTCCAGGGTGACCTGGTGGGTGAGTTTCTTCGTCTTCGGAGCCATGCCCCGAAGCTAGAGTCTCCAGTTACTGGAGAGTCAAAGCTGTTTTGTTCCCGCGCGGTGCCGGCGCGCCAGCTCCTGGTAGATCGCCGCGTTGTGCTCGACCCACATCCGCGCCGAATCGGTCAGCGGGACGAACTTCTTCGCCGGGCTGCCCATCGCGATGACCTCCTCCGGCACCTCCGTCGACGGCGTGACCGTCGCCCCGGCCGCGACCAGCGCCCGCGCGCCGATCTTCGCCTTGTCGAGCACCGTCGAGCCGTTGCCGATCAGCGCCTGCTCCCCGATCGTGCAGTCGTGCACCAGGCACTGGTGGCCCACGGTGACGTTCTTGCCGACCTCGCAGACACCGTCGTTGACGTGGATCACCGAGTTGTCCTGGATGTTGGCGCCCTCCCGGATGACGATCCGGCCGAAGTCGGCCCGGATCACCGCGCCGAACCAGACCGAGGCGTCCTTTTCCACGACGACGTCGCCGATGAGGGTGGCGGTGGGGGCGATCCAGGCGTCCGGGTGGACCTGCGGGCTGAGCCCTTCGAACGAGAACAGAGGCATGCCCAGACCCTAAACCGCCCCCGCCTGTGACATCCGAGGCTTCGCCTCGGGCCGGGGGCTCCGCCACCCGGAACCCCCGGAAAGCACGGGGTCAGCCGGTGATAGCCGCGTTGATCAGGATGTCCACGGCCTGGTCGTTGCGGGTCGTCTGCGGAACGATCTGGGTGTCGCGCGGGTAGAAGCCGGGGCTGCTGCCCTTCGGGTACATCTCGAAGGTGAAGCTCCAGATCTTGTGCGTCGCCCACATCCAGTCGTTGACGCTGCCGTCGGTGATGTAGAGGTCGCTGGACTGCTGCGGCGTGTAGCCGTTGGTCGCGGCCATCTGCTTCCCGAGGTTCTCGAACTTCGTCGCCTCGGCGGCGGTGAGCCCGGGCGCGGTCCGGTCGTAGGTGTAGCCGAACGGCCAGAGCACCAGCTCGGAGTAGGTGTGGAAGTCGATGTGCGTCTTGATCTGCTGGGCGCCGCCGACCACGCGCGAGTTCACCCAGTTCGAGACGGCGCGGGTCTCGGGCGCGGAGAACGCCGCCGTGCCGCGGTAGGTCTCACTGGACGTCGAGCCCGACGAGCCGCCGCAGCAGCCCCACTTGTAGCCCCAGTTGCGGTTGGTGTCGGTGCCGGGGCCCTGGCGGTTCTTGCGCCAGCTGTGGAAGGTGCCGCCGGAGATGTCGTACTCGGAGCCGTCCGGGTTGACGCTCGGGACCACCCAGATCTCGGCGCTGTCGACCAGCCGCTTGATCGCGCTGTTCGTGGCGTACCCGCTGGTCAGCCGCTGCACGATGTGCAGGCACATCTCGGTCGTGAGGTGCTCGCGCGCGTGCTGGTTGCAGGTGAAGAGCACCTCGGGCTCGTTCTCGTCGGTCGCGGCGTTGTCGGAGATCTTGATCAGCGAAAGAGCGCGGCCTTCGTACGACGTCCCGGCGCTGCCCAGCTTGGTCAGCGACGGGTGGTTCGCGACGGCTTTCTGCAGCTCGGTCTGCGTTTCGGCGTAGGTGTGGTAGCCGGTGTAGCCGGCCGGGAAGTCCTCGACGGTCGCCGTGGCCTGCGGCCGGTTGACCACGCCGAGCGCCTTGACACCGAAGCCGAGTGCGCGCAGCTGGGCGGCTTCGCCCGGGTTGGCGATGACCGTCGTCGTGCCGTTCGTGCTGTCGAGGATGTCGGCGCCGGTCCGCGCGACCTCGGTGCGCTGCTGGGCCGTGCCGGTGCCGGTCACCTCGTAGACCTGCGGTCCGCTGGGCTGGGCACCGGCCACGCCGCCGGTGGTGGTGAGCATCAAGAGGGCGGCCGCGGCCGCCGCCAGGCATGTTCGTGGGCGCATCACGTCTCCTGCTCTCGGGGGTTCCCCGAGATTGGCCGGAGCCGGACGTACCGCACAATCCGTACGTCTACGGATCTAAAGGGCGTTGCTAGCCGTAGTTGGCGAAGCAGAGCGCCTCGATGTCGCCGCGCAGTGCGGCGAACGGCCGCGGGCGCACCCGCTGCTGGACGACCGTGCCGAGCAGGTACGACAGGAGCGCGCGGGCCCGGGCCCGCGGGTCGTCGACGTCGAGCGGGGCGAGCAGCTCGGCCAGCAGCTCGGTGAGCGACGTGAGCATGGCGTCGATGGCCTGCGGGTGCTGCGCCCGGCCGGCGGCGATCCAGTACTCGAACCAGAGGAACGCCGCGTTGGGGTTGGCGGCGAAGACGCTCAGGTACTCCTCGAGGACGGCGAAGAGGCGCGTACGCGGGTCGTCGTGCTTCGCGGCGACTTCGCGCAGCCCCGCGGCGAAGGCGGTGATGTGCGCGGCCATGGCGCGGTCGATGAGGACGTCGATGTCGGCGAAGTAGTAGTGGATCGCGCTCTTGGTGAGCGGCCCGGCGTCGGCGATGGCCCGGACGGTGCACCCGGCGAGCCCGTCGCGGGCGAGGACGATCCGCGCGGCCTCGACGATCTGCTCCTGCTTGGCCAGCTGGTTCGGGGAGAGCCGGTCGCTGCGACCGGGGACTGCGCTCACGGTGATTCTCGTTACCTTCTGACTGGACGGCAGCCCCGAATCCTAGGGCAGACGTCCCGTGGGTGGCCTGCGGGTGAAAAACCGGATTGGCCACCCCGCTCCGCGCAGCGGACAATGCCCGGCATGGTGATCTCAGGGGACAAGGGGCTCAGCTCGGCAGCGCGCAGCCAGCTGGAGAAGGAAATCGCGAACCTGCGCGCGCAGCGGGAAGCCCTCGCGCCGCAACCCGGCGAGCAGGAGCGCACGGGTGACGCGGCGGACCAGGCGGACGTGATCGACCGCGCGGAGGCGGCGGCCCGGCTCGACCGCCAGATCGCGGACCTGGCCGCGAAGATGGAGCACGGCGGCTACGGCAACGCGCAGCTCCCCGACGGCACAGTGGTGACGCTCCGCTTCTCGGACGGAGACGAAGAGACGTTCCAGGTGGTGACGGTCCCGGGCGAAGACGCGGACGCGATCACCTCGGACAGCCCCCTGGGCCTGGCCCTGGTGGGAGCCAAGGCGGGCGACGAGATCACCTACCGAACCCCCCGAGGCGACGCCAAGGCCACCGTGGTGAAGGTGACCGCCCCGAAGTAACCCCCTGTTCGCGCGAAGGGCTCCCAGTTCGTGAGCTGGGAGCCCTCGCCAAGTCGTCATCGCGAACCCGCTTCGTATGGGTGACTTCGAGGAACGCGCTGCCGCAGCCCGGAACTACTTTTCGGTCAGCTTCTTGGCGTGTGCGAGGTTGACGAACTTCGTGTAGGCCGCCATGACATCCGTGTGAGCAGCCGACAGCTCATCAATGGCTTCCTGCCAGCGCTCCGGAGCCTTCCATTCCCACTCGGGCGGCACTCCGAACGGCGTGTGGTCGTCTGCCAGCGACCCCGAGCGGTCGAGCTGGAAGTAGTTCGATACCGCCGCGTTGCTGACGCGCTGCACAGCTTCGCGAAGCTGGGAGAAGCGCCGGGCCAGGTCCTGGTCGTGGTAGTTCGTGAGATCGTTGTTCCACTTGTCGACTTGGCTGAAGAGGGCCCGCATCTGCCCGCTACGCACCCTGTCGACCAGGTAATCGTTTTTGAACCAGTTGTAGAGACGCGTGCCGAAGCCGAAGTCCGACCAGAACTCGTCGAACCTAGCCTGGTCTTGGGGAGAGGGCGAGCGTTCCAGCTCAGCGATCTTTCGTTCGTGGAGTTCCCTGAGTTCCTCGACGCGAGACCGGAACCGCAGTTCCTGCTCGTCGAGTTGGCGATCACGCATACGGACCTGGGCCACAACTCGCAACCACCGGTTCACCACGGCCACGACCGCGAGGAAGAGCGAGGCCGCCACCAGCACCAACAGCGCCGGCCGGTCGCGGACCCACCGCAAGAGGCTTTCGTTCGTGAGCAAGACAAGCACACCGGCGACGTCGGCGACAGCCCCGACCAGTACCAGCGCCGAAGACTCCAACGCCTTGGAAACCGGTCCCTGCTCGTCCATTCGACCCACCTATCGGTCCACCGCTGGCTGTAGTCCCTATCAAGGGCGCAACTGCCCCCTCACCGGGTGAACTTCCGGAACTTTCTACGCTGCCACTGCGGCGGCGCAGCCACTCACTTAGTCACCCACCAGACGAGTCAGGCCCCACCCGAGGTGTCTCGGATGGGGCCTGACCTGCGGAGCCGCCTGGGGGAATCGAACCCCCGACCTATTCATTACGAGTGAATCGCTCTGGCCGACTGAGCTAAGGCGGCATGTCTCCGGCTCGCGCTGGCGACGATAGCAAGTGTAGCGGAGGCTGTGCGCGTCACTTTCCGGGGGGACTGTCGTTAGGGCCCTATGACGTCGGTCTCACTCCCCGGTCGACCTATCTGGAGGCTCTGGCACATGCGGCGAAGACTGCCCCGTTCGGTGGCGCTGCCGGCGGCTGCTGCGTTGCTCCTGTTCAGCGCTGCGCCGGCGAACGCCGATCCGACCTATCCGACCACGCCGATCCCGCAGCCGGCGAATCCGGGGCAGGCGCCGATCTCGGCGCCGGTCGGGCCGCAGCCGCTGGGGCGGGCCGTCGGGGATGCCGGGACCGCGCTCGGGATCATCCGGTTGCTGCCCAACGCCGTGCCGACGAGCACGATCCTGCCGGGGTTCGGGGACACCTTGCCGAAGCAGTCGGCGCTCGAGGCGGGGATGGGCCTGTCGAGCGCGTCGGCGAACTCGGACGCCTACCTGAGCTACGAGAAGGCGATCGCGCAGGCGTCGCCGTTCGGGTTGTCGATCGGCGGGAACGCGCCGCAGACGCCGGGCAGCGTCGTGCAGACCGCCTTGCCCGACAACCCGCAGCCGATCAGCGGGGGGCTCAACGCGCCGTCGAACCCGCTGCTCAACGTGGGGCTGCTGAACGGCAGCGCGCACGCGCGGTGGAGCCCGACGCTCGGGCCGTGCGTCGACACCATCGCGGACGCCAGCACGTCGGTGGCGAGCCTGTCGCTGCTGAACGTCATCCCGTCGATGCCGAACCTGGGCCTGGACGCGCTGAAGCCGAAGCTCGACCCGAGCTCGCTGGCCAGCGGGTTCGACCTGACGAAGGGCCTGCAGAGCCTGGGCGGCCTGCTGCAGGGCGGCGGGCAGACGGCGAAGGACGGCACCGGCTCGCTGCTGAGCCTGCCGAACACGCTGTCGTCGCGGTCGCAGGTGAAGCTGGTCGACGTGCCGGGCTCGAAGAACAAGGCCGTGCAGTCGACGTCGACGCTGCAGGCCGCGGACATCGAGATCCTCAAGGGCACGCCGCTGGCGCTGAGCATCAAGGTGGCCAGCCAGCCGACGCTGAAGGTGACGTCCACCGGTGACGCGAAGACGTCCAAAGTGGAGTACGCCGCGCCGGTGCTGACCATCGCGGCGGGCGGCAAGACGCTCTACACGCTCGACGCGGCGCACCCGACGAAGGACATCCCGATCGGGCTGCCGCTGAAGGGCCTGAGCGACCAGTTCGGGCAGGTGAACGACATCCCGGTGGTCGGCGGGCTGGTCTCGACGCTGACCAAGGGCATCCAGCAGGTCGGCAACACCGCCGGCACGGTGCTGGACCTGGGCGTGCTGCGGCTGAGCATCGCCGGGCTGGACCAGAAGTCGGCGCAGATGACCACGCCGTTCAAGGGCTTCCAGCTGGGCGCCTCGGCCCGGTTGTTCGACCTGCAGCTGCTGCCGACGACGAAGCTGAAGAGCCTGCTGCCGGACGACCAGGCGAAGAACCTGCCGTCGTCGCTGGCCCAGCTGTCGCTGGGCGAGCAGGTCGCGCGGGCCTACGCGCCGACCGGCGGCGTCGTCTGCGGGTCGACGTCGACGCCGCCCGCGGGCGGTCAGGCGCCGAAGGGCCCGGTGAAGAACCTCGCCTACACCGGCGGCGCGTACGACACCGTGCCGCTGTTCTGGACGGGCACGGCGATGCTGCTGCTCGGCGTGGTGATGGTGGCCGCGATGCCGGGCACGCGCCGGCGGCCGCTGGCGGTCGCGATCGAGGAGAAGCCGTTCAAGCCGTCACCGCGGCCGCGCGAGTGACCCGAGGGGTGTGAAGGAGCCCGCCAGGTGCGCCTGGCGGGCTCCTTCGTCTTCAGCTGCCGAGGGCCGTCATGACCTTGCGCACGGCTTCCACAACCGGGGCGCCGACCTGGCCGACCATCATCGCGACACCGGAGACGGCGCCGAGCGCGCGCCGCAGCCGGGCCGGTTCCGGTCGGGGCGCCTGGAGGGTGGCCAGCGACTCGTCGACGACCTGGCGGTCGGTGCCGGTCACCTGGGGGCGCAACGCCTGAACGGCGGCGAGCAGTTCCCGGAACGCCGCCTGCTGGTCGACGGGGCCGTGGTGGACGATCTTGCCGATGCCCTGGTCGTGCACTTCGAACTTGTCGCCGCCGACCTGGTCGCCGTAGTAGTGGGTACCACTCATCAGCCGGTCCCTTCCCGCTCAGTGCACGATCTTGCCGATGCCGTGTCCGCCGACTTCGAACTTGTCCCCGCCGATGTTGTCTCCGTGGCGGGTGTAGTTCACGGTCTTGTGGAAGACCACCCGCGGATCGTCGACAGCCGCCATGATCGCGTGCACGATCTCGTCGAGGATGTGCCGTTCGGTGGTCGCCAGCGCGGTGTACGGGTTTCCGGCCGTTTCGATGACGAGCGCGAACAGCGCCGGGCGCAGCAGCAGGTAGAGCAGCCGGACCGCGCTGATCCCGATCAGCACCGCCGTCGCGATCACCACGACCTGGCCGAGGCTCTTGTCCAGGTGCACGCCTTGGCTCCGCGCGGCTCGCAAACCCAAGGTCGCGCCCATGCCGAGCACCAGCCACAGCAGCGCGAAGCCGAGGAACCGGCCGAACGCGGCCGCCCGCCGGATCGTCAGCCGTACGACCCGCGCCCGCGCGACGTTGCGGACCGGGTAGGCCTCGCGGCCGACCCAGAGGACCTGGTTCTCGACCTTGACGCCGATGACACCGCTGCGCTCGGACATGCTCCGGTCCTCCCCGTGCGGCCGACGTGACGGCAACCAGCGTCACCCCGAGGCAGAACCGCGACAATGTCCTTTCGGGCGGACCTCAGCCCTGTCGCAGAGTCGTGACCATCGCTTCGACGGCGATGCGCGGCTTCACGTTCAAGTCGATCGCCTCACGGCATTCCAGCACCGCTTCGAGCCGGCGCAGCGTCGACTCCGGCGTCCACGCCTGCGCCGCTTCGCGGATTTGGTCGGCGTGGTCGGGGTGGTTGAGCGTCGCGCCGGAGCGGGTCGTCGTCACCAGGACGTCGCGGTAGAAGGCGGCCAGGTCGATCAGGGCGAGGTCGAGCGTGTCGCGCTGGGTGCGGGTCGCGCGGGACTTCTGCTTCTTCTCCAGCTGCTTGACCGCCGCTTCGGCGGCCCGCTTCGCGCCGGCGACGCCCTTGCCGACGCCGTCGCCGCCCATCGCCGTCCGCAGCTCGTTGCGCTCGTCTTCGTCACGGGTCTTGCTCGCCTCGCCCGCGTCGGCCTCGGCCGCGCTGATCAGCTGGTCCGCGCTCGTGAAGACGTCGCTCGGGCGCCTGAGGCCCAGCGGGATCCGCAGCACGGTGGCCCGCCGTTGCCGGGCGGCCTCGTCCGTGGCGAGCCGACGCGCGCGGCCGACGTGGCCGCCACACACCGAAGCCGCCCACTGCGCGCGCTCGGGGTCGACGTGGTCGCGGCGCACCAGGACGTCCGCGATCGCCTCCGGCGGCGGGGTCCGCAGCGCCACCAGGCGGCAGCGCGAGCGGATCGTCACCGAGATGTCCTCGGGGTGGTCCGACGGCGCGCAGAGCAGGAAGACCGTGCGGTCCGGCGGTTCCTCGACGGCCTTCAGCAGCGCGTTCGACGCGCCTTCGGTGAGCCGGTCGGCGTCCTCGATGATCACGACCTGCCACTGGCCGGTGGTCGGGCGGCGCGCGGCCGCCTGCACCAGGGCGCGCATCTCGGCGACCGAGATGGACAGGCCTTCCGGCACCACGAGCCGGACGTCGGCATGCGTGCCCGCCATCGTCGTGTGGCAGCCGGGGCAGGCGTCGCAGCCGGTGCCGGTGCTGCACTGCAGCGCCGCGGCGAACGTCCGCGCGGCCACCGAGCGGCCGGACCCGGGCGGGCCGGTGAGCAGCCACGCGTGCGTCATCGCGCCCGGCGGGGCGGGCTCGCCGGCGACGATCTTCGCCGCGGCGGACGCGGCCGCGGTCAGCGTTTCGACCGCGGCCTCTTGGCCGACCACCTGGTTCCAGACGCCGATGCGCTCGGTCGTCGTCACTTCGCCTCCACGCGAGGCTCATCGGGGGTTTCGACGGGCAGGGTGACGTCGATGTCGACGTCCAGCGGCAGCGTCACCGGCTTCTCCGTCGTCGGCGCCAGCGCGGACAGGCGGCCGACGAACACGGCGCGCAGCGCGGTGCGGATGCGCTCGGCGACCTCGGCGTCGGTGCCGTCGGCGTCGATCACGACGTACCGGTCCGGGTCGGCGGCGGCCATCTCGGTGAGCAGGTGCTGGACGCGCCACTGGTCGTTCATCGCGGACGACTTGTCGCGCGGCGCGCCGTGCGGCGCGGAGTCCAGCAGGACGGTCAGGTCCGGGCGCAGCCGCCCGGTCGCCCAGTCGGCGAGGCCTTCGAGCTCGTCGCTGTCCAGGCCGGCGACGGCCGAGAGGTGCGCCAGCGGCGAGTCGACGAACCGCTCCATCACCACGACCGAACCGGCGTCGAGCGCCGGCTGGACGTGCCGCTCGACGATGTCGGCCCGCACCGCCGCGGCGGCCAGCGCCTGGGCCCGCGCGCCGGTCAGCGACGCGCCGGAGACGAGGGCGGTGAGCCGCTTGTCGTCGAGCGCCGGGTCGGCCGCGACGACGACCGGGCGGGTGCCGCCGCGCATCCAGTCGGCGAGGTTGACGGCCTGGATCGCCGTGTTGATGGCGGTGGTGCCCTCGACGGCGATGAGGAAGCCGTTGACGCGCCGCGGCGTGCGGCGCAGCGCGTTGCGCAGGTCCGACAGGATCGGCTCGGTGCGCTTGTCGTCCATCTGCCGGTAGGCGAAGAGGCCCGCGACCAGCGCGATGGCGGCGCCGCCGATCATCACCGGACGGGTGCCGTCGATGGTGAGCGGGCTTCCCCAGACGGTGATCGTGTGGCGCTGCACCGCGCCGACGAGCAGCGGCACGGTGACCGTGGTGCCGAACAGCACCAGCTTCATCATCAGCTGGTAGATCGCGTTGATCCGGCCGCGGATCGCGTCTTCGACGCGGGAGCCGATGATCGTCACGCCGGTGAGGAAGGCGGTGCCGGCACAGACGCCGACCAGCACGACGGCGATCAGCGAGATCGTCAGGTGCGGCGACAGCGCCACCAGCAGGAGCGAAACCGCGGCCGCGATGATCGACAGGCCGAACAGCCGGTCGTGCGGGAGCCGGTGGGCGAGCTTCGGCGCGAAGACCATGCCGGTGGCGAGGCCGAGGAAGACCGCGAGGACGAGCAGGCTGAACGCCGAGTCACCGGCCAGCAGGCTCGAGGAGTACGGCTTGGCGGAGCCGATCACGGCACCGCCGGCGGCGAACGCCCCGAAGGCGCCCACCAGCAGGCCGCGCACGAGCGGCGTGCTGCGGATGAAGCGGAAGCCGTCGGCGATCATCGCGCCGACGCCGAGCTTCTCCTCGTCCGCGGCCTTGACCTTCTGCTCCGGCAGCGCGTGGACGTTGCGCAGCGACAGCTCGGGGATGCGCGTGGCGATGATGATCGCGCTGGCCAGGTAGAGCAGGCCGGTGATGATGACGACCAGCTTCGCGATGCTCAGGCTCGCGCTGTCGCCGGGGAACAGGTGGAAGGTCGTGTTGACGCCGGTGATGATCGCGTTCGCGCCGGCCGCGGTGATGACGGCGAGGCCGTAGGTCATCACCATGCCGAGCTGGTTGGCCGTCTCGACCTGGTCGGGCCGGCGGAGCAGGTTCGGGACCGCGGCCTCTTTCGAGGGGATCCACATGCTCGCCGCGCTGCCGACGAGGAAGTTGCCGACGAGCAGCCACCACGGCGCGCTGACGATCGCGACGGACAGCAGGAACCCGCACCGCAGCAGGTCGGCGACGACCATCACCTTGCGACGGTCGAACCGGTCCGCCAGCAGCCCGCCGACGGGGGCGAACAGCAGACCCGGCGCCAGGCCGGTGAGCACGACGCCGACGAACGCGAAGTTCTGGGCGAAGTAGTTGTCCGTCAGCTTCGTGGCCAGGCCGGTGAGGGCGAGGATGTTCAGCCAGTCGGCCACGCTGCACAGGTACGTGACGCCCCAGAGGCGCCGGAACGGTTTGATCGCCAGTACCCGCCGGACCCGGTTGATCGTGGACGCCTCGGCGCCCGACGACCCACCCGGGCCGGCCCCGGGTACCGATCGCACGCCCTCGCTGATACGCCCACCCCACTAGTCACGGCGGTGCCGGACGCCCTCGTGAGGTCGCCCGACCGTGAAGTCAGGGTAGCCCGATCGGCCCTTGCCGCGCGGACGGCCCCGAGGTCCCGGCGGGGTGGGGACCAGCGAGCGGACGCTAGTCGAACAGCCCGGTCACGCTGCTGACCAGGCTGGAGACCATCTCGATGGCGACGAATCCGAACACGATCAGCAACACCACGGCGAGCATGACCCCGGCCGCACTCGACGACGGCCGGTTGAACGCCGGCATCGACATCGACGGCAGCCGCCGCCGCTTGACGGGCACCACCTCGAGGTCTTCGTCGAAGTCGTCGTCCGCGTCCACGGGCGGCTTCCGCCGCAGGGGCCGCTGCAACGGCGGCCGGTTCGGCCAGGTGCGCCGCCGGTTCCGCTGCCGCGGGAGCAGCCCCATCGGCGGCCCTGCTTCCTCGCCGACACTGCTCGTGGTGCCCGCGGGTGGGATCGCCCCCGGGGTCTTGGCGTCCTCCTCCCGGAGGGTCTCCTCGACCATCCGGCGCACGGCCTCGTCGTCGTGCGGCACCGGCCCGGCGACCGGGACGGCGACGGGCTCGTGGCCATTCGCGACCGCGGTGCGTGGCTCGGGGTCGGCCGTGACCAGCCCCGAGACGGGGTCGGCGAACATTTCGCCGGGTGCTGCGGACAGAGTGCCGTCGCGCTGAGTGAGCTCGGGGGCATTGAAGAAGGGAGCCTCACCGTTCGCGCTCATGGTGACCACCTCACTACTGAATGTCCTCGCCTTTCCAGGGTAGCGACGCTGGCGGATAACGCATCCGCCCAATGGCTCTGTCTCCAGTGGAGGGTCGGTCACGCAGCGCAAGCCCGTGCCCGAACCCCCTGCAGTGTCCAGCCCGCCGGTGGCCCGGTCGACCGCCAATGGTGACGGATTGTAGTGAGTCCGATCACAGCGGCTTCCGGTGGGCGAGTGGCCGGCCGGTGGCCTGTGGTGACCAGTTTGCGGGGTTCTGGTCGGGTTGGGCATGGGTTTTGCCTGGAGACAGGGGTAGTGGGGGTGGGTCGGTTGGAGGTGCGGGCGGGGCGGTCGGAGCAGCGGCGGGGTTGGGGCGAACGGCGGCCTGCGGGGGCGGGCGGCAGGGGCTCGGGGTGCGGGCGCGCTTGGCCCGCGCGGTGCCGCCGGCTCGGCTCGGGCTCGGCTCGGGCTGAGCTGGGCTGGGCTCGGGCTGGGCTCAGCTGGCCCGGCCCGCGCGGTGCTCGGCTCGGCCCGGCCCGCGCGGTGCTCGGCTCGGCCCGGCCCGCGCGGTGCTCGGCTCGGCCCGGCCCGCGCGGTGCTCGGCTCGGCCCGGCCCGCGCGGTGCTCGGCTCGGCCCGGCCCGCGCGGTGCTCGGCTCGGCCCGGCCCGCGCGGTGCTCGGCTCGGCCCGGCCCGCGCGGTGCTCGGCTCGGCCCGGCCCGCGCGGTGCTCGGCTCGGCCCGGCCCGCGCGGTGCTCGGCTCGGCCCGGCCCGCGCGGTGCTCGGCTCGGCCCGGCCCGCGCGGTGCTCGGCTCGGCCCGGCCCGCGCGGTGCTCGGCTCGGCCCGGCCCGCGCGGTGCTCGGCTCGGCCCGGCCCGCGCGGTGCTCGGCTCGGCCCGGCCCGCGCGGTGCTCGGCTCGGCCCGGCCCGCGCGGTGCTCGGCTCGGCCCGGCCCGCGCGGTGCTCGGCTCGGCCCGGCCCGCGCGGTGCTCGGCTCGGCCCGGCCCGCGCGGTGCTCGGCTCGGCCCGGCCCGCGCGGTGCTCGGCTCGGCCCGGCCCGCGCGGTGCTCGGCTCGGCCCGGCCCGCGCGGTGCTCGGCTCGGCCCGGCCCGCGCGGTGCTCGGCTCGGCCCGGCCCGCGCGGTGCTCGGCTCGGCCCGGCCCGCGCGGTGCTCGGCTCGGCCCGGCCCGCGCGGTGCTCGGCTCGGCCCGGCCCGCGCGGTGCTCGGCTCGGCCCGGCCCGCGCGGTGCTCGGCTCGGCCCGGCCCGCGCGGTGCTCGGCTCGGCCCGGCCCGGCTCGGCTCGGCCCGGCTCGGCCCGGCCCGGCTCGGGCTGGGCCCGAGCTGGGCGAAGCTACCTTCCGGTCAGGGCATCTCCTCCTGTCCCAGGTCGATCATCTTGCGGCACCAGTCGCGCAGCATGCCGCGGCTGAAGGGGCTCAGCACCAGCTGGCGCAGGCCGTCGCCGCGGTCCAAGGCCGCCAGGGCGAACCTCCCCAAGTCCGTGTCCACCAGGACGAACCCGTGGTCGGGGAACTCCGCGCACAGGCCGCCGAACGCCAGCATGTCCAGGACCGCCGTGCCCGAACGGGGCCTCGCCAGGAGCTCGCGCATTGCCCATACGTCGTCGTCCTGGCCGTCGTGGACCAGGCCGTCGTCGTCCACCGACAGCCAGATCGCTCGGGGGGACGCCCCGAAGGGCGCCTCCGGCAGCTCCGCCACCAGCATCTCCGGCAGCTCCTCGAAGTCGGCCAGGTGGATCGCCGTGCGGCCCGGCAGCGCGCCCATCATGAACGCGCGCTCGCCGTCCGCGTAGCAGCGGATGTCCGCCGTCTCCGGCTCGCCGTCGAACACGCCGCACAGCGCCGCCCGCACCGAACCGCGCAGCATCAGCGACACCACCTCGAAGCCGAGCTCGTTGAGCTCGCCGTCCTCGCCGAACGGTGTGCCGTTGATCCAGGCCGCCCACGCCGTGTGCCGCTCGACCTCGGCCACCAGGTCCGCCGGGTCGTCCGAGACCGGGCCGTGGACCAGGATGTCGTGGTCGCTGACCTCCGGGTTGTACAGCCGGTCGACCGGGTCCCGGTCCGGCATCGCCGCCAGCACCGGACCGGCCGCCAGTTCGAGCAGCTCCCGGGCCGCCGTGCGCTCAGCCATTCCTTCCCCTCTCGCTCGGACCGGACTCGTCGTCCGCGCGCGGCTCCGGGACGCCGCTGTTCAGCTCGGCCGCCTCGAGGATCGCGTCGCGCACCGTCAGGTCCCGAGAGGCCGCCGCGACCACCCTGTCCACTCCCTCCCCGGACGTCGTCCGCACCGCCTCCTGCTCAGGCATGGCTCTGCACCGCCTCGACGATCCACTGCTCGGCCGTGCTCCGCGAGGCCGGACCCCACGTGACCGTCCAGCGCCCGGTCCGGCCGACCGCCGCGCTGAACTGGTACCGGCCCAGGTCGTTGTCCACCAGCCCGAACGCGCCGTGCGGGTACTCGGCCAAGATCGCGTCGCGCACCGCGAGGTCGACCAGCACCGTGCCCAGCCGCGGCCGGGCCGCGCACTCCCGGATCTGCTCCACCGCCCGCTCGCACCGGCGCGGGATCAGGCCGCCCTCGTCGGTCTCGATGCGCAGGTGCGGCCCGGGTCCCGGCGGCCGGTCGGGCAGGCCGTCGAACACCCAGCCCGGCAGCTCGCTCAGGAAGCCGGACCGCAGCCGCGCGCGGTTGCCCAGCTTGTGCAGCACCGTGGTGTAGTCCTCGTCGCCGAAGAACCGCACCTCCCACGGCTCCCGCCGGGCCGGGAAGACGCCGGTGACCACACCGCGGATGAACCCGCCGCGCAACGCCCGGTACAGCCCGACCGCTTCCGCCGTGACCTCGCCGCCCGGGGCGAGGCCGATCGCGGACATCCCGGCGACGAACCGGGTGTACTGCTCCACCTCGTCGGCGAGGCTCGACGCGGGCGAGGAGCGACGCCCCGGCAGCGGTTCGGTGTCCGCCAGCACCGGCGGGATCTCGAACTCGGGGTCGTAGAACTCCATCACCGAGGGCCGCTCCGGCACCTCGGCCGAGAGCGGGGCGATGACCTCGTCGATGACGTCGAAGACGGCGACTGAAGTGTTCACCCCTCGATTGAACACCCTGGCACCGACAATTTCTCGCACATATGTTCGAGAGGGTGACGTCCGTCGGTGAACGGTCGGCGAGCGGCTCACACATGCTCCGGCACCCGCCCGTCGACGAACTCCGCGAGCCGCTCCACGGTGCCGGGCAGCCACCACAACCGGCGGTGGCCACCCCGGGGTCTGCTCAGCGCCGCCAGGTGGCGGCCACGGTCGTCGTCGACGAACGCCAGCACCTCCCACCGCGACGGCGAGCCGTCGCGAGCGATGTCGAACTGGACGGTGCCGCGCCGGGTCCGCCGCAGATCGTCCACCAGGTCCAGGACGAGACACTCCTGCTCGGGCTCGAGCACTCCCCGCTCATCGGCGTCGAGGTACAGCCCTTCGCCCGGCGCCGGCGGCAGCGGAGGCAGGCGCGTCAACGCGAGCCGGAGCAGCTCCGCGACCGAACCCGGCGAAGGCCCGGAGAGCGACAGGCCGTCCCCGGCGATGCCGAACCTGTCTCGGTCGTCGAAGAACGCCGAGGTCCACGGCTCGTCGGACATCGCGACGGCGACGCCGCAGACTCCGCCGGTGCCGACGAAGCCGGTCAGCGACTCCATCATGTCCATGGCAGTGGAGCTGCCGGCGGCCGCCGCCCGGACCGGCTTGAGGATCTTGGTGGTCACCGTGTACACGGTGCGTGGTGTCTTGGTCACGCGTCCATGAAACCCGCGACCACCGACAATTTCCCGAACATCCGTTCGAGGTGTCACCCGAAAGTGTGGCCGGACGCCATGAAGGCCCCTGGCGCGCCAGGGGCCTTCATGAGCGGTCTTACTTGGCCTTCGTGGCCGTCGAGCCGCGCTTCGTCGTGGTGGACTTGGCGGCCGCGGCCTTGGCGGTCTTGCTCGTGCCCGCCTTGACCGTCTTCGCCGTCGTCGACGCCGGCTTGCGCGCCGGCGCCTTCCGCTTCGGCGCCGGCCCCTTGGCCCGCTTCTCGGCCAGCAGCTCCGACGCCCGTTCCGCGGTCAGCGACTCGATCTCGTCGCCCTTCCGCAGCGTGGCGTTGTACTCGCCGTCGGTCACGTACGGGCCGAACCGGCCGTCCTTGACGACCATCGGCTTCTTCGAAACGGGGTCCTCGCCGAGCTCCTTGAGCGGCGGCTTCGCCGTCGCGGAGCGCCCACGCTGCTTCGGCTCCGAGTAGATCTTCAGCGCCTCTTCGAGCGTGATCGAGAAGAGCTGGTCCTCGGTCGAGAGCGAGCGCGAGTCCGTGCCCTTCTTCAGGTACGGCCCGTAGCGCCCGTTCTGCGCGGTGATCTCGTCACCGGACTCCGGGTCCTTGCCGACCACGCGCGGCAGCGAGAGCAGCTTCAGCGCGTCGTCCAGCGTGATGGTTTCGATGTCCATCGACTTGAACAGCGAGCCCGTACGCGGCTTCGGCGCCTTCGCCTTGGCGGCCTTCTTCTGCGCGGCCGTCGCGTCTTCGGGGATCTCGATCTCCGGCAGCACTTCGGTGACGTACGGCCCGAAGCGGCCTTCCTTCGCGACGATGTCGTGCCCGCTCACCGGGTCGGTGCCCAGCGTGCGGCCCTCCTGCGGGGTCGCGAACAGCTTCTCCGCGATCTCCTGCGACAGCTCGTCCGGCGGCAGGTCCTCGGGCAGGTTCGCGCGCTGCGACTCGCCGTCGACCTCGCGCTCGAGGTACGGCCCGTAGCGCCCGACGCGGACCACGACCTTGTGCCCGTCGGCGTCGCTGAACAGCGGGATCGAGTTGATCTCGCGCGCGTCGATGTCCTCGACGCTGCCCTCGACCAGCTTCTTCAGCCCGCCCAGGCGGCCGATCGAGCCGTCGACGCCCATGTCGCCGCCGAAGTAGAACTTCGACAGCCACTGCGCGCGCTGCTCGTCACCGGCCGCGATGCGGTCGAGCTCGTCCTCCATGCCGGCGGTGAAGTCGTAGTCGACCAGCCGCTCGAAGTGCCGTTCCATCAGGCCGATCACGGCGAACGCGACCCACGACGGGACGAGCGCGGAGCCCTTCTTCCAGACGTACCCGCGGTCCTGGATGGTCTTGATGATCGACGCGTACGTCGACGGGCGGCCGATGCCCAGCTCTTCCAGCTTGCTGACCAGGCTCGGCTCCGAGTACCGCGCCGGCGGCGACGTGGTGTGGCCGTCCGGGTTCAGGTCCGACGCGGTGAGCGCCTGGTCCTTCTCCAGCACCGGCAGGCGGCTCTGCTTGTCGTCGGCCTCGCCACCGGTCTCGGTGTCGACCGCCTCGACGTACGCCTTGAGGAAGCCCGCGAAGGTGATCGTGCGGCCCGACGCGGCGAAGGTGCACTCCTCGCCCGAAGTCGCGTTGCCGACGATGCGCACGGACATCGTGGTGCCCTTGGCGTCCGCCATCTGCGAAGCGATCGTGCGCTGCCAGATCATCTCGTAGAGGCGGAACTCGTCGGTGTCCAGCTCGCCCGCGACCTGTCCCGGCGTGCGGAAGACCTCGCCCGACGGCCGGATCGCCTCGTGGGCCTCCTGCGCGTTCTTGACCTTGCGCGTGTACTGGCGCGGCGACGGCGAGACGTACTCCTTGCCGTACAGCTGCGTGGCCTGGCTGCGCGCCGCCGAGATCGCCGACTCCGACAGCGTCGTGGAGTCGGTACGCATATAGGTGATGTAGCCGTTCTCGTACAGCTTCTGCGCGATCCGCATCGTGCGCTCGGAGGTGAACCGCATCTTGCGGCCGGCCTCCTGCTGCAGCGTCGAGGTCATGAAGGGCGCGTACGGCTTCCGCGTGTACGGCTTCTCTTCGACGCTCGAGACCTTGAAGTCACGCTGCTTCAGCGCGTCGGCCAGGCGCCGGGCGTCGGCCTCGGCGAGTACGCGGACCTCGTTGTTCGACGCCTTGAGCTGCCCGTCCGAGCCGAAGTCGCGGCCGGTGGCCAGACGCGCGCCGTCGACGGCGACCAGGCGCGCCGGGAAGTTCCGCGGCGAAGCCTCTTCCCCGGCGTCCATGGTCGCCGAGATGTCCCAGTAGGACGCCGAGGTGAAGCGCATCCGCTCGCGTTCGCGCTCGACCACGATCCGGGTCGCCACCGACTGCACGCGGCCCGCCGAGAGCTTCGGCATGACCTTCTTCCACAGCACCGGCGAGACCTCGTAGCCGTAGAGGCGGTCGAGGATGCGGCGGGTCTCCTGCGCGTCGACGAGGTCGGCGTCCAGCTCACGGGTCGAGTCGGCGGCCGCGCGGATGGCCTGCTCGGTGACCTCGTGGAAGACCATCCGGCGGACCGGGACCTTCGGCTTCAGCGTCTCGAGCAGGTGCCACGCGATGGCTTCGCCCTCGCGGTCGGGGTCCGTGGCGAGGTAGAGCTCGTCGACGTCCTTCAGGAGGCCCTTGAGCTCGGTGACCTTGGACTTCTTGTCCGGGGTGACCACGTAGAGGGCCTTGAAGCCGTTGTCGACGTCGACGCCGAGGCGTGCCCAGGACTCGCCCTTGTACTGCGCGGGCACGTCGGCGGCACCACGCGGCAGGTCGCGGATGTGCCCGACGGAGGACTCGACGACGTACCCGCCGCCCAGGTAGGGGGCGATCTTGCGGGCCTTCGTCGGGGACTCGACGATCACCAGCCGCCGGTGCCCGGCGCCGTTGTCCGCCGAGGCTCCGTTCTTCTTGGTCCGTGCTCCTGCCACGCTGTCCTGCTCTCCGCTCATCTCGTCCCGCCAGGCGGAACTGCACCACGTCCCTGCCCAGGGCCCGCGTCTCGACCTGCCAGTGTGCACGCTGTTCCGGTCCGGACGGCGCGGAGGTGACCCAACACGCCGCCGGTCCTGTGTCCAGCGCATCGCCGCTGACCTCGACGATGTTTCCCCAACGTACCTGCCACGTGATTTCGGCCACGTCCCGCGCAGCCTAGCGCGTGACCGTCCGGATACCCTCCGTTCGACGGTGGTGGGCGCGGGGACGTGACCGCTTCACTGGTTTCCCCGCTCAGCCGAAAGGATCCGCCATGACCCGACGCCTCCTCGGCGCCCTGCTCACCGCCGCGACCGCCACAGTATTACTGGGGACGACCCCGGCGAGCGCGGCCGCGGCGAACTTCGCCGGCACGGTAGCGCTGTCCAACTGCTCGGGCTCGGTGGTGAAGCCGGCCGCGACGCCCGACACCGCCCCCGCGCTCGTCATGTCCAACGGGCACTGCCTCGAGACCGGCTTCCCGGCACCCGGGCAGGTCATCACCAACCGGTCGTCCAGCCGCACGTTCACGTTGCTCAACTCCAGCGGCGGCAACGCGGGCACCCTGCGCGCGAAGAAGATCGTCTACGGGACGATGACCGACACCGACGTGTCGCTCTACCAGCTCACCACCACCTACGCGCAGATCAGGTCGAGCTACGGGATTTCGCCGCTGGAGCTGTCCAACGCGCACCCGACGGCCGGCGCCGCGATCGACGTCGTCTCCGGCTACTGGAAGCGGATCTATTCCTGCAGCATCGACGGTTTCGTCTACCGGCTGAAGGAGGGCAGCTGGACCTGGAAGGACTCGATCCGCTACACGTCCGCCTGCCAGACCATCGGCGGCACGTCGGGTTCGCCGATCGTCTCCGGCGGCAAGGTCATCGGCGTGAACAACACCGGCAACGAGGACGGCGCCCGCTGCACGGACAACAACCCGTGCGAGGTCGACCAGGCCGGGAACGTGACCGTGCACTACAAGACGAACTACGGCCAGGAGACGTACGGCATTCCCGCGTGCCTCACTTCGGCCAACGAAATCGCCCTCACGCAGGCCGGTTGCACCCTGCCCCGGCCGTGACGCGCCGCCCGCGCCCGGTCAGGCCGTGCTCGTCACGGCCTCCGGGTGCGGGACCGGCTGCGGTGCCGCGCCGGGCCACGCCGCTTCGGCGCCCGGTGGCGGTTGCCCGATCAGTTCCAGCAGCGCCTCCAAGCGACGTTTCCCGGTGACCTTGACGGCCGGAACCTCGGCCTTCGGGCCGGTCAGCTTCGCCGCGACGCCCAGCGGCGTCAGCGCCTCGACCAGCCGCTCGTGCATGCCCGGCGCCAGCGGGTCGACGCCCAGCAGGTAACCCTGCGTGCCGGGGCGGCCGCCGGCGAGCGCCCACATCCGCAGCATCGCCCCGCTCAGCCGGAAGCCGTCCGGCACGGCTTTGCCCGAGTCGTCCTCCGCCGGGCCCGCGCAGCCCTCACGCAGCCATCTGAGCGCCAGCGGGAGCAGGTCGACGCGGAAGGACGTGCGCACCTGCGGATTGCCGCAGTCGGCCTTCGAGACCTGGGCGTCGGCACCGCGGCAGTGGAACTCGCGCGCCAGCACGTGCGCCCGCCACGGCTCCTCGACGACCACCGACAGCCGGGCGGCCGTGCGCCCGAAACCGGTGATCTGGCCGTGGCAGCACAACAGGCCGGCCAGGTCGCCCAGACCTGGCCCGCTGGCCTCGGCGGAGAAGAGCGAGATCGTCCGATCCACCGCGCCATACTAGAACACAAGTTCGATTCAGCGCGAGATCTTCACCTGGGAGATTGATCGAGCTGGCGGCACGCCGGAGCGCGCTGCTCCGCCGCGGCCAGCGCCGGCACGCCCCGGAGGCCCTTGAGGTAGTCGAGCGCGTCGATGCGGTCGAGCGTGGCCCTGGCCTCGCCGAGCGCCTCCTTCGTCGCCGCCGCGTCGCCGCGGACGGCGTCGATGCGCTGCCGGGCGCTCTCGGCCTGCGTGCGGATCTCGGAAAACTGGCCGATGACGTTCTCGCGGCCGCCGTCCCCGGACGGCACCGGGGGCGCGCCGAGCGCGGTCAACCCCGCCAGGCTCTGGTCGAGCCCGCCGACCACCGAGGAAAGCAGGTCACTGGACGTCCGGGACGCCTGCTGCGGCGTGCTGGGGTCCACGGTCGGCAGATCCGCCAGGGTGCGGACGAGGTGCGTCACCGCACCGCAGTAGGCGTCCGCCCATCTCGCCGCGGGATCGGCCTGCGGCACCACGGTCGTCACCGACAGACCCTGGTCCCGCGCCGGCGACTGCGCGGGAGCTTGCTGCCCGCAGCCGGCGAGGCCGATCGTGATCGTCGTGGTTAGGGCGGCGAAGACGGTTGACCGCGGCCGCACCTGAACACCTCCTGCTCGACGACGTCCCGGAAGGGCCGACGGTACCGATTCGATGCTGCTTCGCAAGTCGCCGAGCCAGGGTGGGATGTGCTGACACGCCCCGGGCCCGGCACGCGACGCTGCGTGCCGGGCCCGGGAACGGTGGTGCGTCAGGCCTTGATCTCCGTCGGGGAGTCGGTCAGGACCGTCCCCCGGCGCTTCGAGATCACGATGGCCGCCACGACGATGGCGAGCGCGACCAGCGAAATGATGATGCGCACCGCGGCGTTCTCGTCCGGACCGATCGAGAACTGGACGACGGCGGGCGCGATCAGGACCGAGACCAGGTTCATCACCTTGATCAGCGGGTTGATCGCCGGGCCGGCGGTGTCCTTGAACGGGTCACCCACGGTGTCACCGATGATGGTGGCCTCGTGCGCGGCCGAGCCCTTGCCGCCGTGGTTGCCGTCCTCGACCAGCTTCTTCGCGTTGTCCCACGCGCCACCGGAGTTGGCGAGGAAGATCGCCATCAGGGTGCCGCAGGCGATCGCGCCGGCCAGGTAGCCGGCGAGTGCGCCGGTGCCCAGGCCGAAGCCGACCGCGATCGGGGCGAAGACCGCCAGCAGACCCGGCGTCGTCAGCTCACGCAGCGAGTCGCGCGTGACGATGTCGACGACCTTGCCGTACTCGGGGCGGGTGGTGCCCTCCATGATGCCCGGGATGTCGCGGAACTGGCGGCGCACTTCGTAAACGACCGCGCCGGCGGCCCGGGACACCGCGTTGACGGCGAGACCCGAGAACATGAACACCACGGCCGCGCCGATGATCACGCCGACCAGCGTGTTCGGGCTGACGACCTGGTTGACGAACGACTTGGCCGCGTCCATGCCGGTGACCACGCCGTTGCCCATGCCCGCCAGCGTCTTCGTGATCGCGTCCGAGTAGGACCCGAAGAGCGCGGTCGCCGCGAGGACGGCCGTCGCGATCGCGATGCCCTTGGTGATGGCCTTGGTGGTGTTGCCGACCGCGTCCAGCTCCGTGAGGATCTGCGCGGCCTTCTCGTCGACGTCGCCCGACATCTCGGCGATGCCCTGCGCGTTGTCCGAAACCGGGCCGAAGGTGTCCATCGCGACGATGACGCCGACCGTGGTCAGCAGGCCGGTGCCCGCCAGCGCCACGGCGAACAGCGCGACGCCGCCGCCCAGCAGGTACGCGCCGAACACGGCCGCGCCGATGACCAGCGCGGTGTACACGGCGGACTCGAACCCGACCGAGATGCCGGACAGGATGACGGTCGCGCCACCGGTCTCCGACGTCTGCGCGACGTCCTTGACCGGCTTGTACTCGGTGCCGGTGTAGTAACCGGTCAGCTTCAGGATGACTGCCGCGAGCACGATGCCGATGATCACCGCGACGGTCGCGATGACCGCCGGGTTGCCCGCGTTCTCATACCCCGCGCCGAAGTCCGAGAAGCTGCTCGGCAGGTACACGAACGACGCGATCGCCGACAGCACCGCGGAAATGACCGCGGAGATGTAGAAGGAGCGGTTGATCGTGACCAGGCCGCCTTCGCCCGCGCGCGCCTTGGTGATGTAGACACCGATGACGGCGGTGATGACGCCGATGGCCGGCACGATCAGCGGGAAGATCAGGCCGTGCACGCCGAAGGCGGTGCTGCCCAGGATCAGCGCGGCGACCAGCATGACGGCGTAGGACTCGAAGAGGTCCGCGGCCATGCCGGCGCAGTCGCCGACGTTGTCGCCCACGTTGTCCGCGATGGTCGCGGCGTTGCGGGGGTCGTCCTCCGGGATGCCCTGCTCGACCTTGCCGACCAGGTCCGCGCCGACGTCGGCGGCCTTGGTGAAGATACCGCCGCCGACACGCATGAACATGGCGATCAGGGCGGCGCCGAAGCCGAAGCCCTCGAGCACCTTGGGCGCCTGGCCGGTGTAGACCAGCACGACGAGCGCGGCACCGAACAGGCCGAGGCCGACGGTGATCATGCCGACGACACCGCCGGTGCGGAACGCCACGCGCATGGCGATCTCGCGGCCGCCTTCCTCGCGCGACGCGGCGGCGACGCGCAGGTTCGCCTGCGTCGCCAGCCACATGCCGAGGTAACCGATCGCGAACGAGAACCCGGCGCCGACCAGGAAGAAGAGCGACCGGCCGATCTTCTCGTTCCAGTCGTCGGCGGGAAGTGCGAAGAGCAGGAGGAACACGATCACGCCGAAAATGGCGAGGGTGTTCCGCTGCCGCTTGAGGTAAGCGGCCGCGCCTTCCTGCACCGCCTTGGCGATGTCCTGCATCTTGGCGGTGCCCTGGCCTGCGGCCAGCACCTCCTTGAGCAGGACGTAGCCGATGACGAGTGCGGCAAGCGCGACCACGGCGACTACACCGACAATCGTGTAGCCACCTCCGGAGAGCGTGATGGACCCGCCCTCCGCGAGGAACTGCCGTGACATTCGTCCTCCAGGAGACGTCGCCGATCGCCAGCGTCGACGGCAAGCCGGGGGTTCGACACGGCCGACGCTGGCATGGACCCTGTACCGAGCGACACGCTAGCCGTGCGGCGATGCACGTCTCGCATGACGCTCACCACAGAGGGTGTGGATTGCGGGAGTGTATTGGTATCGCAACCAGCGCCTTTAAGGCGTCCCCGGGACAGTACATTCCGTTACCTTGTGAGCCTCCTCACTTGATCGATCCCTCTGGCCGGATTCCGTTGGGGCTCCGGCGATCTGGCGGAACTGTCGTACCCCTGTGCCAAGCTCGGCGGGTGGACGAATCACGGGGGCGGCGGCTGCTGGGGCGGGTGACCGCCGGCATCCCCGCGCGCGACGACCCGATCACGCACGTCGCGGACCTGCCGGGCCGGTCCGCGACGTGCGTGCCGTGGCCGTCGTGGGCCGATCCGGCGGTGGTGCGCGCGTTCGGTGACTGCGGGGTCGCGCTGCCATGGGCGCACCAGGCGGAGGCCGCGGCGCATGCGTACGAGGGCCGGCACGTCGTGATTTCGACCGGCACGGCGTCGGGCAAGTCGCTCGCCTACCAGCTGCCGGTGCTGTCGCGGCTGGCCGCGGGCGAGAAGGCGAACGCGCTGTACCTGTCGCCGACGAAGGCGCTGGGCGCGGACCAGCTTAGGTCGGTGTCCTCTTTGGACGTCCCGGGCGTCCGGGCGGCGTCGTTCGACGGGGACACGCCGATGGTCGAGCGGGACTGGGTGCGCGCGCACGCCAACTGGGTGTTCACCAACCCGGACATGCTGCACCGCGGGATCCTTTCGCAGCACGGGCGGTGGGCGGCGTTCTTCCGGCGGCTCAGCTGCGTGGTCGTCGACGAATGCCACAGCTACCGCGGCGTCTTCGGCTCGCACGTCGCTCTGCTGCTCCGGCGGCTTCGGCGTGTTGCCGAGCATTACGGTGCTTCGCCGGTGTTCGTGCTGGCCTCGGCGACGACCGCTTCGCCTGCTTCATTCGCTTCGCGGTTGACGGGCGTGCCTTGTGAGGCAGTGACGGAGGACGCGTCGCCGCGCGGCGCTCGGACGGTCGCGCTTTGGGAGCCACCGCTGCTCGACGAACTGACCGGGGAGAACGGCGCGCCGGTCCGGCGTTCGGCGGGCGCGGAGACGTCGCGGATCCTGGCCGACCTCGTCGTCGAAGGCGCGCGGTCGCTGGCGTTCATCCGGTCCCGGCGGGGCGCGGAGCTGGCCGCGCTGGGTGCGCGTCGCATACTGTCCGAAGTGGACCCGGCGTTGACGGAAACCGTTGCGGCGTATAGGTCTGGCTATCTTCCGGAAGAGCGTCGCGCGTTGGAGGCGGCGTTGTTGTCGGGACGTCTGCTGGGCGTCGCGACGACCAACGCCTTGGAGCTGGGCGTCGACATCGCGGGGCTGGACGCGGTGGTGCTGGCGGGCTACCCGGGCACGCTCGCGTCGTTCTGGCAGCAGGCCGGCCGGGCGGGCCGCTCCGGCGACTCGGCGCTGGTGGTGTTCGTCGCGCGGGACGACCCGCTCGACACGTACCTGGTGCACCACCCGGCGGCGCTGCTTTCGCGGCCGGTGGAGACGGCGGTGCTCGACCCGGCGAACCCGTACGTGCTGGCGCCGCAGCTGGCGTGCGCGGTGGCGGAGTTGCCGCTGACCGTCCCCGAGCTGGAGATGTTCGGCGGCGCGGCGGCCCAGGAGGTGCTGGCCGAGCTGGCGGAGCAGAAGCTGCTGCGCCGCCGGTCGAGCGGCTGGTACTGGACGTCCCGCGACCGGCCGCACGCCGAGGTCGGGATCCGCGGGACGGGCGGCGAACAGATCGCGGTGGTCGAGTCGGACTCCGGGCGGATGCTGGGCACGGTCGACCCGGGGTCGGCGTGTTTCGCGGTCCACCCCGGCGCGGTCTACCTGCACCAAGGTTCGTCATACGTCGTCGACGAGCTGGACCTGGACCAGGGGCTGGCGATGGTCCACGCGGAGAACCCGGACTGGACGACGACGCCGCGCGAGATCGTGGACATCGCGGTGCTGAGCACGCAGGAGAAGCAGGAGTTCGGCGGGGTGAGCGTGTGCCTCGGCGAGGTGGCGGTGACTTCGCAGGTGGTCGGCTACCTGCGGCGACGGCCGTCGGGTGAGGTGCTGGACCACACGCCGTTGGACCTGCCGGAGCAGAGCCTGCACACGCGGGCGGTCTGGTACACGATCTCGTCTTCGCTGCTGGGGCCGGCCGTACGTCCGCGGGTTTCGGGTTCGGCTTCGGGTTCGGCTGATGGCGAGGTGGGGACCGGGGGCCATCGGGTGGGGACCGAATCTGCGGGGCCGGTGGGGACCGGGGAGGAACCCCTGGCGAACGGTCGGGGGTCCGTTCACGAGGGTGGCAGGGCACCGGGGAGTGCCGGATTGGTTCCGGCACGAGTCCCCGGTGCCCTGCATGCCGCCGAGCACGCGGCGATCGGCCTGCTACCGCTGTTCGCTACGTGCGACCGATGGGACATCGGCGGGGTGAGTACCGCGTGGCACGAAGACACCGGGGAGGCGACGGTGTTCGTGCATGACGGCCATCCCGGGGGTGCGGGATTCGCCGAACGCGGTTATGCCGCGATTGTCCCGTGGCTGGCCGCAACGCGGGAGGCGATCGTCTCCTGCGAGTGCCCGACGGGATGCCCGTCCTGCGTCCAGTCGCCGAAGTGCGGGAACGGCAACGATCCGCTGGACAAGGCGGGGGCGGTGGCTGTCTTGGGAACCGTGCTCGGGGCGTTGCGTCAACACGGTGCCTAGACGGCCACTTGGTGGTTCATGGAGTTGTGTCGTGCTCCGCCTCGGCCGGGCTGGGACCGGCCGGCGGCGGTGGTTCGGAGTGGTTCAGGCCGCGGTGGACTGGACCAGCTGCGGGGCTTCGGCACCGGCCAGCGCGCGGACGAGCACGTCGTGCACCTCGGCGGCGTCCGGCAGCTGCCAGCCGCAGACCTCGGGCTTGACGCGCCAGTGCACGACACCGTGCTGGAACGGCGACGGCGGCAGCGGGATCCAGCTGTCCCTGCCGTGCCACTGGATCGAGGAGCGGGAGGCCAGCTCGGCCGGGATGTGGTCGGCGACGGTGGTCAGGAAGAGCCACCGGCCGTTCGGCAGCGCGATGATGGGCGCGGGGTGCCCGATGGCGCGCAGCAGGCGGCAGGCGCGCTTGCCGAGTTCGTCGTCGACCTCGATGGCGTCGAGGACGGTGCCGGTGGCGACGAGGAGGCTGTGGGTCCGGTCGGAGAACCAGGTGGCGACCTCGTGAGCGTGGGTGCCGATCTGCTCGCGCCAGGCGTCACTGGCCGGGACCGGACGACGCCAGGTGAGGTCGTCGCCTTCGGTGAGCGGAGCGGGGTTGACGCCCGGGAGCACCGGCCAGCCACGCCAGGCGAGACCGATCGCCTCCGCCCGCAGTTCGATGCGGAAGGCGCCGCGCCAGCTGTCCGGCCAATTCGCGTCCAACATTGTCTTTCCTGCCTTAGGTTCCGGTTCTCCGCGACCGGCTGGGACCCTGCCGTGGTGTCGCACATCTCACTTAACGGCAAGTTGCACATTGCCCGGAACCCCCGCGCGACAACCGGTGGTTACGCGGCGATGAACGCCCGGTAGTCCCTACGGCCCGACCGAACCCGTCGGCGCGGATCGACGGTGAACGGCAGCCGTCCGCGGACCGCTCGTCGCGCGAATCCCCAGGAGCGAAGGCCTGTCGCTCGGGTGAGCGGCGGC
This sequence comes from Amycolatopsis sp. MEPSY49, assembly GCF_051337345.1. Taxonomy (NCBI): domain Bacteria; kingdom Bacillati; phylum Actinomycetota; class Actinomycetes; order Pseudonocardiales; family Pseudonocardiaceae; genus Amycolatopsis; species Amycolatopsis sp. MEPSY49. The sequence continues at coordinate 1,088,122 of NZ_JBDLYJ010000001.1, read as the reverse complement.
TTTTGCGAGGGGTATCGGCCCAGGTGAGCAGCGTGTTCGACCGCTCACCGTGCACTACCGACCGCTGCCCGTGACAATTGGCCACTTATCGTCCGCCCGGACGGATCAGCCGGTCACCGTGGCATACCGACCGGTCGGCGTCCGGCGAGCGGGCGGGCCGCGGGGGTCCCGGTGAGCGGTCGGCGGGCACGGCGATCCGGCGCGGTGGTTACGCCGGTCTCGCGCGATCGCCGGTCCGAGCGGGCCGCCGGTTGGGCCCGGCGCGGGCTCCGGCCGACGAGGCGGTCACGGCGGCAAGCCGACGGGGCGGGCGCCAACCTCGGCCGGCGAAGCGGTCACGGCGGCCCGCCAGCGGAGCGGGCGCCAACCTCGGCCGACAAGCCGACCACCGCGGCCAGCCGGCGGGGCGGGGGCGAGCCTTGGCCGATTGGCCATTCACCGCGGCCGGCCCGGGCCTCGGCCGATGAGCCGGTCACGGTGGCCGGCCCGCGGGTCCGGCTCGGGCTCTGGCGGATGGGCCGGCCAGTCCGCCGAACGCCAGGCCTGCTGCCTGCACCTCGACGAACGCGTCCAGTTGCTGCCATCTGCAGGCCAGGAGCGTGACCGCCATCCGGTCCGCGATCCACCTGGCGCGCTCGCAAGCCCTGGCTGGGCCTTCCACCGCGTGCGAGGCGGCCGCGAGCGCGCCCAGGTCGGCGGCTGTCTCTGCCCGGTGACGGGCGAGGACCGCCGTCGCCAGCCAGCAGCCGAGGACCGCTACTCCCGTCAGCGCTGCCACCGCCATCGCTGTCCAGATGGTGGCCACGCCGCTGTCCTCGCGTGGGTCAGCCTGGCTCACCGTCGGCCTCCGTCCCCGGTTCGGCGACCGCGTAGGCCGTCGCGTTCAAATGGACCGAGGGCAGCAGCCCGCCTGTCGGGTGGGCGGTCACCTCGACCGTTATCTCCTCGCCGTCCTGGCGGATGGCGAGGTTCGCGCCCGGCGGGGCGATCTGGTGGACCGCCGACGCCGCCTCGTGGGCCTGGCCTCTGGCCACAAGCCGCGCGGCTTCGCGGGCCGCGTCCGTGCAGCGGAGCTGGCTGGTCAGGAGCGTCAGGCCCGCGACCAGCAGGACCGTCACCACCGTCAGGCCGGCGAGGCCGAGGGCGGCTTCGACCGTCACTGCCCCTTCGTCTCTTCGGCTCACGACGGCACCGTCAGGGCCTTCATGACCAGGTTCGTCAGCCACGAGACGACCGAGTCGCCGGTGAGGAGGGTGTAGAGGACGGCCGCGAAAGCCGCGACGGCGACCGTGACGATCGCGTACTCGACCGTGGTGGAACCGTCGTCGGAGCGGGGCGTGCGCATGGGTTTCCCTTCAGTACTTGTCGGTGGTCAGAAGAGCGGGCCGAGCCGGCCGGCCAGGCCGAGGACGACCGGCAGCACGCCCAGGCAGAAGAAGGCCGGCAGGAAACACAGGCCGACGGGCAGTGCCAGCGCCACGCCGGCTCGTTCCGCGCGCTCCTCCGCTTCGGTGGCGAGTTCGTCGCGGAACCGTCCGGCGAGGTCGGCGGCCGCCGTGGCGAACGCGGCGCCCGAACGGGACGTCCGGATCGCCGCGGCCGCCAGTTCGCCGAGGCACGGGACGGTCTGGGCCCAGGCCTCCTCCGCCGAGGAACCGAGGGCGAGCAGGCCGGCGGTCGAGCGGAGGGCCGCACTCGCGTCGGCCGGCGCGGTATCGGCCACCGCGTCGAGGGCGGAAGGGACCGGCAGCCCGGCGCGGAGGCAGGCCGCGAGGAGATCGAGTGTCCTGGCGAGCCGGAGCTTGGCCGCCAGGTCCAGGTTGGGCGCGCGGGGGCGCCGGCTCCGGCGGACGGCCCGCCACCCGGCGGCGGTCACCAGGGCGCCGACGACCACTCCGGGGAGACCGCCGATCAGGACTGCGGTCGAGATGCCGCCGAGGGTGGTCGCGAGTTCGGGGATCGATCGAGGCCACTTGCGGGGTTTGGCGGTGGTGCCGGACAGCCAGGTGAAGCGCCTTGCCGCGGCTTCGTTCGGCCAGACGAGGAGAGCGGCGCCGCAGAGAAGGAGAGCTGTTGCGGTCATCGGCTACGCCTCCGGCCGCTCCGGGGACGTTGCGCGACGAGCGGGCGGGCGGTGGTGGTCATCGGAGCTTCACCCGGCCCGTCAAGGCTCGGCACCACGCCGTCCCCGCCCAAAGCAGGATGCTGCCCACCACCAGCAGCAGCTGGCCCGGCGTGCTCTCCGTCAGGACCTCCAGCGGGGACGCCCCCATCACCTGGCCGAGCGCTATGCACAGCGCCGGGAGGGCGGTGAGGACCGCTGCGCTGGCTCGGGGGCCTGCCAGCTTTGCGCGGGTTCTGCGCGCGAAGGTCAACGTTGCTTCCGCGTCTCTGCGGGTGGCCTCCAGGACGTCCGCCATCGGGAGGCCGTGGCGCTTGGCCAATGTCCACGCCGCCGCCAGTTCGGGGAGGGCCGGTGCCTTCAGGTCGCCGTCGAGGCGGGCCGATGTCGCCAATGCCCGCAAGTCGCCTGCTACCGGTGGGACCACCTCGGCCGCTGCTTCCGCCGCCGTCACCGGGTGGGCGCCGGAACGCAGCTCCGAGACCATTGTTCGCAACGCCGTCGCCGTGTGGGCTGCCAGCTCGATGTCCGCCGCCGTTCGGCGGTGGGCTTGGCGCTCCTGGTGCCAGGCCAGCGTCAGGACGCCCGCGGCGATCGCGCCTCCCGCGCCCGCCAGTACGCCCGCCGACGTGGCCGGCAGCAGCCAGCGGATCGCCGCCCACGCGTCGGGGACGCGGAACGTCGTCGGGGGCTCGACCGCGGCCTGGAGGCGGGTCGGGGCCGCCGGCCAGCACGCCAGGGCCGCTCCCAGGCACAGCGGGAACCACGGGGTGAGAAGCACGCTCAGCACGCGATCGCTCCCGTCGAGGCGAAGAGGTGGCGGTCGATCGTCCAGCGACCCGCTCGCCACACCGGGACGACTCGTGCGCGGCCGTGTTCCGCTCGGAGCACGCCCACTTCCGCCAGGCGGCGCCGGCCGCCGGGGTCTCGTCTCATGTGGAGGACCACGCGGATCGCCGCGACGAGCTGGCTGTGGACCGCGTCGCGGCCCAGGCCGCCCAATGCCGCCAGCGCCTCCATGCGGGCCGGGACCTCGGCCGGCGAATTCGCGTGGACCGTGCACGCGCCGCCGTCGTGGCCCGTGTTCATGGCCGCGAGCAACGCGCCCACCTCGGCGCCGCGGACCTCGCCGACCACCAGGCGGTCGGGCCGCATGCGCAGCGCCTGGCGGACCAGCTCCGGCAGGCCCACCGCGCCCGCACCCTCCACATTGGCCGGCCGGGCGACGAGGCTGACGAACTGCGGGTGCGCCGGGTGCAGCTCGCCGGCGTCCTCGACGCACACGATTCGCTCGGCCGGCTCCACCGCGCCGAGCAGCGCGGCCAGGAGCGTCGTCTTGCCCGCGCCCGTGCCGCCGGTGACGAGGAACGCCATCCGCCGTGAGACGACCGTCCGCAGCACCTTCGCGCCGTTCTCGTCGAACGCGCCGAGCTCCTGCAGCTTCGCGAGGTCGTGCGTAGCCGGGCGCAGGACCCGCAGCGACAGGCACGTGCCGTTCGCCGCGACCGGCGGGAGGACCGCGTGCACGCGGACGCGGCCGTGGGGGCCGGCCCCGGGGAGCCAGCCGTCCACAAAGGGCTGTGCGTCGTCGAGCCGGCGCCCGGCCGCGAGCGCCAGGCGCTGAGCCAGCCGGCGGACGGCTTCTTCGTCCTGGAACCGGATACCGGTGCGGGTCAGGCCTTCCGCGCCGTCCGTCCAGACCTCGGCCGGCCCGGTGACGAGCACGTCGGTCGTCGCCGGGTTCTCCAGGAGCGGCGCCAAGGGACCCGCGCCGACGAACTCGGCGCTGGCCCGGCGGGCCGCGTCGAGCACCGCGTCGTGGCCGAGGGCGCCGCCGGCTTCGGCCCGGACGGCCGTCGCGACCGCCACCGGATCGGCTTGGCGGCGGTCGCCGGCGAGGCGGTTGCGGACGCGGTCGACGAAGTCGGTCGTCACGGTCGCACCGCCGGGGGCCGGGTGGCACCGGGGTGGGCCGTCACACGGGTGCCCGCCAGTACGGTCAGGAAGTTCTCCGCACTGACCGGGCCGCGGCCGGCGAGGGCCAGGACCGTGGGCAGCAGGAGCTCCGCCACCCTGACCGGCGGGGCCGGCGGGTGGAGGCGGGGGCTCATCGGGCCGCCGCCCGGGCTTCGCGGCGGGCGAACGCCAGGACTGCCGATGCCGCTTTCGCCAATGGGCCCGCCGGCTTGGTCGGGAACTCGCCGCGCTCGATCGTCGCGGCCAGGCCGCGCTCCGGCTCCATCGACGCCAGCAGCGGCGGGCCGAGGAGGCCGACCGTCTGGTCCGCCGCGACGCCGGAGCGGGACCGTCCACACGCGACCACGCCGAGGCGTGCCGTCAGTGCCGACAGGGGCCGCAGCACCTGTTTCGCCGCCATGCAGGCGCGGAACTCGACCGGCGCCACCAGCACGACGAGGTCGGCCACCGCGACCGCCTCCGCCGCCGGGTCGCTCAGCGCGCGCGGGAGATCGCAGACCACCGTGCGGCCCGACCGGCGGCCGGCCGAGAGGACCGCCGACAGGGATTCGACCGCCGGGCCTTCGCCCTCCGGGCCGCACGCCAGCACCGGCAGGCTGCCGCCGCGATGCCTTCGCTGCGGTAGCGCCGTTGCCAGCGACGCTACCGAGACGCGGCCGCTCAGCCGGACCTCCGACCAGCGCGCTCCCGGGGTCTTTTCCAGCCCCAGCAACAGGTCCAGCCCGCCGCCGAGGGGATCGCAGTCGGCCAGCAGGGCGCCGCCCGGCTCCCGGTCGGCCGCCAGCGCCAGCGCCGCGGCGAAGACGGACGCGCCCGCGCCGCCCCGGCCGCCGACCACGCCGAGCACCAGGCCGGCCTCCTCCGCCGGGGTCTCGACGACGTCGGCGAAGGCGCCCGCGAGCTCGGTCTCCTCGTCCGGCAACGAGATCACGCGCTCGACGCCGCCGCGGAACGCGCTCTCCCACGTCCGCGGCCCCGGGTTGCCCTTGCAGACCAGCAGGATCCCGCCTCGCCGGGGCAGCACGGGTGGCAGCCGCGCCGCTTCTTCGTCGAGGACCACCAGTGGCGCGCGGGCCCAGTGGCCGCGGGCCGCCGTGAGGTCCGGTGCCCGGTCGAGCTCGCAGCCCGCGACCGCGGCCACGCGCAGGATTTCGTCGAGCACGGTTTCGTCCGCGGCGACCACGAGCGGTCGTTCCCCCGTCATGCGTTCCTCCCCCGTCGTCGGTGGGGGCCGTGGGTGGCCCGGGTTCCACCGTCGCGGGGGGCGGTACGGGGGCGCAACGGGGCGGACGGGCGGCTGTGGACAACCGGGGTGTTGTGGACAACTGCCGCCCGGGGCGCGGCTCGCGAGCCGGTCTTGTCGGTGGGGTGTGGCAAGATCGCGCCCGCCCGCGACGCACCTGCGGCGGGAAAGCCCGACGAATATCCGCATTCGACGAATTCGACCGAATCCGGGAATGGCTGATACGGCCTGGGGAAACGGAATCGAGAAAGGTTAGCGGAAGGCAAAAAGGCCCGCGCCGAAGGCGTGGGCCGAAAGGTAAGAGGAGAGTTAAGAGGGCGGCCCCCGCCAGGGGGGAGGGACGGGGGCCGCCGTGGGTTCAGCCCCGGGGGGTCGGACTGAACCGGCCCGGTTGGACACCGGGCTCCCTCACTGTAACTCCGCCGGTGGCCGGTTCGCGCGCCGGGCGAGGCACACAGTTCGGTAACGGCACGGCGCGCCGGAAGTGCCTGACTGTCATGGATTTTCCGCCCGCCGCGCCGCGCGGGTGGCGGATCGACGGGACGCGCCGCGATCAAGCTCCTATCCTGGGCACGTGGCCGAACCGAGCAGCGCGCCGTCGCGCATCCGGAAGCCGGGCCCGGAGCACGCGGTGGCCGCGTTCTTCGACCTGGACAAGACGATCATCGCCTCGTCGAGCGCGCTGGCGTTCAGCAAACCTTTGCTGAAAGAAGGATTGATCAACCGTCGCGCCGCGTTGCGAAGCGCCTACGCGCAGCTGGTGTTTTCGCTCGCCGGCGCCGACGAAAACAAGACCGAGCGGCTGCGGGCCGAGGTTTCCGCGTTGTGCGCGGGCTGGGACGTCGCCCAGGTTTCGGCGATCGTCCGCGAAACCCTGCACGACGTCGTCGACCCGCTCGTGTACGCGGAGGCAGCGGAGCTGATCGCGCGCCACCGCGAGGACGGGCACGACGTCATCGTGCTGTCCGCGACCGGCGAGGAGGTCGTCGCGCCGGTGGCGGAAATGCTCGGCGCGACCCGCAGCGTCGCGACGCGGATGCAGATCGTCGACGGCCGCTACTCCGGCGAAGTCGACTTCTACTGCTATGGCGCCAACAAAGCCGTCGCCGCGAAGCAGCTCGCCGCGACCCACGGCTACGACCTCGCCGAGTGCTTCGCCTACACCGATTCGAGCACCGACATCCCGCTGCTCGAGGTCGTCGGGCACCCGCACGCGGTCAACCCGGACAAGCTCCTGCGGCGCGAGGCCCTCGAGCGCGGGTGGCCGATCCTGGCGTTCGACCGGCCGATGTCGCTGCGCAGCCGGCTCCCGGCCCGGTCGGCGGGCATGGTCGCGCTCGGCGTCGGCGCGGTGGCGGCGGGAGCGACCTGGTACGGCCTCAATCGTCGCCGTCGGTCCCGATAGCCGACCAGCCGCCACCCACACGGCCGCAGGGCTTCCGGTTTGCTTGGCCCAGCCCCGAATTGTCCGTCGCGCAGGGTGCCGGTGTCACCCGATCCAGCCTCTGTACCGGTGCACCCATCCGCGCACTTGAAGTGACCGGGCTCACGGCGTAGAAAGTAGGTGCGGACGTTCGGTCGGCCAGGGAGCAGGTAGAAGAGAAGCCTGTTCCACCCCGGCAAACCTCCGTGCGCGGACTCCGGGTACCCACGCGCAGCGCGCCGCGGGAGGCTCGTCGTCTAGGGACTGCGTAGTGGGACGCCACACGCCGAGTCCATGTAGGTACGACCAGAGTTGCACGCTTGGTCGCCCGAGAAGTTCGCGCTTGCAGGCGGCGCCCGTTGGCCCTAGGCCACGGGCGCCGCCTCGTCTATGCGGAAAGCCCGGCGACGGCGAAGCCGGGGACAGCCCAGTCGCCGAGGTGGTCCGCCGCCCGTTCGGCCGCGCCGCACATGGTGCGAACGGCGACTTTCCTACCGATCCGGGTACGACCGGACCGTTCGCGCGGACGGTCGATGGACATCGACGGATTCGGTGAGTAGCTTCCCGATACTGGCGCCTCCGAGTGGACTTCTCACGTCCGCCGGGCGCCCGCAACTTTCTGGGAGGCTGGTCGTGACGACCCGAAATCGGAGGTTCCATGCGCTCGCCCTGCCCGTCGCGGGGGTGCTCGCCCTCACCGGTGTGGGTGTCGCGACCGCGGCGAGCGCACCGCGGGTGAGCGCCGACGCGCAGGCGGAAGCCGCGGCGTCGCAAGTGCTGCGGGGACTGACGCTCGAGCAAAAGGTCGGGCAGCTGTTCGTGACGTGGGTGAACGGCAAGTCGGCCGACGAGGTGAACCCGAAGAACCAGACCGACTTCGGGGTCGACACCCCGGCCCAGGTCGTCCGGAAGTACCACCTCGGCGGCGTCATCTACTTCAACAACGACTCGCGCGACAACTTCGACGACCCCGTGCAGGTCGCGAAGCTGTCCAACGGCCTCCAGAAGGCCGCCATCACCAGCGGGGCGCACATCCCGCTGCAGGTCGCCGCCGACCAGGAGGGTGGCACCGTCACCCGGATGGGCGCGCCGGCCACCGAGTTCCCGAACGCCATGGCCATCTCCGCCGGGCGGGACACCGGCCGCGCGACGAAGGCGGCGACCATCCTCGGCCAGGAGCTGCGGGCCGTCGGCATCAACCAGGACTTCGCGCCCGACTCCGACGTCAACTCCAACCCGGTGAACCCGGTCATCGGCGTCCGGTCCTTCGCCGGGCAGCCCGGCCTGGCCAGTGACTTCGTCACCGCCGAGGTCGGGGGCTTCCAGAAGTCCGTGGCCGCGACCGCGAAGCACTTCCCCGGCCACGGCGCCGCGCCGACCGACAGCCACACCGGCCTGCCGCGGATCGACAGCACCGAGGACCAGTGGCGCGCCACCGACGTGCCGCCGTTCAAGGCCGCCATCAAGGCCGGCGTCGACTCGATCATGACCGCGCACATCCAGTTCCCCAGCCTCGACCCGTCGCTCGAACCCGCGACGCTGTCGAAGCCGATCGTCACCGGCAAGCTGCGGGGCGAACTCGGCTACAACGGCGTCGTCATCACCGACTCCCTCGAGATGCAGGGCGTGCGCGAGCTGCACAGCGACGCCGAGATCCCGGTCCTGGCCCTCAAGGCCGGCGTCGACCAGCTGCTCATGCCGGTGCACCTCGACGTCGCCATCCACTCGGTGCTCGCCGCCGTGAAGTCCGGTGAGATCCCGATGCAGCGGATCGACCAGAGCGTGCTGCGGGTGCTGAAGCTGAAGTTCAAGAGCGGCATGCTCTTCGCGCCGTTCGTCGACCCGAACCGCGTGATGAAGACCGTCGGCACGCCGGCGAACCTCGCCACCGCCCAGGACATCGCCGACCGCGGCATCACGGCCGTCGCGAACGACGCCGGCTTGCTGCCGCTGAAGCAGAAGCCCGCCACGGCGCTCGTCACCGGCTGGGGCGCCACCACGACGACGACGCTCGCGCAGAAGCTGACCGCCCACGGCACGGCCGCGACGGCGTACCAAACCGGTCAGGCCCCGACGGACGCCCAGATCGCGCAGTCGGTCGCGAACGCCAAGAACGTCGACCTCGTCGTCGTGCTGACCAACAACATCGGCGGCTTCCCCCTGCAGACCAAGCTGCTGAACGCCGTGGGCGCCACCGGCAAGCCGGTCGTCGCGGTCGCCGCGCAGATCCCGTACGACGCCGGCTACCCGAGCGCCGTGCAGACCTGGCTGGCGACCTACGGCTACATCGGGCCGACGCTCGAAGCCCTGGCCAAGGTGATCCTCGGCGAGACGAAGCCGGTCGGGAAGCTGCCGGTCGACATTCCGGCGGGCACCGACGTGCACACCGTCAAGTACCCCTTCGGCCACGGGCTGACCTGGTGAACGTGAACCGGCGCCACTTCCTCGGCGCGGGCGCGCTGGCGGTCCCGGCTCTCGCGGGCGGCTCCGCGGTGGCCGGAGCCCAGCCCGAGCCCCAAGCCCAGAGCCATGGCCGGGTCCTCACCGGCGCGGAGCAGCTGGCCGCGCAGGGCTGGCGGTCGTTGAAGGGCCGCAAGCTGGGCGTCCTGTCGAACCCGACGGGCGTCCTGCTGAACGGCGACCACATCGTCGACTCGATGGTCGCGGCCGGCGTCAAGCCGGTCGCGGCCTTCGGGCCCGAGCACGGCTTTCGCGGCAGCGCGCAGGCCGGCGGCTCCGAAGGCGACTACACCGACCCTCGCACGGGCGTCCCGGTGTACGACGCGTACGGCGTCGACGCCGCGAAGCTCGCGACGCTGTTCACCAAAGCGGGCGTCGACACGGTCGTCTTCGACATCGCCGACGTCGGCGCGCGCTTCTACACCTACATCTGGTCGCTCTACACCGCGATGGTCGCCGCCGCGCAGGTCAAAGCGGCGTTCGTCGTGCTCGACCGGCCCAACCCGATCGGCGGCCGGGCGGCGGGCCCGCTGCTCGACCCGAAGTTCGCGTCCGGGATCGGACGGAAGCCGATCGTCCAGCAGCACGGCATGACCGTCGGCGAGCTGGCCCGCTTCTTCGCCGAGGAGTTCCTGCCCGGCGAAGGCGTCCGGCTCGCGCACCTTGACGTCGTGCAGGTCCGCGGCTGGCAGCGCGACACGCTCTTCGCGCAGACCGGCCTGAACTGGGTGCTGCCGAGCCCGAACATGCCGACGCCCGACACGGCGCTCGTCTACCCCGGCACCGGCATGTTCGAGGGCACGGTGTTCTCCGAAGGCCGCGGCACGACCAGGCCGTTCGAGATCATCGGCGCGCCCGGGCTCGACTGGCGATGGCGCGAGAAGCTCGAAGACCTGCGGCTGCCCGGGACGAAGTTCCGCGAGATCTACTTCGTGCCGACGTTCAGCAAGTTCGTCAACCAGACCTGCGGTGGCGTGCAGGTCGGCGTCGGCGACCCGCGGTCCTTCGACGCCATCCGCACCGCGGTCGCCATGCTCGTGACGGCCAAGGCGCTGCACCCGGACGTCTTCGCCTGGCGCCCGGACAACTACATCGACAAGCTCTCCGGGTCCGATCGCCTGCGGACCATGGTCGACGCCGGCGCGGGCGTCGACGAGGTCACCGGGGCCTGGCGGGCCGAGCTCGCCGAGTTCGACCGCAGACGTCGTCACTACCTGCTCTACCGCTGAGGGGGAACTCGTGCGTGCTAGGAAGGTCATCGCCGCGGCCACCGGAGTGCTGGTCGCGCTGACCACGTTGACCTCGGGAGCCAGCGCCATCGGACGCCACGACGACGCCGGCCGCTTCGACCGGCCGCAGCACGGCTTCGCCGCGCCGTGGACGACCCTGCGCGACGGGCGGCCGCAGGAGGTCAACCTCGACCCGGCGCCGATCAAGGCCGCCGAGGACTTCCTGGCGAGCTGGACGAAACCGGATGCCACCGGGCACCCGCACTTCTCCGGCGCGGTCGGCCTGCTGGCCCACGACGGCGTGGTCGTCGACCGCTACGCCGTCGGCGGCGCGCTGCGGTACGCCGACGCCGCGGGTACCGAACTGCCCGCCGGCCAGCAGGTGCCGATGCGCAACGACACCATCTTCGACATGGCGTCGATCTCGAAGCTGTTCACCTCGATCGCCGTGCTGCAGCTGGTCGAACGCGGTCAGCTCACCATCGACACCCCGGTGAGCCGCTTCTTCCCGGAGTTCGCGACCGGCGACAAGGCCGCCATCACGGTCAAGATGCTGCTCACGCACGTCTCCGGGTTCGACGCCGACCCGATCCCTTCGCTGTGGGCCGGCTACCCGGACATCCCGTCGCGCCGGCAGGCCGTGCTCGACAGCCCGCTGAAGAACAAGCCGGGCACGACCTACCTCTACTCCGACATCAACCTGCTCACCCTCGGCTTCATCGTCGAGAAGCTGACCGGGCAGAGCCTCGACAAGGTCGTCCACGACCGGATCACCGCGCCGCTCGGCATGGTCGACACCGGGTACAACCCGCCCGCGTCGAAGCTGAACCGGATCGCCGCGACGGAGTACGAAGCCAACCCGCCGCGCGGGATGGTCCGCGGCAGCGTGCACGACGAGAACGCGTGGTCGCTCGGCGGCGTCGCCGGGCACGCGGGCGTGTTCAGCACCGCGAACGACATGGCCGTCCTCGCCCAGACGATGCTCAACGGCGGCAGCTACCGCGGGCACCGGATCCTCCGCGAGGACACCGTGCGGCAGATGATGCTGACGAACTACAACCAGCAGTTCCCGGACGACGCGCACGGCCTCGGCTTCGAGCTCGACCAGCCCTGGTACATGGGCGCGCTGGCGTCGCCGGTCACCGCCGGGCACACCGGCTTCACCGGGACGACGCTGGTCATCGACCCCGAGTCGCGCTCCTTCGCGATCCTGCTGACCAACCGCGTGCACCCGACCCGCAACTGGGGTTCGATCAACACCGCGCGCCAGGTCTGGGCGACGTCGCTGGCCAGGGCGATGGCCGTCGAACCCAAAGCAGGGAAGGACGCCTGGACGAGCACGCTGGGTAACGCGAGCGTCGCCACGCTGAGTACCGGCCCGTTTACTACGCAAAGTGATCAAGCACGCGTGTCCTTTTACGCCTTCGTGGACACCGAAGGAAGCACTGATCCACTTCAGCTGCAGGCGTCCACCGACGGGGTGAACTGGCAACCGATCGCGCTCTCGGTTTCCGGTCCGGGCGCACCCTCCGGAGATGTGACGTCGCTCTCCGGACACGGGCACCGTGCCTGGTGGCGGGCCACGGGCACGCTTCCGCGTGGTACGGCGGTCAGCCTGCGGTGGCGTTACAGCACCGACCCCAATTACACGGGCCGCGGCGTTTCGGTCGACGGTGTGAAAGTCACCGAGAGCGGCCGATCACTCCTCGACGGTGAACGAAACCCTGCCGCGTTCGTCGCGGAGGGTTGGCACTTGAGCTCAAGGTGACGGCACTGTCGCTGACCGTCGAACATTCGGCCGAATTTACCGTCCGCTTGCTGCTTGCACCGCGACACTAAGTTGCCAAGTCGTTAGCTTGACCTCGTTAACAAGACCGACCTGGTTGGCGACTTTCTGGTCAGTGATTAATCGCAAATCCAGATCCGCAGACACGGACGGGTTGCGATCCGACCGAAGGGTGTGGGTAGCCTTGTCGCAGATGCCAACGGTTAGTAACTTTCCGACGGTGAGTGATACCGAATCCGTAGTCGGCACGGCACCGTCCGAGCCCGTATCGGTCCAGCCGGCCGTGCGGGACGCGGACGCCAGCCCGCTGGTCCGGATCCGGTCCCTGCTCCCCGGACTGGCCCGCGCCGAGCAGCGCGTGGCCAAGGTGGTGCTGGAAGATCCCGCCTCGGTGGCGAGACGCAGCATCACCGAGGTGGCCTTGGCCGCCAACACGAGTGAGACGACGGTGACGCGGTTCTGCAAGGCCGTCGGCGTCGGCGGGTACCCGCAGCTGCGCATCGCGCTGGCCGCGGACACCGCCCGCACCGAGGCGCGCACCACGCGCAACCTCGGCGGCGAGATCGGCCCGGAGGACGACCTGGCCGCCGTCATCGGCAAGGTCAGCTTCGCCGACGCGCGCGCCGTCGAAGAGACCGCCGACCAGCTCGACGTCGCCACGCTCGAGCGCGTGATCGAGGTCGTCGCCAGCGCCGGCCGCGTGGACGTCTACGGCGTGGGCGCCAGCGCGTTCGTCGCCGCGGACCTGCAGCAGAAGCTGCACCGCATCGGCCGCGTCTGCTTCTCGTGGTCCGACACGCACATCATGCTCACCTCGGCCGCGGTGCTGAGCCCCGGTGACGTCGCGATCGGCGTCTCGCACACCGGCGCGACCACCGACACCGTCGAGGCGCTGCGGGTGGCCCGGGAGCACGGCGCGATCACCATCGCCGTGACGAACTTCCCGCGCTCCCCGATCACCGAGGTCGCCGACTACGTTTTGACGACCGCGGCGCGGGAAACCACCTTCCGTTCGGGGGCCACGGCGAGCCGCATCGCCCAGCTCACCGTCATCGACTGCCTGTTCATCGGCGTCGCGCAGCGGCACATGGACGCGTCGGTCAGCGCCCTGGACGCGACCAGGGACGCGGTCGGCTCGCACCGCTTGGGGGTCAGGCCGGACGGTCGTCGCCGTCCGCGGGAAACCGGCAAGTAATGACCGGAGAAAATGTGAGGCGCATGATGACCGTCCCCACGCAGGCGGTGCACGTCGATTCGCCGACCGAAACCCGCAATCCCCGCACCACGGACATCGACCTGATGTCCACCGCGGGGATCCTGGGCGCGATCAACGCCGAGGACCGCACGGTCGCCGGCGCCGTCGCCGCGGTGCTGCCCCAGGTGGCGCGCGCGGTGGACTACGCGGTGGACGCCCTGCGGTCCGGCGGGCGGGTGCACTACGTCGGCGCGGGCACGTCGGGGCGCCTGGCCACGCTGGACGCGGCCGAGCTGGTGCCGACGTTCAACGTGCCGGCGGACTGGTTCATCGCGCATCACGCCGGCGGCGAGAAGGCCCTGCGCAGCGCCGTCGAAAACGCGGAGGACGACGACGGGGCCGGCGCGGCCGAAATGGCCGCCATGGTCCAGCCGGGCGACTTCGTGCTGGGGCTGACGGCGTCGGGCAGGACGCCGTACGTGCTGGGCGCGCTGGCCGCGGCGGCGCGCCAGGGTGCCCGCACCGGGCTCGTCTCGGGCAACCCGAAGGCCGCCAAGCCGGCGGGCGTCGACGTGCTCATCGCCGTCGACACCGGTCCGGAGGCGATCGCCGGCTCGACCCGGATGAAGGCGGGCACGGCGCAGAAGATGATCCTCACGTCGTTCTCCACGGCGACGATGATCAAGCTGGGCCGGACCTACTCGAACCTGATGGTCAGCATGCGGGCGACGAACGCGAAGCTGCGCGGCCGGACCATCCGGATCCTGCAGGAAGCCACCGGCATGACGATGGCGGACTGCTCGGACGCGCTCACCGAGGCCGGGGGCGACCTCAAGGTGGCGCTGGTGCACTTGCTGTCCGGCGAGGACGTCAAGAGCGCCGCGAAGGCGTTGCACGCGTCCGGTGGGCACGTGCGGAAGGCGTTGGACCTGGTGCGGGTGCGCGCTAGCTAGACCATCATCTGTTCACCTGTCTAACCTCTCAGATGAGGGAAGGCGGGTGGCGATGGTGGGGACGGACGACTCGCGGCGCGGGCTTTCGCGCCGCGAGTGGGTGTCGATCGGCGGGATGGCGGGGTTCGTCCTGCTCCTCAACGTCGTGGGCTGGGTGGTGCTGGCGGCCTTCGTCGCACCCCACCACTACGCGCTGGGCACGACGGGCGTGTTCGGGATCGGGCTGGGCGTCACGGCGTTCACGCTCGGCATGCGGCACGCGTTCGACGCCGACCACATCGCGGCGATCGACAACACGACCCGCAAGCTGATGGCCGACGGCCAGCGCCCGCTTTCGGTCGGGTTCTGGTTCTCGCTCGGGCACTCGACGATCGTGTTCGCGTTGTGCCTGCTGCTGTCGCTGGGTGTCCGCGCGCTGGCCGGGCAGGTCGAGGACGACTCCTCGGCGTTGCACAACGCGACGGGCCTCATCGGGACGTCGGTGTCCGGCGTGTTCCTGTACGTGATCGCGATCCTCAACCTCGTCGTGCTGGTCGGCATCCTGCGGGTCTTCCGGCGGATGCGCCACGGCGAGTTCGACGAAGCCGCGCTGGAGCACCAGCTGGACAACCGCGGCGTCATGAACCGGCTGCTGCGCGGCGCGACGAAGGCCGTGCGCAAGCCGTGGCACATCTACCCCGTCGGCCTGCTGTTCGGGCTGGGCTTCGACACCGCGACGGAGATCGGCCTGCTGGTGCTGGCCGCGGGCGCCGCGACGTTCGCCCTGCCCTGGTACGCGATCCTCGTGCTGCCGATCCTGTTCGCGGCCGGGATGAGCCTGTTCGACACCGTGGACGGCTGCTTCATGAACTTCGCCTACGGCTGGGCGTTCGCGAAGCCGGTGCGCAAGATCTTCTACAACATCACGGTGACCGCGCTTTCGGTCGCGGTGGCGCTGGTGATCGGGACCATCGAGCTGGTGTCGATCCTCGCCGAGAAGCTGGACATCACGTCGGGACCGCTGGCCGCGATCGCTTCGGTGAACCTGGACTACGTCGGGTTCGGGATCGTGGGGCTGTTCGTGCTGACGTGGGTCATCGCGCTGGCCGTGTGGCGGTTCGGGCGGATCGAAGAGAAGTGGTCGGCGAAGCTGTCCGGTTGACGCACAGCGCGAGCGCCGCGACGGCGGCGAGCGCCCCGGCGGGACCGACCCACCCCGGCCCCGCGGCGGCGAGGACGATCCCGCCGAGCGCCGGGCCGAGCGCGCCGCCGACGTAGATCGCCGAGCCGTTGACGCCCAGCGCGACGGTCGGGACGTCCGGCGCGATCGTGAAGAGCCGGTGCTGCTGCGGCACCATCAGCATCCCGCCGAAGACGCCGGCGAACACCGCGAACAGCAGCGCGCCAGGCAGGGACCGCACCGCGAGGTCCACGACGGCGAGCACGACCGCGGTGCCGGCCAGGGAAAGCGCGCGGACCCGCGCCGGGCCGAGGCGGTCGGTCGCGTGGCCGGTGACCGTCGTCCCGGCGAGCTGGCCGAGCCCGAACCCGACGAGCACCCACGACAGCACGGCGCCGCTCGCGACCGGGGCGACCAGCACCGGCAGGTAGCCGAACACGGTGAAGCCGGCGAGCGTGCCGAGGACCGTGATGAGCAGGACGCGGGCGACCGCCGGCCGCACGACGACCGCGAGCCGCTCCCGCAGGCCCGCCGCGGGCACGCGAACCTCGGGGATGACCGGGATCAGCGCCGCGACGACGACCGCGACGACCCCGATCGCCCACATCACCGCGCGCCAGCCGAACCACTGCCCCGCGAGCACGCCGATCGGGACGCCGAGCACCATCGAGACGCTCATGCCGGCGGCGACCGTGGACAGCGCCCGGCCCCGCCGCTCGTCGGAAGACAGGGCGCCCGCGAGGACGTAGGCGTCGGACTGGAACGCGGCCGCGCCCACCGCGGCGAGCAGCCGCGCCAGGGCGACCACGGTGAGCTGCTGGGCCGCGGCGGCGAGCGAGGTGCCAGGCGCCTGCTCGGATGGTAGCGCCGGCCCAGCCGATCGGCGGTTGTCCCCAGGCGCTCGCAGATGTGGACAACCGAGCTGCCATCGAGGCGTTTCGGCGGTTTTGTCGGCCGCTGCCGATAGACTGGACTCGGGGACGCCCCCCAAGGGAAGGGCGGGGGCTGCTGGTGTGGGCTGGCTGCCGGGGCTTGACAGCTGGGGCTTCCGGGCGTGCGATCCAGACGATCGCGAGCCATCGAGCCCAGTCGGGATCGGCGGCCTGCGGCCGCGCAGACCGGCCGTTGTCGAAACGATCCGAATGTGGCCGCGGTGGCCAGGACGCTGCCCCAGCCGGCAGTCGAGGCGATCGACATCGTGACGGTGCTGCAGGCCCTCGCCGATCCGGTGCGCCTGGAGATCGTCCGCGAGCTGTCACAGGAGACCGAGCCGCGCAGCTGCGCGCTCGAGGAGTACGACCTCGACATCACCGCCGCGACGCTGTCGCACCACTGGCGCGTGCTGCGCGAAGCGGGCTTGACCACGACGACCGTCGAAGGCCGCCGGCGATGGATCGTGCTGCGCCGCGAAGATTTGCAGAAGCGGTTTCCGGGACTGCTGAACGCTGTCCTGGCTTAAGAAGCCGCGTCCGAGATGCTCTTTGCTTCCCGCGCACCGGCTTCGAACGCTTCGCAGCAGAAGAGCAGCCACGCGCGGACGCCCTCGGGCTCCCCGCTCGCAAAGCCTTCCGCTGCTTCGAGATAGCGCGGGACCCGGCGGAAGAACGCGACTTCGGGAACGCTCAACGCCTTCGGGTCCAAGCCGGTCGCGATCATCGTCAGCCGGGCGGCCGCGCGGGCCACGACGCCGTCCGCGCTGCCGAACGGCTTGAGCGCCAGCAGTTCCCCGTGCACCACGGCCGTCAGGACCGGGCCCGGCACCGACGTCGCGCCCGTGACGAGCTGGGCCAGCAGCTCGAGCCGGCCGCCACCGGAATGCGGGCGCCCCAACGCGTCCAGGTCGTCGACGAGGTCGGCCGCGGCGAGAACGTGCAAGCGCGCCAAGGCTTGCAGAGGCGCGCGGCGCCACGTCGGGAGCAACGTTTCGAGGGTCTCCGCGACGCGCAGGGCGCCGGCCAGGACCGGGTCGGCGACCGCGCCGTCGGCGGGCAGCTCGGGGTTCGCGCCTTCGATGCCGGCGGACGCGCGGGCCGCGCGGACCGACGCCTCGGCCGCGGTCGCCGCGCCGCCGCGGAGGTTGGCCGGGAGGCGGTGGACCGCGAACACCGCGTCCTGGGCGGACTTCGCCGCCGCCGCGACGCCTTCGAGGCCGAGGAGGGGCTTGAGCGGATCAGGCATCGAGGACCTGGCCTTCGCGGGAGACCACGGGCGGCAGCACCGACCACGGGAAGTTGATCCAGCGGTCGGTGTGCCGCCAGACGTACTCGCACTTCACCGTCGAGTGCGGCTTTTCGTAGACGACCGCCGAGCGCACCTCGGCGACGTGCTCGAGGCAGAAGTCGCGGACCAGCTTGAGCGTCGCGCCGGTGTCGGCGACGTCGTCGGCGATCAGCACCTTCTTGCTCGTCAGGTCGACGACGTTGGGCACCGGCGGCAGCATCACCGGCAGGTCGAGGCGCTGGTCGACGCCGGTGTAGAACTCGACGTTCATCACGTGCAGGTTCTTCACGTCGAGCGCGTAGCCGAGCGCGCCGGCCACGAACAGCCCGCCGCGGGCGATGGACAGGATGAGGTCCGGCACGAAGCCGTCGTCGGCGATGGTGTGAGCCAGTTCACGGCTCGCCGTGCCGAACAGCTCCCAGCTCAGCTCTTCCCGCTCTTCGCCCATCGATCTCGCCCTTCGTCGTGGTCAGCCGAGCATAGGCAACCTCGAAGTGGCCTTTGACAATGCTCGAAAATTGGCTATCACAGGAAGCCAATGCTCCGCTTACGGTGATCAAGTGAGCGACTGGAGCACCCAACCGACCCTGTCCGGCGAACACGTGCGCCTGGAGCCGCTGACGCCCGAGCACGCCAAGGGCCTGCTCGAGGCGGGCGCCGATCCGGGCATCTGGGCGTGGCTGAGCATCCGGCAGCCGGGGGATCTTCCCGAAGCCGAGCGGATGGTCGAGCAGGCACTCGCCGACTCCGACCGGCGGGCGTTCGCGCAGATCGACGTCGCCTCCGGCCGCGTCGCCGGGACGACGTCGTACTACCAGGTCGTCGAGCAGCACCGGATCCTGTCGATCGGGCACACGTGGATCGGCGCGGACTGGCAGCGGACCGCGCTGAACACCGAAGCGAAGCTGCTCCTCCTCCAGCACGCGTTCGAAACCCTTGGCGCGCAACGGGTCGCGTGGGAGACCGACATCCGCAACCTGCGTTCGCAACGCGCCATCGAACGGCTTGGCGCGCTTCGCGAAGGAGTGCAGCGAGCGCACCGGATCCGGCCGGACGGCTCGTCCCGCGACACCGTCCTTTATTCGATGCTGGCGCCGGAGTGGCCGGCCGCGAAGGCCCGGCTGAACGAACGCTTAGTCACCGGGGCTCGCCTGGCGAGGTGAACCGGCCGGGCAACGTGGGTGCAACCTTTTACAAGGCGGACTAACGTCGCTAGCGTGCCGCTAGCCGTCATGTCGGCGCACTACAGGAGGCCTTGCAACCATGACCGAGCAGTCCCCAGCCCTGGACAACCTGCTCACCGAGAGCCGCACGTTCCCGCCCAGTGACGAATTCGCTGGCCAGGCGAACGCGAAGGCCGATCTCTACGCCGAAGCGGACGCCGATCGCGAAGCGTTCTGGGCGAAGCAGGCGGAGCGGCTGACGTGGGACACGAAGTGGACCACGGTACTGGACTGGACCAATGCGCCCTTCGCGAAGTGGTTCGTCGGCGGCAAGCTGAACGTCGCGTACAACTGCGTCGACCGGCACGTCGAGTCCGGGCACGGCGACCAGGTCGCGATCCACTGGGTCGGCGAGCCGGGTGACACGCGGGACATCACCTACGCCGAGCTGAAGACCGAGGTTTCCAAGGCCGCCAACGCACTCGCGTCCCTCGGCGTCACCGCCGGCGACGTCGTGGCGATCCAGCTGCAGATGGTCCCCGAGGCCATCTTCGCGATGCTCGCGTGCGCCCGGATCGGCGCGCTGCACAACGTCGTCTTCGGCGGCTTCTCCCCGACCGCGCTGCGGGCCCGCGTCGACGACGCCGCCGCGAAGATCGTGATCACCTCCGACGGCCAGTTCCGCCGCGGCAAGGCCGCGCCGATGAAGGCCAATGTCGACGAAGCGCTCGAAGGCGCCGAAACCGTCGAGAAGGTCATCGTCGTGAAGCGCACGGGCGACAAGCTCGAGGGCGACGTCCCGTGGACCGACGGCCGCGACCTGTGGTGGCACGAGCTCGTCGACGGACAGTCCGAAGAGCACACTCCCGAAGCGTTCGACAGCGAGCACCCGCTGTTCATCCTCTACACGTCCGGGACGACCGGGAAGCCGAAGGGCATTCTCCACACGTCGGGCGGCTACCTGACGCAGACGGCGTACACGCACCACAACGTCTTCGACCACAAGGCAGGCGAAGACGTCTACTGGTGCACCGCGGACATCGGCTGGATCACCGGCCACAGCTACATCGTCTACGGCCCGCTCGCCAACCGCGTCACGCAGGTCGTCTACGAAGGCACGCCGAACACCCCGCACGAGGGGCGGCACTGGGAGATCATCCAGAAGTACAAGGTCTCCCTCTACTACACGGCGCCGACGCTGATCCGCACGTTCATGAAGTGGGGCGCGGAGATCCCGGAGAAGTACGACCTGTCGTCGCTGCGGGTGCTGGGCTCGGTCGGCGAGCCGATCAACCCCGAGGCGTGGATCTGGTACCGCGAGAACATCGGCGCGGGCCGGACCCCGATCGTCGACACGTGGTGGCAGACCGAGACCGGCGCGATCATGATCTCGCCGCTGCCGGGCGTCACGTCGACCAAGCCGGGTTCGGCGCAGAAGGCGCTGCCGGGCATCTCCGCGAAGGTCGTCGACGACACCGGTACGGAGGTCGGGCACGGCGGCGGCGGGTACCTGGTGCTCGACAAGCCGTGGCCGTCGATGCTGCGCGGGGTCTGGGGCGACGAAGAGCGCTTCAAGGACACGTACTGGTCGCGGTTCAAGGACCAGGGCTTCTACTTCGCCGGCGACGGCGCGAAGTACGACAACGACGGTGACGTCTGGCTGCTGGGCCGCGTCGACGACGTGATGAACGTGTCCGGCCACCGCATTTCGACGACCGAGGTCGAGTCGGCGCTGGTCTCGCACCCGACGGTGGCCGAGGCCGCGGTCGTGGGCGCGACCGACCCGACGACCGGCCAGGGCATCGTCGCGTTCGTGATCCTGCGCGGCAACGCGGTCGACGGCGGCGAGGAGGCCATCCAGGCGCTGCGCAACCACGTCGCCAAGGAGATCGGGCCGATCGCGAAGCCGCGGCAGATCATGGTCGTGCCGGAGCTGCCGAAGACGCGCTCGGGCAAGATCATGCGCCGGCTGCTGCGCGACGTCGCGGAGAACCGGCAGGTCGGCGACGTGACCACGCTGGCCGACTCGTCGGTGATGGACCTGATTTCGTCGGGCCTGAAGTCGGGCAAGTCCGAGGAGTGAGCTAGCGTTCTCACTGACAGAGCCCTTCCGGCTTCGCGCCGGGAGGGCTCTGTCATGACCCCCCGAGTGGCACGGCTCGAACGCATGTTCTACGCTGTGCCGCGAACCACACCCCCTTCCCCGGGCAAGGAGACGACACGACGATGACCGTGGATGTCCTGACGCACGACGAGGAAACGGCTTCGGCCCCGGCTTCCGCACCGGAGGCTCCCGCCGCCGAGGCCGCTGTCGCCGAGTCCGCGTCCCCCTCTCCGGAAGGCTCGCCCGAGCCGGCCGCCGAGGAAGAGGCCCCCAAGCCCAAGCGCGGCCGCCCGAAGGGTGCGACGGCGTCGACGGCGAAGAAGACCCGCACGGTCGAGCTGATCCTCACGGTCACCGGCACCGCCGACGGCGAGTGGCAGGCCGAGCTGAAGAACGGTTCGAAGTGGGTCGCGAAGGGTCTGGAGATCCCCGCGGCGGCGGTGTCGCGCGCGGCCAAGGAGCTGCACGCGGACCTGTCCGGCCCGATCGACGAGGTGATCAACCAGGCCCGCGAGGCGCAGGCGGCGAAGGTCGCGGCGCTCGAGGCCGAGCTCGAGAAGGCCAAGCAGGCCCTCGCCGAGCTGGACGCCTGAGGCTTCACTCCAGGAAGCGCCCGGTTCCGCCTTGAGCGGGGCCGGGCGTTTCCGCTTTTCAGGCGATCGGCGGCCGGCCGGGCAGGGGTGACTTGAACTCCACCCACATCGAGTCCGTCAGCGCCTCCACATGGTGGGCCACCCCGCGTGGGTGGACCACCGAATCGCCGGGCTCAAGGACGGCCTCCACCCCGTCCACCGCGCCGCGCAGGCGGCCCGACAGCACGTAGACGATCGAGTCGTGGTCGTGCGCGTGCGTCGGTGATGCCACCCCCGCCGGGTAGTGGATCAAATACGCCAACCCGCTCGACGCCGTCTCCAGCAGCCGGAAGCGGCCCTCGCCGCCGTGCAGCGGGAGGCCCTCCACCGTCCGCAGCGGCTGCCACACCTGCTCCTCCATACCCGACATCATGACCCATCGCGGCTGAGAGTCCACACAGGACGGCTTAGGTAAGGCACGCATCAATTAGGCGTACCTGACAAAAAGAACAAGTCTCGCCACGATTCCGCATTCGTGTTTCACTTGTCGGGTGACCGATATTGCCGTGGAGCACGCCCACGAACCGCACCAGGGCGTCGGCGGGAAGCTGAACTGGCTGCGGGCCGGGGTTCTCGGGGCCAACGACGGGATTGTGTCCGTGGCCGGCATCGTCGTCGGGGTCGCCGGCGCGACCACCGAAAGCACCACGATCCTCACCGCCGGAATCGCCGGGCTCGTCGCCGGCGCCTTTTCCATGGCCGGCGGGGAATACGTCTCCGTGAGCACCCAGCGCGACACCGAACAGGCCTTGCTCCGGCTGGAAAAGCAGGAGCTCAAGACGATGCCGGAGGCCGAGGAGCGCGAGCTCGCCGGGATCTACGAAGACAAGGGGCTCTCGCCGGACCTCGCCAGCCGCGTCGCGCGGGAACTGACCGAAAAGGACGCCCTGCAGGCGCACGCCGAGGCCGAGCTCGGCATCGACCCGGACAACCTGACCAGCCCGTGGCAGGCGGCGTGGGCGTCGCTGCTCGCGTTCTCCGTCGGCGCGCTGCTGCCGATCCTGTCCATCGCCTGGGCCGGCGTCTCCCTGCGGGTGTGGGCATGCGCGGCCGCGGTCGTCGTCGGCCTGACGCTGACCGGGTACATCAGCGCCAGGCTCGGCGACGCGAACGTGGGGCGCGCGATCCTCCGCAACGTCGGCGTCGGCGCGCTCACCATGCTCGTAACCTACTTCGTCGGGGTGATCTTCGGGGTCACCGTGGGCTAGCCAGCCCGAGGCACTCTTTCCCGCCGAGGGCGCATCAGCTCAGTGGACGCCCTTCATCAGCTTGCGGATGAACGGGATGCCCAGGAACAGCAGCACGCCGACACCGATCGCGACCCCGCCGACCGTGCTGAAGTACGGCGCTTCGTCGTCCACCGTGTAGTACTCGGCGAGCTTGCCCGACATCGCCGTGCCGAACGAAATCGACAGGAAGTTCAGCGCCACCATCTGCGTCCGGAACGCCTCCGGCGCGAGCTTCGTCGACAGCGACAGCCCGACCGGCGAGAGACACAGCTCGGCGATCGTGAAGACGAACAGGATGCCGACCATCGCGAGCATCGGGCTCGCGTTCTTGCCGCTGCCCACCATCGGCAGGAACAGCAGGAACGCCGCGCCCATCAGCACGGTGCCGAGGACGAACTTCATCGGCGTCGACGGCTGGCGCTCGCCGAGCTTCGTCCACAGCGCCGCCAGGATCGGGGCGAAGACGATGATGAACACCGGGTTGATCGAGTTCACCCAGGACACCGGCATCTCCCAGCCGAACAGGTTCCGGTTCAGCCGCTGGTCGGTGTAGGCCGCGACGACCGTGAACTGCTGCTGGTACAGCGAGAAGAACACCGCGCTGGCGATGAACATCGGGATGAACGAGAACACCCGGCTCCGCTCGACGCCGGTGATCTTGCCGCTCGTCAGGATGACGAGGAAGTAGATCACCGAGATCACGCCGACCACCCACACGACGACGTCGGCGAGGTTGCCCGGGTTGACGACGCCGGTGACCACGAGCACGACGATCGCGGCGACCAGCACGACGGCGCCGCCGACCGCGAGCGCGCGCCGCGACGACGGCAGCGGGTTCGGGATCTCCCTGGCCTTGTCGCCGAGGTTCTTGCGGCCCAGCGTGTACTGGATCAGGCCGAGCGCCATGCCGATCGCGGCGAGGCCGAACCCGAGGTGGAAGCCGACCTCGGTCTGCGCCAGCCCGGTCAGCAGCGGGCCGACGAAGCCACCGAGGTTGACGCCCATGTAGAAGATCGTGAAGCCGGCGTCGCGCCGCTCGTCGCCGTCGGCGTAGAGCGTGCCGACGATCGCCGTCGCGTTGGACTTCAGCCCGCCGCTGCCGACCGCGACGCACACGAGGCCGACGCCGATGCCCGCCAGGCCCGGCAGCAGCGCCAGGCTGATGTGGCCGATCATGATCAGCACGGCGCTGTAGAACAACGTCCGTTCCGAGCCGAGCAGCCGGTCGGCCACCCACGCGCCGACGACGGCGGAGAGGTACACGAGGCCGCCGTACGCGCCGACGATGCCGAGCGCCGACTCCTGCGCCAGGCCCAGACCGCCCTGGTCGACCTTGTAGTAGAGGTAGATCGGCAGGATGCCGAGCATCCCGTAGTAGGAGAAGCGCTCCCACATCTCGACGCCGAAGAGGTTCGCCAGCCCTCGTGGGTGCCCGAAGAACCTCGTGTCCTGCTGGACCTCGGTAGAGGTGCTCACAACTGTCGTCATCCTTTGTCTCGGACTTCGTTGTCGCTTGGCATGCTATGAGCCCACCTGGTGACCCACCACCGACACCCCGTGTGGCGGCGGCCATAACGATCCGTGACAAAAAGTACTAAAATAACGTCAAGGTGCGCCGGGAAGTCTGGTCGGCAACAGTGATCAGCGACCCCGGGAGCCGCCCCGATGACCCGCCCGTTCAGCGAATTCGCCCGCTACCTGCGCACCGAGACGACCGGCGGGCTCATCCTGCTCGGCGCGACCGCGGTCGCCCTGGTCTGGGCCAACTCCCCGCTGCGCGACAGCTACCACGCGCTGCGCGACTTCCGGCTCGGCCCGGAGTTCCTGCACCTGGACCTGACGCTCGGCGACTGGGCGAAGGACGGCCTCCTCGCCCTGTTCTTCTTCGTCGCCGGCCTCGAGCTCAAGCGCGAGCTCGTCATCGGCGAGCTGTCCCGGTTCAAGCAGGCGATCCTGCCGGTCGTGGCCGCGGTCGGCGGCATGGTCGTGCCCGCGCTCGTCGCGCTTTCGGTCGGCTGGGGAACGCCGGGCATCGAACGGGCCTGGGCGATCCCGGTCGCCACGGACATCGCGTTCGCGCTCGGCGTGCTCGCGCTCACCGCGTCGAACCTGCCTTCGAGCGCGCGGGTCTTCCTGCTGTCGCTGGCCGTGGTGGACGACCTCGGCGCGATCATCGTCATCGCCGTCGTCTTCACGACCGGCTTCGACCTGGTCGCGGTGGCCGTGGCGGTGGCCGCGCTCGCGTTGTACGCCTTCCTGCAGCACCGCCGGGTCCGCACGCCGTGGCTCTACGTGCCGCTCGCGCTGGTCGTCTGGGTCGCCGTGCACTCGGCGGGCATCCACGCGACGATCGCCGGCGTCGCGCTCGGCCTGCTCACCCGCGTCCGGCCCGACGCAGGCGAGGCCGAGGCACCCGCGTTGCGGCTCGAACACCGGCTCCAGCCCTGGTCGGCGGCCGGCGCCGTGCCGGTGTTCGCGCTGTTCGCGGCCGGGGTCTCGGTCAGCGGCGACGCGCTCGGCGCGGTGTTCACGACGGCGTTGCCGCTCGCGGTGCTCGCCGGGCTGCTGATCGGCAAGGTCATCGGGATCCTCGGCGCGAGCGTGCTCGCCGTGAAGCTGCGCCTGGCGGAAAAGCCGCGCGGGATGGGCTGGCGGGACCTGGCCGCGTTGTCCGTGCTCGGCGGGGTCGGGTTCACGGTCAGCCTGCTGATCGCGGAGCTGGCGTTGCCCGAGGGGACGAGCGAGCTGACCAAGGCGGCGGTGTTGATCGCGTCGGCGACGGCGTCCCTCCTGGCGGCGGCCTTGCTACTCCGCCGTAGCAAGGTCCACGCAAGAATCTCCGACACACTGTGACGCCGCCGCGCCCGGTTTCCGGACACATGGCACGATGACCCGGTGAGCAGCCCCAAGCACGAACGCACCGGCCCCGACGGCGTGGGGGCCGTGCCTTACCTCCCGCTGTCCTCCGACACCGACGTCCCCGGCGACCAGTCGATCGGCAGGCTCGTCGGCGACGCGACCCAGCACATCTCGACCCTGGTCCGGGCGGAGATGGAACTGGCGAAGTCCGAGCTGGTCGGCGAGGTGAAGAAGGGCCTCAAGGGGGCCATCTACTTCCTGATCGCGCTGACAGTCCTGCTGTACAGCTCGTTCTTCTTCTTTTTCTTCCTGTCCGAAGGCCTCGCGGACTGGTTCCGGCCGCTGCACCGCTGGGGCGCGTTCGGCATCGTGTTCGTCCTGATGCTGCTGGTCGTGGGCGCGACCGCGTTCCTGGGCTACCGCAAGGTGAAGAAGTTCAAGGCGCCCGAGCGGACGATCGCCAGCGTCAAGGAGACGGCCGCCGCGCTCAAGCCGCACAAGGCGCCCGACGCCGACCTGACCACCACGCGCGACTGAGTCGTTGCACCCGTCCCCCGACCCGTCGAGCGTCCGGCTCGACGGCCCGTGGGCGCACCGCGACGTGTCCGCGAACGGCATCCGGCTGCACGTCGCCGAGCTCGGCGAGGGGCCCCTCGTGGTGCTGCTGCACGGGTTCGCCGAGTTCTGGTGGACCTGGCACCACCAGCTGCGCGCGCTCGCCGACGCCGGGTTCCGCGCGGTCGCCGTCGACCTGCGCGGCTACGGCGACTCGGACAAGCCGCCGCGCGGCTACGACGCGTGGACGCTCGCCGGAGACGTCGGCGGCCTGATCAAGTCGCTCGGGGCGCGCCGCGCCCACCTCGTCGGGCACGCGTGGGGCGGCCTGCTCGCCTGGACCGTCGCGTCGCTGCACCCCCGGCTCGTCGCGTCGGTGACGGCGATCGGTGCCGCCCACCCCCTCGCGCTGCGCTCGTCGGTCCGCCCGTGGCGCGGTCAGGGCCGCGCGGCCGGGCACCTCTTCCGCTTCCAGGTGCCGATGACGCCGGAGAAGTGGCTCGTGAAGAACGACGCCCAGGCCGTCGCGGACCTGTTCGGCGCCTGGGCCGGGAGCCGCTGGCGGTCCACTTCGGACTTCGACGGCAGCGTCGGGGCTTTCCGGCAGGCGATGCTCGTCCCCGGCGTCGCGCACAGCGCGCTCGAGTACTACCGCTGGGCGTTCCGCGCGCAGTTCCGCGGTGAGGGCCGCCGGTTCACCGAAGCCGTGGGCGGGCGGATCGCGGCGCCGACCCTGCAGCTGCACGGTGCCGACGACACCTGCATCCTCCCCGAGACGGCGACGGCGTCCGTGCGCTGGGCGGGCCCGCACGCCGAGCCGGAGCTCTGGCCGGGCGTCGGGCACTTCCCCCACCTCGAGGCGCCGGACCGCACCTCGGCGGCGCTAGTGGACTTCCTCAAGTGAGATGGCGTTCTTCGCCCGCTCGGTCGACTCCTCCGACGGGCCGCCCGTCGGGTTCTCCGTGGCGAGCGCCTGGTTGAGCGCCACGAACGGCCGCATCCGCCATTCGTAAGCCGCGAAGGCGGTTTCGTGGTCCGCGCGGCCCAGTTCCTGGGCGAGGACGTACGCGCCGACGAGCGCGAGGCTCGTTCCCTGGCCGGACAACGCGGACGCGCAGTAGCCGGCGTCCCCGACGAGCACCACGCGGCCGGCCGACCAGCGGTCCAGGTGGATCTGGGCCATCGCGTCGAAGTAGAACACCTCCGCGTCCGCCATGGCCTTCAGCAGCTTCGGCACCTCCCAGCCGACGCCGCCGAGCCGCTCGGCGATCAGCCGCTTCTGCTCCGGGACGGCCATCCGCGGCAGCGGTTCCGAGCCGAAGCCCAGCGTCACGCGCAGTTCGGTGTTGTCGCGCACCGGGTAGATCGCCCCGCCGGTCTCCTCGTGCCGGAACCAGACCTGCCAGTCCTCGAGGCCCAGGAAGTTGGCCGTGGGGAAGATCGCCAGGTACTGGCCGAGGTGGCGGACGAACTCCGCCTCCGGCCCGAAGGCCAGCCGCCGCACCGCCGAGTGCAGGCCGTCCGCGCCGACGACCAGGTCGAACGTCCGGAAGCCGGCGTGCTCGAACTCCACGCGCACGCCGTGCGGTTCCTCGGTCAGCGCCGTGATCGCGTCGCCGAAGACGTACTCCACGTCGGTCACCTCGTGCAGGATCGCGACGACGTCGTCGCGCAGGAGCTCGAAGTCGTCGCTGTCGAGCCGTCCGCTGCTGTAGGTGAACTCCTCGGACCGGAACAGCTCCTGGCCCTGACCGTCCACCATGGACATTCCCCGCATCCGGGTGCGCAGCGCGCGCAGCCGGTCGCCGAGGCCCATCCGGTCGACGACGTCGAGCGCCACCCCGCGCAGGTCGATCGCCTGGCCGCCGGTGCGCGGGCCGGGCGCGCGCTCCACCACCGTCACGGCGAAGCCCTGGCGCGCCAGGAACCAGGCGAGGGTCCCGCCGGCCACGCCGGCTCCCGAGATCAGAACGTTCCGCATCTTGTCCTCCAGAGTCGTACACTTCCTGCGTTCACCTTGGAGTCGACACAGCTGGAAGCCAACTTCTGTGCTAGCACAGATGAGGTTCTGTACTAGAACAGGAGACCGCCGTGAAGTACCTGGCCATCGCCGAGGAGCTGCGTGGCCGGATCGACCGCGGTGAACTCGCCCCCGGCGCGCGGGTGCCTTCGACGCGACGGCTCGCGACCGAGCACGGCGTCGCGATGGCGACCGCGGCCAAGGCGCTGGCCCTGCTGGGCCAGGAAGGCCTGGTGCACGCCGAGCCGCGGTCCGGCACGGTCGTCGCGAGCCGGAACCACCGCGGCGGCGGCCGGCGCGGGCTGACCCGCGAGCAGCTCGTGCGGACCGCGATCGCGATCGCCGACGCCGAGGGCCTCGGCGCGGTGTCGATGCGGGGCGTCGCGGCCCGCCTCGGCGTCGCGGCGATGGCGCCGTACCGGTACGTGCGGGGCAAGGACGAGCTGGTGCTGCTGATGGCCGACGCCGCGTTCGGCGAGCGCGGCTACCCGGCGAAGCCGACCGGGGACTGGCGCGAACGGCTGACGCTCGGCGGCCGCACGCTCTGGTCGCTCTTCAAGCGCCACCCCTGGCTGGCGCAGCTCGGGCCGATCACGCGCCCGCTGCCGCTGCGCAACCTCGCCGTCCACGGCGAATGGGCGCTCTCCGCGCTGGCCGAGCTGGACGTCGACGCCGCGACGCTGTGCGACCTGCACGTCCTGTTCTTCAGCCACGTCCAGGGCATGGCGGTCCACCTGGAACGCGAGCAAAGCGCGCTGGCGTCGTCCGGGCTGACCGAAGAGGACTGGATGGACCACCAGGGCCCCGCGGTGGCGGCGATGACGGCCGGGCACCCGACGTTCGCCCGGATGCTCGCCGACCTGACCGAGACCGGCTACGACCTCGTCCTGGACGACATCGTCGAGTCGGGCATGCGCGCACTGCTGGACGGCCTCGCGCTGCGGTTCGGGCGTTAGGCCGCGCAGGAGCCGGTGGAGACGTTCGTCGTCTGCGACGGCGCCGCGTCGACCTCGGCCCGCACCTGCTC
This sequence comes from Amycolatopsis sp. MEPSY49, assembly GCF_051337345.1. NCBI lineage: Bacteria > Bacillati > Actinomycetota > Actinomycetes > Pseudonocardiales > Pseudonocardiaceae > Amycolatopsis > Amycolatopsis sp. MEPSY49. The sequence goes on along the minus strand of NZ_JBDLYJ010000001.1, from coordinate 1,058,766 downwards.
GGCGGTGAGCGTGAAGCCGGTTTCCGGGTCCTCGACCGCCGCGCCGAACACGACGCCGATGACCCGGCCGTCCGGCGTCACCATCGGGCCGCCCGAGTTGCCGCTGCGGATCTCGGCGCGAACCGTGAAGACGTCCCGCTGCACGGTGTTGGCGTCGTAGATGTCCGGGCCGCGCAGGTTGATCCGGCCGCGCACCCGGGCCGGCGTCGCGCGGTACGGGCCGTCGAGCGGGTAGCCGAGCACGATCGCGCTGTCGCCCGCCCTGGCCGTCTCCGGCGCGAACTGCAGGGCCGGGGCGCGCAGCCGCGGCACGGCGAGCACCGCGATGTCGACCTCCGGGTCGAAGTAGACGACGCGGGCCGGGTAGTCGCCCTGGGTCGTCTCGATCCCGACGGTGTCGGTGCCGGCCACGACGTGCGCGTTCGTCATCACCCGCTGCGGCGCGATCACGAACCCGCTGCCTTCCAGCGACCGCGAGCACGAGCTCGCGCTGCCGCGGATCTTGACGATGCTGCCGTGCAGCTGCTGGACGGTTTCGCTGCTCTGCAGCGCCGGGTCCGGCGGCGACGTGTCGGCCGTCGGGGCCTTCTGGAACGGGTCGACGATGGACGGGAACCCGGAGGCGTCGAGCAGCTTGCGCAGCTGGCTCGGGAAGCCCTGCGCGGCTTCCGGCATGGCGTCGTTGACCTTGCCGAGCACCACCGAGCCGTTGATCGCCTTGGCGAGCCCCGGCACGCCGGACACGGTGGTCAGCGGCGTCGCGATCAGCCACGCCACCACGAAGACGACGAGGGCCTGCACGATCGCGCCGAGCGTCTTGTCGATGCCGGAGAGCTTGTCCGGGTTGATCTTCTGGCGGAGCTTGCGGCCGACGTAGACGCCGATCGCCTCGCCGAAGGCGACCAGGAACACGACGGTCGCGACCGCGAAGGCGACTTTCCAGACCGGGTCGTCGAAGAAGGCGACGACGACCGGCGCGAGCTTGATCCCGGCGAGCGCGCCGAGCACGACGCCGACGAGCGAGGGCAGCGCGACGATGACGCCCTGGTACGCACCGGACACCGCCGCCAGCACGGCCAGCAGCAGGACCAGCACATCGACCCAGTTCACCGCGTCACCCCTCAGCCAGCCGCGCCTGATAAGCGGCGAGCGCCTCGTCGAGGTCCCGGACGTCGCCCGAGTCCCATTCGCGCTCCCAGCCTCCCAGGCCGAGCAGGACGGACAGCAACCCGGCGGTGAAACCCCAGACGAACAGGCCGGAGACCTCGAACGCCGGGCCCTTCCACGGCGCGCCGGCCTTCTGGACCATGAACCGGTTGGCCGGGTCGGCCAGGTCGGCGAGCGCGACGCGGGCGACGGACGCCGTCTCGCCGGGGTCGACGGCGTGCACCGGCGACGGGGTGTCCCAGTGCGCCAGCACCGGCGTCACGGCGAACTTCGAGACCGGGACGAACAGCTCCGGCAGCACCGCGACCGGCCGGACGCCGGCCGGGACGACCCCGGTCTCCTCCTCGGCCTCGCGCAGCGCGGTGCCGATCGGGCCGCCGTCGCCGTCCTCGGCGCCGCCGCCCGGGAAGGCGACCTGGCCCGCGTGCGAGCCCAGGGTGTCGGCGCGGCGCTGCAGCAGGACGTCGGGCTCGCCGTCGGCCTCGCGTTCGCCGAAGAGGATGAGCACCGCGGCGGCGCGCGTGTAGGTGCCCTCGGGCGGGCTGAACCGGGTGAACGTCTTCGCATCGACCTCGCCGCTGACCTTGACCAGCGGCCGGAGCCACTCGGGGACGGACTCCGGCTCGACCAGCGGTCCGATCATGAAGTCCCTCCCACTGCCGCGCGCACCTGGTCAGTGTTCCCGAAGGTCGGTGGGTTCGCGATGAACCGCACTTCGCCGGCCGCGGTGACGAGGTAGGAGACCGGGAGCCGCGGCGGCACCTTCAGCGCGGTCCGGATCGGCCCGCTCTGCCCGTCGCCGTCGTAGACCGACGGCAGGTGCACGCCCAGCTTGGCGAGCAGTTCCAGCCCGTCCTTCGCGGGGCTCTGCACCTGGACGCCGAGCACGCGGACGGCACCCGGCTGCTTCGCGTACTCCTGGAGCACGGGCAGCTCGGTCCGGCACGGCTCGCACCACGACGCCCACACGTTGACCAGCACCGGAGCCCCGGCGAGGGCCTTGCCGACGTCGACGCTCGCGCCGTCGCCGAGGCAGTCCGCCTTGACGCCTTCGAGCTGCTTCACCGGCTGCTTCGTGCTGGGAGCCGGGCACGGCTGGAGCGCCGCCGCGGACCGGGCCGGACCCAGGTCTTCGGACGGCTTCGCGGCGCTGTCGTCACCCCCGCGGGGCAGCAGTGCGACGATGAGCGCCACCGCCAGCACGGCGGCGGCGAGCGCCCATTTGGTGACGGTCGTCACCGGGGCGCCGCCATGGCCAGAATGTGGTCCTTTTCGACCCCTTTGACCAGCTTCGCCGCTTCCTCGAAGCCGATCGGGCCGGTGCCGTACGACGGGCAGTCCCTGGCCAGCGGACAGGCACCGCAGGCGGGCTTCTTGGCGTGGCAGACGCGCCGGCCGTGGAAGATCACCCGGTGCGAGAGCATCGTCCACTCCTTGCGGGGGATCAGCTCGCCGACCGCGTGCTCGACCTTGACCGGGTCGTCCTCGGCCGTCCAGCCCCAGCGGCGGACCAGCCGGCCGAAGTGGGTGTCGACGGTGATGCCCGGGACGTCGAAGGCGTTCCCGAGCACGACGTTGGCCGTCTTGCGGCCGACGCCCGGCAGCGTGACGAGGTCCTCGAGCTTGCCCGGCACCTCGCCGCCGAAGCGCTCGACCAGCGCCGCGCCCAGGCCCATGACGGAGTTCGCCTTGGCCCGGTAGAAGCCGGTGCTGCGGAGGTACTCCTCCAGCTCGGCGCGGTCGGCGCCCGCGTAGTCGGCGGCGGTGCGGTACCGCTTGAACAGGGCGGGCGTGACGAGGTTCACCCGCACGTCGGTGGTCTGCGCGGACAGCACGACCGCGACCAGCAGTTCCAGTGGAGTGGTGAAGTCGAGCTCGCAGTGGGCGTCCGGATACACGTCGTCCAAGCAACGCTTCATCCGCCTGGCGCGTCTCACCAGAGCTAACCGGCTTTCACCAGCGCCCTCACGGGGGGCGTTCGTGGTGGCAGGTGGCACCCCGATAGCCTACGGGCGCCGTCGGACGAGCCGGTCAGTGCACCGGTGGACGACCGACACGCCAGAGCACCACCTCGGCGCAGTTTTCCGGCCGCCATGAGCGAGGATCTGGAGTAGATGCTTTTCACTGAGTGTTTCGGGGTCCGGTCATGACTGTCTGGTTCGTCATCCTGGTCCCCCTGGTGATCATGTTCTTCGCGCTGTTCATGGAGCGCGTGGAAAGCCGGCTCAAGCACGTCGCGGTGCAGGAGAACGAGGTCGAAGAGTTCCTCGAGCAGGCGCAACCCAACGAAGTCAGGGCGCTCTACGGGCACGGCATCGGCCGCGCGCTGGAGCTGTTCCGGCTGCGTAGGCTGGGCGGACGGGCAGCCAGGCTACGCGCGCGTCGCGTGCGGAGTTAGGCTCCACGTTCGAACGAGATCATCCGGTGGGCGCGCGCGTCCGACGGGCGATCTCGGGAGTACGCCCTAGACTGACGCGCAAGTGATCGGCGTCACGCTCTTCCACACACGGGAGGGCGTGAACGTTTCTCGACGAGGAGGCACCCGAGGTGGACGAAACCCTGGCCCGTGCGGGCATTTTCCAGGGTGTGGAGCCGGCAGCGGCGGAGGCGCTGGCCCAGACCTTGGAATCCGTGGAGTTCCCCCGCGGCCATGTCATCTTCAACGAGGGCGAGCCCGGCGACAAGCTGTACATCATCCAGTCCGGCAAGGTGAAGATCGGCCGCAAGTCCCCGGACGGCCGCGAGAACCTGCTGGGCATCTTCGGCCCGTCCGACATGTTCGGCGAGCTGTCCATCTTCGACCCCGGCCCCCGGACGTCGAGCGCGACCACGGTCACCGAGGTCCGCGCGGTCACCATGGACCGCCCGGCCCTGCGGCAGTGGATCTCGACCCGCCCGGAGATCGCCGAGCAGCTGCTGCGCGTGGTCGCGCGCCGCCTGCGCCGGACGAACAACATGGTCGCGGAACTGATCTTCACCGACGTCCCGGGCCGCGTGGCGCGGGCGCTGCTGCAGCTCGCGCAGCGGTTCGGCAGCCAGGAGGCGGGCCTGCTGCGGGTCACGCACGACCTGACGCAGGAAGAGATCGCCCAGTACGTGGGCGCGTCCCGCGAGACCGTCAACAAGGCTTTGGCTGACTTCGCCCACCGCGGGTGGCTGCGGCTCGAAGGCAAGAGCGTGCTGATCCTGGACCCGGAGCGCTTGGCTCGCCGGGCTCGCTGAGTTCTCACGTCGAAGGCTCCCTCACCCTTTCGGGGAGGGGGCCTTCTGCGTTGCGTACCCAAAACAAAGAGCCGGGCGCCACCCCCGACGTGGCGCACCGGCTCTTCGTTTGTCGCGCGGACCATCCCCCGACGATCCGCGCTCCCCGCCCTCCGGGATCAGGCCCCGACCCAAGTGCCGGAGGGAGCTGGGTTCTGTGCTGTTGTTCAACCATCACGGCCCATACCCACGAATTCAAGGCCATTCACTCTCAAGGACGCCGTCCCGGCCGTTTCGTTGCACGAGTTCACGGAGAATATCGTGACTGTTACCCGATCGAGACCCGGTGACGCACGCGACCCGTAAATAACTGGTACCCACGTACCACTCTGCGGCATACTGGTACGCGTGTCCCACTCTGAAGGTCGTACGTCTCTGGCCGACTACCGCGGCGCGCTGACGACCCGCGCCGCCCGGTGGCCCGCCGTCGCGTCCGTGCTCGCGCGCCTGCCGATCGCCATGATCGGCATCTCGGCCCTGCTCTACGTCCAGCGCGAGACCGGGTCCTTCGCCGCCGCCGGGCTCGTCTCGGCCGGCTCGCTCGTCGGCGTCTCGGTGGGCGCGGTGATCCAGGGCAGGCTGATCGACCGGTTCGGCCCGACGCGGCCGCTGCTCATCGTCTCGGCGCTCCTCGCGCTGTCCATGACCGCCCTGGTCACGGCCATCGAGTCGCACGCATCGACGACGGTGCTGGTGGCGTTCGCCGCGGCGACCGGCCTGTCGGAGCCGATGGTCGGCTCGGCCTCGCGAGCACTGTGGACGCGGCTGCTGCCCCCGGGTGGCGCGCGCAACGCGGCGTTCTCGTACGAGGCGATCAGCATGGAGGTGTTCTTCATCCTCGGTCCCGGCGTGGCCGGGCTGCTGGTCCTGGCCCCGTGGGCGGGCACGGGTCTGGTGCTGGGCGTCGCGCTGCAGTTCACCGGCGCGGTGCTGTTCGCGCTGAGCCCGGCCGTGCGGGCGTGGGGTCCTGCGGAATCTTCGTCCGGCTCGCTGCTGGGCGCGCTGGCCAGCCCGGGCATGCGGACGCTGGCGCTGGCCGCGCTCGGGTTCGGCATGGTGATCGGGTTCGTCGAGGTGGCGGTCCCGGCATCGGCGACCGAAGCCGGCGCTCCTTCGTTCGGTGGGCTCCTGCTTTCGGCGTGGTCGCTGAGCTCGGTGGCGTTCGGCGTGGCGTACAGCCTGCGACCGTGGCCGCGCCGGATGGGCCTCCGGCTGCCGGCGCTGCTCGGCGGCTTCGGCGCGTTGGTGGCGCTGCTCGCGTGGCCGTCGTCGCTGTGGGGTCTGGCGCTGATGATGCTGCTGGCAGGCGCGTTGATCACGCCCCAGTCGACGGCGCACTCGTCGGCGATCGAGCTGGTCGCGCCGTCCGGGACGGCGGCGGAGGCGTTCGGCTGGGTGCTGACGGCGGTGACGTTGGGATTGGCGGCCGGCCAGTCGGTCAGCGGGTACGTCGTGGAGCACGCCGGCCCTTCGGCGGCGTTCCTGACGGCCAGTGTGGCCGGGCTGGTGCTCGCGCTGCTGGTTTGGCTGCTGCGGGGGACGGTCCGGGCGCCCGCTTCGGCCGCCGCTGCTCGGCAGCTGGCCGGCGTCAGCTAGGCATTATCGCAGGTCAGCGGCGTCTTGCGGCGGTTTTGTCGGTGGTCGCCGCTAGCTTTGCGGGCATGGACGTCACCGCGCCTGCCCACCGCCTCTCGGCGGCCGTTTCCGCCGCTTCGCGGCTGCTGCCCGCCCGCGCCGGGCTGCGCCTGCGTGCGGACGCGGCCGGGCTGACGGTCGCGGGCAGCGACCCGGATCTGGCCGTCCGGTTCGACTGCCCGGCGACCGCCCACACGGACGGTTCGGTCACCGTCCCGGCGGCGCCGCTGGCCGAGACCTTGAAGATGCTCGACGGCCTCGTGCGCTTGGTCGTCGAGGGTAGCCGCCTGGCCCTGCGGGTCGACAACGCCCGGTTCGCGCTGCCTCTCTTGTCCACCGAGGCAGGCCCACCGGCTTCGGAGCCGCCGCTCGTGTCCGAAGTGGACGGTGCAGCGTTCGCATCGGCGCTGCGGATCGTCGCGGGAACGGCCTCGAAGGACGACCCGCTCCCGCTGTTCACGGGCGTTCGGCTGCAGGCGGGCGACCGCCTGACGTTGACGGCGTCCGACCGCTACCGGATGGCGGTGGCCCGGTTACCGCTGCGCTCCCCGGGTTCGTTGGACGTCCTGGTTCCGGCAACGCTGCTGGCCGAGGCGGCACGCCAGGCGAAGGGCGTGGTCGGCTTGCACGCGGGCCCGGGCCGGTTCGGGTTGAGCTGGCCGGGCGGCTTGGTGAGCACGGCGGTCCTCGACGCGGGGTTCTTGTCGGAAGACTCGATCCCTTCATCGGCGGTCGACACGAAGGTGACGCTGTCGGCGGACGCGCTCGGGGCGGCGGTCCGTCGGGTCGGGGTGTACGCGGAGGACCGGCGAGTGCTGACGTTGGAGGTCGGCGATTCGCAGGTCCGCTTGGCGAGTGCGCGCCAGGACACGGGCGAGGCGGAGGAGACGCTGAAGGCCGAGGTCAGCGGGGGTCGGACGTCGCCGTCGTTCCAGGCCCGGTACCTGCTCGACGCGTTGCAGGCGTTCGCGGGCGAGCGGGTCGAGTTGTCGATCCAGCCGGGGATGCGGGCGTGCGTTCTTCGGTCGGCGGAGCCTGGGGAGGTGGAGCTGACGTACTACCTCATGCCGATGCTCAGCCGATGATCTCGGTCAAGTCCCGGAGGGCGACTTCCGCGGCCGGTCCGTGGGTGAACTGGCTGACGGTCAGGTTGGTGCTCCCGAAGCGCCGCTTGTAGACCTCCCGCAGATTCGGCGAAGAGCGGCCGAGCATCCACTCGATCGTTGACGTGCTGGTTCGCAGGAAGTCGATGGGCTGGCGGCCGCGCACGTACAGCTCGGCGCGACGCTGGCCGCGGTGCAGGACCAGGCCGACCAGATCGGCGACGAGCAAGCGTTTGCGCATGGTGTCGCCGCCGGTCCACTGCGCGGTCTTGAACTCGGCGACCCGCCGGTCGGTTTCGAGATCGAACGGGCGGTCCGGGTCGTTTCCCGAAGCCAGTGACGGGCGACGGGCGATGCGCTCGCCGGGTTCGAGGATGTTCGGGAGCGTGCGGATGATCGTCGCCGCATGGATGAGGTCGTTGACGCGGCCGGCGTGCCGCCGCACCAACAGCGCGGCCTGAAGCAACTCATCGGTCATGCCGCCATCCCAGTGATCGAAGTTCCCGAGATCGGCTCCGTCCAGTCGCTGCTCCATGCGGCCGATGCGAGCCGTCAGGTCTTCGGCGGTCAGAAAGTCGACGAGGGACGCGAACGCTTTTGCCGGAGTTGCCCCAACGAGCCCATCCTGAGAAGCGGATTCTTGAGGGAGCGGGCTCGTCGGGAACCCGAGCCGGCGGAGGTGCCGGATCGCCGTGTGCGAGATGAACTCGTTCCGCGACACCCCCAAAGCGCGCTCGAAGAGCTGCCTCGGCGGCCACCGCTGGTCGCCGATGGCGACCCAATGCGTGCGGATCGGCTCCGGGCCACCCCGTGCCGCCGCGCTCAGCACCTCGGCGCGGGTCAGCCGGTGCTGCTCGCCGTTGAGTACGAAGTCGATCGTGTGCTCGTCGTTCACAGGCGGTGAGTCGCGCGCACCGCTCCTCTTGCTACACCGGCTGCAGGGTGCCGAAGCGCTTCAACGTGCGGATCATCGGGGCCGTCTCCACCTGCTGGACTCCCGCCAGCCCACCCAAGTCCTCCGCCAAGTACGCGTACAGCGCCGCGTCGTCGCGGCAGCCCACGTTCGCCACTATGTTCGCCGGGCCCGTGGTTGCCGCCGCGAAGGCCACCTGGGGGTGCTTCGCCAACGCGAGCCCCGTCGACTCCAGTGCCGATGGGGCCACCGTCAACCACAACGTCGCCGTCAGGGGGTAGCCCAGCAGGGCCGCGTCCACCTCCACGTCGAAGTACAACGCTCCCGACCCCCGCAACGCCGCCAACCTCCGACGGACCGTCGACTCCGAACGGCCCGATGCCGTCGACAATGTCGCCATGTCGACGCGGCCGTCGTGGGCCAGCGCCGTCAGCAAGCCCACGTCGCCCGGCTCCGGAAAATACGAAACCGACGTAAGAGCCGGCCGCAAAGCAGCCACCTGAGCAGCAGACAACGCGCTGGACCGGCCCGGCCACCCCGCCGGCCCGCCCGCGAACCGGCGCAGCAGCCGGTACGCCGTCATCGACACCACCCGCGGTGTCCGCGGCAACTGCCCCAGCAGCAACCCGTCCGTCTCCTCGCGCAACGGTGCCCGGACGAAGCACACGATCTCCGTCCCGCCCGACATCAAGCTCACCCACTGGGTGTCCGACCGCCGGGCCAAGGCCGCCGCGATCGCGCCCGCCGCGTCCGGGACGCAGCGCAGCCGGACCAGCCAGTGCACCTGCCCCAGCGGCGCCGCCTCCGGGACGCCCACCACCCGCAGCACCCCGGACGAACGCAGCTTCCGGTAGCGGCGCGCCACCGTCTGGTCCGAGACCCCCAGCACCGACGCGATCGTGCTGAACGACGCCCGCCCGTCCAGCTGCAGCGCGTGCGCCAGGCGGCGGTCCAGGTCGTCGAGCAGGCCGGATTCCACCAAATCAGCCTAGGCAGTGTCGGATTCCGCGCACAACACGAGCACAGGAGGAACAAAAGAGCGGGAGCCCGAATCCTGGAGTCATGCACATCGACCACACGGTCTTCCTGACCAGGGACTACGAACGCACCTGGCAGCGCTACGAGCAGCTCGGCTTCACGCTCAGCCCGCCGTCGCGGCACTTCGCGGCGACGGCCGAAACCAGCGAACCGGTCCCAAGCTGCACCGCGAACCGTTGCGCCTACTTCGGCGGGTCCTTCCTCGAACTCATCGGCATCGTCGACGAAGCCGCCGGCGACCCCTGGCACGTCCTGCCGATCCTCGACGCCCGCGGCGACGGCCTCCACGGCTGCTCCTTCGGCGTCGACGACTCCGACGAAGCCGCCAGAAGGCTGCGAGAAGCCGGCCTCTCGAACTCGGGTGTGCTGAAGCTGCGACGGGACGTCGAACTGCCGGAAGGCACTCGCACCGCGCGCTTCCGCAGTGTCCACATCAGACGCGACCGCACCCCCGAAGGCATCCTCCACACCGCCGAGCACCTCACCCCGAAGTACGTCCACCAGCCGCGCTACCTCGATCACCCCAACGGCGCCAAGGCCGTCGCCGGGATCGTCCTCGTCGTCCCCGACGACGAAATCGCCGCCTACCAGAAGCGCTACGACGTCATCACCAACGGCCGGCACCTCGTCGACATCGTCGGCGTGAACGACCTCCTGCCAGGAGAAACCCCGAAAGAACTGCCCTACTTCGCCGCCCACGGCGTCGTGGTCGCGGATCTGGCGAAAGCGCGGACACTGATCGAGCAGCACGTTCCGACCACGACCCACCGCAACGGATTCTTCGTCCGCGCCGAGGACGCCCTCGGGGCCGCCGTCTACTTCGAACAGGAGGCACGATGATCGTCGAAACCACCACCGGCCGGATCCGTGGCACCGCACACGAGTTCAGAGGAATCCCTTACGCCACTGCAAAACGATTCGAAGCGCCGGCAAGGCCGGAGCCGTGGACCGGCGTCCGCGACGCGCTCGAAGCAGGCCCCGCGGCGCCGCAACCGCCGTCACGCCTGGAGCACGCCCTCGGTCCGATGCCGCTGCCACAGAGCGAGGACTGCCTGAGCCTCAACGTCTTCACGCCGTCGACCAGCGGGAGCCGGCCCGTGCTCGTGTGGATCCACGGCGGTGGGTTCTCCAGCGGCTCGGGCGGCCAGATCTGGTACACCGGCACGCGCCTGGCCCGTGAGGCCGACGTCGTCGTCGTGACGCTCAACTACCGCCTCGGCGTGCTCGGATTCCTGCACGCCGAAGGGATTCCGCCGAACCTCGGCATCGCCGACCAGCTCGCCGCGCTCGAATGGGTCCGGGACAACATCGCCGCGTTCGGTGGGAACCCGGCCGAAGTCACCCTCAGCGGACAGTCGGCCGGGGCGCAGTCGACGCTCACGCTGTGGTCGGCACCGCGTGCCCGAGGGCTCGTCAAGCGGATCGCCCTGCAAAGCGCCCCTCTCGGCTTACCACCGTCCACATCAGACGAAGCCGCCGCGAACAGCCGGCTGCTGCGGGAAGAACTCGGCGAAGACCTCCGCGCGGCGCCAGTGGAGAAGCTGCTCCGAGCCCAGCTGGCCGTCGCGGCCAAGACCGCGAAGCCCGGCTCACTGGAAGTGCCGTTCCAGCTGGTCGCCGACAACGACCTCGTCGCGAAGGACCTCATCGAAGCCGCACCAGAGGGCCCGGCGCTGATCAGCTGGACGCGAGAAGAACTGCGCGCCTTCGTCCCCGACGCGCCCCAAGAAGTGATCGACCAAGCGAACGGCTTCTTCACCAGCGACCGGCTGGTGGAGAAACTCGGCGCCTTCACCTACCGCTTCGACTGGCAGGCCCCGGGCAACCGGTTCGGAGCCTGCCACTGCATCGACATCCCGTTCCTCTTCGGCACCCACGACGTCTGGGACGCGCCGATGCTCGAAGGCGCCCCGAAAGGCCTGGAGAACGCAACCGGGCTGCGCGAAGTGTGGGCCGCCTTCCTCCACGGAGCGCGGCCCGGCACGCTCAGCCCGCCGAAGCTGCCTTGACCGCGGCTTCGACCTCGGCGAAGGACGGGTTGACCAGCGCGGTCGACCCGACGATCACGGTCGGCACCGTCTCGTTGCCGTTCGCGACCTCGCGCACGCGCGCGGCGGCGGTCGGGTCCTCCCAGATGTTGATCTTGCGGATGTTGAAGCCGCTCTTCGACATCGGCCGGTCCAGCGCGGCGCAGAACCCGCACCCCGGGCGCCAGTAGAACTCGACCTCGACGTTGCTCATCCCTGTTCCTCCGACCGCAAGTAGTCCAGTTGCGCCTGCACGCTCAGTTCGGCCGGCGCCCACAGCGCCCGGTCGACGTCGGCGTACACGACCTCGACGACCTGGCGCGGGGTGGCGTCCGCACCCAGCTTCTTCAGAGCGGAACGCACCTGGTCCAGCCGCTGTTCCCGATGGGCAAGGTACTCGGCGGCGGTCGCGGCCAAGTCGGGCAGCTCTGGACCGTGCCCAGGGAGCCCGAGCGTGCCCGCCGGCAGCTCGATCAGCTTCCGCAGCGAGCGCAGGTAGTCGCCGAGGTCGTGCAGCACCGTCGTGCCGCGGCCGAGGATGGTGTCGCCGGTCAGCACCTGGCCGTCGAGCACCAGCGACACCGAGTCGTCGGTGTGGCCCGGCGTGTGCAGGACGCGGAGGGAGAGACCACCCGCCGAGATCATTTCACCGTCCACAAAGGACGACGCGCCGATGCACAGCGACGGGTCGAACGCCCGCACCGGCGCGCCGACGCGCTCGGCGAACCACGGCGCGCCCTCGGCGTGGTCGGGGTGGAAGTGCGTGAGCAGCACCAGCTCGACGTCGCCGACGCCGGCCAGCAGTTCGAGGTGCTCGAGGTCGCGGTAGCCGGGGTCGACGACGACGGCGGGCGAGTCCGGCGCCGCCCGCAGCACCCAGCTGTTCGTGCCTTCGAGCGTCATCGACGACGGGTTGTTCTCCAGCAGCACCGACGCCGTCTCGGACACCTGGCGCAGCACGCCGTACGCGGGGGCACTCATCGCTTCTCCAGCACGACGCGGACGTGGTCGTTCTCGCGGACGAGCGTCGGCGCGATGCGGACGATCTCGCGCTGCTCGTTCAGGATGTCGTCGGCGGTCGCGAACTTCGCCAGCTCGCTGAGCGTCAGCCAGGTCGGCGGCATCAGCATCCGGCGGCCTTCGCGCGCGTCGGCGATCGCGTCTTCGGGGCGCTGCCAGCCGGAGCTCGACGCCTCCGACGTCGCACCGTCGGCCTGCTGGCCATCCGGCAGCTTCGCGACGTAGAAACGGGTGTCGTACCGGCGCGGCTCCTGCTCGGGCGTGATCCAGTGCGCCCACGGGCGCAGCAGGTCGGCTCGCAGGGTCAGGCCCGCGTCGGCGAGGAAGCCGGCCAGCGACACCTCGCGCGTCTCCAGGGCTTGGCGGGCGGCCGCGTACGGCGTCACGTCGGTGAGCACGGCGTCGGCGCTGCCGGCGAGCAGCACGCCGGACTCCTCGAACGTCTCGCGCACGGCCGCGCAGGTCAGTGCCCGCGCGAGCGCGTCGTCGCAGCCGAACCGCGAGGCCCACCACGACGGGTCCGGGCCGGCCCACGCGACCGACGCGTCGGCGTCGCGCTTGTCGACCCCGCCGCCGGGGAAGACGGTCATCCCGCCCGCGAACGGCATGCCCTTGACCCGGTGCTGCAGGAAGATCTCGACGCCGTCGGCGCCGTCCCGGACCAGGATCACGGTGGCCGCGTCCTTCGGGACGACGGGCGGCCCGTCGGCGTTCGCGCGGGTGGCTACCCCGGCACCGACGGGGAGGTCGAAGACAAACTCCGTTGGCTGCTCCACCACCGGAACATACCTCCGGACCCCCGCGTTCCGTCGCGCAGTTGTGGCATCCCAGACACAGCGAAAGCGGCACTTTCATGTGAAAGTGCCGCTTTGCGCCGCAAAGCCTAGGGGGCGGTCCAGCCGCGCTGGTCGCCGCCGGAGCGGGAAGCGCCGTTGAGCCGCATCTTCGCCGCCTCGGCCCGCTCGCGCTCGGCCAGCTCGGCGTGCAGCTCACGCAGCAGCGCCCGGTCGCGCTCGCTCAGGCTCGGGTCGTCCAGGTCCAGCGCGGGCAGCTCGACGACCTCGTGCATCGACGGCTTGCCCGCGGCGATCTCGCGGCCCTTCTCCGGGTCCTCGGCCAGCGCCTGCCGCAGCTGCGCGACCTCGGCCGGCGTCAGGTCGGCGGTGCGCTCCGCCCGCGTCTCGGACCGGTCGGACGACCGCTCCGCCCGCGACTGGCGGGGCGGCTCCGGCGCGGGCGGCGGCGACACGATCGGCACCACCGGGGCCACCGGCTCCGGCGGGGTCGTCGTGGCCGTGCTCGACCGGATGCTGTGCCTGCTGCCCGACGACTCCGCGACCGGCTCGGCCTTCACCGTCACCGGCGGCTTGGCCGGCTCGGGCCGGTACACCGAGGTGGACGACGTCGTGCTCCCGGTCACCCACGCCGGCGACGCGGCCGCCGAAGCGGCCTGGTGGTACTCGGAGTGCGCGACGCCCGGACCGCTGACCTCGACGACGGAGTGGATCCCGGCCCGGCGCAACGCCGTGTCGACGCGGAACGCGACGGCGGGCGGGTTGCCCTCCGGCCCCAGCTCGACGAGCACCACTCGCTGCGGCAGCGCGCCCGGCACGCTGCCGGCCGGGGTGTTGCGCCACACCGCGTGCACCGACCGGACGTCCGGCAGCACCTGCAACGTGCGGTCGAGCGCCTCGGCGATGCCGAACTCCGGGGAGTTCTCGCCGCTGAACCGGTGCGTGTTGACCGGCTCGGCCTCGTCGACCAGCAGGTCGTTCGCCAGCGTCGCGTCCGACCGGCTCATCTCGAGGACCAGCGCGAGCTCGCGCTGCTCGGCGGAGCTGACCGGGATCCGGCCCGCGATGAGCGTGCCGGTGGTCAGCTCGACCGCCTCGTCGATGTGGGCCCGGGCGATCAGCTCACGCGCCTCGGTGAGCGCGCTGTCGTCGATCCGGCCCGCCAGGGCCAGCAACAGGTTGTGCAGGCGCAGGGGCACCGAAAACCCGTCCATGGGCGGGCCGTCGTGGACCTCCACCATTGCCTTGCTCCCTCCCAGCTCGCTGGCGGGCGAGCGTTATGCGGCTACTAGCCGGTTCCCTGCAGCGGCGCCCACGCAGACCAGTTCCGAATCGGCCAGCGCGGCCCGGTGGTACTCCGGCAGGTCGAAGCGCGGCGGGATGACCTCGACGCTGGGCTCTTCGTCGCCCAGAACGCGCAGCACCCGCTGCAGTTCGCCGGTCAACCTCGGCAGACCGTTGAGCGCGGTGATCAGCAGGACGCGCTTGGCCGTGCCCTGCCCGACCACACCGACGTGTCGCCAGCTCTGCCGCACTTCCCCCACGTCCGGGCGTCCTCGCAACGTTGCGTGGATCAACACGGACACGGAGTCGACCGAGTTAACCCATTCGGGCGCACTCGCCGTGAATGTGTACCGGTTCTCGGCAACGTCGTCTACCCCCAGCGTCGAACTGACCTGGTGCCAGTCGGCGCCGTGCGGGATGAGACCCGCCACGAGCAGGCGGTACTCCGTTTGGTCGAGGTCAATCCTGTGCTTAAGCAAAGACCTCGGCAGGGTCCGGGCGAGGGTGCCCATGGCGCCCTCGCCGAGCCAGTCGCGGAACCGCCACAGCAGCTGGTCGGGCAGCCGCCCGGCCAGCCGGAGCAGCAGCTCGTGGGTGGACTGCTCGATGTCCGGGTCCATCACTGCACCTCCACGATCAGTTCGACCTCCACCGGCGACCCGATGGGCAGCTCCGCGACGCCGACGGCCGAGCGGGCGTGGATGCCCGCGTCGCCGAAGACCTCGCCGAGCAGCTCGGACGCGCCGTTGACGACCGCCGGCTGGCCGGTGAAGCCCTCCGCGGAAGCCACGAAGCCGACAACCTTGACGATCCGCGTGACGTTGTCAATGCCCACCAGCGCGTGCACGGCCGCGAGCGCGTTGAGCGCCGACGTGCGGGCGTGGCCCTTCGCCTCTTCGGGGCTGATCTCCGCGCCGACCTTGCCGGTCGCGGCGAGGACGCCGTCGACGAAGGGCAGCTGGCCGGAGGTGTAGACGTGCTGGCCGCTCTGGACGGCGGGCACGTAGGCGGCCAGCGGGGCGGCCACGCCGGGCAGCTCGATGCCGAGCTCCTTCAGCCGTTCGCTCCAGCTCACGCGGGTCAGCCCTTCGGACGCTTGAGGTACGCGACGTGCTGCTCGCCGCTCGGGTTCGGCAGCACGGTGACCAGCTCCCAGCCGTCCTCGCCCCACTGGTCGAGGATCTGCTTCGTCGCGTGGATCAGGAGGGGGACGGTCGCGTACTCCCACTTGGTGGCGCTCATGAAACGGGAGCGTAGCCAAGCGGGCAAGACCACCGGGGACGGCCGCCGGAAAACGGCGCGCGACGCGCCGGAGTGTGGTCCATCTCACGCCGACCCCAAGCGCCCCAATGTGGCCTTCGGTGCGTCAGACGCACCCAAGGCGGCCTTCGGTGCGTGAGACGCAACCAAGGCCACATTGGGGCGCTTTGACGACCGCTAGCGTGGGCGCGTGGAAACGTGGCGCGTGATCGCGACGGCGCTGCTCGCGGCGGCCGGGCTGCCCCTGGTGCTCGTCGTGATGGCGAAGGTGCGCGACCGGACCCAGAACTCCGGCCAGGTCGCGCTCGGCGGCGTGATCACCTTCACGCTGCTGCTCGTCGTGGGTGTGCTCACCCTCACCGTGCTGCCCGGGCTCGTCGCCTGGGTGCTGGTCGCGGCGGTCGCCGCTGCGGTCAGCGTCATGCTGCTGGCCAGCTGAGAGCTGATTTAGGGTGAAGAAGTGACCACTCCCCATGCCGGCTGGACCGACGAGCTTGCCCGCGCCCGGCTGCACTTCGTCACCGGCAAGGGCGGGACGGGCAAGACGACGCTGGCCGCCGCGCTCGGCCTCGCGCTCGCCCGCGAGGGCCGCCGCGTGCTGCTCATCGAGGTCGAAGGCCGCCAGGGCATCGCCCAGCTCTTCGACACCGAGCCGCTGCCCTACGCCGAGCAGCGCATCGCCGCCGTCCCCGGCGGGGGCGAGCTGCGCGCGCTGCACATCGACGTCGAAGCCGCGCTGCTCGAGTACTTCGAGATGTTCTACAACCTGGGCTTCGCCGGCCGGACGCTGCGGCGGATGGGCGCGATCGAGTTCGCGACCACCCTCGCGCCGGGCCTGCGGGACGTCCTGCTCACCGGGAAGATCAAGGAGTGCGTCGGGCGCACCGAGTCCGACGGGCGGCACACCTACGACGCCGTCGTCGTCGACTCGCCGCCGACCGGCCGGGTCGTCAAGTTCCTCGACGTCACCAAGGCCCTCACCGACCTCGCGAAGACCGGCCCGATCCGCGGCCAGGCCGAAGGGGTCGTGCGGCTGCTGCACTCCGGCGAGACGGTGGTCCACCTGGCCACGCTGCTGGAGGAGATGCCGGTCCGCGAGACCGTCGAGGCCGTGGCCGAGCTGGACGGCGCCGACCTGCGCCCGGGCGCGGTGCTGGTCAACCGGGTCCGGCCGCCGCGGCTGCCCGCGCGGTCGGTGACCGCCGCCGCGGACGGGCGCGTCGACGCCTCCCGCGTCCGCGACGGGCTCGCGACGGCCGGGCTGAAGCTGCCGCAGGCGACCCTGGACGCGCTGGTCGACGAGACCGTCGAGCACGCCGTGCGGGTCGCCGCCGAGCAGCGGGCGCGCGAGCAGCTCGCCGAGGCCGACCTGCCGACCCTGGAGCTGCCGGAACTGACCGACGGCGTCGACGTCGCGGCCCTCTACGACCTGGCCGAGGCCTTGACCGACCAGGGGGTGCGGTTGTGACCACCATCGACATCGACGCGCTGCTCGACAACGAGGAAAGCCGCGTGATCGTCTGCTGCGGCTCCGGCGGCGTCGGCAAAACCACCACTGCGGCAGCGCTGGCCCTGCGCGCGGCCGAGCGCGGGCGGCAGACGGTGGTGCTGACCATCGACCCCGCGCGGCGGCTCGCCCAGGCCCTCGGCCTGCGCGTACTCGGCAACCACCCGAAGCAGGTGCAGGTCGAGGGGTTCGAGCCCAAGGGCGAGCTGTGGGCGATGATGCTCGACATGCGCCGCACGTTCGACGACATGGTGCGCGTGCACGCCGGCCCGGAACGCGCCGAGCAGCTGCTGAAGAACCCCTTCTACCAGACCATTTCCACGTCGTTCTCCGGCACGCAGGAGTACATGGCGATGGAGAAGCTGGGCCAGCTCGCGGCGACCGGCGACTGGGACCTGATCATCGTCGACACCCCGCCGAGCCGGTCCGCGCTGGACTTCCTGGACGCGCCGACGCGGCTGTCGTCCGCTTTGGACGGCCGGATGATCCGCCTCCTGACGGGACCGGCGAAGGCCGGCGGCTGGGGGCTGCGCAAGGTCGTCAACGCGGGGTTCTCGATGTTCGCCAAGGCGGTGTCGACGATCATCGGCGGCCAGCTGCTGACCGACGCGTCGGCGTTCATGCAGGCGTTCGACAGCATGTTCGGCGGCTTCCGCGAGCGCGCCCGCAAGACGGCGGAGCTGCTGCGCTCGTCGGGGACGTCGTTCCTGGTGGTGGCCGCGCCGGAGCCGGACGCGCTGCGCGAGGCGTCCTACTTCGTGGAGCGGCTGTCGTCGGAGTCGATGCCGCTGGCCGGGCTGATCGCGAACCGGACGCACCCGGTGCTGGCATCGCTGTCGGGCGCGGAGGCGCTGGCCGCGGCCGAGACGCTGCAGAACGCGCCGTTGGCCGAGGCGGTGCTGCGGCTGCACGCGGACCGGGTCAGCCTGGCAGCGCGCGAGGAGCGGCTGCTGGCGCGGTTCACCCGGGCGCACCCCGAGGTGGCGCTGGCCCGGGTGCCCGCGCTCGCCGGTGACGTGCACGACCTCGACGGCCTGCGCGACATCGGCGTGAAGCTCGCCGGTTGAGCCGTCCCGCCGCCAGATGACGTGAATGACTCATTCATGTCATCTGGTGACAGGGTCCCGGCAAAGTCAGGTCAGCGCGGCCGATCCGGTCGCCCGCACGTCATGAACGGGTCGTTCACCTCGTCAGACGACATGAACGACCCTTTCATGACATCGCCGCGACGCCGGGCAGGCCACGCGGCCACGACTTTGCCGGAGCCCTGTCGTCTGGCGACATGAATGAGTCATTCACGTCATCCCGGAACCGGCTCCCGAGGCGAGCCGGCCCGGTAAGAGAAGCGCCGTGGGGACGCGGCGGCAGGGCCGCGCCGCCCACGACGGCTTCAGCCGACTTCGACCCGCTCCTCCGCGTCCCGTTTGGCCGCGTCGAGCAGGTCCGCCCAGCTCACCACGTCGGGGCGGCGGCGCAGCAACGCCCGCCGCTCCCGCTCGGTCATGCCTCCCCACACGCCGAAGTTGATCCGGCCGTCGAGTGCTTCGGCGAGGCATTCCGTCCGGACCGGGCAGCCCATGCAGACCGCCTTGGCCCGGTTCTGCTCCGCGCCCCGGACGAACAGGCCGTCCGGGTCGGCGTCCCGGCAGGACGCGTTGATTCGCCAGCTCGACTGGTTGGTTTCCATACCCCCAGCTCCCTACCCTGGTGATCGACGCACCAGCGGGGAAAGGCACTGCGCTCCCTGCCCCCGCGAGCGTGTCTCCCTCTGCTCACGTCGGTTCCGGGCACCTCCCCGGTGCCGGTGCCGCCGTTCGGACCAAGCGAGCTCCCACCCGCGTTGATCCATCCGTCGGCTTGTCTTCGTGAGACGTTGACGGACTGTAGGGGCCCTCGGTTCCCCCCGTCGAGACCCAGGATGCCTTCCGTTACCAGATGTCACCGAAGGGGGTCGGTTTTGTCACTGAATTCACACCCTCGAAGACACGGCGTCACCGGCACCTGACCCGTCCCGGGTAGCCTGGCCCTCGTGCGAAAAGCGGATGGTTTGTTCAAGCTCATCGGCCTCTGTCTGCTCGCGGGGGTGCTCGTCGCCGGCATGCTCTTCCCCGTCGTGGGGGCCGCCGGGGTCATGTCCAACCAGGCCAGCGAGACGGTGGAGAAGACCTCCTCCGACCTCGCCGACATCCCGCCGCCCCTGGTGACGACGGTCACCGACAGCACCGGCAAGCCGATCGCGACCCTGTACGACCAGTACCGGCTCCCGATCAACGAGAACCAGATCAACGAAGCCATGAAGTGGGCGCTGGTCTCGGTCGAGGACAAGCGGTTCTACGACCACCACGGCGTCGACTGGCAGGGCACGCTGCGCGCGGCCGTCAGCAACAGCACGGGCGCCGACACGCAGGGCGCCTCGACGCTGACCCAGCAGTACGTGAAGAACTACCTCATCAACGTCGTCTACCGGAACGACGAGGTCGGCCAGAAGAAGGCCCAGGAGCAGTCGATCGCCCGCAAGCTGAAGGAAGCGCGGATCGCGATCCAGCTCGAGACGAAGCTGACCAAGCAGCAGATCCTCGCCGGCTACCTGAACATCGTCGAGTTCTCCCGGCAGATCTACGGGATCGGCGCCGCCGCGCACGCGTACTTCAACACGACCCCGGAGAAGCTCACCGTGCCGCAGGCCGCGCTGCTGGCCGGGCTGGTGAACAACCCGATCAACAACGACCCGTGGAAGCACGCGGACAAGGCGACCGCGCGCCGCAACCTGGTCCTCGACCGGATGGTGGAGAACAAGAAGCTGGCCAAGGCCGACGCCGACCGCTTCAAGGGCGAGCCGCTGGGCGTCGTGCCGGACTTCCCGGCGAAGCCCGCGGCCAACTGCATCGGCGCCGGCCCGGAGTCCGGGTTCTTCTGCCAGTACGTCGAGGACTACCTGCTCAAGGCGGGCGGGATGACGAAGGACCAGCTCTACACCGGCGGCTACACGATCAAGAGCACGCTGGACGAGCGCGCCAACCACGAGGCGAAGGTCTCGGCGGAGACGCAGGTCGGCAAGACCCAGAAGTACGTGGCGAACACGTTGTCGCTGATCAGACCGGGCAAGGACCGGCACGAGGTGGTCGCCTTGGCGGCGAACCGCGACTACGGCCAGGACCAGGACGCCGGCCAGACGACGTACGCGCTGCCCACCGGCGTCTACAACACCGGTGGCGCGGGGTCGACGTACAAGATCTTCACCTCGGCCGCGGCGCTCGAAAAGGGCGTGGCGGGGATCTATTCGCCGGTCCAGGTACCGGACACCTACGTGTCCCACGTGTTCAGCGGTGGTGGCAACAACTGCCCGCCGACGGGACCGCCGCTGCGGTCGCGCTGGTACTGCGTGGGCAACGCCGGTGACTACAGCCGGATCGCCCAGGGCGCGACCCTGCAGACGGCGCTCGCGACGTCGCCGAACACCGCGTTCGTCGAGCTCGAAGACCGGCTCGGCAGCACCGCGCCCGGCATCGACATGGCCCGGCGGCTCGGCATGCGCGACACGATGGCGAGCAACGCCGGCGGCGGCACGGTCGATCCGAAGTCGGACAAGGACGAGAAGCGGCTGAGCCAGGCCGAGTACTACGGCCCCAGGGGCAGCTGGCCGGGCTTCGGCGCGTTCACCCTGGGCTTCAGCCCGCTGAGCGGTCTGGAGCTGGGCAACGTGGCGGCGACGATCCTGTCCGGCGGCGTCTGGTGCCCGCCGACGCCGATCGCCGGCGTGACCGACCGCAACGGCCAGCCGGTGCCGGTCAAGGAAGCGCCGTGCGAGCAGGCGGTGCCTGAGGGCTTGGCGAACACCCTCGCGGTCGGCATGAGCAAGGACGACCAGCCGGGCGGCACGTCGGCCGGCGCGGCGAGCGCGGTGAAGTGGGACCGCCCGATCATCGGCAAGACGGGTACGACGCAGGGCAACGTCTCGGCGACGTTCGTCGGCGGAACGCCCCAGCTGGCGGGTGCGGCGATGACGTTCAAGTTCGGCGGTGGCCAGGGCGGCATCTGCGACGGCAACGCACCGGGCACCGTCCGGGTCTGCCCCACCGGGAACATCTTCGGCGGCAAGGCCCCGGCCCGGACGTGGTTCGGCGCGATGAAGAACATCATGGCGGGCCAGCCGGTGGTGCCCCTGCCGCAACCGGATCCGCAGTACATGGGCGGCGGCGCCCGGTAGCTCGGCAAGGAGGGCCCGCGGGAAACCGCGGGCCCTCCTTCAGTTCTGCGGCATGTCCGACAGGATCTCGGTGTTCCACCACTGGTAGAGCTTGTCCAGCTCGTCGTTGTCCTTCACCTTGGTGGACAGGAGGATCCCCGCCACCAGCTCCTTCTTCTCCGTCCAGACCAGCTGGGCCGGGTCGCCGAGGAAGCACGTCAGGTACTCGCCCGGGATCGGGTTCGGGACCTCGGCGCGGTAGTACGTCCCCCAGATCTTCGGGTACTTGTCCGGCCGGCACGCGCCCTGGGCGTCGTTGCGGGTGAGGCCCTGGGTCTTCACGATGTCCTGGAAGAACGCGTCCATCGCCGCCGCGTCCGCGAAGCGCAGGAACCGCGCCCCGGTTGGCTGCTGGAACACCACGTTGCCGATCTTGACGTCTCCGACGTTCGAGTCCGTGCACTCGGCCGCCGCGGCCGCGCCGGGCGGCGGCGCGGCGGGCACGCACGTGTACTGCTTGTAGACCGCGGGAAGCGCGGCGAACAGCTTGCTGTCGGGTGCCGGTTTCGATTCCGAAGTGGACGGTGGCGCGGTCGTGTCCGAGGTCGTCTCGGGCGGCGTCGACGGCGGGGAGTCCGTGACGGTCATGGGCGTGATCGGGCCCGGGCCGCCGGTCTGGGTCGTCTTGTCCTTGGTCACCACGTACGTGATCACCAGCGCCACCACCACGACTCCCGCCAGCGCGGCGCACAACGCGATCCACCGGTTCCGCTGGGACTTCGCCTGCGGCGCCGGCTGCGGCTGCACCGGGATCGGGGCGCTCCGCGGCCCGGTCGGCGGACCCGCGTACGTCCCGGTCGGCGGACCTCCGGAAGGCGCGGTCGGCATCGGCATCGGGCGCGGCGGGGTCAGCGGGGCCGGCCGCGTCGGCGGGTGCGCCGGGGCCGGGGTCGTGTGCTGCCACGTCGGCATCGGCGGCGCCGGCGCGGCGAGGGCCGTCCGGACGGCGTCGGCGAACGCCCGGGCCGTCGGGTAGCGGCCGGCCGGGTTCTTCGCCATCCCGCGCGCCACCACCGCGTCCAGCGCCGGCGGCAGGCCCGGCCGCTCCTGCGACGGCACCGGCGGCGGCGCGTTCAGGTGCGCGCCCATCTGCGCGGCCGCGCCCTCCGCCGGGAACGGGCGCCGCCCGGTGAGGCACTCGAAGAACACGCACGCGAGCGCGTAGACGTCGACGAGCCCGGTGATCGGCGCGTCGCCGAAGCGTTCGGGCGCCATGTAGTCGAGCGTGCCGATCACGTTGCCGGTACCGGTGATCGACGTCCCCTCGGCCGTCATCGACCGCGCGATGCCGAAGTCCACCAGGTACACGAAATCCGCGCTCGTCACCAGCACGTTGGACGGCTTGACGTCCCGGTGCACCAGGCCGTCTTCGTGGGCGGCGTCGAGCGCGCCCGCGACCTGGTCGACGATCCCGGCGGCCCGGGCGGGCTCGAGCGGGCCGTCTTCCAGCAGCTCCTTGAGGTCCTTGCCTTCGACGAGCCGCATGTCGAGGTACAGGCGGCCGTCGATCTCGCCGTAGGCGTGGATCGGGATGACGTGCGGCTCGCGCAGCCGCGCGACGATCTGCGACTCGCGGCGGAACCGCGCGCGGAAGGCTTCGTCGCCCGCGTTCGGCCCGGACAGCAGCTTCAAGGCGACGACGCGGTCGTGCGCGGTGTCGTAGGCGCGGTGGACCTCGCCCATGCCGCCGCGGCCGAGCAGGCCCTCGATCCGGTACGGCCCGAACTGCTCCATCGTTCTCCCCAAGCCCCCCGGCTCAGATCCCGTCTATCGGGCCGACGCAAATGCTAAGCGGCAGGTTCCCCGGAACGGCGGCGAGTTCACCCAACCGTTGAGCACGTATCCTGGACCTCGTGAGCACGCTCAGTAACACAAGCACGTCGGGGGCGACCGCGAAGCGCCTCGCCGCGGGGACGGTGGCGCTCGGCGTCGCGACCCTCGGTTACGCCGTCGGCATCGAACGGCGCCACTGGACCCTGCGCACCGCCGAGCTCCCGGTGCTGGCGCCCGGGTCCCGGCCCTTCACGATCCTGCACGTCTCGGACCTGCACATGCTGCCGGGCCACCGCAGCAAGCAGCGCTGGGTCGCCGCGCTCGACGAGCTGAACCCCGACCTCGTCGTCAACACCGGCGACAACCTGTCGCACCGCACGGCGGTCCCGTCGGTGCTGCGCGCGCTGGGCCCGCTGCTCGACCGGCCCGGGCTGTTCGTCTTCGGCAGCAACGACTACTACGCGCCGAAGCCCAAGAACCCGGCCCGGTACCTGATGCCCAAGGGCAAGAAGAAGCGCATCCACGGCGTCCAGCTGCCGTGGCGCGACCTGCGCGCGGCGTTCGTCGAGCACGGCTGGACCGACCTGACGCACGTCCGCCGCACGATCGACGTCGGCGGCCAGGCGGTGTTCGCGGCCGGCGTCGACGACCCCCACCTGCGCCGCGACCGCTACACCGACATCGCGGGCCCGGCCGACAGCGGCGCGGCCGTCCGCCTCGGCGTGACGCACTCGCCGGAGCCGCGGGTCCTCGACACGTTCGCCACGGACGGTTACGACCTGGTCCTGGCGGGCCACACCCACGGCGGCCAGCTCCGGCTCCCGGGTTACGGCGCGCTGGTCACGAACTGTGAGCTGGATCGCAGCCGGGCGCGAGGCGCGTCGCGGTGGGGCGCGCACATGTGGCTGCACGTTTCGGCCGGGCTGGGGACGTCGCCGTGGGCGCCGGCCAGGTTCGCGTGCCCGCCGGAAGCCAGCTTGTTGACCCTGGTCCCGCGCGGGTCGGGCTCGCCGAAGTCGCGTAAGACGGCCCCCCGAAAAGCCCGAGACACGGTCCGCTAGACTTCTCCACGACCCGTTAAGCAGTACCTCGGGGTGTGGCGCAGCTTGGTAGCGTGCCTCGTTCGGGTCGAGGAGGTCGTGGGTTCGAATCCCGCCACCCCGACGAGAGCACCGAGAGGGCCGTGTGTTGGCGGAAAGCGCCAACCACATCGGCCCTCTCGGTGTTTTTTGGGGTCGAACCCCAAACCCCGCCGGGCGGCTTCGCCCCCGGACCCCCGTGCGTCCCGGCTATCGCATTGCCGTCACCTCGACCCAGCACTGGCTGAAATCGCCGTCGCCGCCGCGGGTCCACATCCAGGCCGAACGCGCCGCGCTCGCCAGCTGGTCGCGGTCGCGGCCTTCTTCCTTGAGCGCCGCGTCCAATCTCGACTCCACGTACTTCGCCAGGTCGCGGTAGCTCATGTCCGAGCGGTAGCGGGCTCTCGACACGACCTCCGTGAACCCCGCCGTGACGCACTGGTCGGCGATCACCCGGCCCGCGAACGGGTTGCCGCCCGCCTGCCGGCGCAGCAGGTAGTGCCCTCTCAGCGCCGCGTCGACGTTCGCCGTCTTCGGGCGCAGCCTCGCCTTGCTCCAGTCCGATGTGGACAATGCCAGCCTGCCGCCGGGGCGAAGCACCCGGCGCAGTTCCGCCAACGCGTCCAGCGGGCGGGACAGGTGCTCGAACAACGCGTGGGAAAACGCCACGTCCACACTGCCGTCGGCGAACGGCAGGTCGTACGCGGACGCCACCAGGAAGTCCACAGTGGACCTGCCGGCCCGGCGGGCGGTGTCGCGGGCCATCGCGATCTGCCCCGCGTCGAGGTCGACGCCCGTCACCCGGGACTCCGCGGCGAGGCCGAGCGTGATCGAACCCGGGCCGCAGCCGAGGTCGACCACCCACATCCCGGGCTTGAACAGCGGCTGGGCGAACGTCGCGCGCTCCGCCGCCGTGCGCGCGGACATGATCGAAACCGCGTCTCGCCCGTAGCCCGGCGCGTAACCCTCCAGCACCCCGCACACAGTACGGCCAGAAGGTGGCAGGATCGAGGGGTGAGCACGCAGTCAGCGAACCAATATCCGCCCGCGGTGGTCCCGGACCGGCTGTTCGACGACGCCGAAGCCGAGAACCGCTGGCGCGCCCGCTTCCACGCCCCGCGGATCTCCACTCCCGACTGGGCCCGCGACGCCCCCGACGCCAACATCTACGTCTCCAATTCCAGCGGTGTCTGGGAGGTCTACGCCTGGAACCGCGCGACCGGCGAGCACCGCCGCGTCACCGACCGGCCGAACGGCACCCTGCACGCGACGCCGTCCCCGGACGGCGAATGGATCTGGTGGTTCGACGACACCGACGGCGACGAGTTCGGCTCGTGGGTGCGCGAGCCCTTCGCCGCGACCGAGGGCAGCGAACCCGAGAAGGCCGTGCCGGACGTCCACGACGGCTACCCGGCCGGCCTCGAGATCGGCGCGAACCTCGTCGCGGTCGGCGTCTCGACCGACGACGGCAGCGAGCTGTTCGCCCGGATCGGCGGCGAGACGCGGCGCTTCTACAACCACGCGGACGACGCCGGCATCGCGTCGCTGTCCCGCGACGAGAGCCTGATCGCGATCTCCCACTCCGAGCACGGCGACTCGCGCCACCCCGCCCTGCGGGTGCTCGCCACCGACGGGTTCGGGACCGTCGCCGAGAAGTGGGACGGCGAGGGCAAGGGCCTGACCGCCCTCGAGTTCTCCCCGCTGCCCGGCGACCAGCGCCTGCTGGTGCTGCACGAACGTCGGGGCCGCGAGGAGCTGCTCGTCTGGGACGTCCGCGAGGACACCGAGACCGAGATCGAGCTCGACCTGCCCGGCGAAGTCGTCGCGGGCTGGTACCCGGACGCGCGCGCCCTGCTCGTCGTCCACTTCCACGAAGGCCGCAGCTCGTTGTACCGCTACGACCTCGACTCGGCCGAACTGTCCTCTGTGGACACGCCGGCCGGGCGCATCGGCGGGGCCGGCGTCCGTCCGGACGGGACGGTCGAGTACTCGTGGTCCAGTGCCGCCGAGCCGGCCGCGGTCCGGGCGCGCACCGCCGACGGCACCGACTCGGTGCTGCTGGAGCCGCCGGGCGAGCGCGCGCCGGGGTCGGAGCCGGTGACCGACGCGTTCGTCGAAGGCGTCGGCGGGCGGATCCACGCGCTGGTCTCGCGGCCGTCCGGCGCGCCGGAGGGGCCGCTGCCGACGGTGTTCTCCCTGCACGGCGGCCCGCACGCGGCCGACGAGGACCGCTTCTCCGCTTATCGGGCGACTTGGCTCGACGCCGGATTCGCCGTCGTCGAGGTCAACTACCGCGGTTCGACCGGCTACGGCTCGGCCTGGCGCGACGCCATCGAGGGCCGGCCGGGGCTGACCGAGCTGGAGGACGTCGCCGCGGTGCACGACTGGGCCGTCCAAAGTGGACTCAGTGATCCGGCGAAGTGCGTCGTGAACGGTGCTTCGTGGGGCGGTTACCTGTCGCTGCTCGCGCTCGGCACGCAGCCGACGCGGTGGGCGGCGGGCGTCGCCGGGGTGCCGGTGGCGGACTACGTCGCCGCGTACGAGGACGAGATGGAGCAGCTGCGCTCGTTCGACCGCGCGCTCTTCGGCGGCTCGCCGGAGGACGTGCCGGCGGTGTACCGGGAGTGCTCGCCGATCACGTACGTCGACGCGGTGACGGCGCCGGTGCTCGTGCTGGCCGGCGACAACGACCCGCGCTGCCCGATCCGCCAGATCGAGAACTACCTCGACCGGCTCGGCGGCCGCGACCTGCACCACGAGTTCTACCGCTACGACGCGGGCCACGGCTCGCTGGTGATCGCGGAGACGATCAAACAGACGTCGATCGAGGTCCACTTCGCCCTGCGGGCGCTCGGCCTGCGCTGACCCACCCCCCGCACTTTCACGTGAAAGTGCCGCCCCCAGGGCCGCACTTTCACGTGAAAGTGCGTGCGTCAGCGCTCGGAGTGCAGGACGCCGCCGGTGGCCCAGTGGTCGGCGCCGATCTCGACGAGCGTCACCTGGACGCCTTCCGGCTTGCCGCCGCACGTGCGGACGAACGCGTCGGTCAGCTCCCGGACCAAGGCGCTCTTCTGGGCCGGGGTGCGGCCGGGGAACATGGCAACGCTGATCATCGGCATGACGCGCAGCCTAGAGCCCCCGGTTCACCGACTGCAGCTTCGTGACCGCGGCGGCGTCGCCTTCGAAGTCGAGGTTGACGGCGTCGCGGCCGAAGACGAACAGCAGCAGGTCGACGGGCTCGCCGACGACGGTGACCGGGTCGGGCCCGGTCTTGACGGCGGCCTCGCGGCCGTCCTTCGTCCGGAGGGTGACGCCGACAGGCGCCTTGCGGAGGTTGAGCTTGGCGGCCTGCCGCGCGGACTTCCAGGCGGCGGCGTCCCGGGTCGCGTCGGCAGGCCGGGGCTCCCAGCCGGGCTGCGCGCGCCGGACGTCCTCGTGGTGGACGAGGAACTCGGCGGTGTTGGTCAGCTCGTCGAGCGGGCCGACGGCGGTCGGCCAGAACTTCGCCGGGCCCTTCCGGACCTGCTCGACGAGGGTGCCCCAGGGTTTGGCGGCGTAGCGGTCCTGGACCTTCCGCGTGTACCCGGCGAGCGCGGGCACGACGATCCCGGGAGCGGCGTCGGGCCGGTGCTCGCGCACGACGAGGTGCGCGGCGAGGTCCCGCGTGGTCCACCCTTCGCACAACGTGGGCGCGTCGGGCCCGAGTTCGGCGAGCAGGGAGCTCAAGGCCTGGCGTTCGTCAGCAGCGACACCCATGTGGTCGACGTTACCCGCCGGTACAAGCTCCGGGCGACGGGAAGAGACGCCGGGCACGTGTCGTTGACCCAAGACGTGAGCCGACTCTTCAGCCCGATCACCGTCCGCGGCCTGACCCTGCCGAACCGCGCGTGGGTGTCGCCGATGTGCCAGTACTCCGCCACCGACGGCGTCCCCGGCGACTGGCACCTCGTGCACCTCGGCCAGTTCGCCACCGGGGGCGCCGGGCTCGTCATGACCGAAGCCACCGCCGTCGTCCCGGAAGGCCGGATCAGCCCGCAGGACACCGGCATCTGGAACGACACCCAGGCCGGTGCGTGGCGCCGGATCGTGGACTTCGTGCACGGCCAGGGCACGGCCATCGGCATGCAGCTCGGCCACGCCGGCCGCAAGGGCTCGGCGCACCGGCCGTGGGAAGGCCCCGGCAGCGTCCCACCCGCCGAAGGTGGCTGGCAGAGCGTCGGCCCGTCCGCGACGGCGTTCGGCCAGTACGCCACCCCGCGCGCGCTGACCACGGACGAAGTGGCAGCCCTGCCGGAAGCGTTCGCGGAAGCCGCTCGGAGGGCCATCCAAACCGGGTTCGACGTGCTCGAACTGCACTTCGCGCACGGCTACCTCGTCCACCAGTTCCTGTCGCCGCTGTCGAACACCCGCACCGACCGCTACGGCGGCGACTTCGAGGGCCGCACCCGGCTCGCGCTGGAGATCGCCGACGCCGTGCGGGCGACGACGAACGTCCCGCTCTTCGCCCGCCTGAGCGCCACCGACTGGACCGACGGCGGCTGGTCGATCGACGACTCCGTCCGGCTCGCGAAGCTGCTGGCCGAGCGCGGGATCGACCTGATCGACACCTCGACCGGCGGCAACACGCCGAACCCGGACATCCCGGTCGGCCCCGGCTACCAGGTGCCGTTCGCCGAGCGGATCCGCACGGAGACGGGCCTCCCGACCGGCGCGGTCGGCATGATCACCGACCCGCACCAAGCCGAGGAGATCATCGGCAACGACCAGGCGGACGTCGTGTTCCTGGCCCGCGCGCTGCTGCGGGACCCGCACTGGCCGCTGCGCGCGGCGAACTTGCTCGGCGCGGACGTGCCGTGGCCCGACCAGTACGCCCGCGCCAAGTCCTGGCACTAGTGGTGGAAGGCGGTCGCCTTCGCGGGATCCTTCGGGCGGCCGCCCTCCTTCGCCAGCTCCGGCAGCACCCGGGCCAGATCCGCCAGCAGCAGGTCCGCCAGGTCGTGCGTGAAGCCGTTGCGGACGACGATCCGCAGCACCGCCAGATCGGTCCGGTTCTCCGGGAACGTGTACGCCGGCACCAGCCAGCCCCGCTCGCGCAGCCGGCGTGACACGTCGAAGACGTCGAACCCCGCGTCCGCGCGGGTCGTGAACGCGAACACCGGCAACTGGTCCCCGCGAGTCAGCAACTCGAAGGGCCCGAGCCCGGCGATTCCGGCGGACAAGTGCAGAGCGACGTCTCGCGAAGCCTGTTGCACCGCCCGGAAACCTTCCCGGCCGAGCCGGACGAACGTGTAGTACTGCGCCGCCACCTCGGCGCCCGGGCGGGAGAAGTTCAACGCGAACGTCGGCATGTCGCCGCCGAGGTAGTTGACGTTGAACACCAGCTCCGACGGCAGCGCGGCCCGGTCGCGCCACACCACCCAGCCGACGCCCGGGTACACGAGGCCGTACTTGTGGCCCGACGTGTTGATCGACGCCACCCGCGGCAGCCGGAAGTCCCACTCCAGCTCCGGGTCGAGGAACGGCGCGATCATCGCGCCCGAAGCGCCGTCGACGTGCACCGGGATGTTCCAGCCGGTCCGCGCCTCCAGGTCGTCCAGCGCCGCGGCGATCTCCGCGACCGGCTCGTAGCTGCCGTCGAACGTCGAGCCGAGGATCGCCACCACGCCGATCGTGTTCTCGTCGCAGCGCGCGACCGCCTCCTCGGCCGTCAGGTGGTACCGGTCGCCGTCCATCGGCACCAGCCGCGGTTCGACTTCCCAGTACTCGCAGAACTTCTCCCAGCACACCTGGACGTTCACGCCCATCACCAGGTTCGGCTTCCCCGTGCGCCCGAGCTTCGACCAGCGCCGCTTCAACGCCATCCCGGCGAGCATGCAGGCCTCCGACGACCCGGTCGTCGAGCAGCCCATGATGTCCGCCGGGTCGGGCGCGTGCCACAGGTCGGCGAGGATGTTCACGCAGCGGCGCTCCAGCTCGGCCGTCTGCGGGTACTCGTCCTTGTCGATCATGTTCTTGTCGACGCACTCGGCCATCAGTTCGCGCGCCTGCGGCTCCATCCACGTCGTGACGAACGTGGCGAGGTTGAGCCGCGCGTTGCCGTCGAGCATCAGCTCGTCGCGCACGAGCTGCAGCGCGGTGTCCGGGGGCAGCGGGTCGTCGCGCAAAGTGTCGTGCGGCATGACGAAATCCGCCGCCAGTGCCGGGTTCGTCCCGGCGTAGAACGGATTCGTCCCGGCCGCGCGCTCCGGGCGGCCGGCGTTCCCCTGATGCAAGACCATGCCACCGAACGTACTGGCCGGCACCGACGAAAAAGGGCCGCTCCGTCCGGAACGGCCCTTTCGTGGCGGAAAATCAGGCCTGCTGGGCCTGCCACATCCAGTGCGCCTCTTCGAGCGCGCGGGTGATCTCGATCAGCAGGTCCTGCGTCACGAGGTCGCTCTTGTCGGTCTCGTCGATGCGCTGGCGCAGCCGCTCGATGAGCGCGGCGAGGATGTCGACGATCGCGGCGACCGTGGACTCCACGGACTGCCAGTTGTCGGGGTACTCGGGCACGCCCGAGCTCTCGACGACGGTCTTCGCCTTGCCGTTCGGCGAGATGCCGATGGCGTTGGCGCGCTCGGCGACCTCGTCGACGTACTGGCGCGCGGTGGTGACCAGCTCGTCGAGCTGCAGGTGCGCGCTGCGGAAGTTCGCGCCGACGACGTTCCAGTGCGCCTGCTTCGCGATGAGGGACAGGTCGACCAGGTCGACCAGCGTCGCCTGCAGGGCGTTACCGGTGATCTCCTTGTCGGCCTCGGAAAGCGGGCTCTTGATCGGAGACTTGCTCATCTCTGCGGATCCTTTCCTCGGACTCGTGCGGAAGGGGTGGTCAGACGGTGGCGGACAGCGCGACCTCGATGTTGCCGCGGGTCGCGTTGGAGTAGGGGCACACCTGGTGGGCCTGCTCGACCAGCTGGTCGGCCTGGGCCTGCTCGAGACCCGGCAGCGAGACGTTCAGCGCGACGCCGAGGCCGAACCCGACCTCCTGCTTGAGCACGCTGACCTCCGCGGTGACGGTCGAGCCGTTCAGCGGGACCTTGGCCTGGCGCGCGACCAGCTGCAGGGCGCTGTGGAAGCAGGCCGAGTAGCCGGCGGCGAAGAGCTGCTCGGGGTTGGTCTTGTCCCCGCCGGGGCCGCCCATTTCCTTCGGGATGGCCAGGGACTCGTCGATGACGCCGTCGGACGAGGTCACCTCGCCGTTGCGGCCGTCGCCGCGCGCCGTCGCCACCGCGGTGTAGATCGCCTGCCCCATGCTCAGCCTGCCTTCTGTCCCGGACGCTCCACAGCGAGCGTCTCACTGGACACAACATCCCGCACCCGCGGAACAGTGCCCCCACATGGCAGGCATCACGTCGATCGATTACCCGGCGGCCACCGGGCGAAACGTCATGCGGCGCGCGTCACCGCGAATTCGGCGACCTGCCGCCCGATCAGGCGAAGGGTGCGGACACTCTTCTCGTCCGACGCGCCACCGCCTTCGTCGAACTTGGTCTCGGCCGAGTTGATCGAACCCCCCAGCGGGGTGGCCCAGCCGCGCAGCGCGTGCGTGATCGTGCGCAGCTGCTCCAGCGTGGTGACCGCGGCCTGCCAGCCGTACGCGACGGCGGCCAGCCCGACGGCGCGGCCGTCGAGGTAGGGACGGCGGTCGTCACGCAGGTCTTCGACGTAGTCCAGGGCGTTCTTGACCAGGCCGGACAGCGCGCCGTGGTAGCCCGGCGAGACGACGATGAGCCCGTCGGCCTGCCGCACGGCTTCGATGAGGGTGGCGGCGCGCTCGTCGCGGTCCGGCTCGCCGGCGTCGTAGAACGGCAGCACCAGTTCCGGCCCGGCGAGCAGCCGGGTCCGGACGCCGACTTCCGCCGCGCCCTCGAGCGCGATCCGCAGCGCGCGTTCGGACTGGGAGCCCTCCCGCAGAGAGCCGCCGATCCCGAGCACGTTGAGCGTCCTGGCTGAAGTCACGTCTTTCAGGCTAACCCCTCGACTTAAGTGGATATCCAGAGTTTGGGACCGAGGGCCACGTCACAGCTGGACCTGTTACCTACTGACGAGTAACGTCCCTCGCGACCCTCAGGAGGCAACGATGGCGATCCCGCTCCCGGTCCGCGCCCAGGCCGCGGCGTCCCAGCTCGCGTTCTGGCTGCCCACGCCGTTGCGGCGGGCGGTCGCGGGGCGCCCGGTGCGCCGCGACGGCCAGGAGCTCGCGCTCGACGCCCAGCTGCTGCTCCGGCTGCAGAAGCTGTCCGGCGCCGAACTGGTGCAGGGGTCGGTCGAGCAGTCGCGCGCCCTGCTCGACGTCGGGCGGCACCTGGTCAGCGGCAAGCCGATCGAGCCGGTTTCGGTGCGCGAGATCGCCGTGCCGACGCCGGATGGCGACCTGCCGGCGACGCTCTACACGCCGGCCGGGCTGCCCGAGAAGTCGCCACTGCTGGTGTTCTTCCACGGCGGCGGCTGGGTGATCGGCACGCGCGCGAGCCACGACAACGCCGTCCGGTTCCTGGCCAAGCACGCCGGGGTGCGGGTGCTGTCGATCGAGTACCGGCTGGCCCCGGAGTTCCCGTTCCCGTCGGCGACGGAGGACGCGCTCGCGGCGTTCGAGTACGCGGTGGCGAAGGCGAGCGACCTCGGCGCGGACCCGGCGCGGATCGCCGTCGGCGGCGACAGCGCGGGCGGCAACCTCGCCGCGGTCACGGCGCAGCAGGCGGTGCGGCGCGGTGGCCCGGCGCCGGCGTTCCAGCTGCTGATCTACCCGGCGACGGACTTCGCGCGGCGGTACCGCTCGCAGGACCTGTTCGCCGAGGACCTGTTCCTGACGGACGTGCACATGAAGTGGTTCGAGGGCCACTACGTGCCTTCGGGCACGGACCTGACCGACCCGCGGCTGTCCCCGCTGCGCGCGGACGACCTGAGCGGCCTGCCGCCGGCCCTGATCGTCACGGCGGGCTTCGACCCGCTTCGCGACGAAGGTGAGGCGTACGCGGAGAAACTGCGTGAAGCGGGTGTCGAGGTGGCGTTGCGCCGGCACGAGGACCTGATCCACGGGTTCATCAACTTCACGGGGGTGGGCACCCGGTTCCGCGAAGCGCTGGCCGAGACGGCGGGCGCCCTGCGGCAGGGTCTGTCCAAACGCGACTGAGTACGTCCGCCACGGCTCTCTCCCCCGCCCGGACGTAGTGAATGACTCATTCATGTCGCCTGACGACATGAATGAGTCATTCACGTCGGCCGGTGACAGCGCTGCTTCACGCCCGGCACCACGAACCCGGAGCCCGGCGCGGAGGAATGTCCGCGACCGGGCTCCGGGTCCCCCTGTTTTCCGGTGGCTACGAGCCGGGAACCGGCAGTGGTGGCACCGGCAGCGGCGGCACGGGCAGGCCGCCGAGAAGCCCGCCGAGGATCCCGGTGACGGCGGCCAGCAGGGCCTTGACCAGGTCGCTGACGATCTTCAGCGGTCCCGGCAGGTCCGGCAGCGACGGGATCGGCACCGGGAGCGGCGGCAGCTGGCGGGCCTTGGCCGTCGGGTCGGCCAGGAGCCGGCTGGACTCGTCCGCCCGGCCCTTGGCCAGGCCGGCGAGCTGCTCGGTGTCGGTCTGGACGGTGTAGCGCTTCCCGGCAGCGATGTCCGCGAGCACGGGGCTCAGCTGACCGAGGTCGGCGCGCGTGGCCCCGACGTTGGCCGCGTAGGCCACCTTGGTCAGGTCGTCGCGCATCTGGAGCACCTGCGCGGCGAGGGCCTGGGTGCTGGAGGAACCCTTGCCCCCGTCCGGGCTCGCCGGGCTCGCCGAGGCGATCCCCGCCATTCCGACCGCCAGCAGACTGCTCGCGGCTACCAGGGCGACGGATCGCCCGAACTTGCCTTTCATTCCTACCTCCTGGCGTCGAGACCTGACGGGGTAAATCGATACCCCCCGTATCGGAGATAGGCCACCCGATCACCGGTTGGGGACGTTTTCTAACCCTTACGTGCCGGATGCGCGAGAGGCGAACTGGCCCGCAATTGATTAACGTCGAAAGCTTGCCCGTCCCCCTGAAGATCATCCTGATCGATTCTTCCCGTCACCGCTGGTAGCGGATGTCCACTGTGGAGCAGTTGGGTCACTCACGCGGGTGTAAACGGTGATCATTTGGCTTCATCACTCCGTCGGACCGCGTGTCGCGACTGCTCCAGACGGGTCGTCCCCCACGCTCGCACCGCCACCCACACGGTGTTGCCCGAGGTGAGGGCGGGAATGCGAAATCAATTCCGGAATCGGGCGCCGGGAAAGGCGGGGAAACCGCGGTCGGGGCGCGGTGGATGGGACGGGAGACACGGATGGCCGATCGGGGCGGGCCGGGCTTCCGCCTACCGACCGTACGCGCGCCGACCTCCCCGTAGGGCAGCCGCGCCGCACCGACCGCCCGCGCGAGCACCCCCGCCACACGCGCGCCGATCGCGAGCACACCAGCCCGCCGCCCCAGCGCCGCCGAGCCCTGCCCTACAGCGGCAACCCCGCCTCCAGGTGCGCCACCGCGCGATCCAGCACCAGCAACGTGTCCATCTCCGGGTCCGCCGCCGCGCCGACGAACGCCGCCAGCACCACCCCGACCACCGCCCCCGCCCAGTTGCGCACCTCGAAGTCGTCCGGCGCGCGGCCCGTTCGCTCGGCCGCCATTCCCGCCAGGAGCTCGATCCCCTCGGCGAACTTGTCCATCACCGCCGTGCGCAGCTCCGGCTCGCGGAACACCAGCAGCTGCCGCTGGCGCTCCTGCTCCCACGCCTCGCCGGACAGCTGCTCGCGGATCACGTCCACCGTCGCGCGCAACGCGCCGATCGGGCTCAGCTCGGCCGGCTGGGCCAGCGCCGCCGCGATGAGCAGCGGGTCGAACGGGTCGTACAGCACCGTCTCTTCCTTCGTCGGGAAGTAGCGGAAGAACGTGCTGGGCGAGATCTCCGCCGCCGCCGCGATCTGGTCGACCGTCGTCGCGCTGTAGCCCTGCTCGTGGAACAGCCGCAACGCGTGCCGCTGGATCGCGGCGCGCGTCTTGGCCTTCTTGCGTTCCCGCAGCCCCGAGGGCTCACCTGGCGACGACGTCATGCTCCGATTCTCGCGGCCGCACTTCCGGGGCCACCCGCCCGGGCAGGAACAACAGCGCGAGCAGCGCACCCACCACCCCGAGCCCGGCACACACCCACAGCGTCGCCGCCATGCCGTCGGTGAACGCCACCCGCGCGGAGTCGGCCAGCGACGGCAGGTGCAGCTTCTCCGCGACGGCCACCGCACCCGACGCGCTGCCGCGCACCGCGTCCGCCACCGGCGCCGGCAGGCCACCCGTGAAAACACCGTCCCGGTAGACGCCGTTGAGCACCGTGCCCAGCACCGCCACCCCGATCGTGCCGCCGACCTGGCGCAACACCTGGATCAGCGCCGATCCGGCCCCCGAGCGCCCCTCGGTGAGCGCGCCCATCGCCATCGACATCAGCGGCGGCAGCGTGCACCCCGTGCCCAGGCCGATGACGCTCTCCCAGGCCACGGTGACGCCGTAGCCGTCCGACGGCGACGTCGCCGAACCCCACGCCAGCCCGGCCGCGAGCAGCGCGAACCCCGCCGTGACGACCACCCGCACGCCCACCGCGGCGACCAGCCGTTCGGCGATCTTCGCCGACACCAGCATCCCGCCGATCAGCGGCAGCAGCCGCACGCCGGTCTGCAGCGCGTCGGCGCCCTGCACCGCCTGGAACAGCTGCGGCAGCACGAACAGCAGACCCATCAGCGCGAACGACGCCATCGTCGCGAGCACCGCGCCCCAGACGAACCGCGGCTCGCGGAACAACGCCAGGTCGGTGAGCGGCGCGGCCGTCCGCGTCTGCGTCCAGCCGAACACCGCGAGCACCGCGGCTCCGAGCGCGATCAGGCCGTACGTCACCGGGTCGGCCCAGCCGTGCTCGCCCGCGTGGACGAACCCGTACGTCAGCGCGACCAGGCCGGCGGCCGAGAGCGCGATGCCCGTGAAGTCGATCGCGCCCCGGCCGGAGCCGGCCGTCAGCGGCACCAGGACGAGCACCGCGACCAGGCCGACCACGGTCAGCGGGACGTTGATCAGGAACACCGAACCCCACGCGTAGTGGTCGAGCAGCCAGCCGCCGAGCAGCGGCCCGAGCGGGATGCCGACGAACGTCGCCATGACCCACGTCGTCAGCGCCTTCGCCCGCTCCTCCGGCGGGAACAGGATGTTGAGCAGCGAAAGCGACAGCGGGATGAGGAACGCGGCGCCGGCGCCGAGCACCACGCGGGCGGCGATCAGCTGGCTGGGCGTGCTCGCGTAGGCGCAGGCCAGTGAGGCCAGCCCGAACAGCGCGAGCGCGCCGAGCAGCAGCTTCTTCGGGCCGAACCGATCGCCCAGCAGGCCCGCCGGCAGCAGCAGGGCGGCCAGCGCGAGCGTGTAGGCGTTGCCGAACCACTGCAGCTGCGTGGTCGTGGCACCGAGGTCGACGGCGAGCGTCGGCACGGCGACGTTCAGCACCGTCAGGTCGAGCCCGACGGTCAGCAGGCTCACCGCGAGCGCGCCGAGCGCCCACCACCTGCGGGGCTGGAGTTGAGTCATAGCGACCCCCAGTTGATAGTGACTACCAAATGATAGTAACTCTCAAAATCTCCGGACGCCACCCGGAAATAACTTGCACGCGCGTACCACCTTGGGTTCTCATCGAGACGTGCCGTTCCAGCCGTACCGCCGGGTCCTGTCCGTCCCCCGAGTCCCGTCGACGATGGCGCTGATGTTCGCGGCGCGGCTGCCGATGACCATGAACGGCGTGCTGATGACGCTGTACGTCGTCACCGGGCTGGGCCGCGGCTACGGCGCCGCCGGGCTGGTCGGCGCCGGCGTCACGCTCGGCATGGCGCTCGGCGCGCCGCTGCTGGGCCGCTGCTTCGACCGCTACGGCCTGCGCCCGATCGTCGCCGTCTGCGGGATCGGCACGACGGTGTTCTGGTTCGCCGCGCCGCATCTGCCCTACGCGGCGCTCGCCGCGGTCGCCGTCCCGGCCGGGATGCTCTCGGTGCCCGCGGGCTCGCTCGCGCGGCAGGTCCTGGCCGCGCTCGTCCCGGTCGAGGAGCGCCGCGCGGCGTACTCGCTCGACACGATCTCCGTCGAAGCGACGTTCATGATCGGTCCCGCGATCGGCATCGCGGCCATCACCACGCTCTCCCCGACCTTCACGCTGAGCGCGCTCGGCGCGCTGTTCGGCGGCACGGCGTTCCTGATCTGGCTCATCGACCCGCCGATCCGCGAGTCGGTCGAGCCCGGCGCGTCCACCACCCGGCCGCCGCTGCGGAGCTGGCTGACCGGCCGGCTCGTGGCGACGCTGCTGATCGCCGCCGGCGCGCTGTTCGTGCTCGTCGGCACGGAGCTGGCGACGCTCGCGGCTCTGCGCGCGAACGGCGACATCGGCGTGACGGGGCTGGTGATCGCGGTGATGTGCGTGGCGTCGATCGCCGGCGGCATCGTGCACGGCGCGGTGAAGAAGTCGCTGCCGCAGGGCCTGCTGATGCTGCTGCTCGCGCTGCTGGTGGTGCCGGTCGGGCTGGCCGACCACCCGTGGTGGCTGCTGATGCTGGTGCTGATCCCGACCAACCTGCTCTGCGCGCCGACGCTCGCGGCGACCACCGAGACGGTCAGCCGGATCGCCCCACCGCAGGTCCGCGGCGAGGCGATGGGGCTGCAGGACGCGTCGACGCGGCTCGGCCTGGCGCTGGGCAGCCCGGTGGTCGGCTTCGCGATCGACCACTCGAGCCCGGCGTGGGGTTTCGCGGCGGCCGGGCTCGGCGGCCTGGTGATCGCCTCGGCCGGCCTGCTGCGCCGGCGCGCGCCGGAACCGGCCGCGGAGCCGGTCCCGGCGCTGGCCGAGAGTCAGCCGTAGCTTTCGCGGGTCAGCCGCAGGCCGCGCGGAGGGCGTCGAGCTTCTTGACGTTGCGCTGGACCCACTGGGCCACGACGCCGGCGTCTTCGATGCGTTCCTTCTGCACCTCGACGTACGACCCGGCCATGCCGAGCAGCGCGTTCTTGACGTCCTGGTCCTGGACGTCCGAGGCGAGCTCGCGCAGCCGCTTCTCCTTGTCCGCGGCCCGCGCCTTGAGCTTGTCCGGGTCGACCAGCGGGTTCAGGTCCGCCAGCCCGAGCGCCTCGGTGCAGACACCCACCTTGTCCACGGTCTTCGACCCCTGGTCGACCGCGTTGCGACCTCGGCGCACCCGCTCAGCAGCAGTGCGGCCCCGGCCAGCAGCGCGGCCGTCGTTCCACCCCTCGTCATGGCGCCAAGGTACCGCTCAGCCCTTGACGCAGACCACCTGCTTGAGGTGCGCCACGACCTCGACCAGGTCCGTCTGGGCCTGGATCACCGTTTCGATGTCCTTGTACGCGGCCGGGATCTCGTCGACGACCCCCGAGTCCTTGCGGCACTCGACGCCCGCCGTCTGCGCCGCGAGGTCGTCGGCCGTGAACAGCTTCTTGGCCTTGGTGCGCGACATCCGGCGGCCGGCGCCGTGCGACGCCGACTGGAAGGACGAGGTGTTCCCGAGGCCGCGGACGATGTACGAACCGGTCCCCATGCTGCCCGGGATGATCCCGAGGTCACCCGATCCGGCGCGAATCGCGCCCTTGCGGGTGACGAGCAGCTCGACGCCGTCGTAGGTCTCCTCGGCGACGTAGTTGTGGTGGCACGAGATCGCGTCGTCGAAGGTCGTGCCCGGCACCACCTCGGCGAGCGCCAGCTTCACGAGCGCGACCATCGTGGCGCGGTTGCGCGCCGCGTAGTCCTGCGCCCAGAACAGGTCGCGCCGGTACGCCGCCATCTCGGGCGTACCCGCGACGAACACCGCGAGGTCCCGGTCCGGCAGGTCGGCGTTGTGCGGCAGCTTCCGCGCGACGGCCATGTGCCGTTCCGCGAGCTCCTTGCCGATGTTGCGCGAACCCGAGTGCAGCATCAGCCAGACGCGGCCTTCGTCGGCGCCACCCTGCTCGAGGCAGACCTCGATGAAGTGGTTCCCGCCGCCGAGGCTCCCGATCTGGCGCGCGGCCCGGTCGTGCAGCTCCTGGACGCCTTCGTGCAGCCGGCCGAAACCCTTCCAGAAGGCGTCCCAGCCGCCGACGCCGTGCACCTTCGCGGGGTTCACGGGCGTCTTGTGCAGCCCGAAGCCCACGGGCACGGCGCTTTCGATCCGGCGACGCAGCTTCCCGAGGTCGTCGGGCAGCTCGGCGGCGGTGAGCGACGTCCGCACGGCGCTCATCCCGCACCCGATGTCGACCCCGACGGCGGCGGGCGAAACGGCGTCGCGCATCGCGATGACGCTGCCGACGGTGGCGCCCTTGCCGTAGTGCACGTCGGGCATCACGGCGACGCCGTGCACCCACGGCAGGTTCGCGACGTTCTGCAGCTGCCGCATGGCCTGGTCTTCGACCGACGCGGGATCCGCCCACATCCGGATCGGGACGCGCGCGCCGTCGACAGCGGTGTACATGGTTTCCTCCCCTTGACTTGCTTGCGGTGCACAGGATCCCCCGGCCGCCGCCAAAACACCAACGCGATTTCTTCGTGAGCAAAAAGAAATCCGCGGCGGCGATCGGTCCGGCAGAATGAGCCGGCCGTCCGGAAGGGACGGTGCGGGGGAGGATTCGTGAAGACGTCGTGGCGCGCGCTCGTCGCCGTCCTGTTGCTGGCCGGGTTCCCGGTGCTCGTGCTGCTGCTCGTCGGTGGCTTCGCCGTCGCCGAGTACTACGCCTTCCGGCAGTCCGGGCTGCTGGCGATCAAGCTCGGCATCGTGTTCGTCCCGGTGTCGTTCGCGCTGCTCAAGGCCCTGTTCGCGATCGAGCGGACCCGCGGTGGCGACCTGCCGGGGGCGCCGGTGACGCCGGCAGAGCAGCCCGGGCTGTGGGCGCTCGTCCGGGAGCTGGCCGACACTGTCGGCACCCGCCCGCCGGACTCGATCACGCTGGTCAGCGAGGTCAACGCCGGCGTGCGCGAACGGACCGGGTGGCTCGGCATGCGGGTGCGGCGGCGCGAGATGTTCATCGGTGCCCAGCTGCTCGCCGGCCTGCGCCACGACCAGCTGTGCGCCCTGCTCGGGCACGAGCTGGCGCACTACACGAATCGCGACACCCGGCTCGCCGGGCTGACCTACCGCGGCCGCCGGTCGATCGAGAAAGCGCTGACCGGCCTGGCCGGCGACGGTTGGTTCGAAGGCCTGGTCCGCAAGCTCTTCGTGCTCTACGCGAAGCTCTACTTCTCGGTGTCCGCGGCGGTTTGCCGCCGTCAGGAGCTCGCCGCCGACGTGGCCGCGGCGAGCCTCGCCGGCACCGCGGCCGCCACCACCGCGCTGCGCGAGGTCGAAGCCCTCGCGGTGGCCTGGGACTTCTACCTCGACCGCTACGTCTCGCTCGGCTGGGACGCCGGCTACCTGCCCGACCGGCTGGCCGCCGGGTTCCAGCTGCTGCTCGCCGACACCGAGCGCGCCCAGGAACTCGAGAAGATCCGCCGGAACCCGCCGGAAGAGCAGACATCGCGCTACGACACGCACCCGCCCACGCCGGCTCGGATCGCCGCGCTGGAGGCCCGGCCCGCGGTGCCGGCGCGGCCCGACGGCGCCCACCCGGCGAGCGAGATCCTGCGCGCCCCGGTCGCGACGCTGGACGCCGTCATGACCGAAGGGCTGTCACCCGAGGCGAAGGCCAAAGGGCGGCTCGACTGGGACGCCCTCGTGAACGTCGGTCTCCACCACACCGGTGCCCGGTTCGCCGCCGAGGTCCTCGCCGGGCGGACCCTGGCGGCAGCCCTCGACCTGATCGACACGGGCCGCGCGGCCCGTGCTGGCCGACCCGGCGAGCAAGCCGCCGGCATCGGCCGGGCCGCGGGCGAAGCGCGAGTTCCTGGCGACGTCCGTCCGCGAGCGACTGTCCGCTGTGGTCACTCCGGTGCTGGCCGAAGCCGGCGTGCTGCGCTGGAAGCTGTCCTGGTCCGGTCCGCCGGAGCTCGTCGTCGACGAGCCGTACGGCACCGACCTGCCCGCCGCCCTCGACGCCGCCGCGGCGGCCGACCCCGACACCGTCCCCCTGCGCCGCCTGCTCACCGCGGCCGGCGCGCTGCCCGTCCCTTCCTGAGGAGAAACCCTTGCTGTCCCTGTTCAACTCCAAGCGCCGCAAGGCCGCCGTCGCGCTGGTGAAGGCCGCGCGCGCCCGCGGGATGAGCGTCGAGGACTACGCGAAGACGCTCTCCCCGGCGGAGCTCGCGCAGTACGTGCCCGAGGACGACAAGCCGAAGGTCGAGATGCCGGACGTCGCGCTGTGGGGCCTCCCGCCGGACGACGCCGTCACGTCGGCGAAGTTCGTCGCCGACGCCCGCCTCGCCGAAGCCGTCGCGGCTTACCGCGCCGGAGACTGGCAGCCGGGTGCCGCGCTGCTGGACGACCTCGGCACCGACTGGGACCGCCGGGCCTTCGCCGTCCAGCAGCTCGGAGACGCCGCGGCGGACGACGACGCCCCGCTGAAGGCGTGGCGGACGGCCGGGAGCGCGGCCGCCGAAGCCGTCCACGCGCAGGGGCTGGTCGCGCTGGCCTGGCAGATCCGCACGTCGTTCACCCCCGAGCACGTTTCCGAAGACCAGTGGGCCGGGTTCTTCCGCGTGCTCGAGGAGGCCGAAGCGGCCGCCCGCGCCGCGGCCGAAGCGGCGCCGGACGACCCGACCCCGTGGTTCACCATGCTCACCGTCGCCCGCGGGCGGCAGTACGGGAACGACGACTTCCGCGCGGTGTGGGCGGAACTCGTGGGCCGCGACCCGCTCCACCGCCATGGCCACGAGCAGGCGCTGCAGTACTGGTGCGCGAAGTGGTTCGGTTCGCACGAGCAGATGTTCGCCTTCGCCGACGAAGCCGTCGCGAAGGCGCCGAAGCTCGCGGGCCTGGCTCTCGTCGCCGCGCACGAAGCGGAGGCGAAGGAGGTCGAGGCGTGGAAGAGCGAGCGGACCGGGCGCGCGCTGGACGTCGTCCTGCCCTGGCTGGCCGGTGCAGGCCGGGACCACCCGGCGAACCTCCGCGACCGCGCGTACGCGGCGAAGGCGCTGGTGGTGAACAGCCGCTGCGACGAAGCCGTCGAGCAGTTCAAGGTGCTCGGCGCGCACGCGGACGCGCTCGTCTGGGCCTACGGCGGCAAGCCGGTGTTCGAGTTCGTCAAGACGCGCTACCTGGCCTGCCACGGCGCGACCCGGCCGTGACCCGTGCGAAGGCCCCGCACCGGATCCGGTGCGGGGCCTCCACTGTGGACGTCAGTGCTGGTCGGCGATCAGTTCCGCGATCTGCACGGCGTTGAGCGCCGCGCCCTTGCGGAGGTTGTCGTTCGAGATGAACAGCGCCAGCCCGCGGCCGCCCTCGATGCCCTGGTCGACGCGGATGCGGCCGACGTAGCTCGGGTCGTTGCCCGCCGCCTGCAGCGGCGTCGGGACCTCCGACAGCTCGACACCGGGAGCGTGCGTCAGCAGCTCCGTCGCGCGCTCGACCGTCAGCGCCCGCTCGAATTCGGCGTTGACCGAGATCGAGTGGCCCGAGAACACCGGCACGCGCACGCAGGTGCACGAAACGCCGAGGCCCGGGATGCTCAGGATCTTGCGGCTCTCGTTGCGGAACTTCTTCTCTTCGTCCGTCTCGAACTCGCCGTCGTCCACAATGGACCCGGCCATCGGGAGGACGTTGAACGCGATCGGGCGGACGTACTTCTCCGGCTTCGGGAAGTCGATCGCCGCGCCGTCGTGGGTCAGCAGCGAAGCGTGCTCGGCGGCCGCCTTCACCTGACCCGCCAGCTCGTCGACGCCGGCGAGCCCGCTGCCGGACACCGCCTGGTACGTCGACGCGACCAGCCGGACCAGCCCGGCCTCGTCGTGCAGCGGCTTCAGCACCGGCATCGCGGCCATGGTGGTGCAGTTGGGGTTCGCGATGATCCCCTTGCGCGCTTCCTTGATCGCCTGCGGGTTGACCTCGCTGACGACCAGCGGCACGTCCGGGTCCATCCGGAACGCCGAGGAGTTGTCGATCACCGTCGCGCCCGCCGCGGCGAACCGCGGCGCCTGCGCCTTGGACGTCGACCCGCCCGCGGAGAACAGCGCGATGTCCAAACCGGACGGATCGGCCGTCGCCGCGTCCTCGACCGTGACTTCGGTGTCGCGCCAAGGCAGCTTCGAACCCGCCGAGCGCGCCGAAGCGAAGTACCGGAGCTCGGCGATCGGGAACTCCCGCTCCGCCAGCAGCTTGCGCATGACCGCGCCGACCTGGCCGGTCGCGCCGACCACCCCGACCCGCAGACCTTCCGCCATCAGCGACCACTCCCCGCGTAGACCACAGCTTCCTCGTCGCCACCGAGCTCGAACGCGTCGTGGATCGCGCGCACGGCGTCGTCGAGCTGCGCGTCGCGGATCAGCACCGAGATCCGGATTTCCGAGGTGTTGATGATTTCGATGTTGACGCCGGCGTTGGCCAGCGCTTCGCAGAACGTCGCCGTGACACCCGGGTGCGAGCGCATCCCGGCGCCGACCAGCGAGACCTTGCCGACGTGGTCGT
This sequence comes from Amycolatopsis sp. MEPSY49, assembly GCF_051337345.1. Taxonomy (NCBI): domain Bacteria; kingdom Bacillati; phylum Actinomycetota; class Actinomycetes; order Pseudonocardiales; family Pseudonocardiaceae; genus Amycolatopsis; species Amycolatopsis sp. MEPSY49. Next base: position 1,015,049 of record NZ_JBDLYJ010000001.1, on the reverse strand, counting down.
CGTAGAGCACCGACTCGAAGCCGATCTCCGCCTTGACCTTCTCCAGTTCCTTGACCGCCTTGGCGCCGTTGGCCTTCGACAGCGTGAACGTGATGTCGGTGCGGCCGGACACGGTGCTGGACACGTTCTGCAGCACCATGTCGATGTCGATCTCGGCGTCGGCGATCACGCGGAAGATCCGGGCCGCGGCACCGGCGTGGTCCGGCACCCCGGTGACCGTGATCTTGGCTTCGGAGCGGTCGTGCGCCACACCGGTGATCAGGGCTTGTTCCACGGGGATCTCCTCGATAGAACCGGTCACCGTCGTGCCCGGCTTGTCACTGTAGGAAGAGCGGACTCGGATCGGGACGCCGTAGCGGCGCGCGTACTCGACCGAACGCAGGTGCAGGATCTTCGACCCGCTCGCGGCGAGCTCGAGCATCTCCTCGTAGGGGATGACGTCGAGCTTCTTCGCGTCCGGCACGATCCGCGGGTCGGCGGAGTACACACCGTCCACATCGGAGTAGATCTCGCAGACGTCGGCGTTCAGCGCGGCGGCCAGCGCGACGGCGGTGGTGTCCGAGCCGCCGCGGCCGAGCGTGGTGATGTCCTTGGTGTCCTGCGCGACGCCCTGGAAGCCCGCCACCAGCGCGACATAGCCCTGCTCGAGGGCTTCGGTGACGCGGCTCGGGGTGACGTCGATGATGCGCGCGTTGCCGTGCACCGACGTCGTGACGACGCCGGCCTGCGAACCGGTGAACGACCAGGCCTCGGCGCCCTGGGCCGCGATGGCCATGGCGACCAGCGAGTTCGAGATGCGCTCACCCGCGGTGAGCAGCATGTCCATCTCCCGCTCCGGCGGCGCCGGGTTGACCTGCTGCGCCAGGTCGAGCAGTTCGTCGGTGGTGTCACCCATCGCCGAGCAGACCACGACGACGTCGTTGCCCGCCTTCTTCGTGGCGACGATCCGCTCCGCTACGCGCTTGATCCGGTCGGCACTTTCCAGCGACGATCCGCCGTACTTCTGGACCACGAGGGCCACGCCCGAACCTCCTCGCGGGCCGGGCGGCTCCCTGGTGGGCACCGGAGAGCCCCCGCGTCCCATGATTTGCAGTGGAGCCTACCGGGGCGGAGACGGCCCGCCACCCTCTTGACGTGGGGCGGACCCCCGGCGCGGGTCGCTCGGAAGTAAATCTTCCGTAACACCAAGGAAATGCGCGGAGCCCTTCCTCCCGAGTGACGCACAGCACTCGTGGGTATGGTCAAGATCGTGCGAAAGCCAGCTGTGACGAGCGTCCCGATCGCTTCCCTGATGGCCGAGCGGTGGAGCCCGCGGGCGCTGGACGCGTCATTTTCGGTGACTGAGGACCAGGTGCGGGCGCTGCTGGAGGCGGCCCGCTGGGCCCCGTCGTTCGGCAACACCCAGCCGGCCCGCTACCTGGTGGGGCTGCGCGGGACCCCGTCGTTCGACGCGATCCTGGCGACGCTGAACTCGGGAAACCGGGCGTGGGCGCACCGCGCGAGCCTGCTGCTGATCGGCGTGATGGTGACGACGAACGAGAAGGGCTCGGTGCCGTACGCGGAGTACGGGCTGGGGCTGGCTTCGGAGAACCTCGTGCTGCAGGCCGTGGAGCTGGGGCTGGTCGCGCACCAGATGGCAGGGTTTTCGGCGGACGCTGTTCGTTCCGCGTTCTCACTCCCGGATGACGCTGTCCCTCGCGTCGCCATCGCGGTGGGCTCTCCCGCGGCCCCGGAGGTGCTCGAGGAGGACTGGCGGGTCGAGCGCGAGAAGTCGGAGCGGGTGCGGCTGCCGCTCGAAGAGTTCGCGTTCACCGATCAGTGGGGCAAGCCGGCGCTCTAACTCGGCAGGACGATCGCCCGGTCGCGTACCCGGTCGAGGGCCGCGTAGGGGACCACGGTGCCGACGTCGTCCACGGCGGCGAACCCGCCGACTTCCGCCCTGATGTCGACGATGGCGGCGGCCGTCTCCCGATCGTGGCGATGGTGCCTTCCGGTGTGCTGAAGCCGACCGGCGACGACCGTGCGTTACGAGCCCGCGCCGATCGTGATCACCGCGAAATCAGGAGCCCCCGCCGACCCGGCGGATGATCTTCGCGAGGATCCCGGACACCACGAGCCAGAAGATCGCCGCGATGCCGTAGTTCACCAGCACCCGCAGCTTCTCGTCACTCGGCGTGAATAAGTCGCTGAACCCCAGCGCCAGCGAATCCGCCCAGGACTTCACGAACGACACGATGCCGTTGTCCGGGTTCGCCGAGCCGACCGTGAAGATCACGTGGATCACCAGCAACGCGGCGAAGATCAACCCCACCCAGCGGACGATCGACGCCAGCACCGAGGCCGCCCGGCCGCCCGCGCCGCGCCAGTCGACCGGGGCCCGGCGGGAGACCTTCGTCTCCTCCGAAGACGACGCCGACGACGACTCTGCGTGCTCACCCATGCTCGCAGTTTCGCACGGCGACCGGCCAATGGCTACCCACAGGTAACCCCCGGAACGGGCCGCCCGGCTTCCCTCGCCCGGCGTTCCGTGGTTATGGTGGGGGCGTGGCGCGTGCTCTCCTGCTTCGGTGCCGCGACGGGGCCTGACCGGACCGGCTCCTCGTCGCGGGGCTTCGTGGTGCCGGTCGCACCCGTCTAGCTGGAGACCTTCGAAATCCCATGAGCAAGATCCGCAAGCCTTCGCGTCCCGCGCCCGCTGACCAGCCCGCCTGGAACACCCAGCGCGGCACGTCCATGCCGGTGCACCGCTACCGCCCCTGGTACGACCTCGTCGAGAACATCGACCTGCCCGACCGCACCTGGCCGACCAAGCGCATCGAGCGCGCGCCGCTGTGGTGCGCCGTCGACCTGCGGGACGGCAACCAGGCCCTGATCGACCCGATGTCGCCCGCGCGCAAGCGGAAGTTCTTCGACCTGCTGGTACGCATGGGCTACAAGGAGATCGAAGTCGGCTTCCCGGCCGCGAGCCAGACCGACTTCGACTTCGTCCGCGAGATCATCGAAGAGGGCGCCATCCCGGACGACGTCAGCATCCAGGTGCTGACCCAGTGCCGTCCCGAGCTGATCGAGCGGACCTTCCAGTCGCTCGAAGGCGCGCCGCGGGCGATCGTGCACATCTACAACTCGACCTCGATCCTGCAGCGCCGCGTCGTCTTCCGCGAGGAGCGCGAAGGCATCAAGAAGATCGCGACGCAGGCCGCGGAAATGGTCGTCGAGCTGGCCGCGAAGCAGCCGGACACCGACTTCCGCTTCCAGTACTCGCCGGAGTCCTACACCGGCACCGAACTGTCCTACGCGCTCGAGGTCTGCAACGCCGTCACCGAAATCTGGCAGCCGACGCCGGAGAAGCCGGTCATCCTGAACCTGCCGGCGACCGTCGAGATGGCGACGCCGAACGTCTACGCCGACTCGATCGAGTGGATGAGCCGGAACCTGGAGCGCCGCGACTCGGTGATCCTGTCGCTGCACCCGCACAACGACCGCGGCACCGGCATCGCCGCCGCCGAGCTGGGCTACCAGGCCGGCGCCGACCGGATCGAAGGCTGCCTGTTCGGCAACGGCGAGCGCACCGGCAACGTCGACCTGGTCGCGCTGGGCATGAACCTCTACAGCCAGGGCATCGACCCGCAGATCGACTTCTCCGACATGGACGAGATCAAGCGGACCGTCGAGTACTGCAACCAGCTGCCGGTCGGCGAGCGCTCGCCGTGGGGCGGCGACCTGGTGTTCACGGCCTTCTCGGGCAGCCACCAGGACGCGATCAACAAGGGCCTCGACGCGCTGAAGGACGCCGCCGACAAGGCGGGCGTCCCGATCGACGAGTACCCGTGGGAGGTCCCGTACCTGCCGATCGACCCGAAGGACGTCGGTCGCACGTACGAGGCCGTGATCCGGGTGAACTCGCAGTCCGGCAAGGGCGGCGTCGCCTACATCATGAAGGCCGAGCACCAGCTCGACCTGCCGCGGCGGCTGCAGATCGAGTTCTCGAAGGTCATCCAGCGCTACACCGACTCCGAGGGCGGCGAGGTCGACCCGGCCACGATGTACAACGCCTTCTCGGCCGAGTACCTGGAGCTGAAGACGCCGCTGGAGCTGGTCCGCCAGCACGTCCGCGACAACGGCGACGGCGAGTACGACATCACCGCGACCGTGAAGGTGGAGGGTGACGAACACGAGGTCACCGGCCGCGGCAACGGCCCGATCGCGGCGTTCTTCGACGCGCTGTCGACCGTGGGCTTCGACCTGCGGCTCCTGGACTACTCCGAGCACACGCTCTCCCCGGGCGACGACGCGCGCGCCGCGTCGTACATCGAGTGCGCGATCTCGGACCGGGTGTTCTGGGGCATCGGCATCGACCCGTCGATCGTGACGGCGTCGCTGCGCGCGGTCGTCTCGGCGGTGAACCGCGCCAACCGCTGAACCTGTGGGCCGCCTGTCGGGTTCCTGTGAGTCCTCCTCGATCAGGAGTTTTCCGGGCCCGGCGGGCGGTTAATGGAGATGTGGACGCGACTACGGCCGGACTGCTGGTGCTGTTCGTCGTCTCGCTGGTGCCGCTGCTGCCCACCGAGGTGACGCTCCTCGGCATGGGTGTCGCGGCGGCGCAGGGCGGGACGTCGCTCGCGGTGGTGATCGCCGTCGCGAGTGCCGGCTGCCTGGCGTCCGACCAGGCGCTCTACGCCCTCGGCCGGTTCGGTGGCCGGGCGGCGCTGAACCGGCTGAGCCGGCGGCGGAAGATCGCCGCCGGCATCGGCTGGCTCGACGGCCGGCTGCAGCGCCACCCGCGGCCGGTGCTGGTCGTCGCCCGCTGGCTGCCCTCCGGTGGCACGATCGGCGCCCTGCTCGCCGGTTCCCTCCGGTGGCCGATGGCGGAGTTCTTCACCGCCTCCGCCGTCGGCGTCACGCTCTGGACGTCCTACGTGGCCCTCCTCGGCTACGCCGGCGGCCAGATCATCACCGAACCCGGGATCAGCGTGCTGGTCTCCCTGGGCGTGGCGCTGGTCCTGGGTTCGGTGATCACCTACGGCGTCAAGCGGTCCGCTAAAGCGATTTGACCGCTTCGAGGATCTCCGCCGGCTCGGTGCGCGTGACGAAGTCCGGGTGGACGTCGACGAACCGGAGCACCCGGGCCTGGTCGACCACGAGCACCGCCGGGTGGACCAGCTCCCAGGTGCCGTTGACCTGCTCGAGGTCCGTGCCGAGCGTCTGCATGGCTTCGCGCACGGGCGCGGAAACCGGGTAGCTCAGCCCGAGCCGCCGCGCGACCGTGCTGCCGGCATCCGAGAGCACGGGGAACTCCAGGTCCGGGAGTGGGCCGTCCGGCCGCTGCGGGCTGATCGCCACCAGGCTCGCGCCGAGCGGTTTCAGCTCGGGCAGCAGTTCCCGCTGGTAGGTGCGCAGGGTCAGGTTGCAGTACGGGCACCACTGGCCGCGGTAGAACACGAGCACCGCCGGGCCCTCCGCGACCAGCTCCGCCAGTTTCGTCGGCGTGCCGTCGGCGCCCGGCAGCTCGAAGTCTTCGATCTCGGCGCCCACTTCGGCGAACTTCGTTCCGGCGGCCCGGCGACGGTCCGCGTCGAGAACTTCGGCGATCTCGGGCGGCAGAGCGTTCCGGAGCTGGTCGTTCAGCCCGGTCAGCGCGGTTTCGAGCGTCATGGGATCCCCCTAGCTCGTTGTACTAATCGGTACAGTGAGGCGAACTGTACTATTCAGTACATGGAGGCGCAAGCGGCTTCGACCCCGCGCGGCAAGCGGACCCGCGACGCGATCGTCGACGCGGCGGCCGCGCTGATGTACGTCGACGGCGTCGCGGGCACGAGCGTCGACAAGGTGCTCGCCGCGAGCGGGGCCGGGAAATCGCAGATGTACCACTACTTCAAGAACAAGGAACAGCTGGTCGGGGCCGTGATCGACCGGTACCTCGAGCAGATCCTCGGCAACCAGCCGGCGATCTTCACGCTGTCCTCGTGGGCCGATCTCGAGACGTGGACCGAGCAGCTGCTGGACGTCCACCGCCGCGCGGGCGGGCCGATCGCGTGCCCGCTGGGCAACCTCGCCGGCGAAGTCGGCGACAACCCCAAGCTCGCGCCGCTGGTCGACCAGGCCTACCGGACGTGGGAGTCCCACTTGGAACGCGGGCTGAAAGCGTTGCGCGACAAGGGAGAGCTCGCGCCGGACGCCGACCCGGCGCGGCTGGCGCAGGCGGCGATGACGTCCGTCCAAGGTGGACTGCTGCTGGCCCACATCCGGCACGACCTCACGGCGCTGGAGGACGCGTTGGGCATCGCGCTGGCCTACCTGCGCGGCTTCAAGCGGTGAGCTGGGCGACTTCCGCGCGCAGCTCGTCGATCACCTGGGCCACCGCCGGGCGCTGCAGGGCGCCGGTGCGGCACACCGCCTCCACCAGCCGCGCCGCGCGGATCCCCGCCAGCGGCCTGCTGACCAGGCCGCTGCCGCGGCGGGTGTCGATCGTGTAGCGCGGGACCAGCGCGATGCCGTGGCCCGCCGCGACGAGCCGCTCGGTGATGCGGAAGTCGTTGATCCGCTGCACCACCACCGGCCGCACGCCGGTGCGGACGGTCAGCGAGCGCAGCACGTCGTCCACCGGGAAGCCGTGGTCGACGCCGATCCAGCGTTCGTCGGCCAGCTCCGCGAGGTCCACCCGCCGCTTGGCCGCCAGCCGGTGCCCGGCCGGGAGCGCGACGTCGAGCGGCTCCCGCAGCAGCGGCACCACGTCCAGGCGGTCCCGGTCGAACTCCGGCGCGTGCTCGTCCCGGTGCGCGACGACGACGTCGTAGTCCGCGACCAGGCCGGGCACCTCCGGCGGCGTCATGTCGACGTCGCGGACGTCGACCTCCAGGCCGTCGTACCCGGCGACACGGGTCAGCAGGCCCGGCAACAGCATCAGCCCGGCCGACTGGAAGATCGCGAGCCGCACGCGCCCGCGCGGCGCGCTGCGGTAGGTGTCCAGTTCGGACTCCGCGCGTTCGAGCGCGGCCAGCACCTCGTCGGCGCGGGCGACCAGCGCGCGGCCGGCGTCGGTCAGCCGCAGCCCGCGCCCGGCCGGTTCGGTGAGCGGCAGCCCGACCTCGCCCTGGAGCGCGCGCAGCTGCTGCGAAACCGCCGACGGCGTGCAGTGCAGCGCCCGCGCGGCCGCCGTCACGCTGCCGCGGTCGGCGAACTCGCGCAGCGTGCGCAGGCGACCCAGGTCCACGGCCCCAGCGTAGTTGAAGCGCGGCTACACAGTGGCGACGCTTTCGGTGGCCGTCGCTTCACGGTCGTGGCGCAGCCGCGCGACCGTCCCGGCGCTGACCAGCGCGACGATCCCGGCCACGCAGCCGAGGGTGAGCACCGACGGCGTCAGGCGGTGGTCGGCGAGCTGCATGACGTAGGCGAACAGCGGCGACAGCGTCAGCAGGATCGACGCGGTGATCGGCTCGGTCCGCCGGATGCCGACCTGCAGCAGGTAGAGCGGCAGCGCGACGCCGAACAGGGCGATCAGCGCGGACGGCCCGAACGCCGCCCCGACCGCCGGCGCGTCGTCGACCGCGACGAGCGCCCAGGTCATCGCCAGGATGAGGAAGAACCGCACGGCGAGCACCCGGCGCGGCGGCAGCTCGGCGTCGCTCAGCCGCTTCGAGTAGATGACGTTGGTGACCGAGCCGACGCCGGTGATGAGCACGAGCACGACGCCGACGAGCGTCTCGCCGGGCGTCCGGTCGAGTCCACTGTGGCCAGTGAAGGAACCCCAGACCAGCAGCGCGATCAGCACCCCGATCCCGACCGCGACCCAGGCCTCGGCGCGCAGGATCGCGGTTCCCTTGCGCAGCAACGGGTTGAACGCCAGCGTCAGCACCGGGCCGAGCGCGATGCCGACGACGTTCACCACGGCCGGTTCGAGGTAGCGCAGCGCGAAGAGCATCGAAAGCCAGGTCGCGGCCGTCGTCACGTTGATCATCACGACGTCGCGGCGCAGGTCGCGCAGCGGGCGGAAGGTCGTGGCCACGCCGTCGCGCAGGAGGGCGAACCCCAGGAAGAACACGGCGGCGAGGGTGAAGGACACCGCCGCGACGGTCGCCGGCCGCAGCTGTTCCAGCTGGTTTCCGGCGAAGACGTCGAGCGCCGCCGTCAGCGCCGCGAACCCGGTCAGCGGCAGTACGCCTCGCAGCATCGGAAACTCCCAGTCGTCGGCGGACGCCCATCGTCACCGGATCCGGACATCCCGGGCAATAGCGTCCGGGCGGGGTGAGCAAGGCCCGAGAGGAGACGTCCACCGATCGGCCCAGGTCACGGGTGGTTTTTGTGAAGCTGGGCTACAAGGTTCGTGCAGATAATCTCGCTGGTCCTTCACTGTCGGCCTTGCGAGAGTGGAGGCATGCCCACCCGTGACCGCCTGCTCGCCGTGCTCGTCGCCGTCCTCTGGGGCCTCAACTTCCTCGCCATCCACGCCACGCTCGGCCAGTTCCCGCCGGTGTTCGCGGGCGCGCTGCGGTTCGCCGTCATCGCCGTCCCGACGATCCTGTTCGTGCCGTGGCCGAAGGTGAAGGTGCGGCACCTGCTCGGCTACGGCCTCGGGTTCGGCACCGGGCAGTTCGCGTTCTTGTTCATCGCGATGGACACCGGGATGCCGACCGGGCTCGCGTCGCTGGTGCTGCAGGCGTCGGCGCCGTTCACGGTGCTGCTCGGCGCGGTCTTCCTGCGCGAGCGCGTCACGCCGCACCAGCTGGCCGGCATCGCGCTGGCCGTCGCCGGGATGGTGGCGATCGCGTGGCAGCAGTCCGGGCACGCGGCGCTGCTGCCGATGGTGCTGACGCTGCTGGCCGCGCTGAGCTGGGCGTTCGGCAACCTGAGCACGCGCAAGGCCGAGCCGGACAACCCGCTGCACTTCACGCTGTGGATGTCGGTGGTGCCGCCGCTGCCGATGTTCGCGCTTTCACTGGTCATGGAGGGCCCGGCCGCGCAGTGGCGCTCGCTGACGACGCTCGGGACGCCGACCGGGCTGACCGCGCTGGGCGGGCTGACCTACGTGGTGCTGATCGGGACGGTCGTCGGCTCGGGCCTGTGGACGACGCTGATGCGCCGCAACCCGGCCGGCGTGGTGTCGCCGTTTTCGCTGCTGGTGCCGGTGGTCGGGCTGACGGCGTCGTTCGCGATCCTCGGCGAGCGGCCGACCTGGCTGGAGGTCGGCGCCGCCATCGTCGTGATCGCGGGGGTGCTGCTGGGATCGCTGCGGCCGGCGCGCAAGCCGTCGCCGCCGGAGCTGGCGACGGTCTAGGCCGCGTTTTCCTCTTGCTTCGGCGTCACTTCTTCGCCCTCGTGCTTCTTGCCGAGCCGCTTCTTCATGACGAAGAAGACGACGACGCCGATCACGATGGCGGCGACGAGGCCGTACTTGGAGAAGTTCCCGAGCCACTCTTCGGCGACGACGCCGAGGTAGTAGACGGCGGCGGTGGTGCCCCCGGCCCAGACGATGCCGCCGGCGGCGTTCGCGAGCAGGAACTTCGGGTAGTGCATCCGAAGCGAGCCGGCGAGCGGGCCGGCGAGGATGCGCAGGAAAGCGATGAAACGGCCGAGGAAGACGGCCCAGACACCGCGTTTGTTGAAGATCCGTTCGGCGTTGGCGATGTGCGTCGGGCCGAAATGCTTCGGGAATTTCCGGCCCGCCCAGGCGAACAGCCGTTGCCCGCCGGTCTTCCCGATCAGATAGCCGATGCTGTCCCCGATGATGGCGCCGGCGCTGGCGAGGATGCCGATCCACAGCGGGCTCAGGTTGCTGTGCTGCGAGGCCAGCAAGGCGGCGCTGACCAGCACGATCTCGCCGGGCAGCGGAATGCCGAGGCTTTCGATCATGATCACCGCGCCGACGATCAGGTACACCGAAAGCGGCGGGATCGCCTCCAGCCATTGGTCGATGTGCACTGTTCGTACCCCCTGCTGTCGCGGAATCTGCTTTTCGCAGGGTACCGGGGGTGGGGTGCTGGAGGCGGCCTACTCAGGTATTGCCAGGGGTACGACTTCAGTCGGGGGTCACCCGGTCGGTTCGGAGTTGTCCACAGGGTTCACCCCCATGTGGACAACTTGTGGGCGGTGGGGGCGAGCGGCCGTTTTGGTCGGTGGGCGCCGATAGACTGGACGTGGGCACGCCCCCCCCCAGGGACGGGCGGGGTCTCGGCAGGGCGGGGTCTCGGCAGGGCGGGGTCTCGGCAGGGCGGGGTCTCGGCAGGGCGGGGTCTCGGCAGGGCGGGGTCTCGGCAGGGCGGGGTCTCGGCAGGGCGGGGTCTCGGCAGGGCGGGGTCTCGGCAGGGCGGGGTCTCGGCAGGGCGGGGTCTCGGCAGGGCGGGGTCTCGGCAGGGCGGGGTCTCGGCAGGGCGGGGTCTCGGCAGGGCGGGGTCTCGGCAGGGCGGGGTCTCGGCAGGGCGGGGTCTCGGCAGGGCGGGGTCTCGGCAGGGCGGGGTCTCGGCAGGGCGGGGTCTCGGCAGGGCGGGGTCTCGGCAGGGCGGGGTCTCGGCAGGGCGGGGTCTCGGCAGGGCGGGGTCTCGGCAGGGCGGGGTCTCGGCAGGGCGGGGTCTCGGCAGGGCGGGGTCTCGGCAGGGCGGGGTCTCGGCAGGGCGGGGTCTCGGCAGGGCGGGGTCTCGGCAGGGCGGGGTCTCGGCAGGGCGGGGTCTCGGCAGGGCGGGGTCTCGGCAGGGCGGGGTCTCGGCAGGGCGGGGTCTCGGCAGGGCGGGGTCTCGGCAGGGCGGGGTCTCGGCAGGGCGGGGTCTCGGCAGGGCGGGGTCTCGGCAGGGCGGGGTCTCGGCAGGGCGGGGTCTCGGCAGGGCGGGGTCTCGGCAGGGCGGGGTCTCGGCAGGGCGGGGTCTCGGCAGGGCGGGGTCTCGGCAGGGCGGGGTCTCGGCAGGGCGGGGTCTCGGCAGGGCGGGGTCTCGGACGGGCGGGGTCTCGGCAGGGCGGGGTCTCGGCAGGGCGGGGTCTCGGCAGGGCGGGGTCTCGGCAGGGCGGGGTCTCGGCAGGGCGGGGTCTCGGCAGGGCGGGGCGGCGGCGATGTCATGAAAGGGTCGTTCATGTCGTCTGACGAGGTGAACGACCCGTTCATGACGTGCGGGCGACCGGATCGGCCGCGCTGACCTGACTTTTGCCGGGCCCCTGCCAGGGACGGGCAGGGTTCTGCTGCTGCCGGTCAGGGCTTCAGCTTCGCGGCCCGAGCCTGCAGATACCCCTGCTCCGGCAGACTCAACGTCCGCCGAGCGGCGGCCAAGTACGCCTCCCGAGCCCCGGCGAAATCCCCCACCTCCTCCAGCAAGTGCCCCCGCACGGCGTCCACCCGGTAGTGCCCCTCCAGGTCCACCTCAGCCAGCTCCGCCAACCCCGCCTCAGCCCCATGGACCTGCGCAAACGCCACCACCCGGTTCAACGTCACCATCGGCCCCGGAGCCACGACCCGCAGCAGGTCGTACAGCGTCAAGATCTGCGCCCAGTCCGTAGCTTCCGCCGAAGCCGCCTCGTCGTGGACCGCCGCGATCGCCGCCTGCAGCTGGTACGGCCCGATCGGGGCCGAGACCAGCGCCTCCGTGATCAACGCCGTCCCCTCCGCGATCATCTCGGCGTCCCAAAGCGAACGGTCCTGCGACGCCAACGGCACCAACGCCCCCGAAGCCGACACCCGGGCCGGACGGCGGGCCTCCGTCAGCAGCATCAGCGCCAGCAACCCCGTCACCTCGCCGTCGGCCGGGAGCTCCTGATGCAACCCACGGACCAGCCGGATCGCCTCCGCCGTCAGCTCGACGCGGCTCACCGCACCGCCCGAACTGGCCGTGTGGCCCTCCGTGAAGATCAAGTACAGCACCTGCAGCACCGCCGCCAGCCGCTCGGGACTCGCGTCCCCGGAGAACCGCTCGCCGCGCAGTGATCGCTTTGCCCGGCTGATCCGCTGGCCGATCGTCGCCTCCGGAACCAGGAACGCGCGGGCGATCTCCGCCGTCGTCAAGCCGCCCACTGCCCGCAGGGTCAAAGCCACCTGCGAAGGCCGCGAAAGCGACGGGTGGCAGCACAGCAGCAGCAACGTCAGCGTGTCGTCGACCGCGACCGGCGCGGGGTCCGGAGGCTCCGCCCAAAAGACTGCCTCCTCGCGCCGCTGCCGGGCCGAATCGCTGCGCCACTGCTCGATGCGCCGCCTGGACGCCGTCGTGATCAGCCACCCCTTCGGGTGGTCCGGAATCCCCGAAGACGGCCACTGCTGCGACGCCGCCAGCAGCGCCTCCTGGACCGCGTCCTCGCACGCCTCGAAGTCGCCGTAGCGCCGGACCAGCGCCGCCAGGACCTGGGGCGCCAGCGACCTCAGCAGCTCCGGGTTCACAGCTCCGGCCCGTGCAGGCCCATCACCGGCCGCACCTCCACCACCCCGAACGCCGCCTCCGGGACGCGGGACGCGATCTCCAGCGCTCGATCCACATCCGCGCAGTCGAGCAGGTAGAAGCCCGCGAGGAACTCCTTGGCCTCGGCGAACGGCCCGTCGGTCGTCGTGCCGGCGCTGATCGTCGTCGTCAGCTCCGGGTACGCCAGCCGCTCGGAGACGATCCGCTCGCCGGACTCGTCGAGTTCGTCGTTGAGCTGCTGGTAGTACGCCAGCCCGGCGGCCCGCTGCTCCTCGCTCATCCCCTCCCACGCCTGGCGCGATTCGGGGTTGCCGTAGATCAGCACCACGTATTTCACGAACGCCTCCCGGTCGGTGTCGAAATCCGCGCGGCGGCGCCTACGTCCCCTCCGAAGGCACCACACCCCAGGAGGATGGCATGACCGAGCAGCGGATTCGCGAACTGATGACGGCCCGTGCGACGGCGATGACCGCGCGCGACGCCCAGGCACTGGCGGCGCAGTACGCACCGGACGCCGTGGCGTTCACCCTCGCCCCGCCGCTGGTGCACCACGGCGAAGACGTCGAAGCCCGCGAAGCGTGGTTCGCGGGCTTCGACGGCCCGATCGAGTACGAAACCCGTGACCTCGAAATCACCGTCGGCGGGGGCATCGCGTACTGCCACGCGCTCACCCGCCTGTCGACGACGCCGAAGGGCCTGCCGCAGCCGTTCGAGCTGTGGTTCCGGTCCACCGTCTGCTTCCGCGAGCAGGACGGCGACTGGCGGATCACCCACGTCCACGACTCGACGCCGTTCTACATGGACGGCTCGATGAGCGCCGCGCTCGACCTCAAGCCGTGAAAAAGGGGCCGGCCGGGGCGAAACCCCGGCCGGCCCCCAAAACGAGAACTCAGAGGATCTCGGCGGCCGTGCCGACGTCCGGCGGGCCCAGGTCGGGGTTCAGCGCCCCGGTGAGCTCCACCAGCTCCGGCTCGACCGCGTGCGGCTGGATGCGCCCGTCGCGGATGTCCTCCGCGTAGTGGCACGCCACCCGGTGCCCAGCGCCGATTTCGCGCAGCTGCGGGCGGTCGGTGTCGCACAGGCTCGCCTGCTTCCACGGGCAGCGCGTGTGGAAGCGGCAGCCCGACGGCGGGTTCGCCGGCGAAGGCAGGTCACCGGCGAGCAGGATCTGCTCGCGGGTGTCCTCGACCTGCGGGTCCGGCACCGGGATGGCCGACAGCAGCGCCCGCGTGTACGGGTGCAGCGGGTCCCGGTACAGCGAGTCGGCGTCGGTCTCCTCGACCAGCGCGCCCAGGTACATCACGCCGATGCGGTCGGAGATGTGCCGCACCACCGCGAGGTCGTGCGCGATCACCACGTACGTCAGGCCGAGCTGGTCCTGCAGGTCCTCCAGCAGGTTGACCACCTGGGCCTGCACCGAAACGTCCAATGCGGACACCGGCTCGTCGGCGACGATCAGGTCCGGCTCCACCGCCAGCGCCCGCGCGATGCCGATGCGCTGGCGCTGCCCGCCCGAAAACTCGTGCGGGTACTTCCGCAGCGACGTCTCCGGGAGGCCGACCGCGGCCAGCAGCTGCCGCAGCCGCCGCTGGGTGGCCGCCTTGTCCTTGTCGAGGCCGTGCGCGTGCATGCCCTCGACCAGGATGGACTCCACCGACTGGCGCGGGTCCAAACTGGACATCGGGTCCTGGAAGATCATCTGCATCCGGCGCCGGGCCTTCCGCAGTTCCTCTCCCTTGAGCTGGGCGACGTCGGTGCCGTCGAACTTCACGGACCCGGAGGTCGGCTCGTTCAGCCGCAGGATGGCCCGGCCCAAAGTGGACTTGCCGCAGCCCGATTCGCCCACCAGCCCGTAGGTTTCGCCGCGGCGGATGGCCAGGTCGACGCCGTCGACCGCGTACACGTGCCCGACCGTCCGGTCGAACACGACGCCGCTCTTGATCGGGAAGTGCACCTTGAGGTCGTCGACCTCGAGCAGCACGTCACCAGCAGGACGGGTCATCGGGCTCCTCCTCCCGCCGCGACCGCGGGCCGCACGGGGTTGTGGCAGCGCAGCAGCGCGTTCCGGTCGGGCACCAGCTGCGGCTGGACCTCACGGCACACCTGCAGCGCGTTGGGGCACCGGGGGGCGAACGCGCACCCGTGGTCCCACGGGATGTTGTCGGCCACCGAACCCCGGATGGGGATCAGCTTCTCGCCGCGGCCCGCGTCCAGCCGCGGGATCGACGCCAGCAGGCCGTGGGTGTACGGGTGCCGCGGCTCGGCGAACAGCTGGTGCCGCTGCGCGCGCTCGACGATCTTGCCGCCGTAGAGCACGTTGACCTCGTCGCAGAGCCCGGCGACGACGCCGAGGTCGTGCGTGATCATGATCAGCGCGGTGCCGGTGTCCTGCACCAGTTCCCGCAGCAGCGCCAGGATCTGCGCCTGGATGGTGACGTCCAGCGCGGTGGTCGGCTCGTCGGCGATGAGCAGCCGCGGCCGGCACGCCAGCGCGATCGCGATCAGCGCGCGCTGCCGCATCCCGCCGGAAAGCTGGTGCGGGTACTCGGAAAGCCGCCGCGACGGGTCGGGGATGCCGACCTTGTCGAGCAGGTCCACCGCTTCGACGGACGCCGCCTTGCGCGCCATCCCGCGGTGGCGCTCCAGCACCTCGGTGATCTGCAGCCCGATCGGGATGACCGGGTTCAGCGAGGACAGCGGGTCCTGGAACACCATGCCGAGGTCGCGGCCGCGGCGGTCGCGCATTTCGCGGTCGGACAACCGGAGCAGGTCGGTGCCTTCGAAGCGCACCGAACCGCTGACCTTGTTGCCGCGCTTGGCGAGAAGCCGCATGATCGCCAGCGACGTCACGGACTTGCCGCAGCCGGACTCGCCGACCAGGCCGACCGTCTGGCCCGGTTCGACGTCGAAACTGACGTTGTCCACCGCGGTGAACGACTGCTCGCCACGGCGGACGAACTGGACCGTGAGATCACGGACCTCAAGGAGTGCCATGGGGGTTCACCGCCTGTTCTTCGGGTCGAGGGCTTCGCGGAGGGACTCGCCGAGCAGCGTGAACCCGAGCGCGACGACGATGATCGCGATCGCCGGGTAGTACGCCAGCTCGGGCCGGACGTCGAGGAACTGCCGGGCACCCTTGCTCAGCATGATGCCCCACTCCGCCCGGTTCGGGTCCGGGTCGCCCAGACCGAGGAAGGACAGGGCGGCGGCCTCCAGGATGGCGGTCGCCAGGGTCAGCGTGGCCTGCACGATGACCGGGCCGAGCGAGTTCGGCAGCATGTGCCGGAACACGATCGCGCCGCGCTTCACGCCCAGCGACGTCGCCGCGAGAACGTGGTCGCTGCTGCGCTGCGTCAGCATCGACCCGCGCAGCAGCCGCGCGAAGATCGGCACGCCGATCATCGACACGGCGAGGATCACCGTCCACTGGCTGGGCTTGGCGAACAACGCCGCCACCGAGATCGCCAGCAGCAGCGACGGCACCGACAGCATGACATCGACGAGCCGCATGAGGACGGTGTCGACCCAGCCGCCGAACGCGCCGGCCAGGCCGCCGATCACCACGCCGACGAGCACGCCGATCACCGTCGCCAGCACGCCGACGAGGAGGGTGTTCTGCGCGCCGACGATCAGCCGCGACAGCTCGTCGCGGCCGAAGTCGTCCACGCCGAGCGGGAAACCCGGCTGGGCGCCGGGGATGATCCCCTGGCCGAGCGCGACCTTGTCCTGCAGGTACCGCTCGAACGGGTCCTTGGGCGCGATCAGCGGCGCGAACACCGCCAGCAGCACGAACAAGCCGGTGATCGCGGCGCCGGTGATGGCGACCGGGCTGCGCAGCATCCGCCGCAGGGCTTCGCCGCCGAGGCTGTGCCCGCTCGCCGCGGCGAGCTTGTCGATCGGCTCTTTCTTCTTGTTCAGCAGAGTGTTCATCGCACACGCACCCTCGGGTCGATGATCCCGTACGAGACGTCGACCAGCATGTTCACCAGCACGTACACCAGTGCCCCGAACAGCAGCAGCGCCTGGAGCCGGGGGTAGTCACGCCGTTCGATGCCTTCGGCCAGCAGGAACCCGAGGCCGCGGAAGTTGAACACGCGCTCGGTCAGCACCGCGCCGCCGAGCAGCGCGCCGGTCTGCAGGCCGATCGTGGTGACCACCGGGAGCAGGCCGTTGCGCAGCACGTGCCGGCGGCGGACCACCGGCTGCGTGAGGCCCTTCGAGTTGGCCGTGCGGATGAAGTCCTCGTTGAGCACTTCCAGCACCGACGCGCGGGTGATCCGGGTGATCACCGCGAGCGGGATGGTCGCGAGCGCGAACGCCGGGAGGATCAGGTGCTTGATCGCGTCCCAGACGGCGTCCCACTCGCTGGTCATGATGCCGTCGAGGACGGCGAAGTTCGTGATGGCGGTGGCGTCCAGCCCGGCGGTCTGCCGGCCCTGCGACGGCAGGCCCAGCGGGCCGGCGAGCAGGTCCTGCATCATGTAGCCGAGGAAGAACACCGGCACCGCGACGCCGATCAGCGTCAGCACGATGATCACGTTGTCGGCGGCGCCACCGCGGTAGCGCGCCGCGAGGTAGCCCGCCGGGATGCCGATGAGCACCGCGATGATCATCGCGGAGATCCCCAGCTCGATGGTGGCCGGCAGGAACGTGCCGATCTCCGACATCACCGGCTGGGTGGAGACCAGCGAGGCGCCGAAGTCACCGGTGACCGCGCGGCCGAGGAACTTGAAGTACTGGATGATGACCGGCTGGTCGAGTCCCAGCACGTGGTTGAGGTTGGCGATCTTCTCCGGCGTTGCCTTGTCGCCGAGGAGGGCGGCCGCTGGCCCTCCGGGCAGCGAGCGGAGCCAGGCGAAGACCAGGATGGACAGGATGAGGAGCGTCGGTATCGCTTGTAGCAGCCGACGCACGAGAAAACGGAGCACTTGGTGTCCTTTGGGGCCAGCCCGGGAGGTACGGGCATGGGGTGGGCGCGGTAGCCCCCACCCCATGCCTCACAGGTGGAACGTCAGTTGACGGTCACGGTGTTGAACCGCTCGTCGGTCAGCGGACTGGCGACCAGGCCCTTGACCTTCGGGCCGACCACGATGGCGGGCGGGCCGTAGGAGATCGGGATCGCGGGCAGGTAGTCCATGATCTGCTTGTTCACTTCCTGGTACGCCTTGGCGTGCGCGTCGCCGGCGGGCGAAGCGTCCGCGGCGGCCAGCGCCTGGAACAGCTGCGGGTTGTCGAACCCGAACTCCGGCTTCTTGCGGCCGAAGAAGGTGCCGACGAAGTTCCCGGCGTCGTTGTAGTCACCGGTCCAGCCGAGCAGGTGGAGGTCCTGCTTGCCGAACTTCTGGACGTCGTCCTTGTAGCCACCGTTCCACGGCTTGGCGACGGCCTCGACCTTGATGCCGATGGCCTTCAGGTCCTCGGAGATCGACGTGAAGACGTCCGCCGGGTTCGGCATGTACGGACGCGTGACCTCGGTCGGGTAGTAGAACTTCAGCGTCAGGTTCGTCGCGCCGGCCTGCTGCAGCAGGTCCTTGGCCTTCTGCTGGTCGTACGGGTACTTGGTGACGTCGTCGGTGTAGCCGGAGATCGTCTTGGGGACGAACTCGGTGGCCACCTCGGAGCCCTCGGGCAGCTTGCTCTTGACGAACTGCTCGCGGTTGATGCCGTAGGCCAGCGCCTGGCGGACGCGGACGTCCTTCAGCTTCTCCCCGGCCGGGCCGGACTGGTTGATGCCCAGGTACAGCACGTTGAACGGCGGCCGCACGAGCACCTGCTCGCCGTCGCCGCGCAGGAGGTTGTAGTCCGCGGGCGCCGGGTAGTCGTAGCCCTGGATGTCGCCGGCCTTGAGCGCCTGCTTGCGGGCGTTCTCGTCCGGGATGACCTTGAAGATCAGCTTGTCGAGCTTCGCCGTCTGCGTCGGGCTGGTGTCGTTCTTGACGAGGGTGATCTCACCCTTGCCCTGGTCCCAGCTGTCGAACTTGAACGGCCCGGTGCCGACCGGGTGCTTGTTCGCGTACTCACTGTAGGTGAACGAGTCACCGCTCTGGGTGACCTGGTCCGCGTTGTACTGCTTCAGCGCGGCCGGGCTCTGCATCGAGAACGACGGCAGCGTGAACGCCGCCGGGAACGCGCCCTTGGCCTTGTTCAGGTTGAGGACCGCGGTCGCCGGGTCCTTCGCCTCGCAGCTCTTGTAGACCGGGTCGCTGTACTCGTCGCTCTCGTTCTTGGCGAAGCCGCCGAAGACGTCGGCGTAGTAGATCATCTGGCTCTGGGCGGCGGCGCCCTTCATGTTGAACCAGCGGTCGAAGTTGAAGCACACCGCGGTGGCGTCGAACGGCGTGCCGTCGGAGAACTTCACGCCCTGCTTCAGGCTGAAGGTCCAGGTCTTGCCGTCGTTGCTGGGCTCCCACTTGTCGGCCAGGGAGGGCTCGAGGTCGGCGGTGCCCGGCTTGTTCTGGATCAGCGTGTCGAAGATCTGCCGCGTGATCCGGAAGGTCTCGCCCTCGTCGTTGAAGATCGGGTCGAACAACTTCGGGTTACCGGCCGCACCGAAGATCATCGTGCCCCCGGAACCACCCCCCGCGCCCTCTTCACGCTTGGATTCCGCACAAGCGGACAGCGAAACCGCGAGCGCGCCGGCGAGCCCGATCAGGGCCACGCGGCGTGTTCGGGTCAGCCGCAATTGCTGCATCTGGCACCCCTTGGGAGATGTTCGGGTTTCAAAGTCACCGTCCGGTCGGTCAGGAACTCGACGGACGATCGGTGTGCCCAGCGACACTAGCGGGAAGTCGGCCTGGGCTTAAGTACGTGAGGTTACGATCGCGCTACGTGGGCGCCGATTTGACCGCAATGTGTCCGTAAATCGTGACAAAATGTGACCGTTTGTGGCCCGCAACTCCGGCCGGTGCCGGATCACTAACTCAGATGGCGGTACCAACGTTAGCCCGGTCGTGGTGGCGCAACCGTTCCACCTTGATCGATCCGGAGTCCAGTGTGTACACAGGGTGACCGAACGAACCCCTACGAAAGTCGGGTTCCGGCGGCTTCGCGCGTGCCGTCGACGGCGAACCAGCCCCGTTCGAAGCGCTGCCAGCGGCCCAGTTCCGCCTGTGCGGCCGCACCGTCGCGTTCGACGGCCCGGGCCAGCCGATCGGCTTCCGGTCCGCCGGAAAGCCAGCAGAGGTGCGAAAGCAGGGGTCTTACCGAAGTGCGGCCGCTCGAAACGCCCTCCAGCACCAGGACGTCCGGCACGGGCACCCGGACGAGCTCGCCCGGCCGGGGCGTCCCGCTGGTCCAGTCCATCCGCCGGTACGCGCCTTCGACGCCGGCCGCGAGGGGCCGCAGGACGCCGTCGACCAGTCGCGGCCACCAGGAAACCGGGTCGTCCCAGGTCGCGAAGGCGTCGGTGCTCACGAGCTCGGTCCGGCAGCCGCGAATACGCAGCTCGGCGACGACCTGGGCGGCCAGCGTGGACTTCCCCGCGCCCGACGGGCCGTCGACGGCCAGCAGCCGCACCGCCCCCAGCCGCGCGGGCGCGGCGAGCAGGGCGTCGATCACGCGGTCACTTGCTGACGCGCTCGACCTCGGGAAGCCCTTTGACGTCGTCCGGCGCGGTCGTGCGCGCCTCCAGCTCGGCGATCCGGCCCGCCAGCTCGCGCTTGGCGTCCTCGAGCTCGCAGCGCAGCAGCGCGATCTCCTCGACCGACGTGCGCACCTCCTCTTCCAGGTGCCCGACCTCGGTCGAGAGGTGCAGCGACACCAGGGCCAGCACGACGCCGGCGAGGAGGAAGACGAAGTTCGACGGCGTCTGCACGCCGGTGTGCTCGGCGAGGAACTCGGCCGCCTGCGGCAGCACCGCGAGGACGACCACGCCGACCGCGACGACGAGCCACACGCCCGCGTACTTCTCGCGCAGCTTCCGCCGCCGCATCATCTCGAGGACGACGAACAGCACGACACAGGCGACGACGATGCTGAGGACGCGCCAACCCTGCATTTCTGCTTCCCCTTACGCCGAGTCGGACGAGTCGACCGCGGGCCGGCGGCGCACCAGCGCCAGCAGCAGCGCGAGCCCGGCCCGGCTCAGGTAGACGGCGGACTTGATGGGCGAGTGGCTGGGCGTGCCGCCCGCCCGCTCCCGCATGACGACCGGGATCTCCTTGATGGTCAGCTTGGCCCGGATGGCCATCACCAGCGACTCCACGGTGTCGCCGAGGTACTCCGCCGGGTAGTAGCCGGCGAACAGCCGGATCGCGCGCGGCCCCATCGCCTTGAAACCCGACGTGACGTCGGTGAGCTTGGTCTTCGCCAGCCGCGAGAACACGATCGAGAGCGCGACCATCGCGTACTTGCGCGGCCCGCTCGCCTTGTACGAGCCCTTGCCGGCGAACCGGGAGCCGATCACGATGTCGGCGTCGTCGAGGCCGCGCAGCAGCGCGTCGAGCTCGTCGGGGTCGTGCTGGCCGTCCGCGTCGACCTGCACGACGACGTCGTACCCGCGGGCGGCGGCGTAGCGGAAGCCGGTGCGCATCGCGCCCCCGACGCCCAGGTTGACCGCGAGGCGGGCCACTTCGGCCCCGGCCGCGCGGGCGAGCTTGGCGGTTTCGTCGACCGAACCGTCGTCGACGACGAGCAGGTCACCGCTCGGCAGAGCGCGTTTCACCTGGTCGATGACCGAAGCGACGCTCGCGGACTCGTTCAGCGCGGGCATCACGATGAGCACGCGGCGGCTGGTCACGGAGGTGCTGGACACGCGATCACTCTAGCCTTTCACTGCCCGTTACCGGCCGCGGACCCTGGAGCCGCACCAGCTGCGACGACGCCCTGCTGGCCCTCGATCTCGTACACGGTCGCACCGGGGTTGCGGAACACGACCTTGAAGCCCGGGGTCGTGTCGAGGTGGCTCAGGCCGGGCCCATTGCTGGTGTCCTTCGTGACCTTGCCCTGGCCCACGAAGACGTACCGGACCTTGAGGTCGGTCAGCAGCTCCCGCACGCGCGGGAACTTGTCGATGTCGTCGAGGTAGACGCCGAGGTAGCCGGCCGGAGTGTTCCCCTCGGCGCCGTAGAACGTCCACTCGACCGGCTGGACGCCGTCGAGCGCGTACATCCAGACCGAGCCGTCGGCCTTGCCGTTCATCACCCGCTCGCCCGGCGCGACGTGCGCGGCGAGCCAGTCGAACGCCGAGCGCTCGTCGTTGCTGACCGTCGGGCCGCCGCTGTAGTTCATCTGCAGCCGGGCGGCGTTGCGGCCGATGTAGCCGCCGCGGCTCAGGCCGCCGATGACGACCACGAGCAGCACGACGCCGACCGCGGTGAGCGTCGCCGGCGAAACGTTCGGCAGCCGCCCGCCTGCCTTGCGCGCGATCCAGCGGGCGGCGGTGTCGGTGAACTCGCCGAACGCGACCGCGCCGGCCAGCGGGACCAGCGCGCCGATCCGCCAGTGGTCGTTGTAGAAGATGCCGGTGAGGGTGTGGATGAGCGGCGTCTCGAGCGACACGGTGGCCGCGAACAGCCCCCCGAACACGACGTAGGCGGCGACCATCCACAGCATCCGGCGGTGCTTCACCAGCAGGAAGATGCCGATCAGGGCGGGCACGCCGATCCACCACTGCGGGAACGCGGCCATCGGCGAGAAGGTGAGGGTCTCCCCGAGGCCGCCGGTGACAGTGGCCTCCGACGCCCAGAACGCGCTGGTCACGCCGCCCGCGTTGTACAGCGAAGGCAGCGCCAGCGGCAGCCCGCAGACGACGGCGAGCGCGACCGTGGCCCCGAGCGAGGCCGCGGACCGGCGCCAGTCGATCCGCTCGAACTTGAAGAGCACCGCGAGCAGGATCAGCAGGAAGTACACGACGACGACGAACGCGACGCTGGTGTGCAGGCCGATCAGGCCCGCGACGCCGACGCCGATCGCGACCGGGCCGGCGATCCCGCGCGGCTCCAGCAGCCGGCGCGCGAGCGCGAGCATCGCCGGGATCAGGGCGACGCCGGCGACGTACGGCCAGAGCGGGCCGCGCCACAGCGAGTCGTACGGGAAGTTGGTGAACGACGCCGACACCGCGGCGGCCGCGGCGACCGCCAGCGCGGGCATCCGCCAGACGTGGCCCATCGCCGCGACGCCGATCGGCACGCACAGGATGACGGTGAGCGCGCCCATGTTCAGCGTCGGCATCATCGCCAGGCCGGCCTTGTCGAAGACCAGCGCGAGCAGGGCGTGGTAGGTGTCGGGGTAGAAGTAGTTCGTCTGGTTCGGCAGGTTCGCGATGGTGCCGACGGTCGAGGGCCGGGCGTCGCCGTGCTCGGCGATCCAGCGGACGAGGTTGGCGTGGAACGGCGCGTCCCAGCCCTGCTGGACCTGGTTGAGCCCGCGGGCGCCGCGCAGGAACGTGACGATCCCGACGAGGCTGCCGGCGCCGACGCCGGCCCCGATCAGCAGGTGCTCGCGCAGCGAGCGGGCGGGAGCGGCCGCTTCGGCGTCCTTCTCGGCCCAGTCGGGGTGGCGGCGGGCGGTGAACCGCTGCACCAGGAACGCCAGGCCGAAGCCGACGGCCGACAGCACGAGCGTCCACAGGGCGACGTCGAGCGTGGTCCAGCGGATGCCGAGCCCGCCGAGGACCGGGACACCCAGGCTGACGATGCCGAACGTCAGGATCGGCGCGGCGGCGGCGAGCAGCCAGCCCCGCAGCCGGATCGCGGCCCCGAAGACGAGGCCCGGCAGCCAGAAGGCGAGCACGACCAGAAGTACGTTCATGGTTTTCCGCTGTCCAACCTCACCGGCGTTCCCCGCCGATCCTGTCCCGGTTCCGGCCGGGTCACCCTACTGGGACGTCCGGGGCGGGCCGCACGTTGCCCGGCCGCCGCAGGACGAACATCAACACGACCACCAGGCCCAGCGTGGGGCCCCCGGCCAGCCCGGCGACCGCCTTGAGGATCGGGTCGCCCGGCACGAGCAGCAGCGTCGCGGCGGTGGCGACCGCGACCACGGCCCAGGTGACGAGCACCTTGTTCGCCTCCTTGCGGGCCACCAGCACGGCGGTCATCAGCTGCAGCGCCGTGAGCAGCACCGCACCCCACACCATCCACGCCACCCACCAGCCCTGGGCGACGAAGCCCGAGCCGTAGAGCAGGGAGACCAGCCACGGCCCGATCAGCCAGCCGACCAGCCCGCCGACCACGCCGACCACGATCGTGCCGAGCGCGCCGGCCGCGAGGAGCTTCCGCAGCCGGTGCTGCCCGTCTTCGGTGCCCGAAAGCCGGACCACCGTCGGCACGGCGAGCGCCTGCAGCGGCGAGAGCAGCAGCAGCGGCACCCGGGACACGGTGAGCGTCGCGAAGAGGACGCCGACGTCGCGCTCGGAGCCGCCGGGCGCCAGCAGGCTCACCATCGCCGGGTAGCCGGTGATGACGCTCGCGGTCAGCGCGGCGCCGGTCAGCAGGACCAGGATCCGGCCGGTCACCGGGCCCCAGCCGTCGCCGTCGGCGTGCGGGTCGACCAGCCCGGAGACCGGCTTGACGAACAGCAGCCAGGCGAACGAGCCCGCCGCGGCCGCGATCGCGTACGACGTCACGCCGGTGAGCCCGGCGGCGGCGATCCCGAACAGCACGAGCACGCGGACCGCGGCCTCGGCCACGACCAGCCAGGAGTACGGCTTGATCCGCTGCTGCCCGACGAGCAGGCCGCGGGCGGCGAACTGGCAGGCGAACGAGATCGCGCCGCACAGCACGATGACGCCGAGCGCGGTGTTCCCGGCGTAGAGCCGGTCCGACAGCACCGGCACGGTCATCGTCAGCCCGGCGACGACGGCGACGGTCACGGCACCGACGGTCAGGGCGCGCAACGCGGGCTTGCCGGCCTTGCCGCCGTCGAGCGCGGCGACCGCGGACTGGCGGGACAGCTCCTGCTCCAGCGGCGACAGCGCGCTGCCGAGGCCCATCAGGATGCCCCAGAACGAGAGGTAGACCTTGCTGTTCTCCGGGCCGAGCCAGCGGGTGGCGAGCAGCGTCAGCACGTACCCGAGCGCGATCGCGACGAGCAGCGAGACGCCGATCTTCCCGGCCGAGCGCCCGGTCTCCTTCGCCAGGCTGCGCCCGTCCGCCTCGTCGGGCTCGCGAGTCACCGGTGAGCTCATCGTCCCCGCCGCCGGCGGGCGCGCAGCGCCATGACCAGCCCGCGGACCGCGCCGGCGCCGAAGCCGGCGCCGAACACCGGGGCGAGCTTCGCGACGGCCTTGGCCTCGGCGGTCGTCGCGCCGAAGCGCGTCACGGCGGCCCCGGCCGCGGCCGAACCGGCGGCCGCGAGCAGCACGGCCGTCTTCGGGCGTTTGACCGCGACGCCGAGGCCGAGCAGGCCGACGCCGAACGCGGCGAACAGGCCGTTGCGGGCCGGGCCGGGCGAGCCGAGGTAGGAGTCCACGAAGGTCGTCCCGCGGAAGTAGGCCTGGGCGGCGAACTTCTTGAAGCTGTCGCGCCCGTGGTAGGTCGCGGAGAACTCCGGCGCGAGGAAGATGCGGTGGCGCTCGGCGATCCAGCGCAGGACGCCGGTGTCGTCACTGGCGAAGCGCACGTCGTCGAACAGCGATACGAAAGCGTCCGAAGCCGCTTCGAGAACGCCGCGCGGCGCGGAAAAGAATCCGGTGCCCTTCGGGAAGAGGTCGAACTCCTCGATGCCGAAGGACATCAGGCGCGGGTCGGCGCAGTAGCGGCGCCAGGGAATCTTCACCAGGCCGGCCATGAAACCGGCGTACGGGTTGTTTTCGGAGGCGACGTTGACGTGGCCGTTCCACACCGTGCGCTCGGGGTGGTCGACGAGCTGGTCGCGCAGGAAGGTCAGCGCGCCCTCGTCCACCACGACCCGGCTGTCGAGCAGCAGGATCTGCTCCCCGGCGGCCTTGGCGATGCCCGCCCGCCGGGCCTCGAACCGGCCCGCGTTGGCCTGGCTGACGACGGTGATTCCGTGGCGTTCGCGCAGCTCGTCGAGCCGCGACGGCGTGGCGTCCGAGCTGCCGTCGTCGACGACCACGACCTCGATCGGCCAGTTCGCCGTCTCGGCCGAGGCGAGCAGCGCGCCGACACTGCGTTCGATCCAGTCCTGCTCGTTGTAGACCGGGATCACGACGCTGAGCGAGGGGAGGAGCGGGTTCGCACTCACCGGGCCGAGGCTACCCGGCGGCCCCCGCGGGAGGTCGGCCAGTATCCTTACGCCACCGCACCCGACCTGAAATGGGCTCCTCTGGTGATTTCCTTCATTCTCGGCACCACCGCGGAACTGATCAAAATCGCGCCCGTCTACCACGGGATCCGCGAGCGCGGGATGCGGCCGAAGATCTGGTTCACCGCGCAGCACGTCGACGAGGTCGCGGACGTCCTCGCGGACCTGAACATGCCGGAGCCCGACGTCTGGCTGGTGCCGGAGGAGAAGGCCCACAACCTCGAGTCGCCGGCGCAGGTGCCGGGCTGGGCCGCGCAGGTGCTGCGCACCGCGTGGAGCCGCCGCCACGAGCTGCGCGCCGCGCTGACCGAGGACGGCCGTCCCCCGCTGGTGCTGGTGCACGGCGACACGTTCACCACGCCGTACGGCTCGCTGATCGGGAAGCGGATCCTCAAGTCCCGCGTCGGGCACGTCGAGGCGGGCGCGCGGTCGGGCAGCATCCTGTCGCCGCTGCCCGAGGAGCTCAACCGCAAGATCGCGGCGAAGATCGTCGACATCCACTTCGCGCCGAGCGCGCGTGAAGTGAACAACCTCCGCAACGCCCGCGGCGTGGTCGTCGACACCGAGGCGAACACGGCGATCGACGCGATGCGCCTCGCCATCAACGGGCCGCTGGACGTGCCGAACCTGCCGGAGAAGTTCGGCCTGGCCACGCTGCACCGCTTCGAGCTGGTCTCGCGCCCGGACAAGTACCGCGAGGCGCTGGAGATCCTGCGCGAGCAGAGCCGCAAGATGCCGATCCTGTACATGGCGGGCGCGCCGGAGCGCGAGAAGATCCGCGCGCTGGGCATCGGGAACATCTTCGACGACCAGTTCATCGTCCAGCCGAAGATGCGGTACCTGAAGTTCCTCCCGCTGGTGGCGCGCGCCGAGTACGTCGTCACCGACTCGGGTGGTCTTTCGGCCGAGTGCTACTACCTCGGCCTGCCGTGCGCGGTGCACCGCGAGCGCACGGAGACGCCGCAGCACCTCGGCGAGACGGTCGTGCTCACGGAAATGCGCGGCGACAAGCTGCAGAACTTCCTCGACACGTACCAGAACCGGCGTGGTGAGTCCTGGATGGACAAGTACCACCCGTCCGAGATCGTCGTGGACACGCTGGCGCAGCTCGGCTACTGCTGAGGTCTCTTTGGGGTGACCCCGCGTTTTTCCGGGGGTGAGCCGGGCAAAGTGTCGCCATGATCCACATCGGACTGGCGGCGTTGCTGGCGGTGGTCCCGCCGATCGACCAGGCGTCGGTGCGTGACGCGGCGCTTTCCTCGGGCTTCCAGGAGGCGTACGTCGCTTCGGCGGGCCCCATCGCGCGGGAGATCCACGCGGCGTACGACATCCCGGCGTCGGTGACGGTGGCGCAGTCGATCCTGGAGTCGAACTGGGGCCGCAGCCGGCTGTCGGTGAACGAGCTGAACTACTTCGGCTTCAAGTGCGTGACGCCGACGAGCCCGGGGCCGATCGCGTTGCGGTGCGCTTCCTACCCGACGACGGAGTGCATTCCGGCGCCGTGCCACCCGGTGGACGCGTTTTTCCGCTCGTACGCGTCGGTTTCCGACTCGTTCCGCGACTACGGGCGGCTGCTGACGACGTCGTCGAACTACGCGGCGGCGTTGCCCGTGCGGGATGATCCCGACGCGTTCGTCCGGGCGGTGGCGCGGAAGTACGCCACCGACCCGGAGTACGCGAACAAGGTGATCAGGTTGATGGACCTGTACGACCTGAGGCGCTTCGATCGGTGAGCTTCCGGATGTCCCGGTCGAAGTTCCGGCCGGTCAGGTCCGCGAACTTCTCGAAGAACTCGACGCCGCCCTTGGCGAGGGCGAGCAGGTCCTCCTCGCCGGCGACACCGCTCCGGCGCGTGCCGTCGTCGAACGCCCGGGTGAACCGGACCAGACCACCCGGGATCGGCTCGAGCCGGAGCACGCCGGCCAACGGGGCGACGGGGAACCCGTCAAAGGACACGGCGGCCCGAGAGCGCGCGCCCCAGGGTCAGTTCGTCCGCGAACTCCAGGTCACCGCCCATCGGCAGGCCCGACGCCAGCCGCGTCACGCTCAAGCCCGGGAAGTCCCGCAGCATCCGGACCAAGTACGTCGCCGTCGCCTCGCCCTCCGTGTTGGGGTCGGTGGCGATGATGATCTCCTTGATGTCCGCCTCGCCGATGCGCTTGAGCAGCTCGCGCATCCGCAGCTGCTCCGGCCCGATGCCCGACAACGGGTCGAGCGCGCCGCCCAGGACGTGGTAGCGGCCCTTGAACTCGCGCGTCCGCTCGACCGCCAGGACGTCCTTCGGCTCCTCGACCACGCAGATGACCGTGAGGTCGCGGCGCTCGTCGCGGCAGATGCGGCACTTCTGCTGCTCCGAGACGTTGCCGCAGACCTCGCAGAACTGCACGCCCTCCTTGACCTTGCCGAGCACGTCCTGCAGCCGCGCGATGTCGGCCGGGTCGGTGGCCAGCAGGTGGAACGCGATCCGCTGGGCGCTCTTCGGCCCGACCCCGGGCAGCCGCCCGAGCTCGTCGATCAGGTCCTGGACGACACCTTCGTACAAGTTCGTCAGCCGCCGAAGCCGAGGCTGCCGAGGTCCGGCATGCCGCCACCGCCGCCGAGCCCGTTGGCCAGCGGGCCGAGCTTCTGCTCGGTGAGCTTCTGCGCGTTCGCCGACGCGTCGCGCACCGCCGCGACGACGAGGTCGGACAGCGTCTCGACGTCGTCCGGGTCGACGACCTTCGGGTCGATCTTGAGGCTCTTCAGCTGGCTGTCACCGGAGACGGTCGCGGTGACCAGCCCGCCGCCGGCGGTGCCGGTGACCTCGGTGTTGGCGAGCTCTTCCTGGGCCTCGACGAGCTTCTGCTGCATCTGCTGCGCCTGCTGCATGAGCTGGGAAATGTCGAAGCCGCCGCCGGGTTGCGCCATGATTCGCTCGGTCCTCTCTGCACGCCTGTGTCAGCCACCAGGGTAGTCGCGCCACGCGGGGTGCCGGGCTGTGGCACCGTGGTCGCCGTGCGACGCGCGACTGTCCCCTTCCTGCTGGCCGGTGCCCTGCTGCTCACCGGCTGCTCCGACGACGTCCCGGCGGCGCCGGCCACCTTGACCACGAGGACGGTCACGCCGGCGACCGTGACTTCCACGCCGGCTCCTCCGCCGGTCACTTCGTCGTCGGTCGCCGCGCCGCCGCCGGTCGCGGCCGGGAAGGTCGTCGTGCTGGATCCCGGGCACAACGGCGGGAACGGCGCGCACCCGGCCGAGATCAACCGGCAGGTGCCCGCGGGGCGCGGGCAGACCAAGCCGTGCAACACCACCGGCACTTCGACCAACGCCGGCTACCCCGAGCACGCGTTCACCTGGGACGTCGCGCAGCGCGTCGGAAAAGCGTTGTCAGGCAAGGGAATCCGCGTTGTCTACACGCGACAGAACGACACCGGCGTCGGCCCCTGCGTCGACCGCCGGGCGGCGATCGGCAACGAAGCGAACGCGGACGCGGTCGTCTCGATCCACGCGGACGGTTCGACCGCGGCGGGCGCGACCGGCTTCCACGTGGCGTATTCGTCGCCGCCGTTGAACGCGGCGCAGGGCGAGCCTTCGACGAGGCTGGCGCAGGTGGTCCGGGACACGCTGCGCACGAGCGGCTTCAGCACGTCGAACTACATCGGCGGCAACGGCCTGTCGGCGCGGGCGGACCTGGCCGGGTTGAACCTGTCGACGCGCCCGGCGGCGCTGGTGGAGTGCGGCAACATGCGCAACGCGGCGGAGGCGGCCCGCATGACGAGCGCGGAGGGGCGCCAGCAGTACGCATCGGCGATCGCGGCGGCGATCGAGGCCTACCTGGCTTCCTGAGCCGCGACGACGGCGTCGCCGTTGACCGTGGCCCACTTCGTGAGGACGCCGATGGGCTCGACGAGGGTCTGCCCGAGCTCGGTCAGGCGGTACTCGACGCGGGGCGGCGCCTCGGCGTACGCGCGGCGGTCGACGAGGCCGTAGCCCTGGAGCTTGCGCAGGGTCTGGGTGAGGACCTTGCGGGAGATGCCGCCGATGAGGTCGACGAGCTCGCCGTGCCGCCGCGGCCCGCGGCTGAGCGCGAACACGACGACGACCGCCCACTTGTCGGCGATGATCTCGATCGCCAGCCGGGCCGGGCAGTCGGCGAGGAAGACGTCGCCGGGGAAGTCACCCATGGGAACCAAGGTACCGAGCGGTTCCTTTCGGGTTCCTAGGCTCGGGGGCATGGAACTTCCCGAAAGCTGCCACCGCCTGTTCGAGCGGCCGTTCAACGCCGTGCTGACGACGATCAACCCCGACGGCTCGCCGCAGACCTCGATGGTCTGGGCCAGCCGCGACGGCGACGAGATCGTGATGGGCATGGAAGGCCGACGGCCCAAGGTGCGCAACATCCGCCGCGACCCGCGGGTGACGGTGCTGATCGAGGACCACGACGGGCACGACGCACGGGGGCTGCCCCAGTACCTGCTGGTCCGGGGGACGGCCCGGGTCGCCGGACCGGACATCGCCGACGAGTTCACCGCGCTGATGGACCGGCAGGCCCAGCGGTACCTCGGTGTCCCGAAGTACATGCTGGGCAACCAGGGTTCGCCGACCGCGGTGATCGTGCGGATCACCGCGGACCGGGTGACGGGCATCGGCCCCTGGGCGTCGTGAAGGTCAGTCCAGCGGGCGGGCGCCGAGGTGGTCGGAGATGAGCTTGCGGGCGACCTCGTCCGGGTCCTG
Source organism: Amycolatopsis sp. MEPSY49 (assembly GCF_051337345.1). Taxonomy (NCBI): domain Bacteria; kingdom Bacillati; phylum Actinomycetota; class Actinomycetes; order Pseudonocardiales; family Pseudonocardiaceae; genus Amycolatopsis; species Amycolatopsis sp. MEPSY49. The sequence goes on along the minus strand of NZ_JBDLYJ010000001.1, from coordinate 984,762 downwards.
GTCCGGCGGCGGCGGGGGCGGCGGCGGGGCCGGGCTGGCGTCCTCGTTGTAGAGGTCGTCGTCGTCCTCGTCGGCGGGTTCCGGGGGCAGCGGGATGTCCGGCTCGCTGGTGGTCACCTTCGGCCGCGCCGGCGCGGCGGGGGCCGGGGCGGGCGCGGGCCGTTCGACGGCCGGTGCGGGAGCGGCCGCGGACTGCCGGGTGAACGACCGCTCCGGCGCGGGCGCGGCCTGCTGGACACGCGCGGCGGCGGGCGCGGCCGGGGCGTTGCCGTGGACGCAGCGGACCTGCCAGTCGCCCCCGAGGACGTCGGACAGCGCGCCGGCGATCTTGCGGGCGTTGTCCTGGTCGGACAGGCGGCGGGCCAGGGGTTCGGACTTGTGGGTGAGGGTGAGGGAGTTGCCCTCGACGCTCGCGACGGTGGCCTGGGTCAGCATCGCTTCGAGGCTCCGGCCGCCGGTGAACTTGCGCAGGGCGGTCATGAGCTGCGGCCAGACGTTCCGGATCCCGGCGGCGTCGAGGGCACCGGAAGCCGCCGGGGCGCTGGGTTCAGCGGGGGTGGGCGGCTGGGACGCGGGAGCGGCCGGCTGGGCCGGAGTGCCGCCGCCTGGCGTGCGCGGGGTTCCCCAGCCGCCATCGGCGGACTGGGCAGCGGGTTTCGCCGCCGGGGCCGGAGTGCCGGCGTTCGCAGCTGCCGGTGCGGGAGCCGCGCCGCCGGGGGTGCGCGGCGTTCCCCAGCCGCTCTCCGCGGAACGGGCCGCTGGTGAGCTGGTAGCCGTGGCAACCGCCGCCGGGGCCGGCTCAGGAGCCACTGGTGCGGGTGCTGGTTCCGGAGCCGCCACCGGCGCCGAACCCCCACGCTGCGAAGGACGGGAGAACTCCCGCTCCGGCGCCGCCCGCACGGGAGGCTCCACGCCACCCTCCGCGGGCGCGCCACCCCCGCCCGCCAGCGTCGCCCGGCGCTCCAGCCGCTCGATGCGCGCCAGCAGCGCCTTCTCCGCCTCCGTCACCGACGGCAGCAGCATCCGCGCGCACAACAGCTCGAGCACCAGCCGCGGCGAAGTCGCGCCGCGCATCTCCAGAAGTCCATTGTGGACGATGTCCGCGTACCGGGACAGCGTCGCCAGGCCGATGCGTTCCGCCTGCGCCACCATCCGGGTCAGCTCTTCCTCCGGCGCGGACACCAGCCCGCCCGCGGAGTCCGGCACCGCGCGCAGCAGCACCAGGTCGCGCAGGCGGTCCAGCAGGTCCGTCGCGAAGCGGCGCGGGTCGTGGCCCGCCTCCGCGAGCTTCTCCACCGTCGAGAACACCGTCGCGGCATCCTCCGTCGACAACGCGTCGACCATGTCGTCGATCAGCGCGACGTCCGTGACGCCCAGCAGCGCCACCGCGCGCGAGTACGAAACGCCCTCCGGGCCGGCGCCCGCCAGCAGCTGGTCCAGCACCGACTGCGTGTCACGCGCCGAACCGCCGCCCGCGCGGATGACCAGCGGGTACACCGACGGCTCGACCTCGACGCCCTCCGCGGCGATGTTGCGCTCCAGCAGCGCGCGCATCGAGCTCGGCGGGATCAGCCGGAACGGGTAGTGGTGCGTGCGCGAGCGGATGGTGGTCAGCACCTTGTCCGGCTCGGTCGTCGCGAAGATGAAGATGACGTGCTCGGGCGGCTCTTCCACGATCTTCAGCAGGGCGTTGAAGCCCTGCGTGGTGACCATGTGCGCCTCGTCGATGATGAACACCCGGTACCGCGACTCGGCCGGCGCGTAGAACGCCTTGTCCCGCAGCTCGCGGGCGTCGTCGACGCCACCGTGGCTCGCCGCGTCCAGCTCCGTGACGTCGACGCTGCCCGAGCCCTCCGGCGCGAGCGCCTTGCACGAGTTGCACTCGCCGCACGGGTCCGGCGTCGGCCCCTTCACGCAGTTCAGCGAGCGCGCCATGATGCGCGCGCTCGACGTCTTCCCGCAGCCCCGCGGACCCGAGAAGAGGTAGGCGTGGTTGATCCGCCCGGCGGACAGCGCCGTGCGGAGGGGTTCGGTCACATGCTCCTGCCCGACGACCTCGGCGAAGGTTGCCGGACGGTACTTGCGGTACAGCGCGAGAGCCACGTCGCGAGGGTACCGGGCACCACCGACAACCTTCGCCGTGCGGTCAGGGCAGCTGGGCCAGCAGGCCGTTCACCTTGGCAACGTGGTCCGCGGTGAAGGCCTCACGCGCCCGCGCCTTGGCCAGTTCGGTGTCCAGGTACGGCTGCAGACCCGACCGCGGGCCGTCGAGCACGCCCTCCGCGACGGCGTTGACCTCGGGGCCGTCGGGCAGCGTCCGGGTCACGTAGACGTCCAGGTCGATCAGGTGCGCTTCGTGCTGACCGTGGGCCAGGAACTCGCGGACGTCCGCGACGGTGCCGTCCAGCGCCTGCTGCGCCCACGACTTCGTCGCGGGGCCGCCGGCCGCCATGATCTGGGCGACCTCGACGCGGTCGTCGGTGTCGCGGCCCGGGTAGTCCCCTGTGCGCAGCAGCGCGGCGACCCCGGCGTACGTCCCGGCGAGCGCGTCACGAGCGGCCTGGCGCAGGCCGGCGCGAGCCGTGGGGTCCGCCGCGATCGCCGCGACGGCGGCGCGGTCGTCGGTCTCCTGCGCGGCGGCGAGCCCGCTGCGCACGAACGTGACGACGTCGTCGTCAGTGCCGCTCAGCGCGGCGCGCGCGGCGTTCTTGACGGCGGCGCCGCCGTTGCGCAGCAGGTAAACCGACGCGACGGCCGTTCGGCACGGTCAGCGCCGGGTCGGCCGCGTCGGCGAGCAGCTTGTCGTTGTCCGTCTTGGCCTGCGCGGCGCGGGCGGCGGCGTCGCGGGCCTGCTGCCGCGCGGCGGCTTCGGCGCCCGCGGCCGCCCGGCCGTCCTGCTGGGCCGCGGACTGCTGGGCCGCGAGCCGGTCGGCGTTCGCCTGCCGCGCGTCCGACGCGATCTTCCGGGCTCGTTCCCCGGCCAACCGCACGATGAGCGGGTGGTGGGCGGCCGCGCCCGCCTTGGCGCCGTCGAGCTGGCCCTGGAGCGCGGCGAGCTCGGTGTCCCCGTTCGCGGCGACCTGGCGCCAGACGGAGAGGAAGTACCGGACGTCGGCCGGGATGCCGTCGAGCGCGGCGGCCTTCACCTCCGGGCCGCCCGCGGCGAGCGCCTGGTCGGTGGCGATCCGGTCGTCGGTGTCGCGCGCCTGCTGCAGACCGGTTTCGAGGAACGCCCGGACGTCGGCGGGGGTGCCGTCGAGCGCCTTCTGAGCGCGCTCGTTCACGACCGGGCCGCCGGTCGACAGGACCTGGGTGACCAGCACCCGGTCGTCGTCCAGGGCCTGCCGGCGGTCGGTCGCCAGAAAGGTCTGCAGGTCGGCCGAGCTGCCGAGCAACGCCGCTTCGGCGGCTCTGGCGACGCCGGGGCCAGGTACCCCACGGCCTGGGCCCGGTCGGGCAGGACGTCCGCGGCCGCCGGCGTCGCGAAGACACCGGCGGCGAGCGCCGCGGCGACGATTACTGCGTTCGCACGCAAGGAAAACCCCCTCGATCGATGATCGTCCCGCTCCCTCGTCGCCGGGCCGGTCGGAATGTTTCCGATACGCTGCGGCTTCGTGAGCCGTTCGCGAAAACCCGGTCCGGTGCCCGGGCGGTACCCGGTCCGGTTCGGGACGGCGGAGCTGCTCCGCGACGCCGACCGCGGCAACGCGTGGCTGGTGTCGGTGGACGGCGTCGCCCAGTCGTACGTCGACCTCGACGACCCGGCCAACCTGGAGTTCGATTACGTCCGCCGCTTCGGCGACGTCGTGGACCAGCTGCCGCCGGGGCCGGTGGACGCGCTGCACATCGGCGGGGCGGCGTGCACGTTGCCCCGGTACGTGGCGGCGTCACGCCCGGGTTCGCGGCAGCTGGTGTTCGACGCGGACGGCGAGCTGGTGGAACTGGTCCGCGCCCAGCTCGGGCTGCGGGTACCGGGCCTGCGCGTCCGCATCACGGACGGCCGGGCCGGCCTGGCAACCCGCCGCGAAGACACAGCGGACCTGGCGGTGGTGGACGCGTTCGAGCGGGCCACGCTGGCGGGCGGCCTGGCGACCTTGGAGGCAACCCGCGCGGTCGCGACGATCCTGCGTCCGCCGGGGATCTACCTGGCGAACATCACGGACGGCTCGGGTCTGCCGTTCGCGCGCCGTTTCCTGGCGACGCTGCGGGAGGTGTTCCCGGAGGTCCTGCTGCTGGCGGACCCGGCGGTGCTGAAGGGGCGCCGCTTCGGCAACCTGGTGTTCGCGGCCTCGGCATCCCCGCTGCCGACGGCGGAGATCGCCCGCCGAACGGCCTCGGCGGCGTTCCCGACGAGGTGCGTGGAGGGCGCGGAGCTGCGGAAGCTGGCAGGGAGGGCAACCCCGATCACGGACGAGGACCGGCCACCCTCGCCGCGGCCCCCGGACGACGTACTGGGCCTGTTCTAAGAGGCAGACCACCCAACGGGCGAGGTGGAAGGCCACGGAAGACCCGCAAACCAGGAGGAGAGGCACCGTGGGGGTCCGGGGGCTCGGCCCCCGGGTGAAACGACGGAATGAAGGGCCCGGCGAAGGGGCGAAGCCCCGAGAGCCGGAGCCCGAAAAGAAGGGGACCCCGCGCACCCGTCAGAGCCTGCTTATCCTTGCTGCCTTCCGGCCCTGGGGAGGTTCACAGGGTGGACGCCGCGCGGGGTCCGTGGATCAGTGTAGCGAAGGGCTCTCAAGCCCCCGCGCCCGCCTGGGCCCGGGCCTTCTTGAACGTGTTGTGCAGCACCGCCAGCAGGGCGTCGCGCACCGAAAGCTTCTGCCGCGCGTCGAACGTGATCAGCGGGACGTCCTCGCTCACCGCCAGCGCCCATCGGACGTCCTCCAGGTTGTGCCCGAGCGATCCGTCGAACATGTTCACCGCCACCACGAACGGCAGGCCCGCGTTCTCGAAGTAGTCGACCGCCGGGTAGCAGTCGTCCATGCGGCGGGTGTCGACGATGACCAGCGCCCCCAGTGCGCCGTGGACGAGGTCCTGCCACATGAAGCCGAAGCGGTCCTGGCCGGGCGTGCCGAACAGGTACAGCTTCACCTCGTCGTCGATCGTGATGCAGCCGAAGTCGAGCGCCACCGTCGTGGTGGTCTTGGCCGGGACGTGGCCGGTGCTGTCCACCGAAGCCGCCACCGACGTGATCGCCGCCTCCGTCGTCAGCGGCTTGATCTCCGAGATCGACGACACCGCCGTCGTCTTGCCGACGCCGAAGCCGCCCGCGATGACGATCTTGACCGGGGCCGGTGGGCGGGCCGCCGGTTCAGTGAATGGCTTCGAGTCCACGAATGACCCTTTCGATCATGCCGAGGTCTTGCGACGTGTGGTTCGCCGGCCGCCGGACGACGACGTAGCCCAGCTCGGCGAGGTCGGCCACCAGCACGCGGGCGACGCCGATGTGGAGGCCGAGCATGGCCGCCACCTCGGCGACCGACATGGTGTTCCGGCAGAGGGAGACGATCTCCTGCCGTTCGAAGGTGAGCTTCGGGTGCGACGCCGCGCCCAGGCGGGACGTCATGACCTGCGCCTCGATCTCCAGGCTCTGGTCGACCGGCTGGGCCCGCCCCGAGGTCATCAGGTACGGCCGCAGCAGCGAAGGTTCCTCGGTCATCACGACCCCACGGTGTTCTTCAGCTCCTCGATGAGCCCCGGCGTGAGGACTTCGGTGGCGCGGTTGGCGAACATCGCCATCTCGTAGGCGATCGTGCCGAGGCTCGCCTGCTTGTTGGCCAGCACGCCGAGCGAGCAGCCGATGCTGATGGTGCAGACCAGCAGGTACCCGTGCTCCAGCTCGATGATCACCTTGTCCGGCGAGCCGAGCGGGTGGCTTTCGGAGACGCCGTGGGCGAGGCCGAGCATGGCGGAGGAGATCGCGGCGAGGCGGTCGGCGTTGGACCGCTCGAGCTCCGACGACATCGCGATCAGCAAGCCGTCGGCCGAAACCGCGATGGCGGCGATCGCGCCCGCCGTGTGCTGCGCGAAGCGGCTCACCAGCCAGTTGAAGTTCTGGGCTTCGACACTGACGCCAGCTGCGGGGATGCTCATTTCCTGCTCTCTTCTGCTCGTTCCGTCACACGACCGGCGACCACGCCTCGCGGCGGGCTGTCTGCCGTCACCACGTCCGCCTTGGCGAGGCCGGCGGCGAACGCGTCGAACGCCGCTCGCTCGGCCGCCGGGTCCCGCCTGGTGCGGTTCACGACGGCGCGGGCGATCGGCCTGCCCGCGGGCTGCTGGCGCAGTCCGGGGGCGAGCTGGGCACCCGGGACGCGGCGGACCAGGCCGTCCCGGGACTGCGGGGCGGCCGGGACGCCGGCCGGCGGGGTCGCGAGGTGGTGCGACGCGGGCATCGCCGAGTCCCCGGGCACGCGCACCGGCAGCGACGCGCCGTCGCCCGGCGAGGGCACGGCCGCACTTTCACGTGAAAGTGCGGACCCCTGGTCGTCACTTTCACGTGAAAGTGCGGACTCGGCAGCTCTCGCGAAGGCGCTCTGGAAGCCGTCCATGGCGGTCCGGGTCGCTTCCGGGTCGTGGCGCGGCTGGTCGCCGGCCACCGGCGCGGTCGTGCCCGGGCCGGGCAGCTGGGCGCCGCGGACGCGGCGGCGCAGGCCACCGCGGGTCTCGGCGTCCGGTTCGGCCGCGGGCGGCTCGGCGGGTTCGGCCGGTTCGGCGTCCGGCCACACCGGTTCGAGCTGGTTGAACCAGCGGAAGCCGTTGGCGTGCGCGACGCCGAGCAGCGCCGGGATCGCCGGCGCCGGCAACGGCTCGACCGGCCGCGGACTGTCCGAAGTGGACACCGCGACGGCCTCGGCGGGCCGCGCCTCGACCGGGGTGGGCGCCGGTGCCGGGACCGGCACCGGCGGGCGCAGCCCGGACCGGTGGCTGAACAGCGACGGCGGGATCGTCAGCCGCGCGGTCACGCCGCCGGTGGTCGGCGTCGCGAGCAGTTCGACGCCCAGGTCGTGGCGCCGCGCGAGGCGGCCGACGACGAACAGGCCGAGCACGCTGGTCGGGGCCAGCTCGAGGCGTTCGCGCTCGACGAGCCGCTGGTTCTCCTCGGCCAGCTTCTCGGCGGTCATGCCGATGCCGTGGTCGACGATGTTCACCAGGCACGAGCCGTCGGCGAGCAGCATCGTGTCGACCTCGACCACCGACCCCGGCGGCGAGAACGACGTCGCGTTCTCCAGCAGCTCGGCGAACACCAGCACCAGGTCGGCGCCGAGGGCCGACGACAGCAGGATTTCCGCGACGACCCCGAGCTTGACGCGCTGGTAGTCCTCGATCTCGGCGAGCGCCGAGCGCAGGGCCGTGGCCAGCTCGATCGGGCCGGCGATCCGGGCTTCGTCGCGGGTGCCGGACACGACGAGCAGGTTGTCGGCGTTGCGGCGCAGGCGGGTGGAGAGGTGGTCGAGCCGGTAGAGGCTGGCCAGCAGCCGGGTGTCCTGCTCGTTGCGCTCGACCTCGTCGATCAGCGCGAGCTGGCGGCCGACGAGGTTCTGCGTGCGCTTGGCGACGTTCGCGAACATCAGGCTGGTGTTGCGCCGGGTGAGCGCCTGCCGTTCGACGAGCTCGGCCGCAGTGGTCTGGACCCGGTTGAACGCCGCGGCCAGCTTGCCCAGCTCGTCGTCGGAGACGACGTCGATGGTGGCCAGCCGGGGGATCTGCTCCTCGGCTTCCTCGGTGTCGGTCACGCGGACGAGCTCGGTGCCGGCGAGGTCGGCGACCGACGTCGCCGCGGTGGTCAGCCGCCGCAGCGGCCGGGCGATCGACCGGGACACCGCGACGGCGAGGAAGGCGACCAGCAGGAACAGCAGCCCGGCACCGGCACCGACCGTCCAGGCCAGCCGGGTGCCGGCGTCGGCGCGCCCGGTCGCCGAGTCGGCGATCTCGCCGGTGGCCCGTTCCTGCACGAGCTTCCGTTGCCCCGCATGGGTTTCCGCCGCGGCGAGCACGTCGGCGACGTACTGCGTGGTGCCCGCCGCATCCCGCGGGTTGCCGACCTGGGCGGCGAGTTCGTCGACGCGCCGGCCGGCGTCGCTCTGCTCGACCCGGACGACCAGCGCGGCCCGCTCGCTGTCGTCACCGTCGTCGCCCTGCTTGACGAACCGGTCGATGAAGATCGGCACCTGCTGGGTCGCGTCGTCCAGGATGGACTGACCGGCGTCCGGCGACACGGCGGTCACGATGAGGGCCATGGCGCGCAGCGAGCTTTCCTCGTTGGCCCGCAGCAGCGCGTCCAGCGCGGTCAGCTCGCGGGTGCCCTCGGCGTCGCTGGTGAGCTGCGGAACCAGGCGCAGGGAGTCGATCACCGCATCGATCACGGCGTGGTAGGTGCGGGCCACGCTGTCGAGCGCGACACCGCGCCGGGCGGCGTTCTCGCGCAGCTCGCCGAGCGAGCCGATCCGGGTCAGCGCCGCGGAAAGCTCGTCCGGGGCGTCGGCGCCCAGCGACCCGCGGACGTCGGCGATCATCGCGTCGACCGCCTTCTGCTGCTGCAGCATCCGGTCCGGGCTCGCCGACGGCGTCGCCACGAACGCGGCCGTGAGCAGCCGCTCGCGCTGCAGCTGCCACATCAGCCCGCCGAGCTGCTGGGCCTGGCGCGCCACCGTCGCCGACTGCGACGCCGCCAGCGCGCTGTTCGCCTGGGTCAGCACGAACGGCACCGACACCAGCACCACCGCGGCCAGCGGGGGCAGGAGCAGCAGGTTCAGCTTGCCGCGAATGCCGAGCCGGGCCAGGATTCCCCCGCCGCCGGCCCGTTCCGCGGTCGCCCCGCCGTGCCTCATCCCGCCACCTTCCTCCTCTGCCGTTCTCACTCGACCGCGGCCACCCGGCTCACGTGCCCGCGGTGCTGCTCCCGGACGAGGTCCTCGATCCGGGCGCGCAGCGCGAGGAACCGCGGTTCGCGCTTCACCGCCAGGTCGCGCTCGGCGGGCAGCGTCACCTCGACGTCGGCGGCGATCCGGCCGGGGTCGGAGGCGAGCACCACCACCCGGCCGCCCAGGAACACCGCTTCCTCGACGTCGTGGGTGACCATCAGCACCGTGGTGCCGGTGTCGGCCCACACCTGGCGGATGAGCACCTGCATGTCCTCTTTGGTCTGGACGTCCAAGGCGCCGAAGGGTTCGTCGAGCAGCAGGACGTCCGGTTCGCACGCCAGGGCCCGCGCGATCGCGACGCGCTGCTTCTGGCCGCCCGAAAGCTGTTTCGGCAGCGACTTGCGCACGGCGTCGAGCCCGGTTTCGGCGAGGTACCAGTCCACGCGCTTGGCGCGCTCGGCCGCGTCGACCGGCAGCAGCTCCAGTCCGAACGCGACGTTCTTCTCGACGCTGCGCCACGGGTAGAGCGCGCCGGCCTGGAAGACGAGCCCGCGGTCCGGGCCCGGGCCGGTCACCGGGACGCCGTCGAGCACGATCTCGCCCTCGGTCGGCTTGCCGAGCCCGGCCACCAGCGACAGCAGCGTCGACTTGCCCGAGCCGCTCGCGCCGACGACGCAGACGAACTCGCCGCGCAGCACCTCGAGGTCGACACCGTCGAGCGCGCGGGTCACCTTGCCGCGCACGGTGTAGTCCTTGGCGACGTTCCGCAGTTCCAGCGTCATGCCGCCCACTTCCCGACCCGCGTGCGCAGCAGGCGCAGCAGGACGTCGATGAGGAGCCCGGCGATCCCGATGACCACGAGCACGGCGAAGATCTTGTCCGTCTGCAGGAACCGCTGCGCGCGGACGATCCGGTAGCCGAGGCCGGCCGAGGAGTTGATCAGCTCGGCGACGACCACGAAGTTCCACGCCGCGGCGGCGTTGACGCGGATGGCATCGATCATGCCTGGCAGCGAGTGCGGCACGACGACCTTGCGCAGCACTTCGCCCCGGCGCGCGCCGAGCGTGTAGGAGACGTCGATGAGCGCGCCGGGCACGCCGCGGACGACGTCGGCGGTCATCAGCGTGTTGAAGAAGACCGTGCCGATGAAGAGGATGGCGATCTTCGAAGGCTCGCCGAGGCCGAGCCAGATGATCAGCAGCGGGATGAACGCGCTCGCCGGCAGGTAGCGCAGCAGCCCGATCAGCGGTTCGAAGAACGCCTGCCCGGCGGTGAAGGTGCCCATCAGGATGCCGAGCGGCACCGAGACGAGCACCGCGAGGCCGAAGCCTTCGAGCACCCGCTGGGTTGTCGCCCAGAGGTCGTCGAAGAGCTCACCGGTGCCCGCCATGTCGGCGCCCGCCTTGACCACCGCGGCCGGCGACGGCAGGAACGTCGAGTCGACGGCCCCGCTGACGCTCAGCACGACCCAGGCGAGGAACGGGATCGCGAAGGACAGCACCGCCAGCGTCCAGCGCGCCCCCGCGGAAATGGGCGTGCGCAAGGAAAAGAGCGGCGACGCGGCCTTGGGCGCGGCCCGGCGCGGCAGCGGGGCCCACCCCGAGCGAGCCGACTCACGGCGCTCGGTGAGCTGCTGGGCCGGACCGGTCACTGCGGCGCGGCCTTCACGAACTGGTCGTCGAACAAGCCGTCCAGCGACGGCCGCTGCTGCGCGAGCCCGGTGCTGACGATGAAGTCGACGATCTTGTTCGCCTGGAAGTCGAGGTGCTGCGCGGTGACCCCCGGCGTGAACGCGTCGATGTTCTGCTGGCGCGTGAAGATCGTGGTGCCGGCGTCGTAGGTCTTGTAGTCGGCGTCGGACACCCCGCCGCGCTTGGCCATGATCCCGACGGCCGCGTCCTTGTTGTTCTTGATCCAGGTCAGCGTCTCGAACCAGGTGTTGACCAGCGCCTGGACGTCCTTCGGGCGCTCCTTGACCAGCTTCTGCGACGTGACGAGGTGGTCCGGGATCGCGCCGGGGAACTCCGCCGACGTCGAGATCGCGCGGCTGCCCTGGCGCTCCAGGGCCTTCGAGGTGAACGGCGCGAACGCGCCCACCGCGTCGACCTGGCCGGCGACGAACGCGGCCGCGGCGGCGTCGGTCGGCAGGTTGACCAGCTCGATGTCCTTTTCGGTCAGCTTCGCCTCCTGCAGCGCGAGCAGCAGCAGGTAGTGGTCGACCGTGCCCTGCTCGACCGCGACCTTCTTGCCCTTCAGGTCGGCGACGGCGTTGATGCCCTCCCGCGCGATGATCTTGTCGTTGCCGGTGGAGTTGTCGTTCACCAGCACGATCGACAGCTTGGCGCCGCCGGAGGCCGAGGAAAGCGTGTCGTTGAGGGTCTGGCTGTTCGCGTCGATGGCCCCGCTGGACAGGGCGTTGATGCTGTCGGTGTAGTTGTCGAAGTACTTCAGGTCGACGTTCACGCCGTTCTTCGCGAACAGGCCCTGTTCCTGCGCCACCTGCCAGGGGAACCAACCCGGCCACGCGCTGAACCCGAGGGTGATCTTGCCGCCGGTGCCGGAGGCGTCGCTGTCGCTGCACCCGGAAAGGGCGGTCACACCGGCGAGGGTCAGCAGGGTCAGGAGCACCGTCAGCCGACGGGGGCGGAAAGTCACAGCGAAACTCCCAAAGGCGGGGGAAGTGGAGTGTTGCGGCGCCGAAAGCGCACAGTCATCGCTGCTCTCTTCCAGACGCACCTGATCGGGTCACGGGCAAGAAAACACGGACAGGGATCACCCACACCCAGTGAGATCCGGTCCCTCAGCGCACCGGATCAGCTACCCCTTGTCCCTCACCCGGCGGACAGCCTAGCGAGTAGCACAAGATCCCCACAACGCTTCGACAGTGCATCCGAACGAGTGACCATCAACCGTGTCAACCAGCAACATCGACGTCTTCGAAGATCAAGTACACGGGTGTTTCTGTCGGCCGCCCGGCCAAGATCGCGGCCGCGAGCCCGTGCAGTTGCACGGGCCGTAGCCCCTCGTCGTTACGCCACACTGTGATCATCACCGAGGGCTACCGATCGGCACCGAACAATCGTTCGCAATTCACCACTCAGCGGGATCGCGTTCGAACAGGTGTGCGCCTCCGTCGATAGCGCATCGGCTCCGGATCCGCGAATGGTTCCTCGACTGTTAACACGCCTGAAACAATCGACCCAATTTCGATCAATTGACCGATTTCGTCAGGTCGTAAACCGTCGTCCCGCCGACGGTGACCGGCGCGAAATTCCGCTCGACCCACGACTCGATCTCGCCCGAGGTCCCGCGGCCGCCGCCGAAGCCGCCGCGCCCGCCGGCGACGTAGTAGTGGATGTCGCCCGCGGCGACGTACTGCTCGAACTGCGCCAGCGTCGGCGCCGGGTCGCTGCCGGAGAAGCCGCCGATCGCGAGCACCGGGCGGTCGCTCGAGAGCGCGAGCCCGGCCGCCTGCATCGCCCCGCTCTGCGCCGCGGCCCACTTCGTCGTCGTGCTCTTCAGCAGGTCGATCACCGCGGTGTCGGCCTGCCCCTCGCCGAAACCGCCGGGGCGGAACCCGCGTCCACTCGCGACGGACGGGCCGGAGGACGGCGTCCCGCCGGAGTGCGCGGTCGCCGCCGTGGCGACGGTGAAGGACGCCGTCCCGAGCAGCGCGCCGCACAGGCCCACGGCGGCCACGACCGGACCGGCCCGCCGGACGCGGTCGGCGCCGAAGAGCAGCGCCAGGACGGCGGCCGCGGCGAGCACGAGCAGCGCGTAGCGGATCCACGGCTGCCACTCCGGTGTCCGCGCGAGCAGCACGAACCCCCAGACCGCGGTGACCGCGAGCAGGACGGCCAGCACCGCGCGGGCCGCGAAGTTCGCCCGGCCGCGCCAGAGCTCCCGCGCGGAGATGCCCAGCGTGCCGGCGATCCCGGGGGCCAGCGCGACCGTGTAGTACGGGTGGATGATGCCGCTCATGTAGCTGAAGACGACCGCGGTGCCGACCAGCCAGCCGCCCCACAGCAGCAGCGCCGCCCGCGTCCGGTCGGTGCGGGGCGCGCGGCGCGTGAACCACAGGCCGGCGACCAGGCCGATGACCGCGGCGGGCAGCAGCCACGACGCTTCCCCGCCGAACTCGCCGCCGAACAACCGCGTCAGGCCGGTTTCGCCGCCGAAGCCACCGAAGCCGCGGCCGCCGCCTCCGGCCGGGAACGTGCCCCCGCCACCGCGGCTCTCACCGAAGATCCGGCCGAGGCCGTTGTAGCCGAACGCCAGTTCCAGCACGGTGTTGTCGGTCGAACCGCTGATGTACGGCCGGTCGGCGACCGGCCACAGCGCGACGGCCGCGATCCACCAGCCCGCCGAGACGACCACGGCCCCGGCCGCGGCGAAGAGCTGCCCGATGCGACGCCCGAGCGACGTCGGCGCGGCGACGGCGTACGCCAGCACGAACGCGGGCAGGACGAGGAACGCCTGCAGCATCTTGTCGAGGAAGCCGAACCCGATCGCGACCCCGGCGAGCACCAGCCACTTCGTGCTCCCGCGTTCGAGCGCGCGCACGACGCAGTAACCGCCGGCGACGAGCAGCAGTACGAGGAAGGCATCGGGGTTGTCGTACCGGAACATGAGCGCGGCGACCGGCGTCAACGCCAGGGCGGACCCGGCGAGCAGGCCGGCGCCGGGGCCCGAAAGCCGCCGGACGGCGAGGTAGAGCAGGCCGACCGACGCGACCCCGGCGAGCGCGTTCGGCACGAGCAGGCTCCAGCTCGAGAAGCCGAAGATCCGGCCGGACAACCCCATGATCCAGAGGGAGAACGGCGGTTTGTCGACGGTGACGACGTTGCCCGGGTCGAGCGAGCCGAAGAACAGCGCCTTCCAGCTCCACGTGCCGGCCTGGGCGGCCATGGCGTAGAAGTCGTTGGCCCAGCCCGTCTTCGCCAGGTCCCACAGGTAGAGCAGGCCGGTCCCGAGCAGCAGCGCGGCCACGGAAGGCTTGACCCACCGCGGTTTCCGGACGGCGTCGGGAGCGGGCTGGGCGTGTTCGGGCGCCGACAGCGTGGTCGTCATGGCGTTCACCGTGTCGGCACCGCATGTGGTGAACTTGTGCCGAAGCTGTGCGCCGGCTGTGCATCGGCCCCCGATCGGGTGGTGAGGGTCATGACGGAGAACGGGACCGCGGAGTACGCGGCCGAGGACGGCTTGCCCGACCTGGTGCGCCGGGCCGTGGCGGCCGCCGAGCGCACCGGGTTCGGCTGGTCCTGCCGCCCCGCTCAGGGCCGGTTGCTGGAGTTGCTGGCGGGCGGCGTCGCGGGGGGCGCGATCGGCGAGACCGGGACCGGCTGCGGAGTCGGCCTCGCCTGGCTCGCCGCCGGAGCACCTCCCGGGACGACGCTGGTCAGCGTCGAACGGGACCCCGCGCGGCACGCGGCCGCGGCGGCGGTGTTCGCCGACGTGCCCGCCGTGCGTCTTCTGCTCGGCGACTGGACCGATCTGGCCGTGGCGGCGCCGTTCGACCTGCTGGTGCTGGACGGCGGCGGGCAGGGCAAGGGCGCGGAGCCACCACTGGAGCCGCGCGACTGGCTGCGGCCGCACGGCACCCTGGTCATCGACGACTTCACGCCGATGACATCGTGGCCGCCGACGTTCGAGGGCGAACCCGACACCGCACGGCTGCACTGGCTCCGGCACCCGGACCTGCTGGCGACCGAACTGCGCCTGGCGCCCGGCCTCGCGACCGTCGTCGCCCGGTACACCGCGAGGCGCTAGGCGGGCGTCGGCGCCGCCGGGAAGGTGATCTCGAACTCCGTGCGCCCCGGCCGGCTCTGCACCCCGACGCGGCCGCCGTGCGCGCCGACCACCGCGGCCACGATCGCCAGCCCGAGGCCCGTACTCCCCGCCGCGCGGGAGCGCGAGTTGTCCCCGCGGGCGAAGCGCTCGAAGACGTCCGGGAGGACGTCCGGCGGGATGCCCGGGCCGTCGTCGGCCACGCGCAGCCGAACGAATCCGTCCGATGTGGACAGTGTGGTCGTCACCGTCGTGCCCGCCGGGGTGTGCGTGCGCGCGTTGGCCAGCACGTTGATCACCACCTGATGCAGCTGCCCCGCGTCGCCGAACACGCCGATCGGTTCGCCCGGGACGTCCATCAGCCACTTGTGGTCCGGGCCCGCGACGTGGGCGTCCGCGACCGCGTCGGCCACCAGCCGGCACAGGTCCACCCACTCGTGCACCACCGGGCGCCCGGAGTCCAGGCGCGCGAGCAGCAGCAAGTCCTCCACCAGCGTCGTCATCCGGCGCGACTCGGACTCGACGCGGCCCATGGCGAACGCGACGTCCGGCGGCACCTGCTCGCCGCTGCGGCGGGTCAGCTCCGCGTACCCGCGGATCGCCGCCAACGGCGTGCGCAGCTCGTGGCTCGCGTCCGCGACGAACTGGCGGACGCGGTTCTCGCTCGCGTGCCGCGCGGACAGCGCGTTCGCGACGTGCTGCAGCATCCGGTTCAGCGCCGAGCCGACCTTGCCGACCTCGGTGCCCGGATCGGTGTCCGCCTCGGGAACCCGTTCGGACAACGCGACTTCGCCTCGGTCGAGCGGCAGTTCGGAGACGCGCGTCGCCGTCGCGGCCAGCCGGTCGAGCGGCTTCATCGTGCGCCGGATCGTGGCCGCGCCGACCGCGCCCGCCACCAGGATCCCGGCGAGCGCGACCCCGCCGAGGATGAAGCCCAGCCGCCAGAGGGTCTCGTTGACGTCCTTCAGCGGCAGGCCGATGACCGTCTTCTCGCCGTTCGGCGACATCGTCGAGACCACGCGGTACTCGCCGAGGCTGCCGCCGAGGTCGATGCTGCGCTGCTTCCCGTCGGACGGCACCGCCAGCAGCGCCCGCACCTGGTCCGCCGGGATCCCGCGGAACGGCGGCTTGCGCTTCGACGGCGCGCCGACGCTGGAGTCGAGCACGCTGCCCTGGGCGAGCGGTCCTTTTTGGACGACGGCGAGCGTCCCGTCGCCCTGGCCGAGCGCGCGCAGGGGGTCCGGCGGCGGGGCGTCGCCGTACGGCCAGGTCGACCGGTCCGGCGCGTGCGCGGCGCGGTCGGTCGCCGCGGCCAGCCGCTTGTCCTGCTGGCCGACGAGGAACTCGCTCAGCGCGAACTCCGTGACCACGCCGACGACCAGGCACACCAGCGCGAGCAGCGCGGCGAGCTGGACGATCAGCCGTCGTCGAAGCGACCACGGCCGGCGCGCGCGCTTCGGTTCAGCCTGCGGGCTTGAGGACATACCCGGCGCCCCGCATGGTGTGGATCATCGGCTCGCGGTCGGCGTCGATCTTCTTGCGCAGGTAGGAGATGTAAAGCTCGACGATGTTGGCCTGGCCGCCGAAGTCGTAGCTCCACACGCGGTCCAGGATCTGGGCCTTCGACAGCACGCGCTTGGGGTTGCGCATGAGGTAGCGCAGCAGCTCGAACTCGGTCGCGGTGAGCGGCACGAGGTCGCCGCCGCGGTGCACCTCGCGGCTGTCCTCGTCGAGGGTCAGGTCGCCGACGACCAGCTGCGACCCGCTCGCCCCGGTGACGCCACCCGCGCGGCGCAGCAACGCGCGCAGGCGCAAGGCGACTTCTTCGAGGCTGAAGGGCTTGGTGACGTAGTCGTCGCCGCCCGCGGTGAGCCCGGCGATGCGGTCCTCGACCGCGTCCTTCGCCGTCAGGAAGAGCACCGGCAGGTTCGGCGCCTCGGACCGCATGCGACGCAGGACTTCGAGGCCGCTGAAGTCGGGGAGCATGACGTCGAGGACGACGGCGTCGGGCCGGAAGTCGCGCGCGATCCGGACGGCCTCCGTGCCGTCGCCCGCGCTGCGCACCTCCCAGCCCTCCATGCGAAGGGCCATCGACACGAGCTCGGCCAGCGTCGCCTCGTCGTCGACGACGAGGACCCGCACCGGGCTCCCGTCGGCGCGGCGCAGGTCGGCCTTGCCGGGGCCGGGTGACGTGGCGTTCATAGCGGTCATAGTGCCATCTTCTCGGCGGCTCATCAGTGCTCACTGTGACACCGCTGTGCGTTTGCTGTGAGAGTTCGTTCGTTCGAGGCACAGCGCCCGCTGACGCCGCGCACAGCTCAAACACAGCCACGGCGGTGAACCTGGCCGGGACCAGTGTGGGCACCACCGGAGGACACGATGACGACCGAGCCGAACACGCCGCCCGAAGGCGCCGCGAACACCCCGGCCTGGGGTGAGCCGGCCCCGGCCAACTGGGGCGACCCGGCCCAGGCCGCGCCGAAGAAGGGCTGGTCCGGCAAGAAAACGGCGATCGCGGCCGGCATCGCCGTGGTGATCGCGGCCGGCGGCGGAGCGGCGATCTGGGCGGGCACGAGCAGCGCGGACAACGCGGCCCAGCAGGGCCCAGGCGGTTTCGGCGGCGGCCAGTTCCCCCGCGGCGGCCAGGGCCAGGGCTTCCCAGGCGGTGGCTTGGGCGGAGGGATGGCGGCACTGCGCGAAGCGCTGCACGGCGACTTCGTGGTGTCGAACGGCAGCGGCGGTTACACGACGGAGCGGCTGCAGACGGGCGACGTGACGGAGCTGAGCGCGACGTCGGTGACGTTGACGAGCAAGGACGGCTACAAGCAGACGTACACGATCGGTTCGTCGACGCAGAAGACTGGCGACGTGAAGCAGGGCGACACGAACGTGACGGTGGTGGCGAAGGTCGAGGGCACCACGGCGACGGCGACGTCGCTGGGGCAGGGCTTCGAGGCGGGCCAGGGGCAGCGGGGCCAGCGCCGCGGCGGGGAGTACTCGGCCCGCCCGACGAACTGAGCGAGAAAAAGAGCCCGGCCTCCAAGCCCAAGCGCCCACCTCAGCCGTCCGGCACGAGGTGGTGGCGGTAGGCGTAGACGACGGCGTGCACGCGGTCGGGGAGCCCGAGCTTGCTGAGCACGCGCGAAACGTGCGTCTTGACCGTCTCCTCGCCGACGTGCAGCTGCCGCGCGATCTCCGCGTTGCTGCAGGCGTTGGCGATGAGCAGCAGGACCTCGCGTTCGCGAGAGGTCAGCCGGGCCAGCTCGGGGGGTTCGGCGGCCGCAGGCTCGAGCACCGCGGCGAACTTCGCGACCAGCCGCCGCGTCACCGAGGGGTCGATGAGCGCGTCCCCGCGCGCGGCCACCCGCATCGCGGCGACCAGCTCCTCCGGCGCCAGGCTCTTCAGCAGGAACCCGCTCGCCCCGGCGCGCAGCGCGCGGTAGACGTACTCGTCGGCGTCGTAGGTGGTGAGCACGAGGACGCGGGTGTCGTTGCCCGGCGCGGCGAGGATGGCTTCGGTCGCGGCGAGGCCGTCGAGGCGGGGCATCCGGACGTCGAGGACGGCGACGTCCGGGCGCAGGCGCGCGGTCTCGGCGACGGCTTCGCGGCCGTCGGAGGCCTCGCCGACGCAGGTGAAGTCGGGTTGGGTGTCGAGGAGCGCGCGCATCCCGGAGCGGAACATCGCGTGGTCGTCGGCCAGCAGGACGCGGATCATGTGCTCTCCACCGGGAAGGTCGTGCGCAGCTGCCACCGGTCGTCGGATTCGCCGTAGGAGACCTGGCCGCCGAACAGGGTGACGCGCTGGCGGATGCCGGCCAGGCCGCGGTGGGCGTGCTCCTGTTGCGGGACGCGGCCGGCGCGCAGGCCGTTCGTCACCGTGAGCACGACCTCCGTGCGGCCGTGGTTCAGCTCGACCTCGACCGGGCCTTCGCCGTGGCGCAGCGCGTTGGTCAGGGCTTCCTGGGCGATCCGGTACAGGGCGACGTCGAGCGAGCCGGGCAGCTCGCGGGGTTCGCCGCGCAGGGTCAGCCGGGTCGGCAGGCCGGCCGCGCGGACGGTCTCGACCAGCTCGTCGAGGTTGTCGAGGCCGGGTTGTTCGGCGTTGGGCTGGGCGTGCAGGAGGTCGAGGAGCCGGCGCAGGTCGGCCATCGCCGAGCGGCTCGCCGACTCGACCGCGCCGAGGGACCTGCGGACCGGGCCGTCGCCGTCGGGCAGGCCGAGCCGGGCCGCGCCGGCGTGCACGCCGATGGCGCTGACGTGGTGGGAGATGACGTCGTGGAGGTCGCGCGCGATGGTCGTGCGCTCCTCGAGGACGGCTCGTCGGACAGCTTCTTCTTCGTGCTGGCGGCGTTCGTCGGCTTCGCGTTCGAGGTCGGCGATGTAGGCGCGGCGGGCCGTCGTGTACCGGCCGACCAGCCAGGGCAGGAGGCCGCTGACGCTGACGCTGATGGCGGTCAGCCGCCAGTCGGCGGCGGTGCGGCCGCCCCCTTCGATGCAGCCGGCGACGACACCGGCGAGCAGGGCGAGGAGCGCGAGGACGGCGGGTTTGGGGCGCAGCCACGCCCCGGCCCGGTAGCCGGCGATGAGGATGCCGGAGTTGTTGCCGACGACGTAGCCGGTGCAGGTGCAGAGGAGAAGGGGCGAGCCGGCGAAGAGGACGGCGTGCGCGAGGGCGACCCAGCCGGAGTACCGGGCGGGCCCGGCGAGGGCGGCGTTGACGGCGATCCCGCCGAGCAGGACGACCCAGGAGCGCCAGTCGGCATCGCCCCCGCCGATGGGGCCGCGAAGGGCGAAGAGGGCGGCATCGCAGACAACGCAGACGAGCGCGACCAGCAGCGACTGGCGTCGCAGGGAGCCGCGGATGTCGTGCACAGCTGCCACTGTGCCCGAAGGCGCGGCCGAAGGGAGTCGACTTCGGCATCTGCGCGAAGAGAACTGGCCGCCTACCGGCCCGGCGGGTGGCCACCGGCGAGGTCCGGCTCATCGACGCCCAGCCGGCTCCGGCTGCGCGACGGCTACCCGGCCAAGCCGGTCCCGTGGGCGGTAGCCGCCCGACCAAGCCGGTTCCACGCGCGGCAGCTGCCCAGCCGAGCCGGTCCAAGCGCGACAGCCACCCGACCAAGCCGGCCCCGCGGGCGGGCAGTTGCCCGACCAAGCCGGTTCCGTGCGCGGCAGCTACCCGGCCAAGCCGGCCCCACGCGCGACAGCCGCCTGACCAAGCCGGTTCCGCGGGCGGGCAGTTGCCCGGCCAAGCCGGTTCCATGTGTGGCAGCCACCCGGCCAAGCCGGCCCCCCGCCCGCCGCCGCGCGGA
This sequence comes from Amycolatopsis sp. MEPSY49, assembly GCF_051337345.1. Lineage (NCBI taxonomy): Bacteria > Bacillati > Actinomycetota > Actinomycetes > Pseudonocardiales > Pseudonocardiaceae > Amycolatopsis > Amycolatopsis sp. MEPSY49. Next base: position 964,796 of record NZ_JBDLYJ010000001.1, on the reverse strand, counting down.
CTCGTGCCGGACGGGCGGTCCGCCTAAGCTGGGCCGATGAGGCGGTGGATCACCCTCGCGGCCGGGGTCGTGCTCGTGCTGGTCGGCGCCGTCTGGGTGCTGCAGGGCATCGGCGTCATCACCGGCAGCTTCATGACCGGCCAGAAGCTGTGGTTCCTGATCGGGCTCGTCGCGTTCCTGGTGGGCGTGGTCCTGGTCGCGGCGAACCTGACGCGGCGCAAACCTACTTCGTGAAGATCTCGAAGATCGGGTAGCCGGGCGCGATCTCGCGCAGCTTCTCGTCCGACGCCTTGGCGTCGACGCCGTCGAAGAACACGCCGACCTCGAACTTCCAGCGCTTGAGGTACGCGCGGAGGATGCCCGGCTTCTCGTCGTCGGCCAGCTCCCGGAAGGTGAACGCCTCGACGCGCTTCCCGACGCGAAGCGTGCCTTCGCCGGCGACGCGCAGGTTGCGCACCCACTGCGTCTCACCGCGCGGAGCGACGAGGTAACGGACGCCGTCGACGGTCAGCAGGTTGACCGGCACCGACCGCGGCTCGCCGCTCTTGCGCCCGACGACGGTCAGCACCCGGCTGCCCCAGACGCTCACGCCCATCCTGGTCAGCTTCGCGACGACCTCGTTGAACGTGCTGGTGGCCTTCTTCGGCTCGATGTAGCGGGCGGCGGTCATGGCGTCCTCCGGGAAATTTGGGAGAGCAGTGCTCTCGGTTAAGAGCAGTGAACACCCTTGAGAGCACCGCTGTCAAGAGCAGTGCTCTCGGTTTTGTGCGGCGCTCTCGTCGTGGCACACTGATCCGCATGACCGCGACCCGCACCGCGCGCGAACGAGCCCGCGCCGAGCTCACGCAGGAGATCAAGGACGAAGCCCGCCGCCAGCTCGCCGAGGTCGGCGCGCACGGGCTGTCGCTGCGCGCGGTGGCGCGGGAGCTGGGGATGGTGTCGTCCGCGCTGTACCGCTACTTCCCCAGCCGCGACCGGCTGCTGACCGACCTGATCGTCGACGCCTACAACGCGATCGGCGAGGCCGCGGAGAACGCGGACCCGGGTGAAGGGGATCCGAAGGAGCGCTGGCTGGCCATCTGGCAGGGCACGCGGGACTGGGCGCGCGCGCACCCCCACGAGTACGCGCTGATCTACGGCTCGCCGATCCCCGGGTACGCGGCACCGCAGGACACCGTCGTGCCGGCTTCCCGCGTCGCGCTCGCCCTGGTCAAGGTGCTCACGCAGACCGAGCTGCGGGCCGAGGGCGACGTCCCGCCCGAGCTGCGCGCCCAGGCCGAGACGCTCACGAAGGCCCTCGGGCTCGTCGCCGGCCCCGAAACCGTGGCCCGGCTGCTCATGGCGTGGACCCAGCTGTTCGGCGCGATCAGCTTCGACCTGTTCGGCCAGTACGTCGGCAGCGTCGACCCGGCCGACGCGTTCTTCGCCCACTCGGCGAAGCGGATGGCGGAGTTCGTCGGCCTCTAGGCTGGGGGCGGGAGTCCAACGGCGGAAGGCGGCGCGACGTGACGGGGTGGGCCGGGAAGGTCGGCAGGATCCGGGTGATCGGGACCGGGGTGATGGGCCGCGGGATCGTCCAGCTGGCCGCGACCGCGGGGGTGACCGTCGAGCTGGCCGACGTCCGGCGCGAGGCCGTCGCCGAGGCGATCGACCACGTAGGCGCGATGGTGGACAAGCTGGCCGCGAAGGGCAAGCTCGACGACCCGGCGGCGGTGCGCGAGCGGCTCGTGCCGGTGGACGCGCCCGGCGCGCCCGCGGCCGGCGTCGACCTCGTCATCGAGGCCGTGCGGGAGGACCTGGCGACGAAGCGGGCCCTGTTCGCCGACCTAGAGCGCGTCTGTCCACAGGAGACGATCTTCGCGACGAACACCAGCTCGCTGTCGGTCACCGAGATCGCCGCCGACCTGGCCGAGCCCGGACGCCTGATCGGCCTGCACTTCTTCAACCCGGTGCCGCTGATGCGCCTGGTCGAGGTGGTCCCGGGCACGCGCACGCACGACTGGCTGCCCGCCGAGGCGCTCGACCTGGTCCGCGGCTGGGGCCACGAGCCGGTGCTGGCCAAGGACGCGCCGGGCTTCCTCGTCAACCACGCCGGCCGCGGCCTGAACACCGAGGCGCTGCAGATCCTCGCCGAGGCGCTGGCCGAGCCCGCCGACGTCGACCGCGTCGCGCGGGAAACGCTCGGCCTGAAGCTCGGGCCGTTCGAGCTGCTCGACCTGACCGGCCTCGACGTCTCGCACGCCGTCCTGGAAAGCATCTGGAGCGGCTTCCACGGCGACCCGCGGCTGCGGCCGTCGTGGCTGACCCGGCCACGCGTCGCCGCCGGCCTGTTCGGGCGCAAGAACGGCGAAGGCTTCTACACCTACGCCGACGGGAAGCAGCAGGTCGCCGACGAGCCGGCCGCGCCGCCGAAGCCGTCGAGCCCCGTGTTCACGGCGGATGAGCACCTCGCCCGCGTGCTGTCGGCGGCCGGCGTGCAGGTGGTGTCGGACGCGTACCCGGACGCCGTCCTGCTCGTGCCCCTGTACGGCGAGTCCACAGTGGACGCGGGTACCCGCGCCGGGCTGCCGCTGGACCGCGTCGCGGGCGTCGACCCGTTGGGCGGCTACGACCGGCGCCTGACGATGTCCGTCCACCCGGGACTCGACCCGGCGGCGGGCCGCGCGGCGTGGGGCGCGCTGGCGGCGACGGGCCGGCCGGTCACGGTGGTCCGCGACGGCCCTGCCCCGATCGCCCAGCGCCTGCTGGCCTCGATCGTCAACACGGCGTGCTTCATCGCGGGCCAGCACCTGGCGACGCCGTCGGACATCGACACGGCGGTCCGGCTGGGCCTCGGCTACCCGCGCGGCCCGCTGGAGTGGGGCGACCTGGTGGGCGGCGACATCGTGCTGCGCATCCTGCGCGGCCTGGCCGCGACGACCGGGGACCCGCGGTACCGGCCGAGCCCGTGGCTCACCGAGCGGGTCGCGCTCGGACTGCCGCTGACGTCGGCCGGGACGGCACCCGCCGATCTCCGGTCCTGAACGGACAGCGGGCCGCCTCCGGAATCCCGGAGACGGCCCGCTTTTTGTTCAGCTATCAGGAGAATCCGTCACCACGGACGGTCGACCGCTCCCGTCTGCGGCGTGTAGGTGATGTAGCCGCCCTGGAAGTCGCTGCGGTACACCCCGCCCGTCACGTACTCGTCCGTCGTCGGGTAGCGCAGGTACGACCGCTCCCAGCCCAGCGCCGCCCAGCGCTTGCGGATCTCGCCCTTGATCACGTGCGCCCCGGTGGCGTTCGTGAAGTAGATCGAGTGACCGAGGCTGAAGTGGTTGAACCGGCCGACGCCGTCCGGCGTACCGTCCTCGTCGTTCGTCGGGTAGCCGAGGCCGCGCTCGTACCCGTACGCCGCCCACTTCTTCCGGATCTCGCCGTAGATCGCCCGCGCGCCCGTCGAAGGCGTGTAGTAGATCGAACCGACGTTGTTGCCCTTGATGAAGTGGTTGAAGCGGCCGATGCCGTCGGGCGTCCCGTCTTCGTCGTTCGTCGGGTAGCCCAGGATCGCGCCGTAGCCGAGCGCCGCCCACTTCTTCCGGATCTCACCGTAGATCGCGTGCGCACCCGTCGCGGCCGTGTAGTAGATCGAGCCCACGTTGCCGCCGTTGTTGAAGTCGTTGAACTGCGCACCGTCCGAAGTGGACGCGGTGTCGCTCGTCGGCGGGCCGAGCTTGGTGAGCCCGCCCATGGCGACGTACTTGTCCAGCACCGGGCCGGTGATGAACTTCGTGCCGCCCACGGCACTCCAGTACAGGCGGCCGTTCGCGTACGCGCGGTAGTGGACCGCGCCGTCGGTGACCTCGGCCGCCGTCGGCGCCCCGAGCTTCGCCTGCAACGCCGGGTCGGCGTTGTAGCGCTGGTCGATCGGGGTCGCGTAGTTCGCCGTCAGCGTCAGGTCGCTCGTGCCGACCGTGACGACCCACGTCGTGTCCGTGGGGCCGCCCTGCCAGCCGGTGAACTTCGAGACGCCGTCGGTGCCCAGCGGCGAGGCTTCGACGTCGAAGCTGGCGCCCTCGGTCACCAGCGCCGTGCTGACGCCGCCCTCGACCGGGATGCTCAGCGCCGCGGGCTGCGTGCTGAGCAGGGTGATCCGGTGCTGGCGCGGCCACGCCGTGTACGTCTTGGACGTGGTGACGCCCGCGCTGTCGGTCACCGCCGCGGTGAACTCCATCCGGGAGTCCGGGTGCTCCGTGAACGGCTGCGCGAAGCTCGCTCCGGTGCCGCCGGCGCCGGGGTGCGAGTGGCAGGTCGCCTCGCTCGGGCAGTGCCGGACCGCGCTGGTCCAGGTGACCGTGAGCGGGCCGTCCTCGGTGTCGGTCGCCGTGGCGCTCAGGCCGACCTGCTGGTTGACCGCGAACGTCGCGGTGTCGCCCGGCGTGGTCAGCGTGAGCTGCGGGGTGTGGTTGCCCGGGGCGACCTTGATGTCGGTCGTGCCGGTGAGCCCCAGCGGGTCCCGGACCGTCAGCTTCGCGGTGAACGACTCGGTCCCGGCCGCGTACTGGTGGCTGGTGGTGGGCCCGGCGTCGGCCGCCGTGGTCCCGTCACCGAAGTCCCAGTCGTACTTCAGCAGGTCGTTGTCGTAGTCGACCGACGTCGAGCCGTCGAAGGACACCGTGCGGGTGTCCGGGTCGGTGGTCGTCGTGGCCTTGGCGACCGGCGCGGTGTTGCCCGCCGAGTAGCTCAGCCGGCGCAGGTTGCCGCTGAGGATGTCGGCGTAGACGATGTCGCCGTTCGGCGCCGCCGCGAACTTGACCGGGCCGCCGATGCCGGTGAAGACCGGCGGGTTCTCCGGGGCCTGCGTGAGCTTGCCCTGGTCGTCGTAGCGCAACGTCCAGATCTTGTTGGTCACGTAGTCGCCGAAGAAGTACGAGCCGCGGTAGGACGCCGGGTAGCTGGATCCGTTGTAGACGATCCCGCCGGTGACGCTGTTGCCCTGCATGGCGCCGGTACCGTGCTGGTACTCGAAGATCGGCGCCTGGTTCGGCACACCGGCGCAGCCCGCGAGCGTGCTGTAACCCGGGGTCGCGTGGTTGCCTTCCCAGCACGGCCAGCCCTGGTTGGACCCGCGCTGGACGACGTCGACCTCTTCCCAGGTGTTCCAGCCGACGTCACCGACGACCGGCAGGCCGGAGTTCGCGTCGATGGTCATCCGGAACGGGTTGCGGAACCCGCGCGCGAAGACCTTGCTGGCGGTCGACGCCGGGTTGGCGGCGTCGTAGTACGGGTTCCCCGGCACGCCCTTGCCGTCGGCGGCCAAGTGGAAGATCTTGCCGTACGGCTGGTTGATGTCCTGCGAGCGCAGCGCGCCCGGGTCCACCTTCGTGAAGTCGCCGTTGTCCCCGATGGACAGCCACAGCGTCCCGTCGGCGGCGGGGATGACGCCGTTGATGCCGTGGACTTCCGAGATGCCCGGCACCTCGAACAGCGCCTGCTCACCGCCCAGCGACGCGGGCGCGCCGGCCGCGTCCAGGCCCACGGTGAACTTCGAAAGCCGCATGACGAAGCCGCCGGTGACGTTCAGCGAGCGCGTGACGTAGATGGTGTGCGACGTCGCGTAGTCCGGTGCGACGGCCAGTCCGACCAGCCCGATGTCACTGATCTCGCGGGTCGGCAGCGTCGCGATGGTCCGCGGCGTCCCGCTGGTCGGGACCCACTGGACGCGGCCGTTCTTCGCCGTGGCGAGGACGGACTGGTCCGGCAGGTACGCGAAGTCGGTGAGCTGGTACTGCCCCGTGCCGGTGCTGATGTCCTGCAGGACGAACCCCGGCGGGAGCGAGGTCGCCGCTGCCGCCACCCCCGTGGTCACGACGGGCAGCAGCGCCCCTGTCAGCACCGCGGCCACGAAGGCGTGACGTAGTGCTCTGAGCTTTCCCAAGGCCATTTGGCCCCCCTTCCCAAGCGATCACTTATCGCCTGAACAGGGAGGCCAGTTGCACTCGGCCGAGTGAATTTACCTTACTGTGACCTACTGTCCGTGCTCGTTACGGCACAACCTGCACGACGTCACCGATGTGCAAAGTGTTGAAGAACTTCAGGGACGCGCTCGCCGACAGGTGGATGCAGCCGTGCGAGTAGACCGAGAGGCTGCCGGTGTGGAAGGCGTCGCCCGGGTAGAAGAACACCGAGTTCGGCATCGGCGCGTTGTCGAACTCCTTCGACAGGTGCATCTTCTCCTTCGACAGCACGTGGAACGTGCCGGTCGGGGTCGCGTAGCCCTTGCGGCCCGGCAGCATCGGCACCGGCCCGTAGACGACCTTGCCGCCCTGCAGGATCCACGCCTTGTGCGCGGAGATGTCGACGCAGGCGGCGGTACCGGAAGCGGCTGCCGCGGCGGCGCACGGGACGCCGGGGTCGCTCGCCGGAGCCGCCGGCTTGGGCTTGGGCTTGGGCTTCGGCTTGGTCGTCGTGGTGGTCGGCGCCGGCTTGGTGGTCGTCGGCGTCGGAGTGGCGCTGGCCGTCGTGGTGGGGGCCGCGCTGGTGGTCGACGTGGTGGGCGTCCCGCCCCCGGTCCCGGCCGCGGCGACGGCCCCGCCGCCCGCGTTCGGCGTCGCCGCCCCACCCCCGGAGCAGGCGGCCAGCACGAACGCGGTGGCCAGTGCGGCCGCTCCCGCCAGAAGCCTCTTCACGATCCGTAACCCCCAGTGTCGATCCTCGCTTGTGGACACCCGTAAAGACGGGGTTCACCCGGTCGAGGTTCGTCCGGGAAGGTCACGATTCGGTCAGTCTCAACCCGTGGGTTGAGCCCGGGATCAACCCCGGCCCGATCCCCGAGCCGACGAAACCGGGCCGCCGTTCACCGAAGCTGGGAGCACCGACAGAACCGAGGAGCCCGAAATGCCCAGCGCCGCGAACGTCCTGCTCTACGTGGCCATCGCCGCCTACGTCTTCTACCGGGTCGTCTACAAGCAGGTCCGCGGCACGCTGCTCAACCGGCGCACGCTGACGGTCATGCCGCTGATCCTGGTCGCCGTCGGCGCGTACCTCGCCGCGAAAGCGCTGCCCGGCGCGTCGGCCGCCGAACTGGGCCTGCTGGCCGCCGATCTCGTCGTCCTCGCCGGGCTCGGGGTGCTGCGCAGCACCACCACCACGCTCACCCCGCGCGACGGCACCACCTTCCAGAAGGGTTCGGCCGTCACCATCGGGTTGTGGGTGCTGACCATCGCCGTGCGCGTCGGGCTCGTCGCGCTCGGCACCGCGCTCGGCATCGCCGGCCCGCTGACCTCCGCCTCGATCGCGCTCACCCTCGGCGTCAGCATCGCCGTCCAGAACGCCACGACCTACGTCCGCATCCAGCGGCGTGGCCTGCCGCTCGCCGACCAGCGCCCGGCGGCGCTCAGCCGCTGACGCGCCCCAGCATCCGCGCGTACATCCGGCCCGGGCTGGGCACCGACGGCGGCAGGAGGAACCCCGGCAGCGGCGGCAGCGCGCCGACGAACGCGCCCAGCCGCTCGTACAGCACGGCCGCGCCGGGCGGCCGGGCTTCCGGGTCCTTCGCCAGCATCTCGGCGAGCAATGCGTTGAGCGGCTTGGGCACCCCCGGCACCGGCGGCGGCAGCTCCTTGACCTGCCGTTCGAACACGGCGTACGCGGTGGGCCCGTCGAAGAGCCGCCGCCCGGTGAGCATCTCGTGCAGTACGCAGCCCAGCGCGTAGAGGTCGCTGCGCGGTTCGGCGCCGCCGCGCTGGATCTGCTCGGGCGCCATGTAGGACGGCGTCCCCAGCAGCTGCCCGGCCCGCGTGAACTGCGCGGCGTCCGCCTCGCGCAGCACCGCGAGCCCGAAGTCCATCACCTTGACCCCGCCGTCCGGACCGAGCATCAGGTTGGACGGCTTCAGGTCCCGGTGGCACACCGCGAGCGCGTGGGCGGCAGCGAGCACCGCGCACGTCTGCGCCGCGATCGCCGCGGCCCACGGGATCGGCAGCGGCCCGTGCTCGGCGAGCAGGTCGGCCACGGTCACGCCGTCGACGAACTGCATGACCTGGAACAACCGGTCGTCGTGGGTGCCGTAGTCGTACAACGTCGGCACGCCGGGGTGGTCGAGCGTCGCCAGGATCCGCGCTTCGCGGGCGAAGCGGGCTTCGAGCTCTTCGTCGCGGCCCGGCAGCCTGAGCAGCTTGATCGCCACGCGCCGGCCCAGCCTGCGGTCGTGCCCGCCGTGCACCGCGCCCATCCCGCCGCGGCCGAGCGGCAGCTCGTCGAGCTCGTAGCGGTCGGCGATCAGCATCCGTTCCCCTAGTGGCCCGGCTTGAGCCGTCCTTCGACAAGTCCAGCGAAGCCTAGCCGGACCAGCTCGCGGCCCGTTTCCGCCGTCTGCCGCAGGACGGTGTCGAACTCGGCCAGGCGGCGGAAGACCCGGCCGTACTCGCGCTGGACGTCGATGGCCACCCGCGGGATCCGCACGCGCCTGCCGTCGATCCGCGTCGACGCCGACGCGGCGGGCAGGTCGGCCGCGCGCAGGCAGCCGGCCAGGAAGTCCGCGTCCAGCCGGTCCGGGTCGACGCGGTACACGGTGAGCCCGGCACCGACCGGCGCCGACGCTCCACTGTGGACGTACGCGATCCCGGTCACGGACGCGACGACGTCACCGTCTTCGGCGATCGGGTGCTCGCCGTCGGTGCGAGCCGCGTGCTTGACCTCGACGACTCCCGCCTTGACCAGCTCGCCGATCGTCGTGAACGCCGGCTCGCTGTCGGCCGCTTCGAGCGGCGGCAGCTGCGGCGTCAACTCGGCGAACCGGCCTTGCACGGCCTGGAAGGCACGGCCGAGGTCCTCGTCGCGACCGCGGCGCCGGGCCGGCGTCAGGTCGACGTCGTCGTCGAGCAGGTCGATGATCCGGACGCCGGATTCGGGACGGGCGCCGAACTCCCGCCACATTTCGTCCACTGTGGACAGGTCGTCGCCCGCCTCGGCGAGCAGCACGGTGGACGGCGGGCGCTCCCCGGGCACCGGCCGCCGCAGCAACCAGAGGTCCGGCCCCGCCTGAGTCAGCGTGACGACCGCGCGGACCGCGCCCGCGCGCAGCAGGTTGCCGCGGATGCGTTTGCCGCTGCGCCGCCCGGCCGCCGCGCCCGGCATCAGGATCGCCACCGTGCCACCGGGTTCGACGTGCGCGAGGCAGTGCTGCACCCAGGCGAGCTCGGGCTCGCCGCGCGGCGGCAGGCCGTACTCCCAGCGCGCGTCGCCGACGAGCTCGTCGTGCCCCCAGGCCCGTTCGTTGAACGGCGGATCGCACAGCACGGCTTCGGCGGTCCGGCCGGCGAAGGCGTCTTCGCGCAGCGCGTCGACCGCGTGGACCTCGGCCTCGATGCCACGCAGCCGCAGCCGCAGCGTCGCGATCGAGGCCGTCATCGGGTCGCTGTCCTGGCCCAGCACGGTTTTCGCGCCGCTCGCCAGCGCGAGCGCGCCGAAGCCGCAGGCGGGGTCGAGGATCGTCGACACCGGACCGGCGAGCCGGGCCATCAGTTCGGCAACCGGCTCCGGCGTGGCGGACAGCCGCCGCGAATGCGCCTCGAAGTACCGGTGGCACAACAGCTCGAAGGACTCGAGCGGGCCTGCCCGGTGCGTCATCTCGCTGAGCAGGGTGATCAGCTCGGGGTCGTCGAGCCTGCTGTCGAAGGTGTCGAGGAGCCCGGCCTGGAAGGCGAAGAAGACGCCGGCGCGGCTCACGCGCTCGGCGAGGTCGAGGTCGTCGCCCAGCGCGCGCAGGCGCTGCCAAGCGCGTTCGCCGGCGGACAGCTCGAACTTCTTGCCGCGGGCGCGGAACCAGCCGGCGACGGCGGACAGGCCGAACAACGGGCTGGACGCCGTGCCGCCGACCGGCGCCGGGAAGTCCGGGTAGCGACGGCGCCAGTTGCTCACCGCGGCCCGGCCGACCCCGGCGAGCCGCGCGATGTCGGCCGCGCTGACCGTGGCGTCGTCGTCCATGGCGGGCACTCTATCGGAGAATGCTCCATTCAGCCGAGTTGCTTGTGAACTCAGTCAACCAATGCTTTCATGGGTGGCATGACACACGATCGGTACGTCCTCCGGTACGCCGCGGGGTCGGACGTCGGCAGGCGCCGCAAGGTCAACGAGGACTCGCTGTACGCGAGTTCCCGCCTGCTCGCCGTCGCCGACGGCATCGGCGGCCAGCCGCACGGCGAAGTCGCCAGCGCGACCGCGGTCGACGTGCTGCGCGAGCTCGACGTCGACCTCCGGAGAATGGACCTCACGGGCGTCGACCTGGCGGCGACGCTGGCCGGCGTGGTCAAGTCGATCGACGACCGGCTGGCGGAAGTCGCTTCGAACGAGCCGACGACCGAGGGCATGGGCACGACGCTGACGGCGCTGATGTTCGACGGCGCCGAGTTCGCGGCGGCCCACATCGGCGACTCCCGCGGCTACCTGCTGCGCGGCGGCGACCTGCGCCGGCTGACCCGCGACCACACGCTGGTGCAGGCGCTGGTCGAGGACGGCCGGGTCGCGGCCGAGGACGCGGCGACCCACCCGCGGCGGTCGCTGCTGATGAAAGCGTTGCAGACGACCGGCTCCGGCGACCCCGACATCTGGACGTTCAAGGCGAAGCCGGGCGACCGGTACCTGCTGTGTTCGGACGGCCTGAGCGGCCCGGTCACCGAAGCGACCCTGCGCGACGTCCTGGACTCGAACCGCGAGCCGGCGGACGTGATCCCGGCGCTGATCCGCCTCGCCAACGAAGGCGGCGGGCCGGACAACATCACCTGCGTGGTGGCCGACGTCACGAGCTGACCCACCTTCACGGGAGAGCGGAGCCATCCGGTATCGTCTCTCGCGGAGGATTGGCCGAGCGGCCTAAGGCGCACGCTTGGAAAGCGTGTTGGGTTCACGCCCTCGCAGGTTCGAATCCTGTATCCTCCGCCCGTTGAACAGGCGAAACGCCGGGCCCGGTGCCCGGCGTTTCGTCGTTCGCGGTTCCGGAACCGGTGACGCGCCCCGGCCGGGACTCCGCCGATTGTCCCAATGTGAAAGCTTCTCGAACTTTCGCGCGGAAATTTTGGGTACACACACGGAGTTACGCGTGGGGCTGATCGCAGCCCGCTACTCCGGTCGCGCTAGTCTCACCCCGAACCAAGCCCGACGCTTCCAGAAAGGCCAGCAGTGGCACGAAAACCGCTCTGACCTGCGACAGCGCCGGCCAACGACGTTTCGCGTGCGGTCGTGCTGCCGGGCCACCCCCAGCACACACCGTGATCGGTCTGGCCCCGGACGTTCCCACGTCCGGGGCCTTGCTGATTTCGCGGTCGCGATCACTCCGCACAATCAGATGATCACGCTCAGTCGTTGGATCTGTTTCAATAGAAGTCCCCCTCTCAACCACCCCGATTCCGAGGAGTATGAGGCCCGATGGCCGGAGTCGAAGAGATCCGCGCTGGCATCGCACTCGCCAACGAAAAGGCGTCCGCGAGCATCGCCGCCCTGCAACAGGCAGCGCAGTCTCTCGAAGAAGCGCAGCAGTCGCTGTCGCAGGCGACCCAAGGCAGCAGCCAGCACGAAGTGAGCCAGGCCCACGGTCTGCTCGCGGAAGCCCTGCAAGGCATCAACGGTCTGCAGAGCACCGTCCAAGCGAGCATTTCCTCCGCCGACTCCTACTCGGCGCGTCTCTAGCGGGATGACGCTAGCCGAACTCCACCAGCTGCTCACCGCTGTCGTCACCGGGCTCGCCGACGCGCGAGCCCACTCCGAGCGCGCCACCAGCCTGCTCGGAGAAGCGCGACAGGCTCTCGTGGACGCCCAGGCCAAGGCCGATCCCTGGCTCCCTTCGCAGTACGCACAGGCCGGCGAGGGGCTGGACCAGCTCCTCGGCCGCCTGGCTTCCGCGGAAGATCTGGTGAGCGGATACCGGTCGCGTTTGTAATCCTTGCAGGGGACACCGTTTTTGGGGACGCCGATGGCCAACAGGGCAGCCGAACAACGCAACCGCGTCGAAACCGCGCTCGACCGGGTACGCCACCAGATCGGACTGGTGCTGGGCGCGGCGGCCGGTGCGCGCCAAGCCGCGGAGGCCGACCTCGCGAAGCTCGAGCTGGAGCGGGACATCGTCCGCGTCGGCATGAACCACGCGACCACCGAGCAGCAGAACGAATGGGCCAAACACCCCGCCGCACACGAGGTGTTCGGTGCGCTCGGCAGTGCGCGAAGCGCTTTCTACACCGACTGGAGCCAAGGTCCGGCGACGCTGCGCGAGCTGGTCGCGCAGAACGCGCCGGGCCCGGCCGGGCTGCCGCCGGGCGACTGGCTCGGGCGCGTCGGCCACAACGCCGGTCTCACGTCGCCGGGCCTGTGGCGCGTCGGTTCCGCGACGGCTGCGGGCAATGACCCCAGCCGCACGTTCGATGTCGCCGTCCCGCTCCTCGACGAGTCGCACCTGGCGATTACGTCGGCGCCGAAGACGCGGCCCGTCATCGACGGCATCGTCCAGAACCTGCTGCTCCGCGTGCTTTCGACGTTCGAAGCCGGCGCGGTGCGCGTGCACCTGTGGGACATCGGGCAGCTGACCGCGATCCTGCCGGACCTCTACCCGCTGAGCCGCACGAGCGCGCTTTCGCTGTACGACCCGGGCCGGCTCGAGGACCTTCTCGACGAGCTGGCCGGGCACATCCGCCGCATCCACGCCAGCTGCATGTCCGCCGGATTCACGTCGCTGCGGGAAATGCGGCAGAAGACCGGGCAGCGGAGCGAGCCGTTCCGCGTCGTCGTGCTGTACGGCAACGGCGAAACCCTGGAACCGGAACGCGCCCGCGACCTCAAGCGCGTCGCGAGCGGCGCGCTGGCCGCCGGGATCTGCCTGATCATGGTCGACGTGCCGACGGCGGTGAGCGCGCCCGTCGAGACGCTGAGCCTCGTCGACGACCGGCACGCGATCAGCAGCATGACCGGGACCGACCTGACCGTCGCCCTCGACCCGCCGCTGCCGTCGGGGCAGGTGATCCGCGCCGTCGCCAAGATCGCCGAAGCGCTGATCGCCAAGCAGGGCGGCCCGCGCTCGTTCGACGACCTGCTGCCGGCCGAGATCGGCCACGAGAGCTCCGCGCGGGAGCTGCGGGCGCCGGTCGGGTTCTACGAGGGCGAGCCGGTCGAGGTCGTCATCGGCGACGCGAGCCCGCACGCCCTGATCGGCGGACCGTCCGGTTCGGGCAAGACGAACTTCCTGTACGCGCTGCTCGGCAGTCTCGCGGCGCGGTACACCCCGGACGAGCTGGCGCTGTACCTGCTGGACTTCAAGGAAGGCGTCTCGTTCGCCGGACTGGCGCCGGGGCGCAAGGACGCGAGCTGGCTGCCGCACGCGCGGCTCGTCGGCGTGAACGTCAACACCGACCGCGAGTTCGGCCTGGCGCTGCTGCGCTTCCTGGCCGACGAGCTGCGGCGCCGGTCCGCGGCCGCGAAGGAGCACGAGGTCACCAACCTCGCCGACCTGCGCGAAGCCGACCCGGGTGGGCACTGGCCGCGGATCGTCGCGGTGATCGACGAGTTCCAGTACCTGTTCGCGGGCCGCGACCAGGTGACGGCGGCGGCGACCCAGCTGCTGGAGGACATCGCGCGGCGCGGCCGGTCGCAGGGCATCCACCTGGTGCTGGCCAGCCAGGACGTCGCCGGCATCGAAGCGTTCTGGGGCAAGCCGGCGGTGTTCGAGCAGTGCACGCTGCGCATCGCAATGCCGAAGGCGCGGCGGGTGCTGGCCGAAACGAACAACGCGGCGGTGTCGGCGCCGAAGTGGCACGCGGTGATCAACCACGATTCCGGTGTCGCGCACGGCAACCAGCTGGCGCACATCCCGGACGCGAGCAGCAAGAACGTGTTCGTCCGGCTGCAGCACCGGTTGTGGGAGGCGTACGCGGGCTACTTCCCGCGGCCGCGCCTGTTCGACGGCGCGCATTCGCCGATCCTGGAACAGTTCCCGGCGTACCTCGACCTCAAGACGAACGCGAAGCCGCGGGCGCTGCTGGGCCAGTCGATCGACGTGACCGAGACGGCGTGCGGAGTGGACCTGCCGCGGGCACCGGGCCGCAACGTCGCGGTGCTCGGGTCGGCGACGGCCGAGGCACTGTCCATCATGGACTCGGCGGCGCGGTCGCTGTCCCGGCAGTACGAAACCGGCGAGGTCGAGTTCCTGCTGAGCTGCCCGATCGAGGCGTGCGCGCCGGCCGCGCTGGAGCTGACCGAGCGCCTGCGCACGGACGGCCACGCGGCGACGCTGGTGGACGACCTGACCGGCGTGCTGGAATCGATGACCGGCGCGATGGCGGGCGGCGCGAAGATCCTGCTGCTGTACGGGGTCGACGCGGCGCTGCCGACGTTGGAGGCGAAGGCCGTCGGCCAGCTGAAGAGCGGCCTCGACCACCTGCGCGTGGTGCTGAAGCAAGGGCCGGGCCACGGCATCCACACGATCGGCTGGTGGCGCAGCATCGCGCGGTTGAAGGACACGCTGGGTTTCGCCGGCACCGACGACATCGGCACGTGGGCGGCGCTCGACGTCCAGGGCAACGAGCTGGCGCCGTTCGCGGCGGGCCAGGTGGTGCACTGGTCCCCGCGCCCGGGCCGCGCGTTGTTCTTCGACCGCACGACCCACGGCGCCCCCGAAGTGATCATCCCGTTCCAGCGTCCGGAGAACATCCAGTGACCGACGACGGCGCCACCGCGGCCATGCGGTACAAGGAAATCATCGCCCTGTCCCGCGGCTCGGCGGAGAACCTGCGCGCGTGGGAGTTGCAGCGCGCGGAGGCCTTGGAAGCGGAGATCGAGGCGGCCCGGACCGCGATCGAGGCGGCGGCCGACCGAGAGGCGCGAGCGGCCGAGCGCGCAACGCGCTGGTGGAAGATGGCGCTGCACAACATCCAGGGCTTGCTGTGGCTCGACCCGGGCGACGAGCCCCGCCCGGTGATGACGGCGCGTCCGGCGTACCTCGACCGGTACCTCGAGGAGGTCAAGCCGAGTTACCAGGAGCTGGTGCAGGCGGTGCTCGCGTTGGGCTGGCGGGCCAAGCGGGCGGCGCCGAAGCGCGGGGACCAGCCGCCGGTCTAGGTCAGACGTCGAAGACGGTGTCGTAGGGCTCGTCGTCATCGGTGGGCGCCGGCCGGCGCACCGGGGCAGGCCGCCCGGCGGCGGCGTCCTGGATGGCGGCGGTGATGGTTCGGCCGAGCGTCTCGGCGTCGAGCCGCATGGCGTCCGGCGCGAGCCGCACCTCGCTGACGATCCCACCGGGCCCGGTCAGCACGGTGACCATCCGCGTGGTGTGCTCACTTGCCGCGATGAGGCGCCGGTTTTCGGCCTTGCGGTCCTCGATCTGCTTGAGCTGCCAGCGCATTTCCTCGATGAGCTGCGCGTTGTTCACCGTGCCTCCTGGTGCCGCAGGAATTCGTAGTTCCGGCCGTTCCGCTGAACGGTGTAGCCCCTGCTGTGCGCCAGCACCATCAGCTCGACGAGGCTCAACGAGGTGTAAAAGACAGCCACCCGATGACTCGGGCGCCCATCGAGGTGCGCCGCGACCTCGTGCAGCAGGGGGTTGCCGGTGAAAGCCGTTTGGGGTGCGCCCCGCGCGAACTCGTACCGCGAGGCCGCGGGATCGGGCGCCATGGCATAGCCGTGCGCCTGAGCCGTGCTGAGCACATCGGGAACAGTCAGCAGGCAGTCACGGTAGGGGACGTACACGAGGGGCCGGCCGTCGAGCTGCTGGACGAGCCGGCGAATACGTTCTCGCCGGGTCTTTTCCCGCTTGTTGTTCACGAAGATGAACACCCCCGCGGCCACCAGGACGATCGCGGCGAGGGTTCCGGCTGTCCCGAACATCTCCGCTTGGCTGCCCTTGAACTGCGAGCCGGCAACGATGACCTCGCCGCTCACGACACGTCCTGGCTGCGCAGGCTCCAGGCGACCTTCGCCGTCGCCTCGGCGACGGCCGGCCAGGCGTCTTCGGACTCCGCGACCACCGAGAGGATCACCACGGACCGGCCGTCCGGCAACGGGATCTGGTACTCCGCCTTGATCTGCGTGCGCACGTCGTCCTCGGGCAGGTGAAACTCGCCGCCGCTGATCGCAACGAGAGCCGGGCCGATCGGCAGCCGCACCGGCTGGACCACCGCGAGCTTGTGCCGGCCGCGGTACTGCTCGGCCATCGCCGCCACGAGGGCGTCACGGTTCCCGGGCGCGGGGTCCGGCCACCGCGCCACCCCGAGCGTCAAGGTGGCGACGTCACCCTTGCGGCGACCGACCGCGAACTTGCCGAACACCCGGATTCCGTTCGCCTGCATGGTCGGGACCAGCGACATCAGGTAGCTGCCGAACTCTTCGACGGACGTCCCGGACGCCACGTTCTCGGCGATGGTCCAGGCGTGCCCGCGGTTCATCTTGTCGTCGGCGCCCACCGGCATGCCGGCGAACCCGGGCGGCAAGTCGATTTGGAGAGGCATCAGTTCCACACCTCGTCTTCCGCCCGCGCACGCCGGCGCTCCGGCGCGTTGTCCGCTCGGACGCCCGCTTCGGTCGCATTGCCCAGCGCCACCGCAACCCACGGGGCGGCCCCGACGATGATCGACGAACCGGCCGCGGCCCACTGACCGGCGTCTTTGGGAAGCCAGTAGTTGGTGAAGTCACCCCACGGACCTTCGAAGCTCTTGCCCGTCGCTCCGGCGGCAGCCTCGCCGGCGAGTTGCTCCGCCGGTAACCCGTAGGTGGACAGCTTGAGCGCCCACGTCGGTACGCCCGGTACCATGCCGGCCAGCGATGTGGCCGCCCCCATCGCATCGAAAGCGAGCGTCTCGGGGGCCACGTCGGCTCCGGCGGCCTTGGCCAGGGCGTGTCCGCTCAGTGCCCCCAGGCCCATCCCGGTGGCGATGGCGCCCGTCACCTCGTCCACCGGGGGCGGCAGGACGTCGCTCAAGATGCCCAGGCCGTTGCCGATGTCGCCCGCCACGTCGGAGAGCTTCGAAATCAGCTCCGCGTGGTCCTGGACGAAGTCCCAAGCCTGGTCCACCCCATCGGCGAGGGTGTTCGACAAGTCGACAAGTGCCCCGCCGACGGCGTCGCTCAGCTTGTCGAGGACGTCCGGCTTCTGCGGCGCCAGCTCCTTCGCCTTCCGCAGCGCCGCCGCGACCCGGCCCGCCGCCTCCGTGTGCTCCTGCTGGAGCTGCTTCGCCGCGTCCTGGACGTTCTGGCAGCCGTCGATCGCGGTCTGGAGCTGTTGGCCCGCGTTGTCCAACAAGCGCTGAGCGATCTGCAGCGACTGCTGGTCCGGGAACGTCCGGTTCGCCAGCGCCAGGTCCGGGTTCGCCCGTGCCGCTTCGGCCGCCTTCGCCGCCGCCTCGGCTCGGGCTTCCAGGTCCGCCGCTCGTTTCTGCAGGTCACCAAGGTCGTGCGACCACTTTTCGAGTGCGTCGGCCGCCGAGCCCATCGATCGCGCCGCGCCCTCGAGGTACTGCGGCAACGGGCCGATGCGCCTGGCGAAGGCCTCACTCGCCTCGCCCTGCCAGATGCCCTGCTTCCGGACGATCTGCCGCAGCGAGTCGTCAGCCTCGGCGAGGTCCTTGCTCACCGCGCGGTACTTGCCGGCCAGGTCGGTGCTGCCGTCGAGGTCGCCCGGCGCCGGGTCGAAGCCCAGGGCCGGGAAGTCGCGGGTGCTCACAGCCCGTCCAAGATGCCCGTGATGCCACCCGTTGCGCCGCCGCCGACCATGCCGTCGTCGCCGAGCACGTCGCCGATCGGCTGTTCGACCCTCGGGTAGGTCCCCCTCGTCCCGCAGGCGGGCCCGTCCCCCAACACCGCCGAGCCGAACTTCGACAACCCCTCGCCGAACTCCGCCTCGATCTGCTCGTACTTCCCCTTCGCCCGCGTCAGCCGCTCAGTGATCTCCGAAGCCGCGTCGCCGAGGCGCCCGATGCCGTACCCCCATGCCTCCTCGAACTCGACGCCCGCCTTGCCCAGGTCCGCCGTCCCCAGCGAGCCGAACGCCCCGCCGCCGCCCAGCTTCCGGTTGGCGTCGGCCATCCGGCCCGCCGCCGTGTCGAGGTCGCCGATGAGCTTGCCCAGCTCGTCGGCCTTCACCGCATACCCGTCCACGCCACCCTCCCCTGTGGTCCGTCGAAGCTCAGACGGCCCTCCACGCTGCGTGGTTCCATAGTCACCCATTGGCGCGGACACGGAAAAGGCCACCATCGGGGCAAAGCGCCCGACGGTGGCCCTTTTCCAGCGGAGACTTACGGGAAGTACTTGCCCAGTACCTGCTCCAGGTAGTCGAGCAGGTCGTTGAGCCCGTCCTGGATCGCGTTGCCCGAGCCCGGCCGGAACCGGATCACCTGCGGGTCGTGGTCGCTGGCCTGGTCGGCGAACTCCGCGTTGATGTGGACGACGTCGTAGTCCACCCCGCGCGGCGCCTTCGACGCCAGGATGTGGTCCAGCACCTGCGACTGGCCCTCGAACACGTAGCTGTACCGCTCGGCCTCCGGCACCGACGCGATCAGGTCCTTCAGCGCGCCACCGGCGGTGAGCGTCTGGACCGCCGGCGAGAACGGGTAGTCGTTCAGGTCACCGGCCACCACGATGTTCGCGCTCTTGTCCGACGCCAGCAGGGAGTCGACGAACCCGCGCAGCACCGTCGCCTGCTTCGCCCGCTGCACCTCGGAACTGCGCACCGGCGGCTGGAACCGGCCGTGCGTCGGCTGGTCGCCGCCCTTGGAGTTGAAGTGGTTGGCGATGACGAACACCGTGCGGCCCTTGAAGACGAACTCGCCGGCGAGCGGCTTGCGGCTGTTCTCCCAGGCTTCGTTCGTCGGGTCGACGCGGCCGGGCGACGCCGTCAGGTGCGTCTTCCCGTGGTCGCGGACGACGCCCACCGCGGTCGTCGGCGTCCCACCCGGACGGTCCACGAAGGACACGCGCGCCGGGTTGAACAGGAACGCCACGCGGATGTTGCCGCCCGGCTGGCCGCCGTCCTGGTCGTTCACCGGGTCGATCGAGCGCCACTGGTAGCGCGGGCCGCCCTTGGCGACGATGGCGTCGGTGAACTTCTGCAGCGTCCGGTCCGCCGCGACGGTCCCGTCGTCGGTCGCGCCCGTGTTGTCCTGGATCTCTTCCAGGTTGACGATGTCCGGCGTCGCGAGGTGCGTCACGATCGCCTCGCCGAGCCGATCGTACTTCGCCTGCGGGTCACCGGGCGCCAGGTTCTCGACGTTGTACGTCGCGACCGCGAGCTCGCCGGACCGCTGCTTGCGCGTGGTCTCGGCCGGCAGCCCGTTGTCCTTTTCGGTCCCCAGGACGCTGGCGAACAGCGTGTAGCCACCGAAGTTGCTGTACTCGACCGGGCCCGACGTGGTGCCGGTCAGCACGTCGCCGACGTTGAGCTTCGGGAACGGCCGCTGGTCGAACGGGATCAGCGACGACACCTTCATGACGCCGCTGTTGAGCTGGTCGTAGCCCAGGTAGACGCTGCCGCCGCGGACCGACTCGTGCTGGTCCGGCTTGGACGTCACGTACAGCTCGTTGAACGAGTTCGACGGGCCGACGACCCGCGCGTCGGTGACCGAGACGATCTCGCTCTCGTGGGACTCCCAGAAGTCCAGCGCGTACTTGGCGGGCTCCAAAGTGAGCGGTTCGATGTTCCCGCCGGGCGACGGCGCGTACGTCGTCGGCACGGTGTCGGGGTTCAGCACGGTCGGCGCGGGCAACGCGTTCCCGTGCGAGCCGACCGTCCACTGTGCACTGCTCAGCTCGGTCAGCGACTGGTAGTTCGACGTCGCCGGCGCGTCCGGGTAGAACTCGCGGACGGTGCCCGTCGCGACCACCGCGTCGCCGACCGCGACGGCCGGGCTGGTCGAGCCGGTGTAGACGAACAGGCCCTCGCTGGTGCGCGGGTCGGTGTCCGGATTCGGGTCGGTGAGCCAGAACCCGCGCGAAGAGCCGAAGGTGCGGGTCGCCGTCACGACGCCGGTGACGTCGCTGACCTTCTTGTCCTTGAACGGCGAAATGCGCGTGGTGCCCTGGATTTCGTGGATCTTCGCCGGGGTGCCGGGTTCGCCCGGGTTGCCGCCGCCGGTCGACTCGCCCTTGCTGTTGGTCGGGGTCGGGTCGCCGACCGCGAAGTCGGTGGCGTTGTCGTCGGTGTCGGCCAGCGACGCGGCGCGCGCGACGGACGTCGTGTTGGACGGCGCGGCCGTCGGGGCGCCTTCGCGCACGGTCGCCGTGCCGAAGCCGACGAGGTCCTTGATCCGCGTGTCGGCGGCGCAGTCCGCGGCGGTCTTGCAGGTCAGCGCGGTGGTGCCGGAGACGAGGGCGATCGTGCCCGCGGTCGCGGACATCGCGATCGCGCCGGTCGCGTCCGGGGCCGGCAGCGCGACCGTGCCGCCGCTGCCCTTGCCCTCCGCGACGAGGTAGCGCCCGCCGGGCGCGACGCTGCCGGTCAGCTGCGTCACCTGCCACGTGCTGGACGCGCTCGGCGAACCGGGCAGGTACTGGACGCTGAACCCGTCGACGCTCGCGGCCGCAGTACCGTGGTTGGCGAGCTCGACGAAGTCGTTGGTCAACGTGGCGCCGGAGTTGCCGCCACCGCCGTAGACCTCGGCGATGACCGCGTCGGCGCTCGGCGCGGCGAGCGCGGCCGGCGCGGCCACCCCGCCGAGTACGAGGCCGGACGCGACGGCCGCGGTGAGCGCGGCCTTGCCTCTGTGGGTCTTGGTCACCCTGAGTCCCCTTTGTGCTTGAACAGTCGTGGCATAGTCCCCCGGGCAAGTGAGGAGGAGGAAGACAAAGATGCAACGATTCGTAACAACTACTTTCGTCGTCACTCGTTCGGCAGAGCAGGTTTCGTGATCACGCTGGTACTCGGCGGAGACGTCAATGTTCAGGGGCGTGCGACGCCGTCGACGGCGTTCGAGCGGCTGGCACCGCTGCTCAAGGGCGCCGATGTCCGGTTCGCGAACCTCGAGGGTCCCCTCGACGCGGCGATGGCCGAAGCACTGACGTCCGGCGGCATCGACGTCGTCTCGTGCGCCAACGACCTCACTGTGCCGGCGACCCTCCCGGTCCTCGACCAGGCCGGGATCGCGCACTGCGGCGCCGGCCCGGACCTCGCCGCCGCGCACGCGCCCGCCGTGCTCGAACGGGCCGGGCAGACGGTCGCTTTCCTCGCGTACACGTCGCTTCGCCCCTACGGCGCGCATCTGGACTTTCCCGGCGTCGCGCAAGCGTTTGCGACGACGGCTTACCAGCCCGACCCGCGCGTCGCGGAGATCCCGGGCCGGCCGCCGCTGGTGCGCACGACACCGGTGCCCGAACACCTCGACCGGCTCGTCGCCGACGTCAAGCAGGCCAAGGCGGCCCACGACCACGTCGTCGTCTCGATGCACTGGGGCCTGCCGGGCCCTGAACTGGCCGAGTACCAGGTCGCCTACGGCCGCGCGGTGATCGACGCCGGCGCCGACCTGGTCGCGGGCCACGGGCCGCACACGATCCAGGCCGTCGAGGTGTACCGGGGCCGCCCGATCCTCTACAGCCTCGGGAACCTCGTCTTCGACTGGCCGGCGATGCGCGGGCGCCACGTCGACGGGCTGCTGGCCGGCTGCATGTTCGGCGACGAGCCGCGCCTCGAGCTGATCCCGGTGCGGCGCAACGCCGACAACGAGTGCGTACCGCTCGCCGGAGACGAGGCGGGCAAAGTGCTGCAGTACGTCGCGGATCTTTCGGCACGGCGCTTGACGACCGTCACCATCAGGGAAGGAATCGCGTCGGTAGCTGTTGGTGCGTAACCATTTGCGCGCGGGCTGTGACAGGTTTCGGCGCCGGTGTCACCCATCCGGCGCATCTGCCTTAAATGCTCCCTAAGACCGGGAACAACCCGCGTGAAGCGGCGGTACGGTCTGCGTGAGCCGCCGGAAAAGTGGCACAGACCACTCCTCGACAGCTCTCGACCAGCACGAACACGTGGGGGAGGGAGAACCATCATGTGGGGGCTGATTGTTCTCAGTTGCGTGTTCGTGCTGGTGCTGGGGATAGCCGCGGTCGTGGACCTTCGGGACCACGACCGCGGCGAACACCGGGTCTAGCGCACGGCCTGCTTCGCCTTGTAGCGGCCGAGAAGCGAGCGAGCGCCGGCAAGCGCGACCCGTCCGGCGCCCTTCGCGCTCGCGGCCAGGACCGTCGTCCAGTCGAAGTAGTCCCGCCAGAGCACGATCCGGCCGGCTTCGACCTCGAACGTGCCGCACACCCAGAACTCCGCTTCCCACGCGCCCCGGCGCAGCACGTCGGTGCGTTCGGTGAGCACGACGTTGCCGTCCGCGGCGATGTGGTGGGTCCGCGCCTCGAACCCGGAGCCGTACTTGGCCATGAGGCGCAGCTGCTTTTCGACCGCGGCGACGCCGCGAGCGGGCGGCAACGGCACGTTCTGGTACACGATGTCGCTCGCCGCGAACGTCAGCGCTCGGTCCACGTCGAGATCTTCGAGAGCCTTGAGGAAACCGGTCACCACTGCCTGGGGTTCATCGGTCATGACCCCAGGCTAAGGCTCAGAAGGGCCGATCGCCCGCGATGGCGACGCGCTCCGCGATCCGGACGTGCGGGTGGTAGTCGTTGACCGCGTAGTGCTGCGTCGCGCGGTTGTCCCAGAAGGCCACCGAGCCGGGCCGCCAGCTGAACCGGACCTGGAACTCGGGCGTGTGGGCCTGCAGGAACAGGTACCGCAGCAGCCGGTCGCTCTCGTCGCGGTCCATGCCGACGATGTGCGTGGTGAACGCCTGGTTGACGAACAGGGTGCGCCGCCCGGTCTCCGGGTGCGTCCGGACCACCGGGTGCTCGACCGGCGGGAACTCGTCCTGCCACCGCGCGAGCAGCGCGGGATCGGAGAACCGGTCGAAGCCGGGGAGGTAGTCGTGGACGGCGGTGAGCCCGTCGATGCGGGCGCGGACGTCTTCGGGCAGGTTGTCGTAGGCGGCGGCCATGTCGGCCCACATCGTGTCGCCGCCGACCGGCGGCACCTCGATCAGCCGCAGCACCGAGCCGAGCGCCGGGTTGGGCCGCCAGGTGACGTCGACGTGCCAGATGTTCTCGTAGCCGGGCATGGCGGCGGTCCGCTCGAAGCGCGTGACGGCGTCGTCGTCACCCTTCGGGATGAACGGGTTGGTCTCCAGCTCGCCCCAGTTCGCGGCGAACGCGCGCTGCTGCGCCGACGTGATGTCCTGGTCGCGGAAGAAGAGCACCTTCCACTCGAGCAGGGCGCGGTTGAGCTCTTCGCGCAGGTCGGGGGTGAGCGGCTCGCGCAGGTCGACGCCGTCGACCTCCGCGCCGATCACCCGGCCGAGCGGGCGGATCCGGAAGAGCTCGTACGTTTCCCGGGGATTGTGCAGGACGCGCGGGCCTTCGACGATGCCGTCGGCGGGCGTGCGGGCCTCGCGCAGCTGAATCCGGGCAGGGACGTCTACGGACATGGTTGTGCTCCAAGGGTTTTCGGGAGGGTTCGGACGCCGGGCTCGCGTCAGGCAGGGGGCGAGCCCAGGCGGCCGCGGCGCAGCAGGAGCTCCACGGTGCCTTCCCCGACCGACCGCTTGGAGGCGCGGCCGTGCCACCGGATTGGCGTGCTTTCCGAGGTGGCGGGCATGCGTTCATGGTCGCCTTCTTCCCGGCACGCGGTCAAGACGTCCACTTGGTGGAACGCTGTTCAACGCCGCAGGTCACCGCGATGCGGGGCGGCTCGGGGCCATGAGGCAAGATCTTCCACGATCGGGTGAGCGCCCTTGACGACGGAGGTCCCCATGCCGGAAGGCAGAGGCTCGCGGATCGACAGTGACATCCCGGGGCTGCGCCCCGGGGCCGGGGGCTTCGCCACCCGGAACCCCCCGACGAAGCCAGACCGGCTGCGCGCGGCCGCCGACCTGCTGGATCAGGCCGCGGCCGCGGACGACAAGGCGGCGGGGAGGTTCGCGGAGGCGCGCGTCGATTCGACGCCGTTCGGCATCTCGGCCCAGGCCCGCGAGCTGGCGGCCCGCTGGGCGGCGGCCCTGGCGGCCCGCGAAGCCGACGCGAGGGTGCTCGGCGACGCGACGTCCGACCTGGCCGGCCGCCTGCGCATGACGGCGGAGAGCACCCGCAGCACCGGCTTCCGCGGCCGCATCGCGGTGGCGCCGTGACCTCGCTCGTCGAGGTGTTCGAGCACCCGGCCCTGACGTCGGCGGCGTCCGCGCTGGCGGAGCTGCGAGCGGCGGCGGGCCGCATCGGCGCCCCGGACCCGGTCGCGGCCCTGCGCCACCTGGACTGTTCACCGCCATCGATCAACGCGTCGGCTACGGCGGTCGACGCGGGGGCGTCGCTGGTGACGTCGGCGTCGACGGAGTTCCGCACCGGCGTCGAGCACGCGGAGACGGGCGGCAGCGCGGAGACGTTCGGTATCTGGGCGGACACAGTGGACGGTCAGTACGGCGCGGCGGCCCGCGCGGCCGCCGCGACAGCCGCGTTGGGCGCCCGGATCGCCTCGGAGCTGGACACGTTGGCGGTTTCGACGGCAGCGCAGGTGCGCGAGCTGGCAGCGGCAGCCGCGGCATCGGTGGCGGCGGTCCTGGCGGGCGACCGCTCGGCCGAGGTGGTGAGCACGGTCAGTTCGACGTGCACGGCGGTGGTCCGGACGGTGTTCGCCCAGGTGGCGTCGTTGTCTTCGCTGGTGGCTGAGCTGGAGCCCCTGACGTCGCCGGCGGTCGAGCTCAGCTGAACCGTTCCCGCGCCCAGTCTTCGAAGGGCCGCGCGGGGTGGCCGGTGACCGTGGGGACGTCGAGCGAGACGGGTTCCGGTTCTGCCACGAGAGACGCCCAATAGGGCAGCGCTTGTGCCGCGAATTCTTTGCCGAGCTGTGTTATCGCTTCCTGTTCGGGTTGTTCTTCCCAGCGGACGGGCTTTCCCATCGCTTGCCCGATGATCTTCACCTGGTTTGCCTGGCTCAGGGCCTCCGGTCCGGTCACGAGGTAGACCTGTTTCGCGTGGTCTTCGGTGAAAGCTTTGACGGCCATGTCGGCGACGTCTTTCTCGTGCACGAGGGATCGTTTGGCTTGTCCGTACGGGGCGCGGACCTTGCCGGTTTTGGCTTGGGCCACCCAGCCGAGGGTGTTGGTGGCGAGGCCGGTGATGCGGAGGAAGGTCCAGTCATCGGTGACTTTCCCGATTGCGCTTTCCACTTCGCCCCAGAATCCGCCGTCCTCTGCTGCCGCGGACGAGACGTAGACGACTTTCTTGTCTTTGAAGGGTTTTACGGCTTTGTTGATTCCTTCGGAGGAGTAGAAGGGCCAGACGAAATAGACGGCATCAACCCCTTCGGCGGCTTCGGTTGGGTCCGTGATGTCGCCAACCGCGACTTCGCCCTGGCGGGCTTTGGACGGGTCCCGGACGAGCACTCTGACGTCGATGCCTTGGTCGAGCAGGCCGGTGACGACGTGGCGGCCGGTGTTGCCGGTGGCCCCGGTGACGAGGACCTTCATGTGGCGCTCCTTGGTGATCGGGTCTTACCGACCACGCTCACACTTCAAGTCCCCTTCAAGTCAAGCCGGCCGGGAGAAGCCACCGGGAACGCACGAACCCCCGGCCAGCTGAGCTGACCGGGGGTCCGGATGAGAGCGGTGGCGGTGGGATTTGAACCCACGGACGGGGATTAGCCGTCACACGATTTCGAGTCGTGCTCCTTCGGCCGCTCGGACACGCCACCGCCGAGAACAATACCCGAGGGCCTGCCGCGGCCTCACGAGGGGTCGATACGGCGCCCGGACCGGAGCCTGACCTGCGCCTCCCGCACCGCGCGGCCCGCCCGTACCCGGACGTCGTCGACCGCCGAGCGGAACTGGGCCGAGCGCTTCTGAGCGCGGCCCGATGACTCCAGACGGCGGTTACCGGTCACCTCGCCGGCCTTCTCGCGAGCACTACCCACTGCCTGCTGGATCTTGTGCTTCATCGTCATACCGGAGGAGTACCCAGAAATCAGCGACGCGTAGCGAAGTACGTCTCCAGGACCGCGGCGCACTCGTCGACCAGCACGCCTCCGTGCACCTCAGGCCGGTGGTTGAGACGGCGGTCACGCACCACGTCCCACAGCGACCCCACCGCGCCCGTCTTCGGCTCCCACGCCCCGAACACCAGCCGCGCGATGCGGGCCAGCACCAGCGCCCCCGCGCACATCGTGCACGGCTCCAGCGTCACCGCCAGCGTGCAGCCCTCGAGGCGCCAGCCGTCGCCGACCACGGACGCCGCCGCGCGCAGGGCCAGGATCTCCGCGTGTGCCGTCGGGTCGCCCAGCTCGACGCGCGCGTTGCGCGCCGCCGCCAGGGGGACACCGTCGGGGCCGAACACGACCGCCCCGATCGGGACGT
The DNA here is from genome assembly GCF_051337345.1 of Amycolatopsis sp. MEPSY49. Taxonomy (NCBI): domain Bacteria; kingdom Bacillati; phylum Actinomycetota; class Actinomycetes; order Pseudonocardiales; family Pseudonocardiaceae; genus Amycolatopsis; species Amycolatopsis sp. MEPSY49. The sequence goes on along the minus strand of NZ_JBDLYJ010000001.1, from coordinate 938,421 downwards.
CCGCGCCCGGAGCCCGCGCGGCCTCCAGCGCGGCCTCCACGGCCTCGGTGTCGGACAGCCGTCTCAGAGCTCGTCCAGGAGCTTGGCGAACTCGCTGCCGAACCCGCAGCGCTGCGCGACCATCTGCAGCTGCTCGTCCGGGTAGAGGTCGACCTCGCCGACGATGACCTCCAGCTCCGGCCCGGGCAGCCCGAGGTCCGCGAGGATCCCCAGGTCGCCCTCGGGCCAGACGGAGTCGTCCTCCTCGTCCGGTGGATCGACGCGCAGGACGTCGAGGACGTCCGCCGCGATGTCGTAGTCCAGCGCCGCCGCCGCGTCCGAGAGCAGCAACGACGGCCCCCGCGGGCTCGGGCGGACGATGACGAAGAACTCGTCGTCGACCGCCAGGAGCCCGAAGCTCGCGCCGGTGGAACGTAGTTTGCCCAGTTCAGTGATCGCTGCGTCCAGCTCGGTCAGCGCCCCCGGGTCGAGCGCACTGCACCGCCACCGACCGTCTTCCCGGACCACGGCTACCGCGAAGCCCGTGACCGGCTCATCCACCGCCATGCGCACACCGTATTCCGCCGCTCGACCGAACGCACGCACGGTGCGCCCGAAGCGCCGCATGGGGCACTATCGGGACCATGACCGGCCCCACTGACCTGCCCACCCTGCCCGGCACGCCGTTCGCCGGCCTCCTCGACGACGCGCGGGCGCTGCAGGACCGCACGGTCGCGCTCCGGCGCGTCGTCCACCGCCACCCGGAGCAGGGGCTCCACCTCCCGCGCACCCAGACGGCGATCAAGGAGGCCCTCGCCGACCTGCCGCTGGAGATCACCGAAGGCAAGGCCACGACGTCGCTGACGGCCGTCCTGCGCGGCGGGAAGCCCGGCCCCGCGGTGCTGCTGCGCGGCGACATGGACGCGCTGCCGCTCACCGAGGAGACCGGCCTCGACTTCGCCTCCGAGGACGAGGAGTCGATGCACGCGTGCGGGCACGACACGCACGTCGCGATGCTGGCGTCGGCGGCCCGGCTGCTCGCCGGGCGCAAGGACCAGCTGGCCGGCTCGGTCGTGTTCATGTTCCAGCCGGGCGAGGAGGGCCACCACGGCGCCCGGTTCATGATCCACGAGGGCGTGCTCGACGCCGCCGGGACGCGGGTCGAGCGCGCGTTCGGCGTGCACATCCTGGCCAACGCGCGCAGCGGGCTGCTGCAGGTGCGGCCGGGCCCGCTGATGGCGTCGGCGGACTCGTTCCACGTGCGCGTCACCGGCAAGGGCGGCCACGGCTCGGCGCCGCAGCACACGATCGACCCGGTGCCCGCCGCCGCGGCGATGGTCGGGGCGCTGCACACGATGATCACGCGCCGGGTCAGCGTGTTCGACCCCGCCGTGCTCTCGGTGACCCGGATCCAGGCCGGCACGACGTCCAACATCATCCCGGAGACCGCCGAGCTCGAGGGCACGATCCGCACGCTCTCCGAGCCGACGCGCGCGCTGGTCCGCGCCGAGCTGCCCAAGGTGTGCGAGCAGGTCGGCGCGGCGTACGGGTGCCGCGTGGTCGCCGACGTCGAGCCGGGCTACCCGGTGACGGTGAACGACGACCGCGTCGCCGCCGAGGTCCTGCGGCTCGGCGCGGAGGTGCTCGGCCAGGAGAACGTCGAGCTGCTCGCCGACCCGCTGATGGGCGCCGAGGACTTTTCCTATGTCCTGCAACGCGTCCAGGGCGCGTACGCGTTCCTGGGCGCGTGCCCACCCGGCGTCGACCCCGCCGAGGCGGCGGCGAACCACTCCAACCGCGTGCTCTTCGACGAGGACGCGATGCCGAGCGGCGTCGCGATGCTCGCCGCGTTCGCGCTGGACGCCCTGCGTTAAGGCCCGGTCCTGGATGGCCTCCCGTCCTCCAGGTGGCCGGCGAAGCGGCGGCGCCACCCCGGCGTCTCCAAAACGAGGTCGTACCAGCCGTTCGTCGCCGGCACCGGGTAGTCGTGCGACCCACCCGGCGGAAGGGTGACGTCGTTCAGCGCGACCGGCGCCGGCCCGCTGTTGGTCACCGTGACGCGCAGCGCGGGCGCCGGCGTGAACGTGACGGACGCGTCGAGGCCCGCCTTGCCGGAAGCCTCGACGACGAAGCCGTTCGGCCCGTGGATCGCGATGTCGTACGCCTCGGCGTAGGGGACTTCGCCGGTCATCTCGGTCTTCGGGGCGACGTCGAAGCGTTGTGACGCTCCGCCCGCGTGGTAGGCGTACGCGGCCAGCTGCAGCGTCTGCGTTCCGTGGTTGGCCAGGTGCAGCTTCAGCACACCCGGCCCGGCCGTGACCCAGGCGACCGGCTGGTACGGCAGCGGGCGCGCCTTCGCCGTGCCGGGGTCCTGGACGAGCGCCCCTGGCCCCAGCCCGGGCTTCGGCAGCCGGGACTGCGTCCGGTCGGCTTCCGCGCGCAACGCGTCCGCGTCCGGCAGCAGCGGGATCGTCGTGTCGTGCGCGCGGAAGTCGAAACAGCTGGTCAGGTCACCGCAGATGGCGCGGCGCCAGGCCGAGATGTTCGGCTCGCGCACCCCGGTCCAGGTTTCGAGGAACCGCAGCACCGACGTGTGGTCGAAGACCTGCGAGTTCACCCAGCCGCCGCGGCTCCACGGCGAGACGACGGTCATCGGCACGCGCGGCCCCAGCCCGATCGGCAGCGGCGCGCCGGACGCCCCACCCCTCTCCGGCCGATTGCCCGGCAGGTACTCGCCCGGGGTTCCGGGTGGCGGCGTCGGCGGGACGACGTGGTCGAAGAAGCCGTCGTTCTCGTCGTAGTTGATGAAGACGACCGTCGACTCCCAGAGCGAAGGGTTGTCCCACAACGCTTTCAGCATCCGCTGGATGTAGGCGGCGCCGTCGACCGGCCGGGCGGCGGGGTGCTCGCAGTAGCCGTACGGCGCCACGACCCACGACACCGCGGGCAACGTCCCAGCGGCGCAGTCCGCGAGGAACTCCGCCAGCACGTGGTCGAGCTCCTTGCCCTTCCCCGAATCGGGCAGCAGCTTCGTGCGCAGGTTCGCGCGCTCGGCCAGCCGCCGCTTCACCGGGTCCATCGAGTACAGCGCGTCGTGGAAGTTCTGGAACAGCCACAGCGGGTTGTCGCCGTAGTCGCCGACGAAGTGCTCGGGGACGCCGCGCTCCTCGTCGTTCGCGTAGATCCGCCACGTGATCCCGGCGGACTCGAGCCGTTCGGGGTAGGTCGTCCAGCGGAACGACGGCTCGTAGTCCGGGAAGTTGTGCGTGACCGGGCCGCCGGCAATGCCCTCCGGGTCGATCGTGCCGGTCCAGTGGAACAGCCGGTTCGGCTGCGTCGGGCCCTGGATCGAGCAGAAGTAGTGGTCGCACAGCGTGAACGCGCTCGCCAACGCGCGCTGGAACGGGATGTCGTCGCGCGTGAAGTACCCCATCGTCATGGGGCTCTTCGCGGCGACCCACGCGTCGTACGCGCCGCCGTTCCACGCGCGGTGCGTGCTGTTCCAGTCGTGCGGCAGCTCGCCGAGGTCCTGGCCGTCCACAACGGACGTGTCGACCCGGAACGGCAGCACCGGCGCGCCCTTGCCGCGCTGGCGGAAGACGTCCCGCAGCGCCGCGCGGTCGCCGAAGCCGCGGACGCCGGCCATCGTCCCGTAGTAGTGGTCGAACGACCGGTTCTCCTGCATGAGCACCACGACGTGGCGTACGTCGTCGATCGTCCCCTTGCGCGGCGGCGCCGCACACGCGGCCGTCAGCGAGCCGGCGACGGTCGCCGCGGCCGCGCCGCCGAGCACCGTGCGCCGCCGGATGCGGCCCATGCCTGCCTCCTCGCACGAGGTTCTCCCACGTCGGCGAACCAGGTAGCTTCGCCGACGGGAGAGAGGTGGAGCCATGCTCGGTTCAGCGGAACTGGTCGCCTTCGCACCGTCGACCGACCTGGAACGTTCACGTGCCTTCTACACGGATGTCGCCGGGCTCGAGTTCATCGAGCAGACCCCCTTCGCGTGTGTGTTCCGAAGCGGAACGACCATGCTGCGCGTCACCGCCGTCGCCGAATTCACGCCCCAGCCGTTCACGGTGCTCGGCTGGGCGGTCGCCGACATCCGGGTCGCGGTGGCCGGCCTGCGCGACCGGGGCGTGGAGTTCCTCACGTTCGACACGCTGCCACAGGACACCGACAAAATCTGGACCACGCCTGGCGGGCGGATCGCCTGGTTCCGCGATCCGGACGGCAACGTGCTGTCCCTGACCGAGTTCACTGGCGATTAAACAACAGTGTTGATTTAATGGGTGGATGACCGAAGCCGACCGCCTCGCCCAGCTCGCTGACCAGGAAGAACGTCTCCAGTTCACGAAGTTCGACAACGAGACGGCGCTGGCCCTCGGCGCCCAGCTGCTGGCCGCGGCGCGGGAGCGCGGGCTGCCGGTGACGATCTCGGTCCGCCGCGGCGGCCAGCGTCTCTTCCACGCGGCCCTGCCCGGGACGTCCGCGGACAACGACGCGTGGATCGACCGCAAGAGCCGCGTGGTCGACCGCTACGGCCACAGCTCGCTCTACGTGGGCACGCAGTTCCGCGCGAAGGGCGGCTCGTTCGAGGCGGACTCGCGCCTGGACCCGGACGAGTACGCGGCCCACGGCGGCGTGTTCCCGGTGCTGGTCCGCGGCGTGGGGCCGGTCGGGACGGTGGGCGTGTCCGGGCTCCCGCAAGCCGACGACCACGCGTTCGTCGTCGAGCAGCTGGAGCTGTTCCTGGCGTCCTGATGTCGATCCGGCGCCTCCCCGGGTGACGTACTGGTACCCGGCATCCGAGGAGGCACCATGAGCAAGCTGATCGCCACGACGTTCCTGAGCCTGGACGGCGTCTACCAGGGCCCGGGCGGCACCGACGAGGACACGTCCGGCGGGTTCGACCTGGGCGGCTGGGTGACGCCGTTCTACGAGGAAGGCATGGCGGCCCTCGCTGAGGAGTGGATCGCCCGCGCGGGCGCCTTCCTGCTCGGCCGTCGCACGCACGACATCTTCGCCGCGCACTGGCCGAAGGTCACCGACCCCGCCGACCCGCTGGCGTCGCGGCTCAACGGCCTGCCGAAGCACGTGGTTTCACGCACGCTGAAGGACTCTCCGTGGGCGGGCACGTCGATAGTGGGCGGCGACGTCGTCGAGTCCGTCCGCGACCTGAAGTCCCGGCCGGGCGGCGAGATCCAGGTCCACGGGAGCGGCGAGCTGCTGCGGACGTTGCTCGACCACGACCTCGTCGACGAGTACCGGCTGTGGTTCTTCCCGGTGGTGCTCGGCAAGGGACGGCGGCTCTTCCCGGACGGAGTCGTGCCGAAGAAGTTCGAACACGTCGAAACCCGGCGCACCGGCGCGGGCGTCACCGTGCTCGTGCTGCGGCCCGCCGGAAAACCGGACTTCGACACGTTCCGGCTCGTGCCGGAATAACAGCTGGACGATCCTGCTACCGTCGAATCCATGCAGCGCGCAGCGAACACGACGACGCCGGAAAGTGTCCCGGCGCGCTGATCCATGCTCACGAAAGCCCGGGGCGGTCGCCCCGGGCTTTCGTCTTGTGGTCCTCCGCCTCGCCGTCCACGAGGAGTCCACAGTGCACGACCACCGCAAGCTCGGCCGCGAACTCGGCCTGTTCGGCACCGACCCGCTCATCGGCGCCGGCCTGCCCTACTGGCTGCCCGACGGCGCCGTCGTCCGGCACAGCCTCGAGCAGTACGTCCACGGTCTCGAACGCCACGCCGGCTACCGGCACGTCCACTCGCCGGTGCTCGGAAAACGGGAACTGTACGAGATTTCCGGGCACTGGGCGCACTACCGCGACGACATGTACCCACCCATGGACGTCGACGGCGAGCAGTTCGTGCTGCGGCCGAGCCTCTGCCCGCACCACGCGCTGATCTACCGTTCGCGCGGCCGCAGCTACCGCGAACTGCCGCTGCGGATCGCCGAGCTCGGCGGGATGTTCCGGAGCGAGCTGTCCGGCGTGCTCGGCGGGTTGAACCGGGTGCGCGCGATCCAGCTCAACGACGCGCACGTCTTCTGCACCCTCGACCAGGTCGAAGCCGAGGCCGCCGCCGCGCTCGCGTTGATCCGGCAGGCCTACGACGCGCTCGGCATCCGCCCCGCGCGCTACCGCCTGTCCCTGCCCGGTCCCGGCGGGAAGTACGTGCCCGGCAACTGGGACGGCGCCGTGGCGATCCTGCGCTCGGTCCTCGACGGCCTCCCGTACGACGCGGTCGAGGGCGAAGCCGCCTTCTACGGCCCGAAGATCGACGTCCAGATCGCCGACAGCGCGGGTCGCGAGTCGACCCTGTCCACCGTCCAGGTCGACTTCCACCAGCCCGAACAGTTCGGCCTCGAGTACGTCGGCGCGGACGCCGCGAAGCACCGGCCCGTCATGGTGCACCGCAGCATCATCGGCAGCGTCGAACGCGCGGTGGCGCAGCTGGTCGAGGTCCACGGCGGCGCGTTCCCGGCCTGGCTGGCGCCGGTGCAGCTGCGGTTGCTGCCGCTGTCCGCCGCCGAACTCCCCTACGCGCGGTCGCTGTTGGACAGTTGCGACGACCTGCGCGTCGAGATCGCGTCCGAAGGCAGCCTCGGCGCGCGGATCCGGGACGGCCGGCTGGTGCCGTTCCAGGCCGTGATCGGGCCGCAGGAGGTCGCCGCCGGGCAGCTCTCCGTCCGGTTGCGCGACGGACGCCGGGTGGACGCCCAACCGGTGGAGGACGCGCTGGCATCGATCCTGGAGGCGGTCAGGCCGCCATGGCCTCGGCCAGCCAGTCGAAGGCGGGAGCCAGGCTTTCCGGTGCCGCCCAGCCGTTGATCACCCCCAATAGCTGCATATAGCGCTCGCGGCGCGGATCGTTGGCGACGTCGAGCCATTCCCGGAGCTCGCCGGGTTCGCGCCCCAGCCCGTCGACGATCGCCTTCGCCGCCGGGGACCTCGGCACGATCCCGGCCGCGACGGCCGGGGTGACGGCGTCCCGCACCTCGGCCGCCAGGTCACGACGCAACCCGGCTTCGTGACGGTCGGCGAACCGGCGCAGGTTCGCGCGGAACTCCGTGTCCCGCATCAGCGCGGCCAGCTCGAGCCACGCCTCGGCCTGCTCGGGGCTGGGGTCCTCGGGCAGGTCCGGGGTCAGGGTCCGGGCGATCCCCGCCAGCTCGGGACGAGCACCCAGCGCATCGGCGAGGAAGTCGCCGATCAGGCACTGCCGCTCCACTTCGGACAGCAATGCCCGCTGGTGCGAGAGACTCGTTTCCTCGGGGCACGAGCCGCGGTCCGCCACCGCGTTCAGCACCTCCCTTCGCCGGCGCAGCACGCCGATCTGCGCCTCCACCGCCGCGGCGTGCTCCGCCGCCACCTCCGCGACGGTGGTCTCGCCGTCGATCACCCGCCGGATCGTGGCGAGGTCGACACCGAGGTCGCGGAGGACCCGGATGACGTCGAGCCGGGCGAGCGCGGCGTCGTCGTAACGGCGCTGGCCCGCGGTGTTGCGCCCGGACGGCGGCACAAGGCCGCGATCCGAGTAGAACCGGACAGCCTTGACCGTCAGCCCGGTCCGGTGAGCGAGTTCGCCGATCGAATACCGCATGCCACAAGCGTGGCAGCTCCCCTCGGGGGAGGCGCAAGACCTGCGGATTCGCTCGATCGTGTCGATCATGCGTTCGACTTTTGGCGGTAAAGTCGAACGCATGAGCGAACTAGCTAGGCCTCCTCCCGGATCCGGGTGACCAGCTGGGTCGGGTTCACGAACCGCAACGCGACGAGAAGGAGCACGAGCATGGAAGCGGTGTAGATGGTCGCCATGGCGTCGACCGACTGGTTGGCCCGGATGCCCGCGGCGAACACGGAGTTGTAGAGCGCCACGACGAGGGTCGTCGAGTCCGGGCCGGCGGTGAGGAACGTCAGCTCGAACATGCCGACCGTCCGGACCAGCACGAGGATCGAGGCGGCCAGGATCCCCGGCAGCAGCAGCGGGCCGAGGATCCGAGTGAACACCGAGACCGTGCGCGCGCCGGACATGCGCGCGGCGGCTTCGATCTTCGGGTCGATCTGCTCGATGAACGGCGTCATGGTCAGCACGACGAACGGCACCGACGGCACCAGGTTGGCCAGGATGACGCCGGTGATCGTGCCGGCCAGGTGGAACTTGTAGAGCACGGTGGCCAGCGGGATGCCGTAGGTGATGGGAGGGATCAGGATCGGCAGCACGAACAGCAGCATCACCAGGCGCTTGCCGGGGAACGAGCGGCGGGCCAGCGCGTAGGCGGCCGGGACGCCGACCGCCACCGACACGGCGATCACCACCAGGGCGACGATCGCCGTGGTGAGGAGGACGTCGGAGAGGCCGAACTCGCGCCACGCGTCGGCGTACCAGTGGGTCGTGAAGCCGTCCGGGAGCCAGGTGCCGAACCACTGCACCCCAAAGGAGTCGACGACCACCGAGAGCACGACGCCGGCGAGGTTGACGAAGAAGAACGCGACGACAGCCCAGACGACCCAACGTCCGGGACGCGCGACCCAACCGGTCATCCCTTGCCTCCGGTCGCTCCGCGGTACAGCGTGCCGCGCCACGCCATGACCAGGCCGATCACGATCAGCATGACCACCGCCATGAGCATCGCGACGGCCGAGCCCATCGAGTAGTCGTACTCCTCGAACGCCGCGTGGTAGGCCGCGATCGAGATGACGCGGGTCTCGTTCGCGGGGTCGCCGACGAGTTGTGCGGAGGGGAACACGGAGAACGCCATCACGAACGAAAGGCAGAAGGTGATCGCCAGGCCGGGAGCCAGCAGGGGCAGCGTGATCCGGCGGAAGCGCTGGACCCGGTTCGCGCCGAGGGTCGCGGCCGCCTTCTCCAGGGAGGGGTCGATGCCCGAGAGGTAGGACAACGTCAGCAGGAAGGAGAACGGGAAGCCGGTGATCACCAGGGACAGCAGCACGCCGGTGTAGTTGTGGATCAGCTGGAGCGGCTGGTCGGTGACGCCGAGGACGGTGAGCAGCTTGTTCAGCCAGCCCGCCGGGCCGCCGTACATGATCAGGCCCTGCGCGGTGAGCACCGTGCCGAGCGTGATCGGCACGACGAGGATCGTCGTCAGGAGGCGCTTGCCGCGGACGCGGCCGCGCATCACGTACGCGATCGGGATGCTGGCGAGCACGTTGATGAACGTCGCGGGCAGCGCGATGCCGAGCGTCGTCCAGATGGTGTCGCGGAGGTAAGGATCGCCGAAGAAGCGCGCGTAGTTGGCGAAGACGCCGCCCCGGCGTGGGGCGAACGACAACTGGAGGCCGTACAGGAAGGGGTACAGGAACAGGCAGGCCGTGACCAGCAGGCCGGGCACCAGGAGGAACAGGGTGCGGTCGATGCCGCGTTCGGCCAGGCGGTGGCGCAGTGCCGGGCGGGCACTCGCGACGGCCGTCATGGCTCGAACACCAGGACGCGCTCGGCCGGGACGCCGATCCGGGTGGTGTCGCCGGGGGCCAGGCGCTTGTCCGTCCGGAAGTACACCGGCGTCCCGTTCTCGAGACGGGCCGAGACGGAAAGCTCGCGGCCGTGGTACTCGACGATCTCGACCGTGACGTCGAGGGCGTTCTCCGCGCCGTCGCCGACGACGAAGTCCTCCGGGCGGATCGCCACCTTGGCCGGGCCTTGCGCGAGCGAGCCGCGGCCGGTCAGGCGGACTCCCGCGCCCTCCACGGTGACCGAGGTGCCGGCGGTTCCGGTGACCGTCACGTCCAGCAGGTTGCGATACCCCATGAAGGAGGCGACATAACTGTTCACCGGCTGGGCGTAGACCTCTTCGGGCGTGCCGATCTGCTGCACCGCGCCCTCGCGCAGCACCACCAGGCGGTCGGCCAGTGACAGGGCCTCCTCCTGGTCGTGGGTGACGTACACCGTGGTCAGGCCGAGCGTCTGGTGGAGGCGGCGAATCTCCATCCGCATCTCGAGGCGCAGCTTGGCGTCCAGGTTGGACAGTGGCTCGTCCATCAGGACCACCGGTGGCTCGAGCACGACGGCGCGGGCGATGGCGACGCGCTGCTGCTGTCCGCCGGACAGCTGCGCGGGGAACTTCGCCGCGTGGTCGGTGAGCTGGACCAGGCGCAGGGCCTCGTCCACGCGCCGGCGGGCGTCGGCGCGGCCGACCTTGCGCATCTTCAGGCCGAAGCCGACGTTGGCGCGGACCGACATGTGCGGGAACAGCGCGTAGTTCTGGAAGACCATCCCGAACCCGCGTTGCTCCGGGGGCTGGCCGTCGATGCGGGTGTCGTCGAGCCAGATGCTGCCGCCCGTCAGGGGCAGCAGACCGGCCAGGCAGTTCAGCGCGGTCGACTTGCCGCAGCCGGACGGGCCGAGCAGGGCCACGAACTCGCCGCGCGCGATGGCGAGGTCGAGGCCGCTCAGGGCGTTCGCGGTGCCGAAGCTGCGCGAGACGCCGTCCAGCCGCAGCTGCCCGAACGTCACTTCTTGCCGACCTTCGAGCCGCCGACCAGCTGGTTCCACTTGTCGAACGCCTTCACCTGCTGGTCGGCCGGCAGCGAGGTCTCCTTGGGGTACTGCGCGATCCACTGCTCGTACTCCGGGCGCCCGAACTGCTTGATCGTGTCCTGGCTCTTCTGCGGTGCCATCTGCAGGGTGACGTCCTTGACCGCCGGGCCGGGGTAGAAGTAGCCGTCGTCGTAGGCGATCGCCTGCTGGTCCGGCTTCAGCATCCAGGCGATCAGCTGCAGGATCGCCGACTCCTGGTCGGGCGAGAGGCCCTTCGGGATCAGGGCGTACTGGGCGTCGGTGACCCAGTGCATCGGCTGCATGATCGCGGTCTTGACCGTGTTGGGCACCGTGCCGAGCTTGCGCGGGTTGATGTCCCAGCCGGTCGTCGACATGATCACGTCCACCGAGCCGGACGCGAGGTTCTTCATGGTCTCGGTGGTGCCGGAGGGGTAGTACTTCACGTACTTGCCCAGCTCCTGCAGGAACGCCCAGGTCTTGTCCCAGCCCTTGTCCGGGTCCTTCGGGTCCTTGTCACCCAGCAGGTACGGCAGGCCCATCAGGAACGTCCGGCCCGGGCCGGAGTTGGACGGCTGCGCGTACTGGAACTTCTCCGGGTGGGCCTTGGCCCAGTCGAGCAGCTCCTGCGGCGACGCGGGCGCCGTGGGCACCGCACCCGGGTTGAACTCCAGCAGCGGGCCGGACGGGTAGTAGACGACCTCGACGCCGTAGCCGTTGGCCAACTCCTGCATCTTGGCCGCGGGTTCGAGGTAGTTCTGCATGAGGTTCGGGAACCGGCCGGCGAAGTCCGGGAGCACCTTCGCCAGCGTGCCGTTCGCAATGCCGGCGGAGAGGCCGTCCGTGCCGCTGAGGACGAGGTGCGTCTGGGCGACGCCGCCGTCCTGCTCGGCCTTCAGCTTGCCCGCCATGCTCGGCGCGGGCGCCGTCGAGTACGTGACCTTCGAGAGCACTTCCGGGTGCGCGGCCTTGAAGTTCTCGATCATCTGCTTGGTGAGCTGCAGGTTGCCCGCGACGTCGAGGATGTTCAGGTCGACGGGCTTGCTCGGCTTGTCCGGCACGGCCGAAGGATCCGCCGCCTGGCCGCCGTCCCCGCCGGGCGCGCCACAGGCCGCCAGACCGGCGGCGAGGCTCGCCGCCAGGAGCACTCGTCGGAATCGGAAGCCGGTGCGACGCTGCATGGCTGCTCCCTGGGTCCGTGATAATGTTGTATGTCGCATCGTATATCAGATCGGACATGCCAGTGGCGAGCACTTCTTCGGCCAGGAGGCCGCCGCCGCCCGTCTCGCGCACCGATTTCGTGCGCGACGCGATCAAGGAAGCGATCTTGAGCGGGGAGTTCGGGCCGGGCGAAACGCTCGTCGAGGCCGAGGTGGGCGCCCTGCTCGGGGTGTCGAAGACACCGGTGCGCGAAGCGCTGCGGATCCTCGCCGGTTCCGGTTTGGTCACGATGAGCACGTACAAGGGAGCGGCGGTCCGGGTCATGGACGCCGAAAGCGCCCACGCGGTGTACGACCTTCGCGCGCTCCTTGAGCCCGAAGCCGTCCGACGCGCTGTCGAGCGCGGCGCGGACTTCGGTGACGCGCGGCAGGTGCTGGCCGGCGTCGAGACCGGCGCGAACGCCACTGACCGCGCGAAGGCGAGCCTGACCAACCGGCTGTTCCACCGCGCGCTCTACGCCGGCTGCGGGAACCCGCTGCTGGTCGAGGTCCTCGACGGCCTGCGCGACCAGGCCGCGCTGATCACCGTCACCGGCTGGGGCATCAGCCCGACGTGGCAGGGCGAGGCGGCCGAGCACCGGGCGATCCTGGCCGCCGCCGAGAGCGGGAACGCCCGGCAGGCGGAACACCTGCTTCGCCGGCACATCACGGACTTCCTCGACCGGGTCGCGTGCGGCCTGCCGGGTGAGCACAGCAGCGAGACGAAGGGAGCCCGATGACGTTCGAGCAGCAGAGGCGGCGGCTGTCCGGGGTGGTGGCCATCCCGGTCACGCCGTTCGACGCCGAGGGCGCCGTCGACGGGCAGACGTACGCGAAACTCGTCGACCGGCTGGTCACCGGCGGCATCGAGGTCGTGACGCCGAACGGGAACACCGGCGAGTTCTACGCGCTGGACGCGGCGGAAGCCCGGCAGTGCCTGGAGGTCACCGTCGAAGCCGTGGCCGGGCGGGCCAGTGTGCTCGCCGGGATCGGCCACGACGTCGCCTCGGCGACGCGGGCCGCCGCGCACGCGCAGGAGGCGGGCGCCGACATGATCATGGTCCACCAGCCGGTGCACCCGTACATCTCGGGCGACGGCTGGGTCGACTACCACGCCGCGATCGCGTCCGCGGTGCCCGAACTCGGTGTCGTGCTCTACGTCCGCAACCCGGCGATCGCCGGCGAACAGCTGCGGGCGCTGGGCGAGGCGGCGCCGAACGTCATCGGTGTGAAGTACGCCGTGCCGGACCCGGTGCGGTTCGGCTCGGTCGCGCGGGACGCGGGCTTCGAGCGGTTCGTGTGGATCGCCGGCCTGGCCGAACTCTCGGCGCCCGGCTACTTCGCCGTCGGCGCGACCGGGTTCACGTCGGGGCTGGTGAACGTCGACCCGGCGATCTCGCTGGAGATGTTCCGCGCACTGTCCACAGGGGACTATCCGGCGGCGATGTCGGTCTGGGAGCGGATCCGGCCGTTCGAGGAACTGCGTGCCGCGAACGGGAACGCGAACAACGTCAGCGTGGTGAAGGACGCGCTCGGCCAGCTCGGCCTGTGCCGCCCCGACGTCCGGCCGCCGAGCCGGCTGCTGACGGGAGCCGAACGCGAACGGCTCTTCGGACTGCTTTCGTCGTGGGGGCTTTCGTGAAGGTGGTGGCTCGTCGGCGCGCCGGAGCGCGGTGACGCCGAAGTCCGGCTCGCCGACGAGCCACCTGATGACCGGAGTCGCGCCGGAAGAAACAAGCTGTAGCAACCCAATTGGGCGCCTCGGGCGTCGCTGAGCGCGACCACGGGCGGCTGCTCGCCGGCCGATCGGCCGACACGGTTGCGTACGAGCGGGTTCCGGACCCGGACTCGGCTCCTGTCCCCCGGCCGGAGCTGCCCGACCGGGACGTTTCGGGTGTGTGGTAAGTCACCTTCATCCCGATGCGGCTGACTGTACACCTCTTCGGCAGGCGGTGGGGAATTGCCATGACGGCGGCGGGATGGGAGGCTGGGGACAGGACGCGGTACCACCGCGACCAGGCCCCAGTGCCCTTTTCCCGGACCGGACCCGGACCCCGTCGGGGACGGAAACCGTTGCTGGACAAGCCTTTACGACTTAGCCAGAGCGGTGACGCCGAATGACTTCCACCCAGGTTCCGGACACCCCCGCGACGGCCGGCAGTGACTTCGCCGAGCTGTCCCGGCTCATCAAGGACGCGGGACTCCTCCGCCGGCGACGGCGGTACTACGCGGTCCGCATCGGGCTCAACCTCGCCGCGTTCGGCGGCGGCTGGGTCGCGTTCGCCTACCTCGGCGACTCGTGGTGGCAGCTGTTCCTCGCGGCCTTCTTCGCGATGATGTTCGCGCAGCTGTCCTTCATCGGTCACGACGCCGGGCACAAGCAGATCTTCCGCGGCCGCCGGGCGAACGACGTCACCGGGATCGTCCACGGTGGACTCACCGGGCTGAGCTACGGCTGGTGGATCGCGACGCACGCGCGGCACCACGCGAACCCCAACCACGAGGACGAGGACCCGGACGTCGACATCGCCATGCTCGCGTTCAGCAAGGCGCAGAGCTCGCAGAAGCGTGGTTTCCTGCGCTGGGTGGCGAAGTACCAGGCGTTCCTGTTCTTCCCGCTGCTGTTGCTGGAAGGCCTGAACCTGCACGTCTCGAGTGTGAAAGCGGTGCTGGGCAAGGATCTTCGGCGCCGCAAGCTGGAGTCGGCGTTGCTGATCGCGCACCTGGTGGCGTACCTCGCCGCGGTGTTCATCGTGCTGTCGCCGCTGACCGGGATCATCTTCATCCTGGTGCACCAGTTCCTGTGGGGCCTGTACATGGGCTGCTCGTTCGCGCCCAACCACAAGGGCATGGAGATGCTCGCGACCGGGCACAAGCTCGACTTCCTGCGCAAGCAGGTACTGACGTCCCGCAACATCCGCGGCGGCCGGATCGTCGACTTCGCGCTCGGCGGGCTGAACTACCAGATCGAGCACCACCTGTTCCCGAGCATGGCCCGGCCGAACCTGAGGCACGCGCAGGTGATCGTCAGCGACTTCTGCGCGCGGCGCGGGATTTCCTACGCCCAGTGCGGCTGGGCGCGTTCGTACGGGTACGTGCTCCAGCACCTCCACGAGTCGAGCGAGCCGCTGCGAAAGCCGCGGGTGGCGGCATGACGGCCCCAGTGCCCGACGCACCCGAGGCCTCGCGATCCGGCACGCGCTGCCCGAGCTGCCCCCACCCACTGGGCACGCACGACGAGATAGCCCGCCGCTACTGCGCGGCAACGGCGGCGGGCAAGGGAGCGGACCGAGGCTGCGTCTGCGGCACGGCGGCGGACCACAAGCCGGCTTGACCGGCTCGGGGCGGCGTGACAGGCCGCCCCGGCCGTTCCCGCCTACGCCTCCTCCGCCAACACCGCCGGCAGGCCGAACGCCCCGAACACCGCCGGCACGAAGGTCGTCACCTCGGCCACCCGCCCTTCGACGATCCGCAGCGCGTTGAGCCCGAACGCCCGGAACTCCCCATCGAATCGAAGGTACGTCGCCACCCCGGGACCGCCGTTCGCCTGGACCGGCACCATCCGCAACTCCATCGACCGCGGCCCGCGCAGCACCGGCGCCCAGCCTTCGAGGACCGTCGCCCGGCCGCTGTACCAAGTCGGCTCCGGGCCCTCGTGGCCGCCCGCTCCCGGCTGGTGGCTGCAGCGGACATCCTCGCTGAGCACCGCCGCAATCGCCGCGTCGTCCGCTGTCGTCAACGCGGAGATGTACCGCGCCACCACTTCGCGCTCTTCGCTGCTCGAAGACACGCGCCACTCCGTACGCCGCGAAGGCAGCTGCTCCTTCAACTCCGCCCGCGCCCGCTGAAGCGAGCTGCTCACCGAAGCCGGGGTTGTCGACAACGCCGTCGCTGTCTCCTTCGCCGACCAGCCGACGACGTCGCAAAGGATGAGTACCGCGCGTTGCCGTGGCGAGAGGTACTGGACGGCCGCGAGGAACGCCAGTTCCACCGTCTCCCGCGAGATGGCTGCTTCGAGGAGGTCGTCCGGCGCCGGCTGCAGCCACGGGACCGCTGCCGCGGGGCGGGGCGCCAGGTGTGAACCGGACGCCGTCGGCAAGTCGACAACCGGGATCGCCCGCGGCGAACGATCCAGGAAGTCCAGGCACGCGTTGGTCGCGATCTTGTACAGCCAGGCCCGCACGCTCGCCCGCCCGGCGTACCCCGCACGCCCGCGCCAAGCACGCAGGAACGTCTCCTGCACCAGGTCCTCCGCCTCGTCCAGCGAGCCCAGGAACCGGTAGCAGTGCACCCGCAGCTCCCGCCGGTGCTGCTCGGTCAGCTCGGCGAACTCCGTCTCGTCCATCGTGTCGGTAACCATGCCCCGTGTGACGCCCTCCGCCGCAGAGATTCAGCTCTTCGCAGGTCAACCGGGGTGTGGCCGAAGTTACTCGCGCGTTAACAACACGTCAGCGGCCGGCGGAAACCCATCAGGACGGCATTCACGGGTGAGCCCCGGAGGCACGAAGAGCGGTGTCCTGGCGAAGTCCGATCCGCCGTGATGCCCGGAGGCACCCGTGACGCTCAGCGAGCTTCTTCCCAGCCTCGGCTGCGAAGCCGCCGATCACCTCGAGCCAGGAGTCTGGCCGCGAAGCACCCGACTCGGCGAAGACGGCGAACTCCTCTTCGCCGGCGCGAAGGTCAGTCACCTCGCCGCCCGCTTCGGGACGCCGTCCTACCTCCTCGACGAGCAGCAGGTCCGCGACACCGCCCGCGAATACCGCGAAGCGCTGCCGGACGTCGAAGTCGCGTACGCGAGCAAGGCGCTGTGTACGCGGTCCGTACTGCGTTGGGTCGCCGAAGAGGGGTTGTCGCTCGACACCTGCTCCGCGGGCGAGATAGCCGTCGCGCGCGCTGTCGGCTTCCCCGCGAAGCGCATGCTGCTGCACGGCAACGCGAAGACGCCCGAAGACCTGAAGGCCGCTCTCGAGTACGGCGTCCGGCGGATCATCGTCGACTCGCTCGACGAGATCGAGCAGCTCGGCGCGCTCGCGCACGGCGGGCAGCAGGTGATGATCCGCGTGACGCCGGGCGTCGCGGCCGGGGCGCACGCGTCGATCAGCACCGGTACCGAAGGCCAGAAGTTCGGCTTCTCGCTCCTCGACGGCGTTCCCGACAACGTCGACGCCGCCGTCGAGGCAGTGAAAAGGCAACCCGGGTTGCGACTTCAGGGCCTGCACTGCCACATCGGCTCCCAGGTGACCCGAATCGACCGGTACGAGGCGGCCGCGCGGCGGATGGCCGAAGTGCTCGTCCGGCTCCGCGACACCCACGGCGTCACGCTGCGGGAGCTCGACCTCGGCGGCGGGCACGCGGTGCCGTACGTCGGCGGCGAGCCCGCGTTCGACCTCGGCGGTTACTCGCGACGGCTGCGCGTCGCCCTCGCCTACGAGTGCGCGGCGCACGGATTCCCGATGCCCCGCCTGACGATCGAGCCGGGCCGGGCGATCGTCGGGCCGGCCGGGATCACGGTGTACCGCGTGTGCGCGGTCAAGCGCGGCAGCCGCACGTTCGTCGCGGTCGACGGCGGCATGAGCGACAACGCCCGCCCGTCGCTCTACGGCGCCCGGTACACGACGCGCCTGATCGGGCGCCGCTCCAAGGAAAAGCGCGTCCCGATGACCGTCGTCGGCCGGCACTGCGAATCCGGCGACGTCCTCGCCGACGGCATCGGCCTGCCCGGCGACCTGCACGCCGGCGACCTCCTGGCCGTCCCGTGCACCGGCGCGTACCACCACTCGCTGGCCTCGAACTACAACCAGGTCGGGCGGCCGCCGCTGGTCGGCGTCAAGGACGGCGTCGCGACGCTGCTCGTGCGCCGCGAAACCGACGAGGACCTCAGCCGCCGCGACCTCGGTTAGCCACCGCCAACCCGGCGAGCAGCACGCCGAGCGCGTACCGGAAGTCGTCGTCGACCGTCGATCCCGCGCGTTCCCGCAACCCCTGCGCCATCAGCGGAAACGGGAACGACTCCGACGCGATCACCGCGGCCTCTTCGGAAGGCGACGGCCGTGTCTGGGCTTCGACGGCCCGCCCCAGCACGAAGTGCACCAGCACCCCGGCCGCGCGGGTGGCCTCCCCGAGCGGGAAGCCCGCGTCGTGCAGCACGCCTACCGCGCGCTCGGCCACCTCGCCGAGCGCGCGGGCCACGGTGAGGTCCGCGCCCAGCGCGACGCGGGCGCCGTCGCGGTGCGCGAGCAACGCCGTGTGCAGCGCGAAGCCCGCGTCTTCGAGCCACTCGAGCCACGGCCCCGACGAAGGCAGCCCGGCGACCACCGGCGCGACGATCGCGTCCGTCATGTGGTCGAGCAGCGCGCGCTTGCTGCGGAAGTGCCAGTACAACGCGGGTGCCTTGACGCCCAGCTCGGTCGCCAGCCGCCGGACGGTCAGCTTGTCCAGCCCCTCGGCTTCGAGCAGGCGAAGCGCGACGCGCACCGCGCCGTCGACGTCCAGCGACATGCTCCTCCTTGACGCCTTAACTAGTTAAGGACATCCTAGCCCTTAACTAGTTAAGGAGGAACCGTGGATGCCGACGTGATCGTCGTGGGTGCGGGCCCGGTGGGCCTGTTCCTCGCGGCCGAACTCAAGCTGGCCGGCGCCGAACCCCTGGTCCTGGAACGGCTGACCGAGCCGTCCGAAGAGCCGAAGGCACGCGGCTTGGGCGCGCTGGCGACCGAGGCGCTCTGGCGACGCGGTCTCGGCCGCCAGCTCGCCGAAGCCGACGTCGAAGGCACGAAGGACCTCGCCCGCGACCACGGCACCACCCGCGGCCACTTCGCGAACATCTTCAAGATCGAGCCCCGGGAAGACCGCCCCCGGACCAACATCTGGCAGCCCGAACTGGAGCGTGTCCTCGCCAAGCACGCCGAAGGCGTCCGGGTGTTGCGGGGCCACGAGGTCACCGCCCTGGAGTCCGATGTGGACGGTGTCACCGTGACCGCCGGAAGGACGTGGCGCGCGAAGTACGTCGTCGGCTGCGACGGTGGCCGCAGCGCCGTCCGGAAGCTGGCCGGCTTCGCCTTCCCCGGCACGCCGGCGCTGCTGCGCACGGTCGCCGGACAGGCGCGGTTCGCCGGGGCCGTCCCGCCGGCCGGGCGGTACGCCGGGGGCGCCTTCCTGCACGGCGGCAGCATGGTCGGCATCACCGAACCCGCGTCGAACCCGGAGCCGGTCGCCGCGGCCGGCTTCGCCGCGAGCATCCGGCGGATCACCGGCGCGGACGTCGTCGTCGAGGAGTTCCGCGAGGAACGGCGGTTCGGCGACCAGGCCCGCCAGGTCGACGACTACCGCCGCGGCCGCGTCTTCCTCGCCGGCGACGCGGCGCACGTGCACTCGCCCAGCGGCGGCCAGGGCCTCAACCTCGGCTTGCTCGACGCGCTCAACCTCGGCTGGAAGCTCGGCGCCGTCCTCCGCGGCGACAAGCCCGAAGCGTTCCTCGACACGTACACGCGCGAGAGGCACCCCGCCGGCGAAGCGGTGCTACGCAACACGCGGGCGCAGTCCGCTCTGCTGGCGCCGGGCCCGCACGTCGACGCACTGCGCGAGATCGTCGCGGAGCTGATGGACCTGCCCGAGGCGAACAAGTACTTCGCGGACCTCCTGTCCGGGGTCAACACCCGCTACGAGTTCCCTTACCCCGCCCGAAAGCCGGTCGGCGAGCACTGCCCGGACTTCGAAATCGTCGATGAGCACGGCCGCACGTCCCGGCTGCACGAGCACACCCGCACCGGCCGCGGCCTCCTGCTCACGACCGAGCCCGTGACCGAACCGCGGGTCGACGTCGTCCGCGTGACGAACACCGGCCCGCTGCTGCTGCGCCCCGACGGCGTCATCGCGTGGGCAGGCGAAGGCTCGCCGGCGACGGCGTTGAACACCTGGTTCCAGAGCGGCGCACAAACCGCCTCGGAATGACTCGTGAGTTTCCCCCTCAGCCACCGAATCCTCGGCAAATCACGATCCTGGCGCCGGATCACGTGAAGCTGCGGCAGGGGTCTCGCTTTCTGGTCAGGTCTCGATACGCTGCGCACTTGACAAATCACATGCCGAAACACAGGGAGGGACGGCATGGGTGACGATTCACGTGCGCGCGGACTGGACAACACGGACAGATCGCTCATCGCCCTGCTGCAGCAGGACGGCCGCGCGTCGTTCACCGCGCTCGCGAAGGCGGTGGGGCTTTCGGAGGGAGCCGTCCGCCAGCGCGTGCAGCGGCTGCTGCGCGACGACCTCATGCAGATCGTCGCGGTGACCGACCCGGTCAACGTCGATCTGACGCGCCAGGCGATGGTCGGCATCAGCGTCGACGGCGCTGATCCGCGCGAGGTGGCGGACAAGCTGTCCGAGCTCGCGCACGTGCACTACGTCGTGCTGTGCGCCGGGCGCTACGACCTGCTGGCCGAGCTCGTCTGCCGGGACGACGACCACATGCTCGAGGTGCTGGGCGAAGAGATCCGCAAGATCGACGGCGTGTCCGGGACCGAGCTGTTCGTCTACCTCAAGCTGGCCAAGCAGAACTACGCCTGGGGCCGGCTCACGGCGTAGCCGCTCGTGAGTGAGAAACAGGGTTGGACACTGTTTCTCACTCACGAGGCCGCTACAGGAACCGCCGGTGCCCGGCGCGCGCCGGCGAGCCCGCTTCGGCGAGCCCCGACAACACAGCCGGCAGCGGATCCCGGTGCAGCACACCGAGGCGCTGCGTCGCGCGGGTGAGCGCGACGTACAGCTCGGCCGCGCCCCGCGCGCCTCCGGCCAGGATCCGCTCCGGTTCGACGACGAGGACGGCGTCGAACTCCAGGCCCTTGGCCGCCGACGGCGGGACGGTGCCGGGCACGCCCGGCGGGCCGATGACGACGCTGGTGCCTTCGCGCCCGGCTTCGTCGCGGACGAACTCGTCGATGGCGTCACGCAGCTCGCCATCGGCGATTCGCCGTGCCCACGGCCGGATCCCGCACGCGCGCACCGATTCCGGCGGCCGCGCGTCCGGCGCGAACTCGGCGAGCAGCCCGCCGGCGACGGTCATGATCTCCGCCGGGGTCCGGTAGTTGACGGTCAGCTCCCGGTGCACCCACCGGTCGGCGACGTACGGCGCCAGCACCGGTCCCCACGCCGTCGCCCCGGCCGGGCTGCGCCGCTGCGCCAGGTCGCCGACGATCGTGAACGAGCGGCTCGGGCACCGCCGCATCAGCACCCGCCAGTCCATTTCGGACAGTTCCTGCGCCTCGTCGACGACGACGTGCCCGTACGTCCAGTCGCGGTCGGCGGCCGCGCGTTCGGCGAGGTCGCGCGCGTCCCGCTCGACGAACCGGCCGGCCAGGTCCTCGGCGTAGAGCAGGTCGGTGGCGACCAGGCCGAGGTCTTCGTCCAGTTCCTCGCGGTCCAGCTTGATCAGGTCCATGACGCCTTCGGCGTACTCGGCGTCCTCCCGCGCCCGCCGGCGAGCGGCGGCCCGTTCGGCGGAGTCGTCGCGGCCGAGCAGGTCGACCAGTTCGTCCAGCAACGGCACGTCCGAAACGGTCCACGCCGCGCCGTCCGCGCGGGACAGCGCCGGGTCGGCCCCGGCGGCCTCGAGCCGGCGCGGCGACATGTACAGCGGCGCCAGCAATGTCTCCGGCGTCAGCTCCGGCCACAACGCGGCCAGCGCGGCGTCGAGGCCTTCGTGCCCGGCCAGCTCGTCGAGGACGTCGGCGCGCAGGCCGGCCCACGCCCCGCGATCCTCGCTGGTCAGCCAGCCTTCGCCGATCCGGGCCACGGCCCGCTCGGCCAGCATCGTCACGACGTGCTCGCGGAAGACCGCGCGGGCCTCGTTGTGCGGCAACCCGGACCGGCGCGCCTCGAGCCGGGCTTCGTCCGCGATGCCGGCGTCGAGGTCGACGGTGACGTCGGCCAGCTCGACCGGCACCGGCTCGTCGGGCACCTTCTGCCGGTCGGCGACCGCCGCCTCCAGCACGTCGAGGATCTTCAGCGAACCCTTGAGCCGCGCCGCTTCCGGCGTGTCCTCGGCGGTCACGCGCAGCCCCGGGACGAGGTCGCCGGTGGTCCGGAAGACGACGTCGGACTCGCCGAGCGACGGCAGCACCCGGCCGATGTGGTCCAGGAACAGCGGACTCGGCCCGACCACCAGCACACCGCTGCGCGACATCCGCTCGCGCCGGGTGTAGAGCAGGTACGCGACGCGGTGCAGCGCGACGGCCGTCTTGCCGGTGCCCGGCCCGCCCTCGACGACGAGCACCCCCGGGTGGGCGAGCCGGATGATCTCGTCCTGCTCGGCCTGGATCGTCGCGACGATGTCCCGCATGCCCTCGCCGCGCGGCGCGTTGACCGCGGCCAGCAAGGCCGCGTCGCCGCGCGCTGTGAAACTCTCCTGGGGGGACGACCCCCCAGACCCCCCGAATGTGTCGGAGCCCGGCCGGCCGAGCACCTCGTCGGTGAAATCGACGATGTTCCGCCCCAACGTGTGGAACTGGCGACGGCGGCGGGTGTTTTCCGGCGTCGCCGCGGTGGCGACGTAGAACGGGCGCGCCGCCGGCGCCCGCCAATCCAGCAGAAGGGGCTCGTAGTCGTTTTCGCCGTCGAAGAGACCGATCCGGCCGATGTAGCTGGTTTCGCCCGTAACGGCGTCCAACCGGCCGAAGCAGAGCCCGTTGTCGGCGACGTTCAGCCGGACCGTCTCGCGCGCCCGGACGCGCACGTCCGCGTCCCGCTCCACCAGCGTGGTCCCCGGTTCCCCGAGTGCGCGGTCGTAGCGGATGCGCGCTTCGTCACGTTCACGGTCGAGGCGCGCGTACAGCCCGTCGACGTACGCGCGCTCCGCCCGCAATTCCTCGTCGTACCCCTGGTTTGACAAATTCCCCTCACAGCGGTTAGACTGACGCTACATTCGACGGGTCTTCCTATTTCAATCGGAAGGCACGTCGATTTTTTATTGTCCACCCGCTGTCAAGGGCCTCAGCCCAGCATGAATTCACGCGGGTTCAGCGGCCGGTCGGCCACCCGCACGTCCCCCAGCAAGCCGGCGAAGCTCCGGTCCACCTTGCTGTCGTACGACGACGCGCCGACCAGCCACGACCCGCCCGGGTTCGCGAGCCCGACCGCCGGCGTGGCCGGGTTCCGCACCACCGGGCAGCCGTCGACGTACACGACCGTGCGCCGCCCGTCGTTGACCACCGCGACGTGCCACCACCTCTCGACCGGCAGCTCGTGGCCCCAGTTCGTCGAGATCCGGTCCTGGTTCAACGGGAACACCGCCCACTGCAGCTCGCCACCGTCCGAAAGGGACAGTGTGGCGGCCGATTCCTTCGGGTCGTCGCCGGTCTTGCCCGCTGCCGCGCCGCTGCCCTCGCGGGCGAACAGGCCGCACCAGCCGTGGTGGCCGTCCTTGAAGTTCGCCGGCAGCCAGAAGAACGCCTCGACGGTGTAGCCGCGTTCGAACTTCAGCTTGTTCATCGGCGCCGTGTCGACCGTGCGCAGGTACGCGCCCCGGCTCGGGTCGCGGCCGCCGTCGAACCGCAGGCTCGCCCGCGACGGCTGCCGCGGCGAGAACTCGCTCGAGAACTTCAGCGCGTCCGGGCCGCTGCCCGGCGCGGTGACGCGGGTGAGGTCGTTGCCGCGCCCGGTCTGGTCGCGCACGACGACGTTGTCCGGCACGGGCTTGCCGTCCTGACCGCCTTCGAAGCGCCAGTAGGCGACCGTGCCCGGCACCAGCAGCTGCTTCGCCGGACGTCCCGGCGGGACCGGCACCGGCGCGAAGCCCCGGAAGCGCTCGGCGAAGTCGATCTCCAGGCTGAAGTAGTCGGCGGTGCCGCTGCGCTCGACCTCGATCCGCTGCATCTCGCTGAGGCGGTCCTGCGCGGCGAGCCACGGCGAGAACGTCCGGACGTCGATCACGCCGCGCGCGAGGTCGAACTGGTAGAGCCGGACCATCGCGCTGCCGCCGTAGTAGCGGTCCTGGTAGTTGGCGATGTGGACGTGGACGTCGTGCCCGGCGGCGTTCTTGCGGACCGTGCGCCCGGTCGGCCAGTAGTGGCCGTTCAGCGTCAGGAAGATCTGGTCGTTGCCGTTCACCAGCTCCTTCCAGACCATTTCGCCGAAGGTGGAGAACTGCGCTTGGGCGTCGTCGTCGGCCCAGACCAGCTCGTGGATGGTGAGGATCGCGGGCAGCGTCGGGTGCTGCGCGAGGACCTGCTTCGCCCAGTTCAAGCCGCCGGCCGAGGGCCGCCAGTCGAGGGCGAGCAGCAGCCAGTCACGGCCACCGCCGCGGAAGACGTGGAAGGTGTTGTAGCCGTCCTTCGAGGCGCCGCGGAACGTCGGCGAGTTGCGCTGCCGCTGCGGACCGAACGCGTCCAGGTACGGCGACGGGCCGCGCTGGTCGTCCTTCGAGCCGTCGATGTCGTGGTTGCCCGCGAGCGTGCTGTACGGGAACCGGCGCCGGTCGAGGGCCTGGAACGACTTGCTGATGCGGGCGAACTCGTCCGCGCGGCCGTTCTGGGTGAGATCTCCGAGGTGAGCGAGGAAGACAACGTTGTCATCCGCCTCGTCGAGGACGTAGCGCAGCGAGGCGTCCAGCGGGGCCGCGTCGCCGCGGTCCTCGTCGAACAGGTACTGCGTGTCCGGCATGACCACGAGCGTGAAGCGCGGATCTTCGGCGTCGGGGCGGTGCGGGCCCTGTGCTTGGGCGGCCGGCGCGCCGAGGACGTTCGGCAGGGTCGCCGCGGCGGCGACGGCCGGGGCGCCGAGGAGGAAGGTCCGGCGAGAAGTGTCAGTCACGGGCGGGAAGCTACGGGCGCCGGCCGACCGCCCCGGCAACTGCCGCCGAACACGGGATGAACAGCGGTACTGTGCGCGCATGCGGGTCTTCCGGCTGATCCAGCCCGTCGACGACATCGAGGTCGCGGTCGCCTTCTACGCCGCCGTCTTCGGCGACCCCGGCGAGCGGATCTCGGTCAACCGGCACTACTTCACCTGCGGCGGCGTGGTGCTCGCCTGCGTCGAGGCACCGCTCGAACACCGCGAACCGCGGCCGCGCAAGGACCCGCGGATCGTCTACCTCGCGGTCGACGACGTCGAGGAGACGTTCGAGCGCGTGCGCGGCGCCGGTCCGCGCTGGATCGACGACGCCATCGAGACGCAGTTCTGGGGCGAACGGTCCTTCTACGCCGACGACCCGTTCGGCAACCCGCTCTGCTTCGTCCAGGAGGACACGCTCTACTTGGGCGGTCCCGTCGGCTGATCGCCGTTCTCGGGGTTCAGCCGCAGCGGCATGGCGAACCAGAGGATGCCGAAGATCAGCACGCACAGCACGCCCATGACGACCATCGCGATCTCGCCGTAGACCACCTTGGCGATCAGCGCGACCGTCGACGTGATCGCCAGGGCCAGGCAGACCAGCCCGACCAGCACCAGGCGGTTGCCGACCGTGAGGATCCGTTCGCGGCTCCCGGTGCGGAAGAGCAGGCGGTGCCACGCGGCGGGCGCGGTCAGCAGCGCCGTCGCGGCCACCGCGAGCGCCACCGCGGACAGGTGCAGCGACTTCTCGAACCCGCTGGCGTCGTGGAAGCGGTCGGTGAACACGACCGAAAGCAGGAAACCGAAGAGGATCTGCACGCCCGCCTGGGCGACACGCAGCTCCTGCAGCAGCTCGCCGACGTTGCGCGTCAGCTGCTCGTTGCGGGTCTCGCCGGTGTGTTCGGCCACGGAAAAACGATACGTGGACTCCCCGGCGGCCACCCGCTGGGAAACGAAGGTTGCTTTCCGCTCAGGAACGGGGACTTTCGGTGGCCGCGAGCAACCGTTGCCCGAGGACGCGGACGGCGTCCCGGAGTTCGGGGCACCGCACGATCCGGAACGGCGCCGGGACCCGGGCGAGCTGCTCGGCGTACCACGCGGGATTGCTGGTGCTGCCGGTCAGCCGCGTCGTTCCGTCGTCGACGCGCTCGAGCTTCCCGACGGCGCGCGGCAGGCACCGGCCCACGCGGTCGAGCGGCGCGTCGACCACGACCTCGACGTCGTACTCCCAGCCGACGGCGAGGTGCTCCTCGACCGTCGCGACGGGATCGAGGTCCTCGGGCGGCTCGAAGGTGTCGTCGCCGATCTCGACGCTGCGGACGCGGTCGATCCGGTACGCGCGCCGCGCGCCCTTCGGGTGGGTGCGGCAGAGCAGGTACCACCGGCCGTGGCGGACGACGACCGCCCACGGGTCGACCTCGCCGGCCCACTCCTTGCCCGCCTCGGAGCGGTAGCCGAGCCGGACCCGCCGGTGGTCGGCGCAGGCGTGCACGAGGGCCGCCGTGGTGTCGGGGTCGGGCCGCGCGGCGGCGGTGTCCGGGGCGGGCGCGGCGGTCCGCCGGACGGCCTCGGCCTGCGCGGCGACTCCCTCCGGGAGGGCTTGCACGATCTTCCCGAGCGCGCCGCCGACCAGGGTGGCGGCGTCCCGGGCGTCGTGGTGGCCGTCGAGCACCGCCATGACCAGGCCGAGCGCCTCGGCGGGGCTGAACGTCAACGGCGGCAGCCGCAGGCCGCGCCCGAGCCGGTAGCCGCCGTACGGCCCGCGGGTGGCCACGACCGGGATGCCGGCCTCGCGCAGGATGCCGACGTAGCGCCGCGCGGCGCGTTCGGACACGCCGAGCTTGCCGGCCAGCCGCTCGGCGGTGATGCCCGGACCGGCCTGCATGAGCTCCAGCGTGCGCAGCGCCCGCGCCGTCGGGCTCGTGTCGTCCGCCATGGGAATTCTCGATTCCGGAAGTGGATCGTCCGGAACCGATCCTAGGCTGCGCGGCCATGACCGACTCCTACGCGACCGTCGTGGTGGACGGCGACGAGATCGCGACCCTGCTCAGCACCCTCGACCGGATCCGGCGCACCTTCGCCTGGAAGTGCGGTGGCCTGGACGCGGACCAGCTGCGCGCCACCACGGCGGCGAGCACGATGACGCTCGGCGGGCTGCTCAAGCACCTCGCGTTCGTCGAGGCGGAGTGGTTCGCCGTCCGGCTGCGCGGTGAGCCGATCGGGCCGCCGTGGGACACCGCCGAGCCGGACACCGAGTGGCAGACGGCCGCCGGCGACAGCCCGTCCGAGCTCTACGCCCTCTGGGACGCCGCCGTCGCCCGGTCACGCGCGATGGTCGCCGCCGCGCTGGCCGAGGGCGACGGTGGCCTTCCGGGCGCCGTCTCCTGGCCCGACGGGCGGACGCCGAACCTGCGACGGATCATCGTCGACATGCTCGAGGAGTACGCGCGCCACACCGGCCACGCCGACCTGCTGCGCGAAGCCGTCGACGGTCTCGTCGGCGAGGACGCGCCGGCATGACAGCCGACGTCGAGGTCGTCCCCGCCAACGAGGCGTCCTGGGACGACCTCGTCGCGATCTTCGGCACCGCCGACTACCCCGGCCGCTGCCAGTGCCAGCGGTTCAAGATCGCCGGCTGGTTCTGGCGCGACTCCACGCAGGAGCAGCGGACCGCCATGCTGCGAAGCCAGACGGGGTGCGGTGACCGGGATGCCGCCACGAGCGGGCTCGTCGCGTACGTCGACGGCGAACCCGCCGGCTGGGTCGCCGTCGAGCCGCGGACCGCCTACCCCAAGCTGCGCGGCTCGCGCGTCCCGTGGTCCGGCCGTGCCGAGGACAAGGACGACGACGGCGTCTGGGCCGTGACGTGCTTCGCCGTCCGCAAGGACTACCGCGGCCGCGGTCTCACCTACCCGCTGGCCGAGGCGACGATCGGCTTCGCCCGCGAGCGCGGTGCGCGCGCACTCGAGGCGTACCCGATGATCACCCAGCCGGGCAAGGAGATCACGTGGGGCGAACTGCACGTCGGCGCCCGTCAGGTGTTCGCCGACGCCGGGTTCACCGAAGTCAGCCACCCCACACCGCGACGCGTGGTCATGCGTATTGAGTTGTCTACAGTGGACTGATACTCACCACCCCCAGGAACGGTCGGGCACCACGCGGATGCGGACGGAGTACTCGGCGTCGAAGGCGTCGGGCGTCTCGAACCCGATGGCGGCGTACGCCGGGCCGTACTTGTCGAGGTAGCCGGGCGCGTCCGACGCCTTCCCGGCTTCGATGTGCGCCTTGCCGTTCACGACGAGGATCGCGCCGCCGCTTTCGTTGCCGTTGAGGTGAAAGCTCACCTCGGGGTTGGCTTCGATGTGCCGCAGTTTCGCGGTGTCGGGCTTGCTGAACACCAGGATGTCGTCGCCGTCGAGGACGAACCACACCGGTCGCGGTGCGGGCCGCCCCTTCGGCGTGACGGTGGTCAGCCAGGCGATCCTCTCCGCGGACCGGTCGGCGAGGTTCGGTTGGGTCATCGGTGGTCCCCCTGGTCGTCGGGCATGTGACCCAGGTAACCACAGGGGTACGACAATTCTTCCCGCGTCAGCGCGAGGCGACCCGCCGCGCGTACCGCGTCCCCGCCGCGAGCAGCACCAGTCCGGCGCCGAGGAACGCGCCGACGCGCGCGAGGCCGTCCAGCGTCGCCAGGTCGAACAGCACCAGCTTGAGCACGGCGGCGCCGACCAGGACCAGGCCGATCACGCGCAGCGCGACGACGTCGATGCCGCGCAGGAGCAGCACGAGCGCCGCGATCGTCCAGGACACCGTGATCAGCGCGTGGCCGAGCAGGAAGCCGGTGCGGCCGGGGACGGCCAGCAGCGACCCGCACAGCACGACCCCGGCGGCACCGTACAGCGCGGAAACCCCGGCGACCAGCCAGATCGGCAGGTCGTCGGCCGGCCCGCGGAAGACCTCGAGGCGCAGCGCCGCCCATGGCAACGCGACCGAAACCGCGAGGAGCAGCGCGGCGACGGCGAGCGCACCGGCGACGTCGCCGGCCGGCCGGATCCGGTACACCATCAGCAAAACGGGGGTGACGTCGAAGAACACGCCGATCACGCCGCCGATCGTCGCGAAGCCGAGCGCGGCGCCCAAGGCGAACTTGTTGCGCCCGCCCAGCGCGGCCACCACGAGCAGCAGCGCCTCGCCTAGCAGCACGGCGGCGCGGGCCGGGCCGTCGAACTGCGTGACGGTCGCCTGCAGGATCGCCAGCAGCCCGGCGAGCCCGGCCAGCTGCCCGGCGAGGCCCGGCCACCAGCGGCGCGCCGCCCACACGGCGAGCAGGACGATCCCGGCACCGGCCGCGACGGGCACCGCCTGGACCTTGGGCAGCAGCACGGCCGCGACGAGCGTCGGCAGGATCGCCGTCGCCAGCAGGGAAAGCGCGGCGGGGTCGTTCTCGCGGCGGCGCAGGACGATGAGCGCGAGCGTGACGCCGACGAGCCCCGCGCCGAGCGCCGCGGCGGTGTTCGGCCGGCTGCTGTGCACCACCGCGGTGCTGACGACCGACGCGAACAGCGGCGGCACGCCGGCGGCGAGCGTCAGGGACGACCAGTCGCGGCGCAGCTGCGCCGGCACCGTCGCGAGCTGGACCATCAGCAGGAAAGCGACGAGTTCGGCGCTGAAGCCGCGAGTGATCATCGGCGCGCAGACGGCGCACCCGAGGACGACGACGGAAGCCAGCAGCGGCGACTCCCACCGCACGGCCACGAGCAGCCCGCCGGCGGCGACCGCGAGGCCCGCGGCGAGCCCGGCGAGCACCGGCAGGAAGTCGTACAGCGTCGTCGCGGCGACGACGTCGAGGTAGAGCGTCGCGATGCCGGTCCAGGCGAGGGCGAACGCCCCGGTGCGGCCGGCGGGCTTGCGGTGCAGCCAGACGCCGGCCCCGGTCAGCGCGAGCCCGAAGGCGGCCCCGACGAGCACGCGCGGCAGCGGCCCGAGCCAGCCGCGTTGGACGGCCAGCACGAGCAGCAGGACGACGCCGAGCAGCGTGACGGCACCGCCGACCCAGGCCAGCACACGGCTGCCGGCGCCTTCCTTGCCGAGCTTTTCGCCCAGCGTCGGCCGCGGCGGGGGCGGCAGGTAGGGCGACGGCGGCGGGACGTACTGCTGCCGGGGCGGCTGCCAGGGGCTCTGCGGCCACGGCGGCGGCGTCGGGTGCGGCCAAGGCTGGGGCTGGGGCTGGGGCTGAGGCTGAGGCTGAGGCGGCACGGCTTGCCGAGGTTGCTCAGCCGGCTGTTCGGCAGGTTTCGGCTGCTCAACACGGACGGAACGCAGTTCGGAGCCCACCACGGCGAGACGACGCCCCAAGTCGTCGATCTCGCCGGCGAGCCGGAGGAGCACATCTGCTTCGGTGGTCATACCGGACAGCGTCACTCACCACGGCCCACCAGCGGATCCGTAGCACTACTCAACCGCGCTGAGTACCCGGTCCATGGTCGTCATGATGGAAACGGTCTCGGCGAGCGGCATGAGCGGGCTTTCGGTCTCACCGGCCGCCAGCCGCCGCGCGACCTCGTCGGCCTGGTGCCGCAGGCCACGGCCCTCGTCGACGTACTCGTGGCGGACCCGCTCGCCTTCGCGCGGGACGAGCGTGAAGGACGCGGGAGCGTAGAACGGGCCGTCGACCTCGATGCGCGCGTCCGTGCCGACGATGACCGCGGTGGTCGGCGAAACGGCGCTCAACGTGCAGTTCAGCACGGCCTGCGCACCGCTCGGGTAGCCGAACAGCATCGACATCTGCGCGTCGACGCCGGTGAAGGCGGGGGTCGCCATGGCGGCGACCCGGTCGGGCGTGCCGAGGACCATCGACGCGAAGGAGACGGGGTAGATCCCCAGGTCGAGCAGCGCGCCACCACCGAGTTCGGGCGCGAAGAGCCGGAAGGCGGGGTCTTCGGCGAACCACTGCCCGTGGTCGGCGGCGACGGTGACGACGTCGCCGAGGCTCGGCAGCAGCTCCCGGATGCGCCGGATGTGCGGCAGGAAGCGCGTCCACATGGCTTCCATCAGGAAGAGGTTCCGTTCCTTCGCCAGCGCGACGAGGTCCCGCGCCTCTTCGGCGTTCATGGTGAACGGCTTTTCGACCAGCACGGGCTTGCCGGCTTCGAGCGCGAGCCGCGCGTTGCCGTGGTGCAGGGGATGCGGAGTGGCGACGTAGACGACGTCGACGTCAGGATCGTTGGCGAGGGCTTCGTAGCTGCCGTGGCGGGTCGGCACACCGCGCGCGTCCGCGAACCGGTCGGCACTCTCGGCCGTACGCGACCCGACGGCCGTGACGACTCCGGAGTCCGTCAGCTCGAGGTCGTCCGCGAAGGCCCCGGCGATGCCGCCGGTCCCCATGATTCCCCAGCGCAGGGGCTTGTCGGTCATGCCGGAACCCTATGTCGGCAAAAGCACGGTGGGTGCCCGCCGCGCGGTCGGGCACGGTGGAGGTTCCCGAGTCGAGCGGAGGCTCGCCGTGCCCCGTCGCCGTGTGCCCGAACGCGCCACCCCCGTCGGTGCCGGCCGGATCTTCCTGCCGGTGATGCTGGTCGTCTTCGGCCTGGGCACGCTGGTGCTCCTGATCGCCGAGATCCGCGTCCTGGCGAACGACTCCGACCGTTCGCCGTGGTTGCTGCTGTCGGCGTTCGCGACGGCGATCCAGCTGGTCGCGGTCGTCGCGCTCGGCTTCAAGCGCCGCTGGGGCGCGCAGGTGCTGGCGGGGGCGTTCGTGGCGAGCGTGCTGCTGGACTTCACGGCGCTCACCGGGCTGACCACGGGAGCAGTCCTGATCAAGATCATCGTGGCCGGCCTCCTGGCGACGGCGGTCCTGGTCCGCTGGGACGACCTCGTCGCTTGACCGCCCCTGGTCGACGTGATCGACACCACAGGCGACAATGGAGGACGTGACCGCCACCCTGAGCAAGCCCGCCCTGAAGATCGGCCCCTACCAGGTCGATCCTCCCGTCGTGCTCGCTCCGATGGCCGGCATCACCAACGTCGCCTTCCGCCAGCTGTGCGCCGAGTACGGCGCCGGCATCTACGTGTGCGAAATGATCACCGCGCGAGCCGTCGTCGAACGGCACCCCGGGACCATGCACATGATGACCTTCGGGGCCAACGAAAAGCCCCGGTCCATGCAGCTCTACGGCGTCGACCCGAAAACCATGGCCGAAGCGGTCCGGATCATCGTCGGCGAGGGGCTCGCCGACCACGTCGACTCGAACTTCGGCTGCCCGGTCGCGAAGGTGACGCGCAAGGGCGGCGGGGCAGCGCTGCCGTACAAGCGGAAGCTGTTCGAGGCGATCGTCCGGGAGTCCGCTCGCGCGGCGGGTGACGTGCCGTTCACGGTGAAGTTCCGCATCGGCATCGACGACGACCACCGCACGTTCCTCGACGCCGGCCGCATCGCCGAAGCCGAGGGCGCGGCCGCCGTCAGCCTGCACGCGCGCACCGCCGCGCAGCGCTACTCCGGCCAGGCCGACTGGACGAAGATCGCCGAGCTGAAGGAAGCCGTCACGAGCATCCCGGTGCTGGGCAACGGCGACATCTTCAGCTCCGACGACGCCCTCCGCATGGTCGCCGAAACGGGCTGCGACGGCGTCGTCGTCGGTCGCGGCTGCCTGGGCCGCCCGTGGCTGTTCGGCGAGCTGGAAGCGGCCTTCGCCGGCCGCCCGCTGCCGACCCCGCCGAACCTCGGCGAGGTCGCCCGCGTGCTGCGCCGCCACACGGAACTCCTCATCGAGCACGACGGCCACGACAAGGCCATGCGCGACATCCGCAAGCACATGGCCTGGTACCTGATGGGCTTCCCGGTCGGCTCGGAGTTGCGTCGCGGGTTCGCGATGGTGTCGTCGATGGACCAGCTGGACGACCTGATCGCCCAGCTCGACCACGACGCACCTTTCCCCGAGGCGGCAACGGGCCCGCGTGGACGTCAGGGCTCCCCGGGCAAGGTCACGCTGCCACACGGCTGGCTCGACGACCCGGACGACGGCTGCGTCCCCGAGGCGGAAGACATGCACTCAGGCGGCTGAGGCTCACCCCGAAGAGCACCACCCCCAGCGGCACGTGCACGACCTTGACGTGCGCGATCCCCAGGAAGACCTGCGCCAGCACGAGCGCGAGGAAAACCACCGCGAACAGGATCGGCCGCGGTGAGCCGCCACCGGGCTTCCACGCGAGGACAGCCGCGACGACCTGCACCACCGCGACGACGAACACGGTGTAGGCCGCCGCGCTGTGCAGCGGGTGGCCGGATCTGGTGGTGAGCAGCAGACCGGCGGTGACGGCGGAGAAGAAGAGCGCGAGAGTCTGCAGGCCGATCGTGACGCGCAAGAAGGTTCCCATGCGGACCCGACGACGCAGGCGTGACATCTGTCAGGTCCAAGTCGTGGCGGACGGCATCCGTCCCGAACCCCTCACCGCGACAAGCTTTTCCCATGACGAACAACGGTTCCCCGCTCAAGTCCCTCGCGATCGACATCGCCGTGCCGATCGGCGTCTACTACGGGCTCCACGCGCTCGGCGTGAGCGTCTTCCTGTCGCTCGCCCTCAGCGGTGTCGTCCCGCTCGCGCGGACGCTCCAGCAGTTCGCCAAGCACCGCACCCTCAACGGCCTCGCACTGGTCGTGCTGGTCACGAACGTCGTCGGCATGCTGCTGACCTTCGTCTCCGGCGACGCGCGCATGATGATCGCCAAGGACTCGCTCGGCAGCGGCATCACCGGACTCGTCATCCTCGCCTCCGCGTTCACCGCGGCGCCGATCATGACCAAGACGATCCAGCCGTTCCTCACCCGCGGCAAGCCCGAAAACGAGGCCGCCTGGGAACGCCTCGCCGGCACCCCGCGGTTCGAAGCGATCATGCGCCGTACCAGCGTCATCTGGGGCATCGGCTTCGTGCTCGAGTCCGCTGCTCGCGTCGTCGGGGCCTTCACGCTGCCGATCGAAACCATGGTCTGGCTGAGCACCGTCATCTTCGTGGGCGCCTTTGCGGTGATCATGGTCATCGGCGGGAAGACGGCCGAACAGGCGGGCAAGATGATCGAGGCCGACGTGAAACACCTGGTCGCGGCTTGACCTGCGACAACCCCGACGTGTACAGGTGTGTACATGTACAGCAAGCGGCAGCAGCTCGTCGGCGACCTCTCCGACCTGATCCGCTCGGGCCGGCTCGCCCACGGCGAACGGCTCCCCGGCGAAAACCAGCTCGCCCTGCAGTACCAGGTCAGCCGCGGCACGGTCCGCAGCGCCCTCTCCGAGCTCCAGCAGCTCGAGCTCATCTCCACCCAGGCCGGCGTCGGCTCGTTCGTCACCTTCGACGGCGTCCAGCTCGACCAGCGGATCGGCTGGGCCCGCGCCCTCGCCGACGCCGGCGCGCCCGTCACCACCGAACTCCTCGGCATCGAGGCCGTCGAAGACCAAGCCCTCGAAGAGGAGTTCGGCGAGACGGCCTACGTCGCCGTGCGGCGGCTGCGGCGCGAGCACGAGCGGGGCGTCTCGCTCGAAACCGCCACCGTCCCCGCCGCCGGCCTGCTCGCCGACCTCCCCGAGACCGGCCTCCGCGACGGCTCCCTGACCAAGACCCTCGAAGCCGCCGGGCGGATCTCCGTCGGCGGCGACCAGTGGATCAGCACCGAACGCCTCGACGCCTGCGCCGCCGAGCTCCTCGGCCGCAGCATCGGCGAGCTGTTCCTCCGCGCCGAGCGCACCTCGGTCGACGTCGAAGGCCGGCTCGTCGAACGCGTCGTCAGCCTGCTGGACCCCGACCGGTTCCAGTTCCACCTCACCTTCGGACACCGGTGAGCGCGCGGGACCGGGCGCTCGGCGCCTTCACCGGCCTGGCCGTCGGCGACGCGCTCGGCATGCCGACGCAGTCCATGTCCCGCGCCGCGATCGCCGCGACTTACGGCCCGGTCACCGGCCTGCTGACCGCCGTCGCCGAGCAGCCGGTCGCGCCGTCGATGCCCGCCGGGTCGGTCACCGACGACACCGAACAAGCCGTCCTGCTGGCCCGGCTGCTCATCGACGGCCGCGGCACCGTCGAGCCGCACGTCTTCGCCGACGCCCTGCTCATCTGGGAGGCGGACATGGTCCGCCGCGGCTCCGCGGACCTGCTCGGCCCGTCGACGAAACGCGCGCTTTCCCGGCTCCAGGACGGCGTCCCGGCCGACGAGGCCGGCCGCACCGGCACGACCAACGGCGCCGCCATGCGCGTCACGCCGGTCGGCATCGCCACGCCGTCCGAGGACCTGCACCGGCTGGTCGACGCCGTCGTCGCGACCGCGCGCGTCACGCACAACACGAGCCTCGGCATCGCGTCCGCCGCCGCGGTCGCGGCGGCCGTGTCCGCCGGGGTCGACGGCGCGAGCCTGCCCGAAGCGCTCGACGCCGGCGAGCGCGCGGCCGTCGTCGGCGGGGAACGCGGCCACTGGGCGCCCGGCGGGGAGATCGCCGCGCGGATCCGCTGGGCCCGCGGCTGGGTGCGGGGCATGGCGCCGGACGCCGTCGCCGACGCGGTCGCCCGGGTCATCGGCACGTCGGTCGCGTCGCAGGAGTCGGTCGTGGCCGCGTTCGCGCTGGCCGAGGCCATGGGCGACGACCCGCCGGCGGCGTTGCGGCTGGCCGCCGGGCTCGGCGGCGACACCGACACGGTCGCCGCGATCTGCGGGGCGATGCTCGGCGCCGCGCACGGCGTCGGCGTCTTCCGCCCCGACGTCGTCGAGACCGTCCTGGCGGTAAACCGCCTCGAATTCGGCCCGCTGGTCGACGAGCTCCTCAAGCTGCGCCGCCGATGAGCGGGCGGCTGGTGCACACCGGGCAGGTCGTTCTCGACCTCGTCATGGCGGTGCCGGCCCTGCCCCCGCCGGGTGGTGACGTCATGGCGTCTTCGACGAACCTGTTGCCCGGCGGCGGTTTCAACGTCATGGCCGCGGCCGCGCGCTCCGGGGCCCGGGTGCTTTACGCGGGCAGCCACGGCGCCGGCGCCTTCGGCGATCTCGTGCGTGCGGCCCTGACGGCCGAAGGCATCGAACTGGCCCACGAACCGACGCCCGAGCTGGACACCGGCGTCGTCGTCGCGCTCGTCGACGCGAGCGGCGAGCGCACTTTCGCGACCGGCACCGGCGCCGAGGGACGGTTGCGATCCGCCGCGCTCGCCGAAGTCGTTCCAAAGGATGACGACGTGGTGTACGTGACTGGCTACAGTTTGTTGCATAAGAGCAATCGCACGGCTCTCCTCGAGTGGCTACCCCGCCTGCCCGGCTCGAGGATCCTGTTCGACCCCGGCCCGTTGGCCGCCCAAATCACCCCTGGAGACCTTCACGACTTACTGTCCATTGTAGACATCCTGAGCTGCAACGCCCGCGAAGCGGACGTGCTCGGGGCGCTGCCGCCGGTTGCCGTCGTCCGCGAGGGCGCGAAGGGCTGCCGCGTCCTCGAGCACGGGCGCGTCACCGACGTGCCGGGCTTCCCCGTGGACGCGGTGGACACCAACGGCGCCGGCGACACGCACTGCGGCGTACTGGCCGCGGAGCTGCTGCGCGGCAGTACCCTCCTCGACGCCGCCGTGCGCGCCAACGCGGCGGCCGCGCTTTCGGTGACCCGCCGCGGCCCGGCGACGGCACCGCGCCGGGCGGAGATCGACAAGCTGGTGGAGGCCACGACATGAGCGGTACCCGCAGGCTCGAGGTGGAGACCAACGGCCTCGACGTGATCGACGACGCCGAGCGCCGCGGGCGCCCGCGGCAGCTGTTCTGGCCGTGGTTCGGCGCGAACGTGTCGGTGCTGGGGCTGAGCTACGGCTCGTTCACGCTCGGCTTCGGCATCTCGTTCTGGCAGGCGCTGGTCGCCGGCGTCGTCGGCATCCTGTTCTCGTTCCTGCTGTGCGGGTTCATCGCAATCGCCGGCAAGCGCGGTTCGGCGCCGACGATGCTGCTCTCGCGCGCGGCGTTCGGCGTGCGCGGCAACCGGCTGCCGTCGGCGATCTCGTGGCTGCTGACGGTCGGCTGGGAAACCGTGCTGACGGCGTTGGCGACGCTGGCGACGTCGACGGTCTTCGAGCGCCTCGGCTGGGGCGGCGGGACCGCGACGAAGGTGATCGCCCTCGTTGTGGTCGCCGCGCTGACGGTCGCCGCCGGCGTGCTCGGCTTCGACGCGATCATGAAGCTGCAGACGTGGATCACCTGGATCACCGGCGTGCTCACGGTGGTCTACGTGGTCCTCGTGGCGGGTGACGTGCACTGGGACGCGGTCAGCGCGCTGCCGTCGGGTTCGGCGCAGCAGTGGGTCGGCGCGCTGGTGTTCCTGATGACCGGCTTCGGCCTCGGCTGGGTCAACGCGGCCGCGGACTACTCGCGCTACCTGCCGCGTTCGTCGTCGAGCCGCGGCGTGGTCGGCTGGACGACGTTCGGCGCGTCGGTGGCGCCGCTGGTGCTGCTGGTGTTCGGGCTGCTGCTGGCCGGCTCGTCGCCGGACCTGAACAAGGCCATCGCGGCCGACCCGATCGGCGCGCTGACGACGTTGCTGCCGCTGTGGTTCCTGGTGCCGTTCGCGATCGTCGCGGTGCTCGGCCTCGTCGGCGGCGCGGTGCTGGACATCTATTCATCGGGCTTGGCGCTGCTCTCGGCGGGGTTGCGCGTACCGCGCCCGGTGGCGGCCTTCGTCGACGGCGTGCTCATGGTGGCGGGCACGATCTACATCGTCTTCTTCGGCGGCGAGTTCCTCGGCCAGTTCCAGGGTTTCCTGGTGACACTGGGCGTCCCGGTGGCGGCGTGGTGCGGCGTGATGCTCGCGGACGTCCTCCTACGGCGGCGCGACTACGCGGAGCGCGACCTGTTCGACCCGGCCGGCCGCTACGGCAACGTCCGCGTCGGCCCGATCGCACTGGTCCTGGTGGCGACGGCGCTGGGCTGGGGCCTGGTGACGAACACGTCGGCGGATTGGCTGAAGTGGCAGGGCTACCTGTTGGAGCCGCTCGGCCTGGGCGGCCGCGACGGCTCGTGGGCGTACGCGAACCTCGGCGTACTCCTGGCACTGGCGCTCGGTTTCGTGGTGACGTTGTCTACGCGGCAACGCATCCGCGCGCAGGAGGCAGCGTGAGATCGGTCCTGGCGGTCATCGACCTGCAGAACGTGTTCGCGGACCCGGCGAGCGAGTGGTTCACGCCGCGCTTCGCCGAGATAGTCCCGCAGATCCACCGCCTGACAGCGGCATTCGGCGACGACGTGGTGTTCACGAGGTTCATCGCGCCCGCGCGTCCGGAGGGGGCGTGGAAGCAGTA
The DNA here is from genome assembly GCF_051337345.1 of Amycolatopsis sp. MEPSY49. NCBI lineage: Bacteria > Bacillati > Actinomycetota > Actinomycetes > Pseudonocardiales > Pseudonocardiaceae > Amycolatopsis > Amycolatopsis sp. MEPSY49. The sequence goes on along the minus strand of NZ_JBDLYJ010000001.1, from coordinate 900,599 downwards.
CTACGAGCAGTGGCCGTTCGCGTTGCAGCCCCCGGATTCCCGGCTGTACCAGATCATCGACGCGTTCCAGCCACCATCCACAGTGGACGCGAGCACGTTCGGCAAGTGGACAGCCCGCATGGCCACCCGAGTAGGCGGCGCGAGGTTGGTGCTGGCGGGCGTGTCAACGGACTGCTGCGTGCTGTCAACGGCACTGGCGGCAGCGGACGCGGGGGTATCGGTAACGGTGGTATCGGACGCGTGCGCAGGCGTGGACGACGAGAGCCACACGAAGGCGCTGGACGTCATGAGGCTGTACGGCCCGTTGGTGAAGGTGGCCACAACGGAGGAGGTGCTGGCCTGACACCGGACGTTCAACCGCGCGAAGTAGATTCGGCCCCGTGATCGACCACATCAGCATCCCCACCGAGGCCGGTTCCTTCGACGCCATCGCGGCCGGGCCCGAAGACGGCCGGCCCGTGTTGCTGCTGCACGGCTTCCCCGAAGCCGCCGTCGAGTGGGAGCACCAAGTCGCCACCCTCGGGGTGCTCGGCTACCGCGCCGTCGCGCCCGATCAGCGGGGGTACTCGCCCGATGTGCGCCCCGAAGCCGCCGGCGACTACTCCATCGACCACCTCGTCGGGGACGTTGTCACGATCACCGAACAGCTCGGCTGGAAGCAGTTCGACCTCGTCGGGCACGACTGGGGCGGGGCCGTCGCCTGGTGGACCGCCGACGCGCACCCCGAACGGCTGCGCAGCCTCACCGTCGTCTCCACGCCGCACCCGGCCGCGCTCGCCGATGCCATGAAGACCGACGAGGACCAGCACCTGCGGACGCGGTACATGACCGAGTGGCGCCAGACCCGCGTCACCGAGCGGCGGATGCTGGAGAACGACGGCCGCGCGCTGCGGGAGATGTTCGAGCGGCGGCTGCCGCCGTCGAAGGTCGACGACTACGTGCAGCGGCTGTCCGAGCCGGGCGCGCTCACCGCGGCCCTCAACTGGTACCGCGCCGGCCGTCCCGGCGGGAAGATCGGCAAGATCTCCGTGCCGACGCTCTACGTCTGGAGCACCGAGGACGTCTCGTTCGGCTCGACCGCCGCGCTCGACACCGCGAACTGGGTCACCGGGCCCTACCGGTTCGAGATGCTCGAAGACGTGACGCACTGGGCGCCGGAAGAGGCGCCGGAAGCCGTCACCACGCTCATCGTCGAGCACCTCGACGCGCGGTAACGGCCCGTCACCCGGCCGGGCGGACCGCCGGTAACCCACCCGCATCGCGGTACGGGGGCCGCCCGTCCGTCGTGTTCACTGGGGTTGTGGACATCGCGACCGAACCCGAGACCGAGCAGGTCGTCTTCGTCACCGAAGACGGCGTGCCCACCGGCGAAACCGGCCCGAAGCTGGCCAGCCACCACGAGCACACCCGGTTGCACCTGGCCTTCTCGTGCTACGTCCTGCGGCGCGCCGACAACGCGCTGTTGATCACCCAGCGCGCGCTGCACAAGAAGGTCTGGCCGGGGGTCTGGACCAACAGCGTCTGCGGCCACCCGGCGCCGGGCGAGCCGCTCGAGGACGCCGTCCGCCGGCGCGCGGACTACGAGCTCGGACTGCCGTCGCTGTCCGGGCTGCACTGCGTGCTGCCGAAGTACCGCTACCGGACGCCGCCGTTCCAGGGGATCGTCGAGAACGAGTTCTGCCCCGTCTTCGCCGCCTGGGCCGACGACGAGCCCCAGCCCAACCCGGCCGAGGTCGGCGAGTGGCGCTGGGTTGCGTGGACCGACTACCAAGAGCTACTGAACGACGAAACGGCTAATGTGAGTTACTGGGCCAAGGACCAGTTCAGCCAGCTCAAGGGCATCGAGCCGTTCTCCGGACTCTGACGGCACGACTCCGGAGCGTCACCGGCGCCCTCCCGTTTGAGCGAAATTCACCTTCATCCTCAAGCGCGGCCCCCGCTACGACGACAACCAATGCGTGGTGGAGGTGGGCATGGTCGCCGGGGACGAAGCCGTGCTGCGTCGGAGCCCACAGGCACCGGATCTGCTCCGCCTGCACGAGGCCGTCGCGACGCTCTTCGCCACCCAGGGCGACTGGCGGCGCGCCTACCAGCACCTTCGCTCCGCGCTGGACATCGCGCGCGACGGCAGCCTGCGCGACGCGCTGACGTCGAGCTACAACCGCCGCTACCTCGACGAGCGCTTGTACCGACCGTTCGCCGATCGGCAGCCCGGTCCGCTCGGCATCGCGCTCGTCGATCTGGACCGGTTCAAGCGCGTGAACGACACGTACGGTCACCTCGTCGGCGACCGCGTCCTCCGCCGGGTGGCCGACCTGCTCCAGGAGGAGCTGCCACCGGACGGGTTCTGCGCCCGCTACGGCGGCGAGGAGTTCGTGCTGTGGCTGCCCGGCGTCGACTCCGGGCACGCGCTCCGGATCGTCGACGCCGCCCGCGTGCGCGTCGCCCGTCATCCCTGGTCAGAACTGCAGCCGGGACTGCGCGTGACGATCAGCGCCGGCCTCGCCCACGAGGGGCCGGACGCCCCGGCGCCGCCCGAGCGCCAGCTGCGCGACGCCGATGACCTGCTTTACGCCGCGAAACGGGCCGGACGGAACAAAGTCGCCTATCACGACGCGCAAAGCACGCGGTTAATATCCAACTCTGAGTAACGTAAACCGCGCATTACCCCGGAAAGCTGCGGGCATCGGTCACCCGTTTGTCGACGGCCAGCGGCCGTTCGTCGACTCAAGGTGAAGAAAATTCCGGGAGGGTGTCGTCACGAACGGGGGGTATCCGTACGATAACGAAAACCTCCGGGGGAACGATCACCTCTCGCGGGGGAAGACGGCCAAGTCACGACCCCGCCTTCGATCGCGCGAAAGGAGACCGAGTGCCGGACGAGCACGACAGCCCGGGAACCGGTCGCCGTTCGGACGGTCCCGCGCGGCCCCGCACCGGCAGACGCCGGTCGATGGAGGACCAGGGCGGGATCAGCGTCTCGGACGTCGTCGCCAAGTCCACCGGCGTTCGCCCGCTCCCGGCGCGCGCGGACCGTCCCGAGCAGCCCGGGCACCGTGCCCGCGCGGCCGAGCCACCTGCTCCGCCGCGAGCGCGGCCGTCGGACCCCGGCGAGGACCCAGTACCCACGGACGCGACTCGTCAACCGCGCCCGCCGAGGCCGCGCCAGCCGCGCCGCACGACGGCGGCGGCCCCGGCCCCCGAGGCCCCGCTCCAGCGCCGGCCCCCGGCGGCCAACCCAGGCCCCCAGCAGACGGCGGCGGCTCCCCAGCCGCCGCGGCGCTTGAGGCGGCCGGCTCCGGAGGGGGAGGGAGCCGCACCGCAGCGCCCGTCCGCGACCGGTAGTCACCGTGCCGCGAGCGAAGGACGCCAGGCGCCTGAGGGGTCTTCCGAGGTAGCCGTATCGCGCCCAGGCCGACGCGCAGCCGAGGGACGCCCAGCTCCTGACGGATCTTTCGAGACAGCCGCCGCGCCCCCCGCCCACCGCACCGCCGACGGACGCCCAGCTCCCGACGGATCTTTCGAGACAGCCGCACCCCGCACCGCCCGCCGCGCCGCCGACATACCCCCAGCTCCCGACGGACCTTCCGAGACAGTCGCCGCGCGCCCCGCCCGTCGCGCCGCCGAGGGACGCTCAGCTCCGGACACCTCTCCCGAAGCCGCCGCGCCCCGCCCGGTCGTCGGCCGACGCGCTGCCGGCGAAGGCCGCCCGGGGCCCGACGCTTCCTCGGAAGCAGCCGCACCCCGCACCGGCCGTCGCGCCGCTGAAAGCGCTCCCGACGCAGCACACCCGGCCGCTCGCCGTGCCGCCGACGGCTCTCCCGACGCAGCGCAGCGCCCCGGTGCCGCCGCTCGGCGCGGTGCGGCCGACGGCCCCGCCGCCTCTTGGCGCACCGAAAGCTCCCCCGACGCGGCCGCGCCGCAGCGTCCGGCCCCCGCCGGTGGTGCAGCCGCTCGCCGGGCCGCAGCGTCCGACGCCCGGCGCCCCGCCCCCGAGGGCTCAACCGCCGAGGCAGCCGCTCCGCAGCGTCCGGCCCGCCGGCCCGCGGCCGAAGCGCCCCCGCGCCGCACGAGCCCCGAAGCGGCCGGGCCCCGACGCGCCACTCCCGACAGCCCCGGCCCGCGCCGCGCCGCGGCCGAGGGCGCCGCCGCTCAGAGCGGTGCCGACGCCGTCGATGCCCCCACCCAAAAGCGCCCTCCGGTTCCCGAACCGCCCAAGCGGCGTCCCGGCGCGGTGCCGGCTCGGGCCGAGCTCGATCCGCTCACCATGACCGACGAAATGGAAGCGATCGACGAGGCCACCCAGTACCGCCGCAAGATCGACCACACGCTCGCCCGCTTCTCCGCCGCCCACGACGAGATGGAAGCCGAAGAAGCGAAGCGCCGGGAACGCCGTGAGCGCCTCTCGCCCGCTTCGCTCATCGAGAGCACCCGTACCGCTCTCCAACGCGTCGTCGCGCCCACGCCTCCACCCGAAGAAACCGAAGAAGAAGCTGCGCAGACCCGGCTCCAGGAAAAGAAGGCGCGGAAGATCGAACGTTCCGTGCGGTACGGCCGGATCGCCGCGGCCGTCGTCGCCGGGCTCGTCTTCCTCGGCATCGGGGGTGCCTGGGGCGCTCAAACGTACTTCGACGCCAAGTTCACGCAGGTCTCCGCGCTCGACGAGAACTCGTCCGACATCCAGGACGCCGACGCGCAGGCCAACGACGAGAACTTCCTGATGGTCGGCTCCGACACCCGTGACGGCGCGTCCGCCGAGGAAGGCGTCGGGACCGCCGACAGCACTCCGGGCGCCCGGAGCGACACCGTGATGGTCGCGCACATCCCGGCCGACCGGAAGCGGGTCGTCGTCACGTCGTTCCCGCGCGACCTCGAGATCGACCGGCCCGAATGCCAGCGCTGGGATCCCGCGCAGAGCAAGAACACCGACGAGAAGGTCCCCGGCCAGAAGATCGCGAAGCTCAACACCGCGTACGCCGTCGGCGGGCCGTCGTGCGTCACGAAGGTCATCCAGCAGATCACCGGGCTGCGGATCAACCACTTCGTCGGCATCGACTTCAACGGCTTCAAGGAGATGGTCGACGCGGTCCACGGCGTCACCATCCACAACGAGACCCCGATCGACGACACCGTCCTCGGCAAGGTGCTGCTGGAGACCGGCGACGTCACGATCTCCGGTGACCAGGCCCTGAACTACGTCCGCGCGCGGCACGTGAAGGGCGACCCGACGTCGGACTACGGCCGCATCAAGCGGCAGCAGGCCTTCATCGGCGCGCTGCTGAAGAAGGTCATGTCGTCGGACGTCGTGCTCGATCCCGGCAAGCTCAGCGACTTCATCACGGCGTTCGCGAAGGCCACCTTCGGCGACAACCTCGGCGTCAAGCAGATGATGACGCTGGCGCAGTCGATGAAGGGCCTGGATCCGTCGAAGATCTCGTTCCTGACCGTGCCGACGGTCGGCCTGCCCAACAGCCGCGGCAACGAGGTGCTCGTCCGCAGCAAGACGAAGGCCCTCTTCGACGCGCTGCGCAACAACACCCCGCTGCCGGACCCGAACGCGCCCATCCCGCAGAGCGAGCAGGCTCCGCCGACGAGCACGTCGAAGTCGAAGACCAGCACGTCCAAGTCGACGACGAGCAAGAAGAGCGGCACCACGGGCTGATCCGCGAGGATCGTTAGACCGGGTTCACGTGCGGTTCACCCGGCGATGCGGTGTTTGGTCACGGTTGGCCGTAGGGTTGGGCCATGCGTGAGGCTTACCATGTCGAACTCGAACAGCTCGCCGTCAACCTGGCCGCCATGTCGGTCCAGGTCGCCGACGCCATGGAGCGCGCCACACGGGCACTGCTGGAGGTCGACCTCAGTCTCGCCGAACAGGTGATCAGCGACGACGCGAAGGTCGACGACGCCCGCGCCCAGTGCGAGGAGCAGGCGTACGCCCTGCTGGCCCTGCAGGCGCCCGTGGCCACCGATCTGCGCACGGTGCTGGCGGCGATCCACGCCGCCGAAAGCCTGGAGCGGATGGGCGACCTGGCGCTGCACGTGGCGAAGGCCGCGCGGCGCCGGCACCCCGACCCGGTGCTGCCCGAGGCGGTGAAGCCGTACTTCGCCGAGATGGGCGAGGTCGCGGTCAAGCTGGCCCGGTCCACCGAGCAGGTCATCAAGTCGAAGGACGTCGAGGCGGCGAAGACCCTCGAATCCGACGACGACCAGGTGGACGACATCCACCGCCACCTGTTCACGGTCCTGATGGACCGCGAGTGGCCGCACGGCGTGGCCGCGGCGGTCGACGTGACGCTGCTGGGCCGCTTCTACGAGCGCTACGCCGACCACGCGGTGTCGGTCGCGAAGCGGATGATCTTCGTGGTCACCGGCAAGATGCCGGGCTACGGCTCCGACGACGACATCTGAGCACCCCTTCGAAAAGGCCCCTGACGCAGGTCAGGGGCCTTTTTCGTGGGGACCGATGAGTTTCGCGCGGCCGGTGTCTCTCAAGGGATGACAGCACACTCACGAAGGAGCCGGACATGCGCAAGGTCATCGCCTACGTCAACCTCACCCTCGACGGCCACCTGGCCGGCCCGGCGGGCGAGCTGGACTGGATGACGCCCGACCCGGCGATGAACATCGCCCTGTCGGACGAGCTGCGGTCCCGGGTCGACACGATCCTGACCGGACGCACCTTCCACCACGGGATCGAGCAGAACTTCCGCGCCCAGGCGACGGACCCGGCGAGCCCGGCCGAGCTCGTCGACTTCGCGACGTGGATGATTTCGACGCCGCAGGTGGTGTTCTCGCGATCGTTGACCGAGGTGGCCGCGCCGCACCGCCTGGCCGGCGAGGACCTCGTCAGGGTGGTCAAGAAGCTGAAGGCGTTGCCCGGCAAGGACATGGTGCTCTTCGGCGGGGTGTCGACCGTGCGGCAGTTCGTCCGCGAGGGGCTGGTGGACGAGTACTGGACGAAGCTCTACCCGACGGCGATCGGCGCGGGACAGCCGATGTTCACCGAGCGCCGGGAATTGAAGCTGGCGGAAAGCAAAGCGTGGGAATCGGGAATCCTGACGCTGCGCCACGTTCCGGCGTGATCCACAAAGGACAAAAGAAAAGGCCTTTCTCGCCGGCCCCGAGCACCGGCGAGAAAGGCCTTGTCCCCCAACGACGATCAGCCGAAGCGGCCGGAAATGTAGTCTTCCGTGGCCTTTTCGTCGGGGTTGGAGAAGATCTTCTCCGTGTCGTTGAGCTCCACCAGCCGGCCCGGCTGCCCCACGCCCGCCAGGTTGAAGAACGCCGTCTGGTCGGAAACCCGCGCCGCCTGCTGCATGTTGTGCGTCACGATGACGATCGTGTAGTCCTTCTTCAGCTCGCCGATCAGGTCCTCGATCGCGAGCGTCGAAATCGGGTCCAGGGCCGAGCACGGCTCGTCCATCAGCAGGACGTCCGGCTGGACCGCGATCGCCCGCGCGATGCACAGGCGCTGCTGCTGACCGCCCGACAGCCCGCCGCCCGGCTTGTTGAGGCGGTCCTTGACCTCGTTCCACAGGTTCGCGCCGCGCAGGGCGCGCTCGGCGATGTCGTCGAGGGTCTTCTTGCCCTTGGTGCCGCCCAGCTTCAGGCCCGCGACGACGTTGTCCTTGATGGACATCGTCGGGAACGGGTTGGGGCGCTGGAACACCATGCCAATCGTGCGGCGGACCTGCACCGGGTCGACCGACGACGCGTAGATGTTCTCACCGTCCAGCAGGACGTCGCCCTCGACGCGGGCGCCGGGGATGACCTCGTGCATGCGGTTGAGCGTGCGCAGCACCGTCGACTTGCCGCAGCCGGACGGGCCGATGAACGCGGTGACGTTGCGCGGCGGCACGGAGAGGGTGACACCGTCCACGGCGTGGAACTTGCCGTAGTAGATGTCGACGTCCTTGACATCGAGTCGTTTGGCCATCAGGAACAGCTCACTTCTTCTTCGGGGCGACGAGGCGCGCGAACACGGTGGCGAGGAGGTTGATCAGCGCGATGATGAGCACCAGGGTCAGGGCCGCACCCCAGATCCGGTCGAAGCCGACCGAGCCGGGATCCATCGAGTTGGTGACGCGCTCGTTGTTCATCAGCAGCGGGAGCGCCGCCTGTTCGCCGCTGAAGATGTCCCAGTTCGTGTAGGCCGAATAGCCGACCAGGACCAGCAGCGGCGCCGTCTCGCCCATGACGCGGGCCAGGGCCATCATGATGCCGCCGATGATGCCGGACATGGCCGTCGGCAGGACGATCTTCATGATCGTCTTCCACTTCGGCACGCCCAGTGCGTAGGAAGCCTCGCGCAGGTCGTCCGGGACGATCCGCAGCATCTCCTCCGACGAGCGGACGACCACCGGGATCATCAGCAGCACCAGGGCCAGCGAGACCGCGAAACCGCTGCGCGGCAGGCCGAACGTGGTGATCCAGAGCGCGTAGATGAACAGCGCGGCGACGATCGAGGGGACACCGGAGAGGATGTCGACCATGAACGTCGTGGCCTTCGCGAGCTTGCCCCGGCCGTACTCGACGAGGTAGATCGCGACGAGCATGCCGATCGGCACCGCGATGACCGCGCAGACGAGGCCCTGCAGCAGGCTGCCGATGATCGCGTGCAGCACCCCGCCGCCGACCTCGTCGGACAGGTAGTTGCCCAGGTCCTGCGACCACCAGTTGCTGTACGGGATGCGCTTGATGCCGTTCGCGACCACCGTGTAGAGCACCCACACCAGCGGGACGACGGCGATGAGGAACGACAGCCAGACGAGCGTCGTCGCGATGCCGTTCTTGACCTTGCGGGCCAGGCTGACCTGCTGGAACGCGGGGGTCGTGGCAGGGGCTTCGAGCGTGGTGGTCATGCTCAGTCTCCCTTCTTGCCGATGACGGACCGGGCCGCGAAGTTGACGAGGAACGTGAGCACGAACAGCACCAGGCCGGCCGCGATGTACGCGCCGGCCGAGATCTCGTTGTTGAACTCGCTGTAGTTCGCGGCGATCTTCGAGGCGAAAGTGGCACCGCCGTCGAAGAGGCTCCAGTCGAAGTTCTTGCCCTGCGGGATCAGCAGGATGACGGCCAGTGCGATCGTCTCGCCGAGCGCGCGGCCGAGGCCGAGCATGGACGCGCCGATGTACCCGGCCTTGCCGAACGGCAGCACCGTGGTGCGGATGACCTCCCACCGGGTGGCACCGAGGGCGAGCGCGCCCTCCATGTGCGGGGTGGGCGTGCGCTCGAAGACCTCGCGCGAGAGCGACGTGATGATCGGCAGGATCATGACGGCCAGCACGATGCCGGCGGTGAAGATCGTGCCGCGCACGCTCGGCGCGACGTTGCCGGGCGCCAGCAGCGGGAACCACGAGAACGTCGTGTTGATCCACTGCGAGAACGGCTCGATGGCCGGCGCGAACACCAGGATGCCCCACAGGCCGAAGATGATCGACGGCACCGCGGCGAGCAGGTCGATGACGTACGCGAACGGCCGCGCGAGCCGCTTCGGCGCGTACTGGGTCAGGAACAGCGCGATGCCCAGCGAGACGGGCATCGCGATGATCAGCGCCACGACCGACGTCGCCACGGTCACCTCGAGCAGGTCGAGGATGCCGAACGACATGTTGGCCGGGTCGTTGGTCGACCAGCCGTGGTTCGTCAGGAAGTTGGCGTTGTCGGCCTGCAGCGCCGGGATCGCCTGGATGAGCAGGAAGAGCCCGATCAGGCCGATCAGGGCGACGACGAAGACACCCGCCCCGGTGGTCAGGTTCTGGAAGATGCGGTCACCGGGCCGCTTCTTCGGTTTCTCGCTCGCGGGCGGCTGCGGCGCCGCCGGGGAGCCTGGTTGCTCCGAAATCGGGACCTCCGGGGGCGTCGTGGCGGACGACGAACGCCCACCGGGGTCGCCGGTGGGCGTTCGCGTCGAGGATGACTCGCTCATCAGCTACTTCTGACCAGCCTCTATCACTCGGAATTCAGTCGCAATGCCGGTTCAGGAGATCGCCTTGACGGCGGCCAGCACCTTGGTCTGCAGCGACTGCGGGATCGGCACGTAGCCCTTGGCGGACAGCGGCTGCTGGCCCTCGGTCGCGGCCACCGTCAGGAACGCCTTGACGGCCTTCGCGACGTCCGGGTTCGCGTACTTCGAGCAGACGATCTCGTAGGTCGTCAGCAGCAGCGGGTAGGCACCCGGGGTGTTGCTGGCGTAGATGCCGTTGAGGTCGAGCGCGAGGTCGTTCGAGCCCTCGTTGAGGAACTTCGCCGCGTCCAGGGACTTCGCCACGTTCGCCGCGTTGAGCTCGACGCCGCCGGAGCCGCTGTCGATCAGGGCCGGGGTCAGGCCGTCCTTGGCGAACGCGCCCTCGACGTAGGTGATGCCACCGTCGGAGGCCTTCACCGCGGTCGCGACACCGTTGGAGCCCTGCGCACCGTTGCCGACGCCACCGTTGAACTTCTTGCCGGCACCCTTGGTCCAGTCCGCCTTCGCGGCCGCGCCGAGGTACTTCTGGAAGTTGTCGGTGGTGCCCGACTCGTCGGCGCGGGAGACGACCTGGATCGGCTTGTCCGGCAGGTTCAGGCTCTCGTTGCCCTTGACCGCCTTGATGGCCGGGTCGTTCCACTTCGTGATGCCACCGCTGAAGATCTTGGCGGTCACCGACGGGGTCAGCGTCAGCTTGTCCACACCGGACAGCTTGTAGGCGACCGCGATCGGGCCGACGACCAGCGGGATGTTCCAGGCGTCGCTGGCGCAGCGGGCCTTGGCGGCCGCGGCGTCGGCGTCCTTGATCGGCGAGTCGGAGCCGCCGAAGTCGATCTGGTTGGCGTTGAACTGCTTGACGCCCGCGCCCGAACCGCTCGGGTTGTAGTTGACCTGCTGGCCGGCGCACTTCTTGCTGTACTGCTGCGTGAAGATGTCGATGGCGTTCTTCTGGGCCGACGAACCTTCCGCGGAGAGCGGGCTCTTGCCACCGCACTCCACGTCGGCGGTGCCGGTGGCAGCGGGGGCCGAAGCCGCGTTCGAGCTGCTGCTGTTGGACGCCGCGGGGTCGGTACCACAGGCGGCGAGCACGAGGGCGGCGCTCGCGACGATGCCCACCGCGCTCAGGGGCCGCATGATCTTCACTGCTGTTTCCTCCATCAGGAGCTTGACCGGGTCGTCGCGGCGTGGTGCCGCGCCGGATCCGGACATTAGGCAGCCCTGGTGGACGCTCGGCCCTCATCAAATGAACGCGAAGTGAACAAGGCGCCCGATGTGAGGAGTGCTACTACCTGGAAAGGGCGCCGTGTCCTGGCCGTGACCTGCGCGTATGCCCTCAGTGACGAGCCGCTCGCGCCGCGTCGACCGTGGTCACCGACCGTACTGGACGTCGGTTTCGTGACGGGTGAACCCGAGCTTGGTGTAGACCGCGAGCGCCGGGGCGTTGTCGCCCTCGACGTACAGGATGATCTGCCGCAGCCCGCGGCTCGCGAGGTACCGCAGACCGGCGAGCGTCAGCGCCCGCCCCAGCCCGCCGCCCTGCGCCGCCGGGTCGACGCCGACGACGTAGACCTCGCCGACGCGCTCGCCGCCGAACCGGCCCGGCGTGGGCTCGTGGACCTTCGTCCAGTGGAAGCCGATGACCTGGCCGTTTTCTTCGGCGAGGAAAAACCCGTCGGCGTCGAACCAGGCACGTCCCTCGTCGGCGCGGAGGTCGCCGGCGGTCAGCGCGCCCTGCTCGGGGTGCCAGTCGAAGGCCAGCGCGTTGACCCGGACGACGGCGTCCTCGTCCTGCCCCGGGACGAACGTGCGCAGCGAGACGCCGTCACGCAGCCGCGGCTCGGGCCAGTCCGCGCCCTCGACGTCCGTGTGCAGGATGAGCAGCTCGCGCTTGCGCTCGAAGCCGGTCTTCAGCGCCAGCTTGCGCGCCGCCGGGTGGTCGCCGTGCGCCCAGATGCGGAACCCGACCGCGGCGCGCTGGTCGACCGCCTGCAGGAGCTTCGCGCCGTAGCCGCGGTCGCGGTGGGCCGGGTGCACGAACAGCTCGGCGACCTGGTGCCCGAACGAGTCGCCGGTGGTGTCGAGGTGGGCGTAGCCGACGACCTCGCCCTCGACGCAGGCGACGAGGTGCTCGCCGCCGTCGAACTCACCGGGCAGGGCCCCCTCGGGCTCGACCTCCGGCCGCCCGTCGGCGTCGCGGACGGCCAGCAGCAGCCCGCGGACGTCGTCGAGCTGCTTGTCGTCCAGTTCCTGGCGCCACTCGCCGTCTCCAGTCACCCTGCGACCGTACCCGTGCCGGAGGCAACGCGAAGGCTGTCACCGCGTCCTGGAAAGTGTGACGGCGTCAGTGCGTGAGCTCGGGGGTCTCCGCCGGTGCTTCGACCGGGACCGCCGCCTGGCGGGGGACGCCGCCCTTGGCGGGCCGCTCGAACTTGTAGCCGACGTTGCGCACGGTGCCGATCATCTGCTCGTGCTCGGGGCCGAGCTTGGCGCGCAGCCGCCGGACGTGCACGTCGACCGTGCGGGTGCCGCCGAAGAAGTCGTAGCCCCAGACCTCCTGCAGCAGCTGGGCGCGGGTGAACACCCGGCCGGCGTGCTGGGCGAGATACTTGAGCAGCTCGAACTCCTTGTAGGTCAGTTCGAGGGTGCGCTTGCGCAGGCGGGCGGTGTAGGTCGCCTCGTCGATGACCAGCTCGCCGACGCGCAGCTCGGCGTCGACCTGCTGGGAACCGCCGTCGCGGGTCGTGACCAGCCGCAGCCGGGCGTCGACCTCGGCCGGGCCCGCGGTGGGCAGCAGGATGTCGTCGGTGCGCCACTCGGCGCTCACGGCGACGAGCCCGCCCTCGCCGACGACGGCGATGATCGGGGTCGCGGCCTCGTCCTCGCCGGTGCCCTTGAGCAGCCGGCAGAGGCTCTTCGCCGAGGCCAGGTCGCTGCGGGCGTCGAGGAGGATCACGTCGCGGTGGCCCGCGTCGAGCAGGGCGGTCACCTCGGGAGCGCGGACGCGTACGGTGTGCGGCAGCAGGTCCAGCGCGGGGAGCACCGAAGTGGCGTCGGCTTCCGCAGTCAGTACCAGAAGGTCCAGGCTCATCAGCCGCACCGCCTTCACAAGTCGTCGCCTCACGGGTGGCGTTTGCCGGTGCTAAGTGAGAATAGCGGCTGAACGGCCGGGCACCTAACCCTTGCTGGATCGATCACACCTGGAGAAAACCCCGGTGTCCCCGACGAACAGGAGTACGGACGCGATGGTGAGCAGGCCCGTGACCCGGGACGACCGACCCGCACCGAGGCCGGACGCACGGCGCCGCGGGCGCCGGGCCCGGCGCTGGGTGATCGCGCTCGTCGTCCTGGTGTTGCTGCTGGTCGGCGCCGATTTCGGGGCCGCGGCGTACGCCGAGCACATGATCTCCCAGAAGGCCCGTACGCAGCTGCAGCTGACCGATGACCCGTCGGTGACCATCCACGGCTTCCCGTTCCTCACGCAGGCCCTGGGCGGTGACTACAGTCACATCAGCGTGTCCGCCGCCGGCGTGCCGGTCGCCGACAAGCTCCAGGACGTCGCGGTGAACGCCGAGCTCGAGGACGTCACGGCGCCGCTGTCCGACCTCACGAACGGCAACACGAAGGCGATCACGATCGGCAAGCTGACCGGCTCGGTGACCATCAAGGCCGCCGACCTCGCGCGCCTGTCGCCGCTGGACAAGATCAAGGACCTGCGGATCGAGCCGTCGACCGCCGAGTACGTCCAGAACGGCGACAGCGGGCAGAGCGAGCCGGCGCCGACCACGACGACCACCGAGGGCCAGGCCGGCCAGGACGAGTCGAGCACCGGTGTCCGCATTTCGGGACACCTTTCGTTCGCGGGCAAGGATCTGGAAATCTTCTGCTTCGCGATGATCGAGGCCGACGCGAAGGGCGGGACGATCGACTTCGTCCCCAAGCGGCTGCAGTTCGGGAATGACCAGGAGACCACGGTCGTTCCCCAGGCGGTGCAGAACGCGCTGATGCCGAACTTCAAGGCGTCGATCAGCACGAAGGACCTGCCGCTGTCGGTCACCCCGACCGGCGTGCGGGTGCAGAGCGGATCGGTGACGATCAAGGGCGAAGCGACGAACGTGTCCTTCGCGGACCTGAGCAAGTAAGGGAGCTGCCGGTGACGGGGCTGTGGGTGCTCGTGGCGACGCTGGTGGCCGCCGCGGCCGTCGGCGTGCTGCTGCGGGCGCGCGACGGCCGCGTGCGGGACGCTCGGAAGTCGCCCGCCCGCGAGCTGCCCGGCCCCGTCACCGACGTGCTCGACCCGGCGTCCGCCGTGACGCTGGTCCAGATCTCCACCACCTTCTGCGCGCCCTGCCGGCACGCGAAGGCCGTGCTCGAGCCGCTGGCCGAGCGCACCGACGGCCTGCGCCACGTCGAACTCGACGTCACGAACTCCCCGGAGGTCGCGCAGTCGCTGTCCGTGCTGCGGACGCCGACCACGATCGCGCTGACCCCGGACGGCCGCGAGCTGCTGCGCGTCGGCGGCGTCCCCAAGGGCCCCGAACTGCTGGCCGCGCTGCGGCCCCATCTCACCGCACCCACCCCCTGACGTTCGCGTTCGCACATTCACTTTCTCCACGAAAGATGCGTACGAGGGGGTGCGGCGTCCCACAGGCCGGGAATCGTCCCAAGGTATGAACGTGGTTCCCACTCTGAGGGAGCTCTGGGTACCCTCGCACCCGTGACCGGGCTGACCACCTTCTTGACGCAGCGACGCGCAGTCGACCTCTGCCGCGTCCGCAGCAGCCTGTGTCGCGCTTCCTCCGACCGGCGCTGAAGCACGTCCGGTCCCAGCCAGCCCTGATGCCGCTGACGCGTGCCGTTCGCACGCACCCCGCTCTGCTCCAGCTGGAGGAACCATGTCCGCCGGACCGGCCGTCGACCCGCGTGGCCCGCGGTTCGCCGCCATCCTGACCACGATCGTGCTCGCGGTCGTCCTGGTCACCCAGTGGTGGCCGCTGCTGGCGATCCAGACCGTCGTGTTCGCCATCGGCGCGTTCGTCGGGCTCAAGCCGGCGCCCTACTCGATCGTGTACCGCACGCTCGTGGCCCCGCGCCTCGGCCCGACGTCCGAGCGCGAAGACGCCGCCCCGCTGCGGTTCGCCCAGGCCGTCGGGTTCGTGTTCGCCCTGGTGGGCACGATCGGATTCGCTGTGGGGATCGTCCCGCTCGGCATCGTCGCGACGGCGTTCGCGCTGTTCGCGGCCTTCCTCAACGCGGCTTTCAACTTCTGCTTGGGCTGCGAAATGTTCTTGCTCTTCAAACGCTTCACCCCCTCCCGCGCGTCCTGAAAGTCCGACCCAGAAAGAGAGTTCAGTTCCCATGAGCCGTGAAGACGTCCTGGTCACCACCCAGTGGGCCGAGGAGAACCTGGACACCCCCGGCGTCGTGTTCGCCGAGGTCGACGAGGACACCACCGCCTACGACGCCGGCCACATCCGGGGCGCGGTGAAGTTCGACTGGCGCAACGACCTGCAGGACGGGGTGCGCCGCGACTTCGTCTCCAAGGAGGGCTTCGAGAAGCTCCTGTCGGAGAAGGGGATCTCGAACGACGACCTCGTCATCCTCTACGGCGGCAACAACAACTGGTTCGCGGCGTACGCGTACTGGTACTTCAAGCTGTACGGCCACGACAAGGTCAAGCTGCTCGACGGCGGCCGCAAGAAGTGGGAGCTCGACGGCCGCGAGCTGAACTCGGACGAGGTCAAGCGCGACCGCACCGAGTACAAGGCGCAGGACCAGGACCTTTCGCTGCGCGCGTTCCGCGACGAGGTCGTCCAGTCGATCGGGTCGAAGAACTTCGTCGACGTGCGCTCGCCCGACGAGTTCTCCGGCAAGCTGCTCGCCCCGGCGCACCTGCCGCAGGAGCAGTCCCAGGTTCCCGGGCACATCCCCGGCGCGCTGAACGTGCCGTGGGCGAAGGTCGCCAACGAAGACGGCACCTTCAAGACCGAGGAAGAGATCAAGGAGCTCTACAAGGACGAGGGCATCGACGAGGGCAAGGGCACCATCGCCTACTGCCGCATCGGTGAGCGCTCCTCCATCGCCTGGTTCGCGCTCCACGAGCTGCTGGGCTACGAGGACGTCAAGAACTACGACGGTTCGTGGACGGAATACGGCTCGCTGGTCGGCGTGCCGGTCGAGTTGGGAGCCAAGTGATGGCGGTAGACGACAGCTGCGGCGCACCGGTCCAGGAGGCCACGCCGGCGGACTTCGACACCCGGGGGCAGGTCGTGCTCGCCGGCAAGGTGACGGGCGCGAACGGCCCGGTGGGCGGCGCGTTCGTGAGGCTGCTGGACGGCGGCGGCGACTTCACGGGCGAGGTGGTCTCCTCGGCCGAGGGCGACTTCCGCTTCTACGCGGCGCCGGGCGACTGGACGGTCCGCGCGCTGCACCGCACGGGCAACGGCGAGGCTTCGGTCACCGCGGAGGGCCCGGGCCTGCACCAGCTGGCCATTTCGGTCGGCTGACGTTCGTTCCCCAGGAAGGGCACTTCCACTTCGGTGGACGTGCCCTTCCTGGCGTTTCCGGCCGGGTGACTGTGCTCACCGTGACGACCCTGCGCGGCGCCGGACGCGGGGCGGCGGACTAAGCTGCCAGCCGTGGAAGCCTTGTTTACGACCCTCCTGGTGCTGGCGGGCGTCGCGATCACCTGGTTCGCCGTCTACGTCGTTTACCGGCTGTACGCGGACCAGCGCTGACCCATGACCGCCAGCGGCGACGAAGCCATCGCGGCAGCGGAGAAGCGCGCCGAAAGCACGCGTGCGCGCAACCTCCCGCTGTGGGACGACCTGCCCATCCCGAACGACACCGCGAACCTGCGTGAGGGGCCGAACCTCAACGACGCCTGCCTCGCCCTGCTGCCGCTCGTCGGCGTGTGGCGCGGGGAGGGCGAGGTCGACTACCCGACCATCGACGGCCCCCGCAAGTTCGCGCAGCAGCTGACGATCTCCCACGACGGCCGCCCCTTCCTGATCCACGAGGCCCGTTCGTGGCTGCTGGACGACGACGGCAACGTCATCCGCCCGGCCGCCCGCGAGTCCGGGTTCTGGCGGCCGCAGGAGGACGACACGATCGAGCTGCTGCTCACCCACAACACCGGCATCGTCGAGCTGTACTACGGCAAGCCGCGCAACCAGACGTCCTGGGAGCTCGGTACCGACGCGGTGATCCGCACGGCCACGGCCAAGGACGTCACCGCGGCCCAGCGGCTGTACGGCCTGATCGAAGGCTCCCTCGGCTACGTCGAGGAACGCGCGATGGTGGGCCAGGAGATGCAGCCGCACTCCTCGGCCCTGCTGCGCCGCGTCGTCGGCTGACGCCGTGCGCTGGCGGCGGTGTGGCGAAGACGCCGCCCTGCTCGACTGCGACTCCCTCGAGCAGATGCGGGCGGCCCACGCGACCGTGGCGGCCGCCCGCCCGGCCGGAGTCGTCGACCTCGTGCCGGGCGCCCGCAGCCTCCTGGTCGTCGGCGGGGTCGCCGCCGTGAAAGCTCTGCTCGACGACGCCGATCTGACGCACCCGCCCGCCGGCGAGCCACGCGAAGTGACGCTCGACGTCCGCTACGACGGCGAAGACCTCTCCCTGGTCGCTTCGGACGCTGGGATGTCCGTGGACGCTGTCGTCGAGCTGCACACCGAAGCCGTCTACACGGTCGCGTTCACCGGCTTCGCGCCCGGCTTCGGTTACCTGACCGGGCTTCCCTCGCAGCTGCAGCAGCCGCGGCTGGAGTCGCCGCGCACCCGCGTCCCGGCCGGGTCGGTGGGCCTGGCGGGCGAATTCACCGGCGTCTACCCGCGTGAGTCGCCGGGTGGCTGGCGGCTGCTCGGCCACACGTCGGCGACGCTGTTCGACCCGCACGCCGACCCGCCCGCGCTCTTCGCGCCGGGGGACCGCGTCCGCTTCCGGAGCGTCCGGTGAGGTCCCTCGAAGTGCTCGACCCCGGGCCGTACGCGCTGGTCGAGGACCTGGGCCGGCCCGGTTACGCGCACCTCGGGGTCGCGCCGTCCGGCGCGCTGGACACCGCGTCGCTGCGGCTCGCGAACCGGCTGGCCGGCAACCCTGCGACGGCCGCGGGCATCGAAGCCCTGCTGGGCGGCCTCGCGGTGCGGCTCACGGCCTCGGCGACGGTCGCGGTGACGGGCCCGGTGGTCGACGTCCGGGTCGACGGCCGCTCCTTCGGCTCCCACGTCCCGGTGCCGGTGCGCGCCGGCCAGACGCTGACCGTCGGCACGCCGTCGACCGGTCTGCGCTGCTACCTCGCGGTCTCCGGCGGGATCGCCGTCGAGGAGGTGCTGGGCAGCCGCTCCCGCGACGTCCTGTCCGGTATCGGCCCGGCACCGCTGAAGGGCGGTGACGTGCTTCCGCTCGGGGAGCCCGGCATCCCGGCGGGCGCGGACGTCATCGTCCCCGCGCCGGCCCCGGCCGAACTGGTGGTGCCGGTGACGCTCGGCCCGCGCGACGACTGGCTCGACGACCCGGCGCGCGGGCTCTCCGCGTGGTGGACCGTCACGGCGGAGTCCAACCGCGTCGGCCTGCGCCTCGACGGGACGCCGCTGCGCCGCGCGATCGACGGCGAGCTGCCCAGCGAGGGCGTCGTCACGGGCGCGATCCAGGTGCCGCCGAGCGGTTTGCCGGTGGTGTTCCTCGCCGACCACCCGACGACCGGCGGCTACCCCGTCGCGGCCGTCGTGCGGCCCGCCGCGCTGAGCGCGCTCGCCCAGGCCCGGCCGGGCACCCGCGTCCGGTTCCGGATGTCCTGAAAGTCCGCTACCGCCAGGGGAGTGAGACGCCGATCACCCGGTGCACCCGTCCGCGTGAGTCCTGGAACCATGTCGCGCCGCCGCCCGTCCTGATAGGCGTGGAACAGGTGACGATCAGCGGTGGCACGGGTTTCCTCGACGTGAACACGCGGGTGCGGGCGGAGCTGCCCCAGTCGCTGCGGATCGCGCTGGCCACCGGTCAGCTGCGCCGCCCGCTCGCCACCACCCTCGGCCCGGTCCTCGACCTGCTCGTCGACGGCGACTACCGCGTCAGCGGCCCGGAACGCCTGCCCGATGACCAGCTGCTCACGCCGACCGACACCTGGCCGCCGGCCGACGAGGCCCGCGTCGGCTACTACCGGACCGCCATCCGCACCGGCCACCGCCCGGTCGCGGTCCTGCTGGCCGACGGCGACCGCGAGCTGATCATCGACGGCCACCACAAGATCGCCGCCTACCGCGCCGAAGAGGTCGCCCCCGCCGTCGTCCGGATCCGCCTCGGTCAGGCGTACTCGGCCTCGTAGGCGGCCACGAGCTCGGCGTACACCGCCGACGAGTCCGGCAGCCGCTCGCCGTCCAGCGTGTGCACGCGGGTCAGCTTGCGCACGCTCGACGCCATGAAGACGCCGTCGCCCTCGACGAGGTCGCGCACGGTCAGCGGCTCGACCTTGACCGCCCAGCCGGCCTTCTCCGCGCCGCGGAACAACGCGGCCTGGGTCGTGCCCGGGAGGATGCCGATGCTCGACGGCGGCGTGTAGAGCGTCCGGCCCTTCGCGAGCACCACGTTCGACGTCGGCCCTTCGAAGATCGAACCGTCGGTCGCGGTGAAAATCACATCTTCGGCGCCGCGGCGGCGCGCCTCGCGCACCGCGGCCATGTTCATCGCGTACGACAACGGCTTCGCGCCGAGCAGCAGCCAAGGCGCGCGCTCGGCGAGGTCCGGCGGGAAGCCGCGTTCGAGGGTGATCGCGGCGACGCCTTCGGCACGCGCCTTCAAGGTCGCCGGGGTGACCTCCGAGCCGAGCGCGAAACCGGTCGGCACCGCGGCCGGGTCACCGTCGGATCCCCTGGTGTACACCAGTTTCAGCACCATTTCGGGCCCGCCGGTCCACCTTTCGAGCACGAGCGAAACGACGTGCTCCCACGCGGCGAGGTCGGGCTCGGGCAGGTCGAGCATGGCCGCCGAGCGGGCCAGCCGCTCGAGGTGCGGCCGCAGCTCCCGCGGCTTGCCGTCGACGACGAGGACGGTCTCGAAGACGCCGTCGCCGCGCTGCAGCCCGAGGTCGTCGACCTTGATCTGGGGGACGTCTGGGTCGGCCGGGGTTCCGTCGAGGAGGACGAGCACGCGCATGGGCACACGGTACTCACCTAGGCTTAGCGGTATGCCGTACCGCTCGCCGCTGCTGGACGTGCCCGGATCGATCCCTTCTCCTGACGACCACCCCGAAGCCGGCGTCCCCTGGCACTGGGGAGACCCCTTCGCGGAGCAGCGCACGGCCTCGCGCAGCGCCGTCGTGATCGACCGGTCGCACCGCGAATTCCTCGCCGTCAGCGGCGAAGAACGGTTGTCGTGGCTGCACCTGGTGATCTCGCAGCACGTGACCGAGCTGGCCGAAGGGTCCGGCACCGAGGCGCTGGTGCTGGACAGCCAGGGCCGCGTCGAGACGCACATGGTGGTCGCGCACCTCGACGGCACCGTCTACCTCGACACCGACCCCGGCACGAGCGTCACCAGCGCGCTGCCCAAGGGCGGCCCGCAGACCCTGCTCGAGTACCTCGAGGCGATGAAGTTCTGGTCCAAGGTGGACATCCGCGACGCGACCGGCGAACTCGCGCTGCTCACCGTGCTCGGCCCGGACGCCGAGCGCGTGCTGAGCGCGGTCGGCGCGGAGGTCGGCCCGGAGCCGTACGCGGTCGCGGCGCTGCCCGGCGGCGGGTTCGCGCGGCGGATGCCGTGGCCCGGCCGGTGGAGCGTCGACCTGGCGGTGCCGCGCGACTCCCTGGTCGAGTGGTGGAAGCGGCTCACCGACGCGGGCGCCCGCGCGGCGGGCAGCTGGGTGTTCGACGCCCTGCGCGTCGAGTCGCTGCGGCCGCGGCTGGGCGTCGACACCGACGACCGCACGATCCCGCACGAAGTCGGCTGGGTCGGCTCGGCCGCGCACGTCGCGAAGGGCTGCTACCGCGGCCAGGAGACGGTGTCGAAGGTCCACAACGTGGGACGCCCGCCGCGCAACCTCCTCCTGCTGCACCTCGACGGCTCGCCCGAGGTCACGCCGGAGACCGGCGACCCCGTGCTGCTCGACGGCCGGACCGTCGGCCGGATCGGCACGGTGATCCAGCACCACGAGCTCGGCCCGATCGCGTTGGCGCTGGTCAAGCGGTCTACCCCGGTGGGCGCCGAGCTGCTGACGGGCTCGGAGGACAACCTCGTCCAGGCGGCGATCGACCCCGATTCCGTCCCTTCGGAGCAGCCCGCGCCCGGCCGTGCGGCGGCGGCCCAACTCCGTGGCTGATCGAAAGCCCCTGACAGCGAGATCACGCTCAACCGGGATAAACTGCGCTGTGATCGAAGTGCGGCCCGGCGGCAGGCGGCGGATCGACCGCGTGCTCGGCCCGGGGTACCTCAGCGGCCTGGGTGAACTGCCGCTGAAGGTGCTGCGCGAGCGGCGCGACGAGGCCGCGCAGGAAGAGACGGACCTGTCCTACCTGCGCCGGCTACTGCACGCGCGGATCGACATCGTCCGCGCGGAGCAGGCGCGGCGCAGCTCCGGCGGCGAGTCGAGCATCGTCGACCAGCTGGCCACGATCCTCGCCGACAACGCGCTGGGCCCGGCCGCGGGTTCCGGCCGCCACCAGCAGCTCGAGCCGTCCCGCGCCGGCGAGCACCGGCGGCACGCGGAGGCCCTGATCGGCGACACCGACCTCACCGACGTCGAGTCTCTGACGGACGAGAAGCTCGCCTCCGCTTTGGACACCTACGCCAGCGAAGAGCTGTCGGTTTCGTCCTTCCGGCGCGAAGTGCAAGGCGTGATGGACACGCTCAACGCGGAGATCGCGAAGCGCTACCAGCAGGGTTCGGCCACTGTGGACGAGCTGCTGGAGAGCGAAGGCGGGCACGGCGAGTGACGAATCCCGTCCTCGCGGAAGTCGTCCGGTCCGGTTTCGTGGAAAGCGTCCACCGCGGCGCGCTCGTGATCACCGGCCCCGAAGGCGACGCGCGCCTGGCCCTGGGTGACGTGACTTCGCCCGTCTTCCCGCGTTCGTCGAACAAGCCGCTGCAGGCGATCGGCATGCTGCGGTCCGGGCTGGACTTCACGGGCGAGGAGCTGGCGCTGGCGTGCGCGTCGCACTCCGGCGAGCCGGGACACGTGAAGCGGGTGCTCGAGCTGCTCGGCGCGGCCGGGCTGCGCGAAGACGACCTGGCGTGCCCACCGGACTTCCCGTTGCACGTCCCGAGCATGCGCGACGCCGCCGAGCCGCGGCGCGTGATGATGAACTGCTCCGGCAAGCACACGGCGATGCTGACGACCTGCGTCCGCGCCGGCTGGCCGACGTCGGGGTACGAATCGCCGGACCACCCGCTGCAGCAGGCGCTCGCCGCGGTCGTTGCGGAGCTGACGGGCGAACCGATCGCCCACACGGGTGTCGACGGCTGCGGCGCGCCGCTCTTCGCGTTCTCCCTGACGGGCCTGGCCCGCGCGTTCGGCCGGGTGACGTCCGCGACTTCGGGTCCCGCTTCCGAGGTCGCTTCGGCGATGCGCGCGCACCCGTGGCTGGTGGCGGGGACGGGCCGCGAGGACACCGTGCTGATGTCCGCCGTGGACGGTCTGGTCGCCAAGGGCGGCGCGGAGGGCGTCCACGCGTTCGCGCTCCCGGACGGGTTCGCCGTGGCGATGAAGATCGACGACGGCAACAAGCGGGCCTGCGCCCCCCTGGCGGTCGAGGCGCTGCGCTACTTGGGTGTGGACGTCTCGGGGCTCGGGGAACTGGCCCGCGGCTCGGTGCTCGGCGGCGGGCGCCCGGTCGGCGAGGTGCGGGTGCCCGAACTACGCTGAGCAGGCCCCCGTTTTCCACGCTACCGGTGGGCACCGACAGTTTCGGGCCGGACGGTTTCGGGGCCGGAAGCGCTAGTTCGAGCGTTCCTTCGACGCCAGGTCGCCCCAGAACTCGCGCAGGTCGGAGAACAGCTCGGCCAGCTCCTCGACGTTGCCCGAGCGCAGCGCGTCCAGGATGTCGTGGACCTCGTCCGCGGTGTTGTCGGACTCCAGGATCGGGTCGGCGAACAGCTGGACCAGCCCGCCGTAGTCGAGCTCGACCACCGAGTCCGCGTGGAAGTTGTCCAGCCACCGCCGCGTCTCGAAGAGCACGCGCCCGGGCCCGGAGTCGCCGAACGTCTGCTCCAGCAGCTCGCCCGCCTCGCGCGCCCGGTGCTGCGCGTCGGCGAGGGTGGTCCGCCAGGAGAGTTCGCGCTTCGGGTCGTCGCGGCCGCTGCCGAGCACCAGCCGGCGCTCGTCCGGGTCGATCAGCACGAACCAGGGCAGCGGGACGGTCCACGTCGTCGACAGCGTGTGCGCCGCCGTCGTGCTCAGGTCCGCCATCGCCGACTTCGTCCGCGCGCGGATCGTCTCCTGGGTGAAGCCACCCTCGTCGAGGACGACGTTCTTCAGCGCCGGGTGCGCGTCCCCGATGAACGTGACGAGTGCCGCGGCCGAGCGGGCCCGCAGCTCCAGGGGGCAGACGAACGGCCCCTGCCCGGCCCGGCCGTCCGGCAGGTCTTCGGGCGCGAGCACCAGGACGTCGGTCAGCAGGCTCGGCGCGGGACGCCCGTCGGCGAGCTCGGCGGGCAGCAGCCGCCGCGGCGCCGCGACCTGTGACTTGAGCCACATGGCCTGCTCGCGCACCCCCGCGTCCGTCCGCCGCAGCTTGGCCGCCGCGACGGCCGCACGCAGCCGTTCGTCCGGCGGCTCGCCCAGGGCGAGCAGGGGTTCGTACACCCGCAAGTAGGCCGCGAAGGGACGGAGCACGAGTAGATCGTGGCACGCCTACCTGCGCCGATCGCCACCGACCGGCCGGTAACCGGTGTCCGGCGGACACTGTCACCACCGGCACACCGTGCCACGTCGCATCGAACCCCCCGGACACGGTACGGTGTGAGCAGGAAAGAATTGTCGAGACGATGCGGGGCCGCCGATTCCCCCGGCCGCCCCGCCCCTGTGCGAGGGGGTCGAGCCATGGGGCGCGGCCGGGCTAAGGCCAAGCAGACGAAGGTGGCGCGCGAGCTCAAGTACAGCTCGCACGAGACCGACTTCGATGCTTTGCAGCGCGAGCTGTCGAGTAACTCCTCCAGCAGTCATTACGAGGAGTCCGACAGCGAAGATCAAGACCCGTACGACGATGGGTACGACGAGTACCGTCGTTGAGCACGCGTAACCGCGCGAGGGCGATGCCGGGTACGACCTGGTCACCGCCCTCGCGCGCTGCGTGCTGCCCAAGTACGGGCCTGCGAGGCGATGAAGGAGTGAGCCGGTGGTAAGTCGGGTTGGAGTCGTCGGGGCGGGCCTGATGGGGTCCGGCATCGCCGAGGTGCACGCCCGGTCCGGGTTGGACGTCGTGGTCACCGAGGTGAACCAGCCGGCGCTCGACGCGGGCAAGGCCCGCATCGAGAAGTCGCTGCAACGCGGCGTCAAGAACGGCAAGCTCTCCTCCGAAGACGCCGACGCGGCACTGGGCCGGCTCCGCTTCACGACGGACATCGCCGAGTTCGCCGACCGCGAACTGGTCGTCGAGGCGATCCTCGAGCAGGAGCAGGCGAAGGTCGACGTCTTCCGCCAGCTGGACAAGATCGTCGAGGCGGAGGACGCGCTGTTCGCGTCCAACACGTCGTCGATCCCGATCATGAAGCTGGGCATGGCGACGAGCCGGCCGCAGCAGGTGGTCGGCATCCACTTCTTCAACCCGGTGCCGGTGCTGCCGCTGGTCGAGCTGGTGCCCTCGCTGCTGACGAGCGAGGAGACGGCCCGCCGCGCGGAGGAACACGCGACGACGGCGCTGGGCAAGACGGTCATCCGGTCGCAGGACCGAGCCGGGTTCATCGTGAACTCGCTGCTGGTGCCGTACCTGCTCTCGGCGATCCGCATGATCGAGTCGGGCTTCGCGTCGGCGGAGGACATCGACCGCGGCATGGAGCTGGGCACCGCGCACCCGATGGGCCCGCTGCGCCTGTCCGACCTGATCGGGCTGGACACGATCAAGGCCATCGCGGACTCGATGTACGCGGAGTTCAAGGAGCCGCTGTACTCGTCGCCGCCGCTGCTGCTGCGCATGGTGGACGCGGGCCTGCTGGGCAAGAAGACCGGCCGGGGCTTCTACTCCTACGGCTGAAATTCGACGGGCGCCTCGAAGGCGGCCCGCCGGGCGGCGCGCCGCAGTACGGCGAGGACGGCCGGCCCGAGCAGGACGATCGCGACCGCGTTCGTGATCGCGCGGCCGGTGTCCCAGCCGAGCGTCGACGTGAGGACCGTGAACGCCGCGAACCGGTGCAGGTTGTCGAGCAGTGGCGCGCCGGGCACGAACGCGAGCTGGGTGCTGGTGCCGGCGAGGAACGGCCACGACCACAGGCTCATCAGGAGCCCGAAGAAGTAGGCCGCGAAGACGCCGTACGCGACGAGCATGGCGATCTCGGCCTTGCCCCGCGGTTTGCGCGGCAGCAGCCCGGCCCCGAGCCCGATGAGCGAAGACGCGAGCATCTGGAACGGCAGCCACGGCCCGACGCCGGCGGTGAGCAGCGCGCTGGTGAACAGGGACGTCGAGCCCAGCACGAACCCGAACCCCGGTCCGAACACGCGCCCGGCGAGGACGAGCAGGAAGAAGACCAGCTCGATCCCACCGGTGCCGGCGCCGAGGGGGCGTAGCCCGGCGTTGACGGCCGAGAGCACGCCGAGCAGGGCGAGGGCTTTGGCGTCGATGCCGCCGCGGGACAGTTCGGCGAGGACGACCAGGATCAGCACCGGCAGGGTCGCCATGAAGACGAACGGGGCGTCGGTGGTGTGCGCGGCCGCGGTCGGTGCCGGGTGGGCGAAGAGGGGCCAGCAGAACATGGCCAGGCCGAGGACGGTCGCCGTGGTGAGGACCAGCGCCGGTTGAAGGGTGACGCGGACCGCGCGGGCCGGTGGGCCGAGGAAGTCGGTCATGGCGCGACCTCCGACGCCGCGGCCCTGCGTGGGACAGCACCGCCGACCCGCGGCTGATCACCGGCCGACCACGCGCCGAGCCGAGAAGCAGCCGACCGCGCCGGCGGTTGCCGCAGGAGTTGGCCCCCTGCCGAATGAGCCCGCCGGACATTGCCGAGCACGCCCGGCCGTGCGCTTGGGCATGCCGCCGATCGGCGCGGACCATGGCTGTCGAACGGACGAACCCGCAAACCATCGCCCAAGCGGCGAGCAACCGGCCGTGGCGTCGGTCGGCGCGGGCCTTGGCCCCCCGCCCGCCCCCGCCCCTCCGCCTCCTCCACCGTCCTCATGCCAGGGCCTCGGCGACCTCGTCCACCGTCAACCACTGCTCCGGCGCCAGGATCTTCGCCACCTGCGGCGCGAACGCCGGCGAGGCGACGATCACCTCCTTCGTCGGGCCGTCCGCTACCACCTCGCCCTCGGCCATGACCACCACGCGACTTGCCACCGTTGCCACGAACTCGACGTCGTGCGTGGCCAGCACTACCGCGTGACCCTGCGAGGCCAGCTCTCGCAGGGTCGCCGCGAAGCGCCTTTTTGCGTGGTAGTCGAGGCCGCGCGTGGGCTCGTCCAAGAGCACGACCGGCGGGGCCGCCGCCAGCTGGACCGCCAGCACCAGCGCCAGTCGTTGCCCTTCGGAAAGATCGCCGGGGTGCGCTTCACCGGCGATCCCGGGGGCGAGCCGGTCCAGCAGGGCCCGGGCCGTCCCCGCCGGTACCTCGGACTCCGTGTCGGCCTGTGCGCACTCGGCGTCGACCGAATCGAGGTACAGCAGGTCGGCCGGGGTCTGCGGGACCAGCCCCACGCGCTGACGGGCCGCTCGTGGCTTGAGCGATGCCGGGTCCGCTCCGCCGACGTCGACCTTCCCCGCCGACCTCGGCCCGCTGCCCTGCACCGCCCAGAGAAGCGACGACTTGCCGGAGCCGTTGCGTCCCATCAGCGCGACTACTTCCCCCTGCCCGACGCGCAGGTCGACCCCGCGCACCGCCAGGACATCCCCGTATCGGACCACCACCTCTCTCACGTCCAGTGCCGAACCGGTCACCGAGAGAGTACGACCCACCACCGACAATTTCCGGAGCCGCGATCGCAACGGCCCCGCGACCCGCCGGGCGTCGCGGACCGACAACGGCAGCGGTGACCAGCCCGCGAGCCGTCCCAGCTCGGCGATCGGCGGGGCGATCGACGACGTCGCCAGGATCTCCGCCGGTGGTCCCGAGCGCACCGAACCGTCGCCCGGCAGGTACAGCAGCCGGTCCGCGTACTGCGCCACCCGCTCCATCCGGTGCTCCGCGACGACCACCGTCGTCCCGAGGTCGTGCACCAGCCGGGTGATCGCCGCCAGCACGTCCTCGGCCGCCGTCGGGTCCAGTGCCGACGTCGGCTCGTCGAGCACGACGACCGACGGGTGCGCCGTCAGCACCGAGCCGATCGCCACGCGCTGCTGCTGCCCGCCCGACAATGTCCGAAGTGGACGGTGGCGCAGGTCCGCGATCCCCAGCAGGTCAAGGGTTTCCTCGACGCGCTTGCGCATGACGTCCGGCGCCACCGCGAGCTGCTCCATCGCGTACGCCAGCTCCTCCTCGACGGTGTCCGTGACGAACCCGGCGAGCGGGTCCTGCCCGACGACCCCGACGACCGAAGCCAGCTCACGCGGCGGGAACGAAGCCGTGTCGCGCCCGTCCACCAGGACGCGACCGGCCAAAAGACCGCCCGTGAAGTGCGGGACGTGCCCGTTGATCGCGCCGAGGAACGTCGACTTGCCGGCCCCGGTCGGCCCCGCGACCAGGCACAGCTCGCCCTCCTCGACCTGCAGGGAGACGTCCGAAAGCACCGGGCGCGCCGCGTCTGGGTAGGTCACCGTGACCCGCGAGAACTCGATCACCGGACGACCTCCGGGGGAGGCGGCGCGACCCACGCCGGCAGCACCGCGACGAGCAGGGAAACCACGTGCACCAGGGAAACCTCCGGCCACCGCAACGGGCTCAACGACGGGAACAGGTTCGCCGGATCGACCTGGGCGAAAACGAAAAGAGAAACGCACGACCCGACGCCGGCGAGCACGACCAGCGTCTCCGGCCACCGCCACGGATCCGGCCGGTACGCCGTGCGCCGCACGCGCCGGCCGCCGACGACGAACCCCACGACCGCCACCACCAGGCCCAGGACCAGCAGCGGCACGCCGGGCCACGACGACGTCCCGTCGAGCACGCCGTAGACGCCGACGCACACGCCGACCAGCCCCGAGAGAACGCAGGCGGCGATCAGCACCCGCACCCCGGGACTCAGGTACGCCCGGCGCCCGTAGCCCCGGGAGTCCATCGCGGCCGCCAGCCGCAGCGCCCGGTCCATCGCGTCCTCCAGCACCGGCACCACGATGCCCTTGACCGCCCGCAGCCCGCGAGTCCGGCCCGCCCGCAGCCGCCGGGCCCGCCGCACGCGCTGGACGCTCTCGACGAGCTGCGGCGCGACCGTCAGGGCGACCGTGACCGCCGTGCCCACCTCGTACAGTGCCCCGGGAACCGCTTTGAGCAGGCGTTTCGGGTTGGCGAGCGCGTTCGCCGCGCCGACGCAGACGACCATCGTCGCCAGGCGGAGGCCGTCGTAGAACCCGCCGAGCAGCGCCTCCGCCGACGTCGGCCCGAGCAGGGACAACCCGGCCGTCAGGGGGATCCGCGGGAGCGCCAGCAGCACGTGCCCGCCGTCTTCGCCACCGACCAGGATCCGGAACAGCACGCGCGACGCGACGATCAGCGCGCCGACGTACGCGTACAGCCGGAACGCCAGCGCCCAGGGCGCGTCGCTGCGCCGGTTCGCGACGACGAACCCCGCGACGGCGATGATCAGGCCGAGCAGCAGCGGGTTCGTCGTCCGGCTTGCGGCGACGGCCAGCGCGAGCGCCCAGACCCACCAGGCGCCGGGGTGCAGCGCCCTACTGCGCACGCCGGCGACGGGCCACGACGATCCCGGCGCCGGCGACCACCACGATCACTACGGCCCCGATGACCAGGCCCCACGGGAACGAACCGCCCTGCTCGGCGGGAGCGGGCGCCGGAGCTGGGGTGGCCGCCTGCCGCACGGGCGCCACCTTGGGGGGCGCGGGCAGGTCGTTCGCCGACTTCGGCCGCGCGAACGCCCAGCCCTCGAAGCCACCAGCCACCGGCTTCGACGTCTGCGCACCCTCCTGGCTCGACTCCCAGACGCCGCCCGCCGACGCGTGCCAGTAGCTCCAGTACGCCGTCGCCGACGGCATCCCCGCGCACGATTCGACGTCGGGACCCGGCTTGCCGTCGATCCGGCAGGCCACGGCCAGGCCGTACTTCTGCGAGCCGGTGACGTCGATCCCGGCCTCCTGCAGGGCCGCGATGCCGTTCGCGGGCGTCCCGGGGGCGCAGCGGATCAGCGGCTGCGGACCCAGGTCGCCGAAGTCGACGACCACCGTCACGCCGGCACCTTCGGCGCACGCCCCATCGGCCGCCGAGGCGGGCGCGGCGCCCGCGAAGGAGGCGCCCAGCAGCAGGGCGCAGAGGGCGGACAAGCGGGCGAAACGTGCGGCGATCATGCAAGAACCTTAACCAGCGAAGGACGCGGTTCCGGCGCGACGAGCAACACACCTAGACTGCGGGCCGTGGGACAGCTCATCGCGGACGGACAGCTGCGCGTCGGCCTGATCGGCGCCGGCCCGTGGGCGACGACGATCCACGCGCCCGGGCTTGCGGATCACCCCGGCACGGCGCTGACCGCGGTCTGGGCCCGGCGGCCCGAGGCCGCGCAAGCGCTTGCGGACACGCACTGCGCGGCGACCGCCGACACCGTCGAGGAGCTGTTCGAGCAGGTGGACGCGGTCGCGTTCGCCGTTCCGCCGTCGATCCAGGCCGAGCTGGCCGTGCGCGCGGCCGAAGCCGGGAAGCACCTGATCCTGGAGAAGCCGATCGCCGCCGACCTCGCCGGGGCGCATCGGCTGGCCGACGCCGTCGCGGCCGCGGACGTGGCCGCGCTCGTCGTGCTGACCCTGCGGTACTCGGCGCAGACCCAGGACTGGCTCGCCGGCCTCGCCCAGGCGGGCGGCTGGGCGGGCGGTGGCGCGCGCTGGCTGTCCGGCGCGCTGCTCGGCGGCCAGTACGCCGCTTCGGAATGGCGCAACGACGACGGCGGCGCGCTGTTCGACATCGGCCCGCACGCGCTCGACATGCTGGACGCCGCGCTCGGCCCGATCACCGAGGTCGTCGCCGCCCGGCGGAGCCCCGGCGACCTCTGGCACCTGATGCTCGCCCACGAAGCCGGCGTGATCAGCACCGCGACGCTCTCGCTGCGGCTGCCGGTGCAGCCGACCGTTGTCGAGGTCGCCGTCTGGGGCGAGCACGGATACCGGACGCTCGGGCGCAAACCGGGCTCGGCGCAGGAGTCCTACACCGCGCTGCTGGACGACTTCGCCGCGATGATCGCGAGTGGCACCACCACCCACCCGTGCGACGTCCGGCGCGGCCTGCACCTCCAGAAGCTGCTCGAACAGGCCCGCGCGCTCGCCGAGTAGTACACAGGCCCGGCACGCGGATTTACGTTGTGAAGTAAGGCTTCTCCTGGAAGTCTCCGAATTCATCCACAGGGTTGTCCACAACCTCCACTGTGGACAGTGCGTCTCCTGACCGAACCACGGGAAGACAAACGCCGCCACCGGAAAGATCACCGAATAGTGCGGTGCCCTCGGACTGCCGAGTCGATCTTGCGGTGCGAAGGTGAATTCGAATGGAGGGGTTCCAAGAGAGGACGCGCATGGAAGCGCTGCTTCGCGCCTTCTGGGGGATGATTCCGATATCGGCGATCGCACTGCCGTACGCGCTGCTGGGGTGGCCACTGCTCGCGGCCCGGCGACGGCGGAGACTCCCGGCGCGCTTCGCGACCGCGACGGCCGGCGCCGACTGCGCCGCCACGCTCCTGGTGTTTCTCGTGTTGTGCCTGGTCATCATGCCGGTCGGCGGCTCGTCCGACAGCACCCTCGACCTCGTTCCCGGCTCCGACATCACCGCCGCGTTCGCCGACGACGGTTCACTCTGGCAGGTGATCGGCAACGTCCTGCTGCTGTGCCCGCTCGGCGCGTTGCTGCCGTTGCGGGTGCGCCGGCTGCGCACCCTGCTGCGGGTCGCGCTGGCCGCGTTGCTTGCGTCCGTGCTGGTGGAAGGTACGCAATATCTCATCCACTGCGGCCGGGTCACCTCGGCCGACGACGTCCTGTTGAACACCGCGGGCGCGACGCTCGGGGCCGCGCTCAGCCGGCGCGGGTGGCGCTCCCTGGACCCGCCACCGCCGGTGGCCATCCCGGCGCAGCGGCGCCGGATCTGCGAGTCGCCCACGCTCCGGCTGCGCGTCCCGCGTTCGGTCTGGGACACGCGCTACGCGGCCATCGCGCACCCGGAACGCCAGTAATCCGGTTGCGGGCCGTGCCAAGATGGCGGCAGGACAGCCCCTTCGAGTCAAGGAATGACCGCCTATGCCTGGCGCCGCCTCCGGCGTCGGCCCCCGCTAGGCCCGACGCCCGGCGATCTGCCCGCAAGCCCGCGCACCGGGCTGCGGTTCCTTGACGTACTTTCGAAAGGCTCACATGTCCACCATTCAGGCCTATGTCCGCAAGACGGCGCCACGCGGCCGGGACACCGAGCGGGTCGGCCCCTTCCTGGCCACCTACTCGCCGGGCACGCCGCACCCGATGCTCAACTACGCGATCCCGGACGACGGCGCCCGGCCGACGCCGGCCGAGATCGCCGCTCTGACGGAGGCGTACCGGCGGCGGGACCTGCTCCCGCGGGTCGAGTACTTCACCGACGTCGCCCCCGACCTGGAGAAACTGCTGGTCGACGCGGGGTACGGGCTCGAACGCCGGGTGCCGCTGATGACCTGCTCGCCGGCCGAGCGGGTCGACAAGCCGGCGCCGGCGGGGATCCGGCTGCGCGCACCGGAGTCCGGCGAGGACTTCCGGCGCATGCGAGCCGCGCAGAACACCGCGTTCGGTGAACCGCCGGAAATCAGCGACGAAGAGGTCGAGCAGCTGAAGACCAGCAGCGGACGGCACCTCCTCGCGGAAGCCGACGGCGTGGTCGTCGGCGGCGGGGTCGCGCTCGACATCGTCGACGGAACCACCGAGGTCGCCGGGATCGCCGTGCTCGAGCCGTACCGCGGCCGCGGGATCGCCGCGGCGCTCACCGCGCGGCTCACCCGCGAAGCGCACGAAGCCGGTGCGC
Source organism: Amycolatopsis sp. MEPSY49 (assembly GCF_051337345.1). Taxonomy (NCBI): domain Bacteria; kingdom Bacillati; phylum Actinomycetota; class Actinomycetes; order Pseudonocardiales; family Pseudonocardiaceae; genus Amycolatopsis; species Amycolatopsis sp. MEPSY49. Next base: position 868,369 of record NZ_JBDLYJ010000001.1, on the reverse strand, counting down.
ACACGGCGTTCCTGACCCCTGGTGACCTGGGGATCGGGAATGTCTACGCCCGCGTCGGCTACCGGCCGGCGGGCGAGTGCGTGCACCTGTCGCCGGCCTAGTCGTCGAAGCGGCCGGAGCGGCCACGTTTCACGTCGCTCCGGCGCTTCTTCGACGCCAGGCGGCGCTCCTTCGAACCGCGGGACGGCTTCGTGGGGCGCCGCTTGGCGGGCGGCGGCGCAGACGCGTCGAGCAGGAGGTTCGCGAGCCGGCCGCGCGCCGCCTCGCGGTTCTGCAGCTGCGAGCGGTGTTCGCTGGCCGCGATCGTGAGGACGCCGTCGACCAGCCGCGAACCGAGCCCGGCCAGGACCCGGTCACGCAGGTACTCGGGGATCGACGGCGACGCGGCGACGTCGAAGGACAGCTCGACGCGCGAGTCCGTGGTGTTCACGCCCTGCCCGCCCGGGCCGGACGAGCGCGAAAAGCGCTCGCTCAACTCGGCTCCCGGGATCGTGAACCGGGAGCCGATCACCACGTCTTCGGCTGCCACGTCAACCAGTGTGACAGCCGGGTCGAGCGCGTTTTGAAAGAACGCTGTCAGAACCGCGGGTGGTCGCCCGAGAGCACCGCGCGCGGGCCGTCGACGTCGCCGGCGGGCTGGACGTCACCCAGGATCCACGCGGGGACGTGCCGCGCGGTCAGCATGGCCAGCGCGCGGTCGACGTCCTCGGGGCCGACGATCGCGACCATGCCCACGCCCATGTTGAACGTCTTCTCCAGCTCGGCCCGCTCGACCTTGCCGCGCTGGCCGATCAGGGCGAACACCGGCGCCGGCGTCCAGGTGCCGCGCTCGAGCCGGGCGACCAGGCCGCGCGGCATGACGCGGGCCAGGTTGGCCTCCAGGCCACCGCCGGTGATGTGCGCGAACGTCCGGACCTCGGTCTCGGCGGCGAGCGCCAGGCAGTCCTTCGCGTAGATCCGCGTCGGCTCCAGCATCTCCTCGCCGAGGGTGCGGCCGAACTCCTCGACGTGGCCGTCGAGCGGCATCCGCGCGATGTCCAGCAGCACGTGCCGGGCCAGGGAGTAACCGTTCGAGTGCAGGCCGGACGAGCCGAGCGCGAGTACGACGTCGCCCGGGCGGACCTTCTCCGGCGAGAGCAGCTGGGACGCCTCGACGACGCCGACGCCGGTGGCCGACATGTCGTAGTCGTGCTCGCCCATCAGGCCGGGGTGCTCCGCGGTCTCGCCGCCGAGCAGCGCGCAGCCGGCCTGGACGCAGCCCTCGGCGATGCCGCCGACCAGCGCGGCGATCTTCTCCGGGTGCACCTTGCCGACGGCGATGTAGTCCTGCAGGAACAGCGGCTCGGCGCCGGTCACGACCAGGTCGTCGACCACCATGGCGACCAGGTCGATGCCGACCGTGTCGTGCTTGTCCAGCGCCTGCGCGACCGCGATCTTGGTGCCGACGCCGTCGGTCGAGGACGCGAGCACCGGCTCCTTCCACTTGTCGAGCTTCAGGGAGAAGAGCCCGGCGAAGCCGCCGACGCCGCCCATGACCTCGGGCCGCGTGGCCCGCTCGGCGTGCGGCTTGAGCAGCTCGACGGCTTGGTCGCCGGCGTCGATGCTGACCCCGGCGGCGGCGTACGTGGCGCTCGTGGACTCGCTCACGGTGGAAGGACTCCCTCTGGAAGGAACTGCTAGGGACGCCGGACGGCGTCTTCGGCACCGTACCCGGCGGGGCTGACCGGGGTCGCCGCGCCATTGACCGAGTCGAGGCTTTCGAGCAGGTGCTTCCCGATCAGCGCGTCCTCCGGCAGCGGGATCGGGTACTCGCCGGAGAAGCACGCCGTGCACAGCCGCGACTTCGGCTGTTCCGCCGCCGCGACCAGGCCGTCCAGGGAAATGTAACCCAGCGAGTCGGCGCCGATCGAGCGCCGGATGCCGTCGAGGTCGACGCCGTTCGCGACCAGCTCGGCCCGCGAGGCGAAGTCGATGCCGTAGAAGCACGGCCAGCGCACCGGCGGCGACGCGATCCGGACGTGCACCTCGAGCGCGCCGGCCTCGCGCAGCATGCGGACGAGCGCGCGCTGGGTGTTGCCGCGGACGATCGAGTCGTCCACGACGACCAGGCGCTTGCCGCGGATGACGTCCCGCAGCGGGTTCAGCTTGAGCCGGATGCCGAGCTGGCGGATGGTCTGCGACGGCTGGATGAACGTGCGCCCGACGTAGGCGTTCTTCACCAGGCCGGTGCCGTAGGGGATGCCCGAGCCCTGCGCGTAGCCGATCGCGGCGGGGGTGCCCGACTCCGGCACCGGCATCACGAGGTCGGCATCGACCGGCTGCTCGCTGGCCAGCCGGCGGCCGATCTCGACGCGGGTGGCGTGCACGCCGCGGCCGGCGATCGTGGTGTCCGGGCGTGCGAGGTAGACGTACTCGAAGACGCAGCCCTTGGGGTCCGGGTTCGCGAACCGGGACGAGCGCAGGCCCGCGGCGTCGATCGCGATGAGCTCGCCCGGCTCGACCTCGCGGACGAAGGAGGCGCCGACGATGTCGAGGCCCGCCGTCTCGCTGGAGACGACCCAGCCGCGCTCGAGCCGGCCGAGCACCAACGGGTGTACCCCGTGCGGGTCACGCGCCGCGTAGAGCGTGTTCTCGTCGGAGAACACCAAGCAGAAGGCGCCCTTCAGGGTGGGCAGCAGGTCCATCGCGGCGGCTTCGATGCCCTTGTCGGCGGCGTTCGCCGCGAGCAGCCCGCAGATCAGGTCCGAGTCGCTGGACGAGCCGGTCAGGCCCGCGTGCGGCTTGAGCCCGGCCTCGATGGTGCGTTCGCGCAGCTCCGCCGTGTTGACGAGGTTGCCGTTGTGCGCGAAGGAAAGGCCGCTGCCGGTTTCCGTGGTGCGGAAGATCGGCTGGGCGTTCTCCCAGATGGTCGCGCCGGTGGTCGAGTACCGGCAGTGCCCGACGGCGATGTGGCCCTGCAGCGACTGCAGGATCTGCTCGTCGAACACCTGGCTGACCAGGCCGAGGTCCTTGAAGACCACGATCTGCGAGCCGTCGGAGACGGAGATGCCGGCGGCCTCCTGCCCGCGGTGCTGCAGGGCGTAGAGGCCGTAGTAGGTCAGCTTCGCGACTTCTTCCCCGGGAGCCCAGACGCCGAAGACGCCACACTCCTCACGGGGTTCCGGTTCGGGCTGGTCGGACACGAGCTGCGGGTCGGAAACCACCGAAGGTGCTCCCAGGAAGACGTGGTCAGGCCGGTTTCAACTGAGGCTTATTCTGCCGTCGGCCGCCGCATGACTTTTGCCCTGATCAGCGGCTTGCAGTCGGGGCGCGGCGGCCTGACCAGAATAAGCCTCAGTGTAGACGCTGCGGACATGAGTCAGGCCCCGCCCGACGTGGTTCTGACCACTTCGGACAGGGCCTGAAGTCTGCATGCCTAGCAAGCGTCCGGCAGCTGGAGGATCTCCGTGAGCACTTGCGCGCCTTCCCCGCGGCGGCGCCACAACCAGCGCTCCGGTTCGAGGATGTTCTCCTCGGTGCCGGGCATCCGGGTCGCCTCGACGTCGTCTTCGGCGTTGAGCCGGACCACGTCCACCACGTCGTCGTGCACCCGCACACCGACGACGGCGAGGACCTCACCGCGCTCGTCGGCGGGGTGGACGAACTGGTAGCCGCGGGCCACCAGCGCCTGCAGTCCGGTTTCGATGTCGAAGACGGGGGCGACGGCCTCAGCCGAGGACATCGTCGAACTCACCGTCCTTGGCCCCGGCCAGGAAGGCCGCCATTTCCGCGCGCGTGTAGACGAGCGCCGGACCGGTCGGGAAGCGCGAGTTGCGCATCGCGATCTCACCGGTGGTCAGCGGCGCCACCTCGACGCAGTTGCCGACGGCCCCGCTGTAGCTCGCCTTGCGCCACTCGGCACCGGACAGCCGGTCGGCCGGGATGCCGTTCTCGAATCGCTCAGCCATGGTCCCACCTCTCGATGTGGAAAAGCTTCCAGGGCGTTGCATCTGCATGTGCATTTGCCCGCGTATCGGAGGCTAGCACGTGTGCCTGCAGCGGTAAATGCACGTGCAGAATTTCTTGCAAAGTTCTCGGACGGTAAAGAATCACCAGGTCACGGTTAACCTATCGGGTGATAGATAGCGCCTCTAATGGGTTAGCTGCTACTGGGGGTTACCGCTCAGTGGGGACACGTCCGCACCGGCGGGGTGGTTCACCGGGACCGGTTCCGGGACTCAGATCTCCGCGCGCCGCTTCGCGAGCAGAGAGCGGCTGCGCTCCGGCGTCTCCGCGTCGACGGCCAGCATGTCCAGCGCCCGGCTGTACTTCTCGATCTCTTCGCGCTTTTCGATGTAGTGCGCGCCGGTCAGGTACTCGACGTACGCGATGTTCGGCAGCTCCGGTTCGCCGAACCGCAGCAGCGAAAACGCGTGCTCGGCCGAAAGCCCGCTCCGCGAATACGGCAGGACCTGCACGGACACGTGGGGCAGCGCGCTCATCTCCAGCAGGTACTCGATCTGCTGCTTGAGCACCTTCATCCCGCCGATCGGGCGGTGCAGCACCGACTCGTCGAGCACCATCCACACGCGGGGCGCGTCCGGCCTGCTGAACATCTTCTGCCGCCGCATCCGCAGCGCGACCAGCTGGTCGACGCGCTCGTCGGCCATCTCCGGGCGGCCGTGGCTGAAGATCGCTCGCGCGTACGGCTCGATCTGGAGCAGGCCCGACACGTACAGCGGCTCCCAGATCTGGATTCGAGCCGCGGCTTCTTCGAGGCCGACGAGGTCGGTGAACCAGTTCGGCATCGTGTCGCCGAAGCGGCGCCACCAGCCGGGCTCGTTCGACTGCTTGACCATGTCGAGGAACGTCTGGCGCTCGGTCGCGTCCTCGACGCCGTACATCGTGAGCAGGTCGGTGACGTCGCGTTCCTTGAACCCGACGCGGCCCAGTTCGAGGCGGCTGATCTTGGACTCGGACCCGCGGATGTTGTAACCGGCCTGCTGACGGGTGATGCCGGCCTCTTCACGGAGACGGCGGAGCTGCGAGCCCAGGATCATGCGGCGCGCCGTGGGGCCGATGTTCTGTTCACCTGCGGACGCGTTCACCGCGTTCATTCCCGGCCCTTCCGCGCTCACGTCACCAGGGGGTTCTAGCCCGACTACCGAAAGTACACGTTGGGCCGTCCTGCGCAAAGAGGTGACCCGGTTTACCGCATGCGTGTGGAGTCCTACTCTACGTAGAGTACGAGACTTTCGACACAGAACTTGCGAGGTTCAAGATGCCCGACGCCGCGACCCGGACCGAACGAGTTCCCGTGGGGGTCGACCCGACCCGAGCGAGCATCGCGCGCGTGTACGACGCCTTCCTGCTCGGGAAGGACAACTACGAAATCGACCGCGAGGTCCTGCACAAGGTGCAGCAGGCCGCACCGGAGGCGCAGGACCTCGCGTTCGAGAACCGCGGGTTCCTCATCCGCGCGTGCCGCTTCCTCGCGAGCCAGACCGGCATCACCCAGTACCTCGACCTCGGCTCCGGCCTGCCGACGGCGGAGAACACCCACCAGGTCGTGCAGCGGATCCACCCCGAGGCCACGGTCGTCTACGTCGACAACGACCCCGTGGTCCTGGCCCACGGCCGGGCGCTGCTCGAGGAGAACGAGCACACGCACTTCGTCGCCGAAGACATCTTCGAGCCGCAGCGCATCCTCGAGAACGAGATCATCCGGGAGCACATCGACTTCACGCAGCCGCTCGTGCTGCTGCAGATGGGCACGCTGCACCACTTCAAGGGCGACGCCGACCGGCCGAAGGAAATCATGAAGGAGTACGTCGACGCGCTGCCGTCCGGCTCCTTCGTCGGGCTCAGCCACTTCTTCGACCCCGAGAACGAGGACTCCGCGACCGCGCGCCGCATGGAGGACTTCTTCGTGCACAGCCCGATGGGCTCCGGCACGTTCCGGACGCAGAAGGAGATCGAGGAGCTCTTCCCCGGCCTCGAACTTGTTGACCCCGGCGTGACGCTGTGCGCCGACTGGTGGCCGGACGGCCCGCGGCTCAAGGAGCTCAACGTCGCGCAGCGGACGATCGCGGGCGGCGTCGGCCGCAAGCCGTAGCGCGGCCCGTCAAAGCCGGACGATCGGCAGCCAGTGGGACAGGTCGGCCCGGGTGCCCGACGCGGACACCCGGCCGTCCGCCACGGCCGTGGTCCAGTCCAGCCGGCCGGTGGCCAGTTCGAGCCACGTGCGCGGGTCGGTCTCGACCACGTTCGGCGGGGTGCCGCGGGTGTGCCGCGGTCCCTCCACGCACTGCACCGCCGCGAACGGCGGCACGCGGACTTCGACCGTGCGGCCCGGCACGTCGGCCGCGAGCGCGCGCAGGCTGAGGCGGACCGCCGCGGCCAGTTCCGGCCGCGCGGGATCGGGCGCGTCGCCCTGCAGCCACGGGGAAATCGCCAGCACCGCCGCACGTAACTGTCCGGGGTCGACCGAACGCGAAGAGGCCATGGGCAAACAGTAGAGTGGCGCACCAAGACTTTTCAGAGACACCCGAGAACGCAGGGATGGCGATGGCGCAGCGGGACGAGGCAGATCGGATGGTTTCGCAGCAGCCCACCGGAAGCGGGGCCGATCGCCCCGGCAAGCACAGCAAGCCCAACCGCGCCGCGCGCCGGGGCGGGCAGCAGGCCCGGCGCTCCGGCAAGCACGGCACACCCGAGATCACCGCGGAGATGCGCGCGAACGCCCGCGCCAACCCCAACAGCTGGCTGTACGTCATCGACGAGGCCTTCGACCCGAACGGCCCGGTGCCGTCGTGGGCGGTCGTCGGCGCCTACCCGGTGAACGGCGCCGGCGACGTCGTCGCGGACTTCCACCCGAACGACCGCTACCGCCCCTCGCCCAAGGCGCTCGGCTTCCCGGAGCCGACGAACGACCTCGAGCAGCTGCTGCAGCTCGTCCGCACCGAGCACCGGCCGGCGTCGGACCTGCCGAAGGTCGTCCTCGACGCGACGCTGTTCGTCTACGCGATGTCGCCGGTGCAGCGCACGGTGATCGGCTTCCACAACACCGACGGCCGGGTGATGGTGCCCGCGTACACGCGCAAGGCGCTGGTGCCGCGCGAGTGGCCGCACGCGCGCGCGGTGCTCGGCCGCGACATCGTCAGCCTGCTCGGCGGTCACCCCGTCGCGGTGAACCCGCACGACCTGATCACCGCCGTCGTGCCGGCCGAGCACCTGCTGAAGGCGCTGGCCGACGAACAGCGCTGACCTGCGGGTTTAACCCCATCGAGTGACCATCCGAGTCGCCGATCGCGCGACTCGGGTGCATCGTGAGGCTGGACAAGTCTGACGAGACCGATGGGGAGCATGAGGGTGAAACGTTCGCTGCTGCCCTTCGCCGTCGCCGCCCTGCTCGTCGCCGGGCAGGCGCCGGCGACGGCCGACGACATCTACGAAGGCGCCGAAGACCACTTCGCCGGTTCGCAGATCGCCAAGGTCGAAGGCGTCGACGCGGCGCCCGGCGTGCTCTACGGCGGTGACGACGAGCAGCTCGGCCACGACGTCAGCGGGCACCAGGGCCCGGTCGACTGGCCCGGCGCGGCGCGGACGGGCGCGAAGTTCGTCTACGTCAAGGCGACCGAGGGCACCGGGTTCGTCAACCCGCAGTTCGCCCAGCAGTACAACGGTTCCTACAACGCGGGCCTGATCCGCGGCGCCTACCACTTCGCCCGGCCGGACATCTCCGACGGCGCGTCGCAGGCCCGCTACTTCCTCGCCCACGGCGGCGGCTGGTCGGCCGACGGGAAAACGCTGCCCGGCGCGCTCGACGCGGAGTACAACCCGTACGGCGAAACCTGCTACGGCAAGGACGCGGCCGGGATGGCCCGCTGGATCAGCGACTTCTCCGAGACCTACCGCGCGGCCACCGGGCGCTACCCGACGATCTACACGTCGACGAGCTGGTGGAAGCGCTGCACCGCGAACAACGCCGGCTTCGGCGCCAACCCGCTGTGGATCGCCCGCTACAACACCTTCATCGGCGAGCTGCCCGCTTCCTGGAGCATCCACACGATCTGGCAGTTCGCCGACCGCGGCAGCCTGCCCGGCGACCAGAACTGGTTCAACGGCTCGGCGGACCGGCTGCGCGCCCTCGCGCTCGGCTGACCGCCCGGCTCACGAATTATAGGTGTTAACCGGTCACCGGTTGACGACCGTCTTCCCGGGAAAATCACCCACGCGTATACCCAATTTCACGGAACTGAGTGACAAACGCCACTTCGTCCCCAACAATCGTGCACGGGCGGCTACCTGCAGTAAGCCGCCCTCAGCGAGGGTATCTGTGAAGGGATTCAACGATGTCCACTTCCCGAAGAAGGCGGCTGTTCGCCGCCCTGGTCGTCCCGGCCACGCTGCTCCTGCTCGGCAGCACGGCCCAGGCGACGACCTTCTCCCCCGAGGTCGACCCCGTGGCCGCGATCAACGCGGACATCGCGCAACACAACCACGAACTGGGGTCGCAGATCCGGCGCGTCGAAGGCGACAAGTCGACCCCGGACACGCAGCAGGCGGCGCAGCAGCCGCAGCCCGGCCAGGCCATCCCCGGCCAGGTGCTGGCCACCGTGGCCGGCATGGACGTCGCCAGCTACCAGGGCAACGTCGACTGGGCGAACTGGTGGAACCAGGGCAAGCGGTTCGTCTGGACCAAAGCCACGGAGAGCACCAGCTACACCAACCCGTACTTCGCGCAGCAGTACAACGGCTCCTACAACCAGGGCTTCATCCGGGGCGCCTACCACTTCGCCACGCCGAACACCTCGAGCGGCGCGGCGCAGGCCCGGTACTTCGTCGCCCACGGCGGCGGCTGGTCGAAGGACGGCAAGACGCTGCCCGGCGCGCTGGACATGGAGTACAACCCGTACGGCGCGACCTGCTACGGGCTGAGCAAGGCCGGGATGACGTCGTGGATCCTCGACTTCCACGACACCTACCACTCCCTCACCGGCCGCTACCCGGTGATCTACACGTCGACGAGCTGGTGGAGCAGCTGCGTGAGCGGTGACTTCTCCAGCACGGCCCCGCTGTGGGTCGCGCGGTACGCGTCGTCGGTCGGCACACTGCCCTACAACTGGGGCTTCTACACCGTTTGGCAGTACACCTCGAGCCCGCTCGACCAGGACACCTTCAACGGTGCCTACGACCGGCTCCAAGCCCTCGCCAACGGCTGACCCGCACCCCGGCTCCCGGATCGTGACGATGACAACCGGGGCTCCGCCCCGGGCCGGGGGCTCCGCCACCCGGAACCCCCGAAACGCAGTTTCGCCTCGTCGCGACCGGGAGCCGGTTTCATGCCGTACCGTCCGAGCTTGCAGAATGCTGCTCACCACGTCCTGGGGGAACCGCACGGGCCTTGCGGACGTCGGAAGCGCACGAACACCCAGCGCCCGGAAGGCATGAAAGATGACTTACCCGCCTCAGCCGGGCCAGCCCGGCCAGCCCGACCCGTACGGCCAGCAGCCCCAGTCCGGTGGCTTCCAGCAGCCGTACCCGCAGCAGGGTGGGTGGGACCCCAACCAGCAGCAACAGCCGTACCCGACGCAGCAGTACCCGCAGGGCTTCGACCCGAGCCAGCAGCAGGGCTACCCGTCGGGCGGGTTCCCGCAGAGCCCGCAGCCGCAGTGGGGCGACCCCAACGCCCAGCAGCAGGGCTGGGCCGACCCGAACGCGCAGCAGCAGTCGGCGTGGGCGGACCCGAACGCGCAGCAGTACGGCCAGCAGGCCTGGGACCCGAGCCAGGGCGGCCAGATGTCGGGCTGGGACCAGTCCGGCGGCTACGGCCAGGGCTTCGGCGGGCCGCCGGCGCCACCGAAGCAGAGCAAGACCGGGATGTGGATCGCCATCGGCGCCACCGTGGTGGTCGTGCTGGCCGCCCTGGGGATCACCGGCTTCGTCGCGCCCGGGTTCTTCCTGTCGAAGGACGACAACACCGTCGCGGCCCCGCCGTCGTCGAGCACGTCGGCCAAGCCGACGGCGCCGAAGTCCACCACGAAGAAGACCCCGACGACGACCAGCAAGCCGCCGTCCTCCGGTGGCGGCGCGGACGCCAAGGTCGTGCTGCAGGGCTTCATCGACAAGCTGAACGCGGGCGACACCCCCGGTGCGCTCGCGCTGGGCTGCTCGGACTCGAAGGACCTGCTCGACTCGTGGCTCAAGACGTTCCTCAAGCCGCCGCTGCAGCTGACGCTCGGCGAGGTGCCGGACGACGAGTTCCTCGTCGAGGGCCAGGTCACCGGGACGTCCGCGGGCAAGAACGTCAAGGGCACGCTGAGCGCGACGAACTTCGACGACAAGGGTTTCTGCGTCAGCACGATGCTGGTTTCCTGACAGGTGAAGCTGTGGCGATCACCGCTGGCGTGGACGTTCCTCGCGTCGGTGGTCCTGCTGGCGGGCGTCGGCGGCTGGTTGCTGACCGACCCCGCCACCAGCCGCAGCGAGGCGCTGAAGACGGGCGGCCTCGCGGGCGGCGCGATCGTGGCGCTGTACGCGCTGTGGCTGAACGACCGGCGCCGCCGCGTCGAGGAACGGCGCCAGGACATCGAGCGGCGCCGGCACGAACTGGAGTCGCAGCGCGCGGAGCAGGACCGCGAGCGGGTGGCCGACGAGCGGTTCGCGAAGGCCGTCGAGCTGCTGGGGCATGACGCCGATCAGGTGCGCGTCGGGGCGCTGCACGCGTTGGCGGGGCTGGCGCGGAGCCGGCCGGAGTACACGCAGACGGTGCTGGACGTGCTGTGTTCGTACCTGCGGCGGCCGTTCACGCGACCCGACCCGGATTCCAAGAACCCGGAACCGGAGCGCGAGCTGACCGTCCGGCTCACGGCGCAGCGCCTGGTCACGGACTTGCTGCCCGCGCGCGACGCCGAAGGCCCGGTGTACGACCTGGACCTGACCGGCGCGACGCTCGAGTACTTCGACCTTTCGGGCAAGCTGGTCGGCGGCCTGCTGCTGCGGTACGCGTCGCTGTACAGCAGCACCAACTTCAGCGGCTGCCGGTTCACGGGCCGCGTGTACCTCACCGCCGCGGGCACCGGCTCGGGCCGGCTGCTGGGGTACTTTCGTTGCCGCGGCGCGGTCTTCGAAAGCCACGCCTGGTTCAGCGGAACGACTTTCGCCGAAGACGCGGAGTTCACGGACACCAAGTTCGGCGGGAAGACGACGTTCAAGGACGCGACGTTCGCGAAGGACGCGGTGTTTTCGGGCGTGGTCGCGGCCGACTCGCTGGACCTGCGGCGAACTTCCTTCGGCGGGCAGACGGATCTGCGGTTCGCGTCGCTGCCGGCGTCGGTTTCCCTGTACAACACCAGGATCCGGACGGAGAAGGACGTGCAGCTGCCGGCGGAGTGGACGCTGGAGGAACTGCGCGACGGCGAGTCCCGGATCACCGCGGCGAGCGGGTGAAGCGCGTCTCCCCCGACCGGAGGGACCGGTCGTCTACTGTGGACTGACCGCGATGGCCGCGGCGATGCCGTCCAGGATCAGGTTCAGGCCGAACTCGAAGTCGTGGTCGGCCGGGTTTCCCGGCGGTGGCTCGAACGCGCTGACCGCGAACAGGGCGGCCGCGTCCGGGAAGCGGGCCGGGTCGACCAGCTCCGCCAGCGCCCGGCCGTAGTCGCGCTCGACCTCCGCCTGGTCTGCCGCCGCGTACTGGCGGGCCAGCACGACCGCGTTGCGCACGTGCCCGCTGATCATGCTCAGCACGCCCGCCTGCGTCCCCAGGGCCAGGCCTGTGTCGCGGAGCGCGCGCAGCAGCGCGTCCATCCAGCTCACGGCGTTCGGGCCGCGTGGGGGGCCGGCCGCCGGCACGTCGACGAGCCACGGGTGTTCGGCGCACCGCGCCCGCATCGCGGCCGCCCACCGGCGCACGCCGTCGCGCCACCCGGTGTCCTCGCCGAACTCGGGGGCGGGGCCGGTGGCGTGGTCGGCCATCAGCTCGAACAGCTCGTTCTTCGAGCCGACGTGCCGGTACAGCGCCATCTTCGTGAAGCCGAGGCTCTGCGCCACCTTCTGCAGCGTCACCCCGTCCAGCCCCTCGCGGTCGGCCAGGTCGACGGCGGCGGCCACCACCCGGTCGACGTCGAGCTCGGCCGGGCGGCCGAGGCGCGGGGACGGGGCGCGCCGCCACAGCCGGCGCAAGTCGGCAGGCAGCTCCCGATCACCCATGGCGGGACTTCCTCCACTTAGTGTACAACGGATAGTATCTACTAGATATTAACTACTGACCTGGGGAAACGCATGACCGGACAGTTCGCCGCGGCGAGAACGCGCGTCCACGACGTCGACGCCCTGCGGGGCTTCGCGCTCCTGGGCATCTTCATCGTCAACATCACCTTCATGGCCTCCGGCTACCCCGGCAGCCTCGTCACCGACCCGGCGTTCTCCTCGACCTTCGACGACGTCGTCCGCGGGCTGTCGTCGGTCTTCGTCGACATGAAGTTCTACCTCCTGTTCTCGTTCCTGTTCGGCTACAGCTTCACGCTGCAGATCCAGGCGGCGGCCCGCGCGGGCGCGGCGTTCGCCCCGCGCCTGCTGCGCCGGATCGCCGGCCTGTTCGCGCTGGGCGTGCTGCACATCGTGCTCCTCTACGGCGGCGACATCCTCACCACCTACGCCGTGGTCTGCCTGGTCCTGTTCTGGATGCGCGGAGTCCGCGACCGGACGGCCCTGCGCGTCGCCGCGATCGTGTACGGCGCCGTCCTGGTCAGCGCGCTGGTGAGCGGGCTGTTCCTGGACCGGTCGGCGTTCGTGCCGTCCGGCGCCGAAGCGCTGGCGAACGGCGAACGGGCGACGAACGCCCTGCTCGGCGGCTGGGGCGACGTCATCGGCGAACACCTCGCGGGGCTCCCGCTGCTGGTCGCGCAGTCCGTCTCGCTGCAGGGGCCGGCCGGGCTCGCGATGTTCCTGCTGGGGATGGTCGCCGGGCGCCGCCGGCTGTTCGGCTCGGTGCGCGGGGACGAGCCGGTCCTGCGCCGGATCCAGTGGATCGGGTTCCCGATCGGGATCGCGGGTGGCGTGGCCTACACCCTCGGCGGCGGGAACGGCAACACCCTGGCCGTCGCCGCGAGCATCGCCACCGCCCCGCTGCTGACCGCGGCCTACGTCGCGACGCTGCTTCGCGTGCTGCACCACCCGCGCACGTCGTTCGTCCGGACCGCGCTGGCGCCGGCCGGGCGCATCGCGCTCACCAACTACCTCGCGCAGGCCCTGTTCGGCCTGCTGGTGTTCACCGGCGTCGGGCTCGGCCTCGCCGGCACGTTCTCGCCGCTCGCGACGACCGGGCTGGCCGTGCTGTTCTTCGCCGTCCAGCTCGCGGCGAGCGCGTGGTGGTTGCGCGGGCACCGGTACGGGCCCGCCGAATGGCTCCTGCGCTGGATCACCAACGCCCGGCGGCCGGCCTGGCGCGTGGCATGACTCCGTGGGGGCCTTCGCCGCGAAGGCCCCCACGAACGCTCAGTCGAACAGGGCCGGGAGCGTGGACTCCCACGCCGTGCGCAGCTCGTCGAGCGTGAACTCCGTGATGCCCTGCAGCTCCAGCGTTCCCGACTCCGGGTCCACCACGCCGGTCTTGCGCCACGGCAGGCCGCGGGCCGTGCACATCTCGGTGAAGCGCAGCTCCTCCGTGCGCGGGACCGCTACCAGCACGCGGCCCGACGACTCCGAGAACAGCTGGACGAACGGGTCCTGGTCCGCGTCCAGGAAGACCCGGGCGCCGCACTGTCCGATGAGGACGGTCTCGACCAGCGTCTGGATCAGGCCGCCGTCGGACAGGTCGTGCGCCGCCGAGATCATGCCGTCGCGGGAACCCGCCACCAGGATCTCGCCCAGCAGCTTCTCGCGCGCCAGGTCCACGCGCGGGGGAACACCGCCGAGGTGGCCGTGGAGCTCGCGGGCCCACGCCGAACCGTCCAGCTCGTCGTGCGTTTCGCCCAGCAGCAGCAGGGTTTCGCCCGCCTCCGCGCCGATGCCGGTCGGGATGCGGCGGGTCACGTCGTCGATCACGCCGAGGACGCCGATCACCGGCGTCGGGAGGATCGCCGTCGAGCCCGTCTGGTTGAAGAAGCTCACGTTGCCGCCCGTCACCGGGATGCCCAGCTCGACGCAGCCGTCGGCGAGGCCGTGCACCGCCTGCTCGAACTGCCACATCACGCCCGGGTCCGTCGGCGCGCCGAAGTTCAGGCAGTCCGACACCGCCACCGGCGTCGCGCCGCCCGTCGCCACGTTGCGGTACGCCTCCGCGAGCGCCAGCTGCGCGCCGCGGTACGGGTCGAGGTAGACGAACTTGCTGTTGCAGTCCGTCGCGACCGAAACACCGCGGCCGGACGACTCGTCGATCCGGATCATGCCCGAGTCCGACGGCTGCGACAGCACGGAATTCCCGCGCACGTACCGGTCGTACTGCGACGTCACCCATTCCTTCGACGCCTGGTTGGGCGACGCGATCAACCGCAGCACGTCCGCGCGCAGTTCGTCCGGAGTGGACGGACGCGGCAGCTTCGCGGAAGTGTCCGCGATCAGGGCGTCCTGAAAGGACGGACGCTCGATCGGCCGGTCGTACACCGGGCCCTGGTGGGCGACCGTGTGCGCCGGGACGTCGACGACGACCTCGTCGTGCCACGTGATGACCAGGTGCTCGCCGTCGGTGACCTCGCCGATGTCGGTGGCGATGACGTCCCACTTGCGGCAGACCGCCATGAACGCCTCGACGTTCTCCGGCGAGACGACCGCGCACATGCGCTCCTGCGACTCGCTGGAGAGCACCTCGGCGGGCGTCATCCCGGTGGCGCGCAACGGAACCCGGTCGAGGTAGATGTGCATGCCGCCGTCGCCGGCCGCGGCCAGCTCCGACGTCGCGCAGGACAGCCCGGCGCCGCCGAGGTCCTGGATGCCGACGACCAGCTTCTGCGCGAACAGCTCGAGGCAGCACTCGATGAGCACCTTCTCGGTGAACGGGTCGCCGACCTGGACGCTCGGGAGCTTCTTGCGGCCGGACGCCGACTCGTCACCCGAAAAGGTGTCACTCGCGAGGACGGAAACGCCGCCGATGCCGTCGAGGCCGGTGCGGGCGCCGAACAGGATGATCTTGTTGCCGGTGCCGGACGCGAAGGCCAGGTGCAGGTCCTCGACGCGCATCGCGCCGACGCACAGCGCGTTGACCAGCGGGTTGCCCGAGTAGGACGGGTCGAACACGAGCTCGCCGCCGATGTTCGGCAGGCCGAGGCAGTTGCCGTAGCCGCCGACGCCGGCGACGACACCGGGCAGCACGCGCTTGGTGTCGGGAGCGTCGGCCGGGCCGAAGCGCAGCGCGTCGGAGACCGCCAGCGGCCGCGCGCCCATGGCCATGATGTCGCGGACGATGCCGCCGACGCCGGTCGCGGCGCCCTGGTACGGCTCCACATAGGACGGGTGGTTGTGGCTCTCCACCTTGAAGGTGACCGCCCAGCCCTCGCCGATGTCGACGACGCCCGCGTTCTCCCCGATGCCGGCCAGCATCTTGGCCTTCATCTCGTCGGTGGCGGTCTCCCCGAAGTACCGCAGGTGCTTCTTGGAGGACTTGTAGGAGCAGTGCTCGCTCCACATCACCGAGTACATGGCCAGCTCGGCGTCGGTGGGCCGGCGGCCGAGGATTTCCCGGATGCGGGCGTACTCGTCGTCGGCGAGGCCCAATTCGCGGTACGGCTGGGTGTGCTCCGGGGTCGCCCCGGCGCGCTCGGTGGTGTCAACGGTGCTGGTCACGGTGTCCGTGTCAGGGTTCGCCACGGCCGCCAGGATACGGGGCCCACCCGGGCGCCCCGGACGGTGGGCCGCCGAAAATCGGTCGCCTTCCGCTGGTCGGCGGCTTACCGTCGGGAATCGTGCTTTCCGCCACATATCCCTTTCCGCCGCTGCGGCTGCCCGCGCGGCCGAGCGCGAGCCGCTTCCTGCTCGCCGTGTTCCGGGCCCGGCTCGCCACGGTGCTGGGCGCCGCCGCGCTCGGTGTCGTGTGGGCGCTGCCCGGTGCGCTGATGCCGCTGGTGATCGGCCAGGGCATCGGCGCCGTGAGCGCGCACGACGGCGCCGGCGTCTGGCGCTGGGCGCTGGCCGCCGCCCTGCTCGGGGTGGTGCAGACGCTGACCGGGACCTGGCTGCACTTCCTCAACTACGGCCTGTGGCTGCACGGCGCGGGCTCGACCCAGCGGGCCGTCTCGGCGCACACCACCCGCGTCGGCGCCGGCCTGCGCGAGCAGACGACCACCGGCAACCTCGTCGCGATCAGCACGACCGACATCAACCACGTCGGCAACACCGTCGAGGTGACCGGCCGGGCGTTCGGCTCGCTGCTGGCGTTCGTCGTGGTGGCCGTGTGGCTGATCTCGACGTCGCCGCTGCTCGGCGTGGTCGCGCTGGTCGGCGTGCCGGTCGCGGTGCTGGGCATCGGGCCGCTGCTGGCGCCGCTGCAGAAGCGCAAGGCGAAGCAGCGCGAGAAGCGCGGCGACGTCAACGCGCTCGGCGCGGACATCGTGTCCGGCCTGCGGATCCTGCGCGGCATCGGCGGCGAGCGGCGGTTCTTCGCCCGCTTCCGCGAAACGAGCCAGCGGGTCCGGCGGGCCGGCATCGAGGTCGGCAAGGCCGAGTCGTGGCTGGCCGCGGCCGAGATCGCGCTGCCCGGCCTGGTCACCGTGGCGATCACCTGGCTGGGCGCGCGGCTGGCCGTGTCCGGGGAGATCGGCGTCGGGCAGCTCGTGGCGTTCTACGGCATTTCGACGTTCCTCATCTGGCCGGTCACGGCGGCCACCGAGGCGGTCGGCTCGATCACGTCGGGCCTGGTCGCGGCGCGGAAGGTGGTGGCGCTGCTGGCGATCCACCCGAAGCTGGCGGACCCGGAGTCGCCGGTCCGGCTGCCCGAAGGGCCGCTCGAACTGGTCGACACCGAGTCCGGCGTGCGCGTCGCGGCCGGGCGGCTGACGGTCGTCGACTTCGGCGCCGACGGCGAAGCGGTGGCCGACCGGCTGGCGCGGTTCGCCGACCCGGCCGAAGGCGAAGAAGTGCTGGTCAACGGGGTCCGGGCGGACCACGTCGCGCTCACGGAGCTGCGGCGGCGGATCGTCTACGCGCACAACCAGGACATCTGGTTCTCGGGCGTGCTGCGCGAGCAGCTGGCACCGGCGCGGCCGGGCGGCGTCGGGATCACCGAAGCGCTGTACGCGGCCGACGCCGACGACATCGTCGACGCACTGCCCAACGGAGTCGACGAGGTGATCGGCGAACGCGGGCGCGAGGTGTCCGGCGGCCAGCGGCAACGGCTGAACCTGGCCCGGGCACTGGCGGCGGACGCCGACGTGCTGGTGCTGGACGAGCCGACGTCCGCGGTCGACGCGCACACGGAGGCACGCATCACCGGGCGCGTCGCGGCGCTGCGCCGCGGCAAGACGACGGTGGTGTTCAGCCAGAGTCCACTGTGGACACATGTGGCCGACGAGGTTTTCACGGCGAAGGTAGTGACGGTATGAAACGGCTCCCCACGGCGTCCCGGCGGGACGTCCGGCGCTGGGCGCTGAAGACGGCGGCGATCCACAAACGCGAGTTCGGGCTGCTGCTCGGCGCGCTGTGCGTGGCGACGCTGATCGGACTGGCCGGGCCGCAGCTGCTCGGCACGCTGGTCGACGACGTCGCGGCCGGCACGACGACAGGCCACGTCGACGTGCTGGCGGCGGTGTTCGTCGGGATCCTGGTGCTGCAGGCGGTGGCGCGGAAGGTCGCGCGGATGCGCGGCGCGGTGTTCGGCGAGCTGGTGCTGGCCGAGACGCGCGAGGAGTTCGTCGGGACGGCGCTGCAGCTGCCGCTGGGCACGGTCGAGGCGGCGGGCACCGGCGACCTGCTCAGCCGCGCCACCACCGACCTCGGCCGGATCGACCACGCGGCGCGGTTCGCGGCGCCGGAGATCCTGATCGCGGCGGTGACCGTGGTGTTCACGGTCGTCGCGATGGTGCTGACGTCGCCGCTGCTCTCGCTGGGCCTGCTGGTCGCGGTGCCGCTGCTGGTGAGCGTCAACGTCTGGTACCAGCGGCGGATCCCGTCGGTGATGCAGTGGATGCTCGACCGCTGGGCGGACCTGACCACCAGCGTCCACGAGACGGCGGAGGGCGCGCGCACGGTCGAGGCGCTCGGCCTCACCGAGCGCCGCGTCGACGCGGCGCACGACGCGCTGAACCAGAGCATCCTCGGCGAGCGGCGGATGCGGGCGCTGCAGCTGCGGTGGCTGCCGTCGCTGGAGATCAGCTACGTGCTGCCGCTGGCGGTCATGCTGCCGCTCGGGCTGCTCGCGTACACGCGCGGCTGGGCCGGGCTCGGCGAGATCACCACGATGCTGCTGTACGTCCAGGCGATGTCGGCGCCGCTGAACGAGGCGCTGTTCTGGCTGGAGGACCTGCAGGTCGCGGCGGCCGCGGCGCGGCGGATCCGGGGCGTCCACTCGGTGTCTCTCGAAGAGTCGCCGAAGGTGACGGAGGTGCCGCGCGGGCGTGACATCGACGTCCACGGCGTCCGGTTCGCGTACACGGCCGACCGCGAGGTGCTGCACGGCATCGACCTGCGGGTACCGCGCGGCGAGCGGCTGGCGATCGTCGGCCCGTCCGGCGCGGGCAAGTCGACGCTCGGCCGGCTGCTGGCGGGCATCGCGGCGCCGTCGTCGGGGTCGGTGCGAATCGGCGGCCAGGACGTCTCGACGCTGGCCGACGACGTCCTGCGCGGCGAGGTCCTGCTGCTGACCCAGGAGCACCACGTGTTCTCGGGGACGCTGCGGCAGAACCTGGCGCTGCCGGCCCGCCGCGAGGGCGGCGACTGGACGGACGACGAGCTGCTGGCGGCGCTGGCCTCGGCGGGGGCGTCCGACTGGGCTTCTTCCTTGCCGGACGGACTCGACACGAAGCTGGGCTCGGGCGAGCACCCGGTACCGGCGGCGATCGCGCAGCAGCTGGCGCTGGCCCGCGTGGTGCTGGCGGACCCCCACACGCTGGTGCTGGACGAGGCGACGTCGCTGCTGGACACGGGCTCGGCGCGGGACCTGGAGCGGTCGCTGAACAGCGTGCTCGCCGGGCGCACCGTGATCGCGATCGCCCACCGCCTGCACACGGCGGCGGCGGCCGACCGGGTCGCGGTGGTCGAGGACGGCCGGATCACGGAGCTGGGCCCGCACGCATCGCTGCTGGCGGCGGGCGGCTCGTACGCCCGTTTGGTGGCGGCGGCTTCGTAGTCCGGAATGTCCGGAGTGCTCGGCTGGTTGCTCCCCGAGTAGGCCTACTTGGGGAGTGCCATGTCGTTTGTGATGACCGCGGCCGAGCGTGAAAAGTTCCTGAGCGGAGTGCACGTGGGAGTGCTGGCGGTGGAGCGCGCCGGCCGGGCGCCGCTGGCGGTCCCGGTCTGGTACGACTACTCGCCGGGGGGCGAGGTCCTGATCTGGATGGAGCGCGACACGGTCAAGGACCGCGCGATCACCGCGGCCGGCCGGTTGAGCTTGGCGGTGCAGGACGAGAACCCGCCGTACAAGTACGTGACGGTGGAGGGACCGGTCGTGGCGAACGACAAACCCCCGACGCGCGAGCAGGCGTTGCGGATCGCGGGGCGGTATTGGCCTGAGGAGCAGGCGAGGGCTTACGTCGACTCGGCGCTCGGGGAGCGGTCGGTGCTCGTGCGGGTGCGGCCCGAGAAGTGGTTGTCGAACGACCAGAGCAAGAGCTGAAAACCGGCTGCGTCCGGAGCGCACCGCCGGGCAGCATGGCCGGATGCCGGACTTGTGGTGGGACGACGTCAGGGATCTCTTCGACCCCGAGATGATGGGCGCGCTGCCGGACGTGACCGTGGCGAACACCTCGGTCGAGGACTGGCAGGCCGTGTTCGACCTCGTCAGGTCGGCGGGATGGTCTTGGGAGTACTCGGCAGGCCCGCTGCCGTCCGCGGCGGAAGTGCTGGCCCGTCCGGCCGACGCGGACTCGACCGACCTGCGGGTCTGGCCGGCCCCGGGTGTCCTGGCGATCTTCCGGCCGACGTGCGCCGGGCGGATCGACTTCGACGTCGACCTTCGTGAGCTGCAGGGCCAGGCGGGCGTAGACACCCTGTGCGGCTTCCTGAGCGCGATCGGCCGCCGGCTGGCCAAGCCCGTCGTCATGACCGCCGAAGGCGACTACGGATACCCGGTGCTCGGGTTCGATCCCGGCGCGGACCGCGTCGTGCTGCTGGTGGAACCGCGGGACCGCTGACCGCGTCCGGGGCTGTGGACAACTCGCGTCCGCAGCCCCGGATTTGTCGGTGGTCGCCGGTAGAATGGTGACCGGGGGGCCGAGGCCCGCCCTCAGGCCTTGACCAGCGCGTCCACCGCGCTGAAGAACATGCCCAGCCCGTCGTCCGACGGCCCCGTCAGCGCATCGATCGCGTGCTCCGGGTGCGGCATCAACCCGACGACCCGCCCGTTCTCCGACCGGATCCCGGCGATGTCGTTGCGCGACCCGTTCGGGTTGCCGCCGACGTACCGGAACACCACGCGGCCCTCGCCCTCCAGCTCGTCCAAAGTGGACTGCTCGGCCACGTAGCACCCGTCGATGTTCTTCATCGGGATGAGGATCTCGGCGCCCGCGTCGTACCGGGTCGTCCACGCCGTGTCGGTGTTCTCCACCCGCAGCCACTGGTCGCGGCAGATGAAGTGCAGGCCCTGGTTGCGGATCATCGCGCCCGGCAGGAGCCCGGCCTCGCACAGGATCTGGAACCCGTTGCAGATGCCGAGCACCGGCATGCCCGCGCGCGCCGCCTCGATCACCGGTGTCATCACCGGCGCGAACCGGGCGATCACGCCCGCGCGCAGGTAGTCGCCGTAGGAAAAGCCGCCGGGGACGACCACCGCGTCGACGTCGTGCAGGTTCTCGTCCGCGTGCCACAGCGGCACCGCCTCCGCGCCGGCGTACGTGACCGCGCGCGCCGCGTCGCCGTCGTCGAGCGTGCCCGGGAACGTGATGACCCCGATGCGCGCGCTCACGCGTCCACCCGCGTGATCGTCCACTGCTCGATGACCGGGTTCGCGAGGAAGCCCTCGGCGATCTTCTCGAGCGTCGCGTCGTCGACCGTGTCGTCGACCTCGAGCTCGAAGTGCTTGCCCTGGCGGATCTCCTTGATCCCGGTGAAGCCGAGGCGACCGGCGGCGCCGAGCGCGGCCTGCCCCTGCGGGTCGAGGATTTCGGGCTTCGGCATGACGTCGACGACGACTCGGGCCACGGCAGGCTGCTCCTTATTCACGCAGGTCGTGGGTACCCCGCGAGCATAGTTCACCCAGTTCCGCGGCCCGCGAGGACCTAGACTGGCCGTACGCGCCGACCTGCGCCATGATGAGTCGTTGACATCGCGCCAACAGCTGTGGAGGCACCGTGGACTCCTACGACTACGTGATCGTCGGCGCCGGGAGCGCCGGGTGCGTGCTGGCGAACCGGCTGACCGAAGATCCGTCCGCCCAGGTCCTGCTGCTCGAAGCGGGCGCGGAGGACACCGCCGACGAAATCCACATCCCGGCCGCGTTCCCCGGCCTGTTCAAGACCAAGTGGGACTGGAACTACGAGACGGTCGAGCAGAAGCACACCGGCAAGACGGCCTACTGGCCGCGCGGCAAGGTGCTCGGCGGCTGCTCGTCGATCAACGCGATGATCTACATCCGCGGCAACCGCGCCGACTACGACGGCTGGCGCGATTCCCATGGCGCCGAAGGCTGGGGCTGGGACGACGTCCTCCCGTACTTCAAGCGCGCCGAGGGCAACCAGCGGCTCGACGGGCCCCTGCACGGCACCGACGGCCCGCTCCACGTCGAGGACCGCCGCTTCACCCACGAACTGTCGACGGCGTGGGTCGACTCCGCCGTCGCGTGGGGGCTCAAGCGCACCGACGACTTCAACGGCGAGAGCCAGGAAGGCGCCGGCGTCTACCAGGTCACCTGCAAGAAGGGCCGCCGCTGGTCGACCGCCGACGCGTACCTGCGGCCCGCTATGGAGCGGCCGAACCTCACGGTCAAGACGTGCGCGCCGGCGACCCGCGTCGTCTTCGAGGGCACGCGCGCGGTCGGCGTGTCCTATTTGGACAACGGCGTCGAGACGACCGCGCGCGCGTCGGCCGAGGTCATCTTGAGCGGTGGCGCGGTGAACTCGCCGCAGCTGCTGATGGTGAGCGGTGTCGGGCCGGCCGAGCACCTGCGCGAGCACGGCATCGACGTCGTCGCCGCGCTGCCCGGCGTCGGCGAGAACCTGCACGACCACCCGGCGTGCGGGATCATCTGGTCGACGCGCGGCACCACCGATCTGGTCGACGCGGCCACGCCGGGCGGACTCGTCCGCTACCAGCTGACGAAGCGCGGGCCGCTGGCGTCGAACATCGGCGAGGCGGGCGCGTTCTTCCCGACGACGGACGGCCTGCCGGCGCCGGACATGCAGATCCACGTCGCGCCGACGCTGTTCTACGACAACGGCATGCGTGAGCCGACGGTCCCCGGGTTCACGTCGGCGGCGACGCTGGTGGACGTCGCGAGCCGCGGCCGGCTGCGGCTGAAGTCGGCGAATCCCTTGTGGAAGCCGGAAATCGACCCGGCGTACTACGCGGAATCGGTGGACATGGACAAGATGATCGCCGGGTTGCGCGCGTTGATCGAAATCGGTCGTTCTGGCCCGTTGAAGCGGTTCCTGGACCAGCCATTCCTGCCCGCGCGGCACGATTTGAGCGATTCCGAGCTGGCCGAGCACATCCGGGAGAACACGCAGACGCTTTATCACCCGGTCGGGACTTGCTCGATCGGTTCGGTGGTCGATCCGCAGCTGCGGGTTCAGGGGGTTGAGGGGCTGCGGGTGGTCGATGCGTCGGTGATGCCGGTTGTGCCGCGCGGGAACACGAACGCGCCGACGATCATGGTGGCGGAGAAGGCGGCCGATCTCATTCGGGGTCGCTGAGGCGGTGTCCGGACGTCATGAATGAGTCATTCATGACGCCAGACGACGTGAATGACTCATTCATGACATCGCGGCCGATCCGGTCGCCCGCACTTCATGAACGGGTCGTTCACCTCGTCAGACGACATGAACGACCCTTTCATGGCATCGCCGCGACGCCGGGCAGACCGCGCGGCCACGACTTTGCCGGAGCCCTGACGCCAGACGACATGAATGACTCATTCATGACATCGCGGCCGATCCGGTCGCCCGCACTTCATGAACGGGTCGTTCACCTCGTCAGACGACATGAACGACCCTTTCATGGCATCGCCGCGACGCCGGGCAGACCGCGCGGCCACGACTTTGCCGGAGCCCTGACGCCAGACGACATGAATGACTCATTCATGACATCGCGGCGGCCCCAGGCCAGACTGTGCCGAAGCCACCGCGGGCGGCCCTCGGCC
This sequence comes from Amycolatopsis sp. MEPSY49, assembly GCF_051337345.1. Lineage (NCBI taxonomy): Bacteria > Bacillati > Actinomycetota > Actinomycetes > Pseudonocardiales > Pseudonocardiaceae > Amycolatopsis > Amycolatopsis sp. MEPSY49. Next base: position 844,947 of record NZ_JBDLYJ010000001.1, on the reverse strand, counting down.
CCCCGGTATCCAGTTTATCGGCGACCACCGACGAAACCGGCGTGGTTCCGGGGTTGCGGACCTGACTTGTCCACAACCCCGGACCGGCTCAGCGCTTGCCGTGCAGGATCGTCACCAGCTTGGCCACCAGCGCGTCCGTCGATTCCTTGCGGCTGAACGATGTCAACGTCAACGGGGCCGTGAACCGCTGCCGGGCGATTGCCTTCGTGCGGGCGAACTCGCGCAGCCCCTCCGGTCCGTGGATCCGGCCGAACCCCGAATCGCCCACCCCGCCGAAGGGCAACGACGCGATTCCCGCGAACGACAGCGGCGCGTTGATCGCCGTCATGCCCGTGCGCAGCTTCTCCGCCAGCTCCACTCCGCGGGACTTCGAAAACACCGTCGAACCCAAGCCGTACTTCGTGTTGTTCGCACGCTCGACCGCTTCGTCCATCGAGGCGACCTTCGCGATCGTCACCGTCGGGCCGAACGTCTCCTCCGTGACCGCTTCCGAATCCTCCGGGACGTCGATCAGCACCGTCGGCTGGGCGTACCGGTCGCCGACCGCGTCCTCGCCGCCCAGGACCGCCTTGCCCCCTCGGGCCAGGGCGTCCTGGATGTGCCTCTTGATCACGCCCAGCTGGGACGGCATCGTCACCGGGCCGTACTGGGCCGCCTCGTCCGAGCCCGCCCGCACGTCCTTCGACTTCTCGACCACCTTCGCGACGAACTCGTCGTGGACCTTCTCGTGGACGTACACCCGCTCGACGCCGATGCACGTCTGGCCCGAGTTCGAGAACGCGCCCCACACCGTCGCGTCGGCCGCCGCGTCCAGGTCCGCGTCCGCGTCGACCAGGACCGGGTCCTTGCCGCCCGCCTCGATGACCACCGGGGTCAGCGTCTCGGCCGCCGCGGCCATGATGCGCTTGCCCGTCGCCGTCGAGCCGGTGAACGCGATCTTGTCGACACCCGCCCCCACCAGCGCCGCGCCCGTCTCGCCGAAGCCCGTGACCAGCTGCAGCACCGGCTGCTCGGGGACGATCTCGGCGAACGCGTCGACCAGCCACTTCCCGACGCCCGGCGTGTACTCGCTCGGTTTGAACACCACGGCGTTGCCCGCCGCCAGCGCGTACGCGATCGAGCCCAGCGGCGTGAACACCGGGTAGTTCCACGGGCCGATCACGCCGACCACGCCCAGCGGCTGGTATTCGACGGTCGCCGCCTGGTTCGACATCAGCAACCCGGCTGAACGCTTCTGCTTGCCCAGGATCTTGCGAGCGTGCTTGCCCGCCCACGCGATGTGCTCGATGGCCAGGACGCTCTCGAGCTGCGCGTCCGCGATCGGCTTGCCGGTCTCGTCGCGGACCACCTGGCACAGCTGCGGCAGCCGCCGCGTCAGCACGCCCTTCCAGCCGCGGAGCCGCTCGGCGCGCCCCGCGAAGCCCAGCTCTTCCCACCACTTCGCCGCGACACGCGCTCGCGCGACGGCCGCCTGGACGTCCTCGGCTGTGTGGATCGGATAGGTTCCGACCACCTCGTCGGTCGCCGGGCTGAGCGAGTCGAAGGTCTCGCCGACCGACGTCGGCTTCGGCTGGACGGCAGTCATCGGCGTCTCCCTGGAGGTCGCGGGTCAGCCCAGGTTACGACGTTACTGACATCGTGCCAATAGCTCGCGCGGGCTTCGCCACCAGCATTCCACCGGCGATCGCCGCGGCAAAGACACCGAACAACGGGGTGACCCACAGCGGCAGCACGCCCACCGCGAGCGACCCCAGCCCGAAGCCGGCCGCCTGCACCGTGAACGACAACGAGAACCCCGCTGACCTGCGGTTCTTCGGAAGCAGCCGCTGCAGGTTGACCGAGGTGGCGGCCACCAGCGGACCCGTGCAGGCGCCGATCAGGGCCACCGAGCCGAGGAGCCCGGCCCAGCCGAAGCCGCCCGCGAGGGTGAGCCCGCCGACGACGAACCCGGCGAGGAACAGCCGCGGGTCGCCGGTCTTCCCGCGCCACGCGTAGAGCGCGCTGCCCGCGATGCTCGCCCCGCTCAGCACGGCGATCACGACCGGCGCGGCCGTCTCGGGCGCGCCGAGCCGCTGGACCAGCGGGAGCGGCGCCACCTCGATCGTCGACAGCAGCAGCCCGACGGTGAACGCGCAGCCCAGCCACGGCAGGTAGGTGGTGAGCCGCGCGGGCGGGACGTCGGCTTCGGATTCCACCCGTTCGTGCTCATGAACACCACGCGGGACGAGCAGCGCCGCCGCCAGGCACGCGACCGCCATCGCGGCGAGCGGGACGAACGTGCCGGCCAGGTCGAGCAGCGCGACCAGCGCCGGGCCGCCGATGAGCACGCCTTCGAGGAGCATCGCGTCGACGGAGATCGCGCGGGGCAGCAGCTCGTCGTCGACGGTGTCCGCGAGCAGCGTCCGGAAGCCGCCCGACAGCGCGCCGCCCGCGATGCCGGGCAGCAGGACGAGCGCGATCAAGACGGGTGCGGGAGCGTCCGCGGCCAGCGCCAGCACGACGTACCCGGCGCCGGTCAGCAGGAGCAGCGCGGGCAGGCCCCGCGAAGGGCCGACGCGGTCGAGCAGCCGCCCGACCGGCACCGCGCACACCATCTCGGCGGCGACGAAGACCGACATCAGCACGCCGCCGAGCCGGTAGGAGCCGGTCGTCGCGGTGGTCAGGAGGGTGAACGCGAGCGGCGCCATGGTCGCCGGCAGCCGGGCGAACTGGACGCCCGCCGACCAGCGCCAGTAGGCGCGATGGGTGAACAACGACATGCCGGTAGCGTCGTTCGCCGCTCGTTCGGGGCACACTGATTCGGGTGAGGGCGAATCACCGATGATCGAGCTGGTCCTGACGGCGGCGGGTGCGCAGCGCGTCCGGTTCGCGATCTCGCCGTTGGAGGAGGTGCTGGGCGCCGTCCAGACGCTGCTCGGCGTCCGGCGGCACCCGGCGCGCCTGCCGTGGCTGTCGGACGTTCCCGACGTGCCCGAGCTGGCCGCGGTGCTGAGCGCGCGGCACTACATCACCGAGTTCCTGAGCCCGCCGCCGAACGGCCCGGAAACCACCGCGCAGGCGCAGCTGCAGGCCGTGCGGACGACGCCGCCGGCACAGGTGGCGCTGGAGCTGGGGATGGTCGACGCGGACCTGTCGCTGTTGCCGGCGGATCCGGCGGCCGCGCGCGACCTGCTGGCCGACCAGCTCGAGACGGTGTGGGACGCGCTGCTGGCCCCGGAGTGGCCGCGGCTGCGCGAACTGCTGGCGGCGGACATCGCGTACCGGACGCGGCAGCTGGGGTCCGGCGGGCTCGCGGCGATGCTGGCCGGGCTGCACCCGCGCGTGCGGCTGTCGGAGACGTCGGTCCTGGTCGACCTCCGGGCGCGCGAGCGGCTGGAGCTGGATTCGCGCGGGTTGCTGCTGATCCCGGCGGTGTTCGCGTGGCCGAACGTCGGCGTCGTGACGGTGCCGCCGTGGCAGGTTTCGCTGCTGTACCCGGCGCGGGGCGTGGCCTCGCTGGGGGAATCCGCGGCCGACCCGCCGGAGGCGCTGGCCGAGATCCTCGGCCGGACGCGGGCGCTGCTGCTGACGAGCCTGGACCGCCCGGCGGCGACGACGGAACTGGCCCACCGGCACGGCTTGGCCCCGGCGACGGTTTCCGCGCACCTGACGGCGTTGCGCGCGGCGGGGTTGCTGGCGTCGGAACGGCGGGGTCACCGGGTGCTGTACCGGCGCACGGAACTCGGCGACGCGCTGCTGACCGGCAAACTGTGACGATGGACAGAGCGGTGGCTTGGGAAGGCTTCTACAACACCAGGGACCTCGGCGGCCTGCCGACGCGATCGGGCCGCACGACCCGCCGCGGCGCGTTCTTCCGGGCCGCGGACCTGCGGTTCGTGACCGAAACCGGCTGGACCCAGGCGCGGGAGGCCGGCGTCCGGACCGTCATCGACCTGCGCAACGCCGACGAGATCCGGCCGACGGCGGACGCCCCGACGGCACTGGCGGGCTCGGCGCAGTTCACCGCCGCGGCCGGCCTGACCGCTCCGGCGGGCATCGACCGCGTCGAGGTCCCCCTCGACGACATCGGCGACCTCGAGTTCTGGCGGTACGTCAACGGCGAGCGGCTGAACGGCTCCCCGCTCTACTACCCGGTCTTCCTCGACCGGAAGGCCGAGCGCTGTGCCGCCGTCATCGAAGCGATCGCCCGGTCCGCCCCCGGCGGCGTCCTGTTCCACTGCGGCGGCGGGCGCGACCGGACCGGCCTGGTCGCGCTCCTGCTCCTGGCGCTGGCGGACGTCGCCCCCGACGTCATCGCCGCGGACTACGACCTGTCCGCCGAAGCCCTGAAACCGCTGTACGCCGTGATGGGCGCCGAAGACCAGGGGCCGGCCATCGCGGCGCTCCTCGCGGAGCGGGGCACCACGACCGCGGCGGCCGTCCGGGCCACGCTCGACGGGTTCGACGTCGAGCGGTACCTCCTCGACGCGGGGGTCGCCCACGAGGACCTCGCCGCGATCCGGCACCGGCTGGGGAACCGGGACTAGGCTGGAATCGACCACCTGCGAAGGAGAACATCGATGCGTATCGTCCATTTCGGACACGCCTGCCTGTTACTGGAGACCGGCTCCGAGCGGATCCTGATCGACCCCGGGGCGTTCTCCACCGGGTTCGAGGGCGAGCGGGAGCTGTCCGCCGTGCTGGTCACGCACCAGCACTTCGACCACCTCGACGTCGAGCGGCTGCCGAAGGTCCTCGAAGCCAACCCGGACGCCAAGCTGATCGTCGACCCCGGATCCGCGCCGGAGGTCGAAAAACTCGGCGTCCCGTTCGAGGTCGCCAACGTCGGGGACGCCTTCGCCGTCGGGGACACCTCGATCAAGGCCGTCGGCGGTCAGCACGCCGTCATCCACGCGGACATCCCGGTCATCCCGAACATCGGGTACGTCTTCGACGACGGCGCCTTCTTCCACCCCGGCGACTCGTTCTTCGTGCCCGAGCAGAAGATCGACGTGCTCGGCCTGCCAACCGGAGCGCCGTGGCTCAAGGCCGGCGAGGCCGTCGACTACCTGCGGGCCGTGGCGCCGCGGGTGGCCGTGCCGATCCACGAAGCCGTGCTCGCCAACCCGGCCCTGCACTACGGCCTCTTCGGGAACCTCGCGCCGGAAGGCACCGAGGTCAAGGTCCTCGACCGGGCCGAACCCGCGAAGTTCTAAGCGGCGACCGCGCGCAGCGAGCCGTAGGTCGCGCCGAAAGCGCGGTTCTCCAACGCCACGTCCACCGCGTCCAGCAACGCCTGGCGGAGGCCGGGGCGGGTCAGGTCCGTGGCTGCCACCCCCAGCCGGACCAGCCCGCCCCGGCGAGCCGACCGCGCCGCAGCCAGCACCAGCGCGAAGCAGCGCACCGTCTCCGTGCGGTGCGACTGGCTTGTGAACTCGCTCACGCGCGCCCGCAGCACCTCGCCGGTCACCAGGTCGCGGACCGCGCCGAGGTCCGCGCACAGGCGGAAGCCGTGCTCGGCCAGCGCCTGCAGCGTGCCCTGGGAGGCGATCCAGCGCGGCGGTGCGAACCCGTCGACCGACAGGCCCGCGGTGTCCAGCGCCGCCTTCGCCGCGATCAGCCGCAGGCGCGCTTCGTGCGCCGGCAGCGTCGCGAACTCCGCCTTCTTGCCCAGGTACACCGTGCGGTGCGTGGGCGTGACGGTGTGGTCGTAGCCGTGCAGCAGCACGGAATCGCCGCGGCGGGCGCGCGTGCGCACCCACTCCGTCACCGGGCCTTCGCCGGTGCGGGCGGCGTACAGCAGAGACAGCGGGACCCGGCGGCGGTCGAGCTCGGCCGCGAGGTCGGCGCACCGGTGCAGCGTGCGCGGGGTGATTCCCGACAGCGAAACCAGCAAGCGAGCGTCCACACCACCATTGGGACGCACGCGTCTGACGTCGCCGTGAACTGCGCAGAACGGGCGAGCGTCCGTTGCCGGAAGCGTCAGGCGGCTTCGCGCAGCCGCGACACCGCCACCGCGATCCGGCCCCGCAGGTCGGGGTCGGCGACCTGGCCGTCGGCGACGTCCACCCGCGCGATCGGGATCCGCGCGCACGCCTCTTCGACGATCTTCGCGCCCGCGTACGTCAGCACCTTGCGCAGCGAGTCGTGCGCGTCGCGGCCACCCGTCGGGGCCGCCACCGACGACGCGTTGATCCACGAGACCGGCTTGCCGTAGATCTCGCCGCCGCCGACCGTCCAGTCCAGCAGGTTCTTGAACGAGCCCGGCAGCCCGCCCGCGTACTCCGGGGTGCAGATCAGGATCGCGTCCGCCTCCTTGATCGCCGCCCTCAGCTCCGCGACCGCCGGGTGCAGCGGGTCGCGGTCGTCATCGGGGTTGAAGTGCGGCAGGTCGCCGAGGCCGGTGTACGTCTTGCTCGCGGTGAGGGTCGCGACGGTCCCCAGCACCGCCGCATTGCCCGAGCCTGCTCGCAGGCTGCCGCAGATCAGCAGGATCACGGGGCCAGTCTGCCAGCGAAAGCCCGGTGACGCGGTGGTACGCCTCGATGTACCGGTCGCGCGTGGCCGTCACCACTTCGGGCGGTAGCGGCGGCAGCGCGGACACGCAGTCCCAGCCCGACGCCGGCCCGACCAGCCAGTCGCGCACGTGCTGCTTGTCGAACGACGGGCGCGGGCGGCCCGGGCGGTGCCCGTCGGCCAGCCAGTAGCGCGCCGAATCCGGCGTCAGCACCTCGTCGGCGAGCACGAGCTCGCCGTTGCGGCGGACGCCGAACTCGAACTTGGTGTCGGCCAGCAGCAGGCCCTGTTCCGCGGCCCGCGCGGCGCCGCGGCGGTACAGCTCGAGCGAGGCCTCCCGGACCTTCTCGGCGAGCCGGCGACCGAGGACCGCCGCGAACGTCCCGAAGTCGAGGTGCTCGTCGACCTCGCCGGGGAACGCCTTCGTGGACGGCGTGAAGATCGGTTCCGGCAGCCGCTCGGACTCGGCGAGCCCCGGCGGCAGCGCGACCCCGCACACCGAACCGGACTTGCGGTACTCCGCGTACCCGCGACCGGCCAGGTGCCCCCGGACGACGGCCTCCACCGGCAGCATCTTCAGGCGCTCGACCAGCAGCGCCCGGCCGCGGAAGGCCTTCGGGATCCGGCGCCCCTCGCAGGCGACCAGGTGGTTCGGGACGACGTCGGCCAGCTCGCCGAACCAGAACACGCTCATCGCGGTGAGCACCCGGCCCTTGTCCGGGACGGGGGTCGGGAACACGCGCTCGAAGGCCGAAATGCGGTCGGAGGCGACGACCAGCAGGTGGTCGTCGCCCACGGCGTAGAGGTCGCGGACCTTGCCGGAGGCGAGCCGCTCGGGGGTGGGGAGGGGTGTCACGCGCTGAACCCTAACGGGCACCCTCCGCCACCATGGATGATGCTCACATGGCGTACGACTGGATCTCGGTGACGACCGACTACGGCCTGCGCGACGGCTTCGTGGCGGCCTGCCACGGCGTGATCGCGCGGCTCGCGCCCGCCGCGCGGGTGATCGACATCACGCACGAGGTGCCGCCCCAGGACATCCGGCACGGCGCGATGGCGCTGGCCCAGACCGTGCCGTTCCTGCCGGAGGCGGTGCACGTCGCCGTCGTCGACCCGGGCGTCGGCACCGCCCGGCTCGGCGTGGTCGTCGTGGCCGAGAGCGGGCTGCTGGTCGGGCCGGACAACGGCCTCCTGCTACCGGCCGCGCACGCCCTCGGCGGGGTCCGGGAGGCCTACGAGCTGGCCGAGCCGTCGCTGCGGCTGCCGGTCACATCGGCGACGTTCCACGGGCGGGACGTCTTCGCGCCCGCGGCCGCGCACCTGGCCCTGGGGGTCGCGCCGAGCGAGTTCGGCGCGCGCGTCGACGACCTGGTCGAGCTGCCCGAGCCGTTCGTGGCGGCGTTTCCCGGGAAGCTGGTGTCGGAGGTGCTGACGGTCGACCACTTCGGCAACGTCCAGCTCGCGGCGACACCGGCCGACCTGGAGCTGTCGGGGTTGTCGGGCGCGGTGTCCGTGCACAGCGAGCGGGTCGCGGTGACCACCGAGATCGGCCGGACCTTCGCCGACGTCCCGGCCGGGGCGAGCGTCCTCTACACCGACTCGGCGGGGCGGCTCGCCGTCGCCGTCAACGGCGGCTCGGCCGCGGCGGTGCTCGGGCTCGGACCGGCCCAGGAGTGCACGATCACCTCGTCGCCGACCGCGAGCTGACCCGGCTTGACGACAGCCGCCTTCATCCCGAAGGTCACCCCGCCGTCGGGGTGGCGGCGGTAGCCGGCGAGCGTGCGGATCGGCTCGGGGCCGGCCTTCTTGCCCGTCTCCTGGTCGACCATCGGGACCGTGCAGCGCACGCACTGCTTGGCGTAGCCGAACTCCGCGGTGCCCGCGGTCATCGCGCGGACCTCGTCCTCGGTGTGCGGCTCGAGCCAGCCGGAGACGACGACGTTGGGCCGGAACCGGTCCATCGGCACGGGTTCGCCGCCGTGCTCCAGGATCCGGGCGTTCAGGCCGTCCAAAGAGGACTCACTGGCGACGAGCAGCGCGTGCCCGTCGGCGAACGCGGCGGTGCCGGGCGTCTCGCCGCCCGTCACGCGCTCGTGGTCCGGCGCGACGCCGATCAGCACCGACGGCAGGCCGAGCAGGTCCGAGAACCACTCCGCGGCTTCGGCGCCCTGGTGGATGCCTTCGCCGTGCCAGGAGAAGGTCGAGCCCGGGTGCCGCGGGCCGTCGCGCCGGATGTCGAGTTCGAGGTCGTCGCGGCCGGGCGCGGACAGCGCGAGCCGGTCGCCGAGCACCCGCGGCCGGACCGCGGCCAGCACCGGGTACCGGCGCTGGCTGCGGAAGTCACCGTCGGGCGCGACGACCTGGAACACGCGGTCGTGCGCCAGCCCGGCCGGCCCGACCTCGGCCACCGGCACGTCGGTCCCGGCGCAGCCCTTGACCGGTAGTACGTCAACCGCGCGATCCTCGCCATGCCCGCAGGCTACCCGGGGCGCCGGCGTCGAAGCCCTCGGTTTTCAGAGGACTTGTGCCAGGAATCGCCGCAGGCGGGGGCTCTGCGGGTCGTCGAACACCTGCGCCGGCGGGCCCTGCTCGACGATGCGCCCGGCGTCCATGAACGCGACCTCGTCGGCCACGCTCCGGGCGAAGCCCATCTCGTGCGTGACCACGATCAGCGTGAGCCCCCGCGAGGCGAGCCCGGCCATCAGGTCCAGCACGCCCTTGACCAGCTCGGGGTCGAGCGCGCTGGTGGCCTCGTCGAAGAGCATCACCTCGGGCTCCATCGCCAGCGCCCGCGCGATCGCGACGCGCTGCTGCTGACCGCCGGACAACGCGCTCGGCCGGTACGGCGCCTTGTCCGCGAGGCCGACCTCGGCGAGCCGGGCGCGGGCGATCTCCGCCGCCTCCTCCTTGCCCAGCTTCTTGACGCTGCGCAGCGGCAGCACGATGTTGTCCAGCACGCTCCGGTGGCCGAAGAGGTTGAAGTGCTGGAACACCATGCCGACGCGCTGGCGCAGCGCGTCCGGGTCGGCGCGGATCACGGACTCGCCGTCGAGCAGCAGGTCGCCGGAGTCGGGCTCCTGCAACCGGTTCACGCACCGCAGCAGCGTCGACTTGCCGGAGCCTGACGGTCCGATCACGCAGGTCGTCTTGCCGCGTTCGACGCGCAGGTCCACTCCCCGCAGGACTTCCAGCGTCCCGAACCGGACGTGGATGTCCCGCAGTTCCACACTGGACGATCGCACGGCCGTCGTCACGACACGACCTTTCCACTGGACACGAGGTCCAGCTCTGGTTCGTCGGCGCGCACCTTGCGGCCGGTCCGGAGCTTCTTGTCGATGTAGTTCACCAGGTGCGTCAGCGGCACGGTGATGACCAGGTAGACGAACCCGGCGGCGACGAGCGGCGACAGGTTGCCGGTGTTGGCCGCGAGGTCCTGCCCGATGCGGAACAGTTCGCGCTGCTCGGACAGCAGGCCGAGGAAGTAGACCAGGCTGGATTCCTTGATCAGCGCGATGAACTGGTTCACGAGCGCGGGCAGCACGCGCCGGACGCCCTGCGGGATGATCACGAGCAGCATGGCCTTGCCGTAGCTCATCCCCAGCGCACGGGCGGCCTCCAGCTGTCCATTGTCGACACTCTGGATGCCGGCCCGGAAGATCTCCCCGATGTAGGCGGCGGCGATCAGGCTGAGCGCGAGGATGCCGAGCGGGTAGGGGTTGGTGCCGACGACGTCCCGCGCGACCGTGCCGAGGCCCTGGCCGATCACGAGGATCGTCAGGATGGCGGGCAGGCCGCGGAAGATGTCGGTGTAGACCCGCGCCGGCCAGCGCAGCCAGCGCTTGGTGGACAGGCCCATGACCGCGAGGACCATGCCGAGGACGATGCCGATCAGGCCGGACGTCAGGGCCAGGACGAGTGTGTTGAGCAGGCCGGTCTTCAGCAGGTCGGGGAAGACCTGCCAGATGTACTCCCAGTTGAGGAAGGTGTCGAAGAACTGTCCCACCCGTCACCCACCCCCACCCTCAACGGAAGCGCTTCGCGCTACTGTTTTCATTTCTACTGTCCCGGCTTGAATTCGGCGGGCACGGGCGCGGTCGGTTCGAACTGGTCGTGGACCTTCAGCCACGTCCCGTCCGCGACGACCTTCTTGATGCCGTCGTTGAGCTTGTTCGCGAGTTCGTCGTCGCCCTTCTTGACCGCGAAGCCGTGCGGGATGGTCGTGACGATCGACTTGGCCACCTCGATACCCGCGTTGTTCTTCGCGTAGTCCTCGGCGGTGGCTTGGTCGAACACCGCGCCGTCGACCGCGCCGGTCTTGAGCGCGCTCAACGCGGCGGCGTCGTTCGGGAACCGGACAGCCTGCGCGGTGGGCGCGTTGGACGCCAGCCAGTTGTCCGAGACCGTGCCCTGGACTACGCCGATCCGCTTGCCGGCCAACGAGTTCTCGTCGGTGATGCCGGCCGTGTCCCGCGCCGCGATGCCGAGTGCCTGGTAGTTGTACGGCTCGGAGAAGCCGACGGTCTTCTTCCGGGCTTCGGTCTGCGCGATCGCCGAGCTGCCGATGGCGAAGGTGCCGTTGGCGACCTGGCCGAGCAGGGCGGAGAAGTCGGTCGCGACGAACTCCAGCTTCAGGCCTTCCTTCTGCGCGATGGCCTTGAGCAGCTCGTTGTCGAACCCGGTGAAGGTGCCGTTTTCCTGGTAGGCGTTGGGTTTCGAGTCGCTGAGCGTGCCGACGCGCAGGGTGTCCGATCCGCTGTCGGAGCTGCCGCACGCGGTCAGCAGCACCGCGACGACCGCGGTGATCAGTGCTTTCTTCACGAGCCACCCCCGGAGAACCCGGCCGGCACCGGCGCGTTCGGCAGGAACTCCTGGTGCAGCTTCAGCCACGTGCCGTCGGCGATGGTCTGCTTGAGGCCGTCGTTGAGCTTCCCGAGCAGCTCGGTGTTGCCCTTCTTCACCGCGAAGCCGTGCGGCACGTCGGTGACGAAGCTCTTCACCACGACGAGCTTCGCGTCCGGGTTGTCGGTGACGTTCTTCTCGGCGATGCTCTGGTCCAGGATGTACGCGTCCACGGCGCCGGTCTTCAACGCGGTCAGCGCGGCGGCGTAGTCGGGGAAGCGGACGGCGTGGGCGTCCGGGACCGTGGTGCCCAGCCAGTGGTCGCCGACGGTCGCCTGGATGACGGCGATCCGCTTGCCCGCCAAGCCCTTCTCGTCGGTGATCGGCGTGCCCTGCTTGGCCTGGATGCTCATCGTTTCGAAGTCGTAGGCCGCGGAGAAGTCGACCGTCTTCTTGCGCTCGTCGGTCTGCGCGATCGCCGAGCTGGCGATGTCGTAACGGCCGGACGCGACCTGCCCGAGCAGCGCGGAGAAGTCGGTCGCGGCGAACTCCAGCTTGAGGTTCTGCTTGGCCGCGATGGCCTTGAGCAGCTCGTTGTCGAAGCCGGTGTAGGTGCCGTCCTTGAGGAAGATGTTCGGCGGCGCGTCGCTCAGGGTGCCGACGCGCAGCGTCGAGGACGCGCTGTCCGAACCACCGCACGCGGTCAACGTGAGCGCGGCCGTCAGCACGGTGACGATCAGCTTCTTCACGTCAGACACCCACGTTCTCGACCGGCAGGCCGGGGCCGCCCTGCTGCAGTTCCTTCGACAGCGGGGTGGTCTTGTAGAACTGCGCGTAGATCCGGGCGACAGTCCCGTCGGCGACGGCCTTCGCCAACCCGTCGTTCAGCTTGTTCAGCAGATCCGTGTTCTTCTTGGACACCGCGAACGCCGACGGCGTGTCCTTGTCCTCGACCGTGTAGCCGAGCTCCAGCGGGACCGCCGGGTTCTGGTCCAGGTACTTCTGCCCGATGTCCTGCGGGACGACCCAGCCGTCGAGCGTGCCGTTCTTCAGCTGCGCGAAACCCGCGTTGTAGTCCGGGAACCGCACGACCTGCGCGCCCGCGGTCTTGCCCGCGAACTCGTCCTGGACCGACCCCTGGACGACGCCGAGGCGCTTGCCCGCGAACGCCGCCGGGTCCTTCAGGTTCGCGCCCTTGGCCGTCACGATCGTCGTGAAGCCCGTGTTGTAGCCGTTGGAGAACGCGACTGTCTTCTTGCGCGCCTCGGTGCTCGAGATCGTCGAGCTGCCGATGTCGAACTTGCCGTTCGCCACGCCCGCCAGCAGGCCGGCGAACTCCGTGCCGACGAACTCGACCTCGAAGCCCTCGCGCTTGGCGATGTCGCGCAGCAGCTCGTTGTCGTAGCCGGTGAAGCGGCCGTTCTCCAGGTAGATCGACGGCGGGGCGTCGCTCAGGGTGCCGACGCGCAGGGTGGTCGAACCACTGTCCGAGCCGCACGCGGCGAGGGTCAGCGCCAGCGCGCCCGAGGTGACGAACGCGGCGATTTTCGACAGCGTGGATCTCATCGCTTCTTCCATGGGTGAGCGCGCGCGGGTGGCGCGCGGAGAACACGGGGTCAGCGATCGAGATTAGGGATTCGGGCCGTTCGGGAGGATTCGTTCCAATCCGTGGACGGGTGCGTCAGCTCACAAGATCGGCTGCGGCGCGTAGCCCGCCGCTTCCGGGAACCGCTCCAGCACCCGCGCCACGCGCGCGGCCACCTGCTCGACCTGACGGCCTGCCGTGCCGGTGAAGGAAATCCGGTCGGCGAGGAGTTTGTCCAGCTCACCGCGGTCGAGCGGGATGCGCTCGTCGGCGGCGAAGCGGTCGAGGAGGTCGTTCTCGGCGCGGCCTTCGCGCATTTCGAGCGCGACCGCGACGGCGTTCTCCTTGATGGCTTCGTGGGCAGTCTCACGTCCGACGCCGGCGCGGACCGAGGCCATGAGCACCTTCGTCGTGGTGAGGAACGGCAGATAGCGATCCAGCTCACGCTCGATCACCGCCGGGAAGGCGCCGAACTCCGAGAGGACCGTGAGGAACGTCTCCAGCAGGCCGTCGAGCGCGAAGAACGCGTCCGGCAGCGCGACGCGGCGGACGACCGAGTCGGAGACGTCGCCCTCGTTCCACTGGTCGCCGGCCAGCTCGCCGATCATCGACAGGTAGCCGCGCAGCACGACGGCGAGGCCGTTCACGCGCTCGCACGAGCGGGTGTTCATCTTGTGCGGCATGGCGGACGAGCCGACCTGGCCGGGCTTGAAGCCCTCGGTGACCAGCTCGTGGCCGGCCATCAGCCGGATCGTCTTGGCCAGGCTGGCCGGCGCCGCCGCGAGCTGGACCACAGTGGACAGCACGTCGAAGTCGAGCGAGCGCGGGTACACCTGGCCGACGCTGACGAACCGCCGGCCGAAGCCCAGGTGCCGCATGACGCGGTCTTCGAGCTGGTCCAAAGTGGACTCGTCGCCGAGGAGGTCGAGCATGTCCTGCGCGGTGCCGACCGGGCCCTTGATGCCGCGCAGCGGGTACCGCTCGATGAGGTTGTCGAGGCGCTCGAAGGCGACGAGCAGCTCGTCGGCCGCCGTGGCGAACCGCTTGCCGAGGGTGGTGGCCTGCGCGGCGACGTTGTGCGACCGGCCCGCCATGACGGTGTCGGCGTGCTCGACGGCGAGGGCGGCCAGCCGCGCCAGCACGGCGGCGACGCGGGTACGCATCAGCTCCAGCGAGCGGAGCAGCTGCAGCTGCTCGACGTTCTCGGTGAGGTCGCGCGAGGTCATGCCCTTGTGGATGTGCTCCTGGCCGGCGAGGGCGCTGAACTCCTCGATCCGCGCCTTGACGTCGTGGCGGGTGACGCGTTCGCGCTCGGCGATCGACTCGAGGTCGACCTGCTCGAGAACGTTCCGGTAAGCCTCGAGCACGCCGTCGGGCACGTCGACGCCGAGGTCCTTCTGCGCCTCGAGAACGGCCAGCCAGAGCTCCCGCTCCAGGACGACCTTCCGCTCCGGCGACCAGAGCGAGACCAGCTCCGCCGAGGCGTAGCGGGCGGCGAGCACGTTCGGAATGCGGGGCTTGTCCGTCACGCCCTCACGATACCCGCGTGGATGGTCAAGCTCGCCGTGGCTCCCGGGTCGAGCCAGGTCAGCGGGCCGAGCACCTCCAGCTCGACGATCCGCGCCGGCGGGTCGAGGTCGCCGAGGGACGCCAGCGGCTCCGGCACCGGGTGCTCCAGCCAGATCTCCAGGGGCGAGCCTTCGTCGGGGTACTCGCCCGCCGGGTCGACGTCGAACGAGAGCGTCAACGGCCCGTACGTCACCCAGCCCGCGGTTCCCGGCACACCGAGCTTGCCGACGACGTCCTGCGCCGGCACGACCAGCCGGTCACCGTCCACTGTGTACTCCGGTGTCCCGGTGCCCGCGACCAGCGCGACGACGTCCGGCCGCCGCAGTCCGGCCGTGACCGTGCCGCCGCCGGGCAGCTGGGTCACGTTCCACAGTGCCCACCGCACCGGCCGATCCGCTGTGTTGGCAGCGGACAGCCTCAGCGCGTAACCGTCGTCGAGGATCGTGACCGCGCGGGTGAAGCGCAGGCCGGTGCGCGGGTCCGGCGCGCTGGTCATGGTGACCGTGTCGCCGTCGACGACCGCGGTGTACGGCCCGGAGTCGAGGATCGGGTCGGGTGGGCCGGGCCACTGATCCGGGCCGTCCCAGCCCTGCGGGGCGGGCCACGTCTTGTCGCCGCCGTAGTTGACCCAGTCGCCCATCCCCCCGGAGTTGGGCGCGTACTCGCCGCGCAGGTCGTCGTCGAGCAGCTCTGCGTTGCGCCACAACAGTTCGGCGCCGCGGTACCGGACCGACAGCAGCCGGCCGCCGAGCTCCGGCACCAGGCCGAGCCGCAGGTCGCCGCGCTCGAGCCAGGTCACCATTCGGCGAGCCCGCCGTCGTCGTGGCGCCAGACCGGCGAGCGCCAGCTGTGCCCGGCCTCGTCGGCGCGCCGGACGGCCTCCTCGTCGACCTCGATGCCGAGCCCGGGGCCGAGCGGGCGGGCCGCGTAGCCGTCCTGGAACGCGAAGATCGACGGGTCCGCGAGGTACGCGTGCTCGCGGCCTTCGTGGTAGTGCATGCCGACGCTCTGTTCCTGGATCAGGAAGTTCGGCGTCGCGAACGCGACCTGCAGGGACGCGGCCAGCGAGATCGGGCCGAGGGGGCAGTGCGGGGCGAGCGAAGCGCCGTACACCTCGGCCAGCGCGCCGATCCGCCGCAGCTCGGAGATGCCGCCGGCGTGCGACGGGTCCGGCTGGACGACCGCGACGCCCGCGTCGAGCACCGGCTTGAACTCCCAGCGCGAGTAGAGCCGCTCGCCGAGCGCGATCGGCACGGTGGACGCCTCGACGATCGAGCGCAGCGCGTCGCCCTGGGTTTCCGGCAGGATCGGCTCCTCGACGAACATCGGCTGGACGTCCTCCAGCAGCTTGACCAGCCGCCGCGCCATCGCGGGCGAGACGCGGCCGTGGAAGTCGATCGCGAGGTCGCGGTGCGGGCCGAGGACCTCCCGCGCCTCCCACGCGCGCGCCACCGCCGCGTCGGCCTCGGCGGGCGACGCGATCGCGGTCAACGGGCCGGCGACGTTCATCTTCACCGCGGTGAACCCGGCCTCGACCTGCGCGGACACGGCTTCGCGGATGCCGGACGGCCGGTCGCCGCCGACCCAGCTGTAGACCCGGACGCGGTCGCGGACCGGGCCGCCGAGCAGCTCGTGCACCGGCGCGTCGCGGACCTTGCCGGCGATGTCCCACAGCGCGTGGTCGTAGCCGGCGAGCGCGCTGGAGAGCACCGGGCCGCCGCGGTAGAACCCGCCGCGGCGCAGCACCTGCCAGTGGTCCTCGATGCGCAGCGGGTCCTGGCCGATCAGCAGTTCGGACATTTCGTGCACGGCCGCGCGCACGGTCTCCGCGCGGCCCTCGACGACGGGCTCGCCCCAGCCGCAGACGCCCTCGTCCGTACTGACCTTGAGGAACAGCCAGCGCGGCGCCACCAGAAACGTTTCAACCCCGGTGATCTTCACCCGTGTCCCCCATCTACGCGGAATCCTTGGCGGCGGACCAGCCGCCGTCGACGGTCAGCTCGGCCCCGGTGACGAACGACGCCGCGGCCGAGAGCAGGAACGCGATCACGTTCGCCACCTCGGCCGGGTCGCCGAGGCGGCCCGCGGGGGTCGCCCGCGCGCTGCGTTCGCGATCCGCCGGCGAGATGCCCTTCCAGGCGTCGGTGAGCACCGGTCCCGGCAGGACGGAGTTGACCCGCACGTCGGGGGCGTATTCGACGGCCAGCTGCCGGGCCAGCGCGACCAGCGCGCCCTTGCTGGCGGCGTAGGCGGGGTGGCCTGGCAGCCCGAAGTGCGCGTGCACCGACGAAACCAGCACGACGGCGCCGCGCCGCTCCCGCAGCGACGGCAGGCAGGCCTTCACGGCGAGGTACGTGCCGGTCAGGTTGACGTCGAGCTGGCGCTGCCACTCGGCGCGGTCGATCTCGTGCAGCGGCCCGGTGCTGGGCACGTAGGCGTTGCTGACCAGGGCGTCGACCTCGCCGATGTCCGCCCACGTCTCTTCATCGCTGACCGATCCCCGGATGGGGACGACGCCGTCGGGGAGTTCGGCGATGTCCACGCCCAGCACGCGGTAGCCGTCGTGGAGCAGCTTGCGGGCCGTCGCCAGCCCGATGCCGGACGCCGCTCCGGTCACCACCGCGGTGCGCGTGGCCATCGCCTCTCCTCCTAGAACTTCGCTACGTGGACATGGTCGTCCGGCCCGCGGGCGGCGAACCACAGCGACGCGCCGTCGGCTGCCGCGCCGAGAGTTCCCACGATGCTCCCGCTCGGGTACTCCGGCCGTTTGAACCAGCCGGCCCAGGTGCCGGACCAGTCGTTGGCCCACAGCGTGTAGTCGCTCGCGGACGCGGTGAGCGCGACCTTCGCGCCGACCGCGACCAGCGTCGGGCTGCTGCTGACCGTGCCGCCGATGGACGTCCAGTCCGACCAGTTGTCGCCGGTCTTCGTGCGCACCCAGACGCTGTCGTCGGCGGTGCGGACGGCGACGACCGTGCCGCTGGTGGACGTCGCCGCGCCGGGACGGCCGTAGATCGGCTTGCCGCCGGGCGCGCCGAGACCGGACCACTGGCCGTCGGTGGTCCGCTGCCAAACCTGGCCGTCGGCGCCGCGGACGAAGACCGTGCCATCGCTCGTCACCGACGGCGAGTCGGTGAGCGTGCCGCCGAGCCGCTTCCAGTCGCCCCACTGCTTGCGGTAAGTGCGCTGGTAGAGGGCGTTGTCGAGGCCGCGGACGTAGACGTCGATCTTGCCGTCGGAAGTGACCGCGGCGGGCTGGCCGAGGAACTTGCCGCCGACCTGACGCGCCCCGTCCAGGCCGTTCTGCTGGAGGTTTCCGGCGGGGTCGCGGAAGAACGTCACGGTCTTGCCGCCGGTGCGCACGACCGCCGGACTCGCGGACGCCGGACCGCCGACGTCGTCGCCGGGGACGAGGTCCGTGCCGTGCAGCCGGAGGAACGCGGTGCCGTGCGCGGGCACCGTAACCGTGTAGGACCCGGTCGCGGTGCCGCGGTCGGCCCGGGCGCGGAGGTCGCGAATGGACACCCGGCCACCGAGGCCCGCGTCGGCGAACTTCAGCGTCATCTGCGTCGGCGCTTCACCGCGGTTCAGCAGCACGACGGCCCGGTCGCCGCGCTGGGAAAGGACCTTGCTGTAGGTGTCGGTGCTGCCGGCCGTCGCGACGCGGACGCCCTGGATGCCGAGGCGGTCCTGGTTGACGCCGACGATCTCCGGGTTCTTGAGCGTCTTCAGCATCGACGCGGGGAGCGTGCGCGGGTCGGAGCCGAGGATGAGCGGGGACGCCATCTCCGCCCACATGACGAACTGGGTGGTCGACTCCTCCTCGTTCAGCTCGTAGGTGCCCTGCTCGGTCTTGCGCATCGGGATGAGGTAGTCCGGGTCGTTGTAGTGGCCCGGCCCGTTGGCCTCGGGGTGCGCGGCGTTGGCGTCCATGTTGCGCAGGACGTCCTTCCAGATGCCCTCGTACGGCGTGCCGAACGCGATGTCGGTGCTGGTGCGCCAGGAGTCGGCGACGAGCGGGCCGTAGGTGTAGGCGATGCCGGCGACCTGGTCGGGGCCGTGCGGGACGCCCCACTCGTCGGTGACCGGGTTGCAGATGTTGAGCACCATCGGACGGCCCGCCTTGGCGAGGGCCTGGCTGAACTGCGTGAACGCCTCGGCGGGCTTGAGGTTCTGGGCGATGCCGCAGAGGAAGTCGACCTTGACGGCGTCGAACTTCCAGCTCGCGAACCGCTTGGTGTCCTGCTCGTAGTAGCCGCCGGAGCCGGCCGCGCAGTTCTTGCCGTCGGAGGCGCCGGCGTCGGTGTAGATGCCGGCCTTCAGGCCCTTGCCGTGCAGGTAGTCGACCAAAGTGGACAGTCCACTCGGGAACTTCGCGCTGTCTTCGCGGAGGTTGCCCTGCGCGTCCCGCGGGTCGGGCGCGGTCCAGCCGCCGTCGATCCAGACGTAGCGGTAGCCGGCGTCGCGCAGGCCGCTGGAGACGAGGAAGTCCGCGACGGACTTGACCGACGCCTCGCTCGGGGCGCCGAGGCCGTAGTAGGTGTTCCAGCCCATGTACGGGGTCTTCGCGACCCCGCTGTCGTAGTAGTCGGGAGCGCCTTGGTCCACGGCCGGGGTCGCCTGGGCGGGGGTCACGGTGACCGCGGCCGCCATCGCGGCGACCACCGCGAGGGATCTCTTCAAGAGCATGTGCCGGACGCCTTTCTCCGGTGAACTGCGAGCCGGGAGCAGCATGCCGGGACGTCTCGGCGTCCGTCAAGAATAAATCCTAAATTAAGATTTCACGCGCTATGCTCGGCCCATGAGCTACCGGTGGGAGACCACAGCGAACGCACTGCGCCAAGGCGTCATCGGCATCGTCCGCACCCACGACGCGGAGTCGGCGGTGTCCGCCGCCCGCGCGGCTCTCGAAGCCGGGCTGCGGTCGGTCGAACTGCCGCTCACCAACCCCGGCGCCCTCGACGCCATCGCCGGCCTCGCCGCCGCCTACCCGGACGCGACCATCGGCGCCGGCACCGTCCTCGACGAGGCCTCGGCCGTGCTCGCCATCCGCGCCGGCGCGCGGTTCCTCGTGTCACCGTCGGTGGATGCCGCCGTCATCCGTACCGCTCACCGGTACGGGGCCGCCGCCTTCCCCGGCGCCGGCTCCGTCACCGAAATCGTGCGCGCGCTCGAAGAAGGTGCTGACGCCGTCAAGGTTTTCCCCGCCTCCGCGCTGAGCCCGTCGTGGATCAAGGACGTGCGGGCCGCGCTTCCGCAGGCGCCGCTCGTGCCCACCGGCGGCATCGGGCCCGCGGACGTGCCAGGCTGGCTGGCAGCGGGCGCGGTGGCGTGCGGGGTCGGCTCGGCGCTGACCCGCGGCACCACCGCGGACATCTCCGCCCGGGTCGAGACGCTGTTGAGGAGCGCGCATGGCTGAGCTGGTCTTCGTCGGGTGCTACACCGGGGAAGCGGGGAACGGCACGGGGATCACGACGTTCTCCCGGTCCGCCACCGGCGAGCTGCACGAGGTCGCGTCGCTGGCCCTCGAGTCGCCGTCGTGGCTTACCCGGCACCCCTCGTTGCCGGTGCTGTACGCCGTGAACGAGACCGCCACCGGCGAGGTCACGGCGCTCTCCTTCGACGACTCGGGCAAGTTGTCGGTCCTGGGCGCGGCCGAGACGGGCGGCGCGCACCCGTGCCACCTCGCGGCGACTTCGGACGGCCGGTTCCTCCTGTGCGCCAACTACACCGGCGGCAGCCTGGCCGTCTTCGCGCTGTCGCCGTCCGGCTCCATCGAGGCGCGGACCGCGCTGGTCCAGCACGAGGGCAGCGGGCCCCGCACCGACCGCCAGGAGGCCGCGCACGTCCACATGGCCGTCCCCGGCCCCGGCATCGTGAGCGCGGTCGACCTCGGCACGGACGAGATCCGCAGCTACACGCTGTCTCCCGACGGTTCGGCCGAGTTGCTGGCGGTCTCGTCGCTGCCCGCGGGCACCGGCCCCCGCCAGCTGGTCCGGCGGCCGGGCACCGACCTCGCCTACGTGGTCGGCGAACTGGCCGGGACCGTGGTGACGGTCCGGGAGACCTCGCCGGGCGTGTTCGAGGTGGTCGCTTCCACGCCGTCGACCCTGTCTTCGGTGACGCCGAACCTGGTCGCCCACCTGGAGCTGACCGGCACGCGCATGTACGTGTCCAACCGGGGCCCGGACTGCGTGACGGAGTTCGCCCTCGACGAGGCGGCCGCGGTGGCCGACCAGCCGTGCGGCGCGAACCCACGGCACTTCACGCTGGTGGACGGCACCTGCTACGTCGCGGCGCAGTCGGAGGACGCGATCACGGCGTTCGCGCTGACGGCGTCGGGAGAGGCGGAGCTGAAGTACTACCCGACGGGCTCGCCGACCTTCGTGCTGCCAGTATCTACGCCCTGAGCAACGACCTGGGGGTTGCGCGATGCGTGTGCTGCTGTCCACCTACGGCTCCCGCGGCGACGTCGAGCCGCTGGCGGCGTTCGCGGTGCGGCTGAAGGAGTTCGGCGCCGAGGTGAAGGTGTGCGCGCCGCCGGACGAGGACTTCGTGCGGCGGCTGGCCGCCGTCGACGTGCCGCTGGTGCCGATCGGCCCGTCGGCACGTGAGCTGACGAAGGCCGCGCCGGCGCCGTCTTCGCTGCCCGAGCGGGCCGCGCAGCTGATCGCGGCCCAGTTCGACGTCATGCCGGCGGCCGCCGAGGACTGCGATGTCCTGGTCGCCACCGGCCTGATGCCGACCGCGGCCGGGGCGCGGTCGGTGGCCGAGCTGGCCGGTATCCCGGCGCACTACGTGGCGCTCCAGAAGCTGTCGCTGCCGTCGCCGCACCACGCGCCGCTCGCCTACCCCGGCCGGCCGCACCCGCCGGGTGTCACCGACAACCGGGTGCTCTGGGACGTAGACCGCGAGAGCCTCAACGTGCTGTTCGGGCCGGGCCTGAACGCGAGCCGGGCCGCGCACGGCCTGCCCGCGGTCGACGACGTTCGCGAGTTCGTGGTCGGCAAGCGGCCGTGGCTGGCGACCGACCCGGTCCTCGACCCGTGGGAGCCGGACGACGACCTCGACGTCGTGCAGACCGGCGCGTGGATCGTGCCGGACGAGCGGCCGTTGCCGGCCGACCTGGCGGCGTTCCTGGCCGACGGCGAACCACCCGTGTACGTGGGGTTCGGGAGCATGCCGATGCACGCGGCGGCGGACGTCGCCGAGGTGGCCGTGGCGGCGGTGCGGGCGCACGGCCGCCGCGTGGTGCTCAAGCGCGGCTGGGCGGGCCTGACCGTCGACGGCGACGACGTCTTCCTCGTCGACGAGGTCAACCACCAGGCGCTGTTCCCGCGGACGGCGGCGGTCGTGCACCACGGCGGCGCCGGGACCACGACGACGGCCGCGCGTTCCGGCGTCCCGCAGGTGGTCGTGCCGCAGGCCACCGACCAGCCGTACTGGGCGGGCCGCGTCGCGGCGCTGGGCGCCGGCGTGGCCCACGACGGTGCGGTGCCGACGATCGAATCCCTGACGACGGCACTCGGAACGGCTCTGGCCGCGAAGGATCGCGCGGCCGAAGTGGCGGCGCTCGTCAGCACCGACGGCACCGTGGCGGCCGCGAAGCTGCTATTGGGATCGGCGTAGCACGACCACGTCCGCGTCATGGGTCGCGGTCCAGTCGAAGGGGAGACCCGCGTACTCGAGGTGAGCGCCCGAGTACCGGGTTCCGTTTTGGTCCACATAGGACGCATCCGGGTAGACGTCGAGCCGCACTCGCGACGAGCGGCCCGGAACCAGCGGCGCGCCCGTCAGCTCGCCGGTGTTCCACGCCAGCACCACCACGGTGTCGCCGTCTTCCGACGTGTACTGGGTCGCGCCGGTCAGCACCCGGGCGACGCCGTGGTGGACGACGTCCCGGATCGACTTGTAGACCGCGACCAGTTCGGTTGCTTCGGCCTGCTGCTCGGGCGTCCACTTCGACAGGTCCGCGCCGATGCCCAGCACCCCGGCCATCGCGGTGACGAACCGGAACCGCAGCGAACGCGGCCGCGGGTCGAAGACGCCCGGGGAGTCCGTGACCCACGAACTCATCAGGTGCGGCGCGTGCATCAGCAGGAACCCGTCCTGGATCGCCAGCCGGTCCAGCGGTCCCGTGTTGTCGCTCGGCCAGACGACGTCGGTGCGCGCGACCGTCGCCAGGTCCGTCCGGCCACCGCCACCCGCGCACGCCTCGATCGTGACGTGCGGGTGGGCGGCGCGCAGGTGGTCCAGCACCGCCAGGTAGCCGGCGACGTGCTCGGCGTCCAGGTCCGCGGCCGACGAGCCCGGGCGGCCGCGTTCCGTGGGCGGGCGGTTCATGTCCCACTTCAGGTACGAGATCGGGTACTCCGTCAGCAGTGAGTCCAATGTGGACTTGACGAATTCGACCACCTCGGGCAGTCCCAGGTCCAGCAGGAGCTGGTTGCGGATCAGCGTCAACGGGCGGCCGTCGATCCGGTACACCCAGTCCGGGTGCTCGGCGTACAGCCGCGACTTCGGGCTGACGGCCTCCGGCTCGACCCACAGGCCGAACTCCAGGCCCAGTTCCCGCACCGAGTCGACGAACTCGCCGAACGTCTCCTCCGCCGGTGTCCAGTCGCCGAGGCCGCCGGTGTCGTCGTCGCGGCCGGTGAACCAGCCGTCGTCGACCACGAAAAGCTCGACGCCGAGGTCCGCCGCGCGCTTGGCCAGCTCCAGCTGGTGCGCGCTTCGGACGTCAAATCCCGTTGCTTCCCAGGAGTTGTAGAGCACCGGACGCGGGCGCCGCCAGCGTTCGCCGGCCAGTACGCGGTCGTAGTCGTGCCACACCGCTGCCAGTCCCGACACACCGTCCACACTGGACGCCAACGCGACCTTCGGAGTCGCCACGGAAGCTCCCGGTTCGAGGAGCACCGGACCCGGCGACGGAAGCCGCCCGGCCCGGACGCGCGTCAGCCCCGAAGGCTCGACGTCGGCCTCGATCGACCACGAACCCGGCCATTCCAGGGAGACGCCGTAAGCGGGACCGCCGGACGAGTCCTGCACCGCCAGCCACGGCACGTGCGCGTGGCCCGGAACGCCGAACCGGCTTTCCATCCGGAACCCGCCCGCGGGCAGGTCGACCGTGCGCCGCGTGAACTCCTGCGACCACTGGCCGGTCAGGTACGTCAGCCGGGCACCGGACACCGTCGGCACGCAGACGCCCGCCGAGCCCAGCCGGTCGAACTCCAGCGTCGACGAGCCCGTGTTCTCGAACTCGACCCACCGGGTCAGGACGTCCGTCTCGGGCACCGGCCGGTAGCACAGCACCGCGCGCAGCCCGGTCAGCTCGTCGAGGAAAGCCAGCCGCAGGTCGTCGTCCGTGGATGCCGATTCGAACCGCCACCACGAACCGCCGCGCACCGAGACGTCCGCGCCGGAGAACGGACGCAGGCCCAGCGGCGCGTACTCGACCGGAGCAGCGTCGGCGTCGGTGATGAAGTGCACCGCGCCCGCGTTCGTGAACACCGACGGCCCGTCTTCGATCCCGTGTGGACCCCACGCCACCAGCTCGAGCCAGCGCTCGGTGGGATCCAGGGCCACGGTGTACGAAGTGGACTTCATGGACACGGTCCACGTCACTTGATCGCCCCGATCGCCAAGCCCGAAATGAAGTGCTTCTGGAACCGCAGGAACACCGCCACGGTCGGCACGGCCGCGATGACCGACCCCGCCGCGATCACGTTCCAGTTGGACACGTACTGCCCCTGCAGGCCGAGCAGCGCCGGCGTCACCGGCATCACGGTCCCGGTGCGCAGCACAGTGATCGACCACAGCAGGTCGTTGAACGTCCACGTGAACGCCAGCGCGCCGAGCGCGGCCAGTGCCGGACGGGTCATCGGCAGGATTATCCGCCAGAAGATCTGCGCGACGCCGGCGCCGTCGATCAGCGCCGCCTGCTGGATCTCGCCCGGGATCGACCGCATGAACCCCTGCAGCACGAAGGTGTAGAAGCCGAGCCCGAACCCGACCTGCACGACGATCAGCGCGGTCAGCGTGTCGTAGATGCCCAGCAGCTCGGCCAGCTTCGCCACCGGTACCAGCAGGATCTGCGGCGGCAGCAGGTTCCCGGCCAGCATCACCAGGATGATCGTGCGGCGGAACGGGAGCTCGTACCGGCTCAGCGCGAACGCCGCCGCCGAGCTGAGCAGCAACGCCAGCAGCACGGTCGGGATGGTCACGAGCAGGCTGTTGAGCATCGCGTGCCCGCCGCCGCCCTCGCCCCAGGCCTGCCCGAAGCCGTCCAGGGTGAACGAACCCGGCAGCGCGCCGAGGCCGTTCGACGCGATGTCCGAAAAGGACCGCACGCTGGTCGTCAGCACCAGCAGGATCGGCAGCAACCACAGCACGGACAGGCCACCGGCGAGCAGGTGAAACCCGAACGTCCGCGTCTTCACGAGTCCTCCCGGAACGCGCGCACGAGGTAGGTCACGATCACGCCGAACGCCAGCACGAAGATCACCACGGCCAGCGCGGACGCGTAGCCGAGGCGCAACGACTGGAACGCCGTCGCGTACATGTACGTGCTGAGCAGCTCGGACGAGTGGTACGGCCCACCCTTCGTCATCGACCACACGACGTCGAACGACCGCAGCGAGTCGATGATGATCACCGACAGGACGACGGAGTTGACGCTGCGCAGCTGCGGCCACGTCACGTTGCGGAACTGCTGCCACGCCGTGGCACCGTCCAGTTTGGCCGCTTCGTACAGCACCGGGTCGATTCCCTTGAGGCCGGCCAGGTACAGCACCATCACGTAGCCGAGCTGCCGCCACAGCGCGGGGACGAGCACCGCGTACAGCGCCGTTTTCGGGTCGGCCAGCCAGGCGTGCTGCCAGCTGCCGAGCCCGATCGCACCGAGCACCTTGTTGAAGACGCCGTCCGGCTGGTAGATCACCTGCCAGATCAGCGAAGTCGCGACCAGCGAGAACACCACCGGCGTGAACAGCGCGGCCCGGTAGAACCCGACACCTTTTCTCTCCCGCTGCAACAACGTCGCCAGCGCGAGCCCGCCGACGGCCGAAAGGCCGCCGAAGAGGACGAGCCAGAGCACCGTGTCGAGCGCGGCGGTCTTGAAGATGTCGTCGGAGAACATCTCGGCGAAGTTCCCCAGGCCGACGAACGTGGGCGCGGAGACGCCGTCCCAGTTCGTCAGCGCCAGGTAGAAGCCTTGCAGCGCGGGCCAGAACACCCAGAACCCCTCGACGACGAGGGGCACCAGGACGAACGCCAGCAGCATCGGCGAGATCCGGCGACGGCGTTTGGGGGCCCGCGCCGCGGTCTTCGGCCGTTCGGCGGTCAGCACCGCCATGTCAGGACTGCCAGACCTTCTGCGCGGCGGTCTGCCAGTCGCTCAGGATCGAGTCGAGCTCGTTCGGCTTCTGGATGAACCGGATCAACGCGGCGTCGGCGGTCGGCTGCAACGCGTCGGAGGAGTCACGGTTGAAGAACTGCGTGATCTCCTTGGCGTCGGCGAGCATCTTGCGTCCCTTTTGGACCAGCGGCGTGCCGTTGTCCTTGGCCTTCGGGTTGGTCGGCAGGACCGTGCCGGAGGAGTTCTTGATGTAGAGCTCCTGCGCTTCGGCCGTCGCGACGTACTTGAACCATTCCTTGACCTCGGCGACGTGCGGGGTGCGCGCGCTGGCGAAGAAGCCGTCGGTCGGGCCCTCTTCGGCGACCGGCACGGCCGGGTCGAGGATCGGGAACTGGAAGAAGTCGAGGTCGCCGAGCGCGTCCTTCGGGGCGGCGTCGGCGAAGAACGTACCGGTCAGGACCATGCCGGTGCGGCCCTGCAGCAGCACGGTCGTGGCGTCCTGGAACGCGATCGCGGTGCCGTTCGGGTCGAAGTACGGCAGGGCCTGGCGCCACGGGTCGAAGATCTTCTTGACGCGCGGGTCGTCGAAGCGCTGCTTGCCGGCGAGCAGCTCGCGGTGGAAGGGCGCGCCGTTGATCCGGATGTTCAGGTAGTCGAACCAGGCCGACGCGGTCCACGGCGTGTTGCCGCCCGCGCCCAGTCCGATCGGCGCGATTCCCTTGCCCTTCAACGTTTCGCACAGCGCGAGGAACTCGGTCCAGTTGGTCGGCGGCTGGACACCCCACTCGGCGAAGTTGGACTTCCGGTAGAAGAAGCCCCACCAGTAGTACGACGTCGGGACGAAGACCTGGTGGCCGGCGCCGTCGCCGGAGAGCGCGCGGAACGCGGCGCTGTAGTCGCCCATGGTCTGCCAGACGTCGCCGACGTCGAGCAGCAGGCCCTTGCGCGCGTAGCCGGACAGCAGCGAACCCGGGTACCACGTGAAGGTGTCCGGCGGGTTGGCCGCGGTCAGGTAGCTGGGCAGCTGGGTGCGGAAGGTTTCCGACGCGACGGTGTTGACGGTCGCCGTCGCGCCGCCCTTGTCGCCGAACGCCTTGGCCAGCGCTTCGATCGCCTTCTTCGCCTCGGGCGAGGACAGGTTCGACTGGACGGTGACCGCCCCGGCGGCCTGCTTGACCGGACCGGAGTTCGCGGAGGTGGCGCAGGCGGCGAGGAAGCTGCCCGAGCCGACGGCGCCCAGCCCGGCGAGGCTCGCGTTGCGCAGGAAACGACGGCGGGACAGGCCGGCACTCGTCATGTCGTGACCCCTTTGTCTGTGGCGCCCGCACGGGCGTGACTGCTGCCAAAGAGTGCAACCGGGCGCCGTCGGTGTCAAGATGTATTCATAATTTATGACGACTTCGGTCGCAGCGTAGGATGGCCCGACCACGAACCACCAGTCGAGAGGGCCCTCCATTGACCGAACACCGGCCACGCGGGCTGCACGGCCAGACCGTGGAGGCACTGGCCAGCCGGATCCTCTCCGACGAGTGGGGCGAGGGCACCGTCCTGGACCTGCCCGCGCTGCGCGAAGAGCTCGACATCAGCCTGACCGCACTGCGCGAGGCGCTGAAGGTGCTGGCCGCGAAGGGGATGATCGACGCCCGGCAGAAGCGCGGCACGTTCGTCCAGCCGCGCGAGAAGTGGAACATGCTCGACGCCGACGTCATGCGCTGGCAGACCGCGGCCGCCGACGACCCGGGCCTGCTCGACGAGCTGACCGAGGTCCGCACGGTCGTCGAGCCGGCCGCGGCGCGGATCGCGGCCGAGCGGGCGTCGGACGAGGACCTCGAGTCGCTGCGGGAGGCGCTGGCCGACATGGCAGCGGCGGGCGACGACGCCGAGGCGAGCGTCCAGGCCGACCTCGCCTTCCACCGGCGGCTGATGACCGCCACCCACAACAACTTCCTGATGCGGATGGAACGGATCATCGCGATCGGGCTGGCCGAGCGCGACAAGCTCGTGCACGGGGCGTCGGCGGCGGAGGACCCGGTGCCGAGCCACCGCAAGGTGTTCGACGCGATCGTGGCCGGCGACCCGGCGGCGGCCGAGCAGGCGATGCTCGCGCTCGTCACGAAGTCCCGCGACGACCTGGCGAAGGCTCAGCGGAAGCCTGCACGAGGGTAACTCGTCGAGTTACAAAGTTGCATTTGAATCAGGCTTCGGGGCGTGCCGTAATGGGTTCATGACTGACGTTCTGAACACGATGGTCGCCGCGGCCGCGGAGGCCGCGAAGGGTTTGCTGGCTTCGTTCGACCCGGCGAGCCGCCCGCCGGACCGGGAGGCGATGTACGAACTGGGCACTCGCCTCGAAGCCACTTCGACTTCGGTGGTGCGGTCGGCGCTCGACGGCGTCGACGGCGTGGAGTGGTGGGACGAGGACGAGCGCGGCCGGGTCGTGCCGCCCGGGCAGTGGTGGGTGGTCGACGGCGCCGAGGGGGCGGTCAACCACGTGCACGGCCTGCCGGAGTGGGCGGTGACGATCACGCTGGTCACGGACGGGCAGCCGGAGCTGACGGTCGTCCGTCAGCCGATCGGCGACCTGACGTACACGGCTTCGCGCGGGCAGGGGGCGTTCCTGAACGGTTCGCCGTTGCGCGTGTCGGCCAAGACGGACTTGTCGGCCGCCGCGGTGACGGCCAGCCAGGCGGGCAACTCCCCGGAGGTCCATCAGCGGTTCGCCGGCGCGTTCGCGGCGATGGCGTCGAAGGCTTTGCTGGTGCGCAACACGATTCCGACGGTGTTCCCGTTGCTCGGTCTCGCCGCCGGGCAGTACGACGTCTTCTGGCAGTACCAGCCGGATCTTCCCGGGACCGCTTCCGGTTCGTTGTTGGCTTCCGAGGCGGGCGCGGTTGTTTCGGACTTGTCGGGTGATGCTTGGCACGTCAATTCGTCGGACATCCTTGTCGCGGCACCGGGTTTGCACGCTTCGGCGCTTGAGGTGCTCGCGTGAGCCGGGTGGCGGTGCTCGGCGCTTCGGGCGCGGTGGGCAGTGAACTGGTGCGGCAGGCTCTTTCCCGTGGACATTCGGTGGTGGCGATCAGCCGGCGGCCGTCGCTGCCTCCCGCTGATGGGCTTCGTACTGTCGCCGCTGATGTCTTCGACTCCGCTGGGATCGCGGAGGCGTTGCAGGGCACCGAGATCGTGCTCGACGCTTTGGGTTTGCGGAAGGGTGATCCACCGGGAGTGCTGACGGCGGGGGCCCGCGCGGTGGTGGCCGCGGGGCCGTCGCGGGTGGTGTCGGTGGGAGCGTTCGGAACGGGCCCGTCGGCTTCGGCGGCTGGGTGGTTGACCCGGACGTTGCTCTCGCGGTTCATGAAGGCGGAGCTGCCGGACAAGGTGGCGGCGGACGCGGCGATCCTCGGCATGGGCGGCACGGTGGTCCAGGTGGGCCCGATGAAGAGCGGCCCGATCAGCCCGACCCGGCGGACGGTGGGCCTCGATTCGGTGCCCCGGCGCTGGTTCCCGGCAACGGTCACCCACGCGACGGTGGCGGCGGCCATGCTCGACGCGGCCGAGGAGGGCCCGCGCGGCGAGGTCCTGGTGGCGCTGCCCAAGTGAGGTCGGCGGGGGTCGGCCCGGCCCGGTTGCGAACGACGTGAATGACTCATTCATGTCGCCTGGTGACATGAATGAGTCATTCACGTCATCCGGGCGGTGCCCCCTCCAGCACCTCGGCCAGCGCCGTCCGGCAATGGCCCCGCAACCACTCGTGCGCCGGGTCCGTGTCGTACCGGCTGTGCCAGCTCACCACCACCGGCGCCCCCGGCAGCTCGACCGGCGGTTCCGTCGCCGTCAACCCCAAGTCCGCCCGAGCCGACGCCGTCGCCTGGACCGCCAGCACCCCCACCACGTCGCTGTACGCGATCGCCTGCAGCGCCAGCGCCGCCGTCGGCAACGCCGCCACCACGCGGCGGCGCAATCCCAGCTCGGCCAGCGCCTTGTCCACCCCGTCGCGCAACCGCCCCCGGCGCGACACGATCACGTGCTCCGCCGCCGCGAACTCCTCGACGTCCAACCGCGCGCCGGCGCGCGACACCACCGCCAGCCGGTCCTCGCCCACCACGAGATGGCTGATCTCCGGCGACCCCGGCACCGTCGCGCCGACCTCCAGGTCGACGTGGCCGCGCGCCAAGTCCGGCGTGTCCACCGGCGCCTCCGCCAGCAACCGCAGCCCCAGCCCGGGCGCCTCGGCCGAAGCCGTCCTGAGCAACGCCGGGAACAGCGCCGCCAGCAACGCGTCGTGCCCCTGGATGGTGAACGTGCGCCGCAGCGTGGCCGGGTCCACCGTGCGGGCCGGGGCCAGCACCCGGTTCGCGCGAGCCACCAGCGTCCGCACTTCGTCGCGCATCGCCAGCGCGCGCGGGGTCGGGGTCATCGTGCGGCCGGTGCGCACCAGGATGTCGTCGCCCGTCGTCGCGCGGATCCGGGCCAGCGTGCGGCTCATCGCCGGCGGGGTCAGGTGCAGCCGGTCGGCCGCCGCCTGCACGGAGTTCTCCTCCAGCAACGCGTCCAACGCCGTCAGCAGGTTCAAGTCCACCTGCACGACAGTAATGAATCAGGTGCCGTCGAGTGCGTTCTGGAGCATGCGCGACGCCGCCGCGCGCGGGGCCGGGTCGATCGCGATCAGCGCGTTGACGACGGCGCCGTCGACCAGGGCGATCAGCCGTTCGAGCTCGTCGGGGGAAACCGGCGTGCCCGAGCGGGCAAAGATCTCCGTCAGCAGCTCGTTGAGCTGGGCCGACAACGTCCGCATCAACGGCCGCAGGTACGGCCGGCGGCCGGTCGCGACCAGCCGCTCGTACCGCAGCAGCACCGCCTCCGCGTCCGCCTCCGGGTCGTCGGTCTCCGGCCCCAGCAGCATCTCCAGCACCAGCTCGACGGTCGCCTGGACGCCCCGGTTGCGCGTCGCCAGCTCCTCCAGCCGGCGGCGGCCGGTCTCCAGCTCACCCTGCCCGTGGTGCTCGACGGCCGCCGCGACCAGGTCTTCCAGCGAGTCGAAGTAGTACGTCGTCGAGGCGAGCGGCAGCCCCGCGCGCTCGGCGACCGCCCGGTGCCGGACGGCGTCGAACCCGCCCTCGACGAGCAGCTTCGCGGCGGCCTCGACGAGCGCGGCGCGCCGTCGTTCCCCCTTCGGGGTGGTCGCAGCGGTCATGACCGGTCATTCTGCCAACCGGGCGAACCGGGGCTCAGAAGCGGGCCGCGAGATCGTGCGCGAACGTCTCCACCTGCCCCGCGTACGGCGCCGTCGCACCCGAAGACGGCACGCTGACCAGCACCAACGAGCCACCGGACGCGGTCGCCACCTGGGCCGTGACCGTGCCGGCGGGCTGGGACTTGAAGACCACGGGAATGCCCTTCGGGTACAGCGCCGCGGAGACCTCGCCGCCCGGGACCGGGAACCCGGCGGAGCGCGCCGCCGTCGAACAGGCGCCGCCCGGCACGGCCGGGGTACCGGCGACGTGGCCGGGGAGCTCGCCAGCGAGGGCAATGGCGAGCTCCCCGTCCACCTCTTCGCACCCGGAGGCGCCTTCGGCCAGAGGGCCGGTCTTCCCGCCCTGGTCACCTCCCTGCCGAGGTGGTTCGGACGAGAAGTTCGGTGACTCCCCACCGATCTCAGGACGTGCCGGGCTGATGCCGGGTTGCCCCGAGCCCGGACCCGATTGCGACGACATCACGCCGTCGCCCGCGGCCGTCATCGACTCGGGGGTACCCCCGGACAGCAGTCCGTATGCACCGAAGCCGACGACGACCAGCGCCGCGGCGCTCACGCCGGTGGTGATCCGGTTGCGGCGCCGCACGGTCTGGCGGCGGGACTCGCGGACGACGTCGTCCTGCGTGAAGCCCGGCGAAGGCGCGTCGCCCGGCGCGGCGGAGAACAACGACCGCAGCTCCTGCTCATCCATTGGTCTCCACCTCCCTCTCCAGGACCTGCCTGAGGTTCGCCAGCCCGCGCGCGGTCTGGCTCTTCACGTTGCCTTCGCTGCAGCCGAGCGCCTTCGCCGCGCCGGTCACGTCGAGCCCTTCGAAGAACCGCATGACCAGCACCGCCCGCTGCTTGGGCGGCACTTCCTTCAACGCCGCCAGCAGGTCTTCCCTGGTCGCGACGAGGTCGTCGAGGCCGGGCGTGTCGTCGGCGGGCTCGGGCAGCGTCTCGGTCTGCCACTCACGCCGCCACGGCCGCCGCGATTCGTCGATCGACGCCCGCACGAGCGTCTTGCGGACGTACGCGTCGGTCGCCGCGGGATCCCTGATCTTCTTCCACCTCCGGTGCAGCGCGACGAACGCCGTCTGCGCGAGGTCGTCCGCCCGGTGCCAGTCGCCGCAGAGCATGTACGCGGTCCGGCGCACGGCGTCCCGCCTGGCGGCGAAGTACTCCGCGAACTCCTCCTCGTCGCGCTGGTCCACGCGCAGTCGTGCTCCGCTCTGTTGTCGTCGGTGGGTAGGACGGAATCAGGGGCGTCCACGGTTGCACGGACCGAGCGGGTTCGACCACCCGAGGCCTCATTGATCCTCATCCGGTGGGTGTGATGTGATCGCTCTGTGACCTTCACGCTGCCGCCGCTGGACTTCCGTTCCGACACCGTCACCCGTCCGGATGACACGATGCGCGCGGCCATGGCGTCCGCGGAGGTCGGGGACAACGTCCTCGAGCGCGACCCGACGGTCCAGGCGCTGGAGGAACGCGCCGCGCACGTCCTGGGCATGCCGGCCGCGCTGTGGGTGCCGAGCGGGACCATGGCGAACCTCGTCGCGCTGAGCCTCCACCTGCAGCGCGGCGACCGGTTCCTCGCCACGCGCGGCGCGCACGTGCTGTCCAACGAGCTTGGCTCGGCGGCGTGGCTGGCCGGCGGGATGCCGGACATCCTCGAGCACGACGGCGGCCCGGGCCGCCCATCGCCCGACGCCCTCGCGGCCGCGATCGGACAACCCGGGCCGTACTTCACATTACGGACATCGCTGCTCTGCCTCGAGAACACGCACAACGCGGCCGGCGGCGCGGTGACCCCGCCCGACGAGCACGCCCAGCTGCTGTCCGTCGCGAAGGAAGCCGGCCTGACCGTGCACCTCGACGGCGCCCGGCTCTGGCAGGCCGCGGTCGCGCTGGAGGTGCCGCCCGCCGCGCTGACCGTCGGCGTCGACACCGTGTCGGCCTGCTTCAGCAAGGGCCTCGGCGCGCCGGTGGGCTCGGTCGTCGCGGGCAGCGTCGCGTTCGTCGAGCGGGCCCGCCGGATGCGCCAGATGCTCGGCGGCGGCGTCCGGCAGGGCGGCGTCCTGGCCGCGGCCTGCCTGGTCGCGCTCGACCGGATCCCCGACCTGGCCGAGTCGCACGAGAACGCGCGCCGGCTCGCCGAGGGCCTGCGCGAGCACGGCTGGCCGACGAACGAGCCGGACACCAACATCGTGCTCGCCGACGTCCCCGACATCCCGACCGCGCTCGCTTGGCTCGACTCGCTCGGCATCCGCGCGGTGCCGATGGCGGGCCGGGTCCGGTTCGTCACGCACCGGGACCTGAGCGCGGCCGACGTCGAAGAAGCCTTGCGCCGGATCAAGTCCGGCGCGTGAACTCCACTGCGACACCATGAAACCGGGGGCACCGTGAACTGGATCGTGTTCGACTACGGCGACGTGCTGAGCAAGCCGAGCGTGGCGCGGCCGGACCTGGCCGCGCGCATGGGCGTGCCGCTGCCGGAGTTCGAGAAGGCGTACTGGGACTACCGGATCCCGTATGACGCCGGGAGCACGCCGCTCGAGTACTGGCAGACGGTCGGCGACGCGCTGGGCGTGTCCGTCGACGAAGACCTGTCGGCCGAGCTGACCCGCGTCGACGTCGAGGGCTGGGGCCACCTGGAACCGTCGTCGCAGGCGCTGTTCGAAGCGCTTTCCGAGGCCGGCGCGTCGCTGGCGCTGCTGTCGAACGCGCCGGTGGTGTTCGGCGAGTGGGTCCGCGCGCAGGAGTGGGTCCGCCACTTCCGCGTCACGCTCTTCTCGGGCGATGTCCGGTGCGTGAAGCCGGACGCGAAGATCTTCCGCCTGCTGCTGGACGAGCTGGGCGCGGAGCCGGCCGACTGCCTGTTCTTCGACGACCGGCAGTCCAATGTGGATGGAGCACGGGCGGTGGGGCTGAAGGCCGAGGTGTGGAACGGCGCCGACGCGGCTCGCGCCTGGCTCGGCTGACCTCACCCGCACCGCACGTCCGCCTACCGGTGGTGATCGTTCGTGGCCTAGGCTGCACGCCAACCCCGACTCCCCGGTAGGCCGCCATGACGAGCGAACGACCGTCGGCCCGTGTCGACTTCGACCGGCCGAGCATCGCCCGCGTCTTCGACGCCCTGATGGGCGGCACGGACAACTACGAAGCCGATCGGGCGGTACTGCGGGAGATCCTCGAAGTCGCGCCGCAATCGCCGGCGATGGCGCGGGAAGTGCGGCAATGGCTCGTGCGCGCCGTGCGGTACCTGACCGAACGGCTCGGCGTCGACCAGTTCCTCGACCTCGGCTCGGGCTTCCCGACGGTCGAAAACACCCACCAGGTGGCGCAGAAGTACAACCCGGAGGCGCACGTCGTCTACGTCGACAACGACCCGGTCGTGCAGGCGCACAGCCGGGCGTTGCTCGTCGACAACGACTTCACGCACATCTCGGGCAACGACCTGCTGCGTCCCGGCGAAACCCTCGCGGACGTGCAGCGGTTCATCGACTTCGACCGGCCGGTCGGGCTGGTGCTGTGCGCGATCGTCCACCACATCGCGGAGCTGGAGCAGGCGCGGCAGGTGGTCAAGTCCTACGTCGGCGCGATGGCGCCGGGGTCGTACCTGGTCCTGCTGCACCAGCACAACCCGGACGACGGCTCCGAAGCGGCCGGCGTCGCGACGGAGCTGCAACAGCGGTTCAGCGGCACCGGGCTCGACACGCGTTACCGCACGCGGGCCGAGATCGCGTCGTTCTTCGACGGCCTCGACCTGCTCGAGCCCGGGTTGACCGCGCCGCACCTGTGGTGGCCGGACGGGCCGCGCCTGGCCCCGCTGGCGCCGGTCAACTGGACGTCGCTGGGCGGCGTGGCGCGGATCCCCTGACTCAGTAGCGGTTGATGCGGCGCGGGTCCTTGCGGCCGCTGGTGATCGCGCGGTAACCGGCCGCGCCGAGGAACGCGATGCCGCCGATGATGGCGATCCACAGGACGGCCTTGAACACGAAGCCGATCACGGCGCCCAGCACCATGAACGCCACCCAGGCGACGATCAGGCCGCCGACGATCTTCCAGAACATGGCTTCCTCCGATTGCTCCCGTGGCCCTGGCGGCCCGATGCCTCCACTGTGGCACCTCGGGCGGGGAAACTCCCCTCGTCGAGCCAACGTTCAGGGATGAATCAGGGTTCCCCCTGGCGAAGCCACCCCCCGAGCCGCCGGACGCCTTCGTCGATGTCCTCGGCGCTGCCGGCGAAGGAGAACCGGACGTACTTGCCGCCGTCGACCGGGTCGAAGTCGACGCCGGGCGTGATCGCGAGGCCCGTGTCGGCGAGCAGCCGCTGGCACCAGCTCAGGCTGTCCTCGGTGTACGCACTGACGTCGGCATAGGCGTAGAAGGCGCCGTCGGCGGGCGCGAGCTTGTCGAGGCCGATGCCCTTGAGACCCGCGAAGAGCCGGTCGCGGTTGGCGCGGTAGTGCTCGACGTGCGCGTCGGCCTCCGTGTACGCCTCCGGCGTGAAGGCGGCGAGCGCGGCGTACTGCGACACCGCGGGCGGGCAGATGGTGAAGTTCCCGGTCAGGACGTCGACGGCGCGGTGCAGCCGCTGCGGCACGAGCATCCAGCCGAGCCGCCAGCCGGTCATCGCGAAGTACTTCGAGAAGCTGCCGAGCACGAGCGGCTCGCGCCCGTACTGCCACGCGCAGTCGAGTTCGGCGCCGTAGGAGATGCCGTGGTAGATCTCGTCGCTGATCAGCTGGACCCCGTGCGAGGAGCACCAACCGGTGATGGCGGCCAGTTCTCCGGGCGGCAGGACGGTGCCGGTGGGGTTGCTCGGGCTGGCGACGATCAGGCCGTCGATCGGGCCGAGTTCGTCGAGCAGTTCCACGGTGGGCTGGAAGTTCGTCTCGGCGGTGGTGGCGAACTCGACGACCTCGCAGCCGAGGACCGACAGCAGGTTCCGGTAGGCGGGGTAGCCGGGCCGGGCCATCGCGACCTTGGCACCGGGGTCGAAGGCGCTGAGGAAGGCGAGCAGGAAGCCCCCGGAAGAACCGGTGGTCATGACGACGTCCTGCGCGGCGACGTCCAGCCGGTACTTCCGCCGGTAGTGCCCGGCGACGGCCTCCCGCAGCTCGGGGATGCCGAGCTGTTCGGTGTAGCCGAGGGTGCTGTCTTGCAGGGCCTTGGCGGCGGCTTCGAGCACGGGCTTCGGAGCGGGAGCGGAGGGCTGCCCGGCGGCGAGCGACACGAGATCGCCGTGACTGCGCTGCCGGGCCCCCGCCGCGGAGAGGACGTCCATGACGTGGAAGGGCGGCACACCGGCCCGCAGCGCGGGACCCGCCTCGAGGTCGGCCATGGGGCCAGGCTAGTAGCCCCGGTAGGCACCGCCGTGGGCCATGGCCTTGATGCCGGGCACGTTGTCGAGGCCGCCGTAGCGGTCGAACGAGTACCGGACGCCCGCGATGATGTTGTCGACCGGGTTGTAGATGTTGTCGTGGCCAGGCAGCTTGTGGGCGTTGAACGTCGAGTCGATGCACTGCATGAGCCCCTTGGACGGGTGCCCCGCGGCCGCGTTCGAGTTGCCGGTCAGGAAGAGGTGGTCACCTTCCTGGGCCGTCCACGTGCCCAGTTCCGTCGTCACGCACCACACGTCCGCCCGCCCGGCGGCTTCCTTGCGCAGGAAGGCTCCGGTGACGATCGGGTTGTTCAGGTGCACGGCGAACTCGGCCTGCCAGGTTTCCGGCTGGTTCGCCCGCTCCACCGGAAGCACGCGCGGCCGGGATCCGGACAGGTAACCGGCCAGCGTGATCGCCTCGAGGACGGCACCGGGCGCCTGGTAGACGACCACCTGAGGCTCGGAGTAGCCGGGCCGCAGGTACCGGGTGCCCTCGGCGTCGATGATCGCTTCGAGCCACGCCGCGCGCTGGCCGTCGGACATCGCCAGCACTTGGGTCACCGCGTCGGACTTGGGGTTCCCCGCGCGCGACAGCAGGTCCTGGGCGTAGTCGTGGTCCAGCCGGAACTGGTGGCGGGGCCCGCACCCGCCGCGGTCGTCGACGTACACCGCGTGCGGCACGCCGTCGAGGAGCCGGCGGATCTTCGCCACCATTTCGGGCTTCGACTGTGCGATGGACATGGTCGGGCGGTGCCGCCGGGTCTCGACGTGACCGTCACCGGCGATCCACCCCAGGATCGCCGCTTCCGGCACGCTGACGTCCAGCGTCGACTCGGTCGCGGCGGGCGCCGACAGGAGGATGCGGTCACGCGAGCGGACTTCCCCGGTCGTGACGAAGCCGGGCTCGGTCTCGTACCGGTTCTCCTGCTTCGGCGAAGCGATGTTGTGCTTCTTGCGCCGATGGACCGCGACGCCGTTCTCGGGCTGGTGCTCCGCGCGCGGCTCCCAGCCGCACTCCGGGCAGACGACCGGCAGGCCGGTGCGCCGGACGTGCACCCGCGGCAGGTTGAGCCAGCGGTGGTTCGGCGTCGTCGTCGCCTCCCAGCGCGAATTGCCCATCCGGACCAGCTCGGCGTTTTCGTGGTGGACGACCCGGGTGATCCGCGTCCACTCACTGCACCCGGTGGCCGGGTTGAAGCCGATCGTCTCGTCTCCGACCTCGACCGCGTCGTGCTTGAGGAACCCACGCCGGGTCAGGATCTGCGTGTCCAGCGGCACGCAGTCCCAGTTGTTGATGGCGTTGGGATTCCCGCCCGACTCGTGCTGGATGATCGCCCAGATGTTGGGGATGTCGGCCTCGGTCACCGGGACGCCGGCGGCCTGCAGGGCCTTGATGGCCTCCTGGATCCACTGCTGCACGTTCCCCGGGGGCGGCGACGACGGCGGGCCGCCGCTCGGGCCGAGGCCGCCGCCTCCGCCACCACCGCCGCCGCCTCCGCCACCGCCGCCGTGGTGGGAGGAGCCGTTGCTGTGGATGCCGCCGGTGCTCTTGGGCGCCGCCGGGGTGCTGGCCGGGAGCGGGACCTGGTCGTAGCCGCCCTCGATCTGCTGGGACATCAGCTTCTGCGACGCCTTGATCGCCGTGTCGGCCTGGGTCTGCAGGCCCGTCACGTCGCCGTCGAAGCCCGCAGTGATGGTGTGGATGTCGGTCGCGGCCTTCGCCTTGATCTCCGCGGAGGTCTGGGCGGGTGCGGGCTTGTTCGGGTCCTGCTGGTGTGCCGCGGCCGCCCTGTCCGCCGCGTCCATCGCGGTCTGGGCCTGCTGGTTGCGCTCGTTGACCGCCTTCTCCGCGGCGAGTTGCTTGTCCCCGACGTTCTTCTTGATCTGGTCGAGGGTCTTCGCGAGGTCGTCGAGGTCCTTGGCGACGTCTTCGAGGTGGGTCTGCACCTTCGTCCCGGCGTCGCGGACCTGGCGGACGTAGGTGAAGAATTGGTCGGCGGCCGGCCCGGCCCACACCTTCGCGTCCAGCGCGTCCGTGGAGCTCTTCAGGGAAGCATTGTGGTCGCCGGCGTTTTTGCCCGCTTCACGGAACTGCGCCGCCGCGGCGGTGATTTTTCCCAAATCGACCTTTTCGACCTGGTCGACCTTCTTCATGAAGGATTCCCAGTTGTCCGGCGTTCCGGCGCCGACCCCGTTCAAGCCCACTCTCTTGCCCCCTGCTCAGTTCACTTGTCGACGTGCAGCTTGAGGTCGCTCGCCCCGACCTGGTCGGTCTCGGCGATCAGCCCGGCGGCCTTGCGCATGGCGAACCCCAGCGCCTCCATGTGCCTGCCCGCGGCGTCGAACTGGCTGTGCACGCCGTCCTTGAACTTGCCGACCGCGCCGTGGGCGTCGCCCGTCTCGTCCATCCCGCCGAAGGGGCTTTCCTTCTCGTGGTCCAGGCCGGTGACCTTCTGCTTGGACTTCTCGAACTCGTCCTTCAGCTTCTCCACCTGGCCGGCCGCGATGGCCATCGATTCGGTGTCGTAGACAGGCACGGTTCGTCATCCCCTTCGGAAACTCGTATCCGCCCGATCAGACGTCGTCATGACCGGGACGGTTCCCGCGCTTACTTTATGACTTCCCGAGGGGCGCGCGTACGGATCCCGGGCAACTTCCACCCGGCGGGGCTCAGGCCTCCGCCACCAGCTCGCGGATCCGCGTCGCCAGCAGGGCGTTGTCCGCCGGGGTCACGGTCGCCCACTCGCGGCCTTCGCGGTCCGACACCACCTGGAACAGGTACCGGCCCGCGTCCGTGTCGAAGAACGCCACCACTCGGCCCGCGCGGTGGACCACGCCGTCGCGGCCGACGCGTTCCGCGCCGAACTGGCCGCGGGCCTCCTGGCCCAGCAGCATCCCTGACAGCTCCTGCGCGTGGAACAGCTCCACGCCGCGGTCTTCCAACGCCGTGACCAGCGCTTTCGGGTCGCCCTTCGCCGCCGCGTCCGCGTCTTTCAACGTCGCGTACGGGATGCTCACCGTCTGGCCGATGCCCGGGCCG
This sequence comes from Amycolatopsis sp. MEPSY49, assembly GCF_051337345.1. Classification (NCBI taxonomy): domain Bacteria; kingdom Bacillati; phylum Actinomycetota; class Actinomycetes; order Pseudonocardiales; family Pseudonocardiaceae; genus Amycolatopsis; species Amycolatopsis sp. MEPSY49. The sequence continues at coordinate 805,438 of NZ_JBDLYJ010000001.1, read as the reverse complement.
AGGTCGCCCGCCACCGAGACCGCCGTCTCCGCGAGGCCGTCCTCGGTCGCCGGGATCAGCCAGACCTCGCCGTGGTCCACCACCGCGAGGACCGCCTGGCCGCGGGCGCTCACCGCGCGGCCGCGGATCTCGCGCTCGGCCCAGACCCAGACGTCGATGCCGTACTGCGGGCGGGCCAGCAGGTGCAGCTGGTCGGCCACTTCGCCGGTCACCCGGCGGTTGCGGGCCAGGCGCCGCTCGCTCAGCGACGCCCACGCCGCGTCCACCAGCTCCCGCCGTTCGGCGTGGGTGGTTCCTTCGCTCGGCACGTCCAGCGCCACGTGGCGGCGGGGCAGTTCGAGCGATTCCCAGAGCACGTCGAACTCGTGCGCGGACAGCACCAGCGACACGGTCAGCGCCCGTCCCCGTCGCGGTCGCCGATCACGTCGGGCGAGACCATCCGCTGGTCGGCGAACAGGTCCTGGTCGTCGACGCCGAAGCGGCGGACGTGCTCGGCGTCGTCCTCCCGCAGGGCGGCCTCGTTGAGGAACTTCGCCTCGCCGGGCTTCTGCTTCGGGCTGATCTGCTCGGACTTGCGCAGCGCGGCGGCCTCCTCCTCGGGCAGCTCGCCGACCGGCAGCGGCCGCACCGGGCCCTTCGCCGGGCCCTTCTCCCGCCGCTGGCGCTCCTTGTCGCCGCTCAGCGCGCCGCCGGCCGCGCCCGCGCCGATCGCCGCCGCGCCCGCGCCGATTTCGCCGGGGGTCGCGCCGGGCTTGACCGTGAACCCGCGTTCGGCCGTGAACTGGCCGGGCGGGAGCGGCGCCTGCGGCATCGAGCCCACCGTGCGGCCCTTGGCCAGCAGCCCGTCCGGGCCGCGGCCCGCCGAGCTGTCGAGGCCGGTCGAGCCGCCGGACGCGCCCCCGCCGCCGAGCGACTTGATCGGCGCGGTCGCGGGCGACGACCCGGGCGGCAGCGAGCCGGGCGCCCCCGGCGGGACGAACTGCTCGCCGCTGCCGCCGACTGCCAGGCCGGGCGAGAAGTACGTGGAGTCGCCGGAGGCCGTGCCGCGGCCCGGGGCGTTGACCCAGCCGGGCGCGGGCGTCGACGTCGGCGGCTTGACGCCCGCCGGGGTCGTCGACGACGACGGCGTCGTGTGCTGGGCGGCCGGCGCGGTCACCGATCCGGTCTGGCGCGGCGGCTGCTGGGCGGGCCGGGATGGCTGCTGCGCCGCGACGCCGTAGACCGGGGTCGGCGGGTCGGCGTGGACCGTGTGCGAGACCGGCTGCACCACCGGCGGGTCGACGTGCACCGAGCGGACCTTGTCCGAAGCGGGCTTCACGCCGCCGTCCGGCGTCACCGCGACGGCGGCGCCCGCGACGTCCAGCACGCCCGGCGTGATCCCGGGGGCGGCCAGCTTCAGCGACTCGGGGTCGGACAGCGACTGCGTCGAGAGCAGGTTGGTGCCGCTTTCCTGCGCGTACTCGTTCAGCGCCTGCTTCGCCTGCTCCTTGGCGTTGTTCGCGGCCTCGACCTGACGCGCGTGGTCGGTCTCGAAGCCGATGAGGGACAGCAGCAGGCCGTCGGTGAGCGTGTAGCCGCCCGCGCCCTTCCGGACGGTCTCGGCGTCGGGCAGCTTGTACTTGGTGCGGTTGAAGGACTCGCCCTGCTCGAACACCATTTCGGCGGCGTGCGCGACCTTCGTCGTGGCGTCCTGGGAGAACCCGGCCTGCTCGGTGAGCACCTGGCTGGCCGCACCGCCCGCCTGGCTCTGCCATTCGACGCCGAGCTTCAGCAGCTGCGCGCGCAGCGTCTGGTCGGTGTGGGCGAGGGCGGTCGCGACGGCCTTGAGCGCGTCCACGGCCGTGCCGATGCTGCCGGTGCCGTCACCGTTGACCATCCGCGTGATCTGGTCGGCGATCGCGGTGTTGGTCCAGCCGTCGAAGCGGTGGTTCCGGATGCCGGCCGCGAGCTCGGAGAATTCCACGCGCCCTCCCTAGTTGCGTGCTTTCAGGGTCTGCAACGCGATGTCGGCGGCGTGCACCGACATCTCGCACAGCTGCGGCTGCGTGAGCTTGCCGCGGGTGATGGCGAAGGTCTGGACGGCCAGCGTCTGGCCCCGGGCGACGCCGACGAGCGCCTCGCAGTCGGCGGGGTCGCCCGCCGCCCGGTAGTTCGTCAGCGCCGGGTAGCCGCCGATCGTCTTCGGTTCGGTGGTCATGCTGTTCTTCTTGCGGGCCCCCGTGATCCACTCCTCGAGGTCCGCCGTCACGGCCCGGACGTGGTAGGCGTGCACCGGCTCGGCGCCGTCGGCGTCGAACACGCACGTCGCCCCGTCCGCCGACGGGCCTTCCCGGGGCGTGCTGGTGATCTTCAGCGCGTCGAGCTGCACCTGCGGGAAGAGTTCGCACAGGTTGACGCCCTGAAGGGGCAGGTCGGCCGAGCGCTGCGGCAGCTGGGCCGCCTTGGCGCTCTGCGACGCCGCGGTCGCGGCCGTCTCGACCGGGTACGGGGTGCCTTCGGTGCCCGCCGAGCAGCCGGCGAGCGCCGCCGTCGCGAGCACGCCCCCGGTGATCCGCAGCGTCCGGCTACGCACCGTGCTTGCCGCGGTCACCGAACACCGCCGCCTTCTCCTCGTCGCTGACCTTGTAGTCCTTGGCGGCCTCACGCAGCTGCGAGACGAGGCGCTTCAGACCGGCGACGTACTCGCGGACCTGGCCCGCGTACGAGCGGTCGCCGTCGGCGATGAGGGAGTTCCAGGCCGCGATGGACTGGGTGCTGATCACATCGGCCGACGGCGCGTCGATCCGCAGCAGGCCGAGCTTGGTCAGCAGCTGGTCTTCGAGGGCGTTGGCCTGCTCTTCGACGATCCGGGCGACGTCCAGCAGCTTGTCCGGGTGGACCAGGACGTCCGCGGCCGCCGGCGCCACCGGGACGGCCGGGCTGAGGTCGTACGAGGGTCCTGACATGCTCTCCCCTGACGTCATGCGGACAGTGACCGGCCGACTCCTCGTCGAGGCTACCAACCCACGTGTAGCGGCAGCCTGAGATTGGACGAAGATCGGGCGCCGCCGGTTCCCTCGATCAGGCGCGCTGTTTCGCCGGGGCGCCGACCTCGCCGTTCGCCGCCTTGAGGGCGATGTCCGTGCGATGGTGCGAGCCCGCGAGGTGGATCTTCTCGACGGTCTCGTACGCGTGCTTGCGCGCCGACTTCAGCGTCTTGCCGGTGCCGACGACCGAGAGCACGCGGCCGCCGGCGGAGACGACGGCGCCGTCGTCACGGCGGCGGGTGCCCGCGTGCAGCACGCCCTCCAGCTCGGCGCCGCCGATGACGTCGCCGGTGCGCGGCTTGCCGGGGTAGCCGTCGGCGGCGATCACGACGGTGACCGCGGCGCCGGTCGCCCACTCCAGCGGCGGGTGCTCGGCGAGCTTGCCGGTGGCGGTGGCGTGCATCAGCCCGGCGATCGGGCTGCGCAGCAGGGCCAGCACGACCTGCGTCTCCGGGTCGCCGAAGCGGCAGTTGAACTCGATGACCTGCGGGCCGTCGGACGTCAGCGCGAGCCCAGCGTAGAGCAGGCCGGAGAACGGCGCCCCGCGCTTGACGAGCTCGTCGGCGACCGGTTGGACGACCCGCTCGACCAGCTCGTCGACCAGGTTTTCGGGCGCCCAGGGCAGCGGCGCGTAGGCGCCCATGCCGCCGGTGTTCGGCCCGGCGTCGTCGTCGCCGACGCGCTTGAAGTCCTGCGCCGGCAGCAGCGGGACGACGGTGTTGCCGTCGACGAAGCAGAACAGCGAGGCCTCCGGACCGTCCAAAAAGGACTCCAGGAGGACCGGGTGGCCGCCGTCGAGCAGCATGATGGCGTGCTTGCGTGCGACGTCGTAGTCGGTCGTGACGACGACGCCCTTGCCGGCGGCGAGGCCGTCGTCCTTGACCACCCAGGTGGGGCCGAAGCGGGCGAGCGCGGCGTCGAGGCGGGCCGGGTTGTCGACCACCTCGCTGCGCGCGGTCGGCACGTTCGCGGCGGCCATGACGTCCTTCGCGAAGGCCTTCGAGCCTTCGATCCGCGCGGCGGCGGCGGACGGGCCGAAGCAGGCGATGCCGGCCTTGCGGACAGCGTCGGCGACGCCGGCGACGAGCGGCACCTCGGGCCCGACGACGACGAGGTCGGCCTGCCAGCTCTTCGCGAGCGCGGCGACCGCCTCGGGATCGGCGGCCTCGACACCGAGCTGCTCGGCCACGGCGGCGGTCCCGGCGTTGCCGGGCGCGCAGGCCAGCGCGGTGACCGCGGGGTCACCCGAGGCCGCGAGGACGAGGGCATGCTCACGGGCGCCGGAGCCGATTACCAGTACGCGCACGCAGCACAGCGTATCCGGCCGGGTTCGCGCCGGACATTTCGCCGTCGGTCGAGCCGGGCGGCTTGTCCACAACGCACGGGCGGTGTGGACAACTCGGCCTCCGGCCCCGGCGATCCGGAGGTTTCGTCGGAGGGCGCCGATACGCTGGAAGCGGGGGTTCCCCCAGGGAGGGCGGGGTGCTGCGCGGGCCGGAGTCCACGCGCGGTTCACGGTGGTCGCGGGTGCCCGAGACGTCATGAAAGACCCGTTCATCGCACCAGGCGTCAGGGCCCCGGCCAAGTCGTGGCCGCGCGGTCTGCCCGGCGTCGCGGCGATGTCATGAAAGGGTCGTTCATGTCGTCTGACGAGGTGAACGACCCGTTCATGACGTGCGGGCGGCCGCGCCCGCCCCGAGCCGTGCCGCGGGCCACACCGCCGCGAACAGGAGTCCACCCGGCGTTCACCGCCCGGTTCGCCCGGATACGCACTTCGGACGCTTGCGACATCGAGGGTTGCGCGAGTAGTCAGGGTCAACCCTGTGTGAAAAGAGGTCACCAGATGAAGCGCAAACGTGTCGGCGTACTCGCCCTCGCCGGACTGGCGTTGCTGAGCGTCACCGGGCTGGCCGTCGGGTCGGCGAGCGCGGCTGAAAGCGGGTCCGCCGGTGCGGCCGCGCACGGGCGGGGCCACGATGACCCCGTGATCGTCGGACACCGCGGTGCCCCCGGCTACCGGCCGGAGCACACCCTCGCCTCCTACGAGCTCGCCTACCGAATGGGCGTCAGCTACGTGGACGTCGACCTCGTGCCCACCAAGGACGGGCAGCTCGTCGCCCGGCACGAGCCGGAGATCGGCGGCACGACCGACGTCGCCAAGCACCCCGAGTTCGCGAACCGCAAGAAGACGCTCGTCATCGACGGCGTCCCGACCACCGGCTGGTTCACCCAGGACTTCACGCTCGCCGAGCTGAAGACCCTGCGCGCGGTCGAGCGGATCCCGCAGAACCGCCCGCACAACACGCTGTACAACGGGCGCTACCGGATCGCCACCTTCCAGGAGGTGCTCGACCTGACCAAGCGGCTCGGCAAGGAGCTGCACCGGACGCTCGGCACCTACCCCGAGGTCAAGCACTCGACGTTCTTCTCCTCGATCGGCAACCCGACCGAGCCGAAGCTGGTGTCCATCCTCAAGCGCAACGGCCTCGACCGGCCGGACGCGCCGGCGATCATCCAGTCGTTCGAGGTCTCGAACCTGATCGACCTGCACAAGCAGCTCCGGACGCCGCTGCTGCAGCTGACGTCGGCGACCGGCGCCCCGGCGGACTTCGTCGCGAAGGGCGACCCGCGGACGTACAAGGACATCGTGACGCCGCAGGGCCTGCGTGACGTCGCGAAGTACGCGAAGTACCTCGGCCCGGACAAGAGCCAGATCATCCCGCTGGACGCCGCCGGGAACCTGACCTCGCCGACCGCGCTCGTCGCCGACGCGCACAAGGCGGGCCTGAAGGTGCAGCCGTACACGTTCCGGAACGAAAACCCGTTCCTGCCGGCGAACCTGCGCTCGTCGGCCGAGCCGGACGCCTACGGCGACGTCTTCACCGAGGAGGCCGCGTTCCTCGAGGCCGGCGTCGACGGCTTCTTCGCCGACCAGCCGGACACCGCCCTCGAGTCGCTGCACGCGTTCCTGGGCCGGTAATCCCGTTGCCGCGAAGGGCGCTTCCGTGGACGCTGGGTCCATGGAAGCGCCCTTTTCCGGTGTGATCCTGGTCAGCCGCGGCGACGAGACGCTGCGCGCCGAGGCCCACGGCTACGCGCACATCGCCCACGGCGTCGAAAACACCATCGACACGCGGTTCGCGATCGCCAGCGGCACCAAGGGGTTCACGGCGCTGGTCGTCGTCGGCCTCATCGCCGAGGGGTGCCTCTCGCTCGAAACCACGGCGCGGGAAGTCCTCGGCGACGACCTGCCGCTGATCGACGACCGCGTGACCGTCGAGCACCTGCTGACGCACACCTCCGGCATCGGCGACTACTGCGACGAAGACGAAGACCCGCCGCCCACGCCCCTGCTCGCCACGTCGGCCGACTACCTCGCCGCGCTCGACGGATATCCGCAGAAGTTCCCGCCGGGCGAGCGGTTCCACTACAACAACGGCGCCTTCGCCGTCCTGAGCCTGATCGCCGAACGGATCGCGGGCATACCTTTCGCCGAACTCGTCCGGACCCGCGTGACCGAACCCGCCGGGATGGCCGACACGGCGTTCCTCCGCTCGGACGCGCTGCCCGCCCGGACGGCCACCGGTTACCTGGAAGACGGGCGCACCAACGTGTTCAGCCTGCCTGTCGTGGGCTTCGGCGACGGCGGCAGCTACAGCTCCGCGCCCGATTTCCGGAAGTTCTGGCCCGCGTTCCTCGACGGCCGGATCGTCCCCCGCGAGTGGGTCGACCGGATGCTCCGCGGCGACCACTACGGCCTCGGCTTCTGGCTGCCGCGGCCGGGGGTGGTGCACCTGGACGGCGGCGACCACGGCGTCACGTTCTGGAGTTCGCACCAGCCGTCGTCCGGGCTCACCGCGACCTTGATCTCGAACGACCACCGAGGTGGCGGGCCCCTGCTCAAGCAGCTGGACGAGTATTTGACGAAGGCTTGACACCCTCCGGGACCGGGGCTACCTTCGGCGAATTCAATGGTCTGGCCGCATACCTTTCAAGAGGTGCCCGATGGACGTTTCCGACCAGCAGACCACCCCCGACCACGCCGACGAAGACAGCGCGCGCCTGCACCAGCTCGGGTATGCGCAAGAGCTCAAACGGACGATGTCCGCGTTCTCCAACTTCGCCGTCTCGTTCACGATCATCTCGATCCTCTCCGGCTGCCTGACGCTCTACGGCTTCGGCATGAAGACCGGCGGACCCGCCGCGATGATCTGGGGCTGGCCACTGGTCGGGGTGTTCGTCATCCTGGTCGGCCTCGGCATGGCGGAGGTCTGCTCCAGCTACCCGACCGCGGGCGGCCTCTACTACTGGGCGGCGAAGCTGGCGCCGGACAAGTCCGGGCCCGTGTGGTCCTGGTTCACCGGCTGGTTCAACCTCATCGGGCAGATCGCGGTCACCGCCGGCATCGACTTCGGCGCGGCGCTGTTCCTCAACGCGTTCCTCGACCTGCAGTGGGGCTTCGAAGCGACGCCGGGGCACACGATCCTGCTGCTCGCGATCATCCTCGTGGTGCACGGCCTGCTGAACACCTTCGGCGTCCGGATCGTCGCGATCCTCAACAACGTCAGCGTGTGGTGGCACCTCATCGGCGTGCTGGTGATCGTCGGCGTGCTGGTCTTCGTGCCCGCCAAGCACCAGGACGCGTCGTTCGTCTTCGGCAGCTTCGTCAACCAGACGGGCTGGGGCTCGACCTTCTACGTCTTCGCGCTGGGGTTGCTGGTCGCGCAGTACACACTGACCGGCTACGACGCTTCGGCGCACATGACGGAGGAGACGAAGAGCGCGGCGACGGCCGGGCCGCGCGGCATCGTCATGTCGATCGTCGTCTCGCTCGTCGCGGGCTGGATCCTGCTGATCGGCCTGACGTTCGCGATCCAGGACTACGACGGCGCCGTCGGCTCGGCGACCGGCGTACCGCCCGCGCAGATCTTCATCGACGCCACCGGCGCGGTCACCGGCAAGTTCCTGCTGCTGATCTGCATCGGCGCGCAGCTGTTCTGCGGGATGGCGTCGGTGACGGCGAACTCGCGGATGATCTACGCGTTCGCCCGCGACGGCGCGATCCCGGGGTCGGGCTTCTGGCACAAGATCAACAAGCGCACGCAGACGCCGACCAACGCGGTGTGGCTCGGCGCGGGCGGCGCGCTGGTGCTGGCGCTGCCGTACCTGTGGAGCGCGACGGCCTACGCGGCGGTGACGTCGATCGCCGTCGTCGGGCTTTACGTGGCGTACGTGATCCCGGTGTTCCTGCGCGTGCGCCGCGGCGACTCGTTCGAGCCGGGACCGTGGACGCTCGGCAAGTGGGGCAAGCCGGTCGGCATCATCGCGACGATCTGGGTCGTGCTGATCTTCTTCCTGTTCATGCTGCCGCAGGTGTCACCGGTGACGGTGGATTCGTTCAACTACACGCCGATCGCGTTCCTGGTCGTGCTCGGCGGCGCGGCCCTGTGGTGGGTGCTCTCGGCCCGCAAGTGGTTCACGGGCCCGAAGGTCCAGGGCTCGGCCGCCGAGCTCGCCGCGGTGGAACAGGAGCTCAAGGAACTCGGCTGACGTCCGGCGTGCTTTCCGCTGCCGGGGAGCGGCGGCCGGGACGGACCACCGTCACGGCCGCCGCGCCCAGGGCGCCTACCCCCGCGAACGCGTAGAAGCCCCACGGGTACGCGATTCCGGCCGTCAGCAGCGCGCCGCCGAGGAGCGGGCCGGAGATCGCGCCGATCCGGCCGATGCCGGCCGACCAGCCGAGGCCGGTCGCGCGGATCGCGTCCGGGTAGATCCGGCCGATGTAGGCGTACACCAGCACCTGCGCGCTGAACACGAAGCAGCCGGTCAGGAACACCGCCGCGTACAGCCCGACGGCGGGCAGCTTCACGCTCAGCAGCGCGAGGAACACCGCGCCCGCGCAGAACCACGCGATCGCCGACGGCCGGATGCCGACGCGGTCGGCCACGCGCCCCGCGACGAGCAGCCCGACGATGCCGCCGACGTTCAGCGTCAGCAGCAGGCTCAGCGCCGCGCCGAGCGGGTAACCGGCCTGGCGCATGATCTCCGGCAGCCAGGTGTTCAGCCCGTACACCAGCAGCAGCCCCATGAACGACGTCACCCAGAACGCGATCGTCGCGCGCAGCAGGCCGCCGCGGAACAGCCCGGCGACGGCGTGCCCGGCCGACCGCTCGGTCTCGCGGACCCGCTGGAACGACTCGGACTCCGGCAGGAACTTCAGCATCAGCGGGATCAGCACGACGGCGGGAACGGCGCCGGCGACGAACATCGCGCGCCAGCCGAGCGGCGAGATCAGCACGATGCCCAGCAGCGCCGTCAGCACCGCGCCGACGTGGTAGCCGGTCATCACCGTGGTCGTCGCACTGCCGGACCTGCCCTGGCGCGCGTACTCCGTGACGAGCGTGATCGCCGTCGGCAGGCAGCCGCCGAGGCCCAGGCCGGCGACGAACCGCAGCAGCCCGAAGACGAACGTCGAGGGCGCGAACGCGCACAGCAGCGTGCACAGCGAGAACAGCGTCACGGAGATGATCAGCGACTTCCGGCGGCCGATGACGTCGGTGATGGTGCCGATGGCCAGCCCGCCGAGCATCATCCCGGCCAGCCCGACCGTGGAGACGACCGACGCCGTGCCGGGCGTCAGGCCCCAGACGTGGTCGCGCAGCAGCACGGGCAACACGGTGCCGAGCACGACCAGGTCGAACCCGTCGAGCAGGACGGCGGTCCAGGCCAGGGGCACGACCCAGGAGCGAGTGCCAGGGGACATGGGGAACCTCCGGATGTGCGTCGGTGCACGTGATCCGCACAGGTGTGCGTATTGCGCACAAGTATGCACACGAGGTACGACGTAATCCAGCTCACTTCCATTGGGCGGAAGCCGAGCGCAGGCCCGCTACCTGCGGGAAGATCACGCGAGTGGAAATCCTGACCCTGATGGGCGTGCTCGCGGGCTCACTGGCCCTGACCGCGCTCGCGCGGCGCTACAACCTCTCGGCGCCACTGCTGGTGGTGGTCGTCGCGCTCGGGGTCGCGCTGATCCCCGGCGTCCCGCGGTTCGAGCTGGAACCCGAGCTGGTGCTCACCGTCGTGCTGCCGCCGCTGCTCTATTCGACGTCACTGGAAAGCTCGCTGTCGCACTTCAAGAACAGCCTGCGGCCGATCGTGGCGCTCGGCGTGGTGCTGGTCGCGGTGACCGCGGTGGTCGTCGCCTTCGTCGTGCACCTGCTGCTGCCGGACGTGCCGTTCGCGTCGGCGCTGGTCCTCGGCGCGGTGGTGGCGCCGCCGGACGCGGTGACGGCGGTGGCGATCGGGCGCAAGCTCGGCCTGCCGCGGCGGCTGATGACCGTGCTGACCGGGGAAAGCCTGGTCAACGACGCCGCCGCGTTGACGCTCTACAAGGTCGCGCTCGCCGCGGTCGCGGGCACGGCGGGCTCGGCCGGGCACGGGTTCGCGGTGTTCGGCGTCGCGACCGTGCTCGGCATCGCGGTCGGCCTGGCGATCGGCGCGGCCGTCGTGCTGGTCCGGCGCCTGCTCGACGACCCGCTGATGGAGTCGGCGTTCGGGATCATCGTGCCGTTCGGCGCGTACGTCACCGCGGAGCACCTGCACCCGTTCGGGGCGGAGTTCAGCGGGTCCGGCGTCCTGGCGGTCGTCGCGGCCGGCCTCTACCTGGGCGCGCGCTCGCTGTACGCGTCCCCGGCGACGCGCATGCAGGACAGATCGGTGTGGGCGTCGATCGACGTCCTGCTGGAGGCGCTGGTGTTCGCGCTGATGGGGCTGCAGCTGCCGTTCGTGCTCGACGGCGCCCAGCACGCGGCGCGCGACAACGGGACGCTCGCGCTCGTCGCGGTGGTCGTGCTGCTGGTGACGATGGCGGTGCGGATCCCGGCGGTGTTCGTCTTCGCGTACCTGCCGCGGGCGATGCGGCTGTTCGGCCGCGGGCGCGCGGCCCCGCCGTGGCGGTCGCTGGCGGTGCTGTCGTGGACGGGCATGCGCGGCGTCGTGACGCTGGCCGCGGCGGCCGGTGTCCCCGCCGGCACGCCGGGACGTGAGGAGATCCAGCTGTTCGCGTACGCGGTGGCGATCGGGACGGTGCTGATCCAGGGGCTGACGCTGCCGCCGTTGATCCGGGTGCTGAAGGTGCAGGACCCGTCGGAAGCGTCGCGGGACGAGGCGGAGGAGCTGGCCGCGCGGGAGGTCGCGAAGAAGGCGGCGCACGACCGGCTGCGCGAGATCAGCCGCGAGCGGCTGGCCTCGCTGGACCTCCCGCCCGAGAAGGTCCAGCGGCTCAAGGAGCGGCTGGAACGGCTGATCGACACGCGCTACCGGTTCGCCGAAGCCACGATCAAGCTGTCGGGCGAGGACCGTCCCGGTACCCCGCAGGCCCAGTTCGCGAAGGCCCGCAAGGAGCTGCTGATCATCCAGCGCAAGGCGATGATCGAGGAGAACCGGGCGGGCCGCCTCGACGACGACGTCCTGCAGAAGGTGCTGCGCGAACTGGACCTCGAGGAAATGTCGGTGACGGCTACCCTCACGAACCGATTGAGCTGATGACCTCCCAGGTCCGCCGGCGTTCCGCGCTCGACCGCATCCCGGTCTGGGAGACGAGGACGTCGGTGGCGCCGGCGTCGTAGTAGCGCTGGAGCCCGGCGAGCACGGTCTTCTCGTCGCCGATGATGGCGAGGTCCGCCGCGTGGCCGACGCCTTCGACGTCGAGGATCCGCCGGTAGGACGGGATCTGGCCGTAGAAACCCATCTGCTCGACGGCTTTCGCGCGGACTTCGTCGGGTTCATCGGTGACGATGGCCGGGACGGCGGCGATGATCCGCTTGCCGGCCATGGCGGGCACGATCTGTTCGGAAAGCGCTCTCGGACCGGCGAGGAACGGCAGGGTCCCGTCGGCGAGCTCGGCGGTGACTTTCAGCGCTTGCGGCCCCATCGCGGCGACGATGACCGGGATGTCCTTGCCGCCGGCCACAGTGGACGGTCCGAGTGGCTTCGCCTGGACGGTTTCGCCCTGGAAGTCGACGGCTTCCCCGGCGAAGACCTGCTTCAGGACGGTGAGGTACTCGCGCAGGTGCCGGATGGGCGGCGGGTACTCGACGCCGTAGACGGGACCGAGGAAGCCTTTCGAGCCGAGCCCGATGCCGAGGGTGAAGTTCCCGTGGGCGGCGGCTTGCGCGGTTTGCGCGGCACTGGCGACGAGCAGCGGGTGCCGAGGATAGGTCGGGACGACGGAGGTGCCGACCTCCAGGCCGGGATTTTCCCGCCCGGCCAGCGCGGCGACGGCGATGGCGTCTTGGCTGAGGGGCAGCTGCGAGAACCAGACGGACTTCAGCCCGGCCTCGGCGGCTTGCCGGGCTTGGGTGAGCAGCTCGTCAACGAGGTTGGGGGCGGCGTCGGTGTCGCCGGCGGGGAGCGTGACTCCGATGGTCATGAACCCAAGCTAGCGAGGGCCGCCACCGGTTTCCGGCTTCCCAAGAATTGAGAACCCGTGCTCTCGGCAGCGCGCACGGCGAGCCCCCTCGCCCCTCCGTGCGCGCCGCCGGCCCCCACCCCCAGCGGTAGAACAGTGGCAGGGTGGCTGTACAGGATCGGCACATCCGGCGAACATCGACTGGTCACGCGATGCGTACGGGGAGGAATGTCGTGGAGTTCCTGCTCCTCGGCCCGGTCGAGGTCCGCTCGGGCGCGGCCCACCTGCGGCTGACCTCGGAGCGGCAACGCGCGCTGCTCGCCGCCCTCCTGCTGGCCCCGGGCGTCGTGTGTCCACCGCATCGGCTCATCGAGCTGATCTGGGGCGAATCGCCGCCACGGTCGGCGGCGGCGAATCTGCGGACCCACGTCGGCCAGTTGCGCCGGCAGCTCACCACCTTGGACGGCGGTGCCCGGCGGATCCACGCTCGGGCCGGCGGCTACTCGATCGAAGTCCGGCCGGACGAGCTCGACGTCGACCGGTTCGACGGGCTCGCGACCGCGGGACAGCGTGCGCTGGTCGACGGCGACGACGAGCGCGCCGCGGAAATTCTCCGCCGGGCCACGGCGCTTTGGCGGGGCCGGCCGCTGGCCAACCTGCCCGTCACCCCGGCGATCGACGGCGAGGTCCAGCGACTGACCGAATCCTGGCTCGCGGTCGTCGAGCACCACTGCCGTGCGCGCCTCAACCTGGGCGCGTGCGCGGAGGTGGCCGGGGAACTGCGCCGGCTGGTCGTCGAACACCCGCTGCACGAACGGCTCTGGGCACTGCTGATGCTCGCGCTGGCCGGTGCCGGGCAACAGGCCGCGGCGCTCGACGCCTACGACACGATCGGCAGCAGACTCGCCGGCGAGCTGGGTACCGAACCGGGACCAGCCCTGCGTGAAGCGCACTTGGCCGTGCTGCGGCAGGAATCCGTCCCCGTCACTTCACGACCGCGGCCCGCACAGCTTCCCCGGGCTTCCGCCGGTTTTCGCGGGCGACAAGCCGAACTGCTGGCGCTCGACCGCCTGCTCCCCGGCGGTGCCGGCCCGCGCCTCGGCGTCGTCGTCGGGACCGCCGGTGTCGGCAAGTCGGACCTGGTGACCCAGTGGGCGCACCGTGTCCGTGACCGCTTTCCCGACGGGCAGCTCTACGCCGACCTCCGCCGTACGACCCCGCCCGGCCCGATCCTCCGGAGGTTCTTGCGGGCCCTGGGCGTCGCGCCGCGGCAGATCCCGGAGGACCTCGACGAGGCCGCGGCGTTGTACCGGTCCGTGCTGGCGGACAAGGCCGTGCTCTGCGTTCTCGACGACGCCCTGGATCCCGGTCAGATCCGGCCGTTGCTGCCGGCCGCACCGAACTGCTCGGTCCTGGTGACCAGCCGCAGCCGGCTCGACGAGCTTGTCGCCTTCGACGGCGCCCAGCGCGTCACGGTGGACGTCCTCGACGCGGCCGACGCGGTGGCCGTGCTCGCGGCCGCGATCGGTCCCGAACGCGCGGCCCGGGAACCGGCGGCCACCGACGAGCTGGCCGAGACGTGCGCGCGGCTGCCCATCGCCCTTCGCATCAGCGGCGCCCAGCTCCGGCACCGGGTGGGTCGCCGGGTCGCCGACCACCTCGCCGAAGTGCACGCCCACGGTGTGCTCGACAGCCTGACGACCGACGGGGAGACCAGCGCCGTCCGGCTCGCCTACGACCTTTCCTACGACGCGCTCGACGCCGGGAGCCGTCGCGTGTTCCGGCTGCTCGGCCTGGTTCCCGGTCCGGACACCACCGTGGCCGCGGCCGCCGCGCTGACCGGCGACCCGGCCTCGGCCGTGGCCCGGCGCCTGGAGCGGCTGGCCCTGGCCCACCTCGTCCAAGAGCACGCGCCGGGCCGTTACCGCCTGCACGACCTGCTCCACCGGTACGCCGCCGAACGTGCGGAACTCGACTGCACCGAGGACGAACGGGACACGGCGACGCTCGCCCTGCTCGACCACTACCTCGGCCGCGCCACCGCGGCGGCCGCCCTGCTGCACCCGTTCGTCCTGCGCCGGCACGTACCGCGGGCGGACCGGACCACGTTCGACGGCGAAGAAGCCGCCCGAACGTGGCTGAGCGGCGAAGTCCCCAACCTCGTCGCGGCGATCCGCCACGCGCACGACCACGAGTACCACGAACTGGCGTGGCAGCTCGTCGAGGCCCTTCGTGGGCACAGCATGAACACGTGGCTCCCGGAGGGACTGGAGCTGGCCCGGATCGGGCTTGAGGCCGCCACCGCTACGCAGCGAGCGGACCTGCGGGCCGCCGCGCACAACAACCTCGCGGCCAACCACGCGCTCCGCTACGACTTCGCGCCCGCCACAACGCACTTCGAAGCAGCGCTGCGGCTCTACCGCGACTTGGGCTTCCAGCGCGGGGTGACCGGCGTGCTGGAGAACCTGGCCACCCTCTACCTGGTCACCGGCGATCTCGACCGGGCGGGGACGCTCTTCGCGGAAGCCGGCGCGCTCGAACCGGCGCGGAACCCGATCTGCTTGCGCAACCTCGGCGTCCTGCACGAGTACCGCGGCCGGCTGGCCGAAGCGAGCGCGATCCACGCCGCGCACGCCGCCGAGACGGGCAGTGCCGATGACCTGATTCTGCTCGCCCGCGTGCGCGCCCGCGGCGCCGACTACGAGAAGGCTTTCTCCGCCGCGGAAGCCGCCGCCGAGCGCGCGCGGCGCTCGAACGAACGCTGCGCCGAGAGCCATGCGCTCGCCGTGCTCAGCAGGATCCACGCCGGCACGGGCGACGCTTCACAGGCCATTCGCCTCGCGGAGGAAGCACTCGAACGGGGGCGCGGAATCGGCGACCCCGGCGCCGAAATCGCCGGGCACACCGCACTCGCGGTCAGCGGCATCGCCGGCGGTCACCACCAGCGCGCGCTGCTCAGCGGTCACCACGCACTCCGCCTCGCCCGCCGGACCGGCACCCGCTTCGAGGAATGCGAAGCACTCATGACCATCGGGCGTATTCACGAGGCCGCCGGAGCGCGGGAGCAAGCCGACCACTACCTCGGCGTGGCCCGGCAGCTCGCGGAAACCCACGGCTACCACGGCCTCCTGGACCAAGTGGCCGTCGACCGCCGATCCTGATCCCCACGTCGCCCGCCTGTGCAAGCGCTTCCGCATCGCGGACACCGCCGCTCCCAGGACTTGAGAACCCGAGCGCGATTCCCGGGATTCGCCCACCCTGTCCTGCATCCCGCTCACGATCTTCAGGAGAGCCCATGTCGCTGACCGAAGTCATCGAAGGCACCCGCAAGGCCGTCGACGCCGACCCGCACAACGCCGCCGTCTCCTTCTCCGTCTCGAACACCCTCAAGACCGGCACCCGGACCGAAGTCCACGTGAACGTCCGGGACCACAGCTTCACCGTCGACGAGCCGCCCGCGCTCGGCGGGACCGACCAGGCCGCCAACCCCGTCGAATACGCCCTCGCCGCCCTGGGTTCCTGCCAGGTCATCACCTACCAGTTCTGGGCGGCGAAGCGCGGCATCCCGCTCGACTCCGTCAAGGTCACCGTCGACGGCGACCTCGACCTCCACGGCTTCTTCGGCTTCTCCTTCAACACGCGCCCCGGCTTCGGGGACGTTCGCGTGTCCGTCGAGCTCGAAGGGCCGGCCAGCCGGGAGCGCTACGAAGACCTCAAGCGCGAGGTCGACGAACACTGCCCGGTGCTCGACCTCTTCCGCAACGAGACGCCGGTCAGCACGAAACTGACTTAGACGAACTCGTGCCGCACGATCGTCTGGTCGCGGCCCGGGCCCACGCCGATCGCCGAGATCCGAGCGCCTGACAGCTCTTCCAGGCGCTCGACGTACGCGCGCGCGTTCGCCGGGAGCTCCTCGAACGTGCGGCACGCCGAGATGTCCTCGAACCAGCCCGGGTGCTCTTCGTAGATCGGGATCGCGTGGTGCACGTCGGTCTGCGTCATCGGCATGTCCGGCGTGCGGAAGCCGTCGACCTCGTACCCGACGCACACCGGGACCTTCTCCAGGCCGGACAGCACGTCCAGCTTCGTGAGGAAGTAGTCGGTGATGCCGTTGACACGCACCGCGTACCGCGCGATCACCGCGTCGAACCAGCCCGTGCGGCGCGAGCGGCCCGTCGTCACGCCGAACTCGCCGCCCTGCTTGCGCAGGTACTCGCCGGACTCGTCGTGCAGCTCGGTCGGGAACGGGCCCGAGCCGACGCGGGTCGTGTACGCCTTGAGGATGCCGAGCACCGTGGTGATCCGGCCCGGGCCGATGCCCGACCCCGCGCTCGCGCCGCCGGACGTCGGGTTCGACGACGTCACGAACGGGTACGTGCCGTGGTCGACGTCGAGCAGCGTGCCCTGCGATCCCTCCAGCAGCACGGTTTCGCCGCGCTCGAGGGCCTGGTTGAGCTGCAGCCGCGTGTCGGCGATGCGGTGCGCGAACTTCTCGCCCGCGGCCAGCACCTCGTCGGCGACCTCGTTCGCGTCGAGGGCCTTGCGGTTGTAGACCTTCACCAGCACCTGGTTCTTGAACTCCAGCGCGGCTTCGACCTTCTGGCGGAAGATCTTCTCGTCGAGCAGGTCCTGCACGCGGACGCCGACGCGGGCGATCTTGTCCTGGTAGCACGGGCCGATGCCGCGGCCGGTGGTGCCGATCTTGCGGCTGCCGAGGTACCGCTCGGTGACTTTGTCGATGGCCACGTGGTACGGCATGATCAGGTGCGCGTCGGCCGAAATCAGCAGCTTGGACGTGTCGACGTCCCGCGCTTCGAGGCCGGACAGCTCATCGAGCAGCACGCCCGGGTCGACCACCACGCCGTTGCCGATGACGTTCGTCACGCCCGGCGTCAGGATGCCCGAAGGGATGAGGTGCAGGGCGAAGTTCTCGCCGTTCGGCAGGACGACCGTGTGACCGGCGTTGTTGCCGCCCTGGTAGCGGACGACCCACTGGACGCGGTCACCCATCAGGTCGGTGGCCTTGCCCTTGCCTTCGTCTCCCCATTGGGCACCGATGAGCACGATGGCCGGCATGTGACACTCCAGGTGTTCGACGACTGAGGTTTAGTGTCCCGGACGGACACCGGTGGCGCTGACGAAATGCCGGTGCATGACTGTAACGGAGGACCTGCGGGTGCGCGGAATCGTGGTGGCCTGTGGCGACGGCGCGGCCGGCTTCGAAGAAGTCGACGACGTCGAATCCGTCCGCGTGCCCAGCCGTCCCGGCAAGGCGGAAATCGACCCCTTGCTGGGCGAACACGATCACCTGGTCGTGTCCGGCACGGACGCGGACCTCGCCGCGGTCGTCCTGCGCCTGCTGCGGAAGGACGCGCTCTCCGGCGTGTCGGTCGGGTACGTGCCGTCGTCGCCGGACTCGTCGGTCGCCGCGCTCTGGAACCTCCCGAAGACGCCGCTGCAGGCCGTCGCGCTCGCGCTGCGCGGCGAGGTCGACCCGGTGCCACTGATCCGCGACGACGTCGGCGGCGTGCTCGTCGGACGCGGCGAGCTGCGGCTGGTCCGCGGGGTGGCCTACGCCGACGAGCAGGTGGCGCTGCGCGGGCCCGCCTCGTCGGTGGAGGTGACGCCGGACCCGGGCGGGCCCGGCCTGGCGATCCGCGTCGTGAAGGGGACCATCTTCAAGCGGCCGACGACGTTCTACGCGCGCGCGTTCCAGATCGGGTGCATCCCGACGCGGCCCGTCAGCGACGACGTCGTCCACGAGCGCGCGGTGAACAAGTGGACCTGGTACCGGCACACCCAAGACCTTCGGCTGGTCCGCGGACCAGCCTGACCTGCTAGTTTCACGGTCGAGTGAGCCTGCGGCAACGCAGCGTTCACCAACGGGCAGCAACATGTCACCTATACGTGTTGCACACGCCACTCAGGTGTATCAGGGTTAGCTGTCCCCACACCTGAACCGGAGGCAGCAAAATGCCAACCAGGCGTGCTGTTCGTCATTCGTTCACCATCCTCGCGGCCACCGCCGTGCTCTCCGGGACGCTGGTCAGCGTCGCCGAGGCCACCCCACCGGGCATCCCTTCGGCGTCGACGGCGAAGACCGAGCTCGCGTCCCTGACCGTCAAAGCCGACGGTTCGCAGACCGGCTACAGCCGGGACAAGTTCCCGCACTGGATCGACCAGGGCGGCGGCTGCAACACCCGTGAAGTGGTGCTCAAGCGCGACGGCACGAACGTGGTCACCGACTCCAGCTGCGCGGCGACGTCCGGCAGCTGGAAGAGCCCGTACGACGGCGAGACCTGGACGGCCGCGTCCGATGTGGACATCGACCACGTCGTGCCGCTGGCCGACGCGTGGCGCACCGGCGCGTCGTCGTGGACGACCGCGCAGCGCCAGGCGTACGCGAACGACCTCACCGACCCGCAGCTGATCGCCGTGACGGACAACGTCAACCAGGAGAAGGGCGACAAGTCGCCCGACCAGTGGAAGCCGCCGCTCACCAGCTACTGGTGCACCTACGCGAAGATGTGGGTCGCGGTGAAGTACAAGTTCAAGCTGACGATCAACACGGCGGAGAAGTCGGCGCTGACGGACATGCTCGGCCGCTGCTGACCGCTGTCAAGAGCGAATGCTTGCGGTGTCAGGGATTGGGACCGCGGTTCGCCTGGTGGGACGGCCTTCAGCGCGTGGTTAGCGTCGCTCATCGAAGACGCAACCGCTCCCCGCTGGAGGCCGTCCGGTGTCCCCACTCTTCCGCGCCCGCAACGCCGCGGCCCTGCTCGCCCTGCCCGTGCTGCTGACCGCCTGCTCCGCCGCCGGCACCGAACAAGCCGCCTCCGGGCCCCCGAAACTCGGTGGCACGCTCCGGCTCGGCATCTCGTCCGCGCCCGACTGCATCGACCCGCAGCAGGCCGCCACGAACGCGTCCATCAACGTCGGCCGCCAGCTCGTCGACTCGCTCACCGACCAGGACCCGAAGACCGGCGAGATCAAGCCGTGGCTGGCCGAGAAGTGGGAGATCAGCGCCGATTCGACGGCGTTCACCTTCCACCTGCGCGCCGGCGCGACCTTCTCCGACGGCAGCCCCGTCGACGCCGCCGCCGTGAAGACCAGCTTCGACGCCATCAAGGCCCTCGGCACGAAAGCCCAGCTCGGCTACGGCTACCTCGCCGCGTACAAGGCGTCCACGGTCGTCGACCCGCAGACTGTGCGCCTCGACTTCTCCGCGCCCAGCGCGCAGTTCCTGCAGGCCAGCTCGACGATGTCGCTCGGCCTCCTTGCGCCGGCGGCGTTCAAGAAGACGCCGGAGCAGCGCTGCCAGGGCAACGGCCTGATCGGCTCCGGGCCGTTCGTCTTCGAAAGCCTGAAGCAGAACCAGGAGATCGTCCTGGCCAAGCGCAAGGGTTACGCCTGGGGTTCGTCGCTCTTCAAGCACCAGGGCGAGGCCTACCTCGACAAGATCGACTACAAGATCGTGCCCGAGCCCGGCGTCCGCACCGGCAGCCTCGCCTCCGGCCAGCTCGACGCCGCCACCGACATCCAGCCGGTCGACGAGCCGCAGTTCGCCGGCAACGGCTTCAGCGAGAACATCCGGCCCAACCCCGGCGTCGTGTTCAACCTGCACGCCAACACGACACGCGGCGTGCTCGCCGACGAGAAGGTGCGCCAGGCCGTGCTCAAGGGCGTCGACCGCGCCGAGGTCGTGAACACCGTGCTGACGCCGAGCTACAAAGCCGCCACGAGCATCCTCGGCTCGGCAACACCGCTGGTCAGCGACCTTTCGCAGCAGCTCGCGTACGACCAGAAGGGCGCCGCGGCGCTGCTGGACGGCGACGGCTGGGTGCCCGGTCCCGACGGCATCCGCGTCAAGAACGGGCAGCCGCTGAGCGCGTCCGTCGTGTTCTCGCCGGTGTTCAACCAGAACCGCAGCGTGCTGGAGCTGATCCAGCAGCAGCTCCGCAAGATCGGCTTCGACCTGCGGATCGAGCAGCACACGACGGCCGAGACCACGCAGATCCAGCTGGCCGGCAACTACGACTTCCTCTGGTACAACGTCACGCGCGCCGACCCGGACATCCTGCGCGGCCAGTTCTCCACCAAGGCCGGCAACCGCAGCAAGCTGACGCCGGGCAATCCACTCGACGTCGCCCTCGACGCGCAATCGTCCACTGTGGACACTGCCAAGCGCAAACCGTCCGCCGACGAGGTGCAGAAGCTGATCATCGACCACGCCTACGCGGTCCCGGTGTTCGAGCTGACCCAGGTCGTCGCGCTCAGCTCGAAGGCGCACGCCGTCGACTTCGAAGCGTCGTCGCGGCTGCAGCTGTTCGACGCGTGGCTGTCGTGAGGCGCTACCTCCTCCGCCGCGTCGGGCAGGCGGTGTTCGTGCTGTGGGCGGCGTTCACGCTGTCGTTCCTGATCCTCTACCTGCTGCCGGGTGACGCCGTTTCGGCGAAGCTCGCGAGCAGTGACGCAGGATCGGCGGCCACGCCCGAGCAGCTCGCCGCCGCCCGCGCGGAGTACGGCCTCGACTCGCCGTTGCCCGTCCAGTACCTGAAACGGCTGGTCTCGGCCCTGCACGGCGACTTCGGGCGCAGCGTCGCGACCGGCGACGAGGCGTCGCACATGGTCGTCACGGCGTTGCCGCCGACGCTCGCCGTCACCGGCCTGGCGCTGGTGTTCGCGGTGCTGTTCGGCGGCGGGTCGGCGTTCCTCGGCACGTTCACCCGGTTCCGCTGGTTGCGGCAGGCGCTGCTGTCCCTGCCTTCGCTGGCGATCTCGCTGCCGCCGTTCTGGGTCGGGCTGCTGCTGATCCAGTTCTTCTCGTTCCGCCTGCGACTGCTGCCGGCGCTCGGCACGCAAGGCTTCTCCGCCGTGATCCTGCCCGCGATCACCCTGGCCCTGCCGACCGGCGCGATCATCGGGCAGGTGCTGGCCAAGAGCCTGGCGACGCAGCAGGAGGAGCCATACGCGGAGATCGCGGCGGCCAAGGGCGCGAGCCGCTGGCGCGTCCACTTCGGACACTTGCTGCGCAACGCGGCCGTGCCGACGTTGACCGTCGCCGGTGTGGTGGCGGGCAACCTCGTCGCGGGGTCGGTGATCACCGAGACGGTGTTCTCCCGCGACGGCGTCGGCCGGATCACCGCGGCCGCCGTCACCGCGCAGGACGTCCCGGTCGTGCAGGCGGTGATCGTGCTGGCCGCGCTGGTGTTCGTGGTGCTCAACCTGGTCGTCGACCTGCTGTACCCGCTGCTCGACCCGCGCATCGCCCGGACACCGGAGGTGGCCCGTGGTTGACCTCGCCCAGGCTCCCAAGCCGCACTTTCACGTGAAAGTGCGGATCCCGCCCGGGCTCGTGCTCGCGGTGGGGGTGCTGGCATTCGTGCTGCTCGCGGCGTTCGTGCCGGGGCTGCTGACCGGGTACGACCCGATCACCGGCGTCCCGGCCGAGCGGCTGCAGGGGCCGTCACTGCAGCACTTGTTCGGCACCGATGAGACCGGCCGGGACGTCTACGCGCGCGTGATCCACGGCGCGTCGCTCTCGCTGCGGGCGACCGCGATCGCCGTGCTCGTGGCACTGGTCGCGGGTTCGGCGCTCGGCCTGCTGGCCGGGTTCCGCGGCGGCTGGGCGGACACGGTGATCATGCGGGTCGTCGACGTCTTCCTGGCCATCCCGCCGATCCTGCTGTCGCTGGCCCTGGTCACGGCGCTGGGCTTCGGCACGACGAACGTCGCGATCGCCGTCGGCATCGCGAACCTGGCGTCCTTCGCGCGGGTCATGCGCGCGGAGGTGCTTCGCGTGCGGAACGGCGTGTTCGTCGAAGCGGCACGAGCTTCGGGAGTGCGCTGGTCGGGCGTGCTGCTGCGGCACGTCCTGCCGAACGCGGCGGGCCCGGTGCTGGCGCTGGCGACGCTCACGCTCGGCACGGCCGTGCTCGAGGTGTCGGCGTTGAGCTTCCTCGGTTTCGGCGCGACGCCGCCGACGCCGGAGTGGGGCTCGCTCGTCGCGGGCGGGCGCAGCCTCCTGGCCACCGCGTGGTGGATGACGACGTTCCCGGGGCTGACAGTCGCGGCGGTGGTCCTCGCCGCGAACCGGCTGTCCCGCGCGCTGGACGGAGGAGATCGATGACCCTGCTGCGGATTTCGGACCTGGCCGTGTCGTACCAGGGGGTGCCGGCCGTGCGTGACGTCGGGTTCGACGTCGGCGCGGGCGAAGTGGTCGCCGTCGTCGGCGAATCGGGCTCGGGCAAGTCGACGACGGCGCACGCGGCGATCGGCCTGCTCCCACGCGGCGGCCGCGTCGACGGCGGCTCGATCACCTTCGACGGCCGCGATCTGCTTTCGCTGTCGTCCCGCCAGTGGCGTTCGGTGCGCGGCCGCGAGATCGCGCTGGTGCCGCAGGACCCGGCGGTGTCGCTGAACCCGGTGCACCGGGTCGGCGACCAGGTCGCGGAGGTGCTGAAGATCCACGGCCTCGCGGACCGGCGCACCGCGTCGCTGGAGGCGATCTCGTTGCTGGAGCGCGCGGGCGTGCCTCAGCCGTCTTTGCGCGCCCGGCAGTACCCGCACCAGTTGTCGGGCGGGTTGCGCCAGCGCGTACTGGTCGCGTCGGCGCTGGCCGGGCGGCCGAAGCTGATCATCGCGGACGAGCCGACGTCGGCGCTGGACGTCACGGTCCAGCGGCGGATCCTCGACCACCTGACGTCCTTGGCTGCCGACTCCGGGACGGCGATCCTGCTGATCACGCACGACCTCGGCGTCGCGGCCGATCGCGCGTCGCGGATCGTGGTGCTGTCGCAGGGTTCGGTCGTCGAGGAGGGTTCGTCGGTGGTGAGCGCGCCGACGCACCCGTACACGCAGCAGCTGATCGCGGCGGCGCCGAGCTTGTCGAGCACGCTGCGTCCACCGGCGCCGGCTGCCGAGCCGCTGGTGTCGGTGCGGGACCTGGCGAAGACGTTCGACGGCGGAATCCGCGCGGTGGACGGGGTCTCGTTCGACATCCCGCGCGGCCAGACGCTGGCGTTGGTGGGCGAGTCGGGTTCGGGCAAGTCGACGACGGCCCGTCTTCTGCTGCGGTTGGAAACGCCGTCGGCCGGCTCGGTTTCGTTCGACGGCCAGGACATCACTTCCCTCGGCGGCGAAGAGCTGCGGCGACTGCGGCGGCGGATGCAGGTCGTGTACCAGAACCCGTACGCGTCGCTGAACCCGAAGTTCTCGATCGAGGACGTCGTGGCGGAGCCGCTGCGAGCGTTCAAGCTTCCGCGCACGCGGGTCCCTGAGCTGCTCGATCAGGTGGCGTTGCCCGCGTCGGTGGCGCGCCGGAAGCCGGCGGAGCTGTCGGGCGGGCAGCGCCAGCGAGTGGCGATCGCGCGGGCGCTGGCGTTGCGGCCGGATCTCGTGGTGTGCGACGAACCGGTGTCGGCGCTGGACGTTTCGGTGCAGGCGCAGATCTTGGCGTTGCTGGCGGATTTGCAAGCCGAACTCGGGTTGTCGTACCTGTTCATCTCGCATGACCTGGCGGTGGTGCGGCAGCTGGCGGACCAGGTGGGCGTGATGCGCTCGGGCAAGCTGGAGGAGCTGGGACCGGTGGCGCAGGTGCTGGAGGAGCCTCGGGCGGAGTACACGAAGGAACTCCTGGCGGCGATTCCCGGGCGGTCGGCCCAGAGGGTGGGCTGAGACAGAAACCGGACAGGATCGGCGGTGAGTGCTTTTCCCACCGCGCCGGGCGACGTATGGTCTGGACCATGCGGAGGATCGGCGTGGCCTTCGTGGCCTTGGTGCTGATGATTTCGGGTGCGGTGCCGGCTTCGGCCGCCGCCGGACGCAGGGTTGTCGTCTACTACCAGACCATCTACAACGGCTCCGCCTACGTCTCGCCGCTTCCCCTGCGCGACGCCGGGGCCACGGACGTCATCGTCGGCGCGATCCACCTCGACCCGAACAGCGTCGTCCACCTCAACGACGATCCCCCGAACGCCGCCAAGTTCACGCGGATGTGGCAGGATCTCGCCACCCTGCGCAGCCAGGGCGTGCACGTCCTCGCTTTCGTCGGCGGGGCCGCCGCCGGCAGCTTCCAGCGGCTCGAGACCCAGTTCGACACCTACTACCCGTTGCTGCGGAACCTCATCCGCACCTACTCGCTCTCCGGCATCGACCTCGACGTCGAAGAGCACATGTCGAACGCCGCCCTCACCAAGCTGATCGACGCGCTGCGCGCCGACTTCGGCAGTTCGTTCCTGATCACCCTCGCCCCGGTCGCCACCGAACTCAGCGGCGGTGGCGGGCTCTCGGGCCTCAATTACGACACCCTCTACCGCGACCGCGGCGCGCAGATCTCCTGGTTCAACGCGCAGTTCTACTGCGGCTGGGGCTCCCTGAGCAGCACGTCCGGGTACGACAACATCATCCGCCGCGGGATCGTGCCCGCGAGCAAGGTCGTCGCCGGGACGGTCACGAACCCCGCCAACTGCAGTGGATACGTCGCCATGTCGACCCTCCAGTCGACCGTACGAAGCCTCAAGAGCAAGTACGCGGACTTCGGCGGCATCGACGGCTGGGAGTACTTCAACTCCCTGCCCGGCGGGACGTCGGCGCCGCAGCAGTGGGCGCAGCAAATCGCTCCGGTCGTCAAGGGCTGAGCAGTACGCTCGGGTGGTGCGCATCCTCTTCACGTGCCGCCCGGCCTACGGCCACCTGTTCCCGTTGCTGCCGCTGGCGAACGCCGCGAAAGCAGCCGGCCACGACGTCGTCTTCGGCACCGGAGAGGCCTTCGTGCCCAAGGTGCGTGACCTCGGCTTCGACGTCCACCACGCGGGCATCTCGATCGGCGAGGCGGAGGCCGAAGCCAAGAAACGGCACGGTGAGGACGCCGCGTTCATGGACGTCGGCATCACGATGTTCGCCGAGCTGCTGCCGCGGTCGCTGCTCGACGACCTGACGCCGCTGCTCCCGGAACTGCGTCCGGACCTGGTCGTCTACGAGATGAGCGACGTCGGCGCCGGGATCGCAGCCCGCCGGGTGGGCATCCCCGCCCTCGCGGTCGTGATCGGGCGGTCGATGCCGCCGGAGCTCATGGCCGTCGCCGCCGAACGGCTGCGGCCGCTCTGGGGCACGCTCCCCTCGGACGCCCTCTTCGGCGACGCCTGCGTCGACGTCTGGCCCGACAGCGTCCGCGACCCGGGCACCGCCGCCGTGCCGACGGTGTTCCGGATGCGCCCGACGCCGTACGACCCCGACGTCCCGCTGCCGCCCCTGCCGGAAGACGGCTTCGTGTACCTGACGCTCGGCACGGTGGTCTACGGCGCGACGGACGTCCTGCGCGGCGCCATCCGCGCGCTGTCGAACCTCGACGTCGACGTCCTGGTCGCGCTGGGCCCCGGCGACCCCGCCGCGCTCGGCCCACTGCCGTCTCGCGTCCAGGTCGCGGGGTTCGTCCCGCAGGCCGAGGTGCTGAAGCACGCGGGACTGGTGGTGCACCACGGCGGCACCGGGACAGTGCTCGCCTCGCTCGCGGCGGGTCTGCCGCAGCTGATCCTGCCGCAGGGCGCCGACCAGTTCGCCAACGCCGAGACGCTTTCCACCCTCGGCGCCGCCCGCGCGCTGGTCGGCGACGAGGTCCGCATCCCCGCGATCGAGGCGGCGGCGCGCGAACTGCTCACCGACCCTAAGCCTGGCGAGATCGCGCGGGGCATCGCGGCCGAGATCGCGGAAATGCCGCCGGTCGAGCAGGTCCTGGCCGAGGTGGTGGCCTGGTGTCGTGAGTGAGAAACAGTGTGCTAACCCTGTTTTTCACTCACGAGGGCCAGGATCTCGCGGGCCACGGCGTCGTTCTGACGGAAGCTCGACGCGTTCGTGCGGGGCCGGGTGAACGCCGCCGCCGAGCGGGCGCTCGTGTGCGGGCCCACCGCGAACCGGTGCGGGTGCGGGCGGCCGGTGCCGTCGAGCAGGCGGGAGTCCGATACCCGCGTGTGGATCCGGCCCGACGGCAGCAACGCCCCCGTCACCGGGTCCGCCACCGTCTCCTCGGCCAGTTCGCCCGCGTCACGCAGCTGCCGGAGCAGGCCGTCGGCCGCGCGGGTCACGCTCGGGCCCGGGAGCCGCGCCTCGACGAGCGTCCGCGCCGACACCGTCCCCGGGTAGCTGGCGGTGGTCGCGACGAACGCACCGCCGTCGGTCGTCACCTGCATTTCGGCGCCGGCGAAGGTGACCACGCCGGCTTCGTGCAGCGCCAGCAGCTCCTCCAGGCGACGCGGTGGCGGGCCGCTGGCGTAGTACGAGAAGAAGCCGTGAAACCAACCGTCCATATCGGACACTTGAGAAGACGCGTCCAGTCGTCCTTTTTGGACCAGCACCGGCAGCTGGCCGTACACCGACAGCAACGCCATGAAGGCGCCCAGGTCGGCGCTGAACTCCTGGTCCGCCCGGCGCGCGAGGTCGGCTTCGATGTACTCGCGCAGCTCCTTGCCGAACTCCTCCGCCGTGCCGAATCGACGGCCGCGCAGAGGCCGGTCCAGGCGGTCGAGGTCGAGGCGGTCGGCCTCGGCGGGCACCGCTCGCGCGACGAGGTCGCGCATGCCCGGTGAATCCCACGGCAGGTCGGCGAAGGCGTCGGCGAACACCGCGAAGTCCAGCCGCACCCGGTCGGGGTGCCCGGTGAACAGCTCGCTGTAGTAGCCCCAGGCCAGTTCCTTCGCGATCAGCGGCCAGACGTCCGTGCGGAAGTCGAGCGCCTCGCCGGCCAGGCCGTCCATGGCGTAGGCGTCGAAGAACCTGGGCAGCCGCAACGGTTTCCCGCGCAACCGGTAGCCGATCTTCGCGTGGTAGGGCACCCCGCGCCGCGAGCCGACGTGCAGCACCGGCTCGGCGCCGCTCGGGTGGTAGCGCAGGCCACCGGTCTCGAGCTCTTCGAAGCGGCCGCCGCGGCCCTCGGTGAGCAGCAGCATCAGGTCGACGAACGCCAGCCCGAACCCGCGCACCAGCACGGTCTCGCCCGGCGCGATGCCGGAGTAGTCGACGTCGGCGGTGTAGCCGGCCGGGTAATAGGCGAGCCCGTGCCGCGCGGCGAACGTGACGAGCTCGCGCTCCCGCTCGTCCGGCTCGGCGTCGAGGTGCCCGACGGTGAAGACGACGGCGTCCGCGCGCACGGTCGTGCCGTCGGACAGGCTGACGTCGTTGCCGTCGACGCCGACCGCCCGCGCGGCGTGCTCGACGACGTCGATGCCGTCGGGCAGGTCGGCGAGAACCGTGCGGTAGAACCAGGTCAAATAGGCGCTCTGCAGCCGCCGGGTCGGGAAGTCGAAGCTGTCGAGGGCGGTCAGCTCGGCGACGACGTCGGGCGGGACTTCGGCGTCGAGCGCGCCGTCACGCACCTTTCGCGCCCACTCCAGCAGCGTCGGCCCCGGCCGGACCGGGCCCGCCATCTTCACCGACTCGTCGGTGAACATCGTGACGTCCTCGGGCATGGAGTTCATCCGCAGCAGCGGCGACTGGTCGTAGCGCCACACACGGCCGGGCCCCGGCGGGAACGGGTCGATCAGGTGCACCTCGAGCCGCCGGTCGCGCGGCAGGTCCGCGTTCGCGCCGAGCCGCTCGAGGACGCCGACCCCCCGGGGTCCGGCGCCCACGACAGCGAGGGTGAACGGCGCGCGATCGGCCACGCGACCGAAGCTACGCGCGGGATCCGGCGCCGGACGTCCTTCCCATACTCCGGAATTCCGGGAATAAAACCAAACACTCCGGCGAGCGGCGCCGAATCCCCGGCACGACGGCGAGAGGAGCGGAATTGTCCGTAGTCCACCAAGGCGCCGCGGCCTTCGAAGCAGTCCTTCAACTGCGAAGACTTGGCCGCTGAAATAGGTCCGCCGCACCGCGTCCACACCGCGCAGGACGTGGTCGGCACCCTGCTCAGGGGCAACTGGGCGATCTTCGCGCACGAATGGGCCGATCCGGACGGGATCGACCCGAAGCACTGGCGGGACGTCGTCGAGGCCGCGTCGGAGGCGGCCGGGGTCGACGTCGAGTTCGTGGTCATCCCGCGCCGGTCCCTGACCGTCGTGTTCAACCGGGCCGCCCCGCCCACCTTCGAGCAGGTCCGCGCGTCGATCGAGGTGATCGAAGCGAACCGGCGCTAGTTCCACCCTGCGGACTCCGTTGCCGCGTTCTTTCGCGAGGCGTAGCTCTGGCCTTACCGACGTGAGAGAGATGGGCCAGCGGCGCGCAGCGCCTCGATTGAGGGCGGCGGCGGGGGCATGGATGGAGGACGGAATGCCGGTCGAGTTCCTGGGCATCGGGGGCACGCACGACGGGTCGGAGACGCACGCCCGGTCGGGTGGGGTGTTCGACAAGGAGTACACGCTGCGCCTGGCCCGCGCGCACGAGGACTTCGGCTGGGACCGGGTCCTGTTCGCCTACGGCTCCGGCTCGCCGGACCCGGCGCAGGCGGCCGCGTACGTCGCCACGAAGCTCGAAAAACTGCAGATCCTGCTCGCGCACCGCCCGAACGTCTCGTACCCGACGTTCGCGGCGAAGACGTTCGCGACGCTCGACCAGATCTCCGACGGCCGCCTGACGGTCCACTTCATCACCGGCGGCAACGACCACGAGCAGCAGCGCGAAGGCGACTACCTCACGAAGGACCAGCGCTACGCCCGGACGCGCGAAGCCATCCAGATCATCAAGAAGGCGTGGACGTCGGACGAGCCCTTCGGCTTCGAAGGCGAGTACTACCGCTTCGCCGACTACGTCTCCGACGTGAAGCCGGTGCAGCAGCCGCGTCCCGGCGTGTCGTTCGGTGGCTCGTCGCCGGCCGCGTACGCCGCCGGGGGCGCCGAAGCGGACATCTACTGCCTGTGGGGCGAGCCGCTGGCCCAGACCGCGGAGCAGATCGAGTCGGTGAAGGCCGCGGCGCTGGCGGCCGGCCGCACGGACGTGCCGCGGATCCAGGTCGCGTTCCGGCCGATCATCGCGCCGACCGAGGAGCTGGCCTGGGAAAAGGCGTACGCGACGGTCGGGGCGATCAAGGACCGCACCAAGGGCGGCCAGCCGCTGACCCGGCGGCACAAGCTGACCGAGCCGGAGAACACGGGCTCCCAGCGGCTGCTCGCGGTAGCGGCCCGGGGCGAGCGGTTCGACCGCGCGCTGTGGACCCCGACGGCGGCCGCGACGGGCGGCGCGGGCAACTCGAACGCGCTGGTGGGAACGCCGGAGACGGTGGCGCAGGCGTTGCTGGACTACTACGACCTGGGCGTCGAGATCCTGTCGGCGCGGGGCTACGACATGCTCGGCGACACGATCGACTTCGGGCGGTACGTGATCCCGATCGTCCGGGAAGAGGTGGCCAAGAGGGACGCCGAGCGGGCCGCGCAGACCACGAGGACCCCGGCGGAGGACGCCCTGGCCGTCGACGGCTGACCCCGCCACCTGCGCAAACCCAGTAGCCACCTCGCGAACGCGAGGTGGCTACTTTTGCCTCTGGTCCTCCGCCCATCGGGTACGGAATGATCCATTGGTGACTCCTGGGCGACCGGCCAGACACTGCGGGCTATCGTCTGACGCGTCCAGGAAAGCTCCGTGACACCTTGGATACCGGCGAAAGAACCTAGAGATTTACCAACAGTCACGGGACACTGGCTGAGGTAACTCACGTACCGTGACTGCCTCATGACCGACCGGTCCTTTTCGTCACCATCGGTCATACGAGGGGCACGGTCTGCACAAGAGGTCGGGAGAAAGCGCATGGCAGCTCCGCGGGATCGCGTCACGTTCCGCGAGGTGTTCGGGATCGCCGAGTTCCGCGCGCTGTGGTTCGGGGAACTGCTCTCGATCACCGGGGACCAGCTGGCCAGGGTCGCGCTGTCCATCCTTGTCTTCACCGCCACCGGCTCGGCCACGCTGACCGGCCTCACCTACGCCCTGACCTTCGCTCCCTCGCTGCTCGGCGGCATCTTCCTGACCGGCCTCGCCGACCGGTTCTCGCGCCGGACCGTGATGGTCGCCGTCGACCTCGTGCGGGCCGGGCTGATCCTGCTCGTCGCCATCCCGTCACTGCCGTTCTGGGTGGTCTGCGTCTTCGTCGCCGGCGTCTCGCTGCTCAACCCGCCGTTCAAGGCCGCGCAGCTCGCGCTGCTGCCGCAGATCCTCGAAGGCGACCGGTTCGTCGTCGGCATGGGCGTGCGGACCATGACCGTCCAGACGGCGCAGCTGCTCGGGTTCGCCGGCGGCGGCGCGCTGCTGCTGGCGCTCGACCCGCACGTGGCCCTCGTGCTCGACGCCGTCACGTTCCTGCTGTCCGCCGCCTTCGTCCGGTTCGGCGTGCGGGCCCGGCCGCCGGCCGCGAACGCCGAGAAGCGGAAGTCCTTCTTCGCCACGATCGGCACCGGGGGCCGGGTGGCGTTCGCCAGCCCCGCGCTGCGGGCGCTCGTCCTGTTCACCTGGCTGATGGGCCTGCTGCCGGTCTACGAGGGGATCGCCGCGCCGTACGTCTCGTCGGCGGGCGGCGGCCCCGAGCTCGTCGGGCTCCTGCTCGCGGCCGACCCGGTGGGCAGCGTCCTCGGCACGTTCGTCTTCACGCGGTGGGTGCCCGCCGCGGCGCGGCCGAAGCTGATCGGGCCGCTGTCGGCGCTGTGCGCGGTGCCGATGCTGGTCGGCTTCGCGCAGCCGAACCCGTGGGTGTCGATCGCCCTCTTCGTCCTGTCCGGCGCGTTCGGCTCGGTCGCGCTGCTGCAGGCGACGGCGTCGTTGACGCTCGCGGTGCCGGACGAGAACCGCGCGCAGACCATGGGCCTGTCGAACACGGGGTTGACGACGATGCTCGGCGTCAGCCCGCTCATCGGCGGTGTGCTGACGGACTTCGTCGGGGCGCAGACGACCGTCGGCATCTTCGGCGTTGCCGGATTGATACTTACGGTGCCGCTCGCGCTGGCGTGGCGGCGGTCACGGCTTTCGGGGGCGGGCGAAGGCGGGCATGACTTTGAGACCCAGCGCGCCGAACACGCCTGAGCACGCTCGACACGCTGGTTTCGTCATCGCGACCTTGCGGCGCGGCTCCGGCTCACTGATCTCTGGAACGCATCGCTGGCCACCCTTCGATCCGGCGTCCCGGAAAATGTACACACCTAAGGCCCTTGTGGACAGACGGCAAACGGGCTGAAACTGTCCGTGAGTGGTTCATCACCACCACCGAGCGCAAGGGTTTGGGGGAAAAATGGTCACATTGGGGGAACGGTCTGGACAAGGCGTGATTTCTGGTGTTGCGGGCTGGGCGCTGTGGCGGCGGCCGCCCCGCTGGATCGCTGTCACGCTCGCGGCGATCGCAGTGCTGGTGGGCTGGACGGCCGTCGCCACGGTCACCACCACGATCACGCTGAAGCACCTGGGCATCCTCGGCCTGCTGGGCGCGCTCGCCCTGGCGCAGACCGAGGTCAGCCGTCGGATCGAGCGCCAGCGGCGCATCCTGAGCGACGGTCCGCACATGAACATGACGTCGGTGTGGCTGCTGCCCGCCGCGCTCCTGCTGCCGACGCAGCTGGTCACCTTGCTCGGGGTGACGCTGTACGTCGGCCTGGCGCTGCGCAGCTGGTCCGGCACCCGCCCCGGCCAGCCGCACCGGGTCGCCGCGAACGCCACCAGCGCGACGCTGTCGGCCTGCTCGGCGGGGCTGGTCACGCACTTCTCGACGGGGCTGAGCGTCCCCGCCGTCACGCTCGCCGTGGCGGTGTACTTCGTGGTCAACGCGGCCCTCACCGGCCTCGGTCTCTACCTGGCCAACCCGGAGGAAGCGACGGTCGAGAGCTGCCTCGGCGGCATGGACGACAACCTCCTCGAGCTGTCCACGCTGTGCGTCGGCGGGCTGCTGGTGATGGTGCTCGGCCAGGAGCCGCTGCTCTCGGTGCTGGTCATCCTCCCGCTGTACGTGCTGCAGCGGTCGGTGCTGATCAAGCGGCTCGAGGAGCTGGCCACCACCGACCAGAAGACCCAGCTGCTCAACGCCACGACCTGGCAGGACGGCGCGCAGCGCGAGATCTCGCGCGCCGAGCGCGACAACGGCAGCTTCGGCGCCATGATGATCGACCTCGACCACTTCAAGCGGATCAACGACACCTACGGGCACCTCGCGGGGGACGACGTGCTCAAGGCGGTCGCCGCCGTGGTCAAGCAGGAGACGCGCGCGCACGACCTGGTCGGCCGGTTCGGCGGCGAAGAGTTCGTCGCGCTGCTGCCGTCGACGTCCAAAGAGGACGCGATCGTGACCGCGGAACGGATCCGGCAACGGGTCAGCGAGCTGATCATCAGCACGAAGACCAACGAAGGCGCCGCCGTCGACATCGAACGCCAGACGGCGTCGATCGGCGTCGCCGCCTACCCGCTCGACGGGTCGTCGATCGAGGAAGTGATGGCGTCCGCCGACGCGGCCGTGTACGCGGCCAAGCACGGCGGACGGAACCGGGTGGTGGGGTCCGCGGAAGCGGCCCTCGCCGCGGCTTAGCGCAGCCGGTCGATGACGTCGCTCGCTTTCGTCTGGAGGCGAGCGACGCCGCCGACCGTGAATTCGGTGAGCAGGTCGATCAGGGCTTCCTGGTCGGGCGGCTCGCCGTCCCACGTCGCCTGCACCAGTGACTCCGTCATCGCGAAGAAGAGCGTGACGAGCGCGCGGTCGGCGCGGCCCGAGTCGATGCCGTGCGCCGCCCACCGCTTGCGGGCGGCGCCGGCGTAGACGACGGCCAGCCTCTCCCGCAACCGGGTGAGAGCGGGGTCGCCCGCGCGCTCGGCCGCGCGGAGCACGCCGTAGGCCTCCGGGCTGTCCGCGACGAAGGTGACCATGTTGGCGTAGTTGGCCCGCGCCCAGGCCCGCAGGCCGGGCTGCGGGTCGGTCACCGACGGGCCCGCGACGGCGGCGAACGCCTGCTCCTCCGTCACGGCCACGACCTCGGAAAACAGCGTCGCGCGGTCACCGAACTGCTCGTAGACGGCCTGGCGGGAGACGCCGGCTTCGCGCGCGATCTGCTCGATCGTCGCGCCCTGCATCCCGTGCTGCGCGACGACCTTCGCCGTCGCGTGCAGGACGCGGGCGCGCTGCTCCCCGACCGGGAGCTTGCGCGGCCGCCCGCGCGGAGCCGGGCTCGACATGGTGGTCCACCTCACGTGATTCTTTTCCGACACCTCTGTCCAAAAAGGTGTTCCCCGCGCACTGCCCCTGCTCGACGAGGAGCAAGCACGCGTATCTTCCCTCGCCGCGACAGCGTCGTCGTCACCGACTACGAAGGGCTCGGCACGCCGGGCGACCACACGTACGTCAACCGCGCGGCGGAGGCGCACGCGGTGCTCGACGCGATTGAAGGGCGCGTACGCGGGCGCCGCTCAACGCGCGCGGCAAGCAGCTGTTCGAGCAGGTCCGGACCGAGTGCACGGTGGAGGCGATCGCGGCGCGCGCGTTCACGCGGTCGTCGACGTCGACGACCGACGACCCGCTGGGCCCGGGACCGCGCGGTCCCGGG